>JBAJNJ010000007.1:0-269717 GCA_036881925.1 Desulfobacter sp.
AAGATTGTGCTACAAAATGGCTTTGGGAATATAATAACGAACGACCCAACATGGGTATTGGTGGAATTACGCCAAAACAAAAGATAAATATGGCCGCATAGACTCTACTTTTGAGACCTGCTAAAAATGGGATGATTACCCGGGGAAGCTTGGGAAAACAGGGGTCATATATGAAAGGGAAAGTACCACGATAGTGATCAAGTAGGAGATCAGGATCCATGTGCCGATATCTGCCCTTCCGGCATAGCAACTGGCGGTTCCGGGCAGGACAAATCCCAGGATGACGGCAACCCGCATGCTCTTTGGCCGCAATCTTTCAGCCGGCTTAACCGGTGTTTCCAGAGGGGTGGATTCGGCATTTTCTTCCTGCTCATGGTGTTCCTGTGGCAGTACCCGGAGGGATTTCAGAAGGGTTTCCACGATTTTTTCTGCGTCTCCGGCACGATCTTCCGGAACCATAACGCCAAGGTCCACATACGGGCCTAACACCCCAAGCATACTGCGGTGCTGATATCCCTGGATAAAACACTAAATGTCTTCTTGTTCAAGGGCTTGCATGATCAGGTCTGCTTCCAGGTTGTCATTGGCAATGTATATTCTTTTTAAATTTTCAGGCATGGGATTTTTTGGGCGACTCCTGAAAGATGGATCAAACTTCCATTTTTATATTGAGCGTGATTTCAAACACCATGGTGAAAACCACGCCTTCGCAAGCATCTTAATTTTGCAGTAAAACTCACCAGCGTCTACATGTAAAAGCCACGCAATGATATTTGCAATCGGGTGATGTCCCAATTCGTATATTCTTTAACGTGAAATTTTCCATCTTTTACATCAACCTTTATCTCTGCACCAACCCTGGCTTGCCCACTCACTTCTGTTTTTAACATAACTTTGCCGCATTGTATAACACGCAGCCCCAAGTGGCCGGCAGTTTAACAGGAGGAGCTCATTGTTATTGGCTGTTCCCAAAACATCAACAAAAATCCTGACTCGCTTGGCATCCTGAGGGAGCAATGAACTGAAATCAACTGTAGACCACGAATCTTTTATATTGACAGACTCCCACTCCCAGGATGCAGATCGCAGATCAACAGGAATTGAATAATAACTCCCCACATACCAGTCCGCATATGAACCGCCTTTCTTGATGTTTCCGTTTAGCGTGAGATCTCCATTCACTTCCAGCTTGCTTGTTGGTACTGCTGTTCCAATGCCGACATTTCCATTTTCAATAATGGTCAGCGCATCTTCCCCTGCGGCGGTTCCACAGATGAATAAAACCATGGCAAAAGTTACTGTAATGAGTTGTTTCATGTTCATTTTCCTCCAGATTTAGAAGTTAAAATTGCCCCACTCAATAAATTCAGAAGGGCCTGATTTACAATCCACGTATCGGCCAGAGCCGTTCCATAATAAACAAGACTGTATCTTTCCGTTATATGGTTGGGCAGATTCAGTCCATGATTTTGCACTTGCAAAATTCAGGGGAATAATATATTTTGGCCGGATAATGTGCCTGGGTGGCGGAACTGGTAGACGCAAGGGACTTAAAATCCCTCGGCCTTAGGGCTGTACGAGTTCAATTCTCGTCCCAGGTACCACATGAACCGAAAAAAGGGGTTTGGCCTTTTTCCAAAGCCCTTTTTTTAGTCAACCCGGCCGGAATGACCTTTTAAGAAAGACCTATGGACAAAATTCAAATCAACGGCGGCAGGCAACTCAGGGGAGAAGTCTCCATCAGTGGTGCCAAGAATGCTGCACTGCCTTTAATCGCTTCAAGTATTCTTGTAAACGGAAAAACCACATTTACCAATGTTCCCCGGCTGATGGACATCTCGTCCATAAAACTGTTGCTGGAGGATCTTGGTGCGGTATGTGAGTTTGAAGACCATACCCTGACCGTGGATGCTTCGGGAATCCATAAAATTGAAGCCGAGTACAACCTGGTCCGAAAAATGAGGGCTTCCATTCTTGTACTGGGTCCGCTTGTGGCCAGATTTTGCCATGCCAAGGTATCCATGCCGGGAGGATGCGCCATCGGGGCAAGGCCGGTGAATATGCATCTGACAGGCCTTGAAGCATTGGGCGCCAGGATCAATATTGAACATGGGTATATTGAGGCTGAAACCGACGGCCTGACCGGTAATGAAATTTATTTTGACATTCCAACCGTGACCGGTACGGAAAACCTGATGATGGCTGCGGCGCTGGCAAAGGGTAAAAGCGTTCTTCGCAATGCCGCCAGGGAGCCGGAAATCGTCTGCCTGGCCGAAGCCCTGAACAAAATGGGTGCCAGGATTTCAGGGGCAGGCACTCCCATTATTACCATTGAAGGGGTTGAGCAGCTCAACCCTGTCGAGATCAAGGTGATTCCCGACCGCATCGAAACCGGCACATTTATGGTGGCGGCAGCGGCCACCGGCGGAGATGTCACCATCAACGGATGCGTTCCCGACCATATCGGCGGAATTATCAATAAACTCAAGGCCACTGGAGCACAGGTGGACCTGTCTGAAGACCGGATCCGGGTCCGGGGCAATGGCGAGATCAAAAGCATTGACATCAAAACCCTTCCGTATCCGGGTTTTCCAACGGACATGCAGGCCCAGTTCATGGCATTGATGACCATTGCCAGCGGCAACAGCGTGATCCATGAATCTATTTTTGAGAACCGCTTTATTCATGCCAACGAACTTCTGAGAATGGGGGCGGATATTTCCATTTCCAATGGGAATTATGCCATGGTCCGGGGGGTTGAACGCCTCCAGGGAGCCCCTGTAATGGCGTCTGACCTCCGGGCAAGCGCATCGTTGGTGATCGCGGGGCTGATCGCCGAGGGCACCACTCTTATATCCCGGGTATATCATATGGACAGGGGATATGAAGGCATTGAAAAGAAATTCCAGGGCCTGGAGGCGGACATCCAGCGCATCAAATAAGGCGGCTTCACCTGGATAGCCAGGAGCAGCCGCAAATTCATACATCAAACCGTACAGGAGGGGGTATGTGAGACACCTGCTGAATCCTGTTTTTCCACCATTTGCGCCGATTGTCCTTTTCCTGGCAGGCGGAATACTTGCAGGCCGTTTCTTACCTGGTTTACCGGTTTGGTATGCAATTGCCGCAGCCCTGTTCTTTTCTCTTACATTTTTCATTTTTTTCTGCCGGTCTCCCATTGTTCTTGCCTGCTGCATCTTTGCATTTGCCCAAGGGTTTATTTCCATGGCAGATATCCAGGCGCCTGACATTTCCAAACCCCACATTTCACAGTTTTCAGACGGTTCCATTTATGAGATTACGGGAAAAATTGATTCTTTTGCCCGGCATTACCCGGGAAAAACCAAACTGGTCCTTGTCTGTAAAACAATCGAGCAGCTGGGAAAACCGCCGATGGATACCACCGGCAGGATCAACCTGAATGTTTATCTCAAGAATTACGCTTCCGCAGACAACACCATGCTGCGTTTTGGAGATATGATCCGGTTTTCAGGCCCTCTAAATCCGATCCGGAATTTTTCAAATCCGGGCGGTTATGATTACAAATTGCACATGCAGTATCGGGAAATTTTCGGGTCTACCTATGCGAAACTTACCCGGATCGATATTCTTGAACAAAAACAGCACACGGTTTGGGTCGCATTCTTCAGGCAGATTGAAGCGGTGAGAGATCGTTTCTGTACTCTGATCAAATCCAGGGCCAGAGCTGTTGCCCAACGCATTGAAGAAAATCAAGCCCTATCCGATGGTGTATATGCAAGTGCACAGGTTTCAGCAAAGGCACATCATGCCGGTGCGTTGCTCGGGGCTCTGGTGACCGGGAAAAAGGAATTGATCTCTCCCGAACTACGGGATTTGTTTGCCAGGGCAGGGGCCAGCCATATTCTGGCCATTTCAGGCCTGCACCTCTCCATTGTGGCCTTTGGTGCGTTCCGGATTTTTTATTTTCTGGCCGGCAGGAGCCAACGGCTGAGTACCACAGGCGCCGCCAGGAAGCTGGCCGGTATTCTCACCCTGGGTCCTCTTTTTGTGTATGCGCTGTTTGCAGGTTTTTCCCCGTCAACCCAGCGGGCATTCATCATGACAGCAGTATTTATGGCAGCGATCCTGGCGGAACGGGAAAACGACGGGTTTAATACCTTGTCCATCGCCGGCATCTTAATCCTGGTGGTGAATGCGGCTGCCCTGTTCTCCATCTCTTTTCAGCTCTCTTTCTCGGCACTGATTTTTATTTTGCTTGGATTCAGGGTGGTCCGGCAAAACAATTGGAACTGGCAGGGCAGGAATATGATCGTCCGCCTTTTAAGCGGTGCCTTGCTGGTGACACTGTTTGCCGGGATTGGCACCTTTCCTTTGATTGCCAAATATTTTAATATGGTTTCCCACGTCCAGGTGGTGTCAAACCTGTTATTTGTACCGGTCATGGGATTTATATGCCTGCCTCTTGGATTTTTAAGCCTTTTAGTAATGTCTGTTTTTCCCGGTCTTGCCGGCGGTATACTGGATCTGGGCATAGAAATTCTCACACTTTGCCTGTATGCAGCGGAGTGGCTTGCCGGGTTTGAATTTTCATGGTCCCGGATCATTACCTTTACATGGACGCAAGTGGGGTTGATCTACCTGTTCCTGGCGGGCATATACCTGGTGGCTGCAAAACGGAAAAGGGCGGGGGCATGGCTGGTGATTTTTACTCTGGTTTCCGGGACGGTGTCGGCGGGGATGGCTGTTAAATCCCGTTTTTTCCCCGGTCGCTTGGCCATAACGGTCCTGGATGTGGGCCAGGGCAATGCCGCTGTGGTCCACACCTCTTCCGGACAAGTGCTGCTGATAGACGGAGGAGGATTTTCAGGACTGTCCGGTTTTGATACGGGCCGGTATATTGTGGCCCCTTTTCTGTGGCGGAACCAAATCAAGACCCTGGATGGCGTCATCCTGTCCCACCCGGATTCGGACCATATGAATGGCCTGGTATTTATCATGGATAACTTCACCGTCCGAAAATGGTTCTGGAACCACGATAAAAACAATACCAAAGCGTTTCATCAATTGGTTTCCCTGGCTGAAAAAAAACAAGTCCCCCAATATTTCCCAGGTCCCGAACCCGTTTTGTTTGATTTTAAAGGGACGAAACTGACGCTTTTCCCAGGGGAGACTGGAAAAAAGCGCGTCAGCCGCAATAACAACTCACTGGTCTGCCGCATCCGCTATCAGTCCTTTTCCATGCTGTTCCCTGGTGACATTGATGAAACGCGTGAAAATTCACTGGGCAAGGCGGGGCATTTAAGCCTTCAATCAGACATCATGCTCTGTCCCCACCATGGCAGTAAAGGATCGGGCAGTAAAATTTTCCTTGATAAAGTCAGGCCCGAAAGTGTAATAGTATCTTGTGGTTATAATAACCGTTACGGGTTTCCCCATCCCGAGGCCCTTGCCAGGTATAAAACGCGGGGAACCCGGATATTCAGAACGGATCTCCACGGGGCTGTAACCATAACGACGACAGGCGAAAATCATCACATTAAAACCAACAGGGAATTGTAGATTTTGTACTATATTTATTTTCCATATGCGCTGATCCTGGGTTGTCTCATGTTTTACGAATGCCATAAACGCCGCCACCCCAAGTGGTGGGCCGCCCTTGTTTTTGCCGCCCCCATCACCACTCCGTATTTTATTTTCAAATCACGAAAAAGCGCAGGCGTGATTCTCTTTATGATTTTTTTGACGACGTTTACGGCGATGACGGCGTCTGAATTCTATATTTATCTCCAGATGAAAGAAAAATACAAATATGCCCACCTGCCTCCCATCACACGCCAGGTGGTACGGTTCAGCGATACTTTGAAAAATACGACCCAGCGCCTGGACAAGGCCCTGGTGACCCTTGAAATGATGTCCAAAGTGGAATCCCGGATCAAAGAACTGAAGCGGACCATTGATTTTATTGCAAAACTAAGGGTGATGATGTCTCAGAACCAGGCGGCGATCGACCGGATGGTCAAGTTCACGGCAGACTATAAGACCTACTTTGTAAAAAAAGAGTTGAACTGGGTCTACCATATCCAGCTTTTTTATACCAACCGCAATGTGATCCAGCATTATGAGAGCCTGGAAAACTACCTGGATAACTTTGACGCCCTGCTCAAATATACTTATAAGAATTTTGACAATATTACCAAAGTTAAGGCCGAACAGGCCCTGCGGAATTATGATGAATATTATTTAAGATACCGCAGGGCCGTGGACTCCCATAACCGCCTCAATGTCAAGCGAATTGAGTTCCAGAACGAATTTCTAACCCAATACCCGAATATCAAACCCTATCTGCCCGGCGAACGTCAGACCGACACCTTCCGGTTGTGGGAATAGGGGGACTGCCGCAAGTATTTGAGAAAGGGGACGACAACCTGGTTTTTATTCCCGCCTGACAGGTCATAGGTGATGCTGACAATGGGCACCTTGACCTTTTTCTCAATCTGTTCGGCCATGGCTTCGGTAACAAGGCCGGGACAGCAAAAGGCCGGGTTGGTACCGATGAGCAGGGCAAGGTCCGGGTTTTCGTGGACAATATGGTGTATTTTTAAAATGTTGTCCATGGATTCCCCGGTGTGCTCGGGCAGGATGCCGTACTCCTGGAGAATGTTTTCGTAAGATGCGGTCACCCTGAGGTTATTTTCGTCAAGAAATGGTTTAAAATACGGGTAATACTTCCGTTCCATGGTTTTCATGGCAGCCAGCATGGCTTTGTTTGAAATCAGGCTGACATACTTGCCTTCCTTAAACCATTTTTTAAAGTAAGACCCGGCAATGATCTGGACGTACTTGTAATAAGGAGTGGTGACCACTTCACCACCGTTTTCTTCGATAAACCGTATGAGATCCTGGTTCATGGTACTGTTGTCCCTGACGTAAAGATCTCCGAAAATACCGACCTTCGGACGGGTCTCCTCTTTCCGGGGAATCCTGTTGAACAGGGACATGATCTCTTTTAAGGCTTTTTCCTTGGAACCGCCTGTTAAAAAGGCGCTGCCCATGATAGTGGCTGCAGAGACCAGGGCCTGGTCTGTCTCTCCTTTGTTAATCTCATAAGGCCGGATTTTACACCCAATGCTTCTGAAAAGTCCCCCGAACATGTAGGCGAAATAGGTGTTTGTGGAGGCTCTCACACCGATGTCAAACAATGACAGTTCCCCTTTGTAAATCTGCGATTTTTCAAAGCCGTTTTTCTCCCGGGCCAGGATTTTCTGGATGTGGTAGGGGTACATTTTTATGTTGCAGGCAATCTCGGATTCATTCAGCCACAATACCGTATCGGCCGGATCAAGCCCCAGTTTTTTTACCGTGTGGATAAACCCTGCTGCCACGGCATTTAACGGGAGGCACTGGCCGGTATTGGTCAGCAATCCTTTTTTCAGGGTCTCTTCGCTCTCTTCCATGAGAACGGCGTCATACCCGTTGTTTTTAAGGATGCTTACGATCAGGTGGCCGGTCAGGGCATCCCAGTTGGGGAATACAATGGTTTTACCGTCCAGTTCACGGGTAAATCCGGGGGTAAAGGTATTAGCAGGTGCGGGCAGACAGCTGCAGGGCCGGGCCGCATGGTTGGTAAAGGCTCTCACGGCCGCCTCTATGCGGGTTTCATATCCAACGCTGGAGTCATGCTCATCCAGTTCCAGGACAAGGTATGGTTTGTTGAACCGCTCCATGATCTCTTTGAAATAATCCACGCCAAACGAATCCGGCGCACATTTGAACGAAGAAATATATACCGGATACAAATTGTCTTGTGTTGCGGCAATATAGGCGGCTTTGAGGATGTTGGCCGTATGTTTCCAGTGAATTTCCTTGAGCAGGGAGTCGATTCCTGCGTAAGACCTGTTCTCCAGGTCCAGCATATCCTGGAAAAACGTCTTGATGCCCAGGTTTGAAAAAATCCCGGGAATATTGTTGTTTACGGCATTGGACAATACCGTATACGGCCTTCCCAGGAGCAGCACATCAATCTGGCCGCCATCTTTGCTGCGGCGGATTCCGTCCGGGTGGACCGCATGGATCCTGTAGAGTTCCCTGAGTGCTTGGGCCTGCTTCTTTTTGGCGGACATTGCCCTGTCATAGGCCTGTGACACGTCAAAAAATGATACGGAAAAAAACGCTTTCAAGCAGTTGTACAGCTCCATTTTGGTATGAAAGCTGGTATATAAATACCTTACCGTGGGCGAGAGAATCCGGGATGTATCGCTGTATCCGGCCAGTATTGCAGGGGTGAACTGGGTATAATAGCAGTGTTGGCGGCGGGCATCTTTTTCACTGGTCTTATCCTCAAAGTAAAAGGGGAGAAATACCAGGTCTGTTTTTTCAAGGAGGTGGTCCACATGTCCGTGAAGCGCCACCACCGGTGCACAAAATTCAGCACCTGCAGTTTTCTTTCCCTGTTTGACCGGGTCTTTGAGATGCCTGCTGATCCGCGTCCGTATCCCCAGATCCCTGAAAAAAAACTGCCAGAACTCCAAATCCTCGGCCATATGAAGGCTGTCGGGCAGGCCCACGGTCATTTTTTCGGCGTCCGAAGCTTTCAGGGGTGTCACTTTCAAGGCGCTTCGCCTAAGGGCAACCAGGTCGTAACGGTCTCGTTTTTCTGCCTGCTTTTGGGTGTCATAGTCCCTGCCGCAAAGGAATCCGTATGCCTGTGGACTGCCGTCCACATCCGCAACAGTGATTTTGCAATGATTGGTGCAAAGCCGGCAGGTTTCCTGGCGTACCGGAATCTCTTCCTGCCACAGGCCAAATCCCCTGAATTTTGTCCGGGTTATTTCACCGGCCGCTTTCATGTCCCGGGCCATCAGGGCAACCCCAAGGGCCCCGGTCAAATGGCAGTACCGGGAAACATGGATGGGCTTTTGCAGCTTTTGCTCAAAAGCTGCCACCAATGCCTTGTTCCTGGCTGTTGCCCCTTGGAACAGGACCTGGTTGCCGATTTTGGCGACATTGGCCACCTTGGTCAGGTAGTTGTCCCGGACCGAATGAAGCACAGACGCCAGGATTTCATTTTTCTCATATCCTTCGGCAAAGAAATAGTTAATGTCCCGCTCCATGAATACGGTACACCGGTCACTGGACACGGGTGCCGTCACCCCTTCGGTGCGGATGGAATATTCAGACAGGGGACAGTCCAGTTTTGATGCCTGTTCCTCGATAAAACTGCCGGTTCCTGCCGCACATACGGTATTCATTACCGACGAGGTGACCATGCCGTCCTTGAGCAGGGTGAACTTGGCATCCTGGCCCCCGATTTCAATGATGGTATCCACATCCGGGTTCAGATTGACGGCAGCCGTGGCATGGGCGGTAATTTCATCCGGCTCAATGTCGGCCCCGATGATTTTGGCGGAGATCCGCCGCCCCGATCCGGTGGTGCCGCATCCCAAGACGGGAAACTCCAAATCAAACTCCTGCAAAAGCCGATCACATGCCTTGAACAGGCGCTGCACGGCCATGACCGGTCTGGATGCCGTTTTGGTATAAAATCCGGCCAGCGGCACCCCGGCCTGGTCCACAAGAATGCTCTTGGTGCTTGTGGACCCCACATCAAGACCGAGAAAGGCATGGGTCAAAGACCTGGCTGCGGGGTCGTCATAGACATCCACTTCGACCCCGTCACTCTCAAAAGAGGCAAAGGCGTTGAAATCCGGGTACTCTGAAAGGGCCAGTGCCAGTTCCGGATACCGGTATCCGGTCTTTTTGTCCTGGTCTGAAAAATAAGAGGCAGGGGTTTCATAGGCCCGGCCGGCCAGAGGGGTGGTTTCCATCTGGTCCTTCAGGCAGAGTGCCGCTCCCAAAGCCCCGTATACCATGGAATACGCATCCAGGGTAAAACGGATACCGGTGATGGTCTCAAGATGCAGCCTGACCGCCTTGTTTTTGGATACCCCGCCGCAGAATACCACCTGTCCCTGGGGCTGTTTCTGCTTGAACAATGTATTGGCGATGTTTTTGGCCAGGCCGAAACAAAGCCCGTCGCAGATCTGACGGATATCATATCCTTCCTGCTGGGCGTGGATCAGGTCTGTTTTGGCAAACACGGCGCAACGGGTGGCAATGTCGGGCCGTTTTTTTTGGTTTTCCAGGGCCATGGCTGAAATGTCGGCGGAACCGGAGAGATGAAGGCGTCCGGCCTGCTGGTCCAGAAAGCTGCCCGTACCGGCGGCGCAGGACGTATTGTGCTTGGCACCGGTATAGTTGCCCGTACCGTCAAAGAAGCTCAGGGAAAATTTTTCACCGCCGATGCATAAAATCGCCTCAACATTATCCGGATAAATATGCCGGGCGGATCTGATCACCGCTACCTGCTCATCAATAACCGTGTCTGCGTTGACAAACGCAGGGGTGGAAGCGGTTTTGGCAACGTAGGCCACAGACGCCAGGCTGTCCCGCTCCAGTATCCGGGCCAGGGTCTTTTTCACCTCTCCGTGGTGATAAGCGGTTTCATGGAGAACCAGGTCGCCTTGCGCGCCAATGGCTGCAATGGAAACCGAAACCGATCCAACGTCAACGCCAAGTATTAACTGTCCCTTTTTCATCTTTATCCTTTTTTCATTTCTATCCTGTGTATTTGACTATAACTGATCCCGGACTTCATTCCAGAAGGACCGCACCCCGTAAAACCACCCGTCCATGAACTTTCTCTCGTGTTCCACACCGCCTTCCCTGGCATACTTCCCAAGGTCATTTGCTTGATAAATGTCCTGGAAATAAGCCTTGTATTCGGCATGGCCGATCAATTCATACGTATCCTCATGGTTGAGTACGTATAAAAGATCCTCATAATGGGCGGACTTGGCCCAGGACATTCCCTGGGTTTTTCCTTTTTTATAGTAGCGCTTTTCCCATGCCAGCTTTTCCTGGCGTAGGCGTTTGACAATATCAGGCATATCAAACTCTTCTGAAAACCGCTTCTGGAGTTCTTCCTTTTTATGGATGGCTTCGGTCAATGCCTCCTGGAAGATTTTTGAAAAATTAAATGAACTTCGCCATTCGGTCAGTTTTTCATGGAGCATATCCGGAATGCTCAGGGTGATTTTCTGGGCCATATACCTCCCCGAATTTATGGGTAACCCGGATCACAGAAAGTATCCGTATTGGTTTCAGAAATACGTATTGTTTTTTTTCCCACGTGTCAATTTCTTTCACATTTTTTTACAAAAATCTGCTCGAATGCTACGTTTTAATACGTTCCGTCCACTTGTTTTTTGGGGTTAAAGTTTATATAAGCCCTGTTATGTTTAGGTATCAGTTGGAAAAACTCGGGGCCGGCACTATTGGCAGAATCAAGTCCTTCGGGCTGCTGGCTATTTTCCTTTGGACCGGTGCTTTTCAGATTTTTGTGCCGCCGTTTCAATCGTCAAAAATCATGGAGCAGATATGGTTTATCGGTGCAAAGTCCATGTTTGTCATTGCATTGACAGGACTTTTCACCGGTATGGTCCTCGGGCTGCAGGGATACCACACCCTTGTCAGGTTCGGATCCGAGGCTGCACTGGGATCTGCTGTGGCCATGACCATGATCCGTGAGCTCGGCCCGGTGTTGTCGGCCATTATGATTGCAGCCCGGGCCGGTTCGGCCATGGCTGCCGAAATCGGGGTCATGCGGATGTCGGAACAGATTGATGCCCTTGAAACCATGGAGATCCACCCGATCCGGTTTACCTTTTCCGCCCGCCTGGCTGCGGCACTGGTCAGCTATCCTCTGTTAACGGCAATTTTTGATATCATCGGTATCTTTGGCGGCTATCTGACTGGGTCACTTCTGCTCGGGATCAGCCCGGCAGTCTATATGGACAGGGTTATCTCCAGCATCACCATGGCAGACATCAACGGCGGATTTTTGAAATCCGTCGTATTTTCGGTCATCGTCACCGCCATCTGCTGCTTCAGGGGGTATTACTCACACCTGGGCGGGGGCCAGGGAGCAAAAGGTGTTTCCCTTGCCACCACAAATGCCGTGGTCAACTCATGCATCATGATATTGATCTCTGATTATATCATTACCTTTTTCCTGGTATAAGCCATGTCAGAACCCTTCATCCAGTTTATAGACGTTCATAAGAGTTTCGGAGACAACACCGTTCTCAGCGGCATCAACCTGTCCATTCACCAGGGAGAAATTACAGCCGTCATCGGCAGAAGCGGGACCGGGAAATCCGTATTGCTCAAACACATCATCGGCCTGATTCACCAGGATTCGGGAAAGCTGCTCATCAACGGCAAGCCCCTTGACCGGATGGATAAAAAAGCCATGCACGGGTTTCATAAAGACGTATCATATATGTTTCAGGACAACGCCCTGTTTGACTTTTTAACAGTGTATGAAAACATTGCCCTGCCGCTCACGGAGAAAAAGCAAAAAAATAAAATCGATATTCCCGGGAAAGTGGCGGAAAAGATGAAGATTCTCGGCCTCAGCGGTACCGAGCATAAATATCCGGCCCAGTTATCCGGGGGAATGCGAAAACGCGTGGCCCTGGCACGGGCCCTGATCACGGATCCCAAAGCAGTTCTGTTTGACGAGCCGACCACAGGCCTTGATCCGATCCGCAGAAACAATATCCATGATATGATTGCCCAATACCAGAGCCAGTTCGGGTTTACAGCGGTTATTGTCAGCCACGATATCCCTGAGATTTTTCATATTACCCAGCATATTGCCATGCTGGACAAAGGCAAAATCATTTTTGAAGGCAGCACGGAAGAGATCCGCCACTCTCACAATGACATTGTCAATTCGTTCATCCGGGGAAAAGAACACCGGGCGCTCTAAACAGTCCCATAAGATTAAGGACGTTCTATACTATGAAGAAAAAAAACATTGAACTTTATGTGGGGTTATTTGTCCTGATCGGATGTTTCTGCATTGGATATCTGGTGCTGGTTATCGGGAAATTCAGCATATTCCCCGGAGACCAGTATACGGTTCACGGCTATTTCTCATCTGCTTCCGGCCTTAAAACAGGGGCAAGGGTTGAAATGGCCGGTGTTGAAATCGGGAATGTTGCTGAAATTTCTATTGATCCGGAACGACTGGTGGCAAAAGTGGTTTTCAGTATCGACAATACCATTGAAATCTCCGAAGATAGTATTGCCTCGGTAAAAACTTCTGGTATAATAGGTGAAAAATACATTGCTATTTTACCGGGTGGTTCGGATCTCATACTTGGAGAGGGAGATGAAATTTACAACACAGAATCCTCCCTTGACATTGAATCCCTGATCCGGAAATTTATTTTCAGCAATGAAACCCCTTAGCCCGCAGGATAAAAAATGACATCCCCAAAAGCCGTCTTGTCAGTCATCAGTTGTTTTCTGACCCTTTTGTTTTCAACCGTGGCAGTATCTGTGGGCAGTGATGCGGAAAACAAAAAAAAGGCAGCCCTTGCCCAGGAACACCTTGAACGCAAGGTGGACGAAGTTCTGGAAATTATCCGGGACCCGCTTTTGACCGCAGACCCGCCGGCTCAGGAAAAAGTACTGTATGACAAGGGATTTGAAATTTTTGACTTTAAAACCTTTTCGATGCTGGCACTCGGGCCCAAGTACAAAAAATTTTCACCCCGGCAGCGGGAGGATTTTATTCTTTACTTTTCCCAATTGATTTCCCAGACGTATTTCCCCAAACTTGCGGGCCAGGATGTTCAGAATATTACGATTCATTATCTGGACAACCGCCCTCTGAAACCAAGGAAAAATGTCTATCGAACCGATGTCTCCACGGAGCTGCTCAGAGGGGAAACCCATGTGCCCATTATTTACAGAATGATCCGGCGGGAGAATACGGAATGGAAAATTTATGATATAAAAATTGAAGGGGTGTCCATGGCTGCCAATTACCGGGAACAGTACAGACACCAAATCTCTCTGACACCGGAAGAGATTATCACGCAATTAAAGGAAAAGGTTGACCAATGAAATATCTTTTTGCATTAATGCTGGGCTGTATGATGTTGAGCGCCTCTGGCGATTATGCCGTTGCAGGAGATGCGGATGAAAACATGAAACCGGCTTCCTTTGTTCTGGTGGCCCAGGCCCCGGAGCCCCGGACCGACCATGAGGTATCTGATGATGATCTTTTTGACGAGTATGATACCGGCTCAGAAGAAACCCAGATGGTGGCGGATCCTCTTTACCATTTCAACTATGCCATGTATACGGTCAATGATTTTCTCTATTTCTACGCCATAAAGCCTGTTGCCCAGGGGTATAAATTCGTTGTTCCCACCCCTGTGAGAAGCGGGATCAGCAACTTTTTCCACAACCTCCTGTTTCCGGTCCGTTTTGTCAATAACATCCTTCAGGGCAAGGGCGAAGCCGCAGGCACTGAGTTTTGTGCTTTTTTCATCAACTCCACCATAGGTATCCTGGGTTTCAACGATTTCGCCCAAAAACATATGGATATCGAACTCCATGATGAAGATCTGGGCCAGACACTGGGGTCTTATAATATCGGCGACGGATTTTACCTGGTACTGCCGGTCCTGGGTCCTTCGACCCTGAGAGATACGATTGGCAGGGCAGGGGACTGGTTTCTGACTCCCGTCAACTATGCGGAACCCTGGGAAGTTGCCTGGGGTGCATCAATCCTGGAGAGAACCAACACGGCATCTTTCCGGATCGGGGATTACGAAGCGCTCAAAGAGGCCTCTATAGATCCTTATGTCGCCCTGCGAAATGCCTATATTCAAAACAGAAAATCACAGATCAAACAATAGCGAATTTTATTTTCGCAAGTACCTTTCAGAAACTCCGGAAAAAATGTGGACGTCTGGGGTCAATCAATGAGGTTGGCCCTGCGGTTGGGGAGAAAGTAGCGCATCTTATGGGATCTGACCCGTTCGATCAAAGCCATGTCAAGATCTACCATATGAAGAGTTTCCCTGTTTTCCGTATTTTTTGAAACGAGATGCCCGTCCGGCCCGACAACCAGTGCAAGACCCGGAAAATCAAGACCCTTGCCGTTTTCCCCAACCTGGTTCACTGCGGCGATAAACATCCCGTTATCAAATGCTCTGGCCGTAAGATGGCGCATCCAGGAGGTAAACTTCTCCTCGGCATTGCCCCGGGGAGACGCGTGGGGGATGAAAATCATATCAGCACCCTTTAATGCCATGGCTGTTGACAGTTCCGGAAAATGTGCGTCATAGCAGAGTTGCAAACCAAAAGAAAAATGTTTACGGCTGTCAAAAATTCGTACTGTATTTCCCGGTGTAAAACTGCGGGCTTCAAATGGGGAGAGATGCAGTTTCCGGTAATATGCAAGTGGTTCACCCGGACGGATCACCAAATGGGTGGCAAAGATCTGGTTTTTCGCACTCTTTTCCACCATCCCGGCAAGAATAATAAGGTTATGTTCAACGGATGCCTGTCCAAGGCGATCAATCCGGTCGGCATCCATTGGACAGGCAATGGAAGATGCCTGATCACCGGCAAGATAACCGGTGAGATTCATTTCCGGGAATACAACGATATCTGCGTTTCGCACGGCTGCGTCTGAAACAGCATCCATGGCAGATGCGAAATTATGTTGAAATCGACCGGCAGGGCAGTGCTGAATGGCGAGAGCGGCCCTGATATTCATTAAACCTTGAAATTGGCTGAAATTTTAAACACATGGGTGGCCGGAAGATTTAAGATGGTGGTCACTCCGGTTTTTTCAGCAATGGCCTGGAGGCTCTCTTCAATACGCTCCACCGAAGGAGCGATAAAGGTAAACCAGATGTTGTATTTATGGTCCCGCCTGTAGTTATGGGTAACTCCGGGATATGCATTCACCACTTTGGTAAAGGTATCAATTTTTTCTTCCTCCACCTGGGCCGCACACAGGGTGGAGTGATACCCCAGACGGTCAGGGCTGAAATTGCCCCCGATTCTCCGGATCAGCAGCTCTTCCCTCATGGTGCTGATACGATCTATCACCTCGTCTTCCGTGAGTTCCAGCCGGTCTGCAATCACCTTGTAAGGCCTTGGATCAATGGGAAATCCGACCTGAATACTGTTTAGAATTTTTTTATTGGTATCGTCGATCAAATGTATGAACTCCTGGTTAAAGTAACGGCTGACATTTATGCAGATACAGTAAAGGCCCTGTTTTTTATAAAACAGGGCCTTTTAAACTAAACAGAAAAACTAAAAAAGCTGTTTAACTTATACACAACCGGTCGGTTTGGGAAGACCAGCCATTTTGCAGGCGCCCTTACCAGGTCCGGAGGGGAACAGCTCATAGATGTGTTTCAGTTTGAACTTGGTGAGCTTGGAAAGAACACGTACCATAGGTGCAATGCCGTTTTTCTCGTAGTAGTCCTGGAGAACTTTAACCAGCTGCCAGTGTTCGTCAGTCAGTTCTTCAATACCTTCCTGGCCTTTTACGTATTCTACCCACTCGTCACAGTACAGGTTGTAGTCGAGAAGGAATCCGTCTTCATCTATTTCAAAAGTTTTTCCGTTAAATTCGACTGTTGCCATTTAAAATTTCCTCCTAAAAAGTTATTTTTCTTACTTAATATTTCAGACGTACTGTCTTCACTTCAATGCTCACGTTGACAATTGAAAACTTAACATATCTCAGCAGTGTACGCTTGTCAACAAAGAATCAGCCTTTGTTTTACAAAAATCCCACTGCTTTTGACCCGGGTATTTTTAATACTCTTTGGGCGTCTGATTTATCTCTTCAAGTGTAAATACAGGCCCGTCTTTACAGACCAGTTCCTTACCGATATTACATCTGCCGCACATGCCGATACCGCATTTCATCCGGTTCTCCAGAGACATGATAATCTGCTCCGGTCCGTACCCCAGTTTGGTCAGAGCCGGCTGGGTAAACTTGATCATAATCGGAGGCCCGCAGACAATGGCAAAGGTATCGGCATCCGCCTTTGGCGCCTTGTCTTCTACGATCTGGGGAACAAAGCCGGTATTGTACTTCCAGTCGGGATCATCCGTACCGTCAACCGTGATGTGCATGTTGATGTCAGACCGTTTTTCCCATTCGTACAGCTCTTCCCTGTAAAGGAGCATGCCCGGGGTTCTGGCGCCGTAGACCACGTCGATATTGCCGAATTTGGACCGATTGGCCGGGTCCAGCATATACACGATGGAAGAACGCAGAGTGGTGAAGGCAAAGCCACCGCCGATGATCACCACGTTTTTACCCTCAAGTTTATCCCAGGGATACCAGTTGCCCAAAGGCCCCCGGATTCCCATGATATCCCCCACCTTCATATTGTGAAGATGAGAGGTAACCACACCGGTCCTGAACACGGTGAACTTTACAAAGCCTTTTTCCACGGGAGAAGATGCAATACCAATGGGAATTTCTCCCACACCCGGGATGGACAACTCGGCAAACTGGCCGGCCTGGTAGGCGAACTTCTCCTCATCACCCTCGTTCAGGAAAACAAACTTAAAGGTTTTGAGGGATCTGTCTTCTGTCGCGATCTCAATATCATCAATGCGAACAGGATACGGCATATATGGATTTTCCATTGTTTATCTCCTTTGTCCGCTATTCTTGTTTCTCGTAGTTGTTCATGGTCTGGCAAACCTGCCGGATATCGATGTTTACCGGACAGCTCTTGACGCATCTGCCGCATCCCACACACATGATTCCCTGATCATATTTATCCAGGAAATATTTGAGTTTGTGCATGAACCGCTGGCGGACCCGCTGGGTCTTTTCTCCCCTGGGGTTGTGGCCGGTGGCATGGCGGGTGAACAGAGAAGACATGCAGGTATCCCAGTTCCGGAACCGGACGGATGACTTGCGTTTGCTCTCATCCTGGATGTCAAAGCACCAGCAGGTGGGGCAGACATAGGTACAGGTTCCGCAGTTGATACAGGAAAAGGCCACATCATCCCAAAACGGTGCATCATGCAGATCAAGGATGGTTTTTTCCTTCAGCCGGTCTGTATCAACACTGGAATCAATCTTGGATTCCGCTTCTTTTTTCAAGACATCCAGAAGTACCTGGCTTTCCTTGGGATCGGCTTCCGCGTCAAATCCGCAGGCGGCTGCAAAGGCTTCGCCCTTGGGTGTCAGCACCTTGGCCAGGAACTTATCGTCCATGTCCGCCAGCAGGATGTCCAGGCCGTCTTCACCAAAAGGCCCTGTGCCTGTTGAGATTGAAAAGTCAAAAGGCCCCGGGGTATTGGCGGCAAGCCCCACAAAGGTGGTTGCCTCGTAGGCATCGCACCAATACGGGTCACGGTAGTCTGCCGTGTCAAAATTCAATTTGACCAGTTGAATGGCTTTGGCATCAAAGGGGCGGAGACCGACAACCGCTCTCGGGGTGTATGCGGTATCTGCCCGCTTCATGATGTGGTGGTCATCATCCGCCTCGTTCAGGCTGGTGCACAGAATTTTTTCCGACTGGGGAAACAATACGGATTTGGCCGAAAGCACGGAATCCGTGTATTCCATATCCGGCTGCACATCTGCGTCAAGCGCCTTGATCTGGCAGCCGTTTTCATCTTTAACCGGTCCGAAAAGCTGATAGGTCTCCCTGGATTTATCAATGCCTTTGGCCCAGTCTTTTTTATCAATTGTGATAAATTTCATTTTCATATCCTTCGTTGGGACTGGTTTTTATTTGATAAAATCATTTGGATCATCCGGACTGTAAGCATCCAGAGGCGGACGTTTGTCTACGCTCAGGCCGGCTTCCCAGCCAAACATCTCCAGGGCGTCCTTGTTCAGTTTACGGGTAAAATCCCTGACATTGATTCCCATGGGGCAGGCTTCCACACATGCACCGCAATCGGTGCAGCGGCCGGCGCAGTGAAAGGCGCGCAGGAAATGGAAGGTGTCCACATCGGTTTTGTCCTGGCCTTTGCCCACCCACTGGGGACCGGATTCGTCCACAAAACAGGTGGGGCAGTAGCACAGGGGACAGGCGTTCCGGCATGCATAACACCGGATACAGTTCTGGGTCAGCGCCTGGAAGTGCTGCCAACGGGCGTCATCATCCAGAGCCTGGATGGCATCCACATCCGGGAAGGCATTGTCCAGGGTCTGTTCTTCCACAAGATCTCCAACCAGCACATCATAAAGCACAGGATTTTTGTGCGTACAGTATTCACAGTTGTGCCGCAAAAAATCACTTTTCTTAAGATCTTTTGTCTGTTCCGCCGTGGACACGCTCAGAGTGTCCCCTTCTTCCTTGAATCCGCAGATTTCACCGCCCATTTCACTGGCGATTTTGAATTTATCAACCATACCGGGGCAGGGGACGCCGATAATATAGAGGTTGTCCCTGTCGATCTGGTTTTCAACGATATGGGTCACCAGGTTGCGGGAATCGCATCCCTTGGCCACAACGGCAATTTTCCTGCCTTTTTCCTTGGACGCGTAATTGGCAAGGTTCAGGCCGCAGGTAGAAGAGAAGGTCAGCTTCTCAACATCCTCTTTTCTGGAGATTGCAACAGGACTAGTTGCCATGGGAATGGTCCCTTCAGCAAAACCGATGACCCGCTCAACCTCACCTTTTTCAAGAAGACCGGCTGCAATCTCCCTGATCTTTTGTATACAGGTATCCATTTTAACTATAGTCCTTTACAAATTTTTTATTCGGTCCCAGGGCCTCTACCTTTTCCGATATTTCCCTGACCACATCCACAAACTTGGTGGCTTCGGCAGAAGAGATCCAGGAAAAGTGAACCCGGTCCTTTTCAATGCCCATGTGTTCAAGCAGGTTGCCCATTAAAGCGAATTTCCGACGTGCATAATAATTACCATCCAGGTAATGACATTCACCGGGATGTCAGCCGGATACCCATACCGCATCAGCACCTTCTCTGAATGCGGACAGGACGAACTTAGGACTCATTCTGCCGGTGCAGGGAATCCGGATGACCCGGATATCGGCCGGATATTCCATCCGGCTCACCCCTGCGAGATCTGCCGCCCCGTAAGAGCACCAGTTGCACAGAAAGCTTACGATTTTAATCTCATTATCACTCATTTTATTTTTATCTCCTATAACCCTGCAGCCCTAAACAACTTCCCCGAGGGCAAAAATCTGTGAGAAAATCTGGTTGGTGTCAAATCCCCTCAGGTGCAGGGCACCTGAACGGCAGGATGCAACACAGAGTCCGCACCCTTTACACAATACAGCGTTCACTTCAGCCTTTCCGGCAAACCGTCCCTCAGCCACAAATCCCGGTGCGGAATAAGGGCAAATGGAGACGCAAACGCCGCAGGCAGAACATTTTTCCTGGTCCACCGTGGCAATGGTGCCGCTGGTGAACAGGCTGTCCTTTTTGGCCAGCAGGGTCAGTGCCCTGGAGGCTGCAGCCCGTCCCTGGGTAACGGCCTCGTTGACCGGTTTGGGATAATGGGCGGAACCGGCGATAAAGACACCGTCCGTAGCAAACTCGGCAGGTCCGAGTTTGGCATGTTTTTCAACAAAGAACCCTTCATCGTTAAGGGGCACCTTGAAGAAGTTGGCCAGGCGTTCGTCCCGTCTGGGTTCGATGGCCGCAGCCAGGGTCAGCAGGTCGGCTTCGATGGAGACCGGCTGGTTGAGGACATGGTCGATCAAAGTGATCTGTAAAGCGTCTTTTTCAATCTTGACTTCGGGTTTTTTATCCACATCGTAACGGATGAAAATCACACCCAGCTCACGCGCTTCCTTGTAAAGCAATTCGCGCTCGCCATAGGTCCGGATATCCCTGTAAAGGATGAACACATCCGTGTCAGGGTCACGTTTTTTCAATGCAATGGCATTGTCGATGGAGTGGGTGCAGCAGACCCTGGAACAATAGGGACGATTGGGCTCCCTGGAACCCACGCACTGAATAAACACCGCGGTATTGACCTTGTCAAGCGCAGCATCTTTTTCCTTAAGCATTTTGTCCAGATCAAGGGTTTTGATAATCCTGTCATCTCCACCGTAGCCGTATTCCGTTGGCTCGGAAGATTTAGCGCCTGTGGCAAGAACGGCAACGCCGTGTTCCAGTTCACAGGTTTCTCCCTTGCAGGCCAACTGGGACTTGAAGTTGCCCACAAATCCCTCCACCCCTTCCAGGGTGGTGCCGGTGTGCACCGTGATCTTGTCGTTGGCTTCGATTTCCGTCAGCAGACCGGCCAGTTTTTCACCCACATCTTCCCCCTGGGCGGTTTTATAAAGCTTGACCGCTTCACCGCCAAGCCGGTCTTTTTTCTCAATGATGTGCGTATCATAGCCCTGGGTGGCAAGGCTTTTGGCCGCGGTCAGCCCGGAAAGGCCGCCGCCCACAACCATGACGGTGTCGTTGACGTTGATCTTTTCTTCTGCCAGGGGCTCTGACAGGGCAGCCTTGGCAACGGCCATCCGGACAAGATCCTTGGCTTTCTGGGTGGCAATCTCGGGATTGTTTTTATGGACCCAGGAGTTGTGGTTCCGGATGTTGGTCATCTCAAACAGGTATTTGTTTAACCCTGCGTTTTTCAGGGTTTCCTGGAACAGGGGCTCATGTGTCTTGGGTGTACACGCTGCCACTACAATTCGGTTGAGACCTTTTTCCTTAATGGTTTCCACCATCTTGTCCTGTGTGTCCTGGGAGCAGGCATACAGGGTCTCATCCGCATATTCCACATAGGGAAGGGTTTTGGCATACTCGGTCACATCCGGGCAATCCACCACACCCGCGATATTGGACCCGCAGTCACAGACAAAAACACCAATCTTCGGGGGCTCGCCCACCACATTGGTCTCTTCAATCTTTTCCATTTCCTTGGTCAGGGTTCCGCGCACCTCACCCAAAGCGTCACCGGCTGCAGAAGCGGCCGCAGATGCATCAAGCACGGACTCGGGAATGTCCTTGGGATTGTTGAACACGCCGGACACATAAACACCGTCCCTGGAAGAGGTGACCGGCTCAAAGGAATCGGTTTTACAGAATCCGCTGTCTGTCAGGTCAATGCCCAGCTTTTCAGCCATCTCCCTGGTTTCAGGAGGAATTTCAAGGCCCACGGAAAGTACGACCATGTCAAAAGTATCATCAACAATTTGGCCCATTTCATCGGCATACCGGACATTCAGGTCATGGGTATCCCGGTCTTCGGTTACCGAATGCACCCTGGACCGGACAAAGTTGATCCCGTGTTTTTCCTTGGCGTTCTGGTAGTATTTCTCAAATTCCTTGCCCGGGGTTCTCATGTCCATGAAGAAAATGGAACATTCCAGTTCCGGATCATGCTCCTTGGCAATGACGGCTTCCTTGATCGCATACATGCAGCAGACAGACGAACAATATGAGTTGTCGCACTTGTTCATGTCCCTGGAGCCCACGCACTGAAACCAGGCGATTTTCTTGGGATCTTTCCGTTTTTCCGCCAGGGCCTTGTCCGCCTTCTTTTTGGGCTTGGCAGGCAGTTTGGGAAAGGTTGTCACATGGCCGTAGGTGGGGCCGGATGCAGACAGCAGCCGCTCAAACTCCATGGAGGTGACCACGTTGGCATAGTTTGCATACTGGTAATTGTCAAACCTTGTGGGATCAAAGGGTTTGAACCCGGGAGAAAAGATGATGGAACCCGCGTTCAGGGTAATATTCTCTTCGGTTTGATCATACTGGATGGCGTTTGCGGGACATACTTTCTCACATGTGCCGCATTTGTCCTTGGTCAACTTCAGGCAGACATCCGGGTTGATGACGTATTTAAGAGGTACTGCCTGGGGATACTCCACATATACGGCGGTCCTTTTCTGCAGGTCCGCATTGTAGGTATCGTCAAATTTTGCAGGGCACTTTTCCGTACAGGCGCCACACCCGACACAGAGGTCTTCGCTGACATACCTGGGTTTCTTAAGGATCTCTACCTGGAAATTGCCTTTCTCACCTGTAACGTTTTTAACCTCAGAAAGGGTTAAAAGCTCAATATTTAAATGCCGGCCGACCTCGACCAGTGTGGGTGAGATAATTCACATGGCACAGTCATTTGTCGGAAAGGTCTTGTCCAGCTGCGCCATAACGCCGCCGATCGAAGGCCCCTTTTCCACCAAATAGACATAAAATCCCGAATTTGCAAGATCGAGGGCTGAGAGCATGCCGGAGATACCGCCACCAATCACCACTACAGATCCGGTTTTCGTTGAGTTCATTATTATCCTCTCCTCATGGTTAAAATAAAACAAATACTAAACGTAAACGTCTGTTATTTTGTTTCTTATGCCCGGTTCTTTCATAGGCAATTTTATCATTTAATTAATTTCCGTTAATAAAAAATCATGTTATAAAGCTTTCTGACATTTATTGTCAACCATTATCGCCATTTATTAAGAGCGGAAACAACCCTGAAAGATTCCATTATCCAAAATGATGAACACCACGGAAATAAAAAAGATAATTACCATCTGCGGCCCCACCGGCATCGGGAAAACCGGATTCGCCATTGACCTGGCCCAAAGGTTCAACGGCGAGATCATCGGTGCGGACTCCATGCAGGTTTATAAATATATGGATGTGGGCACTGCCAAGCCCGACGCCCGGGAGCGGGCACAAGCCGTTCACCATATGGTGGACTTCCTGGACCCCAAAGAGGAGTTTGACGCGGGAAAATTCGCGGCCATGGCGGACACGGCCATTGCAGATATCCTGTCCAGGGGAAAGCTGCCCATTGTAGCGGGCGGGACCGGCCTTTATATCCGGGCGCTCCTCCACGGCCTTTTCAGATCCGCTCCCATCTGTGAGCAGACTTTGGAACAACTCAACCGGGAGCTGGAAACCCAGGGTAGTGAAGCACTCCATAAGCGGCTCTACACCTGTGACCCCGAGGCAGCAGCCAGGATTCACCCCAATGACGGATTCCGGGTGGTCAGGGCCCTTGAAGTATTCCAGACCACGGGCACACCGATTTCCTCCCGGCAACAGGACCATGAGTTTAAGGAAGACCGCTATAAAAGCCTGACCCTGGGACTTCACATGGACCGGGAAAAACTCTACGGCCGGATCAACAAGCGGGTGGATATCATGCTGGACCAGGGCCTGCTCAAAGAAGTCCACACCCTCGTGGAAAAAGGATACCCCCTTGACCTCAAAGCCATGCAATCCATCGGCTACCGCCACATGGGCATGTTCATGAAAGGAGAAGTGGATTTCGAGGAAGCGGTCCGCCTGCTCAAGCGGGATACCCGCCGCTATGCCAAGCGCCAGTTTACCTGGTTTAAAAAAGAGCCCGGCCTTGTCTGGGTGAACCCGGAAGAGCGGGAGAAAGCGGCTTCCCTGGTAAAAGAGTTTTTGACATGACCCATGATTTTACCTATAGTTGACCGGTTCCAGGGAGTGCCGGCAGATGTGAAATCCCCCTGATAAAGAATAACTGAACCAACCCCGCATGGTATATATAATGATACAGAAAAAAAATATCCGACTCATACTCATGGCCGTCCTGGCACTTTATCTATCCGTTTTGTGGGGGTGTGCCCAAAAACCCGCCCTCAAACCTGTGGACAAACCGGCTGAGGAAAAAACCGAAAAAAAAGAGACGGTGCCACTGCTCCCCATTCTCATGGCTGAAGCGGAAAAATTCATGGACCAGGAGAACTTCCAGGATGCCTTGCTAATTTATAACCAGGCCCTGGATGAGGCTATGGCCGGAAGCCAGGCCGGGGAAACAGACCTTGCCGCCGTCATTGCCGCCATTGAAGCTGCCCTGGAAAAAACACCGCCCCGGACCATTGAAACATTTGCAGCCATCAAAAACCTGACCATACCCCAGGCACTTCTGCAATACTGGGCAGGCCATAACTATGTTGCAGAAAATGCATACGATCTTGCCCGCCCCCTGCTTGAGGTATTTCTAACGGATTTCCCTGACCATCCCCGGGCCGAAGAGGCTGCAGAACTGCTGAACACCATCCAGCAGGCTGAATTTGACCGGTATACCATTGGCTGCCTTCTGCCATTGTCAGGCAAATACAAGGTTTACGGCCAGAAAGCCCTCCGGGGAGTCCAACTGGCGGTCCATGACCTGTCCACCAAATATGGACAGCCGTTTAAAGTTGTTGTCAAGGACACCCGGTCCGATCCGGACCATGCTGCCGTATGTGTGGAAGAACTGAGCAGGGAAAATGTACTGGGAATTGTCGGCCCCCTCCTGGTTCCCGAAGCGGCAGGACGCCGTGCCGAAGAACTGAAAATTCCTCTGATTGCCCTGACCCAGAAACGGGAATTCCCGCTCCAGGGCGATTACCTGTTTTCAAACTTCATCACGCCGGAAATGCAGGTACAGTCCCTTGGGTCTTATATATTTATGGAACTTGGCCTCAAAAAAGTGGCGATTTTATATCCTGACGAACGTTACGGCAAACGGTATATGGAGTTGTTCTGGGATGTGGTGGATGAATTCGGCGGGCAGGTGGTCGGCGTTGAAGCCTATGACGGCAGTAAAACCGATTTCACCGATCCCCTCCGGAAACTGACGGGTGAGTATTATCCCCTGCCAGAATTTCTTATCCCTGATGCGGAAGAGGGTATAGAAGGTTTAGACGGAGAAATGCCGCCCAGTGATGATACGATTCTCCCTGCAGGGGAAGATTCCGGCCCCAGGCTGTCCAGCCGGGGATCGGCCGTGGCCAACGAGGACCGCATTGACATTGATTTTCAGGCCCTGTTTATCCCGGATGCTTTATCCCGGGTGAACCTCATTCTCCCGCAACTGGCATTTAACGATGTCCGGGGCATGGTCCTGCTCGGCACCAATCTCTGGCACCATAAAAGCTTGCTCACCCAAGCCAAGGGATACAATAAAAACGCCGTGATTCCGGACGGGTATTTCGGAGAGAGCAACAATCCTGTCACGGCAGCGTTTGATAAAACGTTCAAAGAGGTCTTCCAGGAAGCGCCCGGTTTTCTGGAAGCCATCTCCTATGATACCGCCAATATTCTGCTGACTGCAGCCATGGATCCGGAAGCAGATTCCCGGGAAAACGTCAAAGAGATGCTTCAGGGGAAATTGATGTTTGACGGAGTCACCGGCAGGACCATATTCGACACCACGGGCAGCCCGCACAAGGAGTTGTTTCTACTGACAGTGAAACATGGGAAATTCAGGGAAATCAGCCGGTAAGAAATGAATTCTGGCCCGTGGCTTCAAGCACGGACTGCCATAGCCGGCCCTGGGGATCCACGTTTTTGCGCTTGCCTGCCGAAGCATTCATGGGCACATGGACATAATGGTTGTTCCAGAAGCTGATAATGAGATTGGTCTTGCCGGCCATGCCCGCATGAACTGCATCCCTGCCCAGCAATCCGCAAAACACGGAATCATTGGCATTGGCGGGCAGACTCCGGATAATATAGGAAGGGTCAATATATTTCAGGGAGATGGCGATGTCTTTGGATTTGAAGTAAGCCTTGATTTTATCCTTTAGAAAAAGGCCGATATCCTTGAGTTTTACATTTCCGGAGGCATCATATTCCATATCTTTATCGTCAAAAAAATTCTGCCCGGCTCCCTCGGCCACCACAATCACGGCATGCCTGCGCAGTGACAGCCGTTTTTCCAGTGCCTGAAGCAGCCCGCTTTTTCCATACAGAAAAATCTCTTCTTCGGGTATCAGGACAAAATTGGCGTCCGGCTGGGCCAGGGCGGCTGTGGAGGCAAGAAATCCGGAATGGCGGCCCATGAGTTTGACCAGGCCGATCCCGTTGGGATAAGCTTCAGCTTCGTTATGGGCCCCCCTGATGGCCAGGGACGCCACATCCACGGCCGTATCAAACCCAAAAGATCTTGACACCAGAAAGATATCATTGTCTATGGTCTTGGGGATGCCGATAACGGAAATTTTAAGGTTGCGCTGCAACACTTCATCGGCAATTTTCTTGGACGCCATCAGGGTGCCGTCCCCACCCACCATGAACAGGATGCCGATCCCCATCCGTTCCAGACAGTCCACCACGGCCCCGATTTCCTGGCCTCCCCGGGAAGACCCCAGGATGGATCCACCCCTGTTCTGAATGCCCGCCACTGCAGCCGGATCCAGGTCGATGATTTCGTGATGAAAGTCGGGAATAAACCCCTGGAGCCCGTGTTTGATCCCGAAAACGTTTTTCACCTTGTACATATGGTAGAGTTCAAGAACAATGGCACGGATGATGTCGTTCAGACCCGGGCACAGACCACCGCAGGTGACCACCGCACATTTGAGTTTGCTGGGGTCAAAGTAGATCTTTTTCCTGGGGCCGGCCTGTTCAAAGCTGAGCAGCCGGGGAGCGGGATCTTCCCGGCCGACTTCCATCTCCACATCCACCAGGATGCGGGAGGTTTCTGAAATAAACCAGGATCCGCATCCGGCAACCCCTGCCTGGATCAGCGGAGAATCAATCCGCGGATCTCCGAGGACAGGGATCTCCGTGCTGAACTCACCAAGCGTCATTGACTACCTCCGTTGAATTTAAAGGTTCCCTTGCCCAGGATGTCATGGAGATGGAGCAGGCCTGCCAGCCCATTATTTCCATCCACAATCGGCAGCACCGTGATTTCATGTTGCTCCATGAGGTTCAGGGCATCATATAAAAAAGAATCCGGTCCCAGGGAAAGCGGTTCCCTTGTCATGACCGCCTCCACCGGGGTGGCGGAAAAATCAACGCTGCCTTTGGCAATACAATGCCGGATATCGCCGTCAGTCAAGATGCCGGACAGCGCTCCTGATGCCTCCAGAACCAGGACAGCACCCAGCCTGAACTGGTCCATGCATTTGACCGCACCAGCCAGGGAGGTTCCGGCGGCAATGCAGGGGGCGGAACCGGCATCCAGCATCAATTCACGGGTTTTGCACTGGAGGCGCTGCCCCAACGCACCACCCGGATGCGAGCGTATGAAATCCGATTTTTTAAAGTTCTTTTTGTTGATCAGGGCAACGGCCAGGGCGTCGCCCATGGCCAGCTGGGCGGTTGTGGAAGAGGTGGGAGCCATGTTCAGGGGGCAGGCTTCCTTTTCAACGCCTGTGTCAATGACAATGTCGCAGAACCCGGCCATGGTCGAGTCATGCTTTCCCGTAAACCCGGCCAGGCGGCAGCCCACATCACGAATCACCGGCAAAAGCTGGTTCAGTTCCGCGGTTTCACCCGAGTTGGAAATGGCAATAAACACATCATCCCGGCTCACCATGCCCAGGTCACCATGTACCGCTTCCACAGGATGAAGAAACATGGCATTGGTTCCGGTGCTGCTGAGGGTGGCGGCAATTTTCCGCCCAATCAGCCCGGATTTGCCGATACCGGAAATAATCACACGCCCCGGGGAAGAACAGATATCATTCACCAGGGTTTCAAATGAGGCATCGATCTTCTCGGTCAGGTTCAGCAGACTCTGGGCTTCTATTTTCAGGACTTCTATGGCATCTTCAATAATCATAATGGTATGAACTTATTTTAGTTGTTTTTGGTTAGGTTTAGATTTCAGCAAGCAGGAAGTTAATATGACGCTTCTGTAATTTAATATATGTTAAAGAATATACATCAGCCCCATGCTTTTTCCCAGTGTTTTCACGCCTGCACCCAATATGCAGGAAAACGTCCCGCAGGATTTCCTTTGAATTTACGGATGAATATAAGGAATAAATCATCAATTGACAAGACCAGGACCATATGATATTTGTTCAAGGTTATATTCCCGGGGCAGGGAAATTTAAAGACAAATAACGGCACTTTTAGCAGGATCAAAAGTGCTTTGACTTTTATAATTCAAAACCAAACAGGACTTTTACCATGATTTGTACTACTGTTAGAGAAGGTGATGATTGTGTATTCATGACCGCCGAAGGTTGCAGCTACAATGAAGGCCACTGCCTTCCCATCGTTGACGAATGCGGCGGATGCCGCAGGACTTCCGAATTTCCCACAGGCCAGTACTGCGTTGCAGCGCCGGACCCCTCTTTGAAGTGGAAAAACGGCAACTGCAACATTGCCACCCATGTTAAAACCGTTGCAGCTACCAAGAAACAGAAACTGAATCCGATCAAGGCATCCAAGAGAAGATAACCCAAGATTCACAGTTTTTTATTTATGAACTCTGTGGTTTGCCTTTTGCTTAGAGGTACAGGCTGCAGAGTTTTTATTTTTTGTAGACGCTAGCGTGCTTTTTTATTGACCCGTTGATTAAAAAAAGTGAGAAACATGAACCCGATTGCGCAGGAACTCAACACCACGATTCAGGAATCCGCCCCCCATATTTATGAAATGCTTTCAGATATGGGAAAAGCATTATTTTTTCCAAAAGGTATTCTCAGCCAGAGTGCGGAAGCCAAGGTAAAGGCGGACAAGATCAACGCCACCATCGGTATTGCCAAGGAAGGGCCTTCCGTGCTCAGCCTTTCTTCGGTCACCCAGTACATCACCGGAATCGAACCGGACAACTACCTTCCTTATGCCCCGTCATACGGGATACCGGCCCTGCGGGAACAGTGGAAAAAAGATCTGTATAAGAAAAATCCTTCCCTTGGCGGCCAAGCTGTCAGCCTTCCGGTGGTTACCTCCGGAATTACCCACGGTGTCAGCGTTTTGTCGGACATGTGGGTAAATCCCGGGGATGTCATTGTGCTGCCCGACATGATGTGGGGCAACTACAACATGACCTTCTGCGTACGCAACCATGCCAGAATCGTTCATTTCAGCGCTTATGACGAGGCCCTTACCCGGTTTAATGTTGATGATTTTGAACGGGTGATCCGGGAGCTGGCAGCGCAAAACGATAAGATCGTCACCGTTCTGAACTTCCCCCATAACCCCAGCGGCTATACCCTGAGCAAATCAGAAGCCGACCGGGTCGCCGAAATTCTGATTGATGTTGCCCGGGCAGGCACCAATGTGGTGGCAGCCTGTGACGATGCTTATTTCGGTCTTTTCTTTGAAGAAGAAACGTCCAAGGAATCCTTGTTCGCCAAAATAGCTGGCAGGGAAAAACGCCTGCTGGCGGTCAAGCTGGACGGGGCCACCAAAGAAGATTATGTCTGGGGATTCAGGACCGGGTTCGTTACCTACGGCATTGCTTCCGACAATGTGCCTGATGCGGTTTACGAGGCCCTTGAAAAGAAGACTGCAGGCTGTATCCGGGGCAATATTTCCAATGCGTCCCACCTGAGCCAGACCATTCTGCTCAAATCCATGGCAGATGAAAACTACGACGCCTTGAAACAGGAAAAATTCAACCTGCTCAAGGCCAGGGCCGCAAAAATGAAAGAGGTGCTAAAAAATCCTAAGTATTCGGAAGGATTTGATGTTTACCCATTCAACTCCGGGTATTTCATGTGCATCCGCCTCAAAGATGTCAACGCCGAGGCATTGCGGGTCCATTTACTTGACAATTACGGTGTCGGGCTGATTTCCATCGGGGATAAAAACATCCGTGTGGCCTTCTCCTGTCTGGAAGAAAAAGACGTCACCACATTATTTGATATTATTCTCAGCGGTATTCAAGAATTGAGATAAGGCTTCCAACCAAAGGCTGATCCTAAAATGAGTTTAACCAAGACCCAAAGCGTGGACCTGAAATATGCCAGCAAGTGGCTGTTCTACTTTGTCCTCATCGGCATCATTGCCGGGTTCGGCGCCATCATTTTCCACTATCTCTGCGGCCTGGGCATGCATTACTTCCTGGACATGATGGCAGGTTACAGGCCCGGCAGCCCCGCAGGTGAACACCTGCTGTTGCCGAGTACCGATACCCCGTTCAACAAGTGGATGCTGCTCATCCTTCCGGCACTGGGCGGAATTGTTTCCGGCTGGCTGGTCTACACCTTTGCCCCTGAAGCGGAAGGCCACGGCACAGACGCGGCCATTGACGCTTACCACCACAAAGGGGGGATGATCCGGGCCCGTATTCCCATTATCAAAACCATTGCCTCCACCATTACCCTGACCACAGGCGGGTCCGGCGGCAGGGAAGGCCCTATCGCCCAGATCGGTGCGGGGTTCGGCTCTTTTCTGGCAACCCGGTTCAACCTGTCCGAGCGGGAGCGGCGGATCATGATGGCTGCAGGTATCGGCGCCGGTGTGGGCAGTATTTTCCGTGCCCCCCTGGCCGGTGCCCTGTTTGCTGCAGAAGTATTATACAGGGACCCGGATTTCGAATCCGAGGTTATTATCCCGGCCGGCATCTCGTCAGTGGTGGCCTATTGCATCTTCTGCCTGGTATTCGGGTGGGGCTCCCTGTTTGACTCTCCAAGCTTCAAGTTTCAGAACCCCTTGGAACTTGGGCCTTATATTGTCCTGTCCGGTGTGTTGGTTCTGACCGGGGTGCTTTACGTCAAGGTGTTTTACGGCATGATTGACGTCTTTAAAAAACTCAAAGTGCCCAACCATATCAAGCCGGCCATCGGAGGTCTGTTTACAGGGATCATCGGTTTTTTTCTGCCCTATACCCTGGCATTCGGCTACGGGCTTGCCCAGGACGCCATTTTTAACAAGGTGGCCATCTCAACCCTGCTCGCCCTGGCCATTGGTAAAATTTTTACCACGGCCTTTTCCATCGGATCCGGCGGATCCGGCGGTGTATTTGGTCCGTCTGTTGTTATCGGCGGGGCCATGGGCGGAGCCGTGGGCAAGATATTCCACATGCTTATGCCCACCGTGGTCACCCAGCCCGGTGCCTTTGTCATCGTGGGAATGGCCGGTTTTTTCACGGCCGTGTCCAACACGCCCATCTCCACCATTATCTTTGTCAGTGAAATGACCAACTCTTATCACCTGCTGCTGCCGAGCCTCCTGGTTTGCTCCCTGTGTTATCTTTTGTCCAAGCGATGGACCATATTTGAAAACCAGGTCAAGGCAAGGGTGGATTCCCCGGCCCATGCCGGCGAGTTCATGATGGACATCCTCCAGACCATCAAGGTGGAAAACCTTGAACACCAGATCAAAAATGTCAGGGTTGTCAATGAAGACATGCCGTTCAGTGAATTCAAGAAAATATTCCAGACCACCAAACAGCATTACTTTCCCGTAATGAATGGGAAGGGGGCGTTTGTGGGAATCTTTTCCTCCACAGACATCAGAGAGGTTATTTTTACCAGTCATCTGGAAGAACTGGTGGTCATGAAAGACATCATGATCTCGGACCTGATCACCACTACCATGTCCGAAGACCTGAACACGGTTCTGCACAAGCTGACCCAAAAGAATATTGATGCTCTTCCCGTTGTCAGGGAAGACGACAACAAAGCCTTCCTGGGATTGATTTACAGGCGGGATATTATTTCACACTACAACTATCACGTCACAAAAATCAAAGAGGCCGGCGTCACGCCCTGATCTTTGTTTTAATAGATGACCTGATGCAGGAACAGCCCTTTTGCCGGTGCGGTCGTACCGGCAAGGGTTCTGTCCCTGGACGACAGCACATTTAAAAACCCTTCCGCATCCGTTTTTCCTGCACCCACATCTTTCAGGGTCCCCACAAGATTCCGCACCATGTTCTTCAGAAATCCGGACGCGGATATCCTGAACATAAGCATGTCCCCGTCCTCCCGGGTCCAGGCGGCATCAAACACCTCCCGCACCGTTGAGGACCTCGGACTGCCCGTATTCTCAAACGCTTTAAAGTCATGAACTCCGGCAAGAAATCCTGCACAGCGGTTCATGGCATCAAGATCCAGGGCGCGGTTCACATGCCAGGCATAATTCCTGCCGATGGCTGACGGATCCTGGCGGTTCAGGATATAATAGCGGTATTCCTTGGATCTTGCATTGTACTGGGCATGAAAATCATCCCGTACCGTATCGCACTGCCGCACAACGATGGGGTGCTTCATCAGGCTGTTCACCCCTTTTTTCAGGGCTTTCGGTGAAATGGATGAGTCTGTATGAAAATGGGCCACCTGGCCCCGGGCATGAACACCTGCATCGGTCCGGCCTGAGCCATGGATCTTGGTTTCCCTATTCAGGATAATACCAAGCACCGTTTCCAGTTCTCCCTGGATCGTAGGCTTATCTGCCTGGCGCTGCCACCCGGAAAACCCGGTGCCGTCATATTCAATCACCAGTTTGAAATTCTGCATAACGGATTCAGGATGTCTCTTTGTTTTGATCTGCCAGTGTTTTTTTCACCATGCTGTTGGCCCTGGCAATATTCTGGGAAAGGATAATGGCGGTTTCCGGTCCCAGAATTTCAGAATATTTCAGGTAAACCCGCTTATATGCCGCCGCCACCTCCCCACGGATATCACCAGCCTTGGGCGTGGGATGAATAAATGCAGCCTTACCCTTGTTCTGGCGACGCACCAGCTTTTTTCTAGCCAGGGCATCCACAAACCGCGTCACCGTGGACGGATTCAACTGAAGCAGGCGGCTCAGGTCCTTGGGGCTGATGCCCGGGGTGTCAAACACCAGTAAAAGAAGGGAGGCATGGGCCGGTGATATTTTCAATGCCTTGAACTCAGCTTCCGCCAGCTTGAGCAAATGCCGTGAAAACGCATTGGTATTAAAAAACAGGCAGGTATCTAAAAAATTTTCCTCTGGTGGTTGTACTTGTTGCATCTGAATGGGGCTTCCTTAAGTTTATGGGTACTTCTAATAATAATCAGGACTTTGCTGTGACGCAGAAATCGAACCAAAAAATTATTATTAGAGGCAGCCTTATATTGCACATACAATTATTATCTTTACTACACGATGTCAAGAAAAAGCCAGGGAATGGATGGCATGTCCGGCAAGGCTTTTGATAACTTTTCGTATTTAATTTTGAGTTTATTGAAAAGTTTCTTTCAATGATGCAGGGCAGGGCAACATAAACCCGGCAGCCCCGCCACCTTGGTTTGTCGCAGATTTATTATTTCATATTTCAACTATTTCGAAAGTACTTCAAACAGCAGGCAGTATTCCTGAACCTTCTGCTAGATAAACATGGACTCTAAAATGAAACGACTCACATAATTTTTTTTGACAAATCACAAAACAAAAAACGTGAATATTCAAGGTTGATCCTCTTTTTTTTAGGGCGTATGATGCAAAAAATAAAAGGAAGTGCTTCACTAAGGCGTCTGAAAACAATTGGTTTGAATATATTAAGAACAAAGCACAACATTAATGAGAAAAGAAAGGATATAAAATGAAAACAAACATACTCTGCCTGGTTTTGGTTTTTATGCTGACAGGAACAGCCCTAGGATTTCAGGACAAGCCCCATGTTACGGTGTTTGGGACAGGAAGTGTGGAGGTGGTCCCGGATGAAATGTTCTGGAACCTGCGGGTGGAAAACAACGGCAGGGAGATAAAAAAACTGGCGGCACGGCACAGTGAAATTATTTCCAAGCTCATAAAGGCCCTGGAAGCGGCCGGGATTCCTGAGGATGAGATCCAGACCACAAGGATGCAGTTTGGAGAACGCTGGGACCATCACAACGGCCGCCGTGTAAAGGCCGGGTTCTTTTCATCCTCCAATGTGGCGTTCAAACTGGCGGATTTCGATAAATACCAGTCCTTGTGGCAGCGCCTGGCAGACTTTGAGGGGATGAACATCCAGGATGTCTCTTATGGATATTCAAAGAAAATCGAGGCCCGTGACAATGCCAGGGCCCTGGCATTGCAGGCTGCCGAGAAAAAAGCCGAAGATATGGCCAAGGCGTTAAGGTGTGATGCTGGAACCCCGCTTTTTGTCGAAGAAATCCAGGGAGGCAGGGACATTTACAGAACCAATATGGCCTTTGCAGAAAAAGGAGCGTTAAGTGACTCCTCCCAGCCGGTAAAAAGCTACTCTCCGGGCAAAATCAAGATTGAAAGTAATGTCCGTGCCGTATTTTCATTGAATTGTACAAATTAACAACAGCACAACGGCATCACATTTTTAATACGACCGGATCTTGAACGGAACATTGCTGCATTGCCGCATTAGCGCTTTCATTGATATCCGCCTTTTGATATTTGGCGGCAATGGGGATGCCAGCACATTGGTCTTGCGCGTGGATGCCGAAAAGGAATACATGGAATAATGAATACACTTGAACGTTTGGGGTTTGATGAGTGGTTCCGCCAGCAGGCAGAAGAAGAGAATACTGCCGGACACGGGATTGCCCGTGTTGTGGCTGTGCATAAAGACAGTTGTGTCGTGACAAAAGGTAAAGGAGAGGTCTTTGCCGAATTATCGGGAAAACTTTTGTATACGGCGGACGGATCTTCGGATCTGCCCACAACCGGGGACTGGGTGTATGCGGATTTTTATGATGATGACACCCATGCCATTATTCATGGGGTGGTGCCCAGGAAAACAGTTCTCAAACGGAAGACGGCGGGCAAACGGATTGATTTTCAATTGATTGCGGCAAATATTGATGTGGCCTTTATTGTCCAGTCCATGGATGAGAACCTGAATCCAAGACGACTGGAGCGGTATCTGGTCATGGCCAATGAAAGCCGGATCACCCCTGTGATACTGTTGAGCAAAAGCGATCTGATGGACCGGGATAAGGTTGATGAAATCAGGGAAAAGATATCAGAGACAGTCTCCCCCAACCGCGTATTGGCATTCAGCAACATGACCGGGGAACATATTGATGAGATCAAAGCGTCCCTGCTGCCGGGACAGACATATTGCCTGCTGGGTTCATCCGGTGTGGGCAAGACAACATTGCTCAACAGCATCCTGGGTACGATCCGGTTTGACACCCAATCCGTGCGTGAAAAAGACAGCAAGGGAAGACACACCACAACACGCAGGGAGCTTGTCCAACTGGATAACGGAGCATTGCTCATTGACACCCCGGGTATGCGGGAGCTTGGCAGTATCGCTGTGGATTCGGGCCTTGACGAAACCTTTTCGGAGATATCCGAACTGGCCCGGCAGTGCCGGTTCGGCAACTGTTCGCATACCAATGAAAGCGGATGTGCCGTCAGGACGGCCATTGAAACCGGTGAACTGGATGAACTCCGGTATACCAATTACATGAAAATGCAAAAAGAGTCTGCGTTCAACAATATGTCCTATGTTGAAAAGAGAAAAAAAGACAAAGCATTTGGAAAAATGGTCAAATCGGTTATTAAAATTAAAAATTTACGATGAGCCGGACCCGAAGAAATTCGTAAAATATGCCAAACCCATGTAAAGATTTTCCCGCATGGTTTACATATTACCGGATCAGCCGTATGATGACCCCTCAAAATTTTAAGACGGATCGGGATGCTGATTTATAAGGAGCTTTTGATGACCATAAGAGGATTCAGATTTGCCGGGATTGCCGCCGGAATAAAAAAACAGGCAGGAATGAAAGACCTGGGGTTAATTGTTGCCCAGAACCCTTGTTCGGGTGCGGCCTTGTTCACACGGAACAAGGTGGTGGCAGCACCGGTAATCCTGGGCAAAGAAGTGGTGGCCGACGGCAGGCTCCAGGCCATCCTGGTAAATTCCGGCAATGCCAATTGCTTTACCGGGGAACAGGGCATGGCTGATGCCGTCGCATCAACACGGATGGCGGCAGAGAGGCTTGGGATATCCCCGGATCTTGTGATGGTGTCGTCCACCGGGGTGATCGGTGCCCCACTGCCCATGAACAGGTTTGAACAGGGGATTCCGGATGTTGCGAATGCACTTGAAACAGGCTGTATTGAAGACTTTGCCGAGGCCATCCTGACCACGGATACCTGCACGAAAATCGTCCGGAAAACAGGGCGGGTGGAGACAGAGGGCGGAACAAAAGAATTTTCCGTCCTGGGGGTTGCCAAGGGGTCGGGCATGATCCGGCCGGATATGGCCACCATGCTGGCCTATGTGCTGACAGACGCGGCCGTGAGTGCCCAGGATCTGAAAACCGCACTGGTCCATGCCAATGAACGTTCCTTTAACCGGATCACGGTGGACGGAGACACCTCGACCAACGATACCCTGGCCTGCATGGCCAGTGGGGCAGGCCAGGCGGTTATTGAAGATGAAACTTCTTTTGCTGCGTTCCAGTCGGTACTGGATGCGGCCTGCTATGATCTTGCCAAACTGATTGTAAAGGACGGAGAAGGAGCGACCAAGACAGCATCAATCGCCGTAAAAGGAGCAGCCAGCAGGGAAGATGCTTTTATGGCGGCCGAGGCCATTGCCCACTCCAACCTGGTCAAAACCGCCATTTACGGCCAGGACCCGAACTGGGGAAGGATCACGGCTGCGGCAGGCCGGTCCGGTGCCGAGGTGGATCAGGATAAAATGGATCTGTATTTCGGGGAAATCTCCCTTGTCCACCAGGGGCAGTGGCAGGGCGCGGATGCCGAAGCCAGGGCAGCGCAGCTCATGAAGAACAAAGAGGTCGATATTATCCTGGACCTTAACCTGGGACATCATGAAGATCGTTTCCTGTTCTCCGACTTCAGTGAAAATTATGTTAAAATCAATGCAGACTACCGGACCTGACCCATGCGTCTCCAGAAATTTTTAGCCCATGCCGGGGTCTGTTCACGTCGCAAGGCGGAAGAGCACATTCTGGCCGGACGGGTCCGGGTGAACGGGGAGGTGGTTACAGCTCTGGGCACCCAAATAGTGCCGGACAAAGACCGGGTTGTTTTTGACAACCAAAAGGTGGCCTTACCCGATACCGGACAGGCCTTCACCTATATTGCCGTGAACAAACCCAAAGGGGTGGTCACCACCTGCTCCCAGAAAAACGCCAGGATCATCCTTGATCTGGTGCCGGTAAAAACAAGGATTTACCCGGTGGGACGGCTGGACAAGGATTCCATCGGCCTGGTGCTGCTCACCGATGACGGTGAGCTTCACAACCGGCTCTCCCACCCCTCCCATGACCATGAAAAGGAATACCTGGTAACCACGGTTCACCCCATCCGGGACAAGGCTCTGAAAGCCATGGCCGACGGTATGGTGATCGAGGGTCAAAAGACCCGGCGGGCCAGGGTGAACCGGGTCTCGAAAAACGGGTTTAAAATCATATTGAAACAGGGCCGGAACCGGCAGATACGAAAAATGGTGGGGAAAACCGGCAATAAGGTTGATATGCTCAAGCGTATCCGCATGGCAAATATCAACCTTGGCGGCTTAAAAGAGGGCAAGTGGCGGTATCTCACCGATAAAGAGGTGAAAACCCTAACCCAGTGACTGAATACCGATACTCTTTCTGATCTTGTCAAGAAACGGCCCTGAAAAGGCCCTGGCTTTTTCAGCACCTTTTTGGAGAACCGCCTCAATATCACCGGGATTCCGGATCAATTCATCGTATTTTCCCCGGGGCTCTTTGAGAATCTCGTTGATATATTCGAACAATTCCTGCTTCATGGTGCCCCAGGCAATACCGGCGCGGTAGCGTTCCGCAACAGCCTTGGCCTCTTCCTCAGTGGCAAAGGCCTTGTAAATGGAATACAGGGTGCAGGTATCCGGATCTTTGGGTTCGTCAGGCCCCAGGGAATTGGTCTGGATTTTCATGATCATTTTTCTAAGGCGCTTTTCCGTATCAAACAGCGGGATAAAGTTGTTGTAACTTTTGCTCATTTTCCTGCCGTCCAGGCCTGCCAATACGGCCGCGGTATCATCCACCACCACCTCGGGAAGGATAAACAGTTTTTTATACAGGTGGTTGAACCGTGCGGCAATGTCCCGGGTCATCTCCAGGTGCTGGACCTGGTCTTTGCCCACAGGGACTTTTCTGGCGTTGAACATGAGGATATCCGCCGCCATGAGGATCGGGTAGGAAAACAGCCCCATGTTCACCCCTTTATCAGGGTCTTTCTGCTTTTGTTCTTCATTGTCCTGCACCGCAGCTTTATACGCATGGGCCCGGTTCATAAGACCCTTGGCAGTCAGGTTGGTCAGGATCCATGTCAGTTCGGGAATCTCGGGAATATCCGACTGGCGGTAAAACACGCAGTTTTCATAGTCCAGGCCCAGAGCCATCCATGCGGCTGCAATTTCAAGGGTGGACTGCTGGCGCTTTTTGGGATCATGGTTTTTAATCAGGGAATGGTAATCCGCCAGAAAGTAGTAAGAGGTCAGTCCGGGATCTTTACTGGTTTCCACAGCCGGCCGGATGGCACCGACATAGTTGCCCAGATGAGGGGTGCCCGACGTGGTAATGCCGGTTAAAAAATCTGCGTTTTTCATTTTTATTCCTAAAACTAAAGTTATATTACAGGGTTGATGACACAGGGGACCTATCAGAAACAACGGGTTTTATCAAGCCGGAGGCCATAAAAGCGGCTCAGGCGATCAAATCGTTTTCCATGGCATACCTGGTGGCAAATTCAATTTCTTCTTCTTTTGTGGTCAGTTTCTGGTCGAGTTTTTCATTCAGCACCAGGTTCAGGATGCGGGTGAAGACCGGGCCGGGCTTGATGCCGATAGCCAGCAGGTCCTTGCCCATAATGACCGGTTTGACATATCTGTAGCGGGTGTAAAAATTGGAAATGGCTTTCTGGATCTCTTCGTTTTTGGTCAGGGCCATCATGTAGAGGATGTACTCGGTCTTGAAATTGATCAGCCCCCAGTACATCTCCTGCCGGGACATGGGAAACCGGCTTTCGATGAGGCTGAGACGGTTCTCTGCCTTATACCGCCTGTCCATCAGCAGATGCCGCTCTTTGACCGGTACCATGAGCCGGTTCAGGATTTCGTCGCAGACCCGGTAGGGCCGCCGGTACAGCAGGGCCATGAAATACACAGCCCATCTCGGATAAGCATCTGCCACATAGAGCAGGTCGTGCCAAGTCAATGCCCGTTTTACCGATTCAAACAATTCGTATGTATTGGGTGTGATGGACAATTCCTTGTGGAGAATTTTTTCAATCCCGTATTCGGCAATGGTTTCAACGGCCGGGATGGGATTTTCCTCGCCAAAGATCTGCTTGATTTCGGAAAGTACGCGAAGCCCGCTCAAATGTTTGAACGTATCTATTTTCACAACGTTTTTGATCAGGTTAGAGGTCACCTTGCCGATATTGAACCCGAACCGGTTGGCAAACTTGATGGCCCGGAACACGCGGGTGGGGTCTTCCACAAAACTTAGGTTGTGAATGATCCTTATGGTCTTGTCCTTGAGGTCCCGGCCGGCGCCGAAATAATCGATAAGAGTCCCGTATGTATCGGGATTCAGTGCAATGGCAAGAGTGTTGATGGTAAAATCCCGTCTGGCCAGGTCAAGTTTGATAGACGAATTTTCAACAACTGGCAGAGCGGCCGGCATGGTGTAGTATTCAAGCCGGGCAGAGGCCACATCCACCTTGAAGTTGTCCGGAAATATAATCACGGCCGTATTGAATTTCTGGTGGGTATTGACCCTGCAGCCATGCTTTTTCGCATAATATTTGGCAAAGGACACCCCGTCTCCTTCCACCACAAGATCCACATCCTCGACATCTCTGTCCAGGATAAGGTCCCTGACAAACCCGCCCACCACATACACATCCAAGCCAAGGTCTTCGGCCGTGGACCCGATATCGGTGAGCAGACTCCGGATGCGGTTATCAAGGCGCTTGTCAAGCAGGTGACGTACGTATTTTGTTTTGGCATTGGGCCGGTCGATTACCTGCTTCTCCACCCTGGATATTTCCCTGTTGTGCTCAACCAGGTAATCCAGAAGATCGGTCCGGGTGATGACCCCGAGAATGGTATCCCCCTCCATCACGGGCAGGATACGCTGTTTGGCCTCAATGATTTTCTCCTCAATGTCAGCCAGGTCCGCTTCCACCGATACCCGCATGGCCTCGGAATTCATGTATTCGCGGACCGGCTGGGCCCCGAGTTTATGAAAGAGCAACTTTTCTACGACCTGCCGGGTAATATACCCCTCATAGGCCTGGGTGTCCTTGTCTACAATCAGCAAGGTGTTGATGTTGTAGCGTGTCATCATCATGCCCGCTTCTTCACAGGGCACCAGAGAATCAATACTGATGGCCGGAGCGGACATGAGTTTTTTGGTGACATGAACGCTTTTGAGCTGCTGTTTGAGCAGGTTCAGCAATTGCATCTCCACCTGGGGAAGAGTCTGATTTTCCACCTTTGCAGAGGCGGCATAGCTGTGGCCGCCGCCGCCGAATTCCGCCAGCAGTTTTCCCACATCCACCTCTGCGATCCGGTTCCTGGCAATGATGTTCACCTTTGTCCCCATCAGGACAACAGCAAAAAATACATCCAGGTTTTCCATTCTCACAATCTTCTGAACAATTGATGCCAGATCAATGATATAGGACGGGGAGGAAATGGTGGACACATGGACCTCTATCCCGTTGATGTGGTGGGAGGCCATTTCGTTGAGCAGCTCGTTAAGCCAGGTAACCTGTTCGGTTTTCATCTCCTTGACCACAAGGCTTGAAATGGTATTCAGACTGGCCCCGCACGAGAGCAGGTAGCCGGCCTGGATAAAATCGGCTGGTGTGGTGGAGGTATAGGTAAAGTTCCCGGTATCCTCGTAAATCCCCAGTGCCATCACCGTTGCCTCTTCGCCGGTCAGGGGAATTTTTTTATCCCTGAGGATTTCAGACAAAATCGTGGTGGTGGCCCCATAAGGTTTTGATACGTCCCGGGTCCCACGGATCTCCCCGGGCATGGGGGGATGGTGGTCAAAAATATCAATGGTTAGGTCGGTTTTTTCCAGGAGTTCGGCCACCCCTGTAAGCCGGTTTTTCTGCCGGGTATCCACAATTACCAGACGGGTGGTTTCGGAAAAGTCAATCCTGAAAGGATCGGCCATATTAAACAGATAACTCATTGAATTGATGAAAAAATCCCTCAGGCTCTTTTCCTGGGAGCCCGGGAATATGATGACTGCATCCGGGTATAGTTTCTGGGCGGCCAGCATGGAACCGATGGCATCGAAATCCGCATTGACGTGACTGGTAATGATGGTTTTCGCCCTGATAGATTTATTTTTTCGGGTCAACAACTAACTCCTGTTGAAAAGGTGGTTTGAAATTTATATAGTATATCTGCTCTGAATTTACAAACTTCCTGTCTTTATACGCCGGATATACAACACGAAACAATGACAGACCGAAATAGCGTTGCACATTTTTTGCATAAAATGCCTTGAAAACAATCCCACCCAATGAGGAGAAATCATGGCTGTAGTATACCTGTGGAAAGGAAAAAATCCAAAGGGCCGTAGCATAAAAGGAGAAATGGAGGCGGAAAGCCAGGACCAGGTGCGCCTGAGTCTTGAGCGCCGTAAAATCACCCCGACCCGGATCAAAAAGAAACCCAAAGATCTTTTTGAAAATGTTGAATTTCTCCAGCCCAGGGTCAAGGAAACCGATGTCATTATCTTTGCCCGGCAGTTTTCAACCATGATTGATGCGGGACTGCCCCTGCTTCAGTGCCTTGACATTCTCCAGTCCCAGCAGGAAAACCCGACCTTTAAAAAACAGCTCAAAAAAATCAAGGAAGCCGTGGAATCCGGGGAAACCTTTGCCGATGCCCTAAAACGCTATCCCAAGGTGTTCAATGAGTTGTTCATCAACATGATTGCCGCCGGGGAAGCCGGCGGTATTCTGGATGTGATCCTCCGTCGCTTATCCACTTATATGGAAAAAATGTCCAAATTAAAAAAACAGATCAAAGGTGCCATGACATATCCTGCAATTACACTGATCGTTGCGGTTGCCGTGGTGACGATTATCCTGGTGTTTGTCATTCCTGTATTTGAGGAAATGTTTGCCAGCATGGACTCAGCTTTACCGGTTCCAACGCAAATGGTAGTCGCTTTTAGTGAGTTTGCCATAAGCAATTTCGGATATATTTTTGGCGGTATTTTTGGCGTATTACTCCTTTTAGGGCGATTATATAAAACCCAAAAAGGCCGAATCGTCATGGATGACTTCTTTCTGCGATTGCCTGTCGTCGGAATACTTATCCGGAAAGTGGCTGTCGCCAAATTCACCAGAACCACATCAACAATGATCTCAAGTGGCGTGACGATTTTGGATGCGCTGGATATTGTGGGAAAGACTGCAGGAAACAAAATTGTTGAAATGGCCATTAAAGATGTAAAGGTAGGCATTGCAGAAGGCCGGTCCATGGCGGACCCTTTATTGGAAAGCGGGGTTTTCCCCTCAATGGTTTGCTCCATGATTGCCGTTGGAGAATCGACAGGAGCACTGGATACAATGCTTGAGAAAATTGCTGATTTTTATGATGACGAAGTTGACCAAGCAGTTAAAAACTTAACAGATATGATCGAGCCATTTATGTTGATCTTCCTGGGTGTTGTGATCGGAGGCCTTGTGATTTCCATGTATCTGCCAATCTTCACTATGGCTGGAAACCTTTGATGAGTGCCGGTATAGCGAACAAACATTTAGCTTCTTCTTTGCCGGAACTCTTTGCTCCCATTCGATGGGTTGTTCTGGCCCGATGTGCCTTTGCTGTTGTGTTGATTTTCTCCACCTTTTTTTTCTCAATGAATTTAGAAGCTGACACGTCTTCCCTGCCGTTTATGTCCATCTACAAAATGGCAGGAATTGTCTTGATTCTTTCGATTTTTTACCTCTTCTGGCTCAGCCGGAAAAAGTACCTGGTTGCCCTGGCATACGTTCAAACCATTGCAGATACCATCCTGGTCACGGTGATTGTTTTTGTGACAGGGGGATTCCAGAGCATTTTCACGTTTTTATACCTTGTGGTGATCATTTACACATCCATGCTCCTGCTCCAGAAAGGCAGCTTTGTGATTGCCGTCATGTCCAGCCTGCAATACGGCCTGCTCATCGAGCTTGAGTATTTTAATGTCATTGCTCCGTTTACGGATGTTCCCCCGCTGGCCCTCAGTGTGGACGAGGCCCAGATTCTTTACCGGATCATCATTACCATTGCGGCCTGTTTTGCGGTGGCAGCTTTAAGCGGAATCCTGTCATTTCAGCTCAGGACGGCCCGGCAGGAACTTAAGATTACCCAGGAGCACCTCAAGCGTGTGGAAAAGATGGCAGCCGTGGATGAAATGATTTCAGGGATTGCCCATGAGATCAAAAATCCCCTGGCATCACTTTCCGGTTCCATCCAACTGCTCCGGGACGATACCGAACCCGGTACGCAAAAAGACCGGCTGATGCAGATCATCCTGAGGGAGACCGACCGCCTCAAACAGATCGTAACCGACATCAGACTGATTTCAAAACCCAGGAAAACCAATGCCATACGGGTTGACATGGCCCGGGCCATTGAAGATGTGGAAGCCCTGTTTTTAAACACACCGGACTGGAATCCCAGGATCAAGTTGGTCACACGCCTGGAAAAGCGCCTTGCCGTGAACATTGATCCGGTCCATATACAGCAGATCCTCTGGAATCTGGTTAAAAATGCCGCAGAGGCCATCACGGCATCCGGCAAAATCATCATCACCCTGGATGCACCGAGAAACAAGCGGGTTTACCTGACCATCCGGGATACGGGAAACGGCATTGACCCGGAACAGGCATCCCACATTTTTGACCCGTTTTTCACCACCAAAGCCGAAGGCACAGGCCTTGGACTATCCATCATCCACAGGATTATCGATACCTACGACGGTATGATCGACTTTGAGTCCATTCCGGGCAAGGGCACCTTGTTCACCCTGGTGTTTGATAATGCCGATATTCCGGAAAGACACCCCAAAGGCCGCCCCACAATTTCATAAGCGTTGCGGACCGAAATTTCACATGTCCCAAATCTTGACAAGGCCGTGTAAAAAAGGCTATTTTACACTGCTTTGATATCCGGCAATTTTAATCATAAATGATTAAGGGTTGCCGAATTCCAAAAATATGAACCAACGAACTTAAAAATACAGACTCAGAACCCAGGCAAACCAAAATTAATCCGTTCAAAAACCGATGAAAGTAATACTCCATGGATAAAACAAGCAAACTGCTTAATCTGCGTAAAGAAAAAATAAATGAGTTGAAACAGGGGGGCGTCCCTTTATATCCCAATGATTTCAAGCCCACATGCACCATTCCCCAGGTCAAATCCATTATCCTTGAGCAGGAAGAGACGCTGGGAGAAGAGGGCAGGCAGTTCCACCTGGCCGGCCGCATGATGGCCATCAACAAAATGGGAAAATCCTCTTTTGTCCGCTTCCAGGACAGCGGGGAGCAGATGCAGGTATATATCCAGAAAAACAAGGTGGGCGACGACACCTATGCATTGTTTAAAAAACTGGATATCGGCGATTTCATCGGGGTGTCCGGGCCATTGTTCAAGACCAGGACCGGCGAGTGGACAGTACTGGCAGATGACTTCAGACTCTTATCCAAGGCGGTCAGGCCCCTGCCTGAAAAATTCCACGGCATCAAAGATCCTGAAAAACGCTACCGGCAGCGCTACCTGGACCTGGTCATGAATGAAAACGCCAGGGAAATTTTCACCCGGAGAAGTGCTGTGGTATCGGCCATGCGCCGCTTTTTGGAAGACCAGGATTTCATGGAAGTGGAAACCCCCATGATGCAGCCCCTTCCCGGCGGTGCCGAAGCCACCCCGTTTAAAACCTGGCACAATGCCCTTGGCATGGAATTGTTTCTGCGCATTGCACCGGAACTTTACCTCAAACGCCTTGTGGTGGGCGGTTTTGAAAAAGTATTTGAAATAAACCGGAATTTCAGGAATGAAGGGGTTTCCACCCGCCATAATCCTGAATTTACCATGGTTGAGTTCTACCAGGCCTATGCCACTTATGAAGATCTCATGGATCTTACCGAAGAGATGTTCGAAAGGATTGTCCGGGATGTAACCGGCAGCACCAGCCTGGAATACCAGGGCGACACCATTGACTTCTCAAAGGGCTGGAAAAGAATTCCCATGATCGAATCCCTGTCCGCCATCGGCGGCATTGATCCGGCCATTCTGAATGATACCCAGGCCCTCCTGGACCATGCGGAAAAACACAATATCCACATCACCAAAAAAGAGCGGCACGGAAAAGTACTGACCAAGCTTTTCGACACCCTGGTGGAACCCAAACTGATTCAGCCCACATTTATCACAGGGTATCCGGTTGAAGTCTCTCCGCTGTCCAGAAAAAGCGACGGCAATCCGGAACTTACGGACCGGTTCGAGTTGTTTATTGCCGGCAGGGAAATTGCCAACGGATTTTCCGAAATCAACGATCCCGAAGACCAGCATGACCGGTTTCTCATGCAGGTGCGCCAGCGGGACGAGGGCAATGACGAGGCCCATATCATGGATTCCGACTATGTTGAAACCCTTGAATACGGCATGCCGCCCACCGCAGGGGAGGGCATCGGCATTGACCGGCTGGTGATGCTGCTCACCGATTCCCCGTCTATCCGGGAGGTCATTCTTTTCCCGCACATGAAACAGAACGCCTGATGGCTGCCTGATGACTGTTGAATTTTTCATAGCCAAAAAATATCTCAAGGCAAAGCGGAAAGAGGGGTTTATCTCCCTGATCACCTTTCTTTCCATTGCCGGGGTTATTCTGGGCGTCATGGCCCTGGTTGTGGTCATTGCCGTGATGAGTGGTGCGGAAACCGAATTCCGCAAACGGATCCTGGGCCTGGAGCCCCATATCCTGGTCATGAGCTACGGCGGCAGTTTTGATAACGACGAAAAACTGACGGCGTCCATCCGCGCCATCCCAGGCGTCAGAGGGGTATCCCCGGTGCTGTTCGGCCAGGCCATGATCCGCACCAGCAGATCGTTTTCCGGTGTCATGGTCAGGGGAATCACCCCTGAGAGCGGTGCAGCACTGATCAAGGGATTCACCCCGGCGCAACTCCAGTCGGCCCTGGCGACAAAAAAGGAAAAAGGCGCTTTGCCGGGCATCATTCTCGGCAAGGAACTGGCCAACTCCATCGGTGTCATCACCGGTGACAAGATCCTGCTGATGTCCGCCAAAGGCATCACGTCTCCCATCGGCCAGATCCCGTCCATGAAACGTTTTGTGGTCAGCGGCACCTTTGAATCCGGCATGTCGGAATATGACAGCATGTTGGCCTATGTCAACCTTGACCAGGCACAGTCCCTGGTGTCGGCCAAAGGCAAAATTTCCGCTTTGGGAATCTGGCTGGACCAGGTGTTTAAGGTCAAAGAGTTGAAAGACGAGCACCTCGGGTTTATCCGGTACCCCTTTTATGTCAGGGACTGGATGGACATCAACCAGAGCCTGTTTTCAGCGCTTAAGCTTGAAAAAACAGCCATGTTCGTCATTCTGACCCTCATCATCCTGGTGGCGGCCTTTAATATTGCCAGCGCGCTGATCATGATGGTCATGGAAAAAACAAAGGATATCGCCGTGCTTAAAGCCATGGGCGCCACCCATGCCATGATCCGCAGGATATTTATCATCAAGGGCATGATTATCGGGTTTCTCGGCACCTTTATCGGTACGGTGGCGGGTGTGGTGATCTGCTATATTCTTAAAAAATACGAATTTATCCGGTTGCCCGAGGCCTATCCGTTTTCAACCCTGCCCGTGCAGCTGGAATATACGGATGTGGCATTGATCGCCGTATCCGCGATCGTGATCTGTTTTTTGTCCACCCTTTATCCTTCATATAAGGCGTCCAGGATGGACCCGGTCGAGGCCATTCGTTATGGATGATCGCGTGCTGCTCTCCCTGGAAGGCATCAGCAAGACATTTGTGTCCCAGTCCGCCTCTCTGGAGATTCTAAAAGATGCAGACTTTACTATCTCCAAAGGGGAAACCATGGCCATTGTCGGCGCATCCGGCATCGGCAAATCCACCTTGCTCAACATCATCGGCACCCTGGACCGGCCGGACCAGGGAAAGCTGATGTACGGGGATGAGAACCTGTTCTCGTTTGGGGATGAAAAGCTGGCCTGGTTCCGGAACCACAAAATCGGATTCGTATTTCAGTTCCACTATCTGCTCCAGGGATTCACAGCCCTGGAAAATGTTATGCTGCCCGGACTTATTGCAGGTAAATCCAAAAAAAGTATTGAAAAACATGCGGCAAGTGTGCTTGAAAGGGTAGAACTTGACAGACGCCTCAAACACAGGGCGGAAGAGTTGTCCGGCGGAGAACAGCAGCGGGTCGCCATTGCCAGGGCATTGGTGATGAACCCGGATATTCTCCTTGCGGACGAGCCCACGGGCAATCTGGACCAAACGAACAGTGACAGTGTTCACGCGCTCTTGTCGGACCTGAACCGTGAATTCGGGATGACCATCATTGTGGTTACCCACAACACCGCATTGGCAGACAGGATGAATCGGCGGGTCACCCTCAGAGAGGGCAGGATCATCCCGGTATGAATTTTGGGAAATTTATTTTCAGGAAAACATTTATGAAGAACCTTACCATCGCCTTAGGACTGATATTTCTATTCTTTTTTTGTTTCATCAATCCATTGTCTGCGCAACAGCAGGTCAGTGTGGCTCTATTTCCTTTTGAACTCCAGGCAGAAGCCCCCAACGACAAGATAAAAACAGCTGTTCCCCGTATGCTCAAGGAAATTCTTGAAAAGGACGGGGCCAAAATCATCCTTGCACAAGGCCCGGACGATCTTGCAGACTGGGACTATTCCCGGTTGCGTCAGGAAGGCATCCGCCTGGGGGCGGACTGGATCATCGGCGGGCATATTTTTATCTCGGGACAGCGGATCAGTATCGACAGCCAGATGCACAATGTGTACGAAAAACAGCAGCCGTTTACCTTCTTTTCCCAGGCCCCCAATATGGGCGGGCTGTTCACGGCGGTCTCCTCCCTGAGCCGGAATATCATCGGTGAGCTGTTCCAGAAACAGATCATATCCACCATCAGGATCGAGGGAAACAAGCGCATTGAATCCGATGCCATTATCCGGGTGATCAAAACCCAGACCGGGGAACTGCTGAATTCCGAATCCCTGACCAAGGACCTGGGCATTATCTATAAAATGGGGTACTTTGATAATGTTGTGGTCAAAAAACAAAGCCTTGACCGGGGCGTGGAAGTCATCTTTGAGGTCACGGAAAAACCCAGCGTCAGGAATATCAGGTTCACAGACAACAATATATATAAAGATGAGGAGCTGTTTGAGGTGGTGACCACCACCACAGGTTCCATTCTCAATGTTTACAAAATCAACAATGATGTTGAGCGGCTGAAACGGCTTTATTTTGAAAAAAATTACCATAACTGCCAGATTTCTTATGAAATCAAACCCCTGAAGAACGATCAGGCCGACATTATTTTCACCATTGATGAAGGAGAAAAGGTCCGGATCGAATCCATTGTATTTGAAGGTAACAAGCATTTCAGCGACAAAGAGCTCAAAAAGGTCATGCAGACCCAGGAAAAGGGATTTTGGTCTTTTATCACCACCTCGGGTAACCTGGATGAAACCGAACTTGACAACGACGTGATCCGGATTGAATCCCTCTATAAAAACAACGGGTTTATCAATGTTAAGGTGTCGGATGCACAGGTCAACCTCGGCAAGGAAAGCATCACCATCAGTTTTAAGATCGACGAGGGAGACCAGTATAAAACCGGAGTGGTGGATATCAGGGGTGATATTTTGACCACCGAGGAAGAGCTCCTGGAAAAACTGGTTTCCAAAGAATCCGATCTGTATAACCGCGAACTTATCCGCAAAGACATGATTGTTCTCAACGATATCTACGCCAACCAGGGGTATGCCAATGCCCAGATCACGCCTTTGGTCAAAAAAGATGAGGAAAGCAAAACCGTTAATCTTGTCTTTGATATCAACCAGGGCGAGTTGGTGTATTTCAACCGGATCGTTATTTCAGGCAACAGCAAAACCAGGGATAAAGTCATTCGCCGGGAGCTGGCCATCAAAGAACAGGGCCTTTATTCCATGAAGCGGATCCAGCGGAGTCACCGGAACCTTGCGGTCAGGGACTATTTTTCAAACGTGGAGATAAAACCGGTCAAGACAGATAAAACGAACCAGCGCGACGTGGAAGTCAAGGTCACGGAAAAACCCACGGGCAACTTTGCATTCGGCGGTGGGTTCAACAGTGATGACGGACCGTTCGGGCAGTTTTCCGTTGAAGAGAGAAACCTGTTCGGCCGCGGCCAGAACCTGAAGTTTACGGCCCGGCTCTCCGGAGAAAATGCATTGTTCAACATCGGATTCACCGAACCCTGGATGTTTGACCGGCCCATTTCCGCAGGGTTTGACCTTTACAAATTTGAAAAAGAATTTGACCACTATGACCGGAACTCCATCGGCCTCACACTCAAGTCCTCTTACCGTCAGTTCTGGGATTACACGGCCATTGGTGTCAACTATAATATTGAACAGTTTGAAATTGAGGACGTGGAAACCAGTGAAACCAATGTTGTCGATGGGGATTACCTGACATCCAGCATCACCCCGTTTATCAGTTACGACTCCAGGAATCACAGGTTCCTGCCCACCAAGGGCATGTTTCATAAATTGTCCATGGAATATGCCGGTGAATTCCTTGGCGGAGAACTTGATTTTACTAAGTATCTTGCTGAATCCGCGTTTTTCTTTCCTCTGTTCTGGAAATTCACCGGCGCGGTATACGGCAAGGGCGGATACCTGGATGACCGGACCGGTGATGATGTCGAGCTTGACTGGGAAAAGTTTTACCTTGGCGGCATTAACTCGGTGAGAGGGTTTGACGACACAGACATTAACACCACTCCCAGCGGCAGCAGTATCGAGCAGGGCGGGGAAAAATTCGTCCAGTTCAACGCTGAAATGATCTTCCCCATCCAGGCGGATTCCGGTGTTTACGGCGTGTTGTTCTACGACACCGGTGATGTTTACAGGACAAGTGAAAACATTGATTTCGGCGGATTGTTCTCCAGTACGGGATTTGAGCTTCGGTGGAACTCTCCCATGGGCCCGATCCGGCTCGCCTACGGGCTTGTCATTGAAGGCCAGGACCAAAAAGATACGGGAGACGGGCAGTTTGACTTCTCCATTGGTGCATTTTTCTAAACCATAAATTGACTATAATCTATATTTTAATTTCGGAGGCATGATGAAAAAAGGGTGTATTACACTGACAATCCTCATCTTTACCATGATTGCATTACACTGCCCGGCATTTGCGGCAGACGTGGCCAAAATCGGGGTCATCAGTTTTGAAAAAGTATTTAACCAGTCCAGTGCAGGCAAAATTTCCCAAAAGCAGCTCAAGGAAAAATGGACCGAACTCCAGGGAAAAATGAAAAACGAACAAAAAGCCATTGAGGAGTTGTCCCTGGCCCTTGAAAGGGAATCCCTGGTGCTCAGCCCTGAAAAAAAGCGGGACCGGCAGCGGGAAATCCGGGACCGGATCAATGATGCCAAGAAAATGAGCGCCGACTATACCGAAGAGTTCCAGATTCTCCAGAACGAGCGCCTCAATCAACTCCAGAAGGATGTATTCAAAATTGCCAATGAAATGGGCAAAAAAGAAGGGTTCCTGCTGATTCTTGAAAGAAAAACCGCGGGTGTGATTTATATCCCCGACCAGGTGGATATCACGGAAGCGGTGATCAACGCCTACAATGCCGAATTTGCCAAGAAAAAATAAGAAAAGAGATATATAAAACAGTATGCTGACGGTCCAAAAAACCGCTGAAATCACCGGAGCCAGTCTTGTTTCGGGAAATCCCGGGCGTGAAATTTCCAGTATTGCTTCCTTTGATGATGCAGGGCCGGGGGAACTGACATTTGCCGACCAACCCGAATTCCTGTCAAAACTGGAGAATACCCGGGCCGGTGCGGTTCTGGTTCCCGAGGGCACCGCTGCCAACAGCAATTGCCCGGCAGCTCTGCTGGCCAGTCCGTCCCCCAGGCTTGCGTTTTTCAAGATCGTGGAGCACCTGTTTCCAAAACCCGGTCTTGTTGAAGGCGTCCACCCCAGTGCCGTGATCGGCGATAATGTCAGCCTGGGCAGCGGTACCTGCATTGCCGCCAATGCCACTGTCGGCAACAACGTCGTGATCGGTGCCGGAACCCATATCATGGGCAATGTCTATATCGGGGACAATTGTATTATCGGGGATGATTGCGAAATCAAGCCCAACGCCACCCTCATGGAACGCACCCGTCTCGGACACCGGGTCATCGTGCATTCCGGGGCCGTAATCGGGTCTGACGGCTATGGGTTTGCCCAGAATAACGGAGAACACAGCAGGCTCATCCATACCGGCCATGTTGAGATCGGGAACGACGTTGAAATCGGTGCCTGCACCACCATTGACCGGGGCACGCTCGGGGTCACCCGCATCGGAGATGGGGTCAAGACCGACAATCAGGTCCATATCGCCCACAATGTAAAAATCGGGGACAACACTCTGGTTGTGGCACAGGTCGGCATTGCCGGAAGCACTGCCATTGGAAAAAATGTTATTATTGCCGGCAAAGCCGGTATTTCAGGACATCTTACCATCGGCGACAACGCCATTGTCGGCCCTTATGCAGGGGTGTCCGCAAACGTGCCCCACGGGGAAATTGTCTCCGGACTGCCCCATATGCCTCACAAAACCTGGCTCAAAGTGGCCAATATTATCTCCCGGCTGCCGGGAATGCGTACAAAACTGCTTTCCCTGGAAAAACGGATAAAAAAAATAGAACACACGGAAAGCACTGACACGGAGTAGTTATGATCCACCCAACCGCGATTATTGATCCATCGGCCCAAATCGATGAAAATGTTACCATCGGCCCCTATACCATCATCAAGTCGGACGTCCGCATCGGTGCCGGCACCACCATAGGGCCGCACACCACCATTGAAAATTACGTGACCATCGGCGAGGATTGCCAGATTTTTCAATATGCCTCCATTGGCGGGGCTCCCCAGGACCTGAAATTCCATGGAGAAAAAACCTATTTGAAAATCGGGCGGGGATCCATTATCAGGGAATTTGTCACCATCAACCGCGGTACGGGGTTCGGCGGCGGACTCACCGAGGTGGGCGAGCAAAATTACCTCATGGCCTATACCCATATTGCCCATGACTGCAAAACCGGCAAAGGCGTGATTCTGGCCAACAACTCCACCCTGGCCGGGCACATTGAAATCGGAGATTATGCCACCATCGGGGGACTTGTGGCCATCCACCAGTTTGTCAAAATCGGTGACTATGCCTATATCGGGGGGAAGTCCGCCGTGGTAAAAGATATTCCGCCCTATGTCATTGCCGCCGGCGACAGGGCCACCCTGCACGGCCTCAATAACGTGGGGCTCAAGCGGCACAACTTCCAGAAATCAACCTTGCGGCAGCTTAAAAAAGTCTACCGAATATTTTTCAGAATCGGCCTCACCGTTGCCCAGGCCCAGGAACGGGCCAAGGCGGAAGTCGAACAGGTCCCGGAAGTGATGGCGTTTATGAAGTTCATCCAGGAATCCAACCGGGGAGTGACCAGATAGCCGGATGGGAACCGCTAACACCAAAATCGGATTGATTGCGGGCGGCGGCCAGTTTCCCTCCCTGTTTGCCCGGAAAGCCGCCCAAAGCGGATATGATGTCATTGCTGCAGGCTTTCACTCCGAAACCGACAAGTCCCTTGCCGCCGAGGTGAAGGAACTCAAATGGCTTTACCTTGGCCAGATCAACAAACTGATCAAGTACTTCAAAAGCCATGGTGTTTCTGAGGCCGTCATGCTCGGCTCCGTACAAAAGGCAAATATTTTCAAGGACATCCGGCCGGACCTCAAGGCACTTGCCTTTATCGCCAAAACCGCCCGGACCCATGATGACAATATCCTGACCTCTTTTGCAGACCTGCTTGACAAAGAAGGTATTCGCCTCCGGCCATCCACCTTTCTTTTACCTGAACTCATCAGCCCCAAAGGATGCTGGACACGGCGAAAACCGGACAAGGCAGAAACCCGGGATATTCAACAGGGATGGCGGCTGGCCAAAGCTGTGGGAAAACTTGATATCGGCCAGTGCCTGGTGATTTCAAACGGAACCGTCCTGGCCGTGGAGGCCATTGACGGCACCGATGCCACCATTCTCAGAGGCGGCACGCTTGCCCGGGGCAATGGCGCGGTTGTGGTCAAACTGTCCAAACCCAGCCAGGATCTGCGGTTTGATTTACCCTCATCCGGCAGTCAGACCATAGAGACCATGCATGAGAGCGGCGCCACCGTACTCGCCCTTGAGGCGGGAAAATCCCTGTCTTTTGACCGGGAGGAGATGATCGCCCTGGCTGACCGTTATCACATTTCCATCATGGCCCTGGACGACGACGACATCCCATGACCCGGCAACACCCCCATATCATGGTCCTGACCGGTGAGCCGTCCGGTGATTTTCACGCCGGCCCCCTGATCAAAGCACTGAAGCAGTTAAGGCCCGGCAGCCGGTTTTCCGGTATTGGTGGTCCAGCCATGAAAGCGCAGGGGGCGGATGTTTTTTTCCCCATTGAAAAGCTCTCCGCCATGGGGCTTATCCAGGTCATCCGGCAGTTCAGCACCATCAAACAGGCCTTCCGCCTTGTAAAACATCAGATTCGCATCCACAAACCCGATCTTGTGGTGCTTATTGACTACCCCGGATTTAACCTCAGGGTCGCCCGGTATATCAAAGAGAACACCAACATACCGGTCTGTTACTATATTGCCCCCAAAGTCTGGGCATGGAACAGGGCACGCCTGAAAAAAATAAAGCAATATACCGATCATGTGGCCCTGATTCTCCCTTTTGAGCAGCAGATCTATAAAAAGGAAGGGATTCCCGCCACATATGTGGGCAACCCGCTTGTGGACGAATACCCGTGCCTGCTTCCCGGGCCGCCGGAAAAGAAACAAGGCCCAGGCGGCCCCACAGCAGCTACGGGTATACCGGCAGCTCCCGTGATCGGCCTTTTGCCCGGATCAAGATCCTCCGAAGTCACCCAGTTGATGCCTGTGATGCTGGAAACGGCAGAAAAAATTCTGGTTCGCCATCCCGGAGCCAAATTTCTGATCTCTGCCGCCTCGGACATCCAGGAGCAAAAAATCCGGGAAACGCTCAGCAGATACGGCAACACCCGTCATTGCATTGTAAAAGGGCGGCCCCTGTCCATATTCCGGCGCGCCCATATGCTGATTGCGGCCTCGGGCACCGTAACCCTTGAGGCAGCGCTATGCGGTCTGCCCACCATTATTGTTTACAAAGTCTCTCCCCTGACCTTTGCACTTGGAAAACGTCTTGTAAGGGTCAGCTTTGTCGGGCTGGCCAACCTTATCGCAGACAGGCAGGTCATGCCGGAACTGCTCCAGACAGATGCCAGCCCCGGCCGGATAAGCGACACGGCTCTGTCGATGCTCGAATCCCTGGACATGCACCGCCGGCAACTCGCACAGGTGCGCGGGATTCTCGGCTCCCCGGGTGCACCGGCCAGAACAGCCCGAATTATACTCAGCCTGATCGGCACAGGCCGTTCCTCATGCCCCGTGTATATTGGAAACGCCGGGGCCCGGAGCCAAATACGTGTTTGACAAACCAGGATAAAAGCGATTAGAGTACATTTACTCAGATTGCTCACACATTGAAGGAATTCGATTTCCATGACGTTTGAACTAAGCCTGTTAATAATTTGTCTGCTTTTATCCGGTTTTTTTTCATCCTCAGAAACCGCACTTTTTTCCATTTCCAAGGTAAAGGCCCTTCATATCTCAAAAGACGGCACCAAAACCGGCCAGTTGATCATGGAAATGAAAGAGGACTCCGACACCCTGCTGACCACCATTCTCATCGGAAACAACCTGGTGAATATCGGTGCATCCGCCCTGGCCACATACCTTTCCATCTCGTTTTTCCAGTCCAATGCCGTCGGTATTGCCACAGGTGTCATGACTATTTTGATACTGGTGTTCGGCGAAATTTTTCCCAAGTCCTTTGCCAACCACAACAATGTCCTGGTATCCAGAGGCGTGATTTATCCCCTGTTCTGGCTTTCCAAACTGTTCTGGCCCCTGATTCTGGTTCTTAACTTCATTCCCAAACTCCACGGCACCATTGACAACACCCAGGAAGCCGTAACCGAGGATGAACTGATGACCATGGTCGAAGTGGTTGAGGAAGAGGGGGAAATAAAAGAAGAAGAACGGGAGTATATTACCAATATTTTTGAGTTCGACGACACCTCCTGTTCGGAAATCATGACCCCCAGGGCGGATATGTTCGTCATGGACGTGTCCGAAGATCTTGACATCCAGGCCATACTCAGGACCGGGTTTTCCAGGATACCGGTCATAGACGACAGCATTGACAATATTATCGGTATCCTTCACCTCAAGGACCTTTTCAACAGCTTTCAAACCCATGTGGACCAGGGCAAGACCACAGATGACCTTGACCTGAAAACCATCATGAAAAAGCCTTATTTTATACCGGAATCCAAAAAACTCGACTCCCTGCTTCAGGAGTTCAAAGCCAAGAAAAGCCATATGGCTGTGGTGGTGGACGAGCATGGCGGGGTCTCCGGCATCGTTACCCTGGAAGATGTTGTCGAGGAAATATTTGGAGAGATTGCCGACGAAACCGACCAGAACACTCCGGATGTGGTGAGGTTGAAAGGGAAAAAATGGCTGGTGGCCGGCAAGGTTGACGTGGATGACCTGAACAAGGAACTGGAAGGCATCGCCATTCCCGAGTCCGGCTCATATGATACCTTTTCCGGCTTTTTTCTGGAACAAATCGAGCGTATCCCCAAACCCGGGGAATCCATTCGCATCAACCAGTGGGTCATCACGGTAAAGGATATGGACGGCAACCGGATCCAGTCTTTTATTGTCAAGGCGGGAGAGGAGCCCAAAACCTGATGCCGAGCCCGGCAATGGGCATTTGGGGCAGGCAGGCTGAAAACCGGAAAAAATCTTTCATGCCCCTTGACAGATTAAAATCAGACGTATAGATTTCACAAGGTTTAATAAATACACATCAGGACAATTATGGTTTTTAACACAGGCAGATATTTTTATTTTTTGGGATTCTTTTTTAAAGGGTCTGCCTGCCTGTGGTGAATTGACTTTCCAACCCGTCCCTTGAAACCGAAATCAACCGCAGCAGGCAACGCCTGAGGCGGTTTTTTCATTTCAGGACATATAAAAACAAAAAGGGCAAACGCTATGGACCAAGATGACCGGAAAGGCCAGAAAAATCAACTGGCCCCGTTGAGAGAGGAAATTGACAGGATTGATGCCCAAATCCTTGAGTTGATAAACCAGCGCCTTTGCATCGGCGAACAGGTCGGGGCGGTGAAAAAGCAGGAGGGCGGTCAAATCCTGGACAGAACCCGGGAGCGAATGGTGATTGAAAAGCTCTGGGACATCAACCAGGGACCTGCGGATAAGGATTTGATCCAGTATATCTTTAATGTCATCATTACGGCCACCCGGGAGATACAAAAGCCGAAAACCATTGCCTTTCTGGGCCCCAAGGCAAGCTATACCCATATTGCTGCCCTCAACCATTTCAAGCACTCGGGCCAATTCATGGAACAGCCCAATCTTTTTGATATTTTCAGGGATGTGGCACGGGGCCAGAGCCACTTTGGTGTGGTGCCTGTTGAGAATTCCATTGAAGGGGCCGTTAACCACACCCTGGACCTGTTCGGCGAATTTGACCTTAAAATATGTGCCGAACATTATGAGCCGGTCTCCCATGATCTGCTGTCCATCACCGGTGAACCCGGCGATGTAAAGATCATTTACTCCCACCCCCAGGCCATTGCCCAGTGCAAGGGATGGCTGAAAAAGAAATTTCCCCATGTGGAGGTTATGGAGACCTCTTCCACGTCCAAGGCAGCGCTTATGGCCTCCGAAGACGAAAGTGTCGCCGCCATTGCCAGCCAGAAGGCCGCCCATATTTATGAACTTCTGCCCGTGGAATCAAAAATAGAAGACCTCAGCGGCAATGTGACCCGGTTCCTGGTTATTGGAAAAGACCATCCCGAAAAAACCGGGAACGATAAAACCTCCATCATGTTTGCCACATCCCATATCCCGGGAGCCCTGTTCAAGGCTCTTGCCCCCATTGACCAGGCCGGCCTGAACATGCTCAAGCTGGAATCCAGGCCCACCCGCCACCAGAACTGGAGTTATTATTTTTTCATGGATATCCAGGGCCATATCAAAGACCACGCGGTTGCCGAAACCATTGAAGAGATAAAGGCCCATACCCTGTCCCTGAAACTCTTGGGCTCTTATCCGGTATTTGCCAGTGAGGAGCCCCACTGATGATTACCGCATCCACCACACTGTATTGTGTACTCGGCAACCCTGTTTCCCACTCCAAAAGCCCGCAGATCCACAATGCCGCGCTCCGGGATAAGGGACAGGACGCCGTATATCTGGCCTTTGCCCCGGATGATATCAAACGGGCGGTTTCTGCCCTCCGGATCCTTGACATCCATGGGGCATCTGTCACCATTCCCTTTAAGGAAAGCATTATGGACCACCTGGACCGGATTGATTCCATGGCCGAAAAAATCGGCGCGGTCAACACGGTAGTCAACAAAAACGGCGTGCTCACGGGATATAATACAGACTGTGAGGCGGCCATCGCTCCGCTTCGGGTCCATGGTATCCGGAACAGGCAGGTCTGTATTGTCGGGGCAGGAGGGGCGGCCCGTGCAGTGGCCCACGGTGTTGCTGCGGAAGGGGGGCGCATCACCATTACCAACCGGAGCGAAAAAAGCGGTATTGATCTGGCACAGCGTGTCTCCGGGCAGTTTGTCCCCCTGGGGCGTGCAGGCGAAATCAAAGCGGAGATCGTTATCAATACAACCAGCATGGGCATGGTTCCGGAGACAGAAATCCTCTCGTTTCCCGAACAGGCCTTAAGTGCCGGAATGATCGTCATGGACGTGGTGTATACCCCCCTTGAGACCTGCCTGCTGAAAACCGCCAAGGCCAAGGGCTGCATTACCATAGACGGCCTGTCCATGTTTGTTGCCCAGGCTGCTGCCCAATTTAAATTATGGACCGGCATTGAACCGGACACGGAACTCATGAGAAAAACAGTTCTGGAACATTGAATCCAAAGGAGTACCCCATGAAACTGCTGCATCCCAAATCTATCTCAGACCAGATCGTCCGGATTCCCGGCTCCAAAAGTATTTCACATCGGATGATGATCTGCGCCGCCCTTGCCGGGGGGCAATCGGAAATCCACAATGCCCTGAAAAGCGAAGACCTGTCTTTGACCTGCCAGACCCTTAAATACATGGGGGCCGACATTAGTGAGGTGTCGGACAATTGCGTCAGGGTCACAGGGTTTGACGGCAGGCCCGTGCCCTATGACGCTCCCATATACCTCGGCAATTCAGGCACTTCCATGCGCCTGCTTGCCGGGATTGCCGCACTGGGCAACACAGCCTATACCCTGACCGGCGACACGCGCATGTGCGAACGCCCCATGAATGAACTGTTGGATGCCCTGACGCGCATCCGGATCAACGCCTTTTCGGAAAACAACCAGGGCACCCCGCCCGTGGTTATCCATGGCGGCAACCGCACCGGCGGCAGCACCCTGCTTGACTGTTCCAGGTCCAGCCAGTACCTGTCGGCCCTGCTCATGGCAGGCGCCCTGTTTGACCAGGGGCTCCAGATTGATCTGACAGGACCGCCCGTATCCGTTCCCTATATCGATCTGACCCTGGACGCCATGAAACAGTTCAATGTGACGGCCGAACGGGTTTCAGAAACCCGGTACCAGGTACCGGGAAAACAGGTCTATGTACCGGGAGTCCGGGTGGTGGAGCCGGACCTGTCCAATGCCGGTTATTTCTGGGCCGCAGGTGCGATCACCGGGAAAACAATCGGTGTGGCCAATATCCGGCCAGGGTCCCTGCAGGGGGACTTGAAGCAGGTCCATATCCTGGAAAAAATGGGATGCCGGATCAATAGCCGAGACCAGGCCATTTCCATCCAGGGCCTGGATCTTACCGGCGTGGATGTGGACATGTCCGACACACCGGATGCTGTTCCTGCCATTGCCGTTGTGGCCGCGTTTGCCAAAGGCACCACCCGGATCCGGAATATCGGCCACTTGCGGGTCAAAGAATGCGACCGCATTGACGCAGTCTGCTCCCAACTGGAAAAAATGGACATCCAAACCGCCCAGGGGCCGGATTCAATGGAAATCACCGGCGGCACTCCCAAAGGGGCCCGCATTGAAACCTTTAACGACCACAGGATTGCCATGGCGTTTTCAGTGGCAGGCCTCAAAACGGAAGGTATGGAAATCGAGAACCCAGCATGTGTTGAAAAATCCTTCCCAACGTATTGGGAGGTTTTTGATGCCCTGTGATCCACATTCCCCCGCACGCCCGATCTTTTTGATCGGTTACCGATGTACGGGTAAAACCACCACCGGACGGCTGCTGGCCCAAAAACTGGCACGTCCGTTCGTGGATACGGACCAGACACTTGAAACGGATGAAGGTATCACCATTGCCCGGATGGTCGACACGTTTGGATGGGCGCACTTCAGGCAGGCAGAAACCCGTACCCTGCTTGCCCTGGATCTTGGCCAGGGCCCTGTGGTAGCCACCGGCGGCGGTATCATTCTTGCTGAAGAAAACCGGCGTTTCCTGCAAGAACAAGGGATCGCAGTCTGGCTCCAGGCAGATGCACAAACCATCATGGCACGGTTAACGGCAGATGCGGCCTCAGCAGATTCCAGGCCGGATCTGACCCGGCAGAGCCTTGAAGACGAGACCCGGCAGATGCTTGCCCTTCGGAATCCCCTCTATGAAACCCTTGCCCGGATTACCATAAACACGGCTGCCCACTCTCCTGAGGCGGCAGCCGACCTTATCAAAAGGAGACTTGACCATGAACGGCTCTAATTTTGGCAAAGCCTTTCAAATCACAACATTCGGCGAATCACACGGCAAAGCCCTTGGGGTCGTCATCCAGGGTTGCCCCCCAGGCCTTGCCATTGATCCGGCCATGATCCAGGCTGCCCTTGATAAACGTAAACCCGGTCAGGGCCCGGCATCCACCAAACGCAAGGAACCGGATGTTCCCGTAATTCTTTCCGGTACTTTTGAGGGGAAAACCACCGGCACCCCCATTGCCATTCTTATTGAAAACAAAGATGCAAAATCCAGTTCCTATGCCGATATTGCAGATATATTCAGGCCCGGCCACGGGGATTTCACCTATTTTCAAAAATACGGTATCCGGGACTACAGGGGCGGGGGCAGGGCATCTGCCCGGGAAACTGCCGCCCGGGTGGCGGCAGGCGCTGTTGCCCAGCTCGTACTGGCACCCTATGATATTTCCATCCAAAGCTATACCCTTGCCCTGGGCGGAATTTTCGCACAAACCTTTGACGAAGCCTTTATCGATCAGAACCCTTTTCAAACCACGGATCCGGAAGCCGCCAAAGCCATGGAAAAACGGGTAAAGCAGGTTAAGGAAGAAGGGGATTCACTTGGGGGGATTGTTGAAATCGCCGCCCAAAACGTACCGGCCGGACTCGGAGATCCCGTGTTTGACAAACTGGACGGGGACATTGCCAAGGCCATGATGAGCATTGGGGCGGTCAAGGCTGTGGAAATCGGGGCCGGTATACAGGCGGCCGGTCTAAAAGGATCGGAAAACAACGACTCCATGTCGCCGGACGGGTTTCATTCAAATAATGCCGGCGGGATACTGGCGGGCATATCCAACGGGGAAGAAATCATTGTCCGGGTTCATATCAAACCCATCCCCTCTATTCTCAAGCCCCAGGAAACATTAAATGAAAACGGAAAGCCCACAACCATATCCACCAAAGGGCGCCACGACATCTGCGCCATCCCCAGAATAAACAAGGTCTGTGAGGCCATGCTTGCGCTGGTTCTCACAGACCATTTGCTGCGGCAAAAATGCCAGGGTCCTGTAAGGCCGGAGTGATCATCCGGTTACCGGAATTTTATTTTTTTATAATATCCGCTTCAAGCTTGCCTGCGATATCAAGGGCGGAATTGAGTGCGTCATTGATCATGAACAGCTGTATTTTAAGGGTCTTCAGCGATGCGGGTGTTGCGGAAATTTTATCCTTGGATGAGAGAATTGTGGCCAGTTCATTGGCTTTTTTGGCAAATTCCGTCAGCCGCTCACTGAAATTTGTAATTTCACCCGCCCAGTTGCCCCGCTCTTCAGGGCTGAGTTCGATATTCGCATTTCCGGTGCCGCTGATGAGTCGGTCAATCTGATAGTCTTCAGGGTTGGCGATGATTTCATACATGGTTGTCTCCTTTGAATCAGGTGTTATAGCAGTTCTCAACGTTCCGTTCCGATTCAATTTTTAGTTTCTGTGGTTGTACAGCAAATGGCGCTTAAGTCATCAACTGCTTTTATTGAATCGGTATTCGTGTTGCCGTTTTTTTGGAAAATATGTTTGTCATTTGCTATCATCCAAGGCCGAACAATACATCAAGAATAGAGAACAGGGCATGAATAGTCAAGCTTAGCTGCTGAAAACATTAGATATTCAGTCGAAAAAAACAAAAGTCCCCCCAATGGCATCCCGAATGCCATTGGGGGGACTGGTTTACACCGGATATGCGTGTATTGAATTCCGGCTCACTCCCCGGCGGCATCCGCCAGAAGCCGGTTCAGGATATCTCCCTGGGTGTACGTGATTCTCAGGATCGACAGGTAATAGGTATATTCGGCATTGGACATCCGCCGTTCCGCATCCACCAGAAGGGTGTTGGCATCCATGATATCAATGCTGTCCGCCATTCCGTATTTGAACTGCATCTGAACAGCAGTATAGTTTTCCTGGGCGGATTTGACTTCGTCCGCCAGGTTGATCAGCGTATTCTTGGCGGTTTCAAAATCCAGGAACGCTTCTTTGGATTCAAGTATAATGGACTTTTCCTGGTTGGCCAAAGCCAGTTTTGCCTGGCGCACCTTGGCCAGGGCCTGGCGGACTTCGGCCTTTCTCAGGCCGCCGTCATAAAGTGTGAAGCTCAATTCGGCCTGGATATACAGGTTTTCCGTGTCGTAGTCCGCATTGCTGCTATTGTCGCCGTAATGGATATCACTCTCGTTGTAACCACCTTCCAGATCCAGACTGGGCCAGTAGTCGCCTTTTTCATAGGCCACGGTACGGGTGGCGATTTCAATGGTCTTTCTGGCGTCTTTGATTTCATACCGGTTTTCCAGTGCGCGCCCCCTGATCTCCGATTCTGTAATGGCAAAGCCTTCCTGGCGGTCGATATCATTGGCGGATACGGTGAACTCGTCTTCAATGCCGGCAAGGCGCACAATACTGGCCTTAGCGTTTTCCACGTTGTTCACCGCCACAATTTGGTCGGTTTTAGATCTGGATAATTCTGCTTCCGCCCGGTAAAGATCGGTTTTTGTCACATTGCCCACACTCAGTTTTTCCCTGACCGAATTCCGGTAGGTGGTCAGGCGGTCCACCTCGGCATCTGCCACTTCCACCAGCCGCTTGTTGCTCAGGGTGCGAATATAGGCTTCAGCCACCTGGAAAATGTATTCGGACCTGATGGCTTCTTTTGAAAATACAGCCTGTTCAATGCCTTTTTTGCTGATATCATAGGCAATCAACTCCCGGCCGTTCAGGGTAAAGGACTGGGTCAGCTTCCCGCCCAGGGTATTGGCATCCGGAGAGTAGACATCATCATTCTTATAGTTCAGATAACTGCCGTAAAGGGTGGCTCTGGGAATCAGAACAGACAGGGCCCGCTTTTTTTCCTGCTCAGCAATGTACTGGTCTTCTTCCGCGGTTTTAATGGTTTCGGCATTATCATTGGCAACCCTGCACAATGCTTTCAGGGTATAGTGGGGCTGGGCAACTGCCGGACAGGCAAAAACAACACCGGCTACAAGCAGCATCAGCAGCCAGATACAGATCCGATTCATGGGTTTCCTCATCAACAAAAATATTAATTTCAAGTATATACGCTATATTATCAACGGCTCATGAATTCACCGGAGTAACCATATTATGATGAAAGGTTCAGGTCAAGCCCTCTCTTATTTCCAAACCGTATCCCGGCATCCCCCTGCGGAAAACTTTGTTAAGGGAATAGCAAAATACCGCATTCTATGGTATTAATCAGCAAAATTTTTGTAAAGAATTGTTATTTAAAAGGAGGTTGCAGTGACCATCATTCCAGGCACAGAATATGAAGGGCTTCCCCTGGTGAGACAGGGCAAGGTCAGGGATATTTTCGACACCGGCGACGCCCTGCTCATGGTGACAACGGACAGGCTTTCCGCATTTGACGTTGTCCTTCCCAACACCATTCCGGACAAAGGCAAGGTATTGAACCAGATTTCCGTATTCTGGTTCAAACAGATGGAAGACATCGTCAAAAACCATATCATCAGTACAAATGTAGATGATTATCCCAAGGCCTTCCAGAAATACAGGCAGGCCCTTGAAGGCCGGAGCATGCTGGTGAAAAAAGCCGCGCCCATGGCCGTGGAATGCATTGTCCGGGGATATATTTCCGGATCCGGATGGAATTCCTACCGCAAAGAAGGTCATGTCTGCAACATCCGCCTGCCCGAGGGGCTCAAGGAATCCGACAAGCTGGAATCACCTCTGTATACACCTTCCACCAAAGCTGAAATCGGGGATCACGACATCAACATCAGTTTTGAGGAAACCATTAACATCATCGGCAGGGAAAATGCTGAAAAACTCAGGGATTTAAGCCTTGAGATTTATAACAGAGGCGCAAAGCTGGCCCTGGAAAAAGGCATCATTATTGCCGATACCAAATTTGAATTCGGTATCATTGACGACGAGATCATTCTTATAGATGAAATTCTGACACCGGACTCATCCCGGTTCTGGCCCCTGGATGATTATGCACCGGGAAGGGGACAGAGAAGTTTTGACAAACAGACGGTCAGGGACTGGCTTACCGGCTCCGGCTGGGACAAAACCCCTCCGGGCCCCGAACTGCCGCCTGAGGTCATTGAGAACACAAGCAACACGTACAAGGAAATTTTCACCCGCCTGACCGGAGAGACCATTTAATACAAATGCAGGCGTTTCAGATAGATCAGATCCCCTTGTCAGCCATTGACGTGGCTGACAAGGGATTCAGAATCACCAGGGCTGATGACGATGTCTCAGCCTTGGCCGCGTCAATGACCGGGGCAGGCCTTCTGGTGCCGCCCCTGGTTCTTGCCCGGGACCAGGGTTTTGTGCCGGTATCCGGTTTCAGGCGGCTGGCCGCAGCAGCCTCGCTTGACTGGGAAAGCATTGCCTGCCGCATTGCGGCAAGCACCTCTGAAAAGACGCTTGCCAAACAGGCAGTGGCTGAAAATGCATTCCAGCGGGAGCTGAGTCCTGGCGAACAGGTCCGGGCCGCAGGTCTGCTCGGCCGGCACATGGATGCCCGTGAAATTGCGGATGCTTCCCTTGCCATATTTAATACAAGGCTCAACCCTGGGTTTATCACCCACCTGATCCGCATCCACAGCCTGCCCCATCCCGCCATTGACCTGCTTGAGGCGGGCAACCTTTCCATCAAGGCCGCCAAAACCCTTACGGGGTTTGATACCTCAACGGCTGCCGCCTTTCTCAGCCTGTTCTCAAAGGTCAGGGTGTCGTCATCCAAACAGATGGAAATCATGACCTGGGCCAGGGAGATCTCTGTACGGGAAAAGCTCCCGGTTGCAGACCTTTGCGCAGGAAAAGAAATTGCAGCCCTTTTGGAGACAGGCGGCCCAACAGCTAAAAACGCAGGACACAAGGATCTGGCCGCTGCGGGCAACCTGTTAAGGGCCTATCTGTTTCAACGCCGGTTTCCCGCCCTTGACCAGGCGAAAAAATCAGCGGCCGGATATCTGCAGACCCTGAAACTGCCCCGGGGGGTCACCATGACCCTGCCGGAACATTTTGAAAGCATGATGTATTCACTTTCCATGAATTTCAAAACCCCGGAAGAACTTCAGACCCAGCTCAAGGCCCTGGCCGAACTGCCCGGCCAGGAGGAATTCGCCTCCCTTGTAAACCGGTAAGGCTTGATGGAGATGTAATGAAACTGAGCCGCTTGTTCATTGATACGGACCTGGACAGGACCGAAGAAGTCGAATATCTGATTTCCCGCACAGGGCTTGACCCTGAACCTGTAAAGGACTCAGCACCGGTATACGACCTGATTAATCATGCGGCCGATCCGGTCTCGCTTGCCAAGAAGATTTTGTATATTACCCAAAACCGGGGGGCGGTTGTCCGGGAGTGCCCTGGCACCAGCCATTATACCTGTTGCGATTATACCATCCTACATACCGGCACCTTCTGCACCATGGACTGTTCCTATTGTATATTGCAGGCGTATTTTCATCCGCCGGTGCTTCAATACTTTGCAGGCCTGGACAGCTTGTCCCATTCCCTGGATGAAGTGTTTTCCCGGCAAAAGATCCTGCGCATCGGCACGGGCGAATATACGGATTCCCTGATCTGGGAACCGGTCTCCCGGATGCCGGGGTTTCTGGTTGAAAAATTCGCCGGACAGAACCGGTCGGTCCTTGAGTTGAAAACAAAGACCGTGAATACGGATGGGCTTCTGGATCTGGACCACAAGGGCAAAACCATTCTTGCATGGTCTGTGAACACCCCGGAGGTGATCCGGTCCGAAGAACGGGGAACGGCAGCCTTGGCAGCCCGGCTGGCAACGGCCAGAACATGTGCGGAAAAGGGGTATAAACTGGCGTTCCATTTTGACCCCCTGGTGCTTTATGAAGGATGCGAAAGTGCTTATGAACGTGTCATCCAGTCGATCTTCACCCATGTGGACCCGTCGGACGTGGTCTGGATCAGCATCGGCACCTTCAGGTTCATGCCCCAGCTCAAACCCGTTATCGCGTCCCGGTTCCCCGACTCTATCATTCCTTACGGCGAATTCATACTGGGGCTGGATAACAAGATGCGGTATTTCAAGCCGTTGAGAATCGCGCTTTACCGTCGGTTGACAAAGATCCTAAGGGAAATTGCTCCCGGCGTCCTGGTGTATTATTGCATGGAAGACCAGGAAGTCTGGGAAAAAACCATGGGGTTTTTCCCCGGCAAACCAGGTGCGCTGGGCCATCTTCTAGATGCGGCTGCCGCAGACCGTTGCGGCCTGGATAAATCACTGTTGTGAGACAGTTCGCTCAATGACTTAACGCCCCGTACTAACACGCATAGTCAAACGGATGAAACGGCTGCTCAGACCTGTACAGCCACTCAGAAAGTCCCAAGTGCCATTTCCATGCCCCAAGCGCTGCAGCACAGGCCGCAACATAATGGTCAGAAGGATCACGGATATCATCGGCATGTTCCAGACCCTGCGTAACCATCCAGTTCAAGAGTGCCATACGAGCGTTTTCTTCTTTTTTGAAATGCCTTACATCTTCAATTGGTGCGCCCCCCAGGGCCATGGTGCCGCCGGGATGAATTTCAGCAATCTTGATGTTGTCAAATGTTGCGGATAAGAGCCGGGCAATGGAAATTCCCCTGAGAGTCAGGTATGCCATGCGGGTCAGGGTCGGCGGCATAATGGAACCGGCTTTCATTCCCGCAGCAATGACCCGTTTCCTGAGTGCTGCGTCTCCGGACCTGTCACCGCCGCCGACATTGTAGGAAAGCGGGGCATCAATCCCCACGACCGGCGGCGAATCCAACTCCAGGGATGTCATGAAATCGAGAATATCCCCATCATCCGCACGGGTCAGGTGGCGGATACGGGCAAGTCCCTTTCCGGAAGACTTAAAGGCCACCACTGCTGTATCACTGCTGTTTCCCGGACCTGAAAGGTCCATTCCGATAATCACCATTGTCTGTCCTGTCTTATATCTATGCGGTTGTAATGACCACGGCACTTTATCCTGAAAAGGTTTGAAATACCATGATAAACGTATCCATCCATTTGGGTTGTGGCGGGCCTGACCAGTGCCAGGCCCGCCGGATACCGGGTGACGTTTTTCAGAGACCGGCCACGTTTCCGGAAGCGTTTGCCGGCATCAGGGGTTTTAAAAACAGGCCGCACACAACAAATTCAATCAGGAACAACAGTGCCAGCCAGGCGAATCCCGGATGCCATTCCCCGGAATGCCACACACCTTCTGTCATCATCTTTCCCAGGATAAGAGGGCCTGTAAAATAGCCGATTCCCCAAAAAAAATAAAACAGGCCTGAAATGGTGCCTTTCAGGGTCTCGGGAACAGATGCATTCAGAAACGCCAGAGCCGACACACAGAACATGCCAAGTCCCAATGCCGACAGGGTAAGACACCCCAGCAGCCAAGGGCCTGACAGGCCGGAAAACAGTACGATCCCCGTACCGGCCAATGCCATGCCCGTGACCATTGCAGGCTTGCGGCCGTACTGGTCGGAAAAAGGCCCGGTAATCAACTGGGCCAGACTGATTGCCATGTAAAAAAGCGAAAAAAAGAGGCACACAGCAGTCTGGTCAAATTGCCGGGCATGAATTAAAAAGCCGGGGATCACCGAGATAAACACGCCATATCCCGTACCGTACAACAATATTCCGGCCAGAACAATAAGATGCCCGGGCCTGAAGACCAGCCTGAAAAGCGGTGCGTTACCGGTTACCCCCAACGCGTGTGAACGTTTCCGGGAGGGTTCCCGGACAAACAGGGCAATGAGCAGGCCGCCCAGGCATCCTGTCAGGGCGTACACCAGGAACACCTCATTGCCGTGCCACATTTTTGCGCACCAAATCCCTGCCAGGCTCCCTGCGGTAAGGCCGCAATGTACAGCAGCATTATACGCCCCCATGACTTTTCCCTTTTGGCCGGGATAAAGCACAGATAGAAGTGCCGGTGCAACCGCCCATACGGGCACTTCTCCAATTCCCTGAAACATCCGGCCCAAAAAAATGAACCCGGGTTGATCTGAAAAATAATACAAAAAACCGGTGCAGGCACACAGGCCGTACCCGAGCACAAGAAACGGCTTGAACCCGAACCGGTCCGACAACCGGCCCATGGGAATCTGGAACGCTACAAAGGTCAGGGCAAAAGCCGGTGCCAGATATCCCACATCGGACACACGCCCGGACAAGGCGATGATTTTTTGGGGAAGCAGTGCGACAATCAAACCCACACCGGACATCAGCAGAAATGCAGACAAATTTACAATAATGACAGTATATCGTGCCATAAGGTTCTCCATTGGATAAGTATGATAAATTTTACAAGGGCGGGAAAACTAAGAATGGATAAGCGTGAGTATAAAAGTGCGTATACGGCATACCGGCGCATGGACACACGGCTTCTTTTCCATCAATAAATACATGGAAACGATCATGGAATGATCGTTACGGGGGCACCACCCTTTTACGGATACGGATGTATCAACAGGAAGCGGGTGGGGGAGGGGAGACAGATCCTATGGCGTTTTTATACATAATGGTTTAATCACCTTTGTTTATGGATATTCTATTTGGTACCTTATGCGGAATTCCCGGAGGTGTCAAGCCCGGCATGAATATGGAGAAGCGCTCATTTTCAGGATGAAATTTCCGTGCATACCCGATATAATCCCGGGCATCCAAACCCGTGACATTGAAAGGGAGAAGATTTTGACACCCAAAACCGACAAACGATTTATACAGGCAAACAAAGAGGCAATGATTGCCGTCGGACTCTGCCTTGCCTATTTTATCTGGTGGTATGCCACAGCCTATGGTTTCGGCGATGCACCCGTAACAGACTATACGTATATCCTGGGGCTTCCGGCATGGTTTTTTTACAGTTGCGTGGTGGGATTTATTGTGTTTTCAATTCTTTCCCTGTGCATGGTATACCTTTTTTTCAGGGAAATCTCCCTTGAGGGCTATACAACCGGGGAGAATGGCAGAGACGACAGCACAGCGGACTGTCCCCCAAATGACGGGGAGGCCTTATGAGCCAGTCCGCAGTAATTGTTCCCCTGATCGGCTACCTGATCCTGGTGTATATACTTGCCGCCTATGCCAACCGTATTCTGTCTGCATCAGGTAATTTTCTGGAGGAATACTTTATCGGGAGCCGCCAGATGGGGGGCTTTGTCCTGGCCATGACCCTGGTGGCCACCTATACCTCGGCCAGCAGTTTTGTGGGCGGCCCTGGGGTAGCCTATAAAATGGGACTTGGCTGGGTGCTCCTGGCCATGATCCAACTGCCGGCCGCCTGGCTGTCCCTGTCGGTCCTCGGGAAAAAATACGCCATTATCGCCCGCCGGATCAGCGCCGTAACCATCAACGACATTCTCAGGGCCCGGTACGACAACAAATGGGTGGTGATTTTCGGTTCCCTCTCCCTGGTGGTCTTTTTCATTGCCGCCATGGTGGCCCAGTTCGTGGGCGGGGCAAGACTCTTTGAAGGTATGACCGGACTTTCCTACAACACCGGCCTGATGATTTTTGCAGTTACCGTTGTCCTGTATACAACCATCGGAGGATTCAGGGCTGTGGCCCTTACGGATGCGGTCCAGGGCGTGGTCATGATGATCGGTACGACAGCTTTACTTTACGGGGTGGTCAAGGCCGGGGGCGGCATCCCGCAACTTGTGACGTCTCTTCACCAGACCGACCCGGCCCTGATTACCCCTGCCGGGCCGGATAATTTTCTGAACAAACCTTTTATCCTTTCATTCTGGGTCCTGGTCTGTTTCGGGGTGATCGGCATCCCGCATACGGCTGTGCGCTGCTTTGGATACAGGGACAGCCGTTCCATGCACCGGGCCGTTATTCTGGGCACCTTTGTCATGGGGTATCTCATGCTGGGCATGCATCTTTGCGGGGCTTTCGGCAGGGTGATCGTTCCCGGCCTGACCATCGGAGACAAAATCATGCCTGCCCTGACCCTGGAAGTACTACCCCCGGTATTTGCCGGGATTTTTCTGGCTGGCCCTTTGGCCGCCATCATGAGCACCATTGACTCCCAACTCATCCTGGCGTCCGCCACCATTGTCAAAGACCTGTACATCAACTATGTAAAAAAAGGCGAAAAAGAGAATGTCAGGGTCAGGGGGATGAGCTTTATCACCACGGCCATCATCGGCATGATTGTTCTGGGTGCCGCATTCAATCCGCCGGACCTTATTGTCTGGCTCAACCTGTTCGCATTCGGAGGGCTCCAGGCTGCTTTTTTATGGCCCCTGGTGCTGGGGCTTTACTGGAAGCGGGCCAATGCTCCGGGCGCCCTGGCCGCCATGATGACGGGGGTGGGAAGCTATTTTTATTTTGCCACCTATGTAAAACGGGTGGCGGGCATGCATGTGATTGTGCCGGTCCTTGCCATCACCCTGGGTGTATTTGTGGTGATCAGTCTTGTGACCCCAAAGCCCAATGCCCGGATCCTGGGAATTTTCTGGGGAGAAACAAGGCCGGGGAAAAACGGACGCAGGCAATGAAAATCGTCTCGTCTTTGAGCCGCTGGGTTGTCGGCATCTTGTTTTTTCTCTTCAGCTTTGCCGTTCTTACCCCAAGTCTTGTTTTTCTGAGCCGCGATACCACCTTCGGCATTGCACGCCGCTTCTTTGCTTTATTGATACGGATCATGGGCATCCGGCTCAGGGTAGAGGGTACGGAACACATTGAGCCGGGCCGCACTTACCTGCTCATGGGCAACCATGAAAGCCTGTTTGATCTTTTTGTGATACCTGCGGCCATTCCCCTGACGCTTACCGGGGTTGAGGCGGCCTATCACTTCAAAATTCCGGTCTGGGGACATTTGATCCGGAAATGGGGATGCATCCCGATTCAAAGAAACAATCTGGAAGAGGCAAGGAAAAGCCTGGAAATTGCCGGTCGAACCTTAAAAGGCGGGCTGTCCATCGTCATACTGCCCGAAGGGCACAGGACCCGTACCGGTGACATGGCCCCTTTTAAAAAAGGGCCTTTTCACCTGGCAAAGGCCACCCGGGCCACGATTCTTCCTTTTGGCATCAGTGGACTGTTCGAATTCCAGCAGCGGGGCGGCTTTTACCTGACCCCTGGCAGGGTGGATGTCCGCATCGGTCCTCCCATCCCTTTTCCCGAATATGAAACGGATTCCGTGGACGTATTGAGAGGCCGGATATTTAAAACCATCGCACATCTCAGCCGATAAAAAAACGCGGACAGCATCTGCTGCCCGCGTTTTTTATGTGCAGCCCGGAAATCATGTCCCGGGCGTAATCGATATCAGGTTGGTTTACCCTTCTTTTTCCGCGTTTACCTGCTCAATGACTTTCTTGGCAAGATCACCCGGTACTTCGTCGTACTGTTCGAATTCCATGGTGAACGTCCCCCGGCCACCGGTCATGGAGCTTAGGTCCGGTGCGTAGCGGAGCATTTCAGACATGGGAACCAGGGCATTGATGATCTGTTTTTCATCTTCGGAATCCATACCCAGAACTCTGCCGCGCCTGGAATTCAGATCGCCCATGATATCGCCTGTGGCATCGTCGGGAACTTTAACAGAGACTTTCATAATCGGCTCAAGCAGGCATGCCTTGGCTTCGGCTGCCGCAGTCTTGAATGCCAGGGAGCCTGCGGTTTTAAATGCCATTTCAGAAGAGTCTACGGAGTGGTAGGATCCAAAATCAAGAGTGGTTCTGAAATCCACACAGGGGAATCCGGCCAAGATACCTTTATCCATGGAGTCTCTGATACCGGCCTCTACGGCGGGGATGTAGTTTTTGGGAATCACACCGCCCACGATTTTATCCACGAACTCATATCCGGATCCCTTGGGAAGGGGTTCCAGTTCGATCCAGCAGTCACCGTACTGGCCGTGGCCGCCGGACTGTTTCTTATGTTTTCCCTGAACCCGTACTTTTTTCTTGAAAGTTTCCCTGTAGGCCACCTTGGGAGTGGCGATTTCCATGCCCACGTTGAATTTCCTCTGGATCTTCTCAGCCGTGATTTCAATGTGGACCAGGCCGCGGCCGGACAAGATTGTCTGGCGGGTTTCCTCTTCACGCTTGAGCTGGAGGCCGGGATCTTCTTCAAGGATTTTTCTGACCGCTTCGTGGATCTTGTCCTCATCACTCTTTGCCTTGGGAGAGATGGCAAAAGAGATACAGGGCGGAAGGGGAGCCGGTGCCGGAATCTGGATGTCCTGACCGCCGGTAAGGGTATCGCCGGTAAGGGTGTCCTTGAGCTTGGCAACCGCAACAATTGCCCCCGGAAGGGCGGATGTAATGGGTTTCTGCTCCTTGCCCGCAATTTCAAGTAATTGTGAAAAACGTTCCTTGGAACTCTTGGTAATATTGACAATATTGCCTTCTTTTCCCAGGGTTCCGGAAATGACGCGGAACAGGGAAAGGCGGCCGGCATACGGATCCACAATTGTGGCAAAAACAAAGCCTGTGAATTCAGCGTCCGGATCCGGGGCCACTTCAACATCGTTGCCTTCATGGTCCTTGGCAGTCCAGGCGCCGCGGTCCAGGGGGGAGGGCATGTAGTCATTGATAAAGTCGAAAACAACATCCACACCAATCATCTTTGTGGCGGATGCGGCAATTGCAGGATAGAACTCTGCGTCCAGAACGCCTTTGCGAAAGGTGGCCTTGAGTTCATCTTCGGTCACATCTTCGCCTTCGAGATATTTTTCAAGCAGATCATCGTCCAGTTCTGCGACATTTTCGATGAATTCTTCCTTGGCCGCTTCAATATCGTCGGCCATATCTGCGGGAACATCAATTTTGGTGGTTTTTCCGTCTGCATCGTACGCAAAGGCCTCTCCGGAAATAATATTCACCAGCCCTTTGAAATCTTCTTCACTGCCGATGGGATAGCAGACAGGCATGACTCTTTTTTTAAGTGCGGTCTGGCAGGCATCGACCGCTGTAGCAAAGTCCGCTCTTTCCCGGTCCAGTTTGTTGATCACGACAAAACCGGGAAGATTGTACTCAATCGCCGATGCGGCAGCTTCTTCGGTCATGGCGGAAGGACCGCCAACACCGTCGATGACAAAGGCCATGCTGTCGGCAACGGGAAAACAGGTCTTGGCAGCAGAGAAGAAATTTTGATCACCCGGAGTATCCATCAATGTAATTGTATGCTTGTTGTGCGTATATTTGATGAATGATGTATTGATACTCTGCTGTTTTTTGGTCTCTTCAGGCTGGAAATCCATAACGGTATTTCCCTCTTCCACCTTGCCAAGGCGTTTGGTTACCCCGGCTTTAAACAGCATAGCCTCAGCAAGAGTCGTCTTGCCTGCACCTCCATGGCCTGCAAAGGCCACATTTCTCATGGTTTTGATTTCTTCGCTCATTACCGCTCCTATTAAACAATTAATAAAAATCCCATATTTTAATAATCAAAATCAAATAAAATTAACAGGATTATTTTCAGTTTCCGGTGCTATTTTCAATTTTTCCAAAATCAAGGGAAATAATGTACTCTTCATTGCCCTTGGGACCTAAGATCGGGGAGGCCACAGTCCCGTTGACGCGGTATCCCCTGGCGGTGAAAAAGGATGTTATATCCGACACCACCTGTTGTCTGATCTCAGGGTCCTTAACAACACCACCCTTGCCTACATTTTCCTTTCCGGCTTCAAACTGGGGCTTGATCAGGGCCAGAATCCCTGTCTTGTCCCGCATGAATTTCTCCGCGGCCGGTATCACGGTTTTCAAGGATATGAAAGAGGTGTCAGCCACCACCATATCCATTTTTTCATTAACCCTTTCGTAAGACAGATGACGGATATTGGTCCGTTCAATGACCTCCACACGGTCATCCCCGCGCAGGGACCAGTCCAGTTGGCCGTACCCCACATCCACGGCATAGACTTTTTTGGCACCGTATTTGAGAAGACAATCGGTGAATCCTCCGGTTGACGCCCCGATATCCAGGCAAACACAATCTTTTACGGAAACCGGAAAGGTATCCAACGCCTTTTCCAGCTTAAGGCCGCCCCTGCTGACATAGGGATGGTCTTCCGCCTTGACCTTGATATGCGCATCCATGCGTACCTGGGTGCCGGGCTTATCCGCCACCCTGTCATCAACAAGCACCTTGCCGGCCATGATCATGGCCTTGGCCCGGTCACGGGAACGGATCAATCCCTTTTCCACCAGGATCAGATCCAGGCGCTGCCTGTTCGGCTTAGGCGCTGCCATGCAGCTCCAGCCCTGCGGCAACAATAGCCTCTGCACTGATGCCATGGTCTTTGCGTAGCTGATCCTGGGGACCGTGTTCCACAAAGGTGTCCTTCACCCCGATCCGTTTGACTGAAAGTCCGGACACCCCGTTGTCACAAAACATTTCCAATACGGCCGAACCAAACCCGCCGGCCAGCATATGCTCCTCAACCGTAATCACACGGCCGATGGTGTTTGCCTTTTCAAGGAACAACTCCGTATCCAACGGTTTGACAAACCTGGCATTGACCACGGTGGTCCGGATACCTTTCTCATCAAGTGTCCTGGCAGCCTCAAGCGCATCATTTACCGGCTGGCCAACGGCAATAATCAACAGGTCATCCCCTTCCCGGAGGACTTTTGCCTTTCCGATATCCATGACAGGGGCTTCGGGGTCAATGGGCACGCCCTGGCCACATCCCCTGGGATACCGCAGGGCCACAGGCGCATCGTGGCAAAGAGCGGTGCGCATCATCCTGGCCAGTTCATTTTCATCCATGGGCGCCATTACAGTGATATTGGGAATGGCCCTCAGATAAGAATAATCAAACAGCCCGTGATGGGTGGGGCCGTCTTCTCCCACAATCCCGCCCCGGTCCAGTGCAAAGACCACGGGATGTTTGTCAATACAGACATCGTGAAGTATCTGGTCATAGGCCCGCTGGAGAAAGGTCGAATAAATGGCCACCACCGGCTTGGCACCTTTGGAAGCCAGCCCTGCCGCAAAGGTAACGGCATGCTGCTCGGCAATCCCCACATCAAAAAACCGCTCGGGAAATGCTTTGGAAAACCGTGTAAGCCCTGTGCCTTCGGGCATTGCAGCCGTTACGGCCACGATTCTCTTATCTTCCTTTGCAAACCGGATCATGTGGTCGCCGAAGACAGAGGTATAAGACGGAATTTTGCCTGATGTTTTGTTGCATTTGCCCGTGGCGACTGCAAAAGCGCCCACCCCGTGAAAATACACCGGATTTTTCTCGGCCGGCTCATATCCCTTTCCCTTCACCGTGGTCACATGAAGCAGCACCGGGGAATCCGGATTTTTGATATTGGTTAGAATATCAATGAGATGATCCAGGTTGTGGCCGTCAATGGGGCCGAAGTAATCAAAGTTGAATGCCTCAAAAAGCATGCCCGGGGTAACAAAGGTTTTAAAGGATTCTTCCCATCGCTTGGCCCATCCGTACATATCGTCCCCGATCTTGGGTACAGACTTTAAAAACTGGCCGAACTGGTTCCGCATATTCTGCAGGGATTTGTTGGAAAATGTCCGGGACAGGTAAGAGGAAAGGGCGCCCACATTGGCGGAAATCGACATGTCATTGTCATTCAGGACCACAATCAGCTTGCGTTTGAGATCACCGGCCTGGTTCAGGCCTTCATAGGCAAGCCCTGCGGTCAGGGATCCGTCTCCGATCACGGAAACAACATCAGAATCGTCATTATTCAGATACTTGGCATAACAGATGCCAAGGCCTGCTGAAATGGATGTGGAAGAATGGCCCACAGTAAATCCATCATAGGGGCTTTCCTTTATCTTTGTAAATCCGGATATGCCTTTATACTGCCTAAGGGAATCAAAATCCTTGTTCCGCCCGGTCAACAGCTTATGGGCATAGGCCTGGTGGCCCACATCCCAGACCAGGGTGTCTTTGGGAAGATCAAATACATAGTGCAGGGCAAGGGTGAGTTCAACAGCCCCCAGGCTGGAGGCCAGATGTCCACCGGTCCTGGAAACCACCTCAATGATTCTGTGCCGGATTTCCTGGGCCAGAATGACCAAATCCTGGCGTGACAATTGTTTTAGATCATCAGGACTGTTTATTTGTTCAAGAAAACGCAATATAGGGTCACCTTAATATATGAGTACTGCATCTAAAATTATCGGTTTCTGTTAATAATATACCGGGCAATGGCCCGCAGGGGATCGGCTTCGCTGTCGAATCCCGCACCACCTTCCGTGCCGCGGTCCAGAGCATCCAGGGCCTTGTCGATCAGCTCCTTGGCAAACGCCTTTGACGCGTCCAGGCCGATAATGGCCGGAAAGGTCATCTTGTCGTGCAGGGCATCCGACCCGGCAGCTTTTCCCATGATTTCAGGGTCACCTTCAACGTTCAGGATATCATCCATGACCTGGAAGGCCAGTCCGATATGTTCTGCGTATCTGGTGAGGGAGGATAGGGCAGGGGATGCGGCCCCGGCGCTTAACGCACCTGCTTCCACACTCACCCGTATCATTTCCCCGGTTTTATACCGGTGTATCTTTTTAAGATGTGCCAGGCGCTGCTCTTTATTCCCCAGGTCTTCAGGCGCCAGGGATTCCGCCTGCATATCCAGCATCTGCCCTTCAACCATGCCGTTGACGCCGGCAGCGCCTGATATGGCCGCCACAAGTCTGACCCGGGTCGGGGCATCAGGATAAATGTCGAACATGGTATCGGCAGCTGCCAGTACGTAAAAGGCATGGGTGAGCAACCCGTCACCGGCCAGAATAGCTGTGGCTTCGGAAAATTTTTTATGGCAGGTGGGCAGTCCCCGCCTCAGATCATCATCATCCATGGCCGGCAGGTCGTCATGGATCAGAGAATAGGTGTGAATCATCTCAATGGCGCAACAGGCGGGCAGGGCGATCAGGGGGTCGCTGCCACAGGCCCGGGCCGCTGCAAGGGCCAGCACCGGGCGGACCCGTTTTCCCCCTGCCATCAAGGAATGGGTCATGGCCCGGACTAGTTCACGTTCCCTGTCCAACATGCCCAGAATCCGGTCAAGAGCGCCTTCCACCAGTATGCGGTTCTCAGTCAGATATTCAGCCAGGTTAAATCGGGTCATATCCAATTATTTCCAATCATTCCGATGCAAACAGTGAAGATTTTGGTTCGCCGTCGCTGTCCCGGGAAAGCTGGCTGATTTTTTTCTCGGTTTTATCCAGAACCTCCATACAGAATCGGGTCTGAGCGATACCGGTTTCATATTTTTTCACGGCCTGCTCAAGGGTCAGTTCACCGGATTCCATTTCCCGGACAATATCTTCAAGTTGCTTGAGTGCTGATTCAAATGTTTTTTTCGCCATATTTACTCCACCCGGGTTACCAGGCGTCCTTTTGAAAGAATAATTTCAACCCGGTCGTCGCGGGCAAGGGTTTGGGCATCCATCACCACACGGCCCGAAGGCAACTCCCGGGTAATACTGTATCCCCGTTCCAGGATAGCCGTTGGATTGAGGGATTCAAGACATGCCGAAGCTTCGCGCAACTTTGACCGGCATATCTCCATCTGTGTGGCCATGGCGTTGTTCAGGGATGATTCCAGTCCCTTTACATGGCCGGCATGTTCCCGGATGCGGGACAGGGGAAAGGTGTTGTCCAGTGTTCTGCGCAGCCATGACAGGCGTTCCCGCTCCCGGGCCAGCCGGGCTGTCATGGCCGAGTCCATACGGGTCTGCGCATCTTCAATCCTGAACCTGAAATCGTCAACAACCCGGGCCGGGCTTTTGAGCCGGGAGGCAAGGTCCTCCAAGCGGTTTCTCAGAAAATCCGCCCGCCTGGCCATGGCCTGGTCCAGACGCGCGTTAAGCCGGGTGGTTTGCTCAAGTAATGCATTCCGGTCGGGCAGGGCCATTTCCGCAGCAGCAGACGGGGTCGGTGCCCTGAGATCAGCCACAAAATCCGCAATGGTAAAATCAACCTCATGCCCTATGCCGGAGATCACCGGAATATCGGATTCAAATACGGCCCGGGCAACGGTCTCCGTGTTAAAGGCCCACAGATCCTCAATGGAGCCGCCTCCCCTGGCAAGAATAATGACATCTGATGTCCCGCACTGGTTAACCAAAGCCAATGCTTCTGCAATTTCATTTGCTGCCGCATCGCCCTGGACCTTCACCGGAACAATTTCCAATGCACAACCAGGGAATCGCCGTGTTGCCACATGAATAATATCCCTGACAGCCGCACCTGTGCCGGAAGTGATCACGGAAATCCGGGACGGCAAAAAGGGCAGGGGTGTCTTGTGTTCGGCATCAAACCATCCACGTGCGGCCAATTTCTGCTTGAGCCTCTCAAATGCCTGCTGCAGGGAACCTGCACCTTCAGGCTCCAGGTGCTCAAAAATCAGTTGATAGGAGCCTCTGGGCTCATAAAGGGAAATTCTGGCCATGCCCGTAACCATCATCCCGTTTTCAGGGGTAAAGCCAAGCCGCCGCTTCTGGTTTTTGAACATAACGCAGGAAATAACGGCATCTGTATCTTTGAGAGAAAAGTATGAATGCCCGGATGCCGGTGTCGCGTAATTGGAAATCTCACCGGTGATCCACAGGAAAGGATACCGGTCTTCAAGCAGATTTTTTATCTCCCTGGTCAGCCCGGCTACCGTATATATACGACCTTTGTTCGGTTCTGAAGTTATCATCCTGTATTCCCAGTGCTAAAGCAAAGTTAATACTTATATGATAAATCCCTTGAAAAAGTCAATGAATAGGGCTGTCCGGACAAAATTTCACACACGGGTCAAAACCTGTGTTCACTCCAGACCCCACTGCGGGCACCAAGGCTCAGCAACCGGTCGGACGTCTGCACCGTGGCTTTGCTTGATGTCACCCTGACATCTTCCACGGATTCCCGGAGCCTGAGTGATGTCTGTATAAACGAAGAACTTTTCAACGTCAGCCCTAGCGCGCGGCTGGACGTAATCACCACAGCAATCTTTTTTTCAGCTTCTGCCAAAACCAATTCATCATCAATCGGCAGCCTGGCCTCAATGAAACGGCCTGACCGGCTTTTGAACCCAAGAGCACGGTAACCCGTCGCCAGAAGAGCAATATTTTGTGACAATGAAGCGACAGCATATTCAGACTCATCAGACCGCAACGCAATGGTCTTCCACGAGTTCGACAACGCAGATATCACGCAAAAACGGGAATTGGTTAACACAGCTCCGAGATAGCCGCGCGAATCCCGCCATAAGACCTCTTCTCTGGAGCGGAGTCTTATGGATCTGGTTTTCTTGCCTTTTACCAGAGCAATGATTTCTCCATCCGCTTCCACCAGATCGATCAGGTCCTCAATCTCTTCTTCGACATACGAGTTAGCAGTGGCCGGTGCGGCAGATCCCCAAAGAAAAACCAGACAGACAAGAATAGATGTTAAACAGGTAAGTGGTTTCATAGGCGTTTCCTCGACCAGGTAATCGTATGATCAGAATAATCGATCGTATAATCAACATTTCTGAGAAAGTTCATTCCGAGAAGGCCGTCCGAGACATCCGGACGGCCTTTATAGTCAATAATAACAACTTCAAAATTATCCATTTTATAAGGTCCCACAAGAATATGCTCGATAAATCCCTTTCGGGTATCGATAACCGAACCGTCGGCAACGGTATTTTTCACCGGCTCTGTTCCGGCGATATTCAGTTCGTCAGCCACCGTATGATGAATCACTGTCGTGGTCGCACCGGTGTCCAAAGCCAGCCAGATTGACGCCAAACTGCCGTTATAAGAGACTTCGACAGGCACCAACAGCCTGTTGCCGTCAATAATAATGGCGGTTGTCACTTCGGCATCAGGAGCTGCGGTAAAATTCGTTACTTCGTAATTTTTCTGGGTATCCGGAGGCGGAGAATCGGAAAAGTGTTTTACGCCGGAGTCATCTATCCAGGAATAAATCACTTCGCCTGAAGGAGACGCATCATTACCGGACCGGCTTTGGGGGGCATCGGAAAAGGATTTTGATGGTGCCGTTTCTCTGGAGCCGATACCGGTTTCATTTCTTTTCGCAGGTTCCGGATGCGTCTCAGGACAGTCTGTTTGAGTTCTGTCCCTAAAAATCAGATTGACCGCATTGAATTCAAAAATTTTCCCGGAAAGCATCAGATAAAGATAGGTCACCGCCAGTAAAGCCGAGGCCAGTACCAGGACAAAATAAGCAACATTTTTAAAACTCGAAAAGAATTTAAACATAACATAACCGGCTTTTAAACGACAATGTTGGCTGACCGGGTGATCATCACATAAAAGCGGTTAATTTTCAAGAGTTACGATACATTGGATGCCAAGATTCTTTAACGTTTTAAATCCGCTTTCGAAACGTTGTATCAATCCTATTTGTTTAATACGTCACTCCGCACGGACTCGGCCACAGCCGCGGCCTCGGTAACAACATCATCCGGCACTCCCAGCTCTACAAGTGTGGCGTGCAAATGTTCCAATACCGCATTAAAATGGGTATCATTCAGTCCTTTTTCTTCAACCAAATGCTTATGCGCTGCACGAAGCGTTTGTCCCGGATATTTGGGCGCGCCCCCAAATGCAACAGTTAAGAACCGCTTTTGAAACCCTGCCTGACGCTCCATATCCACACTCTCAAAAAACGTGCTGATACGATCATCCGCCAGCAACTTTTCGTAAAACTTGTCAACAGCCGCGTTAACAGCAGCAGCACCACCGATTCGTTCAAACAGTGTACTCATGCAATTTTCTCCTTTTTTAAGAATTATTTTACGATCTATGATTCCCGACGATGTGCAGATCTAAATCAAAACATTAAGGATAGAAACCAGGGCCAACACCCATATAGAATTCAGGCGCAAGCGCAGAAAAAAGTATGCAGATATCACAACAACCTGAAATCTTCTGAATTTAAAAAATGTACTAAAGTCAAATGCGTCTGCTCTGAGATAGAAACCGATTGATTATCAATAAGATTATCTGATTCAACAGGTTAATGCAAGACCCATGTCGACTTCCGGCATGCTACGATTTGGCATTGATTTGTCTTATTCAGACGCGGTTTAAACTGATTTTATCGCTTGGCTTCCCTAATAATGACATATAAAACCATCGCCACAGAAAGACCGATAATATATATTATGTAAACTTTTTAATTTTATCCTCCGGCATTGTGTAAAAAGCGTAAAACCGATATGGATAACCAAATTGTAATCTTGAATTCTGCCCTTCCCGTGTTATATTACGTGTCAACCAGCATATTGACCCCAACTGTATATTATTAATGTGGAGGAGCCCATTATGAACACCAATCTTTCATTTCAACAAGCCGGCGTTGTTTCCAAAGTCAACGCCTTTATCAGGAGTACATATAACTGGATGGCCATCGGACTTGCCGCAACAGGAATAACCTCCTATTTTGTTTCAACAAGTCCTGCCATACTCCAGGTTGTATTCGGCAATGCCATCATGCCCTTTGCTCTGCTGATCGGCCTTGTGATCCTTTGCGGGTTTCTCGGTGCAAGGGTCCATAAGATGGAGGCCTCAACCGCTACGGGATTGTATGTTGCCATGACCGTGCTTTACGGTGTCTGCCTGGCACCTATATTCCTCATGTATACCAAGGCATCCATCGCTTCTACCTTCTTTATCTGTGCGGCGACCTTCGGCACTGCCAGCATTTACGGAATGGTGACCAAAAAAGATCTGACGGGAATGGGCCAGTTCCTGATGATGGGGCTCATGGGCATCATTATTGCCATGATCGTGAACATATTCATCGACAGCTCTGCCATGCAGACCATTATTTCAATGATTGCCGTCGTAATCTTTACCGGATTGACAGCGTATGACACCCAGAAACTCAAATCCATGGCCGTGACCATGCCTGACAATGCAACAGGCGCCATGGTCAGGAAAGGCGCAATTATGGGCGCCTTAAGCCTGTATCTTGACTTTATGGGACTGTTTGTCCACCTGCTTCACCTGCTTGGTGTTGCCAGAGACTAAGCTAAAGCTTTACCAAACCAACAAAGGGCGCCATCTGAGAAAGTTCAGATGACGCCCTTTTTATTTTACAAACCAGCGTTGTTTCCAGCCGGTCAGCAGATACTCACCCGGATCGCCTGGCAGATCTTTTCGCAGCATTCCCGGGTAAATGCCTCGTCCGGCCCTTCCACCATCACTCTGAGCAACGGCTGGGTACCGGAGTATCTGACAAGCACCCTCCCCCTTTCTGCCAAAAGGGTTTCCACTTCTTCAATTGCATCTGCAATTGCCGGGATTTTTCTAAAATCAGGACGGGTGGCATCCACTTCGACATTCATCAGCACCTGGGGATAAACCCGCATGACATCGGCCAGTTCAGACAGCTTTTTCCCGGTGCCGGCCATGACCTCAAGCAGCTTGAGTGCGGTCAGTATCCCGTCACCTGTGGTATGGTCCTGAAGAAAGATCATATGCCCGGAATCTTCTCCGCCGATGACCGCACCGGTTTCCTGCATACGCTCCAATACCCTGCGATCCCCAACATCGGTAATCTCATGTGTTATTCCAAGGTCTTTCAGGGCATTTACCAGGCCGATGTTACTCATAATTGTACTTACAACAATATTATTATCAAGATTACCCCGGGCCTTGGCATATTTGGCGCAGACCGCCAGGATACTGTCCCCTGTAATCTCCCGCCCGGTCTCATCCACGGCAATAAGCCTGTCGGCATCACCGTCAAAAGCCAGGCCGATATCCGCCTGTTTTTCGACCACAAGTTCTGAGAGTTCACGGGTATGCTGGGAACCGCAGTTATCGTTGATATTGATGCCATCCGGCCGGTTGTGGATAAAAACCGTATCAAACAGATCGGGAGAGAATACAAGGCGGGCACAATCAAAGGCCGCACCATTGGAAGTATCCACAATCAACTTGAGCGCCCTATCTGGTTTCCTATCGGGAAACCTTTCAACTAAAAACCGGACATACACCTCACAACCATCTGTAATTTCAGTTATTTTCCCAACGCCACTTCGTGGAACAATATCCTCACCCAGAATCCGGGACTCAATTTTTGTTTCCTGATCATCCGAGAGTTTAATGCCCCCTCTTTTGAAAATTTTAATCCCGTTGTCATAATAGGGATTATGCGAGGCTGAAATCACAACGCCTGCCCCTGCCCCGTCGATTGTGGTGCACAAATGGGCAACACCGGGGGTGGGAATCACACCGGCCAGAAGAGCTTCAGCCCCCACAGATGCGATCCCAGCGGCCATTGCCGATGCCAGCATCTGCCCGGAAATTCTGGTGTCCCTGCCGATCACAACAGAGGTGTTGCCTGTTTCCAGAGTAAAGAGCCCGATGGCCTGGCCGGTTTTCATGGCCATTTCACAGGTCATGGGGTAGGTGTTTGCCCTGCCCCGGATTCCGTCCGTTCCAAATAACTGTCCCATCTATATCTTTCCGTTACGTTTATTTTTGGTTTTGAAGAATGATTATAGTGATAAGTTGTCTAATAAATTGCTCTGGATTTCCATCAGCCAGGAGATACCGGTTTCGATCGCATCCCTGTCCAGGCCTTGAATGGTGCTGAGATAATCATGGCTTGTTGCTGCAGCGCACGACGCAACAATTTTGATAAAACGCTCTCCCTCTATTGTCAACGGATCGGCAGATCGCTGTGCTTCTATGAGATCCCCGGCACGGCTGCATACCGCCAGGACTTTGTCGTGAGAGTCAAGCACGGCACTTGGCTTGGCTTTTGTTTTCCCGGACAGGATCTCTCTGGAAACCTTTAGCTTGTCAGCAAAGGCGAACAAGCGATTGACCCGCTCATCAATGCCGTCTGAAAGATTTTTCTGTAACCCACGGACCAGTTCTTCCGAATAAAAATCATGGATGAACAAGGGTCTGACATGTTGATACCAGGCACGCAAAGCCAGCAGCCCGGCAATATAATCTGCATTTCTGGTAAAAATATTTTCCGGCCGGGTATAAACGCCTGGCTGCAAGGGAAGTGTCGTGTTTTTAAACCCTCCCCCAAGGATGAGCCTGTCCGGTCTTTCCTCGCTGGTACGCACCACGGAACCGGCAGCCGTGGTGCAACCGAACCCGATTTTCACCGGCCCGACCAAGCCGCCCTGCCCCCCGAGAAAAACAGGGCGCTGGTCCAGCATCACCCCCTGGTGCACGTTTCCCATCATGGACGGGGTTGCTTTATCCTGGTTGGGAGTATAATTAAAGTGGATGAAAGACGACCCGACTTCTGAATGGTCCTTCCGACTGGTCCCCCCTGCCATGAAGCAGTCACAGAAATTGATCAGGCTGCCAAGGGTCACAAAGGGGAAAAGAATGGTCTGCTTCAGACCCACCGTATGGGCGGCATTGGCCTGTTCCTCAAGAATGGTCCCTTTCCGGACATGGGCCCCGGATCCGAATGTGTTGCCCCGGACAAAAACCGCATCCTGGAAAAAACCGCCGTTCAGATTGCTTCCGGGACCGACCAGGGTATTTTCCAAAGTCACGGGCGCTTCATACCCGATACGGACATTGTCGGCGATAAGGGTACGCCGGCCGACCAGCTTGGTACCGTTGTAAAGAGTGACGCCGTTACCGGATATCCGGTTCAGATCGACATCCTCTGAAATATATACGGTAGCGGGGTTGGGGATGTTGACCCCTTTTTCCACAAGTTGGGTTACACGTTTCTGAATCATGGGGTAGTTATTAGGTCCTTTGGCTTGATTGTCAAGTTTTTTTAATGTTGGCGCGTCACCGGAAAAGAAAAGGGTCTTGCCGGACTTTTGACGAAAACCGCATCAAGGGGAATCTTTATCTTTATTCCCTGCGTTTTTTTTTTTATAACACCATTAAGATGGTATAATAAAGGTGGTTAGGAGATAAAAAATGAAACAACCCGGTTTACTCCAGGCAGGCCAGCCGGAAATCGATCTTTTATACAACAGGCTGGCAGTCAAATCAGAAGATTTTCACACGGACCGGTTTCACCTTAAACACCTGTGCGCCCTGCCCGGCAGGTTTGCTGATTTTTCCCTGGCCGCCAACGACTTTTTTCTGGATTATTCCCGCCAACGCCTGGACAACGAGGCCCTGGCCCTGCTCTTCGAAGCGGCAGAGGCGACAGGGGCCCTGGAAAAATTCAGGGAAATGACCCGGGGGAACCTGGTGAACACCACGGAAAAAAGAGCCGCACTTCACATGGCCACCCGGGCTTCAGAAAGCAGCGCCTCAAAGCAGCCTTTGACCATTGACGGCCATGATGTCAATGCCGGCATCAACCGGGTGAACGCAGAAATCCGTGACTTTGTGGAGAATGTGCATACCGGCCGGCTCACCGGGACCTCGGGGAGCCCTTTTTCAGATGCCGTCGTCGTAGGGATCGGTGGATCTTATCTGGGATGCGAATTTGTTTATCATGCCATGGGGCCGTCCATGGATCGCCGTATTGCTCTCCACTTTCTCCCCAATGTGGATATTGACGATTTTGCCGGTATCATCAGCAGAGTCAACCCGGAAAAAACCCTCTGGATCATTATTTCAAAATCTTATACCACCACGGAAACCATGGCCAACCTGAACCAGGTGCTTGCGTTTTTGAATGCTGAAGGCCTCAGCCCCAAAGATCACGTGGTTACGGTCACGGCAAAGGGGAGCCCCGGGGATGATCCTGAAAACCCGGTGCTGGCATCGTTTCATATGTTTGATTTTATCGGCGGCAGGTATTCGGTCTCCTCGGCAGTGGGTGGTGTACCCTTAGGCCTTGCCTATGGCTGGGAAGGTTTTAGGCGCTTTCTTGACGGGTGCCGCTGCATGGATACCCATGCGCTTTCCGCACCTGTCCATGAGAACATCCCTCTGACAGCCGCCCTGATTTCGATCTGGAACAAGCATTTCCTTGGCTACCCGGCACAGGCCATTATCCCTTATGCCAGCCGCCTGTCCCGGTTGGCGCCTCATATCCAGCAACTCTACATGGAAAGTATCGGCAAGTCCGTATCGTTTTCCGGAAAAGAACTGCGGCATCCCGCGGGCAGCATTATTTTCGGTGAGCCCGGCACCAATGCCCAGCACTCGTTTTTTCAACTGGCCCATCAGGGTCCTGCATTTCCCATTGACTTTATCGGGGTTGCCGTTCCCGGTTTTTCAGGTCCCCAGGCCCAGTCCAAAGGAGTAACCAATCACCAGGAACTCTGGGCCAATCTCCTGGCCCAGGCCAGGGCACTTGCCCTTGGGCGTGACAATGAAGACCCTGCCCGCCGCTTTAAGGGAAACCGCCCTTGTTCCATCATTATGCTCAATGACCTGGAGCCGGAAAGTATCGGGCAGCTTCTGGCGTTTTACGAAGCCAGGACGATTTTTGAGGGGTTTATTCTGGGAATCAATCCCTTTGACCAGTTCGGGGTTGAGCTGGGCAAGGTGATGGCGGGAGATCTCAGACGGGAAATCGCGGCCCGGAATCAGGATACCGACCATGACTTTTCACACCTGGATGCGCCGGATCAATTTTACCTGGATATGGTATTCAAAAAAAATATCCCCGGAAAATAAAAGCCGTTGCCGGAAGGATCATCCGGCAACGGCAGCATGTTTAAGGCGTCCCGGTTCAGGCAAACTTATAAATGGAAGCTCCCCAGGTAAGGCCGGCACCAAGGCCCACAAACAGAACCACATCACCGGACTTGCCGATTTTTCCCTCTTCCATGGCTTCATGAAGGGCAAGGGGGATGCTTGCCGCAGTTGTATTGCCGTATTTCTGGATATTGTGGTAAATCTTGTCTTCAGGCAGTTTCAGGAATTGCCCATAGGCCTGGTTGATGCGTTTGTTGGCCTGGTGGGGCACGACCAGGTCAAGATCCTCAATACCCATGCCCGCCTTTTGCAGCACCTCCATGGTAACTTTGGGCAACATCCGGACGGCTTTTTTGAATATGGCAGGACCGTCCATAACCGGAAAATACCTGGGATCATCAAGGGATACACCCTCCGGCATCCGTTTGAACAGATTTGAGGCCGGCAGTTCAGTCATCAGGGATTCAGCATAATGGCCGTCCGCATGAAGTGCCGAAGCAATCAGGCCGACATTTTCCTCGGTGTCATCCGCCTCTATGCAGACGGCAGCTGCACCATCTCCGAAAATAACGGTGACGTCACGTCCCCGGGTGGATTTGTCCAGCCCGGAAGAGTGAACCTCCGCCCCCACCAGCAGGATCTTTTCCGCCAAACCGGCTTTGATATAGGCATCTGCAGTTGCAAAACCGTAGAGAAAGCCCGTGCACTGCTGCCGGATATCCAGGGCAGGCGTTGTGGTCAGTCCAAGATTCCGGGCAAGCAGGCAGCCGCCGCCCGGAAACATGATGTCCGGGCTCAGGGTTGCAAAAATGATAAAATCAAGGTCTTCAGGTGTCCACCCTGCGGCATCCAAAGCCATTTTGGCAGCTTCGGTGCCAAGATCCGAAGATCCGCACGCATCCTCCTCGGTAATCCAGTGGCGCTGCCGGATACCGGTTCTTTGGCGGATCCATTCATCCGAGGTATCCATAATCGCTGTAAGATCATTATTGGTCACCACATTGGGAGGAAGAAATTTACCCGTGCCTTTGATCAGTGATTTTTTCATTTGGGTGTTCCTTATCGTTTTATTCTTTTATTGCCTGTCGGGGGCAACGCATATAAAATACAGGTTCAGTGATTTCAATTGGTTAGGCACAGCCGCAACCGCATCAAAACAGATGCAGCCATCATAACCTTCTGAAATCTTATCGGTTTAAAAATATACCAAAATTAAATGCGTTTGCCCTGTATTGTCTGTAATTATCAATTGCCAAAACCAGGAGACTGCTATATAGTTCTCCCTTTATTTTGAGTATCAGGTCTTATAATATTAATTTTGTATTAAGGCAAGAAACTTAACCACAGGTCCGGGATAAAAACAGAATATGCGGGCTTGTCCGTCAACAACCCTTATCATTTATTAACAGAGAACCGTGCTGACGAGTATATTGATTCTTATAATCGGGCTTGCCCTGCTTTATTATGGTTCTTCCATCCTTGTGGAGGGATCTGCATCCACGGCAATCATGTTTGCCGTCCGTCCCGTTATCGTTGGACTAACCGTGGTCTCCTTTGCCACTTCCGCACCGGAACTGCTGGTCAGTCTTCTGGCTGCGGTCAAGGAATCCGAAGGTATTTCCCTGGGCAATATTCTCGGCTCAAACGTGATCAACATCGCTCTGGTGCTCGGGGCATCCGCCCTGATTAGACCTGTTGCGGTAAAAAAGCAGGTCATCCGGGTTGAAATCCCCTATATGATTTTCGTCTCCTGTGTGTTCTGGGGCATGTGCCTGGACAATACCATCAGCCGGACGGACGGCATGATCCTTCTCAGCCTGCTGCTTGTTTTTCTCACCTACGGCCTGATCACCGCCAGTGACAAGTCGGAAAAAGCGGGAAACAGGGAAGCAAGAACCACCGCAAAAATCCTGAAAAATATCGTATATATTTTTCTCGGCATTGTGATGCTGGCATACGGGGCAAATTTCGTCGTCAAGGAAGCCATTGAAATTGCCATGACCATCGGGCTTTCCCAGACATTTATCGGAATTTCCGTAGTGGCACTGGGCACATCCCTGCCCGAACTCGCCACTTCCGTGGTTGCCGCGTCCAGGGGCGAGAGCGATATTTCCGTCGGCAATGTGGTGGGGTCAAACCTGTTTAATATCTGCCTGGTGATGGGCGTGGTCGGCCTGTTCAACCCAATGGCGGTGGCCCCTTCCCTGCACTGGTTTGAATTTCCCTTTATGATTGTTATCTGCCTGGTGATGGGCGGTATCGCCTTTGCATTTCAGGGCGTTGGAAAAAAAGGGGGAATTCTCCTGATCGCCTTGTTTCTTGTGTATCTTGGCGTTTCGTATATAAACTAGTTGACAATTTCGCCGGTTTTTGTTTTTTTCCTTGCAAGTATCGGCGAAATTATTATATGGACTGATAGGTAATTTTTTTCCACACCATTTAAAGAGGCTTATATGGCAGACCCCAAACGACTTTTGATCGTGGACGACAATGAAGATATCCTGTCCACCTTTTATGAATTTTTCAATTCATTGGGGTATGAAGTCAAGACAGCAGTTGACGGATTTGCCGCCCTTAAGGTATTGCGAGATAAACCGGATTATTTTGACTGTCTGATCACCGATCTTGTGATGCCCAATATCAGCGGCGTCGGCCTGATCTCCATTGTAAAAAAGGAGCATCCCGGCCTTAAGATTATCGCCATGACGGGATACGGTGACCAGCCCGGTGCGTTGGCATCTGAAGCGGAAGCGGATCTTGTACTGTTCAAACCCATTGACCTGTTTAAAATTGAGGAAAAAGTCTCACACCTCCTTGAACAGAGCAGCGAATAATTGATTAGAGAGTAAGACAAGCTTATGAGCACACCCCTGATTGGCGTCAGCAAATCTATGCTAAAGATCAAGGAATTGATCAACCATGTTGCCAATACCTGTCTTAATGTATTGATCACCGGAGAGACCGGTGTCGGCAAAGAAGTGGTCGCCCAGAGTCTGTACGCGGAATCCCCACGGGCAACCAATAGTTTTGTTAAAATAAATTGCGCGGCATTGCCGGAAACCCTCCTGGAATCCGAACTTTACGGATATGAAAAAGGGGCGTTTACCGGTGCCCATAAAAAACGGTCGGGCAAATTTCTCACGGCCGACAAAGGGGTGTTGTTTCTGGATGAAATCGGTGACATGCCGTTGTCGCTTCAGTCCAAGATGCTTCATGTGCTCCAGAGCGGCGAATTTTCCCCCTTGGGGTCTGATCAGGATTTCAAGACGGATGTATGGGTGATCGCCGCCACAAACCACGATCTTGAAACCAGCATTAAAAACAAAACGTTCAGGGAAGATCTGTTTTACAGACTCAATATCATTAAAATTGATATCCCTCCCCTGCGCAAACGCCAGGAGGACATCCCGGCCCTGATTGAATACTATTACCGGCTTTACAGATCCGAATACCCCAACAGCCAGGGAACCAAGCCGGATGCCCAGACCCTTGCCAGACTCTGTACATATTCCTGGCCGGGAAATGTCCGGCAATTGCAGAACTGCATCAAAAAACAAATGGTTCTCAACTCCTGGGATAAGATACTGGAAGAACTTCCATGCGAGCCCTGTGAGGCCTTGAATGGCAGCACCGAAACACCGGGGAACTCCCATCCGGATGCCTTGTTCCAGAGCGACGAAAACAACGAGCGCCTCAAAATTATTTCGGAATTTGTTGACCTTTCCACAAGTTCGGAAAAATTATTTGAAGACATTTCCCTTAAAAAAATAAAAAAACTGGCCTCGGATAAGGTTGAAAAAGAAGTCATCACCTTTGTCCTTGAAAAGGTGGGCTGGAACCGCTCAAGGGCCTCCAAAATACTGAAAGTCAGTTACAAAACCCTGCTCTATAAAATGAGCGAATTCAACGTTCGCCCCCCTGTAAAATAACCAGACGGCAAAACCCGGGGCCAGCCCGGGTTTTCCTGTCTGAGAAACACGCCTCTAAAATCTCCTTCCCGGGATTTCTCTTTTTTTCCATCGTTTTAACGCCTCCAAATTCCAGTGCATAAAAAAATTCGCATGGGGCTTTACTTCCCAGGCAAATTTACATATAGAGTTTATTTATGTTTTACGCAGCCCTTTGTCGTCCACAAGCAATACACACGGACGATACGAAATAAAAAATTCGCTTTTTATCAAAACGCGTGTTTTATTTTTGTATTTTCATCATCCAAGACATAATTGATGATGGAAAACCAAAGATGTTTTTTTAATTATTCACAACAAAGGAGGACGTATGCGGAAGATTGCCTTATTCACGATAACAGCCCTTGCACTGGCCATGATCTTATCCCCGGTGGCATTCAGTGCGCGGAAAACCATCATCAAAATCGGCATCAACGCCCCTCTGACCGGGGATATCCCCAAGGTGGGAGAGGGATCCAAATATGCAGCCATGCTCTGGCTTGAAGATATTGAAAAAGCCGGTGGCCTTGAGGTCGGCGGAAAAAAATATGATGTGGATCTGGTGATTGAGGATAATGAATCCAAGGCGGAATCCGCAGTCAAGGCCAACACCAAAATGATCACCCAGGACGATGTACTGGCCATTATCGGCCCCCAGTCGTCAAAACAGGCCGTGCCTGCCGGTGAAGTGGCCAACAAGTACAAAACCGTTATGATCTCTCCCTGGTCCACCAATCCCAACACCACCCTGGACCGCCCCTTTGTTTTCCGCGGTTGCTTTCTGGACCCGTTCCAGGGGCCTGTAGTGGCCAATTTCATCACCGAAGAATTCGGATTCACCAAAGCGGCGGTTCTCTACGATGTGGCGTCGGATTATCCCAAAGGCCTGGCCGAGGTGTTCAAGGAGGCCTGGGAGAAAAAGCACGGCCCGGGAACTGTGGTGGCCTACGAAAGCTTTACCACCAAGGATACGGATTTTTCCTCCCAGCTTACAAAAATCGTAAAATCCGGTGCACAGGTCCTGTTCACGCCCCAGTATTACAATGAAGTGCCCCTGATTGTCCGGCAGGCCAAAGACCTTGGCTGGCAAGGACCGATTGTGGGATCGGATTCCTGGGGATCTGCCGAGACCGTGGAACTTTGCGGCGAAGCCTGTTACGGCCTGTTTTTCTCATCCCATTATGCGGCTGCCGGTGCCAAGGGCGCCACCAAAGCCTTTATCGACAGATACGAAAAAACCTACGGGTACATTCCTGATGATGTGGCGGCCCTGACCTGGGATGCACTCCAGCTTGCCCAGCAGGCCATCCAGGATGCCGGAAAAATCACCGGCAGGATTGATAAGGACCGGAAAGCCGTCCGGGACGCCCTGGCGAAAATCAAAGACTTTTCCGGCATTACCGGCAATATGACATTCACCGAAGAAGGCGACCCCATCAAATGCGCCGTGATCGTCAAGATCAATAACAGCGGACAGTATGAATTCTATAAATCCAGTTGTCCCTAGAAAAACGGCAACCTGACAGCCAGGCTGTAAAATGGCTGCCGTGCAGGGATATGTGCGGCAGCCATTTATCTAAAGCAAATGACAAAAATATGTTCCGAAAAAAACGCTTGCGGGAATACCGAATCAGTAAAAAACACTGAAAATGCAGATGTCATTTGCTGTGTAACCACTCAAATTTAAAATTGAATCGGAACGAAATTTTGAGAACAGCTATATACATGCAACAGGAGTTGGTGAATGGAATCCTTGACTGATGTTCTGCAGTATCTCACCCAGAACCTGATCAATGCCGCACAGCGCGGCAGCTTTTATGCCGTCATCTCCATCGGGTACTCCATGGTATACGGTGTCCTTATGCTGTTTAACTTTGCCCATGGCGACATCTTCATGGTAGGCACCTATATCGGGTTCGGCATTGCCACCCTTTTTCTTGCCCTGTTTGCCGGTTTTCTGCCGGACCCCGTGATCTTCCTGTCCACGGTGGTGGTCACCATGTTCCTGGCCTCATGGGTCGGGGTATTTGTCGAGGTGGCGGGCTATCGCCCCCTGCGCCAGGCCCCCAGGGCATCTGCCGCCATTACCGGACTGATGATCGGCATCATTTTTGAGACCGGCATCCTGATCATGCTCGGCGCCAAGCGGCTGAGCTTTCCGCCGCTCATGGAATCCGTCACCTATAATGTGGGCGGTGTTTTTTTTACCAATGTCAAGGTGATGATTATCATCATCTCCCTTCTGCTCATGCTGGCCCTTCACGGGTTTATCCAAAAAACCAAGTGGGGGATGGGCATGCGGGCCATGTCCTATGATTTTCTTGCCGTACCCCTGATGGGGGTTTCCATCAACATTATCGCCCCGCTGACCTTTGCCGTGGGTGCGGGCCTGGCGTCTGTGGCCGGCATTCTCTACGGACAGGCCTATCCCATCCTGGATCCGTACATGGGGGTGATTATCGGATGGAAAGCGTTTGTGGCGGCGATCCTCGGAGGAAGGGGGTCTATCAAGGGCGCAGCCCTTGCCGGCTACCTTCTCGGGTTTATTGAAATTTTCGTTGCCACTGTTTTTCCCTCCACCCTCAGAGACCTGATCGCTTACTCGATCATCCTCGTGATTCTGACGTTCAGGCCCAGGGGATTTTTCGGCATGGAACACAGTACCAAACTGAGACTGTAAACTTTAGCAGAGACATTAGGAACACACCCATGGCATTTGCAAGAAAATTCACATCATTTTTTTCAACCGTTCCCATGCTCGGATGGCTCCTGGGGAGTCTCACAGCGGTTCTTATCGAATATTACTGGGGATATGACTATATTTCATATTACCTGGGGCTGCCCAAGATTCCGGTACTGTTCGGCACATTAATCATGCTCAAGGAACCCTTGATGATTCCCGGCGCTCTGGGCTACGACCTGGTGGTTTACATTCTGCCGGTCCTGGCAGTGGCCCGGTTGACAACCGGATTGACCAACCCCCTGGCCGCAGCGCTTGAGCGTCTGCCACTGGCCGTATCCGTCCTGATTCATCTGGCGCTTTTCTACGGCATCCTCCAGCTCTGGGCCGGTATCAACGATTACCGGGTCCTGATCATCAAACTGACCCTGATCTCCATCATCCTTACGGTGAGCATCAACGTGATCAACGGATACCAGGGGGAATTTTCCTGTTCCCATCCCGGGTTCATGGCACTTGGGGCTTATGTTTCTTCCATATTCACCCTGGTGCTCTTTACCAACGACAAAATATTCGGGGCGGCCCTGTTGCCCCCTGCCCTTGGACCCTGGCTGTTTCCCCTGGCACTGATTGCCGGGGGTGCTGCCGCCGCACTGGGCTCCCTGGCCGTGGCCATCCCCTCTTTCAGAACCCGGGGGGACTACCTGGCCATTATTTCCCTGGCATTCATGTTCATTGTGAAGTCGGCCGTGGAAAACCTTCACGTGATCGGCGGTGCCAGGGGCATGGGCGGCCAGCCCGACTACGCCCCTCTGCATGTGATCTTCGCCTGGACCATGCTCTGCATCTGGATCATCCACAACTTTGTCACCTCGATCATTGGCAAAGCCCTGAATACGGTGCGGGATGACGAGGCTGCCTCGGAATCCATGACCATTAAAACCCGGAAAACCAAAATGACCGCATTCATGTTCGGTGCGTTTTGGGCCGGTATTGCCGGCGGTCTGTTCGCCCATGTCCTGGCTTACATCAACCCGGGCATGTTCAGCATCAACCGCCTGGCGGAAATCCTTGCCATGGTGTATTTCGGGGGGCTCAACTCCATTGTCGGCTCCATTGTGGGAGCGGTATCCATCAATGTTCTCGGGGAAGCCCTTCGCCCCCTGGAACTTTTCAAATGGATCATCATCCCCCTGATCTTGATTTTTGTCATGATTTTCAGGCCCTACGGCCTGATTTCATTCCGGGAAATCAATGCTGAAAAACTGCTGCGGGCCAGGCATAAGCATTCCGGGCCGGACGAACCCGATACCGTACCTGAATATTCTTTTTCCAATGAAAACAAAACAGGGGCCTCATGATGTCATCTTTGCTCAACGTTTCAAATATGACCCATTATTTCGGTGGACTGCGGGCGGTCCACAATTATAACCTGACAATTTCTCCCCGGCAGATCACGGGACTGATCGGCCCCAACGGTGCGGGAAAAACCACCGTATTCAATTTGATCACCGGTGTGTATACCCCCACCGAAGGCAGGATCACCCTGGAAGATAAGGACATCATCGGACTTGAAACCAATGAAATTGCCGCCAGGGGCCTGGGCCGGACCTTCCAGAACCTTGCCCTGTGGCGCCATATGAATGTTCTGGACCACATCAAAATGGCCCATTATTCCCAGTTGTCCTACGGACTGTTCGGGGCCTTTTTCAACACGCCTGCCTGCCGGAAACAGGAAACACAGGTGGAGGAAAACGCCTTTCGCCTGCTGGAATTGTTTGACATTAAACAGCATGCGGACCAACTGGTGCTCAACCTGCCCTACGGGGCCCAGCGCCGTGTGGAAATGGCCCGGGCCATGGCCACCAACCCCAAGATTCTATTTCTGGACGAACCCACGGCCGGCATGACGCCGGACGAACTGGTCCAGATGATCAAGATCATCCGCCAGATCCATGAAGACTTTAACGTGGCTATTTTCCTGATCGAACACCGGATGAAATTTGTCATGGAATTATGCCAGTATATCCAGACGCTGGTTTTCGGAGAAGTGATCGCCCAGGGACCGCCCGAAGATATCCAGAACAATCCTGAAGTGATAGATGCCTACCTGGGTAAGGAGGACCTGACCTGATGCAGCTGAAAATAGAAAACCTCAACGTATCCTACGGCAATATCAAGGCGCTCCACGGCATCAGCTTTACGGTCACCCCCGGTGAAATCCTCACGATCATAGGCGCCAACGGGGCAGGCAAAAGCACCACGCTCAGGGCCATCTCCAGAATGGTGCCTTCGGAACCCGGCTCTATCCTTGAGTTTGAAGGACAGGATATCCTCAAGTACAGTGCCGACCGTGTGGTGTCAAAGCTGGGGATTTCCCATGTACCCGAAGGCCGCCGGATCTTCGGCAACCTCACCGTCACCGAAAACCTTACCCTGGCCTGCTTTGCCCGCAAGGACAAGGATAAAATCACCAAGGACCTTAAATGGGTGTTTGACCTGTTTCCACGGCTTGAAGAGCGGCGGACCCAGCTTGCCGGGACCCTGTCCGGCGGTGAGCAGCAGATGCTGGCCGTGGGCCGTGCCTATATGTCCGCCAGGAAGATCATGCTCCTGGATGAGCCGTCCATGGGACTGGCCCCCTTGCTCATGCTGGACATGTTTGACGCGCTAAAGGAAATCAACCGGCTGGGCACCACCATCCTCCTGGTGGAGCAGAACGCCCGGCTGGCCCTGAAATTCGCCCAGCGGGGATATGTCATTGAGAACGGAAGCCTTGTTCTGGAGGGCGCTGCCGACGATCTTCTGAACAATCCAGAGGTGAAAAAAGCTTATCTCGGCGCCTGAGCGCCTGTACGGATATACATAGGCCCTGCACCATCACGGATATGTCCCGGCCGGCCGGCAGCACAGACCGGCCGGGATCTGTTCAGATATGCGGGGTGAACGCCCTGATCAATGCATCCACGGCCTTTTCCAGCAGCGCTTTCGGGCAGGCAATGTTGATTCGCTCAAATCCTTCCCCATTTGTACCAAACCAGTCCCCATGGTCCAGTGCCAAGCCGGCTTCCTGCTCCACGATCTCCACCAGGCGTTGATGGCTCACCCCCAGTGCCCTAAAGTCAATCCACGGCAGGTATGTGGCTTCAAGGTCAAATACCCTGACACCTCTCAGTTCGGTTTCAATACGGTGTTTCAGGTAACCAAAGTTGTCGTTCAGGTACAGGATCAACGCATTCAGCCAGGGTTCTCCACCCTCATATGCTGCCCTGGAAGCCACGGCACCGAAAAGGCTGCCGCCTCCCCTGGCGTTCATCCCCAGGGTCTCAAAATAGATCCCGATTTCACGGCGGAGGGCCGCATCGGGCACCACCAGGCTGGAATGGGCAAGTCCGGCCAGGTTAAAGGTCTTTGACGCGGCAACAGCAGCGATGGAATGTTGGGCAAACCGGTCTGACACGGATTGAAAACTTGTGTGATTAAACCCGGGCATCACCAGATCACAATGGATTTCATCGGCCAGGATCAGAACATTGTTGTCTATGCAAATTTGACCGAATTGCTCCAGTTCTCCGCGGTCCCAGACCCGTCCGACAGGGTTATGGGGTGAACAGAGAATGGCCATTTTCACCCGCGGGTCTGCCGCCTTTTCCGCCATATCTTCAAAGTCCATCTCATACCGGCCCCCAACAATTTTCAGGGGATTTTCAATAATATACCTGCCGTTGGTGCGGATGGCCTCGCCAAACGGATAATATACCGGTGTCTGGATCAGGACCCGGTCCCCGGGACAGGTAAACCGCTGCACCAGGTAATGAACCGCAGGAACGATTCCCGGGGTGTTCAGCAGCCAGGACGGACGGATCTCCCAGTTGTGGCGGCGGCCAAACCAGTTGATTAAGGCGGCATCTCCCTCTTTATCATAAATGGTATATCCGTAAATCTGATGCGACAGGCGTTCGGCCATGGCGTTTTGCACCACATCGGGGCAGTAAAAATCCATATCTGCCACCCAGAGCGGCAGGAGCCCTTCCCTGCCGCTGCCGAACTTGGCCCGCAATACCGAAGGCTCCCACTTCATGGAGCCGGTCCCGCTTCTGTCAATCACCTCATCAAAATTCCAGTCTTTTTCCATATATCGCCTCGTGTTCAGTATCGTTGGGTTATCTGCTTCTCATTTAAATCCTGTTTTCCCGGCAGGTGCGATCGAATTGTCTCCATGCGTCCTAATGAAACTTTGAATAATGCTCTCAACGGACGCCACGGACCGGATGGCTCCCACACTTTTTCCGGCCTGGAAAAACTCCTTATATCCCACCCCTTTGACCGAGGCATGTTTAAGCTGCCACACGGACTTGAGCGTGTAGAACATCCGCATGTAGTGCTTGCCCCTGGGGTGGCGGAGCAGCTTTTTGGCCAGCCATCCGGCCCGGGTTCCGGTGCGGCTGATATACGGCGTATTAATAACCGACACCGGGACCCCGGATATTTTTTCCGTTAATACGATATCCTCTTCTCCGGCCTCCAAAATGGCCTGCTTATAATCGTCATGTGCGGTGCATTCCTCGGTGGCAATGAACCGGGTGCCCATCTGGACCGCACTGTATCCCATGTTCATAGCCTGCCGAAACTGGTCCGGATGGCTGATGCCCCCTGCACAAACCAGGGGCACCCCGAACCGGGCCAAGTGTTCGTAAAGCCCCGGGGTGGACAGGGAACCGGTATGGCCCCCTGCCCTGTCATTGACGCATATCAGTCCGTCCACCCCTTTATCAAGGGCTTTTTGCGCCCACTTGTCTTCGGTGACATCATGGTACACTTTCCCGCCGCAGGCATGGACACGTTCCACCACCCAGGCCGGATTGCCCAGGGCTGTGACGAAAAAACGGACCCCCTTGTCCAGGGCAATATCCACCCACTGCCGCATCCGGTCTTCATACCGGGAGGATGACCGCTCCACAATGGCATTGAATCCCAGAGGCTTGTCCGTGACCTGCCGGATCTTTTCTATCCCCTGGGCCAGGGGGAACTTGTGGACAAACTCCATGGATATGGGCTGGATCACCCCAAGCCCCCCGGCCTTGGACACAGCCGCAACCAATTCGGGATTTGAGCAGGGATACATGGCCCCGCAGACAATGGGAAGCGCCACTCCGGCATCCCTGGTAAACGCAGTATCAAAACCGGTCATTGTATTTCCTTTGCTCTAATAGCTCTTTTTTGTTCGCTGCTTTGGTGCTCCTGCTTCCCCACTGCACGCAGGGTCAACAGGGTCACTTCGCTAAAGGTATTCAACCGGATCGGAATCCCCACAGCACCGGCACCCTGGCCGGTATATCCGGTCATGTCCCCGTATTGCCACAATCCCCTGTAGAACCTGTGGCCTTTGTTGAGGTGCACCACAAGAGGCAATCCGCCGGGAAGACAGATCTGGCCCCCATGGGTATGGCCGGCCAGGTAAAGATTGTATCCGTTTTTTTGTGCCTCCCTGTAAAGCTCGGGCGTATGGACCAGGGCCAGTTTAAACTCCCCGTGTGCCGTCTCCAGGGCCCGGACCATATCCGGAGTGTAATGCTCATGGGGATCGTCCGTGCCGGTTATGGAAATTTCCTGCCCGTCTTTTTCAATCCGGCATGTCTCATTTACCAGGACCCGGATCCCCATGGCCTCGAACGGAGTAACCATTTTCCAGGTATCATGGTTGCCCAGGGTGGCATAGACCCCGTGGCGTGCATCAACAGCAGAAACAATCCGGGCCATGGGCTCCAGGATCGTCTTGTACCCATCCCTGCGGGACCCGGTCATATAATCCCCGGTCATCACGCAGATATCAGGCGCAAGTCCCCGGACAAGATCTGATATCCTTTTGGAAAGTTCGGGCATGAAGTCAAGGTGAAGATCGGTCAGGTGAAGTATGGTAAATCCGTCAAAGGCCATGGGCAGTGTATTAAACGAAAGATCCACGCGGACCAGGCGGGGATGGGCGGCATTATAAATACCTGTTGTATAAAACGGGGTGGGTTTGATGAGCCGGCCGAACAGCCGGGCTTTTGTATTAAATGTACCGCCGTCCGTGGAACCGGTTTTTTTCATGTGCCGTTTTTCTATCCCGGCACGCGTCTGCACCCATTTTTGCCTCAAATATGACGGATTGTCCATGAACGCCTGAATCCCAATCTGCAAGAGTCACGAATGTTAAAATCAAATCATAACATATTGCCAACATTTATTCAGCTTTCCATTTCAGCGAATCCGAGATATGCTTTATATACATGTATTCCGGCCATGCCTTCATTCTTATCCCGGCATCCGTCTTTAATTAAAATATTTTGATGGTCCATATTTTCCGGCCGCTCCCATCTATACATCGGTAACATCTGCACCGGTAAAGTCCGGGCCGGCAATATCAAGCACAAGGAGGCACCCATGCCAACCGGCGCCTGTGGAATCAACTGTGATGTATGCCGCCTGAACCTCCTGGGGCTCTGCACCACCTGCGGCAGCGGTAAAAGCCGCGATGCCCAAGTCAAACAGGCTGCACAGGAACGTATCCTCGGCAACACCTGCCCCATTCTGGCCTGTGTATGCATGAACAACAAAGCCTATTGCATGCGCGACTGCTCCCAGTTTCCCTGCGATAATTTCACCACAGGCCCGTATCCGTTCTCAGGCGCCTATCTTGACATGCAGCGCCGGCGGCGCAAGGAATGGGTGCCGCGGATCAACCCTTTGGGCAAACCCGTTGAAATTCCTGCAGAATACTGGGATACCCTGCAGAAAAAAGACATGAATCTGGTGGGTTCGGTCAGTCTTTGTGAACCCGGGAAAAACGGGTGCCTTGCCTTTGATTTCCTGGATCTGCCGCTGGTGGTTGACCCCGGGGGCCGCCAAATTCTGTCGGCAGATAAAAAAGGAGATCTCGCTCCCTTGGATGTTCCCCTTCTGACCCTGACCATCCTTATTTATTTCAACACCGTGGACCGCCTCTTTCCCCTGGGCAGCGATCTGATCTCTGCCGGGGACATGGGGGGCCAGGGCAATTATTTTTCAGGGGACCATGATTTGAAAACCACCGGGCTTCTCAACCGGTTTGCAGATGATATGGACGCCTTTTCCCGCGCGGCAACTGCTTTGGGCGGAAAGGCGGTGGACATGGCAGAGGCGGCCTGGGTGCTTTATCCCTTTCCCAGGGTGCCGGTGTATTACCTGTTCTGGGACCTGGACGGTGAGTATGAGGCCAGGCTTTCCATTCTTTTTGACCGGTCTATCCGGGAACTCTTTACCCCGCCAATGGTCTGGGAACTGGTTAACCTTATCAATGCCAGGCTCTTGTCGGCCTGACCCGGATCACCATCCCCTGAACCGTCCGGACCCGGGCAGCCAGGCCTGAACCTATGAATCCGTAATCCAGCACCTTTTATTGGGCAGCATAAGCCTTTAGTTTTCGCAACAAGGTTTTGCGGCCGATCCCGAGGATTTTGGCCGCATGGGTTCTGTTGTCGTTGGTCTGGGCAAGCACTTTGAGGATATGGTCCTGCTCAATCCTGTCGAGCCGCCACAGGGAGCGGTCTTCGGGCAGGTCCACAGACGGGGAGGCGTCCACATGGCGGGTCGTCCGCCCCAGTGCGGACAGGGTCAGGGTCCCGGTTTTTTCCCTGAGCACAGCCGAAGCAATCATATTTTTCAGTTCCCGGACATTTCCGGGGTAATCCTGGGCCATCAGAAAGTCGGAGAAATCCGGGGAAATGCCGGTAATGCGTTTATGGGTCTCCCGGGTGAAACGCTCCAGAAACATGCGCGCCAGGGGCAGGATATCCCCCCGCCGGTCACGCAGGGGGGGAATGTCGATATGAAACATGCTCAGCCGGTGAAACAGGTCTTCCCGGAACCGCTTCTGCTTGATCTCCTCAAAAATATCCCGGTTGGTGGCCACCACAATACGCACATCCACATCCCGGCTCCGGGTGCTGCCGACCCGGTAGTATTCTTTTTCCTGGATGACCCGCAGCAATCCGGCCTGGAGATTGATGTCCAGGTCCGTGATTTCATCCATGAACAGGGTCCCGCCCCGGGCAGATTCAAAAAACCCCTTCCGTTCCCTGGCAGCTCCCGTATAGGCGCCCTTTGCATGGCCGAACAATTCGTCCGTGAACAGGCTCTCGCTCACCGCGCCCATGTTCACCCCGACAAACGGACCGTCCGACCGGTTGCTCAGCTCATGGATCTTTCTGGCCAGCATCTCTTTGCCCGTGCCCGATTCCCCGGTGATCACCACCGAATATTCGGTGGGGGCAACCATTTCCACCTGGCGCAGCACCCGGATAATGGCATTGTCCATGGCAACCATGTCTGAAAAGGCGGACGGGTCGGCCAAGTCGGCCCGTGTGTTTTTCCGCTCGTAAAGGGACAGGCCCTGGCGCAGGCAGTAACGTTCCAGGGCCCGCTGGATAAGGATCACCAGCTTTTCGTAACGCACCGGCTTTGCCAGGTAGTCATAGGCCCCCTCTTTCATGGCGGACACGGCAGTGGCAATATCATCGCTGGCCGTCACCATGACGCATTCGGTGTCATAAAATTCCGCCTTGATCTGTTTGAGCAGCTCCATGCCGGAAAAATGGGGCATGAGCAGGTCAAGCAGCACGAATTTGAACCTGTGCTCCCGCACCAGGCCCATGACCTCCCGGCTGTCCGACACCAGCGCCGGTTCGGGCATGCCCGAAGAGGTCAGGATTTCCTTGATGGTCAACAGGAAACCCGTGTCATCGTCCACAATCAGGATCGGGGTTTTTCGTTCAGGTATGGATTTCATTTTCAGTTCCGGTTTTTGCCTTTTTCCAGGCACCTTATCACGTTTTCAAACACCCTTAAAGTCTCTTGCCCGGCACGGGCCACGGCAGCACGGTCCGGGGCCTCGTCTTTTGCCAGGGATTCCAGCCGGGCGGCTGCGGTTGCCGCCGGTACGGAAAAGACCCTTCCCCCGGCCCCTTTCAGGGTATGGGCGGCAAGGCCTGTGGCTTCCATGTCCTCCGATGCCAGCGCCGCTTCCAGGGCAGCCGTTAATGCAGGGGTTTCAGCAATAAAAATATCCAGCACCCGCTCAAGAAGCCCTGCATTCCCTCCCAGGGATGCAAGCGCCTTGTCCATGTCCACAAGCGTTCCGTCTGTATCATCCTCCCGGCCGGGCTGGTACCGGGTGATCATCTCAATAAGATCCCGGCGCTCCACCGGCTTGGAAATAAATCCGTTCATTCCCACGGCACGGGTTTTCTGCCTGAACTCATCCAGTACATGGGCGGTCATGGCAATAATGGGCACCTCACGGTTCTCTTCCCCTGCCCTGCCCTCCCGGATATGGCGGCTGGCGGTCAGCCCGTCCATGCGCGGCATTTCAATATCCATGAACACCATATCAATATCATGGGTCCGGAGCATCTTCAGGGCAGATTCACCATCACCGGCATGGATGACCCTGCAGCCGAAGGCATACAGCATTTCCCTGAAAACCGAGTGGTTTACGGGGTCATCCTCTGCCAGAAGCAGGGTCAGGTCCGGGCGGATACCCGGTATCTCCGGCCCCCCCTGACCTGTTATCTTTGTATCAATTGCCAGGGGGGTTACAGGAAGAATCAGGGTAAAACAACTTCCCCGGTCCGGTTCACTTTCCACTTGGATGCTCCCCCCCATCAACTGGGACATCTCCCTGCAGATGGACAATCCCAGGCCGGTCCCCCCGTACTCCCGGGTGATGGAACCCTGGGCCTGGGTAAACCGCTTGAAAATCTTTTCCAAATGGTCGGGTGAAATCCCGATCCCGGTGTCTTTGACCGCAAAGGAGATCATCAGGGTGTCTGGATCTTCAGGGAACGGCACGGCCAGGCCCGCCCGGAAGCGAATATCGCCCGACCGGGTGAACTTGACCGCATTTGACAGCAGGTTGGTCAGGATCTGGCCCAGGCGGACCGGATCGGCTTCAACCCGGGCAGGCACATTTTCGGCAGCCTCAAAACAGAATCCAAGGCCTTTTTTCTCGGCTTCCACCCGCCAGGTATACTCAAAGTTTTCAAGAAACCGGTCAAGGCGGAAGGCCCGCCGGCGGATTTTCATTTTCCCGGCTTCAATGGTTGAAAAATCAAGAATATCGCTGATAACGGCCTTCAGATGCCTGGCCGCCGACAGCACGGCTGTCAGGTTTTTGTTCTGGTGTCCGGTCAGAGGAGTGCTCAGGGTCATTTCGGTCATGCCGAGAATCGCGTTCAGCGGGGTTCTGACCTCGTGGCCCAGACCGGCCAGAAAATTTGTTTTGCTCTGGTTGGCGGCTTCGGCCGATTCCTTGGCCTGTTCGATTTCTTTTCTTGCCTTCAGGGAATCCGTGATATCCCTGCCATTGATCACAAAGGCCCGGATCGCCTTGTTATGGATGAGATTCATGCAATGGGATTCAAAAAAAAGATCATGCCCCATACAATGCCGGACCCGGTAAACATGGGTGGTGGTGGCACCGGTCGGACTGGCCCGTCCGATCATTTCCCGGAAACCCGGGACATCATCGGGATGAATCATATCAAACACGGATTTGTTTTTGAGCTGTTTCAGAGGATATCCCAGCACACTGGCATGGGACGGGCTGACATACACCAGCCGTCCTTCCCGGGTAAAGGCCTGGATGATGTCTGTGCCATGTTCGGTGAGACAGCGGAACCGCTCTTCCCGCCGCCGGATCATCCGGTTCCAGAACAGGACCAGGGCAAACACGATTAAAACCCCCAGGGAAATCCGCTGGGCCATTTTTCTGACAAACGCGATATCCGCGCCCTGGTCATACCGGACCGTAAACCATTTCTGCCGGACATGGTCCAGTTCCTCCTGGGTCAGCGAGTCGATCCCCTTGTTCAGTATGCTCACCAGCTCAGGCCAATCTTTACGGACGGCAAACACAAGCCCGCCATTGTCAACGGCAGTGGCTGCCGCCACCTTGAGGGTATGGTAGTTCCGGGCCTGGATCTGGTATCCGGCCAGGGCCAGGTTTCCCAAATACCCGTCCGCCCTGCCGGACAACACCGCTCCCAATCCCTCTCCCGTGGAGTCCACCCCCACAAGACGGATTCCGGGCCAGTCGTCCTTCATCCGGGTATAGGATTGATACTTCCTGTCACATGCCAGGGTTTTGCCGGTCATATCCATGAGTCCGGTCACCAGGGCCCCCTGGGTACGGGTGATGATGACCCAGGGAAAAGACAGATAGGGACGGGTATAGGCCATGCCGGATTGTTTTTCTTTAAAGGAAAGGGCAGACGGAAACACATCCGCTTCATCCGCACCGGGATTCGGCACAAGCGTCATGGCAAGGCCCAGCCGCTGCTTTAAAATATCCACAATATCCGACACCATGCCAAGGTAGGCCTGGTTTTCCCCCAGGAACTCAAAAGGCGGCCATGAGGGATTGATTCCGATCCTGACCGGGGTGCCGGACAACTTCAGGCTGGTCAGCCATTTTTCCTCCTCGCCGGAAAGCTGAATGGCTTGATTCCCCGGGGAATAAACCCGCAATCTCGGCTCTGAAATCCACCGGGCCTCTATCCCGGCCTTTTCCTTTTGGGAGAGCCGGTTGAACCCGGACTCAATGGCCTCGACAAGATCGGGATTATAATTTCTCACCCCTGCCCTTGCCCGCACCTGGAGCATCGGTGCAATGCTTCTGGAAAAATTTCCCGGAAGTCCCATCTGGCCCGGCAGAACCGCCATTTCCTGGGGGGTTGCCAAAAACGCATCAATGGTTCCCCGGCCCGCAGCCAGTATCATTTGTTCCGTGGTGTCAAAATCCACGATATCCGGGCCGTAAATCCTGTTGTCCAGCCACTCCCGGGCCCTGGAATGGGCAAGCGTCCCTACGGTCAGCCGGGCAAAATCCGTATCCGGATTAAATCCAAAGGTGTCGTGGCCCAGACGGGTGCCGGGCTGGTACAAATACCAGTCCAGCCGGTAGTGGGGAGTGGAAAACCCGGCCCACCCATGGGTGGTTTTTTTTGAAGGAAATACGGACAGGATGTCGATGATACCGTCTTTCAAGGCATTCACCGCTTCCTGGCGTTCATACAGGCGGATGACCACATCCCGGTCTGTTTTTTTTGCCCAGGCGTGCCAATAATCCACCAGCAGGCCGGAGGGCTCCCCGTTGGCAGACCGCATACTGAACGGCGGAAACGACTGGTCCACACCAATGATGACCCGGTTCCGGGTCTGTTCGGGTGCCTTGCCCATCCACCGCCGTTCAACAACGGCCCGCTCCTCGGACGTAATTTTCGCCAACCCCTGGTTGATCATCCGGATCAGGTATGGGTTGCCCTCGCGGACAGCGGCAAAAAACGGTTTCCGGTACAAGGGCCTGGACGGGTGATACCGGAAACGGGAAATGAGCTGCTGACGTGTCAGAAAATAAAGCGCTGTGGGGGTGTCGCAGATAAATACCTTGATTTCGCCGTTTTCGACCCCTTTGAAAAGCGCCTGGTGGCTTTCGTAGATTTTCAGGGCAGCCCCCGGCATTTCCCTGCGGACAAATTCCACGGCATAGTCCTGGTCCAGCACGCCGATTTCAAACCCTTTAAGATCCTGCAAGCCTTTGAGGCCGTAAATAGACTCATGGAAAAAAAAGTGGGTCTGGCAATCCCTCAGCTTATCTGCATAATCCAGGTACGCATCCCGCTGCACCGAAAAAAAGCAGCCCGCATGAATATCTGCCTCGCCGTTTCTGACCATCTCCAGGCTCCTGGCCCAGGGCACAGGGATGAATTCGACAGGGATTCCGGTTTTGGCGGACCAGAGACGCCAGAGGTCCACAAACATGCCCACAGCATTGCCCTCGGTATCGGCAAAGTGGAAGGGCATGTTGTCTATACTGGCGGCAATCTTCAATGGCCTGGTATGGGGCCGCCACATCCCGGCCCGGGATTCGCCGGTCCAACTGGCGACCAGCGTGTTGACCTTTTCACGGGTGATTGCTGAGAAACCACTTCTGACCCGGCTGGAAAGCCCGGGAACATCTGAACGGACAGCGGCTTTCAGAGGCAATGAAAACAAAGGACTCTTGCTGGCCCGCACCCTGTTCCCGTGCCCGGATGCCGCCAGCAGGGTTGAAGCCACGGTCTTTTCCATGATAAAGCCAGGAATACCGCCTGCGGCCGCCGCCCGGATCAGGGCGTCATGGTCTTTAAACTCCACGGGAGATACCCCGGGATATTGTTTTTTTATAAACTGCGGGGAAGGACTTCCGGCTACCACACCGACATCTTTTCCTGTCAGGTTTTCCAATCCCCCGGGGTCTGCACCGGCATCCACATACAGAAAAAATTCAAGGGCAGGCAGGGGCAGGTCAAAGGCTGAAAACCCGCGGATATCATCACCCGGCCTCAGTGCGGCAATGGCCTCGGACCTGACACGGTTTTCCGGGCCCGGTGAATCTATCTTTGTAAAGGAGACCGGTACACCGGTTTCCAGGGACCAGAGTGCCCATAAGTCCCTGATGATTCCCCTGGGCTCTCCATTGGCACCATCAAACAAAAACGGCCGGTACGGGGTGTAGCCCAGGGTCAGTCCGGCAGCACTCACCGGGGACACCACCAGGGACAAAAGACCGCCCAGAATCATCAGGAGGATCATCTTCCTGGTGAAAGAACGCATTGCCTGCTTTGTTCCGTCCGCGTGCATGGTCGTTATTTGGGGGCTATGTATGTTAATTAAATGTCCCGGGTTAACGGGATACCGTCCAGGAATTGCCTGGGGCGTCCGTGTCTGGTTTACGCATCAACCATTTTATCATGGCCGCGTCTGCATGGGATGTGTCATATCATGACAGCCCCGGTTTGCCCATATCTTAATTCATCACGTGAAGTCACCCCGTTAGGTTATCCGGTATGGCATGATGGGGGATCCGGATCCTGGCAGCCCGGACTGCGTTTTGGTATTTGATTCCGGATGGGAAAGCCGCCGGCAACACCGGCAATCAGATGAAGACCCGGCCTCCCTGAAGGATGGAGGCCGGGACAGTTTTTCCGGAGACGTGAAACAGATTATCCGTGCAGGGGTACGCCGGATGCTTTGGAAGCCACCTCCCCCATGATTTCCGCCAGTGTGGGATGGGCATGGATGGTATGGGCGACCTCATCTGCGGTCATGCCCTTTTCAACGGCCAGGGTTGCCTCGGCAACCAGATCTGTGGCATGGGGGCCGGTGATATGCACGCCAAGCACCTTTTTGGTGGCCGCATCCACAATCATCTTTGCTTCACCTGCGATTTCACCGATGGCCTGGGCCTTGCCCAGCACCCTGAAGTTCACCGTGGCCGTTTCCACGGCAATCCCCTTTTCCACGGCACCGGCTTCGCTCAGACCCACCGTACCGATTTCAGGCATGGTGAAAATGGCCCCCGGCACAGCATCATACGCCATGGCCGCCTTATTGCCGTCCGCGTCTTTCATGGCGTTTTCAGCGGCCACAAGCCCTTCGTGGGAGGCAACATGGGCCAGCATTACCTTGGCCGGCCCAAGGATATCGCCGATGGCATAAACATTCTCCACAGGCGTTTCCATGAACTCATTGGCCGGAATCCAGCCCCGGTCCGTTCCCAATCCGATATTTTCCAGTCCCAGGTTTTCAGATAAGGGGGTCCTGCCGATGCAGACCGCCATGACTTCCGAATCAAGGGTCTGGATTTTAAGTTTTTTGGGTTTGGGATTGTCTGTAAACGGGCTGACTTCAAGAGAGATGCTCACCCCGTCATCTGTACGCTCCGCACGGGTGACAACCGTATCGCAGAACACCTTGATCTTTCGTTTTTTCATTTCCCGGAGCAGCAGCTTTGAACAGGATGCGTCCACGGACGGCAGGGGCAGCAGCCTGGACATGGCCTCAACCACCGTGACCTTGCAACCCAGGGCGGAAAAGATAAAGGCAAACTCACACCCGATCACGCCCCCGCCCACAATAGTCATGGACGCGGGGATCCGGTCCAGGGAGAGAATATCGTTGGAAGACACCACCCAGTCATGGTCAAAGGGAAAATCCGGCACATCCATAGGCTTGGTGCCGGTGGCGATAATCAGCTTATCGTAATCCACGACGGTTTCAGCACCATCGCCGCCGGTGACCGTTACCTGCCCCGGGGATGAAATCATGCCCCTGCCCAACACAACAGACACGCCATTGGCTTCCATCAGCCCGGCAATTCCTTTTCTCTGGTCGGCCAGGATCTTGTCCTTTCTGGCCATCAGGGCCGGCATGTCCGGGCTGACCTCACCCTGGATCCGGATCCCCATCTTGCCGGCCTCCATACATTTTAATAAGAGATCAGCCGAATTTTTCATGATTTTCGATGGAATACATCCCCAGTTCAGACAGGTGCCGCCCAGGTTTTCCTGCTCGATCAAGGTAACCTCTCCCCCCAGTGCAGCCCCTTTTAATGCCGCAATATATCCGCCCGGGCCGCCGCCGATGACCACCAGTTTTTTTGCCATGTTTGCCTCCGTTTTGGGTTTGCTGTTTTTTGAATTATCTCTGCAATTTTAAATTTTTGAATAATTACAACATTAAAAAGGAAATATATACTATTTTCATTAGTTTTTCCAAAAAAAATTTAATTTTTCCATAATTTAATAAGTTTTTATTTGACATTAGCACTATCGTACGGTATTTATCAATTAAATTTAATTAAATTTCATATTTCCAAAATTTTTTAGCTAAAAAAAGAGGCGGAATGAAGATCGATCAAACGAATATCGACATTATCAGGGAATTAAAAGAAGGAAAAAAATCCTTTAAAAAAATCGCTGATAAACTTGCCATCACCGAAAACACGGTAAGATCCAGGGTCAACAAGCTTCAGGACGAAGGCGTGCTGGAAATCTGCGGGCTGGTTGACCCTGCAAAACTGCCGGGCCACAGGACAGTGATCATCGGCATCAAGCTCACCGAGATGAACCTGGTGGAAAAAGGCAAGGAAATCAGCAATCTTAAAGGAGTGATCTCGGTATCGGTTGTCACCGGGCGTTATGACCTGGTGATCCTGGTTCTGTTCAAAAAAGGCTTTGGCCTGCTTGAATTTTATACCGAAGAAATTTCCAAGGTTGTTGGAGTCAGTTCTGTTGAAACCTTTGTGGTGTACAAATCCTATAACCTGAAAGTTCCCTACATATTTTAACTGACTGTATAAATTGTTAAATAAGGGGGGCTGTCATGAACGATAGTCTTAAAACAACGCCATTGAACCAATGGCACAGAAGTGCAGGGGCCAATATGGCCGATTTCGGCGGATTTGACATGCCGCTGTGGTATGACACCGGGGTTAAAAACGAGCACCTTGCCGTGCTCAAATCCGCAGGGTTGTTCGATACCAGCCACATGGCCTGCATCACGGTCCTGGGCAAAGATGCCTTTGACCTGATCAACAGTTGCTTTACCCGTAATATTGACAGCCTTGCGCCGGGCCGCTGCGTCTACGGCGCCTTTCTGGACGAACAGGGCCACTGCATTGATGACGCCATTGTGTACCGGTTTTCAGATATCCGGTTCATGGTCTGTGTAAATGCAGGCATGGGCGCGACAATTGCCGGGCACCTGTCGGAGCAGAAAGGCGGCAGGGAAGCCGATATCACAGATCTTACCGGCAAACTTGCCAAAATCGACATTCAGGGTAAAAATGCCGCCCGGATTCTTTCAGGTCACCTCAAAGACCCGGACACGGTTTTCGTACCCATGCCGTATTTCTCCTTTAAAGGGGATATTGACCCGGACCAGCCCGGCCAGATTTTTCTTGCCGACGGCACCCCCATTCTCCTGTCCAGGTCCGGGTACACCGGTGAATTCGGATTTGAGATTTTCATCGCACCGGATAAGGTCACGGCCCTGTGGACCGCCCTGCTCGACTCCGGAAAAGATGCGGGCCTGACTGCCTGCGGCCTCGGGGCCAGAGACTCCCTGCGCGCCGGCGCCTGCCTGCCCCTTTCCCACCAGGATATCGGCCACTTTCCGTTTATCAACCACCCCTGGGATTTTGCCCTGCCCTATACAGAGGATAAAACCGATTTTACCAAGGACTTTCTGGGAGCGGACGCATTGCTGTCCTGCAAAGATGCCGACCATACCTACGCCTTTGCCGGCGATTCCCTGCGAAAAGTCAATGCCGGGGAAAACACCCAGGTCCTGGACGCGGACGGCACTGTCATCGGACGGGTCCTGACCTGCGCCACAGACATGGCGGTTTCCTGGTCCGATGACGCCATCGTGAGCATTAATACGCCGGATCTGGCCGAAGATGTTAAAATAAAAGGACTGGCCTGCGGGTTCGTCATGGTTGACAAGCCCCTTGATATTGGTGCCCGGCTCACCCTCAAAGAAGGCAAACGTTCCATTCCCGTCCGCACCGTGCAGGACATACGGCCGGACAGGACCGCAAGACTGGCGATAAAGAACTTTATTTAAATACGCGTTTTAGACCTGGGGCCTGCATTTCCGCAACGCCCCGACCATCATAAAAACAGGTAAAGGAGGCAATTATGAAAGCATTGGATGAACTCAACTTTCCCGAAGACGTCAAATACACCAAAGATCACGAGTGGGCCAAGACAGACGGCGACACCATCACCATTGGATTGTCCGATTATGCCCAGGACCAGCTCGGTGAAATCGTATTTGTGGAACTGCCCGAAGAAGGGGATACCTTTGACCAGGGCGACGAATTCGGATCTGTTGAATCGGTCAAGGCCGTGTCCGAGATATACCTGCCCATCAGCGGTGAAATCGTTGCCGTGAACGAAGATCTTGAAGATGCGCCCGAACTGGTCAACAACGACTGCTATGCCGGCGGATGGCTGGTAAAAATCAAACCCGAAGATATGAGTGAAATGGACAGCCTTATGGACCAGGGAGCATACCTTGATATGCTGAAAGGATAGCTTGCCATGCGTTACCTACCCCATACCCGGGAAGACATCGACCAGATGCTGGCCAAAACAGGCCATGCCTCCCTGGACGATCTTTTTGACACCATACCGGATGCTTTAAAAATAAAGGACGGTCTTGACCTGCCCGATGCCATGAGCGAATGGGATCTCAACGCCCACATGGAAGCTTTGGCCTCCACCAACATTGCCTGTAAAAACTATACCTGTTTTATCGGCGCAGGGTCTTATGACCATTATATTCCGTCCATTGTTCCCTACCTGGTATCCCGGTCCGAATTCATGACCGCCTACACCCCGTACCAGCCCGAGGTCAGCCAGGGCACCCTCCAGGCCATCTACGAATTCCAGACCATGGTCACGGAGCTTTTGGGCATGGACATCTCCACTGCATCCCATTACGACTGCGGCACCGCACTTGCCGAGTGCGCTCTCATCGCCCTGAGAAAAAGCAGGAAAGCAAACAAAATCGCTGTTTCCTCGCTGGTCCATCCCGCCCACAGGGAAATCATCAACACCTATATCGCACCTGCGGGTTACGAAATGGTGGAAATTCCGGCCACAGCACAGGGCCTTACCGATGTGGCCGCGTTTGAGGCCATGGACGGTGTGGCCGGTGTGGCGGTCCAGTCGCCCAACTTCTTCGGCAACATCGAAGACCTGGGGGCGTTCAGAGCCGCAGCCGACGCCAAAAAAGTCCTGATGATCGCCTCGTTCACCGAAGCCCTGGCCTGGGGCCTGCTCAAATCACCGGGCAGCTTTGGTGCGGACCTGGTTGCCGGTGAAGGCCAGAGTCTGGGCATTGCCAAGACATTCGGCGGCCCCGGCCTGGGACTGCTGGCCGGTACCCAGAAAATGATGCGTAACCTTCCCGGAAGGCTCATCGGCAAAACCAAAGATCTCAACGGCCAGGACGGTTACGTGCTGACCCTGGCCACCCGCGAACAGCATATCAGGAGGGAAAAAGCCTCTTCCAATATCTGCTCGAACAACGGCCTTAACGCCACCACAGCCTCTGTTTACCTGGCCACCATCGGTAAAATCGGCATCCGGGAAATCGCCCGGCAGAACCATGACAAGGCCGTTTACCTGAAAAACGCACTGACCGGAGCAGGATTTGAATCCGTGTTTGACGGACCGTTTTTCAACGAGTTCGTCCTCAAGGCACCCCAGGGCTTTGCCGAAAAACGGGCCGCACTCATCCGCGACAACTGCATGTTCGCAGGCATGCCCCTGGATTCCTGCTATCCTGAACTGAAAGACCATTATCTTTTCTGCGCCACAGAAACCGTGTCCAAACAAGACATGGACCTGCTGGCAAAGGAGGTGCAATCATGAAACAGCCCGGCACCAGCGGCCTTATATTCAATGAACCCCAGCTCTGGGAAAAAAGCCGCGAGGGCAGATGCGCCATCTCCCTGCCCAAAGCGGATGTGGAGCGGGTGGAAATGGACCCGTCCCTCACCGGCGATGCCCCGGATCTGCCCCAGCTTTCCGAGCTGGATGTGGTCCGGCATTTTACCCGGCTTTCCCAGTGGAACTTTGGTGTGGATTCCGGCATGTATCCGTTGGGGTCCTGCACCATGAAATACAACCCCAAAACCAACGAGGTCCAGGCGGCACGCCAGGGATTTGCCGGCGCCCATCCCCTTACCGGCGAGGAATTCTCCCAGGGGGCACTGCGCCTGATGTACGAGCTGGAACAGCTTTTGGGTGAAATCACGGGATTTCCCGCCGTCACCCTCCAGCCGGCGGCCGGCGCCCACGGCGAACTGGCGGGCATGCTCATTATCCATGCCTATCACGCCAAGCAGGGCAGGCAGAGATCCAAAATCCTGATTCCGGATACCGCCCACGGCACCAACCCGGCATCCGCGTCCCTGTGCGGGTATGATTCGGTCAACATCAAGTCCGGCCCCGACGGCATCCTGGCCCCTGAAACCGTTGCCGCCGCCATGGACGAAGACACGGCCGGCATCATGATCACCAACCCCAATACCCTGGGGCTTTTTGAAGAGAACATCAAGGAAGTCTGCGACATCGTTCATGCCAAAGGCGGCCTGGTCTACGGCGACGGCGCCAACATGAACGCCATCATGGGCGTTGTCAAACCCGGCGACCTGGGGATCGATGTGCTCCACCTGAACCTGCACAAGACCTTTTCCACCCCCCACGGCGGCGGCGGTCCCGGCTCAGGCCCCGTGGGCGTAGTTGAAAAGCTGATTCCCTTCCTGCCCGTTCCCAGGGTTGAAAGAGAGTTGGACACCTATAAATTCGTCACGGACTGCCCGGACACCATCGGCCGGATGCACACCTTTTACGGCCACTTCGGGGTCCTGGTCAAAGCCTACTCCTATATCCTGACCATGGGAGCCGAGGGGTTGACCAACGCATCCAAATATGCCGTGCTCAATGCCAATTACATTAAAGAGAGCCTCAAGGACACCCTGAATCTCTGCTATGACCGGCCGTGCATGCATGAATGCGTGTTCAACGATAAAAAGCAGCAGGAATACCATATCACCACCATGGACATTGCCAAGCGTCTTCTGGACTACGGATTCCATCCCCCCACGGTTTACTTCCCGCTGGTGGTGGATGCGGCCTTTATGGTCGAACCCACGGAAACCGAGTCAAAAGAAGACATTGACCAGTTCATTGATGCGGTAAAAGCCATTGCCAAAGAAGCCATGGAAACGCCTGAAAAACTGAAAAAGGCGCCCATGCTGCCCAAGGTGACCCGGCTGGATGAAGTTACCGCAGCCAGAAAACCATGCCTGAGGGGATAATGCCCGATATGGTTACGGACAGCCAGTGCTCTTGTGAATTCAGGGATTTAGGCCTTCTCGAATACACACGGGCGCTGGCTCTCCAGCAGGAGACCCTGGCTGCCAAGCTGGCCGACCCGGCACTGCCTGACCGGGTGCTGTTTGTTCAGCACCCGCCGGTGTATACGTTGGGCCGGCGCGGCGGCCGGGAGAACCTGGTGGTTTCCGAAGCGTTTTTAGCAGCAAAAGGCATTGAGATCGTCCAGACCGACCGGGGCGGCAACATTACCTACCACGGCCCGGGCCAGGCCGTGCTTTACCCGGTCGTGGACCTGGAGCGAAGCCGCCTGGGTGTCCCGGAGTTTGTCAGCGGTATGGAAGAAATCATGAAGCGGACCTGTGCGCAATTTGATGTGCCCGCAGACCGGGACGAACGGAACCACGGCCTCTGGGTGGGAGACAAAAAAATCGGCAGCGTGGGCATCTCCATTAAAAAAGGGGTATCCATCCACGGCCTGGCCCTGAATGTCAACCCGGACCTGGCCCCGTTTACCTGGATCAACCCCTGTGGCCTTGCCAACCAGGCCATGTCGTCCATTGCCCTGGAGAACGGTATGGACCAGCAGTCCCTGGACCGGCCTCCGCATGACGCCGACAAACAGATGATGGACAAGGTGCGCGACTGTTTTGTCCATTACTTTTCAGAAGTATTTGAACGCAATATCAACCGGACCCCATAAAGGATTTCCGACCATGGCATACAATACCACCTGTAACCGCAAGAGCCCGGCCAAAGGCAAACCGTCCTGGCTGAAAAAAAAGCTGCCCCTGGGCGGCGATTACCAGCGGGTCACCCGCCTGTTGTCGGAATCCAAACTCCACACGGTCTGCCAGGAGGCCAACTGCCCCAACATGTTTGAGTGTTTTTCCAAGGACACCTCAACCTTTATGATTCTGGGCGACCAGTGCACCCGCCACTGCCGGTTCTGCAATGTCACGGCATTGGCCCCCACGCCTGTGGATCCTGAAGAGCCCGGCCGGGTGGCCGAGGCTGCCAAAACCCTTGGATTGAGATATGTGGTGGTCACCTCGGTCACCCGGGACGATCTGCCCGACGGCGGTGCCCGTCAGTTTGCCAAAACCATTCGCGCCATACGGGAAACCCTTCCCCTGAAAGACAATAGACCTGCCCGGGTGGAGGTATTGATCCCGGATTTCCAGGGTGACCAAGACGCCCTCAGAATTGTTGTAGATGCAACACCGGATGTCCTCAACCACAATATTGAAACCGTGCCCTCCCAATATCCCCGGGTCCGGCCTGAGGCCGTGTACCAGCGCTCCCTGGATCTCATCGCCCGTGTTAAACAACTGAATCCTGATATGTTCACCAAATCCGGGATTATGGTAGGTTTGGGAGAAACAGAGGCGGAACTTGAACAGACCATGGGGGATCTCCACGCCCATGGCTGCGATATTCTGACCATCGGCCAGTATCTCCAGCCCACCCGGGATCATCTGCCCGTCTCCACCTTTTACACCCCGGAACAATTCGAGCACCTGGAAACAACAGCCAGAAAAATCGGGTTCCGTCAGGTGGCCTCAGGCCCCCATGTTCGAAGCTCCTACAAGGCCCAGGATTTGTTTGACGCATAAGCCGTATCTGCTCATCCTCGGTTTTTTTACGATGGATGCCTGAAAACCAAGAGGCCACCACTCTCAGTCCTTTCCTTCAAGGCTATTTCAGGGCTGAAACAACATAAGCTTCCATTGGTGCGGCAAGGCCGCTGTCATCAAGATAACCGGCCACCCCTTCCCGGATCATATCAAGCATGGCCTCCAGCTCCGAAGTTTCCAGTGCAAACACATCTTTAGCAAAGGGAGATGCTGAAAGCCCGCCGTAGAAAAAATCCGTCAATGAGGGGCATTGCATCTGTTTAATGACAACACGGATCTCAATCCGTTGAAATCCTGTTGATTTGAAGAGGTCTCTCAAACGCACAGGATCGCCCAAGGCATATGCAGATGCCAGCATCGCGGCAGGTGCTTTTCCCACATATTTTTCAAGGGCCCTGCAAAGGATATGGTAAAACGGGGAATGTTCCAGCGGCCGCCATGAAAACTTAGGCGTCATTTGCTGCGCAACCACCTAAGTTGAAAATTGAATTGGAACGAAATTTTGAGAACAGCTATATGCGTTACATTGAATATATTTGCAATATTCTCTCCTGGAAAATCCCATGATGGCCACCGGTCTGTTTCCAATGGAAACGGAAGGCAGTTTTACAAAAAAAATCTTTACACGATTCAAAAATAAGCCTAATACATAACTGATCAAAAAAGGCGGAACAGTCTTATTACTCAGAATTCTCCGGCCGAACCAGACATCAAAGCAGATCCATTTTTTTTTGATTTTCCCGGCCGGACAGGAAAAATTCAAATCCTATCTGTTCGGGCCTCTCTTTATCATTGAAACCCGGTTTGTTTCGCCAGCGGACAGGTCACGGGAAAAACAGTTTCACCTCCTCCGGCCATGTTCAGGACAAACCCCAATATCAGACGGAGGAAAAATTTATGACAACGCCCTTGAGAAAAACAGTCACGCGCCTATGCATGTTCATCACCGCCATTGTTCTTGCCGGTATGGTTTTGGCAGCCCTTCCCGCTTTTGCCGGGGGTACCCTGCGGGTGGCCAATATGGGAGAACCGGCTTCACTGGATCCCCATAAGCTCAGCGGGACCTGGGAAAACTATATTGTGGGCGACATGTTTGTGGGACTGATTACGGAAGACCCCAGTGCCATGCCGGTTCCGGGTGTTGCAAAATCCTGGGACGTGTCCGGGGACGGCAAAACCTATACCTTTAACTTGAGACAGAGCACCTGGTCTGACGGCACTCCCCTCACCGCCAAGGATTTTGTATTTTCCATGCGGCGGATACTCATACCGGAAACCGCTGCAGAATATGCTTCCCTGCTGTATATCATCCAGGGCGCGGAAGCGGTCAATACCGGTAAGGCCGCCCCTGAGACCCTGGGCGTAAAAGCTCTTGGCGATCATACCCTGGAGATTATCCTCACCGGCCCGGCCCCCTACTTTCTGGAACTTTTAACCCATTACACGGCCTATCCGGTTCCCCGCCATATCATCAAAAAACACGGCAAAGCCTGGACAAAACCGGAAAACATGGTGGTCAACGGCCCGTTCAAGCCGACCGAATGGATTCCCAACACCCATGTCAAGCTCATCAAGAACAACAAATACTACGATGCCGGGTCCGTTGCCCTGGACAACCTTGTGTTTTTCACCCAGGAAGACCGGGCCGCCGTCCAGAAGCGGTTCAGGGCCGGTGAAATTGATGTGGTCAAGGATTTTGCATCAGACCAGATCGACTGGCTGAGAAAGAACATGCCGGAAGAAACCCATATCGCCCCGTATATGGGGGTGTACTATTATGCCATTAACTCTTCCCGCAAACCTTTTACCGACAAACGCATCCGCCTGGCCCTGTCCATGGCCATCAACCGGGAAGCCATTGTGGACCGGGTGCTGAAAACCGGGGAACTTGCCGCCTATTCGTTTGTTCCGCCCGGGGTTGCTTTTTACGATACGCCCGCCCAGGTCGCATGGAAGGACATGCCCTATGGACAAAGAGTGAAAAAAGCCAAGGCGCTTCTCAAAGAAGCGGGATACGGGCCGGACAATCCCCTGAAGTTTACCCTCCGGTACAATACTTCCGAAAACCACAAACGTGTTGCCGTTGCCGTTGCGTCCATGTGGAAGGCCGTGGGCGTTAAGGCGGAACTGTTCAACCTGGAGGTCAAGGCCCATTACGCCGACTTGAAACAGGCCAATTTTGAAGTGGCCCGGGCTGCCTGGATTGCGGATTACAACGATGCCCAGAACTTTTTATACCTTCTGGAAACCCGTACCGGCCCCAACAACTACGGCCAGTACTCAAATCCCGAATTCGACAGGCTCATGCTGGAAGCGGAACAAACCCCGGATCTGGCCAAACGGGCAGAGTTGATGCATGCGGCAGAAGCCATTGCCATGGATGACCAGCCCGTGATCCCCATCTACCATTATGTGAGCAAAAACCTGGTTGCCAAAAATGTGGTCGGGTTTGTGGACAATCCCAAAGATATCAACCGCTGGAGATATATCTCCCTGAAATAGCCGTTGAACAATGCCGTGGCAAAAAAATCTTTTTTGCCACGGCCCTCCCCAAAGGAGTATCCATACCGCCCATGCTTTCCTATATTATCCGCAGGCTGCTGAGTGCAATTCCCACCCTTTTCGTCATTATCACCATCGCGTTTCTCATGATGAAGGCCGCGCCCGGGGGGCCGTTTGACCGGGAGCGCCAATTGCCCCCCGAAATTGAGGCCAATATTCTCAAAGCCTACAACCTGGACAAACCCGTTCATGAACAATACCTGAGCTACCTGAAAAACATCCTTCAGGGGGATTTTGGCCCGTCTTACAAATACCTGGATTTCACAGTCACCGACCTGATCCTCACCGGATTCCCGGTGAGCCTGGAACTGGGCCTGTATGCCATTGGCCTGGCTGTTTTTTTCGGCGTCACGGCCGGCACCCTGGCAGCCCTGCGGCAGAATTCAGGGTTTGATTACATGATCATGGGGTTTGCCATGACAGGGATTGCCGTGCCCAACTTTGTCATGGCTCCTTTGCTCACCCTGGTCTTCGGGGTCTATCTTTCCGTTCTGCCGGTAGCCGGCTGGGGAAGCGGGGCCTTGAGCCATAAAATCCTGCCGGTCATTGCCCTGGCTCTGCCCCAGATCGCCTATATCGCCCGCCTCACCCGGGGCAGCATGGTGGAAACCCTGCATGCCAATTTTATCCGGACGGCCCGGGCCAAGGGGTTAAGGGAAAAGATCGTTGTTGTGCGGCATGCACTCCGGGGGGGACTGCTGCCGGTGGTTTCCTATCTCGGCCCGGCAACTGCGGCTGTGGTGACAGGGTCGGTGGTCATTGAAAGCATTTTTGATATCCCCGGCATCGGCCGTTACTTTGTAAACGGGGCCCTGAACCGCGACTACCCCGTTGTCATGGGGGTGGTGGTCTTTTACGCGATTCTGATCATCCTGCTGAATCTGGTTGTCGATCTTCTTTACAGTATACTGGACCCACGGGTAAAGGCGGAATAATGACGGAAACAGGATATAAAGACACCACCCGGGACCAGTTGACGGACACGGACGCCGCCGGGATCAGGGGCAGAAGCCTGTGGCATGACGCCCGGCGGCGGCTGCTGAACAATAAGGCCGCCGTTACCTCCATGGTGATCCTGGGTATCATCATCCTCATGGCGGTATGTGCTCCCATGCTCTCCACATGGACCTATGATGATCCGGACTGGGGGTATGATTTTCCCGGCCCGCCCAGTATGGAACACAAGCATTGGTTCGGCACCGACGGCAATGGCCGGGATCTTTTTGTCAGAACCCTTTACGGAGCCAGGGTGTCCCTCCTGGTCGGGATCCTGGCCACCACTGTCAGTCTGATCATCGGCGTCACTTACGGAGCGGTATCCGGATTTATCGGCGGCAGGACCGACAATTTCATGATGCGCATCGTGGATGTGATGTATTCCCTGCCCTTTATGTTTTTCGTGATTCTCCTCATGGTGTTTTTCGGCCGGAACATTTTCCTGATTTTCATTGCCCTGGGGGCGGTGGAGTGGCTGACCATGGCCAGGATTGTCCGGGGCCAGACATTGTCGGTCAAGAAAAAGGAGTTCATTGAAGCGGCCCATGCCGTGGGCGTGTCCAACATCGTCATCATTTTCAGGCACATCATTCCCAATGTGCTGGGACCGGTCATTGTCTATATGACCCTGACCATTCCCCAGGTCATCCTTACGGAAAGCTTTTTGTCCTTTCTGGGGCTTGGCGTCCAGGAACCCATGACCAGTTGGGGGGTCCTGATTTCAGAAGGGGCCAGGCAGATGGAATCCGCGCCCTGGCTGCTCGTCTTTCCCGCTGTGTTCCTGGCAGTTACTCTTTTTTGCTTTAACTTTATCGGGGATGGGCTCAGGGATGCCCTGGACCCCAGGGATCGATAACCATGCCGCTGCTTGACGTAAACGGACTTGTCACACGCTTTGACACCCATGACGGGGAAGTTAGGGCGGTCAACGATATCAGCTTTTCGGTGCATGAAGGGGAATGCCTGGGCATTGTGGGAGAGTCGGGTTCCGGTAAAACCCAGGTGTTTATGTCCATTATGGGACTTCTGGCCAAAAACGGCCGCGCCCGGGGCAGTGCTGTTTTCATGGGCCGCCCCATACTGGGCCTGCCGGCGGCGGAACTCAATACCCTGCGCGGGGTTCATTTTTCCATGATCTTTCAGGACCCCATGACCTCACTCAACCCGTATCTGAAAGTCTCCCGCCAGATGACCGAGGTTCTGATGGAACACCAGGGCATGGGCAGGAAAAAGGCATCAAAACGGGCCATTGACATGCTGAATCTGGTGGGAATCCCCGAGGCGGAAAAACGGTTTGACATGTATCCCCACGAATTTTCAGGAGGGATGCGCCAGCGGGTCATGATTGCCATGGCCCTGCTGTGCCGCCCCAAGCTCCTCATTGCCGACGAACCCACCACAGCCCTGGATGTAACAGTCCAGGCCCAGATCCTGGAGTTGATCCAGCGGCTGGGAAAAGAATTTAACATGGCCACGGCCCTGATCACCCATGATCTGGGAGTGATTGCCGGCCTGGCCGACCGGGTTCTGGTCATGTACGGCGGCAGGATCGTTGAAGAGGCACCGGTGAACGACCTGTTCAAAGACCCGAGACACCCCTATTCCAGGGGCCTGCTCAATGCCATGCCCCGTATCGACGCGGCCGGGCATGGTGCCTTAAGCTCCATTCCGGGAACCCCTCCGGATTTACAGGCCCTTCCCAGGGGATGCGCCTATGCCCCGCGCTGTCCCCATGCCATGGAACGTTGCAGGCACACCCTGCCGGAATTGACCACCATTTCCCATGAAAGAAAAAAAGCATGCCATCTAGACCAACTGCCGTAACAGATGCAAACGCCGAAACGGCCCCCCTGCTACGGGTCCGCAACCTTAAGGTCCACTTCCCGGTTCGCTCCCGGGGGTTGTGGAAGAACCGCACGCCCCTGAAGGTAAAGGCGGTGGACGGGATTGACCTTGATCTGGAGCAGGGAGAGACCCTTGGAATTGTCGGGGAATCCGGCTGCGGCAAATCCACACTGGCCCGGGGCATACTAAGGCTTTTGCCGCTGACCCAAGGCACCGTGGACTGGATGGGAACGCCCATTTCCTCTCTTTCTTCCGGGCAGATGACCGACTACAGGCGCCAGATGCAAATCATTTTCCAGGACCCCCTGGCAAGCCTTGATCCCCGGATGACCGTGGGTGACATTATTGCAGAACCCCTTACCGTCCACCGGCCGGAGATGTCCAAGACAGAGAGAAAGCAGGCTGTGGCCGATATGATGGACCAGGTGGGGCTTTTGCCCCTGATGATCAACCGGTATCCCCACGAATTTTCCGGGGGGCAGTGCCAGCGGATCGGGGTAGCCCGGGCCATGATCCTGAAACCCAGGCTGATCATCTGCGATGAACCCGTGTCTGCCCTGGATGTTTCCATCCAGGGACAGATCATCAACCTGATCATGGCGCTCCAGAACACCTACCGCCTCTCCCTGATGTTCATCAGCCATGACTTGTCCGTGGTCCGCCATATCAGCCACAGGATCATGGTGCTCTACCTTGGCAACACCATGGAAATCGCCGACAGGGAAAGCATATACACCGATCCGAAGCACCCCTATACCCAGGCCCTGATTTCAGCGGTTCCCATTCCAGACCCGGAAATCGAGAAGAACAAAACACGGATCGTTCTCAAGGGCGACCTGCCCTCCCCCCTGGAACCGCCGTCGGGCTGTGTGTTCAGAACCCGATGCCCCAAAGCCCAGGAAATATGCCGCCATGAGAAACCAAGGCTTGAAAAAATATCCCCAACCCATTGGTCCGCATGCCACTTTAACTGAGCGCCGGCCTGGGGGGATACAGCTAAAGGATACGGCCGGGATGCTGAAAACCGTTTTAATCAGAAGTATGAAAAGGAGGAGCAATGAAACATACAGGATTAACACTGCTGCTTTTAATGCCGGTGATTGCCGGACTGGTGCTGTTTTTAACGTCACCCCACACCCATGCCGGGACTCCTTATGCCAAATTAAAAATAGACATTATGCACGGCGTGAATGCGTTTAAAATCGTTGAAGGCCCCGTGGGACAGGAAAAAGGGCAGTATGTTACCGGTGTACACCACCAGGTCGTAGCGGGATACTATATTATTGAATTCTATCCCAGGGAGGGCTTTGTCACGCCCAAGCCTCTCAAGCTACAAATAAATCCCAAAAGCCAGAACCATTCACTTGTGATTTATGAAAGTGAAAAGAAACCCAAGCCCAAACCCGGGACCTCCGTATACCACGGTGTCTGGCATGCGAAATAACCGTTCGTAACCGCTTGATCCGGACAGGTTCATATCCGGATAAGGTAATTGCAATACGGTACGGGAACAGGGGGAGCGAATCCCCTCATAATTGTTGCCCTGCTTGACAGCCTCTATCCCTGCGGGTACAACTATACCCACACCCTTTTTTGATTTCCCCTGTTGAGCGGCGGTAACGCCGTGATACGATATGTCATGGAGGCTGACATGATCAATCCTGCGTACCGCGATTTTTGCCGCACCGTGCTGGCGTTTTTCCCCAAAGAACAAGTCATCACAGATCCGCTCCGGCGGGCGGCCATTGGGTCTGATGCCAGCTTTTATGCCCTCACTCCCCAGGTCATTGTGGATGCCCAAACCGAAGCGCAGGTCTGCCTGGTGCTTCGCGAAGCCGGCAAACGGATGCTTCCCGTGACCTTCAGGGCCGCCGGTACAAGCCTGTCCGGCCAGGCCGTGACCGATTCCGTTCTGGTGCGTATTGGGCGGGGGTGGGACCGGTTCCGGATTTACGATGACGCCGGAAAAATCCGTCTTGAACCGGGCCTGATCGGGGGAAATGTCAATCGCCTCCTGGCAGGATTTGACAAGAAAATCGGACCGGATCCCGCCTCCATCGACACGGCCATGATCGGGGGAATACTGGCCAATAATGCCAGTGGGATGTGCTGCGGGGTCTCCCAGAACTCATACCAGACCCTGGAAAGCATCCGTCTGGTACTGGCGGACAGCACCGTGGTGGATACCGGGGATGATTTAAGCGTTGCTGCATTCCGCCAAAGCCATGCCCCCCTTCTGGAAAAGCTGTCCGGCCTGCGGGACCGCGTTCTTGCAGATCCGCCCCTTGCCGACCGCATCCGCCACAAATTCAAGATCAAGAACACCACCGGCTACAGCCTCAACGCCTTGGTTGATTTCCAGGATCCCCTGGACATCATGGCCCATTTGATGATCGGGTCCGAAGGCACCCTGGCCTTTATTTCAAATGCCGTACTCAAAACAGTGACCGAGCATCCCCACAAGGCAACGGCCCTGGTGCTGTTCAAGGATATGGCAGATGCATGCAGGGCCATTCCCGTGCTCCGGACATGCTCTGTGGCCGCCGCCGAACTCATGGACCGGGCCAGCCTGGCATCGGTGGCGGAAAAGCCTGGAATGCCGGAATATCTCAAGGACCTGGACGATGCTGTGACCGCCCTGCTCGTTGAGACACGGGCCACTGACGCTGCCACCCTTGATGCCCGGGCACGGGAGATCACCGGCTGTCTCGGGGAATTCAGCACGGTCCGCCCGGTAAGCTTTTCCACGGACCCCGGGGCATGCCAGAAACTCTGGAACATCCGTAAAGGCCTTTTCCCTGCCGTTGGCGCGGTCCGGAAGACCGGCACCACGGTTATCATCGAGGATGTGGCCTTTCCCACGGCCCACCTGGCCGATGCTGCCACAGATCTCCAGGCCCTGTTTCACACCCACGGTTATACCGAGGCCATTATTTTCGGGCATGCCTTTGAAGGTAACCTTCATTTTGTCTTTACCCAGGATTTTTCACAATCCGCTGAAGTGGAGCGGTATCGTGGGTTCATGGAAGATGTGGCTGAGATGGTCGTGGAGCGGTATGACGGCTCCCTCAAGGCTGAGCACGGCACCGGACGGAACATGGCCCCGTTTGTGGAAAAGGAATGGGGCCGGGCAGCCTTTTCACTGATGAAGGAAATCAAGGCAATATTTGACCCGGAAAATCTGCTCAATCCCGGGGTGATCCTCAACCCGGACCCGGACGCCCATATCCGCCATCTCAAATCCATGCCCCCGGCCCATACGGTTGCGGACAAGTGCATTGAATGCGGGTTTTGCGAACCGGTCTGCCCCTCAAGGCACCTGACCTTCACCCCCAGGCAGCGGATTGCCGGCCGGCGGGAAATCTCAAGGCAAATGGCGGCGGGCAACGGCTCCGGATTGAAATCTCTTGCACGGTCCTACCGCTATCCCGGGATCGATACCTGTGCCGCAGACGGGTTATGCGCCACCCGCTGTCCTGTGGAGATTGACACCGGTAAAATGGTAAAGTCCCTTCGTAAAGAGGCCCACGGCCCATTGGCCCGGAAAATCGCCCAAACCGTTGCGGACCGCTTCGGCGGCGTGACCCGCACCATCCGCCGGACATTAAACACCGTGGATACGGTCCACGGTATTACTGGCACCCCGTTCATGGACCAGGGAGCAGCCGTGGCAAGACAGGCAAGCCTGAACCGCCTGCCCCTGTGGAACCGGGAAATGCCCCGGGGCGGTGACCCCATACGGCAGGATACCATTGAGCAGTCAAATCCGCTCAAGGTGGTGTATTTCCCAAGCTGCGCCAGCCGGGCCATGGGCGGCCCCTCCCGCCAGGATGCAGAACAGGAAGCCCTGCCGGCCAAAACCGCATCCATTCTAAAAAAGGCCGGATATGAGGTGATCTATCCCGAATCACTTGACCGTCTCTGCTGCGGACAAGCGTTTGAAAGCAAAGGGTTTCCAGAGGTTGCGGACGAAAAACTGAAGGAATTGTCCCGGGCGTTTTCCATTGCCACCCAGGACGGCACCATCCCCCTGCTCTGCGATACCAGTCCCTGCCTGATGCGCATAAAAACCGCCCTGGAACAACGGATGCAGGTATATGAGCCTGTGGAATTTGTTCTTGAATTTCTCATGGACCGGCTGGAATTTACCCGGAAGGACACCCGCATTGCCATCCATCCCACCTGCAGCACCCTGAAGATGGGACTGGAGAACCGGCTGTTGTCACTGGCCAGGGCCTGTGCCACCCAGGTGATATGGCCCAGGGAGATTCACTGCTGCGGGTTTGCCGGTGACAAGGGATTTAATGTGCCGGAACTGAACCGGTCCGCTTTGGAAGGTCTGGCCAACCATGTCTGCACCTGCGAAGCAGGATATTCCACCAGCAAAACCTGTGAAATCGGGCTGTCATTCCACGCGGGCATTCCCTACCGTTCCATCCTCTTCCTGGTGGATGAGGTGACACGGCCACGCCCGGATGCAGACGGCAGCCCGTGCGCTTAGTTACACTTTTCCTTAAAGCTTCCTGCCGTAGAGATCTCAATGAACGAGGCCCCGTGGACAGGCCCGAAGCTGCCGGCCAAAACGATGATTAAATTTTCATCCTCAAATTTTTTCTCGTCGATCAGGCGGCAGATGGATTCTTTAAGCGGTTCGTTGGTCGTATTGGAAAGGTTTGCAGGAATATAATCGGCAAACACACCGAACGAGAGGGAGAGCTGGCGCATCACCCTGCGGTCGTAAACCTGGGCGAAAATGGGGTTATCTCCCCGGTATGCGGTCAGGGCCAGGATGGATTTACCGGTCATGGAATCGGCGACAATGCCTTTGGTGTTGAGGCGGAGGGCGGCTTTTACCGCAGCCTTGGCCAGGTAAGCCGTGACCTTGTTTTCCAGGGAATATGGTACATCTATAAATGAGCTTCGCTTTTCCTCGACCTCTTCGGCGATCTTTGCCATGGTCCGTACGGCCATTTCCGGGTATTTGCCGTTGGCGGTCTCCCCGGAGAGCATGAGGGCGTCCGCATGGTCCAGGCAGGCATTGGCCACATCCGAAACTTCCGCCCGGGTGGGCCTTGGAGAATCAATCATGGAATGGAGCATCTGGGTGGCCACAATCACGGGGCGCCGCATTTCAACACAGGTCCGGACAATCTGTTTCTGGATCAAAGGGATCTGCTCGGTGGGGATCTCCACGGCCAGGTCACCCCTGGCAACCATGACCCCGTAAGCATGCTCCAGGATTTCATAAAGATACTTCACTCCCTGGGCGTTCTCGATCTTGGCAATAACTTTTATGGGAGAATTTTTCTTGTCCAGAATCTTCTGAACCGCAATCACGTCATCCTGGTTGCGGACAAAGGAATGGGCAATAAAGTCCAGGTCATTATCTGCGGCAAACTCGATAAAGCCCTTGTCTTTTTCGCTCAGGGCCGGGAGCTTGACATGGACGGACGGAATATTGATACTTTTTCTCGGGTGGATGACCCCGTCGTTTTCCACATGGCAGATCAGATATTCCTCGTCCTTTTTCATCACGGCCAGGGCAATATACCCGTCATCCACCAGCACCGACGATCCCACAGGCACGTCATTGACAAAATGGGCATAGGAGACGCAGATCACATCATCTTTTGATACTTCACCCGGGGCACCCTTGATACGGACATAATCCCCGTGTTTTACGGTCAGGGGGGCTTCTGCATCACATGTACGGATCTCAGGCCCTTTGGTATCCAGGAGTATGCCGATCTTGTCGGACACCTTCCGGGTGTTTTCAATGACCTCAAGGGCATCGTCATGGGTCATGTGCGCAGTGTTCAGGCGCACCACATTCGCACCGGCATCGTAGAGGCCCTGGATAAATTCGGGCGAGCAGTTCAGGTTGGATACCGTGGCAACAATTTTGGTTTTACGCATTTTCAAAGGAGCCTCCTCTCCGGCACAGGACCATGATATAGTTTTCGATCCCTGTTCTGGCGTCCGCACCCGAGGATTTGAGACGAAAGTCCAGGTCGCTCAATGCCATGAGTGCCGCGCTTAGTTCATCCAGGGAAAAATGTTCTGATTTCTGAAAGTTCTGGAATACAGGATACGGGTTTTTGGGGTTCGGGGCAAGTAAAAGATCTGTGAGCTGGGGTTTCTTCTTTTTACCGGATTTGGCTTCCTCCCCGGTTGCTAGGCGGCTTTCAAGCGCTTCGTCCGCCTGGGTTACCGCAGTGTCATAGGCGGCGATCCTGGGCATCATGGCCTGTTTAAACCCGTTAAAATGCATGGTTTTAAGGGGTGGCATCCCATTGCCCCCGCCGTCCCGGTAAATTCCCGTAACAAAACACTTGATGGCCAGAAGCTTTCTGACCTGATTTTCCAGGGATTTTAGAATCTGAAGAGGATGAAACCCCTCGGAAAACAGTGACGACAACAGGGGCATGGCTTTGGCGGCGTCCCTTTCCATAATGGCGTTGGTCAGGCTGAAAATCGGGTCTTTTTTATCCCTGTGCACCACCGCCATAACGTCTGATGCCGTAATCCCGGGCCGGGTGCCGGTATAGGCCAGAAGTTTTTCAATGTTTCCTGCAAACAGCTCGGGGTTGAATCCGGTCTGCTCTAAAAGCGCGTTGAATCCGGCCTGGTCCATCTGTTTGTTGGTGCCCGAAAGCATTTGCCGGGCCAGGTCCCGGAGAACGGTCCGCTGCTCGTCAAGATCCGCCTTTCTGGCCCCCTGGGCAACGGTGCAATCAATTACCGCGCCTTTTTCCTGGAGCAGTTTATACACTTTTTTCCGTTTGTCAGGGGCGGTGCTGGTCATGACCAGGACATGGTTTTCCGGTATTCCCTTTTCCACAAGACCGGCCAGAAGTTCCATATCCCTTTTTGAATAAGCGATCTCCGAAGGTCCGGCCTTTGCTTTAAACAAAGGAGCATCCTTCACAGCAATCACTTTTCTGGACTGGATAAAGGAAAAGGTGGTGACCTGTTCGATAATGTCTCCCACAGGGGTGGTTTTACCGTCCAGGCTTTCCAGGGCAAACTCCATGGGCAATCCCCTGAGCAGGGCCGTGGTCAGGGTGTCAAAGGCCTGTCGAACAAGGAAAGACTCGCCGCAGATCAGGAATACTTGTGGTGCGCCCTGCCCTGTCAGGGAATCCAGGCTATTGGCCAGGGTATTGTGCTTAATCAGCGCCATGGATATTGCGGCTCCTGACAATCATGAAGCCAAGTGCCAGGCAGGAGACAACAAGGCCGATTCCCTGGGACAGGGAAAGAAAATCAAAGAAAAAGTCTCCCCGGAAATCCCCCCGGAAATACTCGACAACCGCCCTGAACACCGAATAGAGCATGACATAGCTTAAGAAAACCATGCCGTTGAACCGCTTGCGCTTCTGGATGGCCAGCAGCACCAGAAAAAGGATAAAATTTGACGCCACCATATATAGCTGGGTGGGATGAAGCATTACATTCAACGGTGCAAGGCTCTGGGGATGGGTAAAGGTAACGGCAAAGGGCAGCTCACAGGTCCTGCCGTAGCAGCACCCGGCAAAAAGGCAGCCCAGCCGACCCACAGAATGGCCCAATGCCAGTCCCGGGGCCAGTATGTCAGCGGTCTTCCAGATCTCCATCCGCCTGATTTTCAGGAAAACAAAGGCTGCCAGAAACGCGGCCACAAACCCGCCGAAAAAAACCAGGCCCCCGTTCCAGATCTTAAAAATATCCAGGAAATTCTGTTTATAAGGTTCGGGATTGATGATGACATAAAGCAGCCTGGCTCCGACAATGGCCGCCAGAAGGATGACAAAAAACAGATCAGATACGGCCTGGTCGGAAATCCCGAAAAACCGTGCATTCCGTTTGGTGAACCAGATGGCAATGACAAAGCCCAGCGCCAGGAAAAGACCGTAGGTGTAAAGCTTTAAACTGCCGATCTCCAGAAGAATGGGATACATATTCTCCCCTTATGTTTAAATCTCCGGTATTTTATTCAATACGACATGGTAGATCAGTATGACCATACCAACACTGATGGCAGAGTCGGCCACGTTAAACGCAGGCCAGTGATGCACACCGATATGAACGTCCAGAAAGTCCACCACCACCCCAAACCGGAACCGGTCAATGAGATTTCCCACGGCACCGCCGAAAATCATGGCAAGGCCGTAAGAGAGGACCACATGGGTCCGACACACCTTCCGGTAAAGCCAGACCACAAACAGGGCCACCAGGGAAGAAAGGAACAGGAAGACAAACTTCCTCACTCCCGGGGACTGGGTGGCGAGAAGACCAAATGCACCACCGGGATTCAGGACATGGGTGATGTTGAAAAACCCCTTGATTACCACAATGTGCTCGTAAAGGGCCAGGTGCAGGGTAATCAGGAATTTGGTAATCTGGTCAGCAACGACAATCCCGGTGCTGACCAGAACCAGACGCATCATTTCTTTTGATCTTACAATACTCACCTTACTTACGTTGCTCACGTTAGAACAGACCTCAGCCCAGGATGGTTTTCAGGGCCGTAACACAGCGCCCGCATGCCGTGGGATGAGCCTGGTCGGCGCCGATACCGGTGTCGTATCGCCAGCACCGCTCGCACTTTTCACCGGCAGCCCGGGTCACCCGGACGGTAAGGCCTTCGATTTCCTTGCCTTCGTAAACATCGCCGTCCAGCGTATCCCTGAGCGCGGCCTCGGAAACAATAAAAATGTCGTTGAGGTTTTCACTCATCCCGCCGATCAGATCGGCCAGGTCGCCCGGGGGCAGGCAAATCTCAACACAGGCATCCAGGGGATGGCCGATGAGCTTGGTTTTCCTGGCCTCTTCAAGTGCCTTGGTCACTTCGCCTCTCAGGGTCCTGATGTGCTCCCACTTGGCTGCCAGCGTCTCGTCTTCCCATGAATCCTCAAGGCGGACCATATCTTCCAGGTGGATGCTTTCCTTGCGGTCTGCATCGGCCAAAGGCATATGGGTATAGATCTCATCCGCCGTAAACGGCAGGATGGGGGCCATGATTCTGACCAGGGCATCCAGGATAATGGCCATGGCGGTCTGGGCATCCCTGCGTTCCGGTGACTCGGCAGGTGTGATGTAAAGCCTGTCCTTGATAATATCCAGGTAAAAGGAGGACAGGTCCACCACGCAGAAGTTGTGCAGGGTATGGTAAATAACATGGAACTCATAATCGTCATAAGCTTTGATGCACCGCTTTACAACGCTGTGGAGGCGATGGAGGATGAACCGGTCCAGTTCGCCCATTTCTGATACGGGCCGTGCATCGGAAACCTGATACCCGTCCAGATTGCCCAACAGGAAGCGGCAGGTATTCCGGATCCGCCGGTAGGCATCCGAGAGCTGCTTGATAATATTATCGGAGATACTCACATCCCCCCTGTAGTCGGCAGAGGTGGCCCAGAGCCTTAACACATCCGCACCGTACTGTTTGATCACTTTGTCCGGTGCCACCACGTTGCCCACGGATTTGGACATCTTATGGCCTTTTTCATCCACCACAAACCCGTGGGTGAGAACGGCTTTGTAAGGGGCCCGGCCGGTTCGGCCGACAGCAGTGAGCAGGGAGGAGTGGAACCATCCCCGGTGCTGGTCAGACCCTTCCAGGTACATGTCGGCAGGCCGTGAAAGATTTTCCCGCTCTTCAAGAACGGCGGCATGGCTGACCCCGGAGTCAAACCAGACATCCAGAATGTTATGATCCTTTGAAAACTCTGCAGAACCGCACTCCTCACAGACAGCCCCTTCGGGCATGAGAAATTTTGCATCTTTTTCAAACCAGATGTCCGAAGAGTGTTCGGTGAACAATGCATGGATCCGGTCCACAGACTCCCGGGTCACATAGACTTTTTTACAGTCATTGCAATGGAATACCGGGATGGGAACGCCCCAGGACCGCTGGCGGGAAAGGCACCAGTCCGGCCGGTTTTCGATCATGGAGTAAATCCGCTCCCGGCCCCATGAGGGAATCCACTGGACATTGTTGATCTCTTCAAGGCTTTTCTTTCTCAGCTCCAGCTTGTCCATGGAGATAAACCACTGGGGCGTGGCCCGGAAGATCACCGGTTTTTTGCACCGCCAGCAATGGGGGTAGGAGTGAGACATGTTTTCGTTTTTCAGCAGGGCATTTTTATCATCCAGAGTGGCGTTGATCTCTTTGTTGGCCTTGAAAATGAACTGGCCGCCAAACATATCGACATCTTTGGAGAACACCCCGTTGTCCTCGACCGGGGAATAGCAGTCCAGCCCGTACCGCTTGCCCACGATATGATCGTCCGCGCCATGGCCGGGTGCGGTGTGGACGCATCCCGTGCCTGCTTCAAGGGTGACATGGTCTCCGAGAATGATCAGGGAATCTCTGTCATAAAACGGATGGGCACACCGTTTTTTTTCAAGATCGGCAGCGGCAATGTCCGCGATCACGGTGTAGTCTTCCATGTCAAATGCCTGCATTACGGTTTCCACAAGGTCCTTGGCCATGATCAGTATGCCGTGGTCCCGGGTTTTCACGGCGGCATATACAAAGTCGGGATGAAGGCAGACCCCGAGGTTGGCCGGCAGGGTCCACGGGGTGGTGGTCCAGATGACCACGGACACGGTTTCGTCTCCGGCATCCGGGATCAGGCCGGAAATATCGTCCTTCATCGGGAATTTCACATAGATGGACGGCGAAGTATGATCATGGTATTCGATCTCTGCCTCAGCCAGGGCGGTCTGGCAGCTGCAGCACCAGTAAATGGGCTTTTTACCCAGGAACATGTCCCCAGACAAAGCGAATTCTCCGCATTCCTTGGCAATCCGTGCCTCATAAGGATAATTCATGGTCAGATAGGGTTCGTCCCACTCGCCGATCACCCCGAACCGCTTGAATTCATCTCTCTGGATATCCACGAACTTGGCGGCATAGGCCCGGCATTCCCTACGGACCTGGACCGGGGTCATCTCTTTTTTCTTGCTGCCCAGTTTTTTATCCACATTGTGTTCAATGGGAAGGCCATGGCAGTCCCAGCCTGGCACATAAGGAGCGTTAAAGCCGCTCATCTGGCGGGAGCGGACGATAATATCCTTGAGGATTTTGTTGATGGCATGGCCCATGTGAAGGTGGCCGTTGGCATACGGAGGACCGTCATGGAGAATAAAAACCGGCTTGTCTTTGGATTGTTCCCGAAGTGTTTCATATATTTTTTTCTGCTCCCAGGCTTTAAGCATTTCAGGTTCGCGCTGGGGAAGATTTGCCTTCATGGCAAACTTGGTTGAAGGCAGGTTCAGTGTTTTTTTATAGTCCATTATTCCTCCGGTATTCGGAAATCTAAGTTCACATCAACGTTAAACTTTTCTTTCTAATTGCAACGGCTCAAAAAGTCAAGAATTATGCAGGATTCAACAGCAAATCGCCCCTATGATTTTATTGTTTTGAAACCTGTGGATGGTCCGGCTTCTCTCATCTGAATTCCCAAGGTTTTTTTTCTATGGCTGTGGGGTAAAGTCAAAATAGGTTTCAAGCATCTGGGGATTGTCAAAATGCTCTTTTCCGATCAGCCGGGTGGGCTGGCGCGTCCGCTGCCGCATGGCCCCGATATCCGGGACGCCTGCCGGAAACAGGAACAGTACTTCAAGCCGGCCGGTGCCCTTGACGATCCCCTTTTCGTCAAAAATGCTTTCATGGCTGTCCGGCCCTGACGGCAGTGCTTCAAGGGTCTGATAGGGAAGCAGTTCGTATACTGCGTCAGCCTCTTTTTCGGTATCCAGGCCGATATGCTGGATCTGGTGCCATCCCGAACTGATGCGCAGGGCAATTCTCTTTTCGGGAAATCCTGAAGGAATCCATGCGGGCACCTGGTTGCCAGTCTCTGTTGCCGACGGATTTACCGAGTGCACCCGGGCTTTGCCGGGCACAAGAAAATGATAGCACCCGCAATTGTGGACAATATCAATCACCATGGGATCGCCCGAAGAATCCAGTGTAACCCTGAAATTGAACCCGTCAAGACGGCCTTTTTCATACCAGGGTACGGACGGTCCGGATCTTTCCGGATACCAGTTCACATAGTTGATCTGGAGCACAGGGCTCCCGTGAACCAGGGCATAGGTAAAATAATAATATACTCCGTGCGCCGTTTCGTTTACCGCGACCCGGCCCTCATCGTTCCAGGTCAGGGTGCCGGGATGGTCGGTCCTGCCGGCCGTATCCTGGATGTATACCGGGGCAAAATACTTTGCCAGTTGCAACAGGTCCCGGCCGCGAAACGCATATATTCCCAGGCTGTCTTTTTGGGTCCGGGAAAAAATCGCCCGGATATCGTCCCGGTTCCGGACGTTTCCTGTTTGGGGGGCAAATCTGACCAGGCGGCCCCGGACCTTCAGTTCTGAAGGGTCTTTTTTATGCTGCTCCGCCATTCTTTCGTAAGATTTTTTTGTAAAGTAGAGAACAGGCCCATATGCCAGGGGATACAATCCCATCACCCGAAGTCCGGATGAATATTCATCCGGGGAAGCCACCGTTTTGATCAGGACGTCGTAAAAATCCGGATCTGTCTGGTCAGCTTCCAGCAAAGCGGTTGAAAACGTTTTCATGGCCTTGACCAGTCCATCCCTGCCATCTGTTTCCTTGAGGCCTGAATCACGGAGCACGGCCTTCACGGCACCACCGGACAATGTCCTGATTTCGGAGATCCTTGCCCCAAGGTCATATGCCTGCATATGGGCCACCCACTCCCGTTGCTGCGCAGGGGTGTTCAGGTGAAATTTCAACCCGGTGAAAAAACGGTTGGTTCTCAGGTAGGGAAATCCTTTTACACGGCTGCCCAGGGCGTTTGTCTTCCCTTCCCTGCAGACCGCCTTGTCCAGGACATGGAAAAATGCCGCAGCGTTCCGGGCCGTTTCATTCTCCCTGTCAATGTAAATATCCGGCGTTTTTGTCATGCAGCCGGACAAGCCGCCAAAAACTGCCAGAACCATAAATAAAATGCCGTATCTCATCGCGCAAGTATCCCGTTTAAATTTTGAATGGATCTCATCACCTGATCCCGTGTGGCCCAGCGCACCAGCCAGCCCGGCAGGCGGCCCCCGGGGTCCGTGTACCACTGCCATATGGAGCGGGTCTTGTTCTTCCCGACCGGTGTCAGCACCCAGAAGGCGATGTGCTCCCGCACCCTCAGGTATCCTTTCCTGGACGGCAGCAGATGATCAATTGCCGTAAACGACACAACAATATCCCCGGTACCGGCATCACGGACAACGGCCAGCTCATTCACCCAGTCCCGGTTCATGGCCGGCCAGGGCATGTCCAGGGCCAGATAATAAATCAACGACGTGCTCCCGTTTTTTTGAATCACCTCCGCTTTCCGGCAGTTGGGCACCCATTCCGGATATAAGGCCACATCGGTGATTACGGAAAGAATTTTCTCTGCAGGCGCATCCATGGTCATCACCACCTTAAACGTGTTGATACCGTTGTTGGGCCAGGGATGTTTGTAGAGTTTTGTATGGGCCCTGTCAGTCACCAGTTCCCACGGGGGATCAAAATCCAGCGGGCGGGGCGGGGTGATATCGGCGGCCCAGGCGGCCTGCGCCCATAATATGCATAAAAGATATGGAAAGATATATGTTGCCATCCCTGCCCCGCCTGCCCGGCACCTGATTCGACTTTGACGTTTGATATTAATCGTAATGGAGTCCAGTTTACCGGGATTCATGCAAAATTGCCAGACCCGGGGAAGATCCTGGCAAGGAGAAATACAGCAACGGGAAGTACAGCAAACAGTGAAATGCCCCGGAACGCATAAAGATGCTCCGGGGCATGGCAGTGTCCGATCAGATTTTAAACAGGCCGACCACTTCTTTGAGTCTCACGGCAAGGGCGGCAAGCTCTTCGGCCTTTTCATGGACATCCGCGCTTCTGCCGGACATCTTGCCGGCATTCTGGTTGACGTCGACCATATCTTCGGCAACCTGGCCCACCACCACAGAGCTCTGGTTGATGTTGTCGTTTACATCATTAATGCCCTGGGATGCCTGGGAAATATTCCGTGCAATTTCAGCCGTGGCTGCGGATTGTTCCTCAACCGCCGTGGCAATGGTCACCACGATATCATTGACCTGGTTAATGATTTCGGTGATCTGGCCGATCTCCCTGGCGGCCCCGCCGGTCACGCTCTGGATCCCGTCCACTTTTTCCTGGATGTCCCGTGTGGCACCGGCAGTCTGGGTGGCGAGATCTTTGATTTCATTGGCCACAACGGCAAATCCTTTTCCGGCTTCCCCTGCCCTGGCCGCTTCAATGGTGGCATTCAGGGCCAAAAGGTTGGTCTGCTCGGAAATGTCGCTGATGGTGTCGGTGACTTTCCCGATGTCCGTGGCGGCTTCCCCCAGATGGGTCATCTGGCGTGATGTCTTGCCTGCCTGGGCAACAGCGGATTCGGTGATTTCCCTGGCATTTTCGGAATTTCTGGAAATTTCATTGATGGTAGACGCCATCTCATCCGCAGACGCCGCCACCATGCTGATATTGGCAGAGGCCTGCTCCATGGCGGAGGCCACGGAAAGGGCGCTGGCGGACATCTCTTCCAGTGCGGCAGAAACACCGGTCACCTTGTCTGAGGTTTCCCGGGCACTGTCCGAACCGTCACCGGCAATTCCGAGCAATCCCGAGGAGGCCCCGTCCATGGCTGTGGCATTTCCGGCAAGGTCGCTGATAATTTTCTGCAGCCGTTCAATAAAGGTATTAAACCAGCCGGAAAGCACACCGATCTCATCCTTGCCTGCCACCGGCAGCCGCATGGTCAAATCCCCTTCACCCTGGGCGATGTCTTTTAATCCACCGATGACGCGATTCAGGGGTCGGGTAACCAAAGCCTGGGAAATATAAAAGACCACGAGCACAAGTACGGCCATGGCAGCCAGCCCGATCATGGCACTGGTGTTCCTCAGTTTTCTGGGGCCCTCCAGAATTTTATCCATGGGAATGGAAACACCGATGCTCCATGGGGTATCGGTCCGGCCGACCTGTATGGGCACGTTGATCTGCATGGATTCTCCCTCTACAACCGCATCTTCCCTGACCAGGCTGTATGTGCCCCCCGATTTCACCGCATCCATCATGGGGCCGGCCTGTTCGCCGGACAACAGGGCCTTGATATTTTTCCCCACAGCGCTTTGGTCCGGGTGTGCCACCATATACCCGTCATTGGCGATGAGATACCCATAGCCGGTTTCAAAGGGCTGGATTCTGGAAACCATTTTTGCAAAGGCATCCAGAGCAATGTCAACCGCCACCATGCCCACAAATTTGTTTTCATGCATCACCGGCGCCACCACGGTTGCCATGAGCACGTCCCTGCCCCCGACCGGATAGACATAAGGGTCCGTGATGACCTCTTTGCCTGTATCCCGGGGCACGGTGTACCAGCTTTCCGTATCAAAATCCACAAGCGGCTCGACCTCGATGGGTCCGTTTCCCCTGTGCCAGTAAGGCACAAACCGGCCTGTAGCATCATGGCCGGGCTGATTGACAAATTCGCTGTCCCTGCCGTCCAGGGCATTAGGCTCCCAGCAGGTGTCAATGGCGATGAACTCCGGATTCCGTTCAAGGACCTGCCTGAGAATCTCATTCATATCCGCCCTTGACGGGGTGCTTTCACTTTTTTTCAACCCTTCGAACACGTGGGCCACGCTCCTTGCCACCCCCATGGCATGATTCATTTCTCCCTGGATCATCCCGCCGTATTTCAGAGCGATCTCATGGGCGGCCTCCTGTGCCTTTTCCCGGGCAACGGTTGATGCGCTCAAGGCGATATAGGAAATGGTGACCACATAGGACACCAGTACCACGCCGCAAATGGACAACAGCATTTTGGCCCTCAAGCCAAGATTTTTGAACATCTGTCATATCTCCCAATAGTTGAATTTCATAGATTTGGTTTTCCAGGAATTACTAGCCAGAACCGGAGTTACATACAGGCTAAGGAAGGCATTAATAATGCGGATTCTTAAGAATTGTCAAGTTAAAATCGCGTTTGCGCGGAGCACGGCGACAGTACATTTCGTGCTCCCCGGTTCCCGCCGCTGGCTGCCGGTTTTTACTGTGTTGTTTGACGCGGGGAAAACAGCACCCTAAAAAAGGGCGGCCAGGCTATTTCGGTGACAACCGGACCAGGTACCGGTCGGATTTTTCAAAGGGAAGCTGGTAATGGTCATGGATGATGTGAAACTCATTTTCCAGCCCGGGGGTGATTTCATCAAGCGCCTGCCGTCCTTTAAGGGCATATATTCTGCCCCGGGTATTGAGCATGGGCCGGGCATATGCGGCAAACGCTTCAAGGCCTGCAAATCCCCTTGACATCACAGCGTCATAGGTGCGGGCGTGCTCGGGCATTTTGGCAAGGTCTTCCACCCGGGCATGAACGGCACGGATGTCTTCAAGCCCAAGGATCCGGACAACATGGTTCAGGAAACTCACCTTTTTGCGGACCGAATCCACCAGGGTAAAACAGATGCCGGGATTCATAACTTTTAGGGGGATGGCAGGGAATCCGCCGCCGCTCCCCATATCCATGATCCTGGATTCTGTGCCGAGAAACGGCTGGACCGCCACCGCATCCACAAAATGTTTTTCAGCCATTTCCCCGGGTTCTCTGATGGCGGTCAGGTTGATTTTTTTATTCCATGCCGCAAGTTCCCGGGCATGGCCGGCCATAAGGTCTATCTGTTCCGGCGCCAGGGACTGGCCGATGCGGGATGCCCCCTGTTCAAGGCGCGTTTTAAATATATCCGTATTAAAACCGGCATTCATTGTATAAGCATTCTCCATTTCGGATTGCAGTTACCGTCCCGGGCATCAATGGCCCAGGAGAAGGCCTGCGTTTGAATAAAAAGTGCCTGCCACACAAGCGGTCATCAGACAGGCAAAGGTTGAGGCGATAAGCGCCCTGGGACCGACGGCAGAAAGGTCAGACGTCCTATCGGGCGCCAGTGCCGAAATCCCGCCCACGAAAATGGCCATGGATGCTACATGGGCAAACCCGCAAAGGGCATAGGCCGTGACAACAGCAGACCTGCCGTGGACAAGCGCGTTGTCGGCAAGGGCAGTTGCCAGGTCCTGGTACGACGCCACCTCAGTCAGAATGATCCGCTCACCGATGATTTTTGATACCAGGCCGGCATCCTCAACCGGGATGCCGATGATCAGGGTAAACGGATAAAATAGGTACCCCAGCATCCCTGTCAGGGACCAGGCCATCTCTGTGCCCGCCCAGTCATTGACCAGACCGGCGGCCGCACCCAGGACAAGATCCACAAGCGCCACAAGGCCGAGCACGGCAATCAGCAGTGCCACGATACTGAATGCCACTTTCATACCGCTTCCCGCACCGTTGATCACCGCTTCAAACAAATTAGCATCCCGTTCATAATGGAGTTCCACAGCCCTGCCAAGGGTTTGGGGCGTTTCGGTTTCCGGAAAAAAAAGCTTGGACATGACCAGGGCAGCCGGGGCAGAGAGAAAAGAGGCGGAGATCAGGTGACCGGCAATGGCCGGGAATGTATCGTTCAGCGTAAATACGTAAAGTGCCAGCACATTTGAAGAGACCGTTGCCATGCCTGCCGTCACAATGGTGCACAGCTCCGAGCGCGTCATGTTGTCAATGTGCGGCTTTACCGTGAACGCCGACTCAACCCCCACAAAAATATTTGACGCCGCACACAGGGACTCTGCTCCCGAGATCCGCATGAGCCGGGTGAAAATCCTTGCAAAAAAGCGGATGATAAACGGCAGGATATTGTAATAATACAGGATTGAAACCAGGGCGGAAAAAAAGAGGATCGTGGGAATGGCCTGAAAGGCGAAAATAAACCCCACGGATCCGGTGCTTCCTGGTGGGAGTGCCAGGGGGCCGAATGCAAACTGTGCCCCTTTTGCCGAAGCCGCCAGCACAGCCACGGCCATATCATTGATTGACTGAAACACGGCCACCCCGGCAGGCACCACAAAAATAAACAGGGCGAAAAGCATCTGAAGGCCGATCCCCCACCCCAGAAGATGCCAGTTGATTTTCCGGGTATGCCCAAATCCGAAACGGGCAATGGCCCAGGCAATGAACATTAACACAAACAGGCCTGCAAAACTGACCAGGTTATATGCCTCCACGTTGTCTCCCCCTGAAATGTGATTGCGTCATGGCAGTACCGGAACCGGCACGCCTTAGGGTTAAAACCGGTCAAATGGACGAACAATAAAGTCCATGCCTGCTTCTGTCTTTATTTTCGACCGGCCGGCCGTTGCAGCGGATTTTGTGTCAAAAACGCCGGTCCTCACCAAAAACCAGTGAATGCCACTGGGCCGGGTCAACTCGAGTATCCGGACCTGGTATCCTTTTGTTTCCAACTGTTGATATAAGACGTCTGCATTCTGTTTTTTCCTGAATGCCCCTGCCTGGAGTTCGTATCTGCCGTGAGACGGCCCTGACTTGGCCTTTATCGGTGAGATTTCGCCGTTTGGTTCCTTTGCCACGGCCGGGGCCGTCTTCACGGGAGCCGGTGACTTGGACCGGGTTTCCGGCTGTTTTGGCCTTCTTTCGGGAACAGTGAGAACGACCGGTTGATCCGCCCCGGCGGTCTTTTCGGGCAGCTTCAGGCCGGCAAGCTGATCCCTTGCATAAGGGTTGTCAGAGTCAATGGCAATGGCTTTTTCATAGGCCTCTCTGGCTTGGGCAGGCTTCCCGGTTTTGGCCAGCAGATCCCCTTTTAAGCATTGGGCCAGGTAAAAGTCCGGGGAAAGCGCCAGGGACTTTTCCACATCTGCAAGGCTCAGGTCAAACTCACCCAGTTCCGCGTTGCAGATGGCCCTGTTAAAATAGGCATAATGATTTTCCGGGGCCAGGGCGATCTCCATATTGTAATTTTTAATGGCCCTTGTATAGTCGCCTTTATAGTACCAGGCCACGCCCAGGTTGGAATACAGGCCTTTTAAATCCGGCTTGAGTTCCCGGGTTTTTTCAAAATCTTCAATTGCCAGGTCATACTGGTTCAGACGCATATAGGCCACACCGCGATTTTTATAGATATCGGGATTAACGGTTTTCATCCCGATCAACTCTGAGAACACGCCTACCGCATCCTGGAATTTCTCCTGTTTCATCAGGGAAACCCCTTTGTCGAATAATACCTTTTCAGAACCGCCGGCGGCCGGGGTGAACTGCACCAGCACCAGGCTGGCGGTCAGCAGGGCAGCAAAAACCGGGACAACTACCTTTTTCAAGCCAAAACTCCTGTTTGATGTGTATGGGACTGGGTCTTGTATAATATAAAGCCCTGCGCAAACACAACAAATAATGCAATTGAGGAAAAAATCATCAGAAAACGATAGACATCTGCACCCGGTTCTGTTAAAGCTAACATTGGAATAATAAAAAAAGAGTAGACAACAGCCGTTGTTTCTGTTAGAGGTAGCATGAACCCCCAGACCTGCTGAGGACCCAAACCCATGCACGACCAGACCAAACCGGTGACAACCTGCTGCGGACGACCGATTTCCCAACGGGAGTTTGCTGAAATTCGCGAGACTGTCCGACTCTTCCGGAATCTCAGCAGAAAAGAACTCACCCATACCATCTGCGAGCACCTGGACTGGCGCACCCCTTCCGGTACAAACAAATGGGATGCCTGCCTGAAAATGCTGGAATCGTTTGAGAAAAAAGGCATCTTCAAACTACCCGAAAAGCAGGTGCGCCCCACCACTCCCAAGCCGGTCGGCATTGCCAGGTCCAAAAAAACAGATCCGGAAGCCGAAATATCAGCCGGTTTAAAGGATCTGGATCCCGTTGAATTGATATTGGCGGACACCCGCTCCCAAACCCGACTCTGGAACGAATACATGGACCGGTACCATTATATCGGCTACAAAAAGCCATTCGGATACACGCTCCGGTATTTTATCCAGTCCGGGGAAGCCCTCTTGGGATGCCTTCTCTTTTCCGGTGCGGCCAAAGCCATCAAAAGCCGTGACCGCTGGATCGGGTGGACAACGGACCAGCGACTCCGGCAGTTGCCCTGGGTGGTAAACAACAGCCGGTTTTTAATTTTTCCATGGGTAAAGATCAAAAACCTGGCCAGTCACGTTCTTGGCAAAGCCAATCGTCGTATTGCCAGGGACTGGAAAGAAAAGTGGAGATTTTCCCCGGTATTGATGGAAACATTTGTGGATCCGGAGCGTTACCAGGGGACCTGTTACATTGCAGCCAACTGGACATACCTGGGTATGACAACCGGCAAGGGGCTTTTAAGGAAAAACAAGACCTACACAACCTCTCCCAAAAAACTGTTTGTCAAACCCATATCAAAAAACTTCAGGCACCAACTTTGCAAATCGTATATAAATACAGACATTAATGTGACGCCAGACCTTGATTTTAATCTCCGCGAACCTATATTTTTTAATGCTGTCCCTTCAAAGGAGTGAAGCAATGAAAAAACGGTTTTATTTTTTACTGGCGTTTTTGTTATGCAGCCTGCCGATCCCGTTGACTGCCCTGGAGATAAGCATCTTCGACCATCAGGTCGGCAGCAGTGCTTATAAAAGCGTCCGGAATGACAACCAGACAGTCCTGTCCGGTTCCGACTGGTATCCGGAAAGTGTATCTTCCGGCAAAACAGGCGATTTAAATGGCATGGAGTGGGATTTTTTGTCCGCATTAAATCGCAATGATGCTGCACAGATACTCATCAACATGAGAAACAGCCTCAGAGCAGCCGAAAACAGCGAGCCCCTTTCCGAAGATACGGACATCACCAATGCATTTGGATACAATTACGTCTTTGAAGGTGACTGGGAAGGGTATGCCGACGATTTTGGCACCTATACCTTCTGGGAAGACAGCCCCAAAGCCTTGGGCGACGGAAACATAAGCCCAGGAGAAGGCGACCCCAGGGCACTTGCCTATTTCGGCCGGATCAATGAACATGGAAAGCCGGATGCGACCGGGGGGCTTCTGGCACCTGACGCTCCCATGATTCTGGGAGTTGGCGGCAAAAGAGGCGGGCATTATCGCCCTTCTGGTAATGGCATGAGTGCCCCTGACAGGGTTGTTGACCCGGAATTTACCGCCCACCCCAGCCAGGAACACGAAAGCGATGTCGCCATGGGGCCCGTACCGGAACCCACCACCATGCTCCTGCTGGGGTTAGGCCTTATTGCCATCGGTATTCTTGGCAGGAAACTGCCCCTGAGGATAGGAAGGTAGGCCTTTGAGCAAGGGAACTTTGCAAAGAAATATTTTTCTGGTATCAAATTTGCTATATTTAAATTCACATAAGACTACAAAAAACACAGATACAACCCTCATGACAAGGAGTGAGCTGTGAAACATACGATATATACACTGGCAATCTGTTTATTATTGGCTGTCGTTCCTGCCCATGCTGCCGACTGGGTGATTGATGATACATTTATCGGCGGCGGATATTATGTTGATCAATATCCGACAAGCAAGGTTAAAAAATACTACCAGAAAGATGGAGATGTGATTTCACAAAAAAAACACATCAATAATTTTGATATAGATGAAATGAACGTCAACATCGATAACAGCGGCAATGTCACCGTGACCATTGCAACCGACTACACCGAAGCCAAAGGGTTGGGCACCCTGTACGGGGATCTTTTCATCAGCACCAACGGATGGAACCCCTACGGCAGCAGCCCGTATATGGATGATATCAACACCAATGGCGAAGACTGGGAATATGTTTTTGACACCAGTCAAAACTATATGTACAGCACCGCGTCAGGTACTTTTGTATTGTCCGACGACGTGCATGGCGCCACTGCCGAAGCCTACCATTTCCGCCACGACCAGGAAGTGCTCTTTGAAGCTGCTGATGCCGGTGATTTCTCAGGTGCGGGCAACTTCTACGACAACCTCGAAGGTTATCTTGTATATGCATTCAACCTTGATGACCTTGGCCTGTCTGCCGATGAAGCCCAAGACTTGGGCTTTAGATGGACCATGACCTGCGCCAACGACATCATTGAAGGCGGGGTGCACTGGAATCCGGTTCCGGAACCTGGAACCATGCTGCTGCTCGGCATGGGACTTCTCGGTATCAGCGCCATTGGGAGAAAGCGCCTGTCAGGAGACTCTGCAAAAAAGTGACATTTTTTGTCACACAACATGACATTTTTTGTAAAATCCAATTCTCAACGGCCATTCACCTGTTTTTTACACCTAAAAACCACCTAATACTTTAGTCGTATTTTAACTAAACCATTGGTATTAATTTTATCCTTGCATTCCGGGATTTAAAGCAAGCGACTGCACAGTGCCGTTTCCATGCCGAAACATGGCACCCAACTTGCTGTTTATTCAGTACAGTCAATGCAGATGCTTACTGGGGTATTCCCGCAAGATATGCAGCAAGGAGACCCGAAATGAAAACAAAACAATATGTTGCCATTATATTAACGACAGTTCTTATGGGCTTTGCCTGGACAACCTCCCCTATGGCCAGTCCGATTTTTGTCGGCGAGACCCGTGACCTGGAATATGATCCGGACTGGTGGTGGGATGCACCCATAAGCGAACGCAGTCATAAAGACAGTGAATTCAACGTCAACTGGCTTGTCGACACCTACAGCGGCAGTGAATTCCTTCCGGCCAACCTGGAGTTTCTCGGGAAATGGGATGACGGATGGGAGTCCAGTGCGGTGTGGGGCAACGGCGATCCATACTTCACCGGAGATTTTTCAGGCACCTCGGGCAACTGGCGAACCACAGATGCCTGGGGCGGGGGGCCCGTATACTTCAGTATCAAAGCCGGCAAAGAGTTTGAGCTTTACTATGCAGGCACGGACCTGAGCGATGTGGAAGTCTTGTGGGACACCCTGGGAATTACAAACCATAAGGGAAAGGCCAAAAAATTATCCCACATGACCTTCTGGACTGCGGACAATCCACCGGGCCCGGATCCGGTACCTGAGCCGTCCACCATTCTGCTGCTCGGAATCGGACTTTTGATAGCGGCCGGTTATGCCCGAAAACGATTTCAACCGGTGCCAGTGAAAAAATAAACGTACGCACGGGTACGCACGGTACGCGCGAACCCATTTCTATCTTTAGATAAGAAAACGCCTGTCCCTTCCAGGACAGGCGTTTTTTCATTTATCACACCACCTTACCAAAACGAAACCCAACATTTTCATAAAAAATTTATTGACAAAAAAACAAAACAAACTTATAAATACTTTTTTCATACTACTTAGGCATTAATCTGGGGTTCAGCTTAATAATATCGTAATAAACGTTTAGTAAAAGACTTATGGCAATGCCTTTGGCAATGGTGCGCTTTTTTTGTTGTTGCAAAAGGATTTTTTTTATTCATTAAGGATGAGACAAAATGATCAAAGATCTTAAACGGGTAAGAAATATCGGGATCAGTGCCCATATTGATTCCGGTAAAACAACGCTTACTGAAAGGATTCTATTTTACACGGACAGGATCCACAAAATCAATGAAGTCAGGGGTAAAGACGGCGCCGGAGCTGTCATGGATTCCATGGAGCTGGAGAAGGAAAGGGGTATTACCATTGCTTCCGCAGCCACCCATTGCGAGTGGGACAACCATGCCGTGAATATTATTGATACACCGGGCCATGTGGATTTTACCGTTGAAGTGGAACGGTCATTGCGGGTTCTTGACGGTGTTGTCCTCATCCTTTGTTCCGTATCCGGAGTTCAGTCCCAGTCCATTACCGTTGACCAGCAGATGAAACGGTACGAAGTTCCCTGCATTGCCTTTGTCAATAAATGCGACCGCTCCGGCGCCAATCCCGCCAAGGTCAGCGGCCAGCTTAGAGACAAGCTGGGCCATAACTCCGTAATGATGCAGCTTCCCATAGGCCTTGAAGACAAACATGAAGGCATCGTGGACCTGGTCACTATGAAAGCCTATTATTTCGAAGGGGACAACGGGGAAAAAATGGTTGAAAAGGAAATCCCCGCCGAACTCCTTGAAGAAGCCCAAATGGCAAGGGAAGAAATGATTGATGCGGCATCACTCTTTTCCGAAGAACTCACAGATGCCGTACTTGAAGAGTCCGAAATCACCGAAGAGATGATCATGTCTGCAGTGAGAACCGGTACCATCGCCCGTGAAATGACCCCCGTATTCCTGGGGTCTGCTTACAAGAACAAGGCGGTACAACCACTGCTCAACGCAGTCATCAACTATCTGCCCTCTCCCCTGGACATTCAGAACGAAGCCATTGACTTGGATAACAACGAAGAAAGCGTGGTTCTGGAAAGTGATTTTGAAAAACCCACCGTGGCCCTGGCGTTTAAGCTGGAAGACGGCCAGTATGGTCAGCTCACCTACATCCGGGTGTATCAGGGGTGTATCACCAAGGGAGACACTCTTGTCAACTCCAGGGACGGTAAGAAAGTTAAAGCGGGCCGCCTGATCCGCATGCATTCCAACCAGATGGAAGACGTAGAGGGCATTCCCGCAGGCCATATCGGGGCCATGTTCGGTATTGACTGCGCCTCGGGTGACACTTTTGTGTCTCCGAATATCAACTTTTCCATGATTGCCATGCATGTTATGGAACCGGTTATCTCCCTGTCCATCATGCCCAAGGACAATAAAGCCCAGATTAACATGTCCAAGGCTCTGAACCGGTTTACCAAAGAAGATCCGACGTTCAAAACCTATGTGGACCATGAAACCGGCGATACGATTATCCAGGGCATGGGCGAGCTTCACCTTGAGGTATACGTGGAACGAATGAAGCGGGAATACGGGGCTGAAGTTGAAACCGGTCAGCCCAGAGTTGCATACAGGGAAACCATTACGAAAAAAGCACTGTTCAACTATACCCACAAGAAACAAACGGGTGGTGCGGGTCAGTTCGGCCGTGTGTCCGGCTTTCTTGAGCCGACTGAAGAAGAGTTTGAGTTTGTCAATAAAATCACGGGAGGCCGCATTCCCACCCAGTATATTCCTGCCTGTGAAAAAGGTTTTGCAGCCTGCCTTGAAAAAGGCCCCACCCTTGAATTCCCGGTGACCGGCATCAAAGCCACCATTGACGACGGTGCATACCATGCGGTAGATTCCTCTGAAATGGCTTTCCAGGCTGCTGCAAGAGGCGCATTCCTTGAAGCTTACAACAAAGCCAAACCTGTTATCATGGAGCCGATCATGAAGGTGGTTATCGAAACACCCAATGAGTTCCAGGGTGCCTGCATGGGCCTGATCAACCAAAGGCGCGGTATCATCCAGGGGTCTCAGGAAGAAGGCGTAATGTCCGTCATTGAGTCCCAGGTTCCCCTGTCTGACATGTTCGGATTTTCAACAGTTCTCAGATCAGGCACCCAGGGCAAGGCCCAGTTCACCATGGAATTTTCTTCTTACAAACAGGTTCCCCAGTCCGTGGCGGAAGACATCGCTAAAAAGAAAGCGGAAGAAAAAGCGGCCAAAAACAAATAAGACCTTTTATATTCAAGAGAGGAACTATGCTTAAACAAGATCTCATTCTCAGAAGCCCGGCTGAAAAAGCCATCGGCATTGAAAATATCACTGACGGGCAGTTCGGTGCGGTTCTGTCCCGTGCCGGTGTGGGTAAAACCAGCTTCCTGGTTCAGGTTGCCCTGACCCAGCTGCTCTCTGACAAAAAAATTCTTCATATCAGCCTGTCCGACTCCATGGAAAAAATCAACCTGAGGTATGATGAAGCCTATACCAACCTGGTGGACAGCATCGGGTATGTTGATCCCCAGAAAGCCTTACGCCTCTGGGACTCCATCAAGAATAACAAGGTAGGGATTTCCTATACCGAGTCCACCTTTGATGTGGAAAAAATCCGAGATTACCTGAAAAGTTTTAAAAAAGCAGACCTGGACCTGCCCACCATCATGGTGATTGACGGGCTTGATTTTGACTCGGACCTGTCCGGTATTCTTGAAGACCTGGATCAGATCAACAAGGAATTTTCTATCTTTGTCTGGCTTTCCATGCAGAGCCATCGTGAGGAACCCCTCAACCAGGAAGGGTTTCCCGTACAACTGGCAACGCACGATACAAAAATCGACAAGGCTATTTTTCTCATGCCCGTGGAAAACAAAATCCATGCGGTTGTGCTGAAAGACGGGGATAAAACCGACCAGAAATTCACCCTGGATCCGGCAACCATGATGCCTGTTGAATAGCCCTTTTAAAAACCAGGCCACATAAAACAGCAAAACGCCGCCGGTTCCTTTTTGTCAATCTTGCCAATGGAACCGGCGGCGTTTTTTATTCTGTTTTCCGGAATAAGACGAGTCCTCAGACCCACTGCCGGATAAAACTTTCAATTGCCTCAAACACCCGCTCTTTTCCCTTGCCCAATAAAATGCCGTGGCGATCAACATCAAACAGATAGTACTCCTTAACCTCCGAGCCGATTTTCCCGAACAGTTTAAATGTCCCTTTGGGATTGACCACCGGGTCCTTTCTTGACTGGACAACCAGTACAGGCTCTTCAATCTCTTTCAGCTTCGGGGCCAGTTGATCCATGAGCTTTTCCAACTGGCGAACTCCGGCGATGGGATTGCGCAGATAATTGATATGGGGATTTTCCGGAGAGTTGTCAATAAATTCCTTTGTCCCTGCGGACAGGTTAAACTTTTTGACCATTGCATTCCAGGCATCAATGGCCGGGACAAAATAGGCTCCCATGTCATTGAGCTGCATGGGCGGGGCAACTGCAAATATGGCTTCGTAATCCGTCACCCGGCCGGCCAGTTCGAGTGCCAGTCCCGCACCGGTGGAAAACCCCCCGATCACCGTTTTCCTGCAGGAATGGCGCAGCACCACATATGCCTCTTCAACAGATTCCACCCATTGTTCATAGCTGGTCTCTGCCAGGTCTTCGGGTGCAGTGCCGTGGCCGGCCAGCCGGGGGGCGTACACTGTGAAGCCCCGACTGTGCAGATAGGTGGCAAAATCCCGCATTTCCCTGGGAGCGGCCATGTATCCGTGGATCAGAAGAATGCCTGCGATTTCATTGGGATGTTTCAAAAAAATCGGGCGGCCCACCTGTTTCCGTTTGGACTCCCCGTCAATGAAAAAACGGTTGTATGCCTGAGCATAATCCACATTCATCTTTTCAATCAGCCTGGATTTTACCCGTTCCCTGATCTGGAGACCGGACCTCTGGGCAATTTTCTTAAGGCAGATTTCAGCTTCAGCCACAGGCTCCACCTCATTGGCCATGACCAGGACCGGGTTTTCAATGCGGACCGTATGAAACGGGGTATGGGAGTGGAACCGTTTCTGGTCCTTGAACATCCGGGTGCCGTTAATTTCTATGACGCCGGTTTTCTCGGCCACGTCCAGAAACCTACCGATCCGGTCAAACCGGTCATTGATAAGCAAATGGATCTGGTTGTGGTGAAAACTGTCGGATACAAAGCAAATCCGGTTCAGTATCAGGCAGGTAATGGCGTAATAGACCTTGCACTTGAACTCATAAATATCAATTCCCCGTTTTTTATAGGGATAATGTTTAAGGATACAGGCCATGACATGGTCATAATTCAAGGTGGTCATGGCATAGACATCTGCCATGTACCGCTTCATGATCCGGTTTGAAATCCCCCGGGATACCTCTTTAGAGTATATGTCCTGGTCAAACCGAACCTGGCGTTTCACCGTGAGCATGCTTTCAACATACGGATCATTCAGATAGGGGCGGATGGCAATGGGCGCACCAAACCGGATGGTGATGTCAACACCTGAAAACAGCATGGCACCTTCGGTCATCAGTTCATCCATCATCCGTTTTGACGGTTCTTTCACCAGAAGGGTGGCGATTGATCCCAGAATGTTTTCCCTGGGGTTGGCCGGATAATAGGTGATATTGACCGGTACGATATAGGTTTGCCCGGCAAGCACCCGGCCAAGATCCTCAACGCCGAGACTGGTTTTAAGCCGGTCAAATTCAGGCACTCCTGTTTCAGAAAGCCTGCGCAGCCGCTCTCTGAAAAACTCGCACCGGAATGCCTGGACTGCAGCCCCGGTGTGGGGACGGATATGCCTGTCATCATCCACCAGGGTGAACCGGTTGTTTTTCACCAGCTTTTTATTCTTTACCATCATGCCTTCGGGAAAGATAATCCACTGGACATCTCCGGAAAGCAGGGTGGTCAGTATCTTTTCGTTCCGGGACGGGTCCTGGGTGGACACACCGCCAAGACGGTTTAAAAACCCTTCAAGGACCGGAATCTCAAAAAGCTCTTTGGCCGCCAGGGACCAGACCTGCTTGCGGGTGATGGAATGGATATGGTAGGGTAAAAAAATGGTTTCAATGCGGGTAAAGTGATTGGCGCAAAACACCACCGCCCCTTCGGGAATGTTCTCCCTGCCCTCTATCCGGATCGAGGCTTTTGAAAAGCCTGAAAATGTTTTAAGGGTGTAACTGGAAAGTTCAAAAGCAAACGGATTCATGGAATCGTTCCTTAAATCATTGATTATTCATCCGCCTATAGTATATATTACAGGATTAACTTTGAGTTGATATAAACCATATATATAAAATCCAGTACCAAAGTACAAACATTTTAATATTTGTCCCCATTAGGGAGGGTAAGCATTGTATTCAAAAATCGTTATCCTGAACTTTCCGGCTGATGTGGCCCAGAAAGCCCTGGTCTGCCAGTTGGTAAAAAAATATGACCTGATGTTCAACATTCTCAGCGCCCAGATTTCAAACCAGAGGGAAGGCCACATGGTTCTTGAAATCTCATCGGGCAGCAAGGCCGGCTTCAACAAAGGAGTCAATTTTCTTAAGAGCCAGGGGGTCCAGATTTCAACCCCGGAACACCAGATTTTCAAAGATGAAGAGATCTGCACCCATTGCGGTGCCTGCACTGCAGTCTGCCCCACCGAGGCCCTTCATATCAAACGGCCTGAGATGGAAGTTCTCTTTGATAAGGAAAAATGCAGCCTTTGCGAACGCTGCATCGTCACCTGTCCCACCCGGGCCATGGGGCTTTTCAGCCAGAATACGGAAGAAATCGCCTGATGGGTTCTCCTGTTGTCGCCGTTGCCCTCAGCGGAGGGGTGGATTCCCTGGTCTCCGGCTTCCTGATCAAGCAGGCCTATAAAGAGGTCTTTGGAATACATTTCACCACAGGATACGAAGCCCGGCCTGTGGATACCGCTGCATTAGAGGACCAGCTCGGCTTTCCGGTCCATACCGTAGACCTTTCAGAAGCCTTTGAAACCTGTGTTGTGAATTACTTTATCTCCAGCTACCTGGCCGGGAAAACCCCCAATCCCTGCCTGATCTGCAACCGGAAGATCAAGTTCGGGGAACTGCTATCCCATGCCGGGAGCCTTGGGGCGGATGCCCTGGCCACCGGCCATTATGCCACCATTGTGAACAGGTACGCCTTCCCGGACAAAACCATCACCGGTGCATGGCTTGAAAAAGGGACAGATCCCCAAAAGGACCAGTCCTACTTTTTGTCCATGCTGACGCCAGATCAATTGGACAGGCTGATATTTCCCCTGGCCGCCACAACCAAACCCGAGGTCAGAAAAATAGCAGATAAAAATGGACTGGTTCCTTCCGTACCGTCCGAAAGCCAGGATATCTGTTTTATCCGGGAGCCCTCCTTTTCAGACTTCATTACCCGTAAAACAGGCATCTGCCCTGCCCCGGGTAATATCATGGATATCCACGGCAATATTGTCGGCACCCATAAGGGGCTGCATACCTTTACCGTGGGACAGCGCCGGGGCATCAATGTACCGGCCCCGGAACCCTATTATGTCCGCCGCATTAATACTGCTGACAATGTCCTGGAGGTCTGCTTCAAAAAAGATCTGGCCCGAAAAAACATGCGGGTGGATGATATGATCTGGAATTATTCAGATATTCAGGAGATCTCCAACCTGAGCGTCAAAATCCGGTATGCCCATCAAGGTGCCACGGCCTGCCTGACACGGCAGGGTACCCGTGGAGATGTGGTGTTTGACACCCCGCAGAATGCCGTCACCCCGGGACAGGCCGCTGTGTTCTATCTGGGCAACCGGGTTCTGGGCGCCGGTATTATTCAATAAACAGAGACAACCACCAGAGCTGTTATCGTGAAGAAAACAAATTTTTATATCGAAACCCTGGGATGCAAGGTCAACCAGTATGAGTCCGACGGCATTGCCGCAGATCTTGAAGCCCGTGGAATGGTCCGGTCCGGCACCAGGGAAGGATCGGATCTTTGCATCATCAACACCTGTGCCGTCACGTCTAAAGCGGGAATGCAGTCCAGACAGGCTATCCGGAAGTTGATCCGGGAAAACCCGGATGCAAAAATTGTGGTAACCGGCTGCCATGCCCAGACCGATCCGGAGCAGATCCGCGAAATTCGTGATGTTGACCACATTGTCTGTCACAAGGACAAGGGAAAAATTGCCCGGGCCATTGCCAAAGATTGCAGTGCATCGGATTGCAGCGCATCAAATTGCAGCACACCGGGCTGCAAAGAATGCGGCAATGCCCCTGCCTTTTCATTTAAAAAGCCGGACCATAGCGGCCATATCCCCTTCCTAAATTTTGACAAACCCGTTTCCGGAACCATGACCCGGGCCTATCTTAAAATCCAGGACGGGTGCAATGCCTTCTGCACCTATTGTATTGTCCCTTATGCCAGGGGCGGCTCCGTAAGCATGCCCAGGGCCAAAGTGCTGGATCATATTGGCGGACTTGCCGCCAAGGGGTTCAAAGAAGTGATTATTACCGGCATCCACACCGGTATGTACGGCCTGGACCTGACCCCGCCCACTTCCCTCGCCGACCTGATCCGGGACCTGGATGCCCAAAAACAGGTGGAACGCGTCCGGATCTCGTCCATTGAACCGGGAGAACTCTCCCAGGATCTGATTGATCTTGCCCGGCCCGGCCATATTCTTTGCGATCATTTTCATATCCCTCTCCAGTCCGGGGATGACGACGTGCTTCAGCGGATGAAACGTCCCTATTCCACGGCTGAGTTTGCATCCGTGATCCACAACATCCACGCCACCCTGCCCCATGCAGGCATTGGACTGGATGTGCTGATAGGTTTTCCCGGAGAGACCGACGCCCAGTTTGAAAACACTTATGAGCTGGTGAAGCGGCTGCCTGTATCCTATCTTCATGTGTTTCCCTTTTCGCCCAGAAAAGGGACGCCTGCATTCCACTTTAACCCCAAAGTCCCGTCAGACATCATTAAAGAGCGGTGTGCGCGCATGCGCAGCCTGGACCGGGAAAAACGAAAAGCGTTTATCGCGTCCAATCGGGGTAAAACGCTCAGGGCCCTGGTTCAGCACCAGGAAGACAAACAAAGCGGAATGCTCAAGGCGGTCACCGCCAACTACCTGACCATTCTTGTTGATAAAAAACAGGATCTAAAAGGAAAAATAGTTGATCTTGTTTATGAACAATGTGATAGTGACCTGAATATTATTGGCAAATTGTTGACGAATTAAGCGGGTGCGCATCCGTAACGTCATCGTCCGTAACCCACAGCCGTAGAAGAGGTCCCCATGACAGATGTATATCAAAAACTGGCCCGGCATCTGGACAACACTCCGGGCGGTTATCCCGAGACGGAATCCGGGGTGGAACTCCGGATCCTCAAGCAATTATTTACCACTGAAGAGGCGCAACTGGCCCTTAGCCTTGTCATGATGCCGGAGCCGCTGGAAGCAGTTGCCCAAAGGGCGGACAGGGTGCCTGAACAGATCCGCGACACACTGGTGGAGATGGGGAAAAAAGGGCTTATTATCTATACGGAACGGGATGGAAACGAATTTTTCATGTTGGCCCAGTTTGTGGTCGGCATCTGGGAATACCAGGTCAACCGCCTTACAAAAGAGCTGATCCGGGACTTTAACGAATACGTTCCCCATCTGATGGAAGAACTGGGAAAGCAAAAAACCCAGCAACTCAGGGTGGTGCCGGTGGCCAAGTCCATAAATACCGAGCTGAACATTATGGACCACGAACACCTGGAAAACCTGATCCGGGACCAGTCCAAAATCCTGGTTGCGCCCTGTATCTGCCGGAAAGAACATGCCATGGTCGGCAAGGCTTGTGGGAAAATAGAAGAGGCCTGCCTGATCTTCGGCAGCGGGGCCTACCTTTACGAGAGCCGGGGAATCGGCCGTACCATCACCCAGGAAGAGGCCCTGGACATCGTTAAAAAAGGCGTCAAACAGGGACTGGTGCCCCAGCCCTCAAATTCCGTCAAAGCCATGAACATCTGTCTATGCTGTGACTGCTGCTGCCAAGTCCTTCAAAATATCAAGAAAACCCAGGCGCCTGCCAGGATCGTCAATTCCAACTTCCAGGCTGTCGCGGATGAGGAGCAATGCACGGGATGCCAGGCCTGTGAAGAGATCTGCCCCATGGATGCCATTGAAATGAACGCAGACCTTGCTGCAGAAGTCAGTCAGGAGCGGTGTATCGGGTGTGGCCTTTGTGTGACGGCTTGTGAATTTGACGCCATGCGATTAAGGGACAAACCTGATATGGAGCGCTGGGAGCCCCCACAGACACTGGTGGAAACTTATATGAAAATCGCCGGGGAAAAAGGCCTGCTCTAAAACCCCCTGCGTGACCGGATGTGGTCATAGGCTTCCTGGATTTCATTAAACTTGTCATTGGCCAGTTTAATAAATTCCTCGGGAAGCCCTTTGGCTTCTATTTTATCCGGATGATATTCCCGTACAAGGGCCCTGTATTGTTTTTTGATCTCATCATTGGTGGCGGTTTCATCGCATTTGAGTATCGCATAATACGGATCGGATTTGCGGACATACCTGGACTGGAGACGCCGGTAATCTGTCTGTGAATACCCGAATATCCGGACAGCCGATTGCAGCATCTCTTCTTCACCCGGTGAAATGCCCCCGTCGGCAACAGAAACACGAACCAGGATATCCATCATCAATTCAATTATATTGGGCTGGTATCTGAACACCGAGTGGAACTGGCGCGCAAAAGCATCAAAAGGCTCGGGCGAAGAAATGGCCTGCCGGAAAATATTTTTGGCGGTGTCCTGCCCCGCCCCGTCCAGTTGAAGATCGTGGGTCATGAACCGCTCAATGGTCTGGATTTCATTCTCATTGATCCGGCCGTCGGCCTTGGATATTTTGGCGAGCATGGAAAAAGCGGCTGTAAAGAAGAGCAGTTGGGACTCTTCGTTTGAGGAAAGTCCGGCTCTTCTACCCGGAATCGACCGCAGGTAGTCGTCTTCCTTCTTGTCCACAAAGGTGTGCCCGAACGCAGCACCCGCGACAGCACCAATCGGACCGCCCAAGGCAAAACCGATGGTTCCGCCGATCATTTTGCCAAGCCAGCTCATATGTTATCCTTGAATTTTGCACTGCACACATGGCACAATGTATATTTAATCATCAAAACCCTTGTCACAAAGTCGAAGATTTACTATAAACACTAATGTTTCGGGCGTCAAACACTTAAGGGAAATAAGAGATTCATGCTCGCAAAAAACATCTTTGGTTCCATTATCCTGCTGTTGAATACTGCCGGACTGGGATTTCTTTTATACTTGGGCCTGCTCAACCTGATCAACCATTTTTTTCCAAAGCCGGTTGAAGAAGAGCCTGCGCCGGAACCCGTACGGAAGCGGGAAGAAATCATTATTGATGAGGACATGATCCCGGACCAGGACGACCTGCTCAAGGACATGGATCTTTCCGACCTTGATAACCTGAATCTGGACGATTTTGAATAACATGGTTTTTCAGCCCGTGCCTGCAGCACTCAGAATTCTCACGGCAATCTGCCTGCTCCTGTTACAGGCCTGTGCCTCAACCCCCAACCAGGGATCACCGGTTTATTATCACCCCTCTCCCCAGGAAAGGCCCCGGTCATTCACCACTGTCGTGAGTGACTCCGTGGTCCTGGCACGGATCAAAAAAAAACTTTTTTCAGATGACTTGGTGGATCAGGGCGATGTGGAAATTGCGGTCCGCCACGGCGTGGTTTACCTGACTGGAATCGCCCGGGACGACTATCACCGCCGGATGGTTGTAGATCTGATACGGAGCGTGGAGGGGGTTACCAGGATTGAAAACCGGCTTCATGTCACCCACAGGGGCACCACATTTGAGACCGAAGAGGGAATGATTGCCGGTAAAATCAAGATGGACCTGCTGCGTGATCCGGATATCGGCCCCCAACCGATTGTTGTGGAAGCCACCCCCAGCCATATCATCCTGTCCGGTTCGGTCACATCCCAGGCCCAGAAACAAAAAGCGGCCGCCATTGCAGAATTCAGCGCAGGCGACCGCCAGGTCATCAATCAAATCGCTGCCGGCAATTAACCCCGGCGATTTCGTGAAATATCCGGATTAAGCCGGGCTTTTCCGCTTCTGCCAGCGCTTTTTCTTTTTTTCCTTTTCCTTGACCGGTGCGCACCGGGTTTCAATGGTTCCCTTTCCCAGGATGGTCTCCACCTCCTGAAAATACGTGGGGTCGGCATCTGCACGATATGCGTCGGACAGCTTGACCAGCACAGGAGGGTGTGCCTCATCAACGGTAATCTTGAAAAAGGAGATGCACTCTCCCGGGTGGCGTTCAATCACTGGCTTGATCTGTTCGAGAATGTCGATATCGTGCCGGGCCGCATCCACCTGGATGAGAATCCCGGATGTCCATTCGTTTTCCGCCTGGCCAATGGGAACGATCTTTTCTCCCAGGAGCTTGACTGCATTTTCAGTCTTTTGGACTTCAGCTTCCAGGATGACCACCTGCTCCTGAGTCAGCAGAGTATGGGTTTTGGCATAAAGATTGGGGAATACCACCACCTCAACTGTCTGAAACTGGTCTTCAATGGCGCAGAAGGCCATCATATCGCCTTTTTTGGTTTTATGGAGCTTTAATACCTTCAGGGTCCCGCCGATGCGGATCATCCGTTCGTTGGCCATATCCTGGAGCGTGACCGTGTTCACGCTGGCGTATTTTTTCACAACATCGGCGTACTTATCCATGGGATGGCCGGTGATGTAAAATCCCAACGCTTCTTTTTCAAGCTCCAGAAGGGCATTGTCCTCCCATTCTTCCAGATTTGGCATTTTCAGAACCGATGTGGGCAGTTCAACCCCCATACCCGAGTCGGCAAACAGGTCCAGCTGGGAATCTGCTTTTTCCCTCTGGATCCTGGCACCGTGGTCCAGGGCATCTTCCAGTACCGCCGTCATCTGGCTCCGTTTGTGTCCGGTGGAGTCAAAAGCCCCGCATTTGATAAGGGCCTCCAGTACCTTTTTATTGGCCTTGCTGGTATTCACCCGCTCACAAAAATCATAAAGACTTTCGTAAGGGCCTTCTTTTTCACGGATTTCCACGATCGCGTCAATGGCCGCGTCCCCCACACCCTTTACCGCTGCCATGCCAAACCGGATGCTTCCGTTGTCCACGGTGAAAAACGCATCACTCTGGTTGACATCAGGGGGCAACACCTTGATCTGGTGGGTCCGGCACTCATCCATATATTTAAGTACCGCATCGGAATTACTCCGCTCCGACGTCATCAGGGCGGCGATAAACTCTATAGGGAAATTTGCTTTAAGATAGGCGGTCTGATAGGCGATCAGGGCATAGGCCGCACTGTGGGACTTGTTAAACCCGTATCCGCCGAATTTTTCCATGAGGTTGAACAGCTCTTCAGCCTTTTTGGGGTCATGGCCGTTTTCCTCAGCCCCTTTCATGAAAAGATTCCGGTGCTCGTCCATCATGGCCTGGATTTTCTTTCCCATGGCCTTTCGCAGCCCGTCCGCATCTGCCATGGAATAATTGGCCAGAACACCGGCGATTTTCATGCCCTGTTCCTGGTAAAGAATTACCCCGTAGGTCTCGTCCAGCACATCTTCCAGCTCGTCAAAAAGGTAAACCACCTCTTCCCTGCCGTGCTTTCGCTCGACATAGGAATCTGCCATGCCTGAATCCAGGGGACCGGGACGGTACAGGGCCACCAGGGCGACAATATCCGAGAAGCTTGCCGGTTTCAGCCGGGCGATGAGTTCCTTCATCCCTGAACTTTCCAACTGGAATACACCGGTGGTGTCCGAACTCTGGAGCAGTTCAAAGGTTTTCTGGTCTTCGTAATTCAGATGCAACAGGTCCGGCGCCTCTTTGCCCTGTTTTTCGATAAGCCCGATGCAGTTCTTGATAACGGTAAGATTTCGCAGCCCCAGGAAATCAAACTTGACCAGTCCCTGCTTTTCCGTATAGTTCATGTCGAACTGGGTAATGGTCTCGCCTTCCTTGCCGCGGAACAGGGGCAAGTACTCGCAAAGGGGCTTGTCAGAGACCACAACACCGGCCGCATGGGTGGACGCATGCCTGGGAAGGCCTTCCAGCAGCATGGCGATTTCCAGCATCTGGCTCTTTTCCGGGGATTCGTCGCACTTTTCCCGGATGGCCGGCACGTCTTCAATGGCTTTGGTCAGATTTTTTGCATTGTCCGGGATCATCTTGGCAATTTCATCTACTTCAGACAGCAGTACGCCCAATGCCCTTCCGACGTCACGGATAACAGCCTTGGCCTTGAGCTTCCCAAAGGTGATGATCTGGCAGACATAGTCGGGCCCGCCGTAGCGCTCAATGGTGTATTGATAGACCTTGTCCCGGCCTTCAATGCAAAAGTCCACATCAATATCCGGCATGGAAATACGGGCCGGATTCAGGAACCGCTCAAAGATCAACCCGTGCTCAATGGGATCAAGGGCAGTGATGCCCATTGCATATGCAACCATAGAACCGGCGGCAGACCCCCTGCCCGGCCCCACCGGTACCCCGATATCTTTTGAGTGGTTGATAAAATCGGCCACAATCAGAAAATATCCGGGAAATCCCATATCCAGGATAATGTCGATTTCGTACTTGATCCGATCCCGGTAAACCTGTTCGTCAATGTCCGGAGTTTTGGCCTTAATTTTGGCCAGCCGCTCTTCAAAACCCTTCATGGCCAGTTCTCTGAACAAATCGTCTTCAGATACGGAATCATCCTGGGCATACCTGGGAAAATGATAGGCCTTTTTACCAAATTCCACATTGCACATGGAAACCACTTCCCGGGTGTTGGCAATGGCACCGGGAAACTGCCCCAGGGAATCTTCCATTTCCTGGGGAGATTTAAAATACAACTGATCCGAATCAAACTTGAACCGGTTGGCGTTGTCAAAGGTGTCGCCGGTCTGGATGCACAACAGGATCTCATGGGCCTTGGCATCCCCTTTTGACAGGTAGTGGCAGTCATTTGTCGCCACCATGGGAATGGACAGGCGCTGGCTCATGTCCAGCAGGCCCTCGTTGACCGTGTGCTGGATGTCCATCCCGTTTTCCTGAACCTCCAGGAAAAAATTCCCCTCACCCAAAGTATCCAGATAAAACCGGGCCATTTCATCGGCCCGGTTCACGTCATTTGCCAGGATAGCCTGGGGAATATCCCCTTTCAGGCAGGCGGAAAGGCCCACCAGTCCTTCACTGTGTTCGGCCAGAAGCTCCCTGTCGATACGGGGCTTGTAGTAAAAGCCCTTGAGCTGGGCAACAGACACCAGCTTGCACAGGTTGGTGTACCCTGTCCTGTCCTTGGCAAGCAGCACCAGATGGCTCAACCCTTTCTTGTCCATCTGTGTCCGGTCGTTCAGGGTCCTGGGAGCCACATAGACTTCGCAGCCAAGTACGGGCTTTATACCTGCTTTGGCCGCTTTTTCGTAAAATTCCGCCGCACCGAACATGGTGCCGTGGTCGGTCATGGACACGGCATCCATGTTGTATTCCTTACAACGGTCGAGCAGGGAATCCAGGCGGATGGCCCCGTCAAGCAGGGAATACTCCGTGTGCAGGTGAAGGTGGTAAAACGGGGATGTTGCGTCTGTCATTATGGCTTAACTGCTCTCCACCCGGTAGTTGGGTGCTTCTTTGGTGATTACAACGTCATGGACATGGCTTTCCTTGAGGCCGGCAGCCGAAATCCTTACGAACCTGGCTTTTTCATGGAGTTCTTCAATGGAAGCGGCACCCAGGTAACCCATACCGGCCTTAAGGCCGCCGATCATCTGGACAATATTCTCGCGCACGGTTCCCCGGTAGGGAATCCTGCCTACGATACCTTCGGGCACCAGTTCCTCATCGGCCTCGGTATCTTTCTGGTAATAGCGGTCGGAGCTGCCTTTTTTCATGGCTTCAACAGATCCCATGCCGCGGTAGGCTTTGTATGACCGTCCCTGGTAGATCACGATCTCCCCCGGACTCTCCTTGGTGCCGGCCAGAAGGCTGCCCAGCATCACGGAATCGGCGCCTGCACCGATGGCTTTGGCAATGTCGCCTGAAAACTTAAGGCCGCCGTCCGCAATAATGGGAACCCCGGTTTTTTTGGAAATTTGCGCACAGTTCTGGACTGCGGTCAACTGGGGTACGCCAACCCCGGCGACAATACGGGTGGTGCAGATGGACCCGGGGCCGATACCGATTTTTACGGCATCCACACCCGCGTCGATCAGAGACTTGGCACCGGCTTCGGTGGCCACGTTACCCGCAATGAGCTGGCAGCTCGGGAAAGCCGCCTTGATCCGCGCCACTGCATCAATCACGTTTTTGGAATGGCCATGGGAGGTATCTATGACAAGGGCGTCTGCACCGGCGGTCAGCAACGCTTCCACCCGCTCCATCATATCCGACCCCACGCCGATGGCTGCGCCCGCCCGCAGGCGTCCCAGGTCATCTTTGCAGGCATTCGGATATTTCCTGATTTTTTCGATATCCTTGATGGTGATCAAACCTTTGAGTTTGCCCTGGGGATCCACCACCAGCAGCTTCTCAATCCTGTGCTTGTGCAGCATAACCTTGGATTCTTCCAGGCTGCACTTTTCCGGCACGGTCACCAGGTTTTCACTGGTCATGACCTCTCTGGCCGGTTTGTCCAGTTCGGTTTCAAACCTCAGGTCACGGTTGGTGACGATACCGACCAGCTTATCTCCTTCCACCACGGGAATGCCGGATATACGGTACTTAGCCATGATTTGAAGAACCTCGGAAATGGTGGCCTCCGGGTGAACCGTCACCGGATCGACAATCATTCCGCTTTCGCTCTTTTTTACCCGGTCCACCTCAATGGCCTGCTCTTCAATACTCAGGTTGCGGTGGATAAATCCCATGCCGCCGGCGCGGGCCATGCTGATGGCGGTCAACGCCTCGGTCACCGTATCCATGGCTGCACTGACAATGGGGATATTCAGTTCAAGTTCTTTGGTAAGCCGGGTGCGTGTCTGGACTTCGTCAGGCAGGATAGCAGAATAATCGGGAACAAGAAGGACATCATCAAAGGAGAGTCCCTGTTCGGGAAATACGTTGGACATAAAAGCCTCCAGAAAGGAAAAAAGTGTTTATTAATACTATTAAGGCCAGCCGATTAAAGGGATTTAAAAGGCCAGCCAAATTTGAAATCAAATCAGTATATAAACACGTACTCTTACCAAAACCTGCCCGATTTTACAAGTTCAAACTCCGTTAGTACCATAAAAATAAGGGCGGTTTCACGAACCGGCCATGCTTTTGCGCGATACATGCGTGTCGAGCAAATCGACGATAACCGGTATGGCCGCAGGCGTACGGGTACTTTTCCGGGAGAAATTCCTGATCATGGTCAGATGGTTTCCCTGCACAAGGGTGTACGGCACATGGTCCAGCCGGGTGGAACCCGCAGTCACAAGGCCGTCTCCCAGAATTTCCGAGACGTTGTGCAGCAGATTTCCAACAATACCCGCACCGGCCGTTCCATTATCAGAGAGATGCTTTCCGGGTGTCTTTTTAAATTCATCACGAAACGGCCACGGTGATATCATGCCGGTAATCACATGATAGTCCGTAACCGGTGCATGGGGCCGGCTGTTGAGCCCGGTCAAAAATTGACTGCCCGGCAGCAGGTTAAGGCCTGCAGCACCGGTCCCGTCCAGCACCCCCATAAGCCAGTGGGTATCCTCTTCCAACAGATTCAGGATTTGTTCCCTGATTTCCATGACAATCCTGAATCTGGCCAGTTGGGCACCATGGTTGGGCGTTCCCACCATGATCAGGCCGGATACTTTGGGAACGCTTCCGGCGGAGACTTTCCCACCATAGTCCAGTTCCGGCCGGGTCAACATTTCCCGGGCCACCAGCCCGCCCATGCTGTGTCCGATCAGTACAATTCCAGCGGCGCTGCCTGACGGATGCGAGCCAAAATCGTACGTAGCTAAAGCCTCAAGCATGAACCGGGCGGAATCCGTGATCTGCTGGTCGTTCGGGTAGGACATGAGCAGCACCGGATATCCTTTCCGGTCCAGTACAGGGGAAAGATTCCACCAGACCCGGCCCGGCTCGTCCAGTCCGTGGATAAGGACCACTGCAGGGCCTGGTACAGACCCGGCGCCCGGACGCCCTGCAGCATCGGTATCTGTCTTGTCTGCCGGTTTTCCCTCACGAACATAGGGGTGGAGTCCGTAAAGGGTCTGTACCTTCTGGTTTGCATCCGGAAAGGATTGTTTGACCATGCGGTACAAATCATTCCGGAACGCCAGTTCCTCTTCAAGGAAAAACTGCCGGCACACCTGTAAAACAATTATTACAACCAGGATCAGAGCGATCCATTTTATTATTGTTTTGACTGCGTTCATATCTGCTCCGTTTTAAATGCTTACCTGCCATATACCACGGAAATATGATTTGTTTCATCCCTAAATATCTGGTATAGCACCCCAAAAGCAGGTTAACCCTTTTAAATCCACTCCCAAGGAAACCAATATGCCTTTACTCAGTATTGACGAGACTCTCTGCAAAAAAGACGGGATCTGTGCGGCGGAATGCCCCATGGGAATTATCCACTGGAAAAAAGGAGAATTTCCCGTTCCGGTCAAACAGGCCCCGGAACTGTGCATCAACTGCGGCCATTGTGTCGCCGTATGTCCCCATGGTGCCATGGCCCACGCAGAACTGACACCCGACGCATGCCTGGCCGTGGATAAAAATATGCAGCTTTCTGCAACCCAGACCGAACATTTTCTCCGGGCAAGGCGGTCCACCCGGAATTTCAAGCAGAAACCCGTTGAACCCGGGACATTATCGGAAATCATCCGCCTGGCATCTTTTGCCCCCTCCGGCCATAACAGGCAGCCGGTGCGGTGGCGCATTCTCAACGCCCCCAAAATTGTCCGGGCCCACACCAGCATGGTAATGGACTGGATGAAACTGACCCGCAAAGAAAATCCCGAGTTTGCCAAAGCCCTCCATCTTGACATGCTCATCGGCGCCTGGAAATTCGGCATTGATGCGGTCACACGAAGCGCCCCCACCCTGATCCTGGCCCAGGGCCCTGAGACGGATCCTTCGGCACAGACCGCCTCTACCATTGCCATGACCTATCTGGACCTGGCCGCACAATCCTTTAATGTGGGCACCTGCTGGTGCGGCTATTTTCTCATGGCTGCCAATGCCCATCCTCCCCTGGCCGAGAAGCTGGGCAAAGACCAGGGCCTTAACACCCATGCCGTTATGATGGCAGGATATCCGGCATATACCTACCATCGCATGCCCGCAAGACAGACCCCGGACATTACCTGGGCGGAGTAAGATAAAAGATGCCCATGCCGGACAACGGCCCCGGTGCATCAAGGAGAATGTTCTAATGAGCAAAAAAAAAATCGGTATTGTCACGGGCGGCGGAGACTGTCCCGGACTGAATGCGGTGATCCGCGCAATCGTAAAGGCAGGTGATATCAGCGGCTTTCAGAGTATCGGCATTCGGGGCGGCCTGGACGGCCTGCTGAGCCCGGTACAGGCCGCTCCATTGACGGTTAAGGACATGGATGGTCTGCTTATCCGGGGCGGCACCATCCTGGGAACGGCAAATTCAGGACGATTTGCCGCCAAAGCAGGCTCCGGCCAGGCAAGACAAGTACCCATTGATACCCTGAACCAGGCAAAAGCCAACTTTGACAAACTGGGACTTTCCGCCCTGATCATCATTGGCGGGGACGGCAGCCTGAGTACGGCCCAGCAGATGTTCGAGATGGGGTTTCCCGTTGTCGGGGTGCCGAAAACCATTGACAATGACCTGGATGCCACCCAGATGACCTTTGGGTTTGACACGGCAGTGGCCTGTGCCGTGGATGCCCTGGACCGGCTTCACAGCACAGGTTCCAGCCACAACCGGGTCATGGTGCTGGAGGTCATGGGACGGCATGCCGGCTGGATTGCGGCATATGCAGGTTTGGCAGGCGGCGCAGATGTTATCCTTATCCCTGAAATCGCATTCAATTTTTCCGCCATCCAGAAAAAGATCCGTGAACGGGAAGCGTCAGGCAAGCATTTTACCATCGTGATTGTGGCGGAAGGGGCAAAGCTTGACGACCATGTGGTGGCGGCCGACCAGGGTGCCCAGGACAGGGAAATCCGTCTGGGCGGTGTCGGCCATGAGGTGGCATCACGCATTGAAAAACTCACCGGAAAGGAAAGCCGGTGTGTGGTCCTAGGACATCTCCAGCGGGGCGGCCAGCCCACCCAGTGGGACAGGCAACTCTGCACCCGTTTCGGGGTAAGGGCAGTCCGTATCATTGCCAGAAAAGATTTTGGAAAAATGGTGGCGTTGCAGGCCAATGGAATGATGGGCGCCGTTCCACTAAAAGACGCGGTTCACAAAATCCGCTCTGTGGATCCCGGGGGAGAATTGGTCATGACTGCCCGGGCCCTGGGTATCAGTTTCGGGGATTAACCCTCCAACAACCCGGCATCAGCCCAACAATCAGGCGCGCACAAGGGTTAGTTCACCACCCAGAGTGCGCACTCTTCCACCTCATTGATAAGCCATCTTGACACCGAGCCCATGAAAAAGGCACGGTCAATACCGGTACGCCCGATGACCAGGGTGTCAAATCCATTTTCCACGGCATAATCCGCCACATCCTTGCCCAGACGCCTGCTCCCCTCAATGGTTTCAAAACGGATCTGGTCTTCTGAAAGCCCCATGCGCCGCAGTTTTTTCATTGCCAGGGGATAAAACTGGTCAATACAGGCCCTGTCACCCTGTTCCACAATTCTGATGAATTCGGGTTCAGGAGATTCGTCCAGATCAATGGTGCAATAATTATGGGCCGTGTTGGTCACATGCAGGAGCGCCAGGCGAACATCCTGATTCCCCGACACCATAAATCCCACATGGTCCACGGCCCGCAGTGCAGATTCTGATCCGTCCACAGCCACAAGCACTTTTTTAGCGCCGGGATTCCCGTCCGCCAGCCATACGGGAAGCACCTGTGACCGCTCCAGAACCGCCGAAGACACACTCGACCCAAACATTTTCTGGATTCCGGACATCTGGCGGCGCCCCATGAGAATGGCGTCAAACAATTTTTCCTGGGCATACTCGATAATATCCTGGGCCAGGCCGAGCTGCCTGACCTGGGTCTTGAGCCGAATCCGGCTTTCATCCACCCCAAGTGAACACATCTCATCCCTGAATTTTTCCAGTATGGACATGGCAGCGGTTTTATTTTTTGCCTTCATCTTATTAAGTTGAGCCCGGACATGGAGATCTTTTTTGGCCTCATCCTGAAGATAGAGCGATATCATGGGCTGGACATGAAATAGGACAAAGTGAACTTCATCTATGAAAGAGGCGATGTGGACTGCGTACCGGACGGCACGCAATGATCTCCGGCAATCGGCGACAGGTATTAAAATCTGTTTTTCCATAATGGACTCCGGTTCGGGTTAAATTGGTTTGGATGGCTTAGTATATAATTATAATCACAATTACCGGGTTGGCAAAAAAGCAAGTGACGCAAACCCGACGCTTCCGTGCTTTTGGTGACAGGGCCGAAGCCCTGTCACCAAAACCATGTTACCGGACCATGTTACCGGATTAGGTACGCTCCGCTTCAAAGCCGTGCAGTATAGCTTCCCGGGTAGAGAAAACCTATATCAAAGATTTGAGCAGTCCCGGAAGCTCACTCGGTTCGGGCCGTCGGGTATAGTCGGGGTTAACAAGGCTTTCCAGGATTTTTCCCTTAGAATCGATAATATACCTCGCCGGCATGGGCAGCTGCCAGTCTTCATTCCCGTTAAAACGCCCAAGATCAATGCCGAATGTCCGGTAGAGTTCCGCCAGATCCTCAGGGAGGGAAATGGTAAGCCCGAATGCCGATGCCACCGTATTGGACAGGTCACAGAGTACAGGGTAGGTCAGATTGTTTTTTTTAACTACCTGTTTTGAATATCTCTCAAGCTGGGGGGAGACCACCACCAGGGATACGCCCAGCGCCTCAATCTCGGGCACGACAGATTGCAGAGCTTCCAGCTCTACATTACAATACGGTCACCATACCCCCCTGTAGAAGCTGATCACCATGGGCCCCCGGGCCAGCAGCGCCTTGGAGGCAACCTCCCTGCCCACATGATCCGTCAGGGAAAAGTCAGGTGCCTGCTCCCCGGTTCTTAAAGCATGGGCCATTGCATCTGATTCCTGAAGTTCACGGGTGGCCCGGTGCATGATTTCAAGCGCCTCGGGAGGGGCCTCTGCTTCAAAATCCGCTTTCATTTGGTCAAGAATTTCTTGTAATGACATGATGGCTCTCCTTGATTGGTTTTATGGGTGGATATACGGCTCGCTCCTCACAGGGCAATGGCGTTGCCCGCTCCGGATTACGAGCCCGGTATGTATTAAGCTAAGCCTGATTTAGCTGTTCATCAAGTCAGGCATAAATTTATCCCCTTTTACCAAACAGAATGTCGCGGAGTAAAAAAAGCGGCAGGCCAAAGGAGACGAAAGGTGTTGGGATGATCCGGGTACGGCACATGGCCCTGTTGACAGGTGAACGGCACCTCAAATGCCCCGATATTCAAGGAAATATGTTAAAAAACCTGTATTGACAGGCAGGGATTTTATCTATAGGGTGGCGGTTGGCATTGCCGGGCAGTGGTTGCCCGGATGCTGAATTAATTTTAAACCGGGTGCAGCATATGTTACTTAGAGTCAATCCATACAATCCACAGGAACGCCAGATGGCAAGGGCGGTTGATATAATCAAGAAAGGCGGGATCGTGGCCTACCCGACAGATACATTTTACGGTATCGGGTGTGACATCATGAATAAAAAGGCCATTGAAAAAGTCTATGCCATCAAGCAGCGGAATAAAACCAAGCCGTTCAGTTTTATCTGCCCTGACCTGAAGGATATTTCTACCTATGCCAAAGTATCCAATATGGCGTACCGGAATATGAAGCGGTTGCTGCCCGGTCCTTATACCTTTGTATTGCCTGGATCAAAAGTTGTGCCCAAAATCATGCTCACCAAACGAAAAACCGCCGGCATCCGGGTGCCGGACAACCAGATCGCCCTGACCCTGGCCCGGGAACTGGGCAACCCCGTCATCTCCACCTCAGCCACCGATCCTGACGGAAACGTGTTTGAAGATCCGTCCCTGCTTCATGATTATTTTGGCAAACGCCTGGATGCCGTAATTGACGGAGGTCCGGTGCCGGGCGCCCCCTCTTCCGTAATCTCCCTGGTGGATGATATGCCTGAAATCATCAGGTACGGCGCCGGTGATGTTGATATTTTTGAATAGACACTGACAGCGGTTTCCCTGAATGTAAAAAACCGCTGTCACATATTCCCCGGCAACGCCCCACCACCGTGCAAGCCCTACCAATGGCGGCGGGTGTTAACGGGGAGTGGAAATGTATCTTAAATTTTCAGACAGTTTTGCTGAAAGATTGACATCCTGAAACAGGGTTTCCGCAAGTTTCATGAGAAATCCCATCTTGTCTTCCGGCGGATAAACCGGCACCAGTTTCCCGTCGATACCGGCCAGCTCTCCTGCCCATTGGACGGCATCATCCAGATTGCCCAGGCGGTCCACAAGCTTCAGTTGCAATGCGTTCTGGCCGGTATATATCCGTCCGTCAGCCAATTCTGCCATTGTCTCCGGGTTGATATTCCTTCCGCTGGCCGCATCTGCCACAAACTGGGCATGGAGTTCATCCACAAGCGCCTGGAACAATGCCTTTTCACTCTCTTTAATTTCCCGCAACGGTGATCCCATGTCCTTGAATTCACCACTTTTAATGACTACGGGCGAGATGCCTATTTTTTCGGCAATCTCCATGAGATTGGCATACTCCATGATCACCCCGATACTGCCGGTGATGGTGCCGGGATTGGCCACAATCCCCCGGGCGGCCGCAGCAATATAATATCCGCCGGAAGCAGCCACCGACCCCATGGATGCAACCACCTGTTTTTTATCCCGGGTTTTCATCAGTTCACGGTAAATTTCCTGGGAAGGTCCGATCCCGCCCCCGGGGCTGTCGATTCTCAGAATAATGGCTCTGATATTCTCATCTTCCCTGAACATCCTGATATCATCAATAATCTCCTTGGAAGACATAATCGGACCCATCACCTCAACAATGCCGATGTTTCCGCTCCGTTGCCCCATGGACTCGGACAGTCCCTTGTCCACCATACCGGAACCGATGCTGAACAGGGCCACCAGTCCGATAAATCCCAGGGTCATGCAGCCACAGACAATGGACAGAAAAAATAAAAAAGGATGACGCCGTGCAAATATGCTCATCTATTCCTCAACAATGGTATGGGTCAATAAAAAAGGGCCGGATAAATCCATTGGATCTACCCGGCCCGGACAGTACAGTCAAATCAAATGAATCAGGCTATTCTTCTGATTTTTCCGCCTTTTCCTGAGCCTTGTCCGCCTCAAGTTTTTCCTGGATGTTGTTTCTCAGGATTTCACCGAATGCAGAGGCTGCAGGTTTGGTGTTCTTGGCAAATTCCTCAAGATACTTGTCATCGTCATCATCTTCAAGGCGTTTGATGGACAGCCCGATCCGTCTTTCGTCGGAGTTGATGTTCATCACCTTGGCGGTGATGGTTTCACCGATCTGGTAATGCTCTTTGGGGCTCTTGACGTTTTCTTTGCTGATTTCAGACACATGCACCAGGCCCTCAATTCCCTCTTCCAGTTCTACAAAAACGCCGAAATCGGTAAGGTTGGTGATTTCACCGGAAATCTCCTTACCCACTTCATAACGTTCGCTCACTGTCTCCCAGGGATCTGCCTGGGTCTGTTTGATGCCCAAGGAGAATCTTTCGTTGCCCTTGTCAATGTCAAGGACAACCGCTTGGATCGTGTCGTTTTTCTTGTATACTTCAGAGGGATGCTTGATCCGTTTGGTCCAGGAAATGTCGGAAATATGCACCAGGCCGTCAATGTCATCGTCAATACCGATAAACAGGCCGAACTCGGTGATATTCTTGATCTTACCTTCGATGATGGTACCCACGGGGTATTTCTGAGAAATGACTTCCCAGGGATTATCAACGGTCTGCTTGATACCCAGGGAAATTCTACGGTTGTCGGGTTTGAGATCCAGAACGACAGCTTCCACCTCTTCACCAACGGCAACCATCTGGGACGGGTGGCGGATCTTGCGGGTCCAGGACATTTCAGATACATGGATCAGGCCTTCAACACCCTCTTCCAGCTCAATGAACGCACCATAATCGGTAAGGCTGACCACACGGCCCTCAACTTTGGAGTTGATGGGATATTTGTCAACCGCAGTGGTCCAGGGATCCGGTGTCAACTGTTTCATGCCCAGGGAGACCCTTTCCTTTTCAAAATCAAAGGAGAGAATTTTCACTGTAATCTGGTCGCCGACAGAGAAAAGCTCCGAGGGATGTTTAACACGTCCCCAGGAAATGTCGGTAATATGCAGGAGTCCGTCTACGCCGCCAAGGTCAACGAACACACCGTATTCGGTGATGTTCTTGACGATACCGTCCATGACCTTGTCATTTTCGATGGCAGCCAGGGTTGCGGAACGCATCTTTTCTCTTTCAGCTTCCAGCAGCACCCGTCTTGACAGAACAATGTTGTTTCTCTTTTTATTGTACTTGAGGATTTTGAATTCATAGGTCTGGTTAACCATTTCATCCATATTGCGGATGGGCCGCAGATCAGCCTGGGAACCCGGCAGGAAGGCCTGGAGTCCGATATCAACGGAAAAACCGCCCTTGACCCTGCTAGTGATCACCCCTTCAATGGTGCCGTCTGCATCGTAGATTTCCTTGATGGCATCCCAGACTTTAACCTTTTTGGCTTTGTCGCGTGAGAGAAGAACGGTTTCCTCTTCTTCGTCCCAGACTTCGATCATTACCTCAAACTCGTCGTTGACGTTGACATTGACATTGCCGTCATCATCAATGAATTCCTGAATAGAGATCTGTCCTTCGGATTTATACCCCACGTCGACAAGGACGGTTTCCCTGCCGACGGAAATCACTGTTCCGGTGACGACTTGTCCCTCTTCAAATTTACTTAGGCTGGACTCGTAAATGCCCAGAAGCTCTTCCATGGTTTCTTCGCCGGTGAGTTCAATTTCAGGCTCGTTCACCGCTTCCTGCGTCTCTAATTCTTCAGTATTCATGTTTTGGTTTTCGTTTTCTTCAGCAATGTTATTCATTAATGTTAATCCCCCTAATCGAATTTTGTTACCCTATCATTTACATCTGAAATCTTGAATCGAACACTAAGATCGGATGGAAAGATGAGTACAATTTACCTTTATACCAACGGAATCAAGAAAAATCAAGCGGATAATGCGCTTAATCATAGGTTTTCAATAATCGCGTGCATCTTTTCCACGACCTGATCAATGGTCATATGTGTGGAATCCACATGGATCGCGTCGGTAGCCGGTTGCAGGGGGCTGGTTTCCCGGCCGGTATCATCCTTGTCCCGCTTTGCCATATCCGTCCGGACGCGGTCAAGCTCTTTTTCCGCCACGCCCATTTCATCGTACCGGCGGCGTGCCCTCACCTCCAGGTCTGCAGACAGAAAAAACTTGAACGGGGCATCCGGAAAGACGGTTGTGCCCATGTCCCTGCCCTCGAATACGGCATCCCGGGTGTCGGCAATGGTTTTCTGGATATCGAGCAATGCTTTGCGGACAGCCGGAAGCGCCGAAGTGGCAGAGGCCAGCATGGTGATTTCAGGGGTCCGGATATAAGAACCGATGTCCCTGCCGGATGAGGTCAGGGTCAGATCAGCCCCATCCATCACAAACTCCAGATCCAGGGTCGACAGGAAATCTTCCAGTTGGGCATTATTTTTCCAGTCGACCTGTTGACGGTCGATTTCATAGGCCACTCCGCGGTAAAGGGCGCCAGTGTCCACATACACACACCCCAGGGTCCGGGCAAGCTGTTTGGAAACCGTTGTTTTGCCTGCACCTGCAGGCCCGTCTATGGTTACAATTCGAAACTGCATAACTTATCCTTTTAATACCTCTTTTAAGGCCGTGATAAAAATCCGGTTTTCTTCGGTGGTGCCGGCATTGACACGCAGACAGGTTTTAAATCCGTATGCGCCCATGGACCGGACAATGACTCCCTTGCAAAGCATTTTTTCAAACACGGTCTTTGCATCGGTTTTCAAATCCGTCATGAGAAAGTTGGCCTGTGTGGGCAGGACCTCAAGTCCCATGCACTCAAGCTCACGGGTCAAAAAATCAATTCCCTGGTGTGTGCCTTGGATACTTTGGGCCAGAAACGCTTCATCTTCAAGGGCGGCTTCCGCTGCAGCCTGGGCAAGGCTGTTGACATTAAAGGGCTGGCGGATCCGGTTCAAGATTTCGGCGACCGCCTTGTCCATGACCCCGTATCCGATACGGAACCCGGCCAGGCCGTATGCTTTGGAAAAGGTTCTCAGGGTGACGACCCTGTGATCTGCCAGGGGCTTGTCAAGGGAATTGTATACGGATCCGTCCCTGACAAACTCAATATAGGCTTCATCCACGACAATCAAAACATCTTTGGGAAGCCGTCGGGCAAATCCGTCAAATTCATCCCGGGTCAGGGTTGCGCCGGTGGGATTGAACGGGTTGGTGATAAAGACCATTTTCGTTTTGGGCGTGACCGCATCGGCCAGCCCGTCAAGATTGGTGTCAACGCCATTTAACGGCACCATCACGGGCACCCCTTTGGCAGTTCTGACACTGATCTCGTACATGAGGAAAGAGGGAAGCGGCATGACCGCCTCATCTCCCGGGTCCATGAATCCATGGGCCAGCAATGCAATAATATCATCGGATCCGTTGCCCAGCACCAGGTTGTCAAATGCCACGCCGAACCGGTGGGCCAGTTTCCGGCACAGGTTGTGGGCCACAGGTTCGGGATACCGGTTCATGCCGGACAGGTGCGCCTCAACCGCCGCCTTTACCTTGGGAGAGATGCCAAACGGGTTTTCATTGGATGCCAGCTTCACCACATTGGAAAGGCCGTATTCCCGCTCCACTTCTTTGAGAGGCTTACCCGCCTCGTAAGGTTTAATAGCCTGGATGGATTTACTGATTCTGAATGTCATGGCGATATCTCCTGGGTCGGACTTTTTTTGCCCGGCTTCATCAACGGCCCTGTTTATATCTGCTCATAAATGGGACCAAACGTAAAACATTCTTAATTAGTTAGGATTTGAATTTTTGTCAATACCTATGATAGAGAAGGGATGTAAGAGTTTTGGCAACCCCTTTTGGAGAACTGATGAAACCGGCAAAACATCCCGTGACAGCCACCGGGCTCGACACCCTGAACCAGGACATCCCGGACTGCCTCAAACAGGGCAGGCTTGGGCTTTTGGCCAATCCGGCATCCGTAACAACCGACTTTACTCATGCCCGCGACATCCTTAACCGGTTGTTTCCCGGGCGTCTCAGGGCCCTGTTTTCACCCCAGCATGGTTTTTTTGCGGAGAAACAGGACAATATGATCGAATCGGTCCACGGGCAGGATCCGGTACTTGGCATTCCTGTGTTCAGCCTTTACAGCGAAACCCGTATTCCCACCCCGGAAATGTTCGACCCCATTGACACCCTTGTGGTAGACATCCAGGATGTGGGCACCCGGGTGTATACCTTTATTTATACCATTTCCTACTGCATGGAGGTTGCCGCCCGCCAAGGCAAATCCGTGGTAATCCTGGACCGCCCCAATCCCATCAGTGGCATCCAGGTGGAAGGCAATGTGCTGGAACCGGAAACAGCGTCTTTTGTGGGACGCTTTCCCATTCCCATGCGACACGGCATGACCGTTGGAGAGATATCCCGGTACATTAACCAGACCTGCAGGATCGGCTGCGATCTCACCGTTGTCCCCATGAAGGGGTGGAAACGGGAGATGTACTGGCAGGACACGGGACGGGCATGGATACCGCCGTCGCCCAACCTGCCTACACCCTTGTCTGCTATGGTCTATCCGGGCCAGGTGATTTTCGAAGGCACCAACGTATCCGAAGCCAGGGGCACCACCCTGCCCTTTGAGCAGTTCGGCGCACCATATGTGGATACCCGTGCCATGCAAAGCCGCCTGGGTGATACGATTCCGGGCATCGGCCTGAGACCCGTCTGTTTTGAACCCACATCAGGCAAGTGGGCCAACACAGTCTGCCGGGGATTTCATATCCATGTCATTCGGCCAGATCTTTACAAACCTTATCTTTCCTCATTGATATTCATGCAGGATATTCTCAGGGCACACCCGGATGATTTCCAGCTCAAGGCACCGCCGTATGAATATGAGTTCGAGCGCCTGCCCATGGATCTGATCCTGGGAAGCACCGGTTTAAGAAAAGCACTTGCCAGCCCCATTGACCCCAGGGAACTGGAACAGACATGGCAGGCAGAGCTGGATCAGTTTATCAAGGAATCAACGCCCTTTTACCTTTATGAATGAAACCAGTGACAAAACCCCATCCGAGGGAAACATCCAGTGGAAACGGATGTCCTTTAAAGGCAACAAGGTCTGGGTGGCCTATGATGATACCGGCCGGCTTGTGGTCCGGAAAAACAAGGTCCGGATCAAGTACAATCTGAAACAGGATTACGAATACTGGATCAAAAAAGAAAACCTGAAGCCTGAAGACCAGGCTGTTCCCGCTGCCCCCCAGAATAAGAAAAAGGAACAAAAAAACGCTGTGTCCGGCAAACCGGCAGAAGATGAGGCCCCGGATGCCGGCGAAGCCCTGCCGGAAAACTGCATCCGCATTTATACAGACGGGGCATCTTCCGGCAACCCCGGCCCCTCGGGCGTCGGCGTTCTTCTCCTTTACAGGGAAAACAGAAAAGAAATTTCAGAATACATCGGTACTGCCACGAACAATATCGCAGAACTGACCGCCATACACAGGGCCTTGTCCAGCCTTAAGCGCAGCGATCTGCCGGTCCGCATCTTCACGGACTCTTCTTATGCCGTGGGCTTGCTGACACAGCAGTGGAAACCCCGGGTGAACCAGAAACTGGTCAATGAAATCAAAACGATGATGAAAACATATCCGGACATCGCCCTGGTCAAGGTCAAGGGCCACTCAGGCGTCAAGGAAAATGAAGTGGCGGACTTTCTGGCGACATCCGCCATAAAAAAAGGGCTGCCCTGAGGCAACCCTTTTCAGACAATTTCAATCCGGGCCGACGTGTCGTTACGCAATCACAAGATATGTTGCATTGTGACGTAACGTAAAGCTTATGCTTACTTGGCGCTTTTCAGCTCATTCAACTCTTTTTCAAGCTCGGCAATCTTGGCTTTATCGTCGTCCGCAGGCGCATCAACGCCTTCGTCTTTTTTCCAGGAGTCTTTCAACTCGTCAAACCCGAGGTAAAGTGCAAGACCGCCGCCCAACAGAAGTACAGGCGGAATACATCCGGCCAGAAGATTCAAAAATTCGCCAAACCAAACCGCAAGACCGACAACACCGAGAAGAACCGCAATAGCTCCGCCAATTAACGTTTTCATAAACTATCCTCCTTAAAAATACCGTCTTATACTGTCTTAATTTACCAATAAATGTCTTATACTTTAAATCAAGAAATGCCTGTGTCAATAGGGTAAAACAAATATCATAGGCCCTGTATTTTATCAAGCCGTTTTTCCCCGTCCGTACACCGGCGAAAGAAGGGCTTTCATTCCAATATTTTGCCTTCTGAAAAGAGGGTTTTTACCCGGTGCCGCATGAAATTATCATATTGCCATACGCACCAGGCTCTGGTATTGAAATAGTCCTTAACCACACAAAACATCTTTGCGGTCAATTTATGTCAGCATCACACATTTTTGGATCATACTTTTAAAGGAATTCCCTATGAGCCTTTTGAACCCGCTGAATAACCTGTTGATCAAAACAAGGGCCAAAATACGGCAGTCCATTGACTACCTGCTGGGAGACACCCATGAGTACTACACCAGCTTTTACCCCGGCAATCAGAGCTACATTATCAGAAAACTCATCACACGGCTGGTCAGAAAAATTCCCCTGGATGACCATAACCTGGATAAACTCAAAGGGATAGATCCGGACAGCATTGTCGTTTTTACCAGCAAAAACAAGCGTTTTTTTGACTTTCTCTACTTCCACACCCGGCTCAGGGCGCTTGAACTCCCCTACCCGGAACTGGGATTCGACCTTCGGTTTTTCTTTCTGTTGCCGGTAAAACGGGTGTTCAGGATTGTCCTTTCCCACCTGGATTATTTTTTTCACCACTTCCACATCAAGGACATTTATACATCCGGCTATGCGGAAACCGTCCTGCTTGATCGCAGGGCCGGATTTGTCTGCCTGATCGAAGAGGATGATTTTTACAGGCGGTTTATCAAGGCCACACCGGATCCTCTTTTCCATCTTATTGAACTTCAGAAGCGGACGGACAGATCCGTTGTCATCGTACCCGAAGACATCATTTATGTGACCAAGCCCATGCACAAAAACCCCGGGCTTGCAGATATCCTGTTCGGAACCCATGAAAAACCGGGGCTCATCAAACGGATCTTCACGCTGATGCGCCACCCGGAAAAAATACGTGTGGAAGTGGCCAGGCCCGTGGACCTGAAGGAATTCATCAACCGTCCGGAAATCCAGCGGCTGGATGCGGAATTCCAGACTCACCGGCTCAGGAGCCATCTGGTGGATATTCTCAACCGCCAGCGAAAAAGCATCACCGGTCCCGTGCTCAAGTCCAGGCAGGAAATTACAGAGGATATCCTGACCCGCAAATCATTACGGGAGTTTTTGGCAGATTATGCCTCCAGGACCGATATCCCCTTGCGCAAGGTCAACAAAAAAGCCGCCGGCTATATCAATGAAATCGCGGCCAACTATAACCTGAGAACCATTAATTTTCTCAATTGGCTGCTTGAATGGGTCTTCAACAATATATTTGAAGGGCTTGTGGTCAACCAGGACGAAATCAACCGGATGCGGGAAAAATACACCCAGGCTCCCCTGATCCTTGTTCCCTGCCATAAAAGCCATCTGGATTATCTTCTCCTGCCCTATGCCATGTTCAGGCACAACATGCCCTGCCCCCACATCGCAGCGGGAAAAAACCTGTCCTTCTGGCCACTGGGGCCTATTTTCAGGGGTGGCGGCGCGTTTTTCCTCCGGCGCACCTTCAGGGGAGCGGAACTCTATACGCGGATTTTCGCCGCTTACCTTGAAAAACTGCTGTATGAAGGATTTAACATTAAAATCTATATCGAGGGCGGCAGGAGCCGTACCGGCAAACTGCTCTGCCCCAAACCCGGGGGTCTGGCCATGCTGATCAAAGCCTACCTGAACGGAGCCTGTGAAGACCTTTACTTTGTTCCGATTTACGTGGGATACGACCGGGTCCTGGAAGAAGACGCCTACCTCAAAGAAATCGAAGGCGGCAAAAAAAGCCCGGAAACCCTTAAAGGCCTGCTCAACACCCGTAAATTCCTTAAGAAAAAATACGGCAAGGTCTATCTCAAGTTTGACGAACCCCTGTCCATGAACGCCTATTTAAAAGAAAAGAATATCGATCTGAAACGGGCGACAGACAAAGAGTACATGGCCTTTGTCAAGGGATTCGGGTATAAAATGATCAACTCCATCAACGAAAACACCGTTGCCACCCCCCACGGCATCATTGCCTCGGCCATTCTCAACTGCGCCAAAAATACCTTTACCAAGGAGCAAGTACTCAAACGGGTCACCACCTACATGAACCTGCTGACATTTAACAGGGCCTACCTGTCCGACACCCTGGTCATGGAGCAGGACAATGCATTTGATTCCGTGATCCAGAACTTTCTGTCCAGAAATTTCATTGAACTGGCAGACGAAGATGAAGACGAAATATCCGATATCACCACTTTAATCGTTAAGCACAACAAACGGGCTATTCTTGATTATTATAAAAATTCGGTGATCTGCTTTTTCGTACCGGCCGCCTATACCGCCGTTGCCATTCTGGAGATCGACCGGTTTAAATTCGCCCCGTCCGACCTTGTGCTCCGGTATAAATTCCTCCAGAAAATGTTCACGGACGAATTTTCATTTGATGAAGAAGTTACCCCCGAGGAGCAGATCTCCCGGGCGCTTAAAGGATTTATCAACGAAGGGATTATCGTACCCGATCCCAGGCGCCCGGATATTCTGAACCTCACTTCGGAAGGACTGCGCAAGCTCAAATGGTTTGCCGCCTTCCTGACACCGTTTTTCGAGTCATATAAAACCTGCCTGCTCTTCCTGGAAAAGGAAAAAACAGACAAATACGATATCAAGGAAAGGGCCAAAAAAATCCTTTCATTCGGCAGCAAGCTTTACAAACGAAACCATGTGGTACGCAAGGAGTCCCTCTCCCTGATCAATTACAGAAACGCTGCCAATTATTTTGCCAGGAATAACATCAACGGGTCAGCCGACCAGATACAGATCGATGCATACAAAGAGATCATTGACCGGCTGGCAAGGCTCATGGCAGGTTGATCCCGTGAAGGCACTCATACTTGCCGCAGGATTCGGCACCCGGCTGGCCCCGTATACCGGGGTTCTGCCCAAGCCCTTGTTTACCATCAACAACAGAACCATGCTGGATCTGGTCATTGAAAAACTGCTGGGCTGCGGATGTGAAAACATATACATCAACACCCACCACCTAGCCGGCCGGATCCGGGAAATGATCCGCACCCACCCTGAAAAACATTGCCTTGCAGAAATTCACGAACCAGAGATTCTCGACACGGGCGGTGCCATTGCCAACCTCAGGGAGGCCCTGTCCGACGACGATTTTCTGGTGATCAATGCCGATATTCTCTGTGACATTGATTTGGAAGAGGTGGTTAAGGCCCATAAAAGTGCACACGCCCTTGCGACCCTGGTGGTTCACGATTTTCCCCGGTTCAACAAACTCAAGGTCGCCCTGCCGGAAAATGAAAACGGCAAACGGGGTTTAGGACGGATCAAACATTTTGGCGCATCTCCTGAAACCGGTCTTGCCTTTACCGGTATCCAGGTAATCTCTCCGGAAATTTTCGACCATGTGCCGGAGACCCCGGTATTTTCAAGTATTGACCTTTACAAGTCCCTCTGCCCGTCCGGCAGGATACGGGCCTTTAGGGCCGGACGTGTTTTCTGGAGCGATATCGGCACCCCCAAAGCCTACCGGGCCACCTCGCGCCTCTGCCTGGCCGGCCATATCTTTGATCTGCCTCCATCGCGTTTCAGTGAAATCGACATCGTACCCCTGGCCGGTGACGGGTCGGACCGCCTCTGGTTCAGGGCGGTTCACGATGACAGCAGCATTGTGATATCAGACCACGGCATCTGTATTCCTTTGCCGGAAAAGCCCCCACACGGTATGGACACCCAGCCGGGTGCCCTGTCCCAGCTCACGGCATTTGTGGCCATCGGCCGCCATCTCAACAGCGCCGGCATTGCTGTCCCAAAAGTTTTGGGGCATGACCGCCTGTCCGGGCAAGTGGCCCTGGAAGATCTTGGCAATATCCACCTGGCCGACCTGGTCCTTGAACGACAGGCCCTGAAAAAAAACACCCCAAAAGCAGCCCATGAAGAAGATCCCTTCATCCTCTCCCTCTACCAGAAAACCATTGATGCCCTGATTGGCTTTTCCCAAAAAGGTTTTCAGGGTTTTAACGAAGACTGGACCTGCCAGACCCGGACCTATTCAAAGCCGCTGATCCTGGACCTGGAATGCCGGTATTTCATGGACGCCTTTGTAAACGGCTACCTTGGCATAGACGCCTCGTGGACAACCTATGAACCCGTATTTTCCCACATTGCCGACAATGCCCTGGCGAAAGGCCTTACCGGCCTGATGCACAGGGATATGCAGTCCAGGAATATCATGATCTGCAGGGATGAAATCCGGTTCATTGACTTCCAGTCCGCCCGCACAGGTCCGTTCCAATACGATCTGGCTTCCCTTTTAATCGACCCTTATGTTACACTGCCGGACAAAACCCAGGCCGCCCTGCTGGATTATGCCGTCCAAAGACTTGGCCTGTCCCGGACAGATGAGGCCGAATTCCGTCACAGTTACGCGTTTTGCTGCCTGACCCGGAATCTCCAGATTCTCGGGGCGTTTGGTTTTTTAACCCGGGTCAAGCAAAAGCCCCGGTTTGAGTCCTTTATCCGCCCTGCCCTGAATGGCCTTGGGCAGCGGCTTGACGCCATGAACACAAGCGCCCTTGAACCTTTAACCAGTTTTGTAACCCGCCTTTTAAGGAGTTTACCATGAGTACCATCCCTGTAATGATCAACGGATTGCCCGGCAATGTGGCGCAAATCATGGCTGCGGCAGCGCTCAAGGATGAGCGGTTCGCCTTTGTGCCCTTTTCCCTGACCGGAGAAGATATCAGTGACACTCATGTTACCGTTGCGGATCGTCAGGTCACCCTGGTCAAACCGGGCGACAGGGATCTTCAGATCAAAGAAATTCTCGACCACCACCCCGGATGTATTGCGATTGATTACACCCATCCCACGGCGGTCAACCCCAATGCAGAGTTTTATACCCGCCACGGCATCCCCTTTGTCATGGGAACCACCGGCGGGGACCGCAATGCCCTGGAAGCCCTTGTCAAGGCAGCATCCACCCCTGCCGTGATTGCCCCGAACATGGCCAAACAAATCGTGGGGCTCCAGGCCATGCTCGAATATGCGGCCAACACCTTTCCCGGCCTGTTCAACGGCTACACACTTGAAGTCAGGGAGAGCCACCAGCAGGGTAAGGCAGACACTTCCGGAACGGCCAAGGCGGTTGTGGCATGTTTCAATGCACTTGGCACGGGATTTGACATGGCAGACATCCAGCAGGTCCGTGATCCCGGCATCCAGGAAAAAGAATGGGGAATTCCTAAGGAACACCTGGGCGGCCATGGCTGGCATACCTATACCCTCAGGGCGGACGACGGGTCCTCCCTGTTTGAGCTCACCCATAACATCAACGGCAGGGAAATTTATGTCAGCGGCACCTTTGACGCTGTCGTCTTTCTTGCCGGGCAGGCAAAACGTCCCGATGACGGTAAACGCCTTTACACCATGATCGATGTTATGACCCAGGCAGGATAATATGCTAACAGCAGATAAGGATTGAAAACGTCGCATGAGCACCACCCTTAAACTGGTTCTCATTCTTTTGGGCCTGGCCTATCTGATCTCTCCGGCGGATCTGATACCGGACCTGCTTGTTCCCTGGGTGGGGTGGATTGACGACAGTCTTATCATCTGGACCATTTACTATCTGATCCGTCACGGTGAACTGCCCTGGTTCCTATTCAAAAAAAAGACCGGCAAAACCATCCTGGGCAAACCCGCCGGTTCCGGACAACGGTCTTCCGGCCCAAGATCAGATCAAACCTCCAGGTGCAACAATAAAAAAACAAGTGGCCGGGAAGCCCCGGGAAACAACACCGGCGGACAGACGCCCAAGCCAAAATCCGCCCATGAGATCCTTGGCGTGGCCCCGGATGCTTCCTGGCCCCGGATCCAGGCAGCTTATAAAGAAAAGATAAAACAATACCACCCGGACAAACTCTCCCATCTCGGGGAAGAGTTCTCCACCCTTGCAAACAAAAAATTCCTTGAGATCCAGGCCGCCTATGGAGAATTAAAACAAAAGCGGCGCCCGGAAAAATAGGCCGTTTATAATGACGGATATCCTGGCTGTTGAACACAAAGGCAAGCGGCTTAATATTGAAATCCAGCGCCACTGCTTCGGCAGGCCGGAAAACCCGGTCCTGGTGTTTCTCCATGAGGGACTCGGGGCAATAGCCTCGTGGAAAGACATTCCCAAGAAACTTTCCATGTCCACCGCATGCAATGCCTTTGTCTATTCACGGCTCGGATACGGGGGCTCCGACCCGGTTGCCCTGCCAAGAAAAATAAACTATCTCCATGTTGAGGCCCTTGCCCTTCTTCCCGTGATCCTGAAAGCAGCGCAGGTTCACCGGTACATCATTATCGGGCATTCGGACGGCGGTTCCATCGGCATCATCCATGCCGGAAGCGGCAAGGCAAAGGGACTTGAAGCACTGGTCACCCTGGCGGCCCACCTGTTTTGCGAGCCTGTCACCCTGGCCGGACTCCGGGTGGCCAGGGAACGCTATACCACCCAGGACCTGAAACAAAAACTCATGCGCATCCATGGTAAAAACACGGAAACCGCCTTTTGGGGATGGAACGACACTTGGCTTTCCCCGGGATTTGCTCACTGGGACATCCAGCGCTATCTGGCACCCATCCAGATTCCTGTAATGGCGCTGCAGGGTGCCCAGGACCCCTATAGCACAAAGGCCCAGATAGACGTCATGGAAACAGGCATCCCGGACTGCACCAGCCAGCTTATCGGCAATTGCGGCCATATTCCCCACCTTGAACAGGAGCAGGAGGTATTGCAAGCTATTACCGGTTTTGTTCGTGGTATTCTAACGGGGCAATGATCGCATCAAGGTGTCGCGATTTTGCACATGGTGACGAAATCGTCAAACCAGTTGACAGGGAAATCCCCGGACTGGTATGATACGACTTGTCTTTGCACTACAATTCGCTGTTTTTTCATTTGCTGTTCCCGCTCATTTCGTAGAGACAGAACAACCTGTCGCGACTGTTTTCTTTCGGAAACGTCTGCGCTAACAACAGGCAGTCAAAGGATGCCATGCAATACTCAACCAACACAGATGCACGAGGAATGCACAGATTCCAAAGGGCCTGTGCCTATCTTTTTTCGCCTGACCATGCCAGGGACCCACGGTTTCTGGAGACACTGGATGCGCGTATGGTCAAACAGGCGTTCCGGCGCAAGGCCAGGCAATACCACCCGGACCTTCACGGCCACGAAGCCCCAGGGCAGCAACTGCGGCGAAAAGAGCGCTTTATCAGGATCAAGGCCTCTTACGAATACCTCAGCCTTAAAGTCCGGGACCATAGCGAACCGGAAAAATCACCTCCATCCCTGAAAAAACCCCAAATCATTGCTGTGGGAGGTGCAAAAGGCGGCATCGGTAAAAGTCTGTTTGCCGCTAATCTTGCCATATACCTGGCCGGTCAGGGGTATCGGGCCGTTGCTGCGGATCTGGACCTGGGCGGGGCCAACCTCCACCTGTATATGGGAAAAACCCGGTTGAAATCCACAATCAATGATTTCTTGGGAAAGCGGGCCGTGCACCTTTCCGATGTTCTTGAGACAACGGCTTACGGCCCCGGTCTCATCGGCGGCAACAGCTCACATCTGGGTGCAGGCAATATCGGATTTGCCAGAAAACTCAAACTGATCAAAGCGGTCAGGCAGATGGACGCAGATGTGGTGGTGGTGGACCTTGGCGGCGACACCGCCTTTAATGTGCTGGATTTTTTCCTGACCGCAGATGCCGGTGTGGTCATGACCACCTGTGACCCGGCCTCTTATCTGGATGCGTATTGCTTTATCAAAGTGGCATTGTACCGGCAACTCAACCGGATTTTCGGTCCTGAATCCTTTTATTCAGGCCCTGTGGATCCTGTGCTGCGCCGAATGATCCGGGAAGCCACACAACCCCTGGACGATGCCATGGTGCCCAGCATCTCCAGAATCCGGCAGGAAATCAAAGAGAAACGCCCCTCGGGCCTCAGGTTTCTGGACCGTGTGTTGTCCGGGTTCTCCCCATGGATTATCGTCAACAAGGCAGAAGATCAGGGAACCGCACATCCTCCTGTTCAACGCATCCGCCAGGTGTGCAGAAAAACCCTTTCCATAGATGTAAAAGACCTGGGGTTCCTCCCCTTTGAACCGGGCCTTGAAACCAGTGCCAGAACCTTGGTACCCTTTGTCACAACACCTGAGTCCCATGGTTATGCCATGACGCTTGACCGGATCTCAAAACGGCTTCTCAACGATTGAATAGCTGCCGGCACCGATAGTCCCCCAGGAATTGGATTGACAAAATTCTTCATCTTTGACATATAAATCAGTCTGATGATCCATTCCCCAAACATAAGGAACTGCCATTGACCGGTATCAGTGAAGTGCTTGTCCTCATCCTTCTGATTTGCGGCATCCTGATTTTGCCCAGGATGTTGAAGCCCGCCCCCAAGTCAGCAGCCGGCCCCGGCAAACCCGGTGTGCTTGGCATGAAAATGCGTGCCGGCATTGTTGTGTCCCTCATCTTTCCCATACTTACCGCACTTGTGATGAAGCCCTGGCAGGACGGCCTCATTCTCTACCTTTTCATTGGTGTTCTTCCCGTGGCCCTGGCCTGGGGCCTGGCCTGGATTCTGGCAGCCCAAAAAAGATAGCGCATTCTTACGCCCAAAACAGAGATAGGAATGTCATATTTACAATTCATTACTTTTAAATATAAATTTAAATAAATAATGAAAATAAAAATTGACAATAAATATTTCATGTTTAAATTTCTTTCAACGTAAAACAAGACCGGTAAGTCCGGAACATACAACACAAAAAGCCAAGGAGGCCAGACGATGAGACTTGTCAGATATAACCCATTAAACGAAATGTCTTTTTTCAGAAACGCATTTGATGATTTTTTCAACGATACTTCCAGATCCCGGAAACCCGCTTCCTGGTATCCTGCAGTAGATATCGTAAGTAAGGATGACAGCGTGGAAGTGAGTGTGGAACTTCCCGGAATGAAAAAGGAAGATATCTCCGTGAACATCGAAGACAAGGTGCTCACCATCTCCGGAGAGCGTAAATCTGAAACCGAAGAAACAACGGAAACCTACCACAGGCGGGAAAGATGGTGCGGCAGCTTCAAAAGGGCCTTTACCCTTTCCAATGACATTATGGTCGATGAAATCACTGCGGATTATGTGGATGGAATTCTCAAGGTAACCTTGAAAAAGGAGCCGGCAACTGAGACTGTCAAACAGATCACGGTGAACTAACCACAGACACGATTGCCTGTAACATCCGTCCCGGGGTTGATCAAACGGATCAAAACCCCGGGACTTTTTAAAAATGCATTAAAAACAAAAAGCGCACGCCCTGCCTGCTATGAATCAGCAGGCAGGAACGTGCGCTTTTTTTATACATCACGGGTTAAAAAGATTTAGTGATGGGAATCCCCGTCATCTTTTATGGTGTCATATGCAGCCTTGGCAATGCAATAGGTCATGCCTGCACCAAGGATGGAAACGGCATACCAGAGCCCGCCAAAGAAAATGGCATGGCCGATGTCCCAGGCCCATTCAAAACAAAACGGAAACATAAGTCTTCTCCTTTGTATTCAAGTGCCTGCGTTTATTCAGTTGCCTGTGCAGGTTTGTTCAGTTCCAGTTCCTGGGGAAAGACCGGCAGGTACCTGTAGGATACGGCGATCAGCATAATACCGTAAGCCACGGGAAGAATGGTGGTGGCCACTTCCTGCCAGGACGGAATATACAGCGCCCAGGTATCAAAGGGCATTACCGGAACGGCCATGATCTGCAGCACCATGACCCATCTGTTCAGGCAGACGCCGATCACGCCAAGGGTAATGGCCGTCAACAGCGCAATCGGATTTTCACGGGTCTTTTTGAAAATCAGCAGTAACCCGGGAACCACGCCACCCACAATGATTTCGGCAAACAGGATCCAGTAGCCGTAAAATGCATTGTTGCTGTAAAAATGATCCAGGGTAAATCCCATGCTCGGGGCTGTTACCTGTGCCCAGTAAACCGTATCGATGATCTTGGCAATCATATAGGTGGTGATCATCCAGCCGGAAATTTTGGCCAGCAGGTTGACGGTTTTGTCAGACACCAGTTTCTTTCCGGTAATCGCCTCTGTGATCTTGGTCACCAGCAGGGTAAAGCAGGGCCCGAAAGCCGCTGCGGACCAGGTGAAAAGGAAAAAGGTCCAGGGCCAGATCAGGATATGCTCACGAAAGGCAAAGGGGCGGCCGAACATGACGCCGGCAACACCACCCAGCGACCCCTGGTGGAAAAAACTCAGGAACGCGCCGGTGGCGGCAAATACCGCCATGACACCGTGCATGTTATGCGCCAGGTGATGGAAAAACGAGACCTTGTTCAACTGGCGGTTTTCCAGGATGTTGGGGATAAACTCGATTGTCAGTACGGCAAAGTAGCAGGACAGGCAGAATGCCACCTCGGTCAGCATCGAGTGGACATTGGCATGCCAGAAAATAAACCAGCCGCGCAGGGGCTGTCCGATATCGATTGCCAGGATCAGGAGGGCAGACGAGTAACAGATAAACCCGATGATCACGGCAAAGTTGATAATGTTTTTCAGTTCATCAATTTTAAAAATATATTTGAGAAGGCCGGTGAAAAATGCCCCGCCTCCGACGGCAATGACGGCCAGGTCAGCCCAGATCCAGAGGGCAAAACCGTAATAATCATCCATATTGGTCTGGTTCAGGCCTTTAAACCAGCAGAGAAACATGGCATAAACGCCCCAGAGCAGTACGGCACCCACAATGGCCATTCCGAGCATGAATTTCGGAAAGGGACACCGTTTTGCGCCTTCAGGTATTAATGCAGAGTCCATATGTAATCACTCCTAAATTTTGGATAGTTAACCATGGGATGAAGAAGACCCATGATGGTTCTTGACTTCATCCCATTCGCCGTCAAGATAGCTGTCCCCGGCCTTTCTCACCCACTCGCGCTCGGACATGTAGTACACCTTGGTATTGGTGCCGAGACGCTCGAGAAGCCTGAAAACTTTGGGATTCCTGGATTTACCCACAACTTTGTGGTTCCTGGGATCGGGATGGGGATCGGGCTTGACAATCTGGTGAACCTGATGGGCGGGGTTGTTCAGGTCGCCGAAGATAATGGCATCGGCCGGGCACGCTGTGGTGCACGCAGTCTGATATTCATTTTCTTCGATTTCCCGTTCTTCCACATATGCCTTTTCCCTGGCCAGCTGGTATCTGTGGTAACAGAAAGAGCATTTTTCCACGACCCCCCGCATACGGGGAGATACATTGGGGCTCAGGTAGCTTTCCATGCCTTCGGGCCATGTGGGATCCCACCAGTTGAAATACCGGGCATGATAGGGGCATGCCCCCATGCAGTACCGGCAGCCGAAACAGCGGGTGTAGATCTGGCTGACGATCCCGGTGTCATATCCATAGTCGGTTGCGGTGGCAGGGCATACGGAAACGCAGGGGGAATGACCATGGTCCCCCAGGCCGCTGCAGTGCTGGCAGGGCCTTGGCATGTATACCACCTCGGTATCGGGAAAGGATTTTCCATTGGTCAGCTTGTACACCCGCATCCAGGTGATGCTGTCCTTTTTTCTGGATTCATCCTCCTTAAACGGAACGTTATTCTCTGCCATGCACGACACCATGCAGGAGCCGCATCCCGTACATTTGTCCAGATCAATAACCATTCCGAACTTGTGTGCTTTTGTATTTTGTATCATCAGAACCTCTTAAAGATTTCTTTTTCCATATCAGTTAGGCCCCGGAATCATGCTTTGGAAAGCGTGGCTTTGATTCCAAAGGCGGCATCCATTCCTGAACCGGGTTCAATGACCGGGCCGATAAGGTCGTTCACGTTTACGCCCTTGCCGGCCACGTAAGGATTGTCAAAGGTGTGGCCCAGGCCTTTTACCATTCCGATCACACCCGGCATGATACCTTCGTTGAAGTTGACTTTTACACGGGCCTTGCCCTGGGAGGTGATCAACACGGCATATCCGCAATCCTTTAGGCCCTTGGCGGTTTCAGGATTGATTTCCACCACAATGTCCGTTCCCGAGAGTACCCGGTCGGACACGGTTTTAACTGCAAAGGGGGTGGAGGCAGGAGCAGTGCCGGCAAGGCGGATGTTGTCAATGGGTACAAGAAGCAGATCGCCGTTACCGCCGGCCTGTACAGAAGCCGGATTGGAGGCCAGGAAACTGAAATCCGTGCCGGGCGTTCCCATGGGAGCACCTTCTGAAACAACGGCATACCCGTCTTCAGACAGGGCATCCCAGATGTCTCCGGCAACCTCTTCCAGGCACTCGTCATAAGTATCCCACGCACAACTTTCGGCAATGGTGCCGCCCATGGCCTGTGCCAGGAGAATCAGGGCATCGCCCGGATTCTTGGTATCGAATATGGGGTTGACCATGGGACGGGTAAGGCCAACGACTGTTTTGGCAAGACCCCCGCCTGTGGGAACATCTTCCAGCCGTTCCAGGAATGTCGATGCCGGCAGGATCACATCCGAAGCCATGGCGGTCTCATCCATGAACGAAGAGAAACTGACCACAAAAGGCACTTTCTTAAAGGCCTCTTTGACCCGTTTGGTATCCCTTAAGGTATAGCAGGGGTTGGCATTATAAACAAACAATGCATTCAGAACCGGCTTGGCCGAAGCGTTGAGTGTATCCACCAGTTCATTAACAGAACCGACGCTTTTTTCCTGGCCCGCACCAGCCTCCGCCGCATCGTCCATGGACGCTTCGGGGAATGCAAGATACGAATCCGGGTTCATGACAAAGGCACCGCCTTCTTTGTTCAGTCGACCGGCCAGTGCATTCAGGGTCTGGACAGCGGCAAATTCCTTGAGGTTCTGCCCGTGGTCGCCCCTGCCCTTTCCGGGAACGGCAACCGGCATTTTCGCCTTGGCAAAGGCAACGGCCAGCTTTTCAATATCAGCCGCCTTAACGCCGGTAACAGCTTCAACCTTCTCAGGTGCATATTCTTTCTGGACAACAGCGGCAAACCGGTTGAACCCGCCAAAAAATTCTCCGGGGGTAAACAGGTTCTTTTTCAGAAGAACCGCGCAAAGTCCCAGGGCCAGGTCTGCTTCCGTACCCGGTTTTATGGGAATCCACCGATCGGCATTGGCCGCGGTGTTGGAGAGCCTGGGCTCAATCTGGTATAGCTTTGCATGGCGGTCTCTTCTGGCGGAGTTGGCCTTGAAACAGGCCATGGGAGATCCCCATCCCTCAATAAGGCCAGCACCAAAGCTGAGCACCAGGTCTGCATTTTCAAGGTCGAACCCGATGGTATTGCCGGCACCGTGAAGGGTGGCTGCCGTCAGGGACAGGTTGTCTTCCAGGCTGGGCATGGCATAGACATTGGGTGATCCGAATGCATCCAGGAACCGCTTGAACAATGCGGTAACAGATCCCCCTGCCCCGCCCGAAATCAGGCCCAGGGTATGGGGTGCGCCGCTATCGCGGACATCTGCCAGTTTACCTGAAACCAGGGAAATGGCCTCGTCCCAGGAAATGGGTTCGAACCTGTCCCCGTTTTTCCGCATGGGGGACTTGACCCGTGCAGGATCGTAAAGATATTGGAGGCCAGCAATGCCGTGGAGGCAGATGCCGCCGTCATTCACGGGGTATTCGTCAAGGCCTTCGATTTTCACAGGCCGGTTTTTTATTTTTCTAACACTGATGCCGCAGCTTCCGGGACAGAGGCTGCAAACAGAATTTTCGTAAGATATTTCACCGTCTTCAGGAACAGGGGTCCAGGGCCAGTTCTGGGTCCAGATGGAAGAATCATCCGTCAGTTTCACCCCGACAGGGGAAACTGCAATACCCGCAGCTGCGCCAAGTCCCAATCCCAAAAAGCTTCGTCTATCAATTTTCATAAGATTTCCTTTATAAAAAAAAGAATTCGCTCGTTGAGGCGCGTTACTTGTGGCACTGGAAACAATAGCCTTTATGGCCGTCCATTTCCACGTGACAGTCTGCGCAGTCGTCCATCTTCATCCGGTCCCAGGAATTCTTCTTGATTCCCCAGATATTTTTACCCCAGATATCCCGGCTGTAGCCGGTAAGCCTGTTTTCTTCATAGGGCCGTGAAGTGGTGGATTCGCCAATGGGTCCATGGCAGGTTTTGCAATCCATTTTGCCCTTTGCATTTTCTCCCATCATATGGGCTGCATGGGAGAAGTAAACGCAGTCCGGTTGTCTGGAATAGACAAACCAGGGCACTTCTTTTTCTTTTGCCACATATTCCTCGGCAAAGATCGCCTCGTCCTCGGTGTCGCCCATGGGTTCATCCGTGTGGCACTCCATGCAGGAGGCCAGGTCGGGGATACCGGAAAACGTACCGTCTTCTCTGAAGAAATGGCAAGACTCGCAATCACCGGCTTCTTCGGTGTGAAGCTTGTGATCAAAGTTAAAGGGTTGCTCATGCTTTGAATAAAGCAGTTTGGGAAACAGCAGCCAGCCGGAAAGGAAGCATATCAGAAATGCGCCCAAAAAAAAGATGACGCCGAGCCCGAGGCCTTTGTCATCTTTTGGCTCACCGGCAGCGCATTCCCCTGCACCATCCATGGAACCATTTTCAGTTTTGTTTTCTATTTCGCTCATGAAAACTCCATCAATGTTAATAAGTTGATGTTACTATAACCGTTTGGCCGGCCACACGCCCGACCTATTTTTTGTGCAGAAAGCAATCCCATTGCCTGTCCGCAATACGTCCAAAATACATAATTCGCTCAATCTATATTAATATCTTGATTTGTTGTCAAGTAAATTGAAGGGAGTCAAACCGGCGCAAACCCCATAAAAAAGGGGAGAATCGTGTTTGATTCTCCCCTTTTAGGGCCTGAGAGAGTCAGGCGGGATCGATCGGTTAAAAATGCGTTCCGGGCTTATCCGTAACTGTGCAGGCCGGAAAGCAGGTAATTCACGCCAAAATAGGTAAAGAGCACGCAGGCAAAACCCACGATGGAGACCACGGCGAGCTTGGCCCCGTGCCATCCCCGCATCAGACGCAGATGAAGGAAAATGGCGTAGATAAACCAGGTAATCAGGGACCAGGTCTCTTTGGGGTCCCAGGACCAGTATTTGCCCCAGGCGGAGTTGGCCCACACAGAGCCTGTGATGATACCGATGGTCAGGAAAAGAAACCCGAAAACAATCATCTGGTAGGTGAGTTCATCAATCAGCTCCCAATCGGGCAACCGGGCGAAAATCGAGGTGGCATTGGGATCTTTGGGCTTGATAAAGTAGATGAAGCTGAAGCCGAATGCCAGGGCAAACCCGGCATAACCCAGAAAACAGGTAACCACGTGGGCGATGAGCCAATTGCTCTTCAGGGCCGGAATCAGGGGGCTGATCTTTGACGAAATGGACGGATCAAAGGATGCATAGGCAATAGCCAGAAAGATCAGGGGGGAGATAAAGACCCCGATAATGCTTTCCTTGTACTTGTATTCGACAAAAATATACAGGGCGGCCACGGTCCACGAGAAAAAGACCAGGGATTCGTACATGTTGGAGAACGGGGCATGTCCGTATCCCATCTGGTAAGACTCCACCCAGCGCATCAGGATCCCGCCGGTATTGGCAAGAAACCCGATCACAACAACCCAGAATCCAAGCTTTGCCAGGACCTGTTTTTTGAATGAAAAAGAGCCGATATAAAATACAGATGCCAGGGCATATATAAATGTGGCGGCTGATAATAATAAAGAAGAATTCATACCTTAAATTTCCTTTAATGATGTGGCGAGTTTCTTGATTTGCAGATTCATTCCGTGGGCATTGCGGTTGGCCCGCCCGGAAATCCAGACCCGGGTGCGTCCCGCCCCTGCACTCTCCAGCCCGATACATACGGACCTATGGGATATGAAAAAGGTGACCCAGCACCCGATGATGATGAGGGCAAACCCGGCATACACGAACCAGACGCCCGGATCCTTTGTCACCTGGAGCCCCGTATAATAGGCCTGTTTAAACTCTTTTACCACGACGGTGAACCGGCCTTTTCTCATTTTATCAAATGTAGGGAATTTTATGGGCAGCCCGACCTGGAAGCTCTCCTTATCTGCCAGCGAAATCCTTCCGAAAAACGCTTCGCCAAGGTTATGTCCCTTGAAATCAAAATGGGGCAGGAATCCTTCAAATGTAAATGTGCCCTGGCCGCCGGGCAGCTCAATGGCCTGCCCTTTTTTAATGGTCTGTTTCGTCACATCCTGAGTGGTGTTGTCCGTGATCTCAAAAACGGCTTCCCCCGGGGCTGCCGTGCCGTAAGAAGACTGGAAGATGTTGATTCCCGCGTATCGCAGGGGATGGTTCACCCTTATGTCTTCGGTAAAACTCTCCTGTTCGTTTTCAATAATGGTCAGGCTTGACCTGAACTCCTCGGGGGCGCCGGTATCGTAAAATTTCACCTCAAACTCGTTGCACCGGATGGAGAATGGCAGCGTTATGGGTGTGCGTGCCTTGACATCAAATACCGTATTCGTGGTTTCCCCCTCATCCAGGCGGAGGCTGGCCTTGAACCCGAACAGGGCACCGATCAGGGCGCCGACCAGCATCAGGATCACACTGGCATGAACCACATACACTCCCAGGCGCGTCCAGCGGCCTTTTTCCGCATAAAGAACAAAACCGGTCTCTGTATCTTTCCTGAGAACCCTGCCGATTTTCTTGGATAACATCTCACGATACGCGGTTTCCAGCCCTTCAGAATCCTTGTCCGACTCAAAGCTTTCCTTGTTTTTCAAGCCGGAAAACCGGGCCGGATTCACGGAAATCTCTTTGGGAAAAATAATTTTCCAGGTTTTGGAGAGACGTTCGATCGAGCAGACCACGATATTGATACACAACAGCAGCAGGAGCAGTAAAAACCACCAGGCATGATACATGTCATCAATGCCGAGAACCTGTATTAAATTGTATCCGCCCTGGCCGTAAAGGTTGATATACTGCTGGGGACTGCCGTTCTGGAGTAAAATGGTTCCGATGACGGATGTCAGTGCCAGGATTACCAGGGTGTAAATGGTAAGCTTCACCGATGCAAAAAACATCCAGATCTGGTTTGGAATACTGTTTTGGTTTTTCAAAGCCACTCTTTCTTTTTTTCTGGTTTATATTTTCCGGCCACATTCTCCCGGGCCGGCCGCCTTACCGTCCTTATCAGCCAGGGGCCTGGGTGTTGCCCCCTTCTCGTCCGAGCTGCCGGGTTAATGCCGCTGCCAGATTGGATCTGCGCTCAAGCGGCGTTTCCATGGCTTCCCGGATCACATCACGACTGCCCAGAACCACCACCTTTTTGCGTGCACGGGTAATCCCCGTATACAAAAGCTGCCGGGTCACCACAGGCGATATCCTGTCCGGGATAACAATTAGTACGGTTCCGTATTCCGATCCCTGGCTTTTATGGATGGTCACGGCAAATCCCGGCTCATGTGCGGGAATGTCCAGATACCTGAACCGGCGTACGTTGCCGCCGGTATCCGGAAACCAGACCGTGCGGTTTCCCTTTTCCTCCCAGACCACCCCGGTATCCCCGTTAAACAGTTCTTGCCGGTAATCATTCCGGCGCACCATGGCAATCTGCCTGAAAAACGGTCTTTTTATAGCACTATCCCCGTATCTGCGTAAAATCATTTCACAAAGATGATTAATTTGTAATGTTCCGGCCTCTCCCCTGTTATGGGCGCAAAGAATCCGGAACGCATCCATATCCGCCATTGCCTGTTCAGGGGTCAGGGACTCCGCAAGGGCCCGGTAACCGCCGGCCACATGCGTCGTCAGTGCAGACGTAAAACCGGGCCCGGATGTATTGCAGGTCTCTTCAAACCGCACATCCTCATATATCCCTCCGGTCAGAATATCAGATACGGCATCGGCATCATTATTGTTCACGGCATTGGCAAGATTCTCAATGCCGCTCTGCCCCTGGGACCTGAAGTTGAAATCCAGAAAAACCCGGTGCTCGGCCATGGCCTTTGCATTGCAGATATCCGTAAACACGGCGCCTGCCTGTACCGGAGAAAGCTGGTTCCGGTCTCCCAGTAAAATGACCCGGGCTTTCGGGGGGATTGCCTCCATAAGACGGGTCATCAGGGCAATATCAATCATCGAGGCTTCGTCAATGATCACCATGTCCGCTGCCAGTGGATTGTCCCGGTTATGCCGGAACCCGATCCCGCCGGGTTTCGGCTGCAGGACCGAATGAATAGTGGCTCCGTTTTCAAGCCGTGACGCTGCCTTGCCCGTCGGCGCCATGGAAAGGATTCTCGGTCCAGGCATGTTGTTGGATTCCGCCCACATCTCCAGAAGTTTACTGATGATATTGGTAATGTGGGTTTTTCCTGTTCCCGGGCCGCCCGAAATCACCAGAAAGTTACGTGTCATGGCGTTGCGCACGGCAGTCTGCTGCCCGGCCGTTTTGACCGGGTCCTGGTTTTTAAAAAACCGGTCCATACCCTCCCGGATGAATGCCCCGTCAACAGGATCTGCCGGCGCCAACACCCGGGAGGCAATGTCAGATGCCAACCGGTATTGGAAGTCATAATATTTGGACAAATAAAGATTGTTGTCCCGGTCCAGGATCAGAGGAAATTTTTTGATCCATTCCCTGCGTTCAAAACCTTCCGCTGCGGGCCGGTCAGAGGTCTTGCCCACCATTTCGGTATCTTCAAGGGTCTTCACCCAGGCGTCAAGGCCGGGCAGGCGCAGAACAGACCGCCCACCTGGGTCGTCCAGCACTTCTGTGCCGGCGTTCACCCCAAGGTTAAAACAGACATGGCCGTCGGCCAGGGCTTTTGACGCAAGTCCCGCCGACAGCATTGCCAACGGAGAGGCATCATCAAAAATATCAGCCACAGTCTTTGCAAAATAATAATCCAGGTGGGACAAAACCCCTTGGTCATGGAGATCGTTGAGATGGGAAACGGAATATTCAGCCATGGTTTTATGTATCAATCTTTGGAAAAAAAGAAAAGCCCGGCACCTGTTCTTCGGGCAACGGATTTTACTTGATTCGGGCAAAAACATCGACTACCATCAAGGCCGTTTACGCCTGTAACCAAACCGCGAAAGAAAGATGCCCATGACCCTGTCCACGTTAAAACTTGAACTGTTGCTCTGGGACCGGAAGCAGATTGTCGAAGACATTGCAAAGTGTATCGGCCTCAATGATCTCAACATTATTTCCATGGAAGTCAAACAACAGGACAAAAAGACCCGTGTCTACATTGAGACCCAGAGCAGCCGGCACTCTCCCCCGGACAGGGAAATTATCGCAAGTCTTGAGGCAATTCAGGACCTGATCCAAATCACCCGGATTACTGCCATGCCTTCCGAAATACGGAAAAAACGGCTTGAGCTTGTTCTGGACAGTATCCGCGACGGCATCATTGCCATTGAACGAGACCGCTCCGTCACCTTTATCAACCCTGTGGCCAAACAAATGTACGGCTGGGACATCCCGGATCTGACCGGCAAAAAAATCACCGACCTACCCCTAGAAAACCTTGATCTTCTCGAATGCCTCAAGGGCAGATCCTTTTACAAAAGAAAACGAAACGTTATCACCCGTACAGGCCGTTTCCAGTTCTTTTCCAATTGCATTCCCATCCAGGACAGTACCGGAGAGGTCACAGGCGCCATTGAGGTCATGCGGGATATGCGCCAGATCAAGGAGCTGGCTGACGAGGTCACCTCCCCGTCACGGGTTACTTTTTCCGACATCATCGGTACCAGTGATCCCATCATGGACGCTATTTCCTTTGCCCAGAAAGTCGCCCGGTCGTCATCCGTGGTCTCCATCCGCGGGGCAAGCGGGACCGGCAAAGAACTGTTTGCCAAGGCCATTCATACCGAAAGCCGCCGCACCGGTGATTTTGTGGCGGTCAATTGTGCGGCTCTGCCGGAATCCCTCCTGGAGAGCGAGTTGTTTGGCTATGAAAAAGGCGCCTTTACCGGTGGTGAAAAAAAAGGAAAACAAGGCTTGTTTGAGATTGCCCATAAAGGCGCTCTGTTCCTGGACGAGATCGCTGACATGCCCATGGGGGCCCAGGCCAAAATCCTCAGGGTGATCCAGGAAAAAAGTGTGCGGCGTATTGGCGGGGCCAGGGAAATCCCCGTGGATACCCGAATTATCACGGCCACAAGCCGGCTCATCGAAAAAATGATAAAAGCCAACCAGTTCAGGGAAGACTTATATTACCGGATCAATGTATTGCCCATCCATGTGCCCCCGCTCAAAGAGCGTCCGGGCGACATTGTTCCGCTCACCGACCATTTTCTGGCCGGTATTGCCAAACAGGTGGGCAGCATGCCCAAAAAACTCTCGCCGGATGCCCTGGAAAAACTGCGCCATCATACCTGGCCCGGCAACATCAGGGAGCTGAAAAATGTGATTGAACGCGGCTCAATCATGTCCGATCAAGAGACCATTGATTCGCGGGCCATTATATTCGGCCATGAAATCGAACAAAGAATCCGGGAGCTAAGATCCCCTTCGGCCCTATCCCACACCAAAGGCCCGCTCAAAGAACAGGTGGAAAAAGTTGAAAAGGAATTCATCGCATCCGCGTTAAAGCGCTATCCCAGCATCCGGAAATGCGCTGCTGCACTCAAAATTTCCCACACGGCGCTGATCAATAAGATGAAAAAATACCGGCTGACCCGGTAAGAAAATCCTGGAGAATGGAGTTACATCACAATGCTGCTTCCCGGAAAACGCGGCCTCCGGGCACCGCCCCGGCGACGGCGGTCTCCGCCCTTGCGCCGGTTGTTTTTAAAGGACAGGCTGACAATAACACCATCCCTGACGCTTTTTCGCCGGTCCTGTTTTGCTTTTCGCCGGTCCCTGGTAAATTTACGGGTAACACTCCTGCGGCGCTCGGAAAACCCCTTTATTCTTCTGGGGGATTCCAGAAGCTCCTGATCAATCGGTAATGTTTTGTAATCAAATACCATGACCTTTTCCAAGCGCGTTTAAGTTTAATCCGTCAAAAAACCTATCCCTCAAATCGTCGTTTGAGATGATTTACTTTAATTTTTCCGCTGGGCATTGTCAATATGCTGCTGGATTCTCAAAAACGGAACATAAAGGGAATCACTGGTTTCAACATGATTTACAAGCCAGTCGCGCAACTCTATAATCACATCCATTGTCAGGTTGTTGATATCTTCGGCAATTTCCCGGCGCAGGCTGATGGAATTTTTTATGAACTGGCGATGGGCCTTTGAATGGCTTTCCAGGTCCGGGTATTTGTTCCGTCTCAGCAGTCTTTCTTCTTTTGCAAAAAACATCTTACTATAATCATTGATGTCTGAAATCATGTTGGTGGCGGCTTTCACATCCACTTTTTTGGATTTCATATCAATCAGCGCATTGAACTTTTCAAAAAGCTCCTTCTGGAATTCATCGATTTCAGGTACATCCACGCTGTATTTTTTGTCCCACTCTATTTTTTCTGTCACTGGTCATTCTCCTTTAGCACTTTTTTTACGTTTTCCAAGCCGTATGGTTCCCAGTACGGCAATGGAGACGGTCACAGCCGCCACCAGGGCGACTGCCGCGCCGCTGTTGCCAAATCGCGGGTAAATCACAAAGGGAACCAGGTATCCGTATAATATCATATGAAAAATGCCGATACCGGCAATTTTAAACCCTGTCTTTTTCAACCAAGCCGCTCCAGAAGCCGTTCATGTATGTTTCCAAACCCGCCGTTTGACATGATCAGCACCAGATCACCAGCCTTTAACTCTGGTACCAAAGCATCAATGACCTCATCCGGGGTTTCAAAATGCCGGGCAGGCACGCCGCGACGCTCAATATCCCCTGCCAGCCGTGCCGGTGAAAACCGCTCGTCTTCCGGAATATCCTTTTTCACACAAGGATCACAGATGCAGACCATATCCGCCTTGTCAAAGGCCCGGGGATAGATATCCTGAAAAAAACGGCGCATGCTGGTATTGGTCCGGGGTTCAAACACCGCCACCAACCGGCCTTTGGTATAAAAAGGCCGCACCCCTGCAATGGTCTCTTTCACCGCAGACGGATGATGGGCAAAATCATCCATCACCGTAATCCCTTTTTTCACGCCCCGGATTTCCTGACGCCGCTTCACCCCTGAAAATCCGGCAAGCCCCTCAAGGATGTTCTCATCTGAAATGCCGAGCCGCCTGGCTGCGGCAATACAGGCTGTGGCATTCAGAAGATTATGGCGCCCCTGCAGCGGGGTATCAAGCACAAGTTCCGTTCCCGGCCCTTTCAGCCTGGCACAGGTCCTGCCGGTTTTTGTATCATGGTCAAAGAACTCCCAGTCTCCCTCTTTCCCGTAAGTTTCAGCCCTGGCACCGGCATCGGCCAGCACCTGGCTCAATGTGCTGTTTTCATTGCATGCAATGATATGAGAAAGATCTTTTGTCTTAAGGATAAATTCCCTGAAAATGCGGCTGATATGTTCAAGATCCGTAAAAATATCGGCATGATCAAACTCAATCCCGGTCATAATGGTGATATAAGGATCATAATGCATGAACTTCGGCCCTTTATCAAAAAACGCCGTATCATATTCATCCCCTTCGATCACCATGTACTCCCCTGATCCGATTTTAAAGCTGGAATCAAAATCCTTGAGAATCCCTCCCACCATAAAAGAGGGGGACAACCCTGCGGTCTCCAGCAGATGGGCCATAATGGACGAAGTCGTGGTTTTACCGTGGGTGCCGGTCACCAGGATGATCTTCTTATCGCCTGCAATAAACCGGTTCACGGCCTGGGGCATGGACATATAGGGAATTCCCCTGTCCATGACGGCCCGGGCTTCCGGGTTTTCCCGGGTCACGGCATTACCGATGATCACAAGGTCCGGCGCTTTCAGAGGATCCGTACTGATGTTGTCCGGATCAAACCCTGAAAAAAGCCGGATATTATTCTCTTCCAGGAAGTCACTCATGGGCGGATAAACATTCCGGTCCGACCCTGTGACCTCATATCCCATTTCTTTGAGAAGGCAGGCCAGGGTTCCCATGCCCGTACCACAGGCCGCCACCAGGTGAATTCGTTTAACTGTGTCAGTCATTGGTCAACCCGCTGTTAAAGATCAGCCATCACCTCTTTTGCCGCTGCCACGGTTTCATCAATATCTGCATCCGTATGCGCGGCAGAAACAAAACACGCCTCAAACTGGGACGGGGCAAGATAGATTCCCCTTGCCAGCATACCCTGGTAGAACCTGGCAAACCGTTCCAGGTCACATGTTTTGGCATCATCAAAGTTGAACACGTCACGATCTGTGAAGAAAAACCCGGCCATGGAGCCGATATGCCCCGCCTGCAGGGGAATGCCGGTTTCATCGGCTGCCGCTTTCAACCCGGCAACAAACCGGCCTGTCTTCCGTTCCAGATCTTCATAAAGCGCATCATCTTTCAGGGCGTTCAGCGTGGCAATTCCCGCTGCCATGGCCAAAGGGTTACCGGAAAGGGTGCCGGCCTGGTAAATCCCTCCCACCGGAGCGATCTGAGCCATGATTTCTTTTTTACCGCCATAAGCGCCCACCGGCAGCCCTCCGCCGATCACCTTGCCGAAACAGGTCAGGTCAGGCGTCATATTAAAATACCCCTGGGCACATCCCCTGCCTCCAACCCGGAATCCGGTCATGACCTCGTCAAAAATCAGCACAGCTCCATGCTTTTCGGTCAGGGATCTCAGGCTTTCCAGAAACTCTTGGTGCGGGCGGATCATCCCCATATTGCCCGCAACCGGCTCCAGGATCACACAGGCGATCTGATCGCCCTTTTCCGCCATCACCTGTGCAAACCCTTCAATATCATTATATGTCAGGGACAAGGTATTGCGGATCACATCCTCAGGAACCCCCGGGCTTCCCGGAATTCCCAAAGTGGCAATGCCGGAGCCGGCCGCCACGAGAAGGGTATCGGCATGGCCGTGGTAACAGCCGTCAAATTTCACAATAACATCCCTGCCCGTATATCCCCGGGCAAGCCTGATGGCACTCATGGTGGCTTCAGTACCCGAGTTGACCATCCGTATCATATCCACTGAAGGCACCATTTCCGCCACCAGTCCTGCCAGTTCCGTTTCAAGCGCCGTGGGCGCACCAAAACTGGTACCCGTCTTAAGCACATTTTCCAGCGCTTCAATCACTTCAGGAGGACGGTGCCCCAGAATCAAAGGTCCCCAGGACAAGACATAATCAATATAGCTGTTGCCGTCTGCATCATAAAGCCGGCTTTGCTCGCCTTTTTCAATAAAAACAGGTTCGCCGCCCACAGAACCGCACGCCCTGACAGGAGAGTTCACACCGCCGGGGATCAGATTTTTTGCCGCCTCAAACAAGGCCTGTGACTTTGCATTTGCCATATGATTTTTCCTTATGTCGTAATAAAGTTGATTGACTCCAAAACACTGCAATATATCAAAATCAGGTTTCACGGGTCAACCGCTTTATTCTACGGAAAAATCTTCTCATAAAAAACCATTGACATCCAAATGAATGACTGCTATTTTCACTCCGCATTAATTTCACGGGCCATTAGCTCAATTGGCAGAGCAACTGACTCTTAATCAGTAGGTCCAAGGTTCGACCCCTTGATGGCCCACCATGAAAGACAAAGCCGGTAAATGCATCTCAGCTTTTACCGGCTTTTTGTTTTTATCCAGAATCGGTCATCCAATTTCAAAAGACGCTACACCAAAAAGACGAGTTAACGGCGTATCGGGGAAATCTCCCGTATACATTCTGGCAGTTTCAAATGAAACGTTCATTTTATATTTCTCTGCCAGTGCAACAGCAGCTGGATTGCCTTCTGGTGTATCAAGGAAAACTGGTTCTGATAAACTTGTTTCGGATTTTAAAGCCAGAAAAAGGGATTCGGCCAATTCCGGGTTGTTCGCAAGGAGAGGACCAATTTTGTAACCGTTGTGGCATTTGCGTATGACACCATAACCGGTTAGTTTGCCATTCTGCATGATTCCCAGGGCATGACACTCAGACTGGCTGATCCATGATTTAGTAAACCGCGACCGGTTTGCAGGAAAAAATGGCTGATCGTATGTATCAATGGTTTCGAAAGGTAATGTGGAGAGCTCTACAATCTCCGGGTTTTTGGGAGGGTTGCCGCCACCAATCCCTTCGTAGCGGATATTGCGATAGGCCAGTTTGAAACCAGATTTTTTATAGTTTTCCTGCTGGGCCACGACACCATCAAGACCTATGTTCAAGCCATCAAGATATTTAATCGCTGCGTTCCAGACTTGAATCCCATACCCTTTGCCACGGTATTCAGATTTGACAATGTAAAATCCGAGAAAACCAAAAGAATCATCGTATTTGATCACGGAGATCGTGGCAATGGGTACATCTTTAAGTAGGCCAATGAGAAAACCATTCGGGTCCGCTGTAAAATAACAACCAGCGTCATGGAGGCCTGGATTCCAGCCTTCCTTTGCAGCCCATTCAATCGCAATGTCTACTTCTTTCCGGGTCATTGTTCTGATTGTATAGTTTTTGGTTTGCATTGATTTCCTCCTCAAAAATTGAATGATATCCTACTAAAGATAGGCCTGGAATGGTCTTTGGTCAATTTTATCTCCTTTTAAGCTGATTGTTTGATGGGTGGAAATGGCTTGATGTGATGATGTTCTCTCTTTAATTTTTTTGTTTTGGTTATTAATGAGTTTTGAAATCTATTTTTAAGTGGGTTGCGCATTCTTCCGATAGCACAAATGATTCGGAGCCATTCGCTAAGTGCTCCTTCTTATTCATTTTTTCTTAATTCAGGAGGTCTGTATGAAAAAGTCTATCCTTATGTTCTTATTCGCTCTATTGTTTTTTTCCAGTGCTGTTGATGCAACTCCAATAGAGTGGAGCACTGAATCTGGCGGGAATGGTAATTATTATCAATTTGTTGATCATGGAGAATACCTCAGTTGGCAGACCGCTAAAGCGTTGGCTGAGAATATGACTTTTCAAGGGTTCAGTGGTCATCTTGCAACCGTGACTTCTAATATCGAAAACACTTTTGTATCAAGTAGTTCGGTTTGGAGTGATACCTCCGTGTCGGTTTGGCTGGGTGCAGAGTACCATGGCGAGTGGACTTGGGTTACGGGAGAAGAATGGAATTATACAAACTGGAATGCAGGCTCACCAAACAACCTGTCAAGTCCGGGAGGGGACTATCTACTATACTTTGAAAGGCATAGTCGCGGAAAGTGGGGGGATGCATATACCTCATATTTCGAAATGACGGGCTTTATTGTCGAATATGGCATTGCTTCAGCACCAGTTCCCGAACCAGGTACAATGATCCTCTTCGGCATGGGATGCCTTGGCTTCGCAAGAGTCCTCAGAAAAAAACGACACTAAAGCAAATTGTCAAAGATTAAACCTTATTGCCCTGGCCATATTTTTGGCCAGGGAGCATCATCCGGTAGAAATTTGATTCTGGGGTATCTAATCGCTTTTATGAAAAAAAGGGGAGCATATGGATGTCTGCCGCATAAATTTAATGCTCTGATGAATACTTTTTAATAAAGATGCCGGGTGTGTCGCAGCGGGTGATGAGGTTTTGCCAGGGCAGGTTTTCGATACAGACATGGCCAGGCAATGGGTTGCCTTTTGGTGGTTCCAGGGCGCCACTCCAGCAAAAACGAGTCATCAGAAGAGCCTCAGTGAAACCATATCATTGGAGTTGTTTTTTACTTTCGCTGGCAGCGAAGCAACACTTGAAAACAAAGCCGTGGAACAAAAATTCGAACATTCCCGTTTTAATATTCTGATGATTTGCACTTTTTAACATATTACAACAGGAAAAAAACAACCTGTTCGAAACGTGTATTCATATATAATTACAGACCGTTACTTTTATGGACGCACATAAATTAATAATCTGAATGTCCATAAGTTAATAACATTGATAAATTTCAAAAAAAGGTGTTGACAAAAACAGGGTTTATTCGATAGCTATAGCCCAAGTTGGTTTTTGGATTCCGATACATTCTTTTCTGCAGGTTATCGGTTAATCAATTTCGATTGAGGCAACTCATGTTCACGCCCCAACCTAAATTTTAAAAATCATTTTTTATTAGAACTGTCATAGTTGAGCCAAATGCAATGTTTACCTGCTATCAATCAAGGAGTTTCAAGGAAAATGACAAGAAATAATACGGAATAAAAATAAGGAACCCCAACAATTTAGGGATTGTTGGGGTTCGTGCTAATGCAGGCTGATATTAAGGAATCAGCATACAACACTCCCTCCTTAATACCAGTTCGAAAAAATTAAATCAATATTTTATATACTTTGAAATAATGCTTCAGAGTGGTGTGGATAATTGTCCCCACATGACCTTGTCGACGATTACATTCAAAGATCTATATACAGTGCTGATCAAAAATCAATCTGTGAGTGCATTTTATCGTGCCGTACACCTTAAAATTCGGAATGTAATCGAAGGGGCGAAGCTATATTTTACTGCACGGACCCTCTACCAAGTACGATTTGGAGAATTTTGTATAACTATTTATCCCCAGAAAATAACGATTCACGGCAGATGGGAGTGATGGTTTTAACATTTAAATATTTTTCATTCTCTCAACGAAGAACCATGATTTGCAAATAATATCAGACCATTATTTTCAAATCAAAAAATAGGCCTGTGTTAAGCCCAGGCCAAACAACCAATTATTAGAAAAGGAGTATGTTATGGTCAAGTACGAATTTGAAACCCAGGAAAAACTTTTATTTATCGTCCCGATTCTCTGTTGGCTCTTTATTGCCTACGGAATAATTTATCCGTTTGAAAATTCCTATCTGAAAACAATCTGGTACATTGATATCTTTCTGAGTGCCGGGGTTCATACGGCGATGCTTCTGGTTGCAATACCACTCGGGAAAAGAAGCGGGTATTCGGCTCTGAATTCGATTTGGTTTACACTTCTTCTCGGCGCAACCTGGTGGAAACCCCTTAAGAAGAATCTGGATCAAGCCAGGTAAAAACAATAAATAAACTCGGGAAAAAACACATGGAAAAATCGCGTTTTGAAAGTATTGGTGCCTGTTTACCGGATAAGATCGTATCAACAAGGGATTTACTGGCGAAAATGAGTAAACCCCAGAACATCGATCTTGAAGGGTTAACCGGAATTAAAGAACGACACGTGCGGGTTGATGGTGAAGATTCATTCACGTTTGCTGCTGATGCCGCTCGTAATTGTATCTCAAAATCACAGTACGACGCAGAAGATCTGGATGTCATCATTTGCACATCAATAACACGTATTAAAGATAACGTTAAGTTTATAGATGAACCCTCAATGAGCTACTATATAAAAAAGAGGGTTGGCGCAACGAAAGCTATGCATTTTGACATTTCCAATGCTTGTGCCGGCATGCTTACCGGCTGCATGATTCTGGATAATCTAATCCAGTCGGGAATGGTTAAAAACGGCATGGTTGTCAGCGGTGAATACAATACCAGTGTTGCAGAAACCGCTCTGAAAGAAATAGACGAACGGATCCATCCCCAGTTTGCCTCTCTCACAGTTGGAGATGCAGGGGTCGCATATATTATGGACAAGTCCGAAGCTGAGGATGAAGGCGTGGATTTGATCGATCTGGCCGCTGTTGCAGAATATGCAGACCTCTGCATGGGCCTTCCCAGTGAAAAAAGCAAAGGGCTTGCAATGTATACCCGGACAAAAGAAATTCAGTCGAACTTCAGGTCCCGTTTCCCACAGTTTGTGGACTCCGTTTTTCAAAAAAATAACAGAGATTTTAATCCCGATGCATACGATTATATCATTCTGCACCAGATGGCAGAACGTGTAACAGAAGCAAATCTGAATGCATTGGAAGAACATTTTGGCAGATTTATGCCCCCGGCTTTAAACTCCGTTGAGGAGTATGGAAATACTTCTTCAACGACTCTTTTTCTGATTCTACACAACAAACTTAAAGAAGGGGTGATTCGGCCCGGGATGACAATTCTCCTGATATCACTTGCATCCGGGATCATTTTGGGATGCCTTTCACTTAAAATTGGAGATATGAAGGTATAATATGTGTATAAAACTCAATACGACTGGATTATCAGTTCAAAAATCGGGAAGTTATATTGAACTGTCAGCACAAGCAGCTGTTAACAGTATCGAAGCCTCCAGTATTATGCGCGATGATATTGATCTGATGATCAATGCAGGCATATACAAGGATGATAATATCATGGAGCCGTCATTGGCATCCCTCATCCAGAAAAAATTTGGCCTTAACCTTGAACCGGTTTTCGGGAGCGACAATCCCACATTTTCATTTGATCAGCGAAACGGGGCGGCTGGGTTTATTACCGCCGCCCATACGGCTGATGCCTGGCTGAATATGACATCGTCACGCTATGCCATGATTATTGCGGGTGATTCCCACCCATCCCAACAGGAAGTCAGTGTTGAAGACTTTCCATTTACCCCTTCAGGATCTGCAGTGGTTTTAGAAAAATCAGATGATGAAGGATTTCGTTATTATGATTTTTCATGCTCAGGTGAAGAAGTCGAAGGCATTAATGGGTATATTGACATATCACATTCCGGCAACAAGGGAAAAATAAACATTTCCATCGCAGAAAATTATGCAGAGACGCTTCTAACAGCAATCACCTCCTCTGTAGAAAATGCTGCGGAAAGTTGCGGACTGGATATACGCCGCTGCTATGTTGTGGCATATCAGCCCGTGGCCGATTTCAGTAAAAAGCTCGCTGTAAACTTAGGGCTTTCCGGGGAGGATGTAATCGATCTTTTTACAAAATACGGATACCTTCACTCTGCCGCGATAGGTGCAGGACTGCACATTATCAACGCCAAAGAAGTATCACCGGAAAAAGACGCCATTATCTGTGCAGCACCCGGTGCCGGGCACGGAATTGCCACGGCTGTTTATTCTTTACCCGAAGTTTAAATGTGTCCCCGCCATTCAAAAGACGGCGGGTCATATGCCAGAGCCGGCGCATCTGCCGGAAAAAAACAGGCATGCGCATCATGCCTAAGAGAGGTGAGGCAGATAATCAAACAGCTTTAGAAAAAATGATTACCAGTTGGTGGCATCAACACATCAGGAGTAAAATATGAAAATAAAACAGACATTTACATATGACGGAGGCCCATACTATTCATTTTTGGAGGCAATGCATCAATCAGGGTATACCCAAAAAATAATGATCGAAATGATGCAAAATAGTTTGGGATATAAAAGGCGACGGTTATTCGCCCTTAAAGATATAAGTAAAACACCGCATAGTGATGACGAATATATACGGATTCTCACGGAAAGCTTTAATACAATGGCTCAGGACCTTTCAGAGCAGTATCATGCCGTTGGGAAAAACAACAAAAAAATAAAGACAATTTCAGTAGTTAATAACCAGGGTCTACCCCGAAAAGGTGTTGCAGACATACTGAGAGAATTGTTTAGAATTGATGACATTCCCGTATATCACCTGACAGGAATTAATTGCGCGGGTTCGTTTATGGCGCTTCAAAATCTTTATCATTTGCGCAAATCAAATCCACTAAAAGATGACGAATGTGACTTGATTCTATCCATAGAAGTCCCCTCTGTAACAATGCGATACAAAAGAAGTTTTAAGCCTATGGGATATTTTCTTTATGATAACCTTGTCTCTGACGGTGGCGGTTTAATGGTGATCGAATCAAATGACAGCGGGCCGGGCATTGAGATTTTATCCAGTCGCAACAGATTTTATCCGAATACGCAAGATGTCATAACATCACGGTTTGCCGGCAACCAGCTGGAACAGACGCTTTCACCGGAATTCACAGAGACGGTATTGCAATTGTCAAAAACATGGCCCGCTACATTTTCTGCTGATTATGGCGTAGATGTCAATCAGGTCAAACACTGGATTGTTCATCCCGGCAGTATTCACTTACTGAAGAATTTCAGTGAAGGGATGGAGATAGATAAAGATCATTTGGAAAACTCGGTCACATCCGTTCTGGATGCAGGAAATACCATGAGCAGCATGATCATTTATATCATCCAGAGATTTATGAATTCAGGTAAACTTAACGCTGACGATACGGCAATGCTGGTTGGATTTGCACCGGGGTCTGAAATTATTATGATCAAAGCACGTTATATATGAGGGAGGGATTGAAAATGAATCCTGATAAAACCGGATTATCTACTTATCGTATTGATACAACAAAAGATAAGCAAACAACAAATGAAGAAATCGTCGTATTTATTCATAACTACCTTGAAAACCATGATGTTGAGTTAAAAGATATTGGCTTCATGGGAACTCTGTATGGCATGCATCATATGGTTGTACCGGTTCCCGGACTGATAGAACGCTCATTCGGGCGTCTTTGCAGCAAGATAGATGACACGTTTATAAACAGTTCTCCCCAGCGCCTTCTTTTGGTCGATGAATATCAGGTGGGTATGCAGAAATTGAACGATACGTTTCTGGCCTGCGAAGCAAAATTAGGTATTATTGGCTGGTACGGAGAAGATGAATTCCAGGTGCAGCTCATTTCCTCGTGATGGCAGCAGAGAGGGGTGGTCCTTATTGAATTCAGCGTTCTTCGTTGACGTTCACCTCTTTTAACAGGTTCATATTTAAATTCTTTTGCTCCCTGTTCCACAGGGTTTCAACACGTCATGAAAAACCGGTAAAAACTTATAAGACCCTGTTTTAATAGCGTTATAGCATTGACGGGTTAGAAACAGCCCTTAGAGGATGCACATGGAAAATAAAGTGATGAACAATACGTCAAGTATGTAACAGCCATTTGATTTTGACATTAATAAAAACGGGTAAGAATTAGGAAAAAATTATGGATAGAATCGATAATATTTGTATTAAGGGAGCTGCGAGCTATGTACCGCCTTTGAAAAGGTCTGTTGCAGATATCCTCAATTCGGAACTCACGGATACAATGTCAGCAATGGATTATGAAAAAGCGATATCTGATCTAGGCATCGCACATGTCCATGCATGTGAAACGGAAATGCCTTCCGAACTGGCAGCGAATGCTGCAATACAGGCACTGGAGCAAACAGGAACAAATCCCCAGGACATAGATGTAATCGCTGATTTCACAACGCTTCCACAGGAATCTTTTGTTCCGGTCTGGTCTTTAACCAATAAGTTGAAAGATGACATAGGCGCCGCAAAGGCATTTAACATAGGATTCAGCCACGGCGGTTGCTCCAGCCTCCTGGTGGCTTTGAAATTTACCACCGCCCTTCTCACTGAAAACACAGACTGGAAGACCGCCCTGCTTCTTTCCGGAGAACGGGCCGTTGGTGGAAAGCGAATACTGAATTCTCCAAATGCAGCAACGATTTGCGGTGACGGTGGAAGTGCCGTTGTACTGGAAAAAAACGATACCGGCAGCTCGCGCATTATCGGAACTGAAATTACCACAATCGGCAGTATGCACGATGTGCTCAATATCCCGGGTGGCGGTTTTATACACCCCACAGACCATGAACAATTCAAGCTGATGCTTGATTGGGACAGATATAAGGATGTCTTTTCACAGCAGGCAGAAGACATCTTTTCGAAAATGACAGAGAAACTTCTCTCTCCAGTGGGATTGGATTTAGACCAGATCAAGTATTTCATATGCCCCAATATTTCTTCTGAGAATCGAAAAGAGATGGCTGAAATATTCAATGCAGATGAAGACCGGATCTGCAATCAGAATATTTCCAGATACGGACATATTCAAAGTACAGACCTTATTATCAACTACATATCGGCCATATCGGACAACCGCCTGAAAAAAGGAGATTATATTCTCTTTTGTTCACATGGGTTCGGATTTACATGGGGCGTAACACTCTTGCAATATTAAAATTAACAAGAATAATAAGTCGAGGTATTTTATGAATCAAATTGGTATTGTTGCCATGGATTACTTCTTACCGGAAAAAGAAAGACTGGTTTCAGATATTTTCAAAGAAGAAAAAATTCCACTAGACGCATTTTCAAAAAAAATAAATTTCTTGAAGGATACAGGGATAGAAACCGTACGTGTATCCGACGAATTACCATCGGAGCTAAGCTTAAAAGCAGCAAAAAAAGTATTGGCCAAAGCAAATATTGCTCCCGAGGAAATCGATTTATTGGTGGGCTTTACCAGCATACCGGAAGACTACACAGGACCGACATGGAGTGCTATCGGATATGTCCAGGAAAAGCTGGGTATGAAAAATGCTTTTGCTACGGCAGTGAACACTGGTGGTTGTGCGAGTTTTCATGTGGCGTTAGAAGCTGCCTGCGCACTCATGAACAGCAGCGATGATATCAAAACAGCACTGCTTGTGGCAGGGGATCGAACCCCTACGGGAAATAAAATTTATTTTCCGATTACGGTAACCAGTGACGGGGGGGGAGCACTGATCTTGAAAAAGGATCATAACCGGGGACAAATACTCGGTATTGAGAACTATTCAATCGGTCGTCTGCATGATGTCTGGTATGTCCCCGGAATCCCCCTGGACCGCAAAGGCCCTGTCGATGAAACCGCGATATACATGCACTGTGATTATGACAAGTTCAATAAAACCATCATCCCGCTCAATGCCTTCATGTTCAGAAAAATAATACGATCTGTTTTGAAAAAAAACGGCCTGTCACTTGATGATATCGATTACTTCATCTATCCGTCATTTACAAAATGGGATCAGTCAACGTTTATGAAAGCGATGAATATTCCACCGGAAAAGATATATCTGGATAATTTGAAACGGATCGGCCATGTTCAGGAATCTGATATGGTTATAAACTATGTAGATGCTGTTTCTGATGGCCACATCACCGAAGGTAAAACCGTGATGGTCGTATCCAATGGCGCGGGCTTCTTCTGGTCGGCAGCCATTGTAAAGCAATAAGGCACGAATGGTGAACACACAGCCGCAGTGAACCTGCCAGATCTTCTCAACCATAATTCTTTAAAAACCCGGCACTGATGCATCAATAAAATTCTGTCGTCAGGCAGCTGTAAATCCAGTCGCACAGGGCCATTCTTTGAGTACTTGACTATTTTCTTGTGGAAATTGAAACGCATACTGCCAAGCGCTCTCAAATATGAAAAGGAGACACATTATGATCGTCAAAAAAGGAGTTGAAGAATTGGAAAAAGCAATAAGAGAATTTATTCAGACAAAACTTGTACCCGGGGAAAACCACGAGTTGACAACGACCTGTAATCTCATTGAAGGCGGTATCATTGACTCTCTCGGTATAATTAAATTGATAGATTTCATAGACGAAACATACGCGATCGAAGTCGGCGAAGATGATCTGACGTCCGAAAACTTTGAAACAATTGAGTTAATAACAAAATATATTTCAAGCCATCAGAAAAGTTAGACATAAATGGATGGCTGACAGAAATAAGTGCCCATAAACTCAAATTTTCTCAGAGTAAAAATCAAATGAGACATCGAATATTCTTTATAATTCTCAAAAATTAAGGGGATTTTCATAAAGTGAATCTAACAAAAGTACTTACAAAAGACAGAGAAAAAATACCGAGAAATGAAGCACCGATGATCGTTAACCGGAAAGAGACATTGCCATTGATATATGGAGATACGCCCTCATTTCTCGGAAGTAAGGTTGTTGACCCTGACGAGATTGAAAGCGATTTTGATGTGATCTTTGCAGGAGTCCCATGGGAAGGTACATTGACATGGGGGTCATATTCCGGTTGTGAAATTGCTCCGGCTGAAATCCGGACGGCTGCGGCACGCTATGGTGGCTTTTTGCCTGAATATGAAATCGATTTATTCGATTACCTGAGAATTGGCGATATCGGTGATGTATCTATAAAAAAGAATGATCCGGCCGAAACAATGCAAAACATCTATAGATCAATGGACAAAATCTACAAAAAGAATGTCATCCCGTTTATCCTTGGGGGCGATCATTCCATCAGCTCGGCAGTTATTAATGCGTTGAGTGAAAATGTTCATGGCAACATAGGGGTGATACATTTTGACGCCCATTTTGATAACAACAAATCTTTTGGTGAAGATGAATATCCAAGGTGCGGCCCTATATACAGGATTTCACAGAACCCAAAAGTAAAGAACAGCAGTATTGTTCATATCGCCATACGCGGGCCGAGGAATTCTCCGGCACAATCTGCATACGCAAAAGAAATAGGTGCAACGACTTTTTTTATGCATGAAATTCGCAGGCGCGGTATTGAAAGCATTATTGATGAAGCAATCAAAATTGCATCGGATGGAACCGAATGCATTTATGTCACGATCTGCAGCGATTGCATAGACGCCGGTTATAATCCGGGTGGCCCGCCGGATTTTGACGGGCTGAAACCGCATGAACTTTTCCTGGCTTTGCATAAATTGGGAGAGACAGGTATTGCCGGACTCGATTATGTTGAGGTCTACCCCTATCAGGACCGGTATGCAAGATCATCCCACCTGGCGTCATGGGCAATCATTCACGCATTAAACGGATTGGCGGCAAATAAGAAAGCGGTGAAAGACTCTCAGGAAAAGGACATTTAAAAATGGATTTTTCATTAACCCGTGAGCAGAAACTGATCAAAAAATCAATATTGGAATTTGCAAAAAAAGAATTAAATGAAATCCCTCCTGAATATGAAAAAAATGGCCGGTTCAATCGCCAGGCATGGGAAAAATGTGCGGATTTCGGATTATTAGGTCTTTCAATACCCCAAAAATACGGCGGTCAGGGATTAGACCTGGTGACCTGTGCGGTAATTATGGAAGCACTGGGTTATGCATGTGAGGACAGTGGATTGCTATTTTCAATTAATTCCCAGATCTGGACCTGCGGCTCACCCATTTTAAAATATGGTACGGAAGCCCAAAAAGACCGGTATCTGCCCGGTCTTGTAAAAGGAACATTTGTGGGCGGCCATGCAATGACGGAAACGGATTCAGGTTCAGATGCATTCAGTATGAAGTGTGAAGCCCACAAAGAAGGGGATAAATACATTTTAAACGGAAATAAAATATTCATTACCAATGCGCCCATTGCAGATTTTTTGATTGTTTTCGCAGTAACAGATCCAAGTAAAAAATTTGCAGGCATATCCGCATTCATTGTTGAAAAAAATTTTCCCGGCTTCTCGGTTGGTGAACCGATTGAAATGATGGGACTGCGCACCAGTCCTATCGGGGAAGTGATTTTGAATAACTGTGAAGTACCGGCGGCCAATTTATTAGGGAAAGAAGGGGCCGGCCATTCCATATTTAATTCGGAAATGGAAGAAGAACGGAGTTGCCTGTTTGCCACCCATTTAGGCGCAATGGAAAAAATGATGAAGGATTGCGTCAAATATACTTCGGGACGCCATCAGTTTGGCAAGGCATTAAATAAAAACCAGGCCATTTCCCATAAAATAGCAGATATGAAGGTCAGGGTGGAGTTATCCCGCTTGATTCTTTACAAGGTGGCCCACATGAAAGACAGCGGGAAGCGGGCGTATGTTGAATCTGCAATAGCAAAGCTCTTCATCAGCGAAGGGTGCGTTCAAACCTTCATGGATGCCGTCCAGATACATGGCGCATATGGATATTGCACCGAATTCGGAGTTGAAAGGAAATTGAGGGATTCCATTGCCAGCAAAATATATTCCGGATCTTCGGAGATACAACGCAATCTTATTGCCGATTTTTTAAATTAAATGATGCACTTAACAAACACTTAGGAGAGTAAAGTAATGAACTCTTTTTTACTTCATCACCTGCTGATGGAAAGTGCTGAAAATTTTCCTGACAATATTGCTGTGGTGATTAATGACAAAACCATCGATTACAAAACACTTGAAAGGAAAAGCGACCAGTTGTCAACGATGCTTTCCCGGGCAGGTGTCCGCCAAGGGCAGAGAGTCGGTATCATACTCAAAAAAAGTATTGAATCAATTATTTCAATCTTTGGCATATTAAAGGCCGGGGCCGTATATGTTCCGATTGATCCTTTTATTCCGCAGGAAAGAATTAATTTTATCATCAAAAACTGTGATATCCGCTGTTTGCTAACATCCCGTGACAGATTGAAAAAAATCAACACCCAGGATCATCCCGCCATACAACATATCGTATTGGCACATGACCGGCAGGCAAACGACAGCCTCCCGGACGGTGTTGAAATTCATTATTGGGATGAACTGGAAGATGTTCCCGGCACCCCGCTTAAGGACCCAGACATATGCGATCAAAGCCCGGCTTATATTTTATATACTTCCGGCTCGACCGGAGTGCCGAAAGGCGTAACATTCTCACACCTCAACAGCCTTACATTCGTAAATACCGCGGCGGATTTTTTCAACATACAACCCGAAGACCGGCTGGCCAGCCATGCGCCGCTGCATTTTGACCTATCCATTTTTGATATCTTTGCCGCAATAAAAACAGGGGCTGCAATCGTGTTGATTCCAGAGTTTTTTTCCACATTTCCGAAAAAAATATCGGAATATATTGTGAAGAAAGATATTTCAATCTGGAATGGTGTCGCCACGTCCCTGGTCATAATGGCGACAAGGGGAAATATTGAAAATTTCAATTTTTCTTCTCTGCGCCTCATTCTTTTCTCGGGTGATATTATGCCGGTAAAATATCTCCGTAAGCTTAAAGAACATATACCAAGTGCGGATTTTTATAATATTTACGGCCAATCTGAAGCCAATTCCTCTCTCTATTATAAAATAGACCGGATTGATGCGGAAGACAGCTGGAAGATACCGATTGGAAAACCGTTTCCCAACTTTGAGGTTTTTGCCCTAAATGATGAAGGCCATACGGTCAGGCATCCGGGAGAAAAAGGAGAGCTGTATATAAAAGGCTCCACTGTTGCTTTGGGCTACTGGCGCAATACAGAGAAGACCAGGGACCACTTTGTCGCCGACCCAATGCAGGAATCCGGCGGTGCCCGCGTGTTCCGGACCGGGGACATTGTAAAGCTGGATAATGACTGCAATTATGTCTTCATCGGCAGAAAAGATTCCATCGTTAAAAGCAGAGGCTACCGGATAGAGCTGGACGAAATCGAGGCGGTATTAAACAGCCATTCTCTTGTAAATCAAGCGGTGGCTGTATCCATACCGGACGACATGTTCGGAAACAGGATTATCGCCTGTGTAAGTCCCTATAATGAAAATGAATTGGATAGCAACACCATTACGGAGTACTGCAGTAAAACATTACCCAAATATATGATCCCTGAACGCATCCGGATAATGGACCAACTACCCGAAACATCAACCGGGAAAATTGACCGGAATATATTGCGGGATGAAGTGGCAGGGGTTGCGCCGTAATAAAATAAGCCCCTGCCGCTTTAAATGAATCACCCAACCGTTGGCGGCAATTTGTCTTTCTTCTTTTCCGCCGGATTTATCTTGTCATCAGAGGCTTGATTATTGGGAGGTCATGCGGTTTTATCCGGCCCCGCCATATCAAAGCCGCTTTTGCCATAGACGATGACGTCTGTGATGTCATCGTCTATGAATTTTCGGGATACCCATCGATTGCAGGCAACTGCCATTTACAAGTAGCCGACGGAATCCCCAGCACGATACCGGAGAAAAATCCGGATCGGTTCCTCAAAAATGAAGACAAAATTTTAAAATATATCAAAGGAAAATGTCATGAAAAAATATGTTGAAGATCTTGATTTTCATGGGGAAGAAAAAATCAGTGACTGGCCTCCCTGGTCGCCCCAGGACATTCGCAGGAAAAAAGGGGTGCTGGAATCAGCGCGCATGATGGCCAATTCCGTCATGACGTCTCCGTGCGCCGGCGGTGTCCCCCAGGTGGAAATCGAGCTGATTTACGGACAGGAAGAACTTGAAGCCCTTGCCAGAAAAGTTGAGGAAATCGCCCATACAAACAAGGCCTGGAAAGATGCCTTTTTGTATGAGGCGGTTATGGTACGTGACTCGGACGTCATCATGATGATTGGAAATACACGGTGCCATGAAACCCCTCTGGATGCCAACTGCGGCATGTGCGGCGGCGGTACGGACTGCAGTTATTTCTATGACAAAGTCGAACACAAATACGGACTTGTGGATATCACGGACAGACGTTCTGAAACAATGATCAAGGGGCCTTTATGTTCTGCCCGTGTGGATGACCTTGGATATGCCGTGGGCAGTGCATTGTGGACCGCCCATACCCTGATGGTGGATGCAAGGCCATTTGCCAGCATGGGAATGGCCGGGCAAAAACTGGGATATTGCTCCAATTCAGGCATGGTTGTCGGCGTGCCCGTGGCTGCCAAGACGAAAAATCCCTATGTAGATGTCAATGTGGACTACCATTTAATCAACATGGACAAAGTATTGGATAATACCAGAAAAATTTATCAAACGGCCAGGCTTCTTCGCGGGTTTGACTATCGCAAATGGATACCAAAACCTGCCGGAAAACAGGAGGAATAAAAATGGGACATTTAATCGGAGACGAATACCTCCGGGATCACCTGCTGGAGGTTGCCAAAAATATTGTACTGGCCATTAAAAAAGCCCCCGCAATTACCGGCAGGACCCAAATAGAAACGGAAATTGTCTACGGGGACGATATTGTCCCGATCATTGAAGTGCTTGAACCCGTTTCCAGAGGCCAGAGATATATCCAGTGGGATTATGAGACCATCAAAAGTTGCCATGAAAAGGGTGAGACGCCTGTTATCATCGGTATCGGGGCCAAGGTCGACAACTCCAATCTGGGCTGGAACTGCGGTGCCTGCGGTTTTCCGACATGCAGGGAATACAATGCCTATGCCAAGGATTGCAGCGGCGGCGGCCCTTTGGGAGGCCCCTCCTGCAACTGGAAGCTGTTGGATTATGCCATTGCCTGCGACTGGGCCTGTGCCTCAGCCTGGCAGTATAAGGTGGACAACAGGATCATGGGCTCGGTTGGATTTGCCATGGCCGCACTGGGCATGCTGCCCGATTCCAATGTCAAACTGGGCCTGGCCCTCGGGCCTGCACGGGACATGGTTTACTATAACAGGGAAGAGATGAACCGTAAGATCACCTATGAAGAAGAAAAGACGGAAATGCTCAAATCCGCTTCCACCATGTTCACCTGCTTCTCAGGCAATGGCAACCCCATGTACAAGACCAAGGATCGCTGGTGGACACAGCCTGAACGAATGGACATGGGATTTTCCCAATCAGCCGTGGAAGAATATGAAAAAATTGTCCGCCAGCAGGTTCCCGAGATCGTCATGAAACATGTCGAGAAAATAGCAGCCAGGTATAAAAAGAAAAAATAAACCCGAGTGTAAAACAGGAGGTAAGGAGAAAAAATGGATTATCTGGACCTGAATCTGAATTTGACCAAAGAAGACCTGATGCTAAAAAAGGCCATGCATGAGTTTGCCAGGGATGTGATGCGGCCGGTGGCAGTTGAAATGGATAAAATGACGGCGGAAAATGCTGTGGCACCGGGATCTCCGCTCTGGGGATTTAAAAGAAAAGCTTATGAAATGGATCTTCATACCATTCTGATTCCCGAGGCTCACGGCGGTATGGGACTCAGCCCTTTGCAGCTGCACCTGGTGCTGGAAGAACTGGCCTGGGGCAGTGTGGGGCTCACTGTTGACCTGTTGGTTGCCGCCTTTCCCGCCTACATGGCATCCATGGCGCCAAAAGAGAATACCATCAAGGAAATCATTGACCCATTCTGCAAGTGCCGGGACGGCCATATTGCCGGATGCTGGGCCATTACAGAGCCGATGCACGGTTCAGACACCCTGCTGCCGGGCTACCCGAGCTTCAGGGATCCCGACATCCCTGCCGACTGCACCGCCACCCTGGAAGGCGATCACTATGTGATCAGGGGCCAGAAGGCCGCCTGGGTATCAGGTGCCCCTTATGCCAGCCATGCCGCCCTATTCTGCCAGACGGACTCTGCCATGGGACATGCCGGTGGTGCCCTTATCATTGTTCCCCTTGATCTTCCCGGCGTTAAAAGAGGGGCTCCCCTGGAAAAGATGGGCCAGCGGGATGACCCCCAGGGGGAACTCTACTTTGATAATGTCCGTGTACCGGCCGGCTACCTCGTTTTTGGACCGGAAGCCTATGAACCCATGCTGGAAATGGTTCTGTCCGCCACCACCGTCATGATTGGAACCTTGGCCACCGGTATTGCACGTGCCGCTTTTGAAGAGGCATTGGAATATGCCAAAAACCGTGTCCAGGGCGGCAAAGCCCTGGTTGAGCATCAGGATGTCCAGAAAAAATTATATGAAATGTTCGGCAAGGTGGAAATGACCCGGCAGATGACCAGAAGTGTTCTGGAGTACACCCAGAACGCCGCTGCTCCGGCAGAAGAATACTCTGTTCTGGGTAAAGTTTTCGGCTCCCAATATGCCCTTGAAGTCACCAGTGAAGCCATCCAGATTTTCGGAGGAAACGGACTGACCAAGGAATACATCGTGGAAAAACTCTTCCGGGATGCCCGTTCCATGCTGATCGAAGACGGATCCAACGATGTCCTGGCCATTGCAGCCGGACATAAACTCATCCGGACCTATCCCAGGCGAAGCTGATCAATCCCTCATCCGGCCCTCATCCGCCTCTCCGGGCGGCTTCAATAGACAGCCAGGACTTGGGGTGTTTCCCGGGATTCACGCTGCTCCCGACGCAAGCTCCCTTTGGAGAGCTTCCCCGGGCCACCTGCCATGCAGGCAGAACTTCATTCCGGCCATAACAATTTGTAACAACAGTAAAGAAAGGTAATCGCGCTATGCAACACGCAAAATCTTATACCGCTTTTTTTAATGCCGCAGCCCTCTGGAATTTCAGTGCAGCAGGGTTATTTCTTTTTATGGCAATGTTCAACCATACACTTTTGAGGTTCTTCCTGAATATTATCCCTGAAAGTTTTGTCTGGTTTTATTCCTTCCTCGCCCTCGTGATTGGTTATGGCATTGGATACTATTGGGTCGGGCAGGATGTTCATAAAAACAGGGACATCATCAAAATGGGAGTCTTTGGAAAAACCATGGTGGTTATCCTGTTCACAAAGGGCTGGCTTGCAGGTGCAATTACAATTCTTGCCCTGGGAGCGGGTATTGTTGACCTTATATTTACTCTCTTTTTCATAGCGGTATTGTTTAAAACAAAAAAGGGGTAAGCATGGTATCGCGGATTGTCGTCCATGTGTGCGCCGGTTAACATTCCCGGCAACTTATAAATCATGGACAACACAACTAAAATTATGGACAACGCCACAATTTAATTTATACCTCTAATCACAGGCCCAGGACATTATCCCTTGACGGCCTGGCATGAAAACCAAAGCCGGTAAAAGCTGAAACGCTTTTACCGGCTTTTTGTTTTTACATGAACCGATTGAAAAGTCCGAATTTAAACGATGCAATACGCTTTATAGCCGCTGCCAAAAAGATTTTCCGATAAAAATAACATCACCCACCCGGGTTAGCGAGCAAATGACGCCACCTGTAACACATTGAGTTCGCTTTTGGCATACCAGGCATCTGGCTATAACGGAAGATCTTTCTGTCATTTGCTATAAATGATTGCAAATTTAAAAAAATGAAGGATATTATCCTTTAATATTCATTTTCAATGACCTCTAATTTTCAGTCGTCTGCCTCCGGCACTCCCCGGGGCAGATGACGTTGCCGGGAATTTCCGGGAGGAGAGCACGATGCCGTTTTGTGAGGTATGCGACGTATGGACCACAGCCGGTGTCCAGTGCCAGCAGTGTGGGGCGCATCGCTGGGGATGCGGTAAACACATTACCCGGTTTCCAAGTAAATGTGAGGTCTGCGGCGGCCCGCAGCGCATGACCGCATCCAAAGCGGCCAGGCCCCAGCCCGGTTTGCGTTCTCCTGCCACGGGGGGCCAGACATTGCTGCGCCGCCTTGCAGATAGAGGCTTAATTGATGAACTCGTCTTAACGGATACGGTCTCTGCCAGGATTGAAATCGATTATTTTGAGCAACTGCTCCAGAGCCGCTTCATGGGCATTCCGGAAACCTGCCCAATGACCCACCTTTTAATCCAGGCGGATAAAAAAAGCTTTCTGTACCGCCAGCTCTGTAATGCCCTGGACGGGACCGGCGTACATGTTGTGCCATCAGCCGGGAGTGCCGGCTTCCTTCGTGACCCTGTCATATTTCTTGCAGCAATTTCTCCGTCAAAACTGCAGCTTGTTCTCAGGCCGGGTGGCCACAGCGGTGATTTGGGTACTTTAGGCAAAGCCGTACTGCCCCGGTCATATTGGCCCAACCTTCAGTCCATTCAGCACGATGGCGGAAATTTTATGGTCACCCCTCCTGTTACCGGCCATCCATACGGTGTTATCATTGTTGGTCAACATGGCGTTCATGACAGTGTCGACCTCTGTCGGGGAGCGCTTCTCCAACCCTGCATCCCCATAGATGTTACCGAAGGCAGCGTTCACCACGTTGACGAAAACCTCGCCCTTGTCGGAGATATGGAAGATTGGGCATTGGCTGTGCCCAGTCGTGCACTCGCCCATTTTCTAATTTGTGCCGCCCTTAAAGAAAACAGCCCCCTTGAGTTCGGCTGCATCCGCTTCACCAGCGGGGGGCTCAATAGAAGCGGCGTTACAAGGGCCGTTGATATTACGATCAGGATGCGGAACTTTTGCTTTGAACGCATCACACACAGGGACTATGCCGATGAACGCCGTGATGCAGACCGTATCTATACCACCAATCATCAGGTATTGTCAGGCGTGCTGGGCGACAGGCCAACCCTGTTCCTGCCACATGTTCCCGGTATTCACCCCAATGGAATGAATCTGGTCATGGTCAATGGACGGGCATTGGTCCCGCACCAACACAGCATTCGGGTTCCCTGGGAAGCAGCCGTCCGGATTCTTGGGTTGATGTTCCGGCAAGGCCGGCTTCCGCGCAGCGTTGTCCGCCGCCTGCCCGCACGGGTAATTGAAGGGATGGTCGCCCGGCTTGCGGGTCAGCATAAAACGGTGATGTTTCATTTGGCAACCGGGCAGCGGCTCAGCCTGGCTGACATTGCCCGGACATTTGGGGTTTGCGATACAGCAGAAGAAGTACCGGGCGTACTCATGGATCTGGTCAGGAACCGGACCGGCACATGGAGCCGCAATACAGTCATAACCGGACCGGCAACCTTCCATCTTGACGCTGAGGGCACGGTCGACATTTTAGAGGCCTGCATCTACGTGCTCATTACAGCGCTTGGGGTTGAATGCCGCTTCGTTGATACTGCATTTTTGTCCTTTGGCGGAGGGAATTTACATTGTGCGACCAACCGTATTACTTCTCTCAGATCCCTGGGGTGGAATGTCGAAGCGATTCGCACCCGGTTCCTCGGCCCGCAAACCGATGAGGAATTGGGCGACCAATGATGCAGCTTTAATAAAAAACTTTTTATTTAGCCTGCCACAAAAAAGATTGACACAACTAACTTTAATCGATATATAAATCCTGAAGTTTGTTTTACCAAGAAAAACATCTGCCTTAGAGCATGAGTTGTTTTTCTCATTCCGTTGTGTTGCATGCCCTGAAATCCCATATTCGGGATTCTATTCTGCGCCAGGGAGTGTTGCAACACGCTCATTATATTATTCTGTAAATCACCCGTTGTGAACATGAATATTGCAACTGCTGATTTTCATTATAAGTCCAAATGATTTGACTCACATTTCAAATCAACATTCCCAAGAATCAATTACTCCAATATTCAAATGGATTGCGCCATGTTATCAGAGAATAATTCCCGTGCCGAAACCACAGGTACGGCGAACAAGCTTTTTTGCAAAGATTACGGCAATTGGTATGCCCTTCAGACAGTCGCAGGATATGAACAAAAATTAGTGTCATACATCAATACTCTTTGCGGAAATATGATTAAATTATATTTCCCTGTCAGAGAGGTGCTTCATAAGATTAAAGGAGAGGTCTATACGGTCCATCTCCCCCTGTTTCAGGGTTATGTGTTTGTTTACAAAAAAATCCGAGAACTAACCGAGATTCTTGACCGTTCAAAATCTTCATTGATGGCCAAACCAGTTACAGCCAATGGAGAATTCATCGAAGTTAATAAAGAAGAAATGAAATTCCTTTTTGATATCACAGGGGAAGACGGGGTGATTAAACTGTCAAAAGGCATTACTGCAGAAGGTGATGGCATAAGAATCGTTAACGGTCCCTTGAAAGACCTCAAAGGCCAAATACTTTTCATCAACAAGCGAAAAAACAAAGCAAAAGCCAGGATAGAAATAATGAACCGGACGTTTGACGTATCCCTCGGCCTTGAAATTATCTCTCCGGGTCCCCGACTCTTTTAATCCCGCAACTCCGCTCCGGTGGTTAACACACCGCGGAAGCATATTATCACAAATTATTCAGTTTCAGGAGATATACCATGACACCACATCGATGTTTTTCAGATGACCTTGCAGACAAATACCAATCCCTGGGATATTGGGAGTCGCTGACACTTGGCGAACATCTTGACAATTGGAGCCGCAAATATCAGCAAAAAACCGCCCTTGTGGAAGGAAAAACGCGCTTCACCTACGGCCACCTAAGCCAGAAAGTAAATGAACTGGCCGCCGGTTTTCTGAATCTGGGAATCCGAAAACAAGATCATGTAGTTATCCAGCTTCCCAATTCCATCTCTTTTGTCACGGCCTGCTTTGCCCTGTTCAAAATTGGTGCAGTGCCGATAATGGCCATGCCCCCCCACCGGGAGGCTGAACTGGACGGCATTTTCGAACTGGCACAGCCCACTGCTTATATTATCCCCGAGACCTATCTGGGGTTCAACTACGAAGAAATGGCCAAAGGACTTCTGGAACGCCATCCCTGCGTCAAACACCTGATCATTGACAGCGCCGGTCAGGATCTTTTCAATCGGAACAGCCTGGCCCCCACACTGGTGGATATAGATCCCCCCTCCCCCACAGATACCGCACTTCTGCTGTTATCCGGCGGCACCACAGGCACGCCAAAGCTGATCCCCAGGACCCATGCAGATTATGCTTACAATGCCCGGGCATCCGCCCTGAAATGCGGCATGAATGAGGATTCCGTCTACCTGGCGGTTCTGCCTGTGGCACATAACTTCCCCCTGGCTTGTCCCGGTATTATCGGTACGCTGTTTTCCGGGGGAACCATCGTGCTCAGCCGGACCACAAGCCCGGATGAAGCCCTGCCCCTCATTGAGAAAGAAAGGGTAACCATTACCGCACTGGTGCCGGCCATGGTAAACCTCTGGCTCCAGGTCATGGCGTGGGAGGAAACAGATCTGACCAGCCTGCAACTCCTTCAGGTAGGCGGTTCGCCGCTGGATGACACGCTGGCACGTCAGATTATGCCCGCAATGGGCTGCACGCTGCAACAGGTATTCGGTATGGCCGAAGGCCTGCTATGCTATACCGATCCCAAAGATCCTGAAGACATCATTCTATCTTGCCAGGGCAAGCCGTTAAGCCCCCACGATGACATACGGATCTTGGATGACGATGGAAAAGAGGTTCCTCCTGGTGAAACCGGGGAACTTCTGGTCCGGGGTCCATACACGATCCACGGCTACTACCGGGCCCCGGAACAGAACCGGAAAGACTTTACTCCGGATGGTTTCTACAGATCCGGGGATGCGGTGATGATGACAAGGGATGGCAATATTGTTGTCAAAGGCCGGATTAAGGAACAGATCAACCGGGCAGGAGAAAAAATCGTTGCCTCTGAAATCGAATCCTGCCTGAACACCTATCCCGGGATCAGCAACTGTGCCCTGATCGGGGTTCCGGACGATACGCTCGGAGAACGGAGTTGCGCCTTTGTGATCCCGGCCGGAGCCCCTGTAAGCCTTCCCGAAGTACACGACCACCTGGAGACCCTGGGCATCGCCCGGTATAAAATGCCGGATCAACTTGAAACCATTGATGCCCTTCCCCTGACCAGTGTGGGAAAAATCGATAAAAAAAAGCTGTTGCACCTGGTTGACGGGGAGAAGCAAAAGACCTTGCCTGAAGCCCGGTTGGCATTGAAAACAGATCCCCTGTCTTTTGCTTGCCGCCTCATTGAAGCCCTGTCCCCGGATACCTACCTGCTTTATGAAAACCAGGGGGAGTGGTCCCTTGGCATCGGTGTCGATGCGTTAATCACCGTGGACAGCCAGCACATCAGGGTCACCCGGGAAGGCAATACCCAGGTGTTTAAAAACAACGGCCTGGCACAGACCATGGAACAGGCCTTGGCATCACTTCCCTACAGCGGCTGGAGAGCTTATGGCACAGCGGATTTCGAACTGTCTTATCTAAACTTCGGCCTGGAAATCCCCCAAAGAAATTCCACCCTGCTGACCCTGTTTGTTCCCAAAGCAGAACTCAGACTGGACAGCAAAAGCGCTCTGGTGAGGGCCGTCAATAGGGCAGAACTGGAGCACCTGTCCGCTGAATTAAAGGCATTGTCCGCCGATAAAGAAGCCGCGTCCCTGCTCCGGAGGGCAGCGTCAAAAAGCACGGACATCCCGGAGATCAACACCCATCGCTGCGGCATATACAAAAAAATTGTCGCATGTGCCGTGGCCGAAATCGAAGCTCCTGAGTACCAGAAAGTCATCCTCTCCCGCAAGGTCCCCCTTGAACGCAAGGTTGATATGACCGCAAGCTTTATCGCCGGGAGGCAGGCCAATACCCCTGCCAGATCATTTATTCTGAAAATGGAGGACTTTTCAGCCGCAGGATTCAGCCCCGAAACCGTGGTGGAGGTCAGTGCAGACGGCATTGTCAGCACCCAGCCGCTGGCCGGCACACGGTCGACGGGAAGCGGTGTCGAAGAAGAAATACAACTCAAAGAAGACCTGCTCACCGATTCCAAGGAAATCGCAGAGCACGCTATTTCCATAAAGCTTGCCTATGAAGAGATGCAGCAGGTCTGCGACCCGGACGCCATCTTTTTGGGTGATTTCATGACCATTGCCAGGCGCGGCACGGTTCAGCACCTGGCCTCCCGCCTGAAGGGACGACTGAAAAAGGGCTGCAACTCCTGGGATGCGTTTACTGCACTATTCCCTGCGGTAACGGCATCAGGTATTCCCAAGCGGGAATCCATCCGGGCCATCGGCAGACACGAAGAGGAACCTAGAGGCCTCTACAGCGGCTGCGTGATGACCATTGACCAGGACGGCACTATGGACGCCGCCCTTGTGCTCCGGTCCTTTTTCCAGAACAGTGAGACTGCATGGCTCAGGGCGGGTGCCGGTATTGTTAACCTTTCCACACCTGAACGGGAGCTTGAAGAAACATGCGAAAAACTCAGGAGTGTTTCCAGACAGATCGTTTATATCTAACCCAAGGTTAGAATCCCACCCCAAAGGAGGTACCATATGAGACTTAGTGATGCCCGCATCTGTGATTGCACGATCCGGGACGGCGGCCTGGTTAACCATTCAAAATTTTCCCTGGAAACGGTGCACAAGATATACCTGGCTGCGGCCGATGCCGGTGTGGATATCATCGAACTGGGGTATAAAAATAACCGGGAAATGCTAAAAGGAAAAGATTTTGGTCCCTGGCGATTCTGCGACGAAGACATGCTCCGGCTGGCAGTTGCCGATGTAAAAACCGATATGCGGATCGCCGTTATGCAGGATGCCCACAAAGCGGATGCAGAGGATCTTTTACCTCGTGAAAAAAGCGTGATTGACATTATCCGGATCGCCACTTATGTCCGGGATCTGGACAAGGCGGTTCACCTAGCCAATGCAGCGGCAGACAAAGGGTATGCCACCTTTGTGAACATTATGGCCATATCTCATGTCCGGAACCAGCAACTGGCAGATGCACTGGATGTCCTCCAGGCCCGCACCCGGGCTGAGGGATATTATATTGTGGACAGCTTCGGTTCTTTTTACCCCAATGATATTGACCATTACATGACCCTGTTCCGCAAGCATCTGGGGGATGCAAAAATCGGTGTCCACTGCCACAATCAGCAGCAGCTCGCCTTTTCCAACACCCTCAGGGCAGCGGAACTGGGGGCAGATTATCTGGATGCCACCCTCTACGGACTGGGCAGGGCCGCCGGCAATTGCCCGCTGGAGCTTCTGGCCGGATACCTGGATAGGCCGGGTCTGGATATCAGGCCTCTTCTGGATGTCATCGGAAGCGATATCCTTCCCCTTCAGGACACCCTGGATTGGGGATATACGATTCCCCATATGCTCACGGGCCTTTTAAATATCCACCCCCAACCCGGCATTGACCAGATGGAGCTGGAAGACACCCATCCGGACAAATTTGCCTTCAGCCGTTTCTTCAACCGGATTTCGCCCCCTGACAGCACGTCAGTCGACAGGCTTCTCCCTGCGGATCTCATATCCGAAACCCAAGCGGACCCTGCTCCGGAGACCACGCCTGTGACAGCCCGAATTGCGTAACCCCTCATACATAAACAAAGGAAACCACGATGACCCCGAATACCGTTCAAATCCGTACGCCATGGCTGATAACCGAACAAGTCCCGAATATCCGGGCACGCCTGTTCTGCTTTCCCTATGCCGGTGGCGGCGCCTCTGTGTATCGGCTTTGGCAGCAATATCTTCCCCATGATATCCAGATATGCGCCCTCCAGCCCCCGGGCCGTGAAAGCCGCATATCTGAAGCGCCTTATAATGACGTGCAAAAACTGGTGTCTGCCATTGTACCCGAGATAACCGCTTTCCTGGACCATCCTTTTGCCTTTTTCGGCCATAGTACCGGCGCTCTTGTGGCGTTTGAGCTGACAAGGGCCCTGAGACGGGCCCGCCTGCCCCTTCCCGGTACCCTTATGGTGTCCGGGAGCCGTCCCCCGCATATCCCCGAGCCCCACCCCATACACCATTTGCCTGAACCGGAGTTTCTTGACGGGTTACGCAGGTTTGCGGGCACGCCTGAAGAACTCTTGCAGAATAAGGAAATCATGGCCCTGTATGCCCCGATACTCCGTGCGGACCTGGCCCTGGAAGAAACTTATGTCCACGAGGACGAGACCCTCTTGAATATTCCCGTTGCCGCCGTGGGCGGAGATCGTGACAGCGAGACGCCCCCGCATATCCTTGAAGAATGGAAATCGCATACCTCAGGGGATTTCACCATGAAACTGTTCACCGGTGACCACTTTTACCTGCGCGACGGTTTTCCGGAATTAATCGCCTATATATCAGGCCGAATTGCACAAACCGAAACTGTCTGCTGAGCCGGGACTATTTCCATCAACATTTAAGGAGACGACTATGTATTCTGAGTCACTTTTAAACCGGATCGGCTCAACCCCTATGGTTGAAGTCGGCCTGGACGGCCTGGACCAGTGTTTTGCCAAGGCTGAATACCTGAATCCCGGCGGTTCCATCAAGGACAGGATCGCCCTGTTCATCATCGAGGAAGCAGAAAAACGCGGTGACCTCAAAAAAGGAATGACCATTGCAGAAGCCACCTCGGGGAACACCGGAATCGCTGTTGCCATGATCGGCCTGATCAAAGGGTATCCGGTCAAGATCATCATGCCGGAAAACATGAGTGAAGAGAGAAAAAAAATCATAACAGCCCTGAATGCGGAGCTCATCCTCACTCCGGAATCGGAAAGCGTGGGGGGTGCTGTAGACAAACTGAACCAGATCCGGTCCGGTCCGGAAAGGGTTTTTGTGCCTGACCAGTTCGAAAACCAGGACAACAGCAGGGCCCATTACTTGACCACAGGCCCTGAAATTTGGGAGGCCATGGACGGCCGGGTGGATGTATTTGTCTCGGGCATCGGCAGCGGCGGGACTATCATGGGCACCGGGACCTTCTTAAAGAAAAAAAATCCGGACCTGAAGATTGTCGCGGTGGAGCCCAGAAACGTTTCAGCCATTCTGGGCCACCAGCCCGGCCTCCACAAAATCGAAGGCATTGGAGACGGATTCATCCCGGACATTGTGGATGTAGATCTCATTGACGAGGTAATTGAAGTCAGTGACGAAGATGCGATCGGCACTGCCAAACGCCTGGCCGCCCGGAGCGGCTATCTTACCGGGATTTCTTCAGGCGCTAATATTTATGCGGCCATGGAAGCCAAAAGGATGTTCGGCCCGGACACCCGAATTGCAACGGTCCTGGCCGACGGTGCAGAGCGTTACTTCAGCACGGGACTTTTCAATACCGGTGCAGCCTGACTGCTGTCCGCAGCCGAAAAAACATCCCACACCAGATTAAAACAAAAAATCGCTGCCGGGGACGAAAATGTTCCCGGCAGCGGTTTTTTTAACGGCAGTAATTTAGAATCTGTAGGTTACGGTTGTCCCCACCTGTCTGGGGATACCGTCAAATACACCTGTCATGCCTGCCCAGTTAAACTGGACCCGCTTGTAATCCGTATCAAAAATATTGTTGCACCAAAAGGCGATTTCAAACTTCTCCATCATATAGCCAATTCTCAGGTTAACAATCTCATAGGCAGATTCTTTCAGGGTATTCTGCGAATCATGATAAAAATCTCCGGTACCGAGCAGTTCCGCCCGTCCGTAGATTCCCGTGTCGTGCATATACTGGGTACCGATGTTGTAGGTCAGGCTCGGGGCATTGGGCAGTTCATGCCCTTCGTAATCTGTCTCGACAGCACCGGTACTCTCATTCCACTCTTCAATTTCCGTGTCGGTTATACCCACACCGCCGTAAATGCTCCATCCTCTTGTCGGACGAGCCTGGAGTTCCAGTTCAAATCCATAGGAACGGGCTTCGGCAGCGTTAACCACCTTGGATGTCAGCGTAGTCGAATTGACCTCGGATACCTGTTTGTCCTCCATGTCGATATAAAAAGCGGCAAGGTTTGCCACCAGACGGTTGTCCAGCCAGCTGCTCTTGAATCCCACTTCGTAGTTCCAGGTATACTCAGGCCCATACATCAGGGTTTCCGAGTCCGTTGCCATGGCATAGGTAAACCCGCCGGACATATATCCTTTTGCCACGGTTGCATAGGCCATTGCATCCTCGGTCAGGTCATAGGCGATACTGGCCTTTGGAAGGAGTTCCCCCGTGCTGTCTTCAGCGCTGAAGGTGGTTGTTCCGCTTGACTGGGTAAGCGTCTGGGTGCCTTCCATATCCTGGTAGTCGTACCTGAGCCCGGCGGTGAAATGAAGCCGTTCCATGACGCTATAGGTGGCCTGTCCGAAAATGGCCGCGCCTTTTATATCGATATCTGTCGACCGGGAACTGTTCAATGCTGTGAAAACGCCGTCAATGGCATAAAAGGTGTCAAGGTCTTCCTGAAAAAAGTAGGTCCCGGTAAGCCACGAAAATGGCGAATCCGTGTCAGCAGATGAAGAAATCCTGAACTCCTGGCTGTACAGGGTATCTTCCTCTTTCTGGGTGCTGGGGAAATTGGGCTGGGAACTCATATCAAAATCCGCCAAGGCTTCGTCGTCAAAATAACTGCGGCCTGTAACAGAGAGCAAGTCAAGGTCACTGCCATGGTATTTCAGACGCAGGGCCTGGGTATTCGCATTTACTTCCCGGGAATGGGGTGCGTCCCAGTTTACCGTATGCCTGTCGTCAAATTCCTTGAGTCTCCCGTTGGTATAACCGTCTTCACTATCCATCATATCAATGATCAATGCATTATCCCAGGCGTCAGACGGAGTCCAGCGCAGATTCACACGGCCGTTGGTCTTCCGCTTGTCATCTGCTTCGTCATCGTTGTCGTATACATTCTCAATGTACCCGTCGGATTTTTCGTATTTGCCGTTAAGTGCGATATAAAATTTATCTTTGACCACAGGCGTACTCAGGCTGGCACCGACATTATAGCCGGGTTTATTGCCATGTTCGGAATCGTAAAAGTTATATTCGGCAAACACCTTACCCCGCTTTTCATTGTCCGGTTGCCGGGTCACGAGATTGACGACACCGGACTCCGAGTTACGTCCGTACAAGGTCCCCTGGGGTCCTTTAAGCACCTCGACCCGTTCGATGTCAAGAAGTTCGGGGTTCTGCATATAAATCAACGGGATGTTCACGTCATCAATATAATAACCGGTTGAAGAATGCAGGGCGGTCTCAAATCCGGTGACACCCCGGATAATGGTCTGGTGGTTATTCCCTGCATCCCTCACATATACGTTGGGGGAATACCGCAATAACTCACTGGTATTTGAAACCCCTGCCTCTTCGATCACCTGGTTGGAAAAGACGGACAGGCTCATGGGCACTTTCTGCACATCTTCCTCTTTCTTTCTGGCAGTGACCTTGATGGTTTCAACTTCTGTTCGTGCCGGCTTTTCCGCTGTCTTTTCAGCCAGCTCCTGCCGGGCTGTTTCTTCTGCTCCGGACGCACCACCTGTTGTGGTGGTATCTGCTGCCCGGGCGGGCGCTAAAAAGCAGATGATACACAGAATTATCAACAGCGACTGATACACTTCTTGTTGCTTTACTTCTAAAAACGCTTTCACCTTTAATTTCCTTTTTCAGATTCAATGTTTACAAAAGCCCGGCTGCAAAAATAAAGACCGGCAACCTGATTCTGCGCGTCAGGCAGCGCCCTTATTTTGCAGCCGGGTTAACCGGATTTACAAAATTTACTCCTTTCGTCAGAATCAATCCGGGACATTTGCCAGCTCCTGGCACGGACGCGTCGTGTCCAGAGTCCGTGATAGAGGCCTTTGAGCGCCATCAGGTCTTCATGCTTCCCGGATTCAAGGATACCCCCCTTGTTGATGACAAGGATGTGATCCGCGGTTTTAATCGTGGACAGCCGGTGGGCGATGACCACAAGTGTTTTATCTTTAACCAGTTCACTGATGGCTTCCTGGATATGCCTCTCATTGTCCGGGTCCACACTGGCCGTGGCCTCGTCCAGTAAAACAATGGGGGCGTCCTTGAGCATGGCCCGGGCAATGGAAATCCGCTGCCGTTCGCCCCCGGAAAGAGTACAGCCCCCCTCCCCCACCACGGTGTGATAGCCCTCTTCCAAATCAGAGATGAACGCGTGGCATCTTGCCTTTTTACACACCGCCACCACCTCGTCCATGGTAGCCCCGGGTCTGCCGAACCTGATGTTATTCAAAATAGTATCGTTGAACAGGTAGACCTTCTGGAACACCATACTGATATGGGCCAGCAAGGCGTCACAGGTCATTTCCCGGATATTGACGCCACCGATGCGGATCTCGCCGGACTGGGGATCCCAGAATCTGGCAATCAGGCTGGCCACGGTTGACTTTCCGCTCCCGGAGGGGCCCACCAGTGCGGTCATGCTTTTTTCAGAGATCCTGAAACTCATGTCCCGGATGACCGGTGTGGTATCATAGGCAAATTCCACCTGATTGAACTCGATATCAAAGCGCTCCGGCTTTCTTTCCCCGGCGCCCTCATCAATCACCGGCGCCGACATGATGGCCTGGTAACGGTCCAGTCCGGCTTCGGCCACCTTGGTCTGGGCAATACCGCCGGCAACAATTTTTATAGGAACAAACACCTCAAAGGCAAAAATCACCAGAACCAGGGCAAAGGCCGCATCCATGGATTGGTTCACACTGAAAAAGGCAGCCATGCAGATCACGCCTGCAGTTCCGGCGGCAATGCAGGTATCCAACAGGAAAAAAGGCGGGATGAACCGTTTTTCAAAAGTAATCATGATATCCCGGAAGTGTTTAAACCCTTTCCGGGCTGCCACCCCTTTTTCGCCGGTGAGGTTAAAGGCCTTGATCACGTGCATGCCGTTAACAAATTCCAGAACAGACCCTACCAGGTCGGACTGCACCTGCTGCCGCTGCGGGGACAATTCCCGCCCGTTCCGCCTCAGGTGTGCCATTACGGAAAATGCGGCCAGCGCCGCTACCGCGGCAATGATCCCGATACGGTAATCAAAAATCGCCAGCATCAGGGCTGTAATAGTAATACTGATGGTGGCGGACACGGTCCGGGCAAGGACAATCATGCCGTATTGCTCGATAAAGGTAATGTCCGAAGTAATAACGGCGGTGACGTCACCAATGGCTCCTTCCGAAAAATACCCCATGGGCATCTGCTTCAGGCGGTCTCCCATGCGCATGCGCTCATCGGCAAACATCCGGTATCCCGTAGTTGTCTCAAGGGCTTCCAGCAACCGCCGGAAAAACATGCGGCAAACCACACTGGCCAAAAGTGCTGCAACCATGAACAGGACATCAGCCGCCACCAGGATTTGGGCAGAAATTTTTAACAGGGCATACAGCAGAACCAGTATAGGAGCCTGGATAAATACAGACTCCAAAAAACTATAGAAAAAAGCCAGATAGAGCCGTCCCCGGTATGGACCGGAAAAATCAATCATCCGTTTGACAAACTTAAGCATGGGCCACCTCCTCATGCCGGATACGCCAGTCCATGGCCGCCTGGTGGGATGTCCAGAGGTTTTGATAAATTATGCAGGACGCGAGAAGTTCATCATGGCTCCCCTGGGCCGCCAAGCAGCCCCGGTCCATCACAAGAATGTTGTCCGCACCGGTGATGGTGGATAAGCGATGTGCGATAACAATAACGGTCTTACCGTGAATCAGCCGGTTCAGGGCGGCCTGAATACGGTCTTCATTTTCCGAATCGGTAAAGGCCGTGGCTTCGTCAAGGATAATTACCGGCGCATCCCTGAGGATCGCCCTGGCAATGGTAATTCGTTGTTTTTCACCACCTGAGAGACGGTCTCCCCCATCCCCCACACGGGTATCATAGCCGTTTTCAAATCCTGAAATGAAATCGTGGCACATGGCCTGCTTTGCCGCCCGGACAACCTCCTCTTCTGTGGCACCGGGCCTGCCCACCCGGATGTTTTCCCCGATGGTGGTATTAAAAAGAAAAGTATCCTGGGAAACATAAGAGACAAGTGACATCAGGCCGGGAAGCGAAAGCATCCTGATGTCTTTGCCCCCGATGCGGATAGCACCGCTTTTGACATCCCAATAGTGGACCAGAAGTTTTGCCAAAGTACTCTTGCCCCCCCCGGATTCTCCCACGATGGCGGTGAGGCTGCCCTGGGAGGCGGTAAAGGAAACATTACTGACCGCTTCGGCATCATCTTCGCCGCCATACCCGAAACTGACCCGGTCAAAGGCAATATCGCAGTGGGTGAATTCGGGGGTCTCCGTCCCCTGGGTCAGTTCTGCCCCCTGAAATGTTTTTTCAAGTTCCCCGATTTTATAGGAAAGAATCGGAAGTGTGGGCAAAAAATCCAGCAGTTTCACCAGGGTTCCTCCCAGGCCCAGGCTCAGCATGATGCTCAAGAGGAAGCGCTCCAGGGAGACAGTGCCGTTTATATACAGTAGACAGCCCACGGGGAGTAGAAGCATGAGGGTGCAGGGCAGGACTGCCGTATAAACTGCCATATAATTCCAGATGGATTTCCGCCATGCCAGGGCCTTATCCCGATACTGTTCCACAGACCGGACATACCGGTCAAAGGAATCCGTGGTTCTGCCAAAAATTTTAATGATATTCATCGCCGTGACATATTCCACGATAACGGCATTCATTTTTTCAGCGCTACGATAAAACCCGTCCATCTGTTTTGTTCCGATTTTCATCATCAATGCCATGGCAACCACGCCAAAAGGGATGGACCCCATGGACAAAAGCCCCAGCCGCCAGTCCAGAACCAACAGGATCGTAAAAACGATCACAGGCGCCATGAGATAAGGAATTCCCTCGGGAATCATATGGGCCAGCAATTCCTCCATACTATCGATGTCGTCCACAATATTTTTCTTTAAACTGCCGGCGCCTTTCCGGTGGATTTCACCAAGGGGCATGGACATCATCTTGTCTGCAAAGGAAACGCGCATCCCCATCAGGGTATCGTAAGCCGCGTCATGGGATGCAGACAGTCCCCAATAGTAAAACAGGTTTTTCAGGGTCAGGGCTCCGAAAACCAGGCCCGACATGGTCAGGATATACGATCCGGTAAGCACATCGTTCTGGATCAGGCGCAGAACGATGTCATAGGCAATCACATAAGGTATCAGTCCTATAACTACACTGGCCAGTATCAGGCTAAATGCCAGATAGAGCTTTCTCCGGTGTTCCCCTGCATAGGCAAACACCTGCTTAATTCCCGTCATCGCGTTTCCTTATGGCACTAGATAAACAATCATATACAGTTCAAAATGTTAGGAGGTCCTAACACGATATAAATTTCCCTTCTACCCCTATCGGGAGTTTTTTATACCCCGGGAGGGCTCAGGCCTGAAAAAAACAAATTCAGTGGCTTGCAGCAGGCACAGAGGATCGCCATCAGGATTCCGTCACCGGGTAGGCAGGGATGCTGATAACCGGAAAAACACGCAGTGGTGTTTGGGCGTATAAAGAGGCGAGGCTAAAGCGGCTTTAATCTTAACCGTTCAAGGTTCCTGGCTTTTTTCAGTTGCCCCGGATTAATGCTGAAATGCTGCCTGAAGGCATTAATGAAATGGCTGATATTGGTATACCCCACTTCTGATGCCGCCTGGGTCACGGACAACTGGCCGTCTTCAATCAACTGCCAGGCAGTTTCCATTTTCTGTTGCTTGATGAATCCGAAAATGGTGGTGTGAAATGTCTGTTTGAATCCTTTTTTAAGCTTGAACTCATTAATCCCGCAATCCTTTGCCAGGGTGGAAATCGTGGGCGGATCACGGAATGTTGACAAAAGGATTTGGCGGGCCGCATGAATCCGTTCAGTATCAGTGGCATTTAGACTGAATTTGGGCTCAGCCTTTTCGGAGAGGTAAAAACTTTCCAATTGCATGGCCAGCAGATCCAAGGCACGGCTTTCATAAAAAAGCGGCAAGATACCCGGGCGGTAAGCCGGGGGGCGGACAATCTGAACCAGCAGATCAATCATCTGGGGGGACATGGCCCTTTGGACGCAGACATGCTTTCCGTGGTCCATAAGATCCAGTATCTCCTTGGGAATTTTGTTGATACGGTCCCCCAGATAGGTATGCAAAAGGGTCCTGTCCATTTTAAGCTCCACAACGGTCAGGGCTTTCTGCGGAGGGATGGTAAAGCGCCCGGACGTATGGGGCATGGAAGTGATCACACTCTTTCCTGCATCAAGGCTGAACTCCAGGGTTTTTCCGCAGGGCAGACCCCGGACTTGCTGGAATGCCTGCCCTGAAAGAACAAAAGAAAAATTCACCGGGGTGTTTATCGTTTCGTATTCAACCTCCGACAGTCTGGCATATCCCGAATCTGAGACCGACAATGCAAGCCCGTCTTTAACTCTGAACAGGCGGACCAGTTCCCGGGTATTGTCGTTTCCCCTGACATCATAGGTAAACCGGCCGAGGATATCGGAAGCCCCGCCAGAAGGTTCGGTGTAGTCGGTTCGTACATGAATAGGGGAATTCACAGCTTTAATATCTCCATATCTGCCACTCTCCGATGAATGCACCGGAACGGAATCGAATATCATGTCCTGCCTTATCCCGGCAGAACCACCCAAGACTCAGGATGAAGCGAGGATGGCACTTGCCAGCTACCGGCTATATACTACATCCCTTTCGTTAGTTTCAACCCAAAAAGTTATCCAAAACCAACTTCCATACAGTCATATATGATTGATTGCATTCATCCAGACTCCCGGACCTCAGATAGCCCCGGACTCCATCACCGGAGCTGCCGCTTCGATCTCCACCGGCATCACCCCGGCATCGGACAGCAGGGCCATCAGTGAAGCGGGATCCATTCCTTGAAAAAGAAAATGGCGCCCCGGCCTGCATGACTTCGCCAGGCAGAGTCGGGCAGTTGACGCAGCCACGATTCCCATAAGGCCGGCACTGGTCCCCTGGAAAAAAAGGGCGGCCTCTTCGTTTTTAGGGGCATGCCCCGACCGGCCCTCCACGGTCAGGTAAAAAAGGGTTCGGGGCGGAATACCAGCCATATCTTTTTGGGAGGCCGCGATCAGTGAGACCGCGGCCTTTTGCCTGTCAAACCCGTCCGGGGATGCGGTTCGGATGGCCATGAGTTGGGCCATCCCCGCCTCCCCCGGTGAAATGAAATTGCGGATCGCCCTCATACCGGTTTCCGTTGCCAGCAGTTCCATTTCCCTGTTGATGCTGGGATACATAAACCGCTTTCCGAGAAAGGGCAGGTCGACCCAGGCCGGTGCCATGCCCGCCTTTTTACCGCCGTGTTTTTGATATCCGGCCATCCCCTGGGCAAACCCGTCTTCAATACTGGCCACAACGTCATAAGCAGCATTGGCTGTCAAGCTCTCTCCCTCACTGATAAAATAGACTGCCAGCTCATCCACCCGGTCAAACCCCGCCCCTGCCATATAGGCCGGAAACAGACCTGACAGACCGGGGTACATGCCTGCGGAAACAATAAAAGAAAGTCCTTTCTTCCTGATGGTCCCCTCAAGGGGGTGAAGCAGGTCATAAAGGACATCATCCCCTCCCATGTCCACATAGTGGATTCCGGCACCCAGGGCGGCCTTTGCCACCCTGTCGAGAATACTCCGGGATGGGCCGGCGCAGTTGATGACCAGGCAGCATTGGCGGCAAAAATCTGTCAGTGCCACATCGTCCCACAGATCCACCCTGACGGCCGCGGCGTCCCTGCTGGCTGCGGCTGAGGCCCCCTTGGCAAAGGATTCGAGCGCGTTGACAGCGGCACAGGCCTTTTCAAGGTCCCTGCCGGCCAGGAGAACCGGGTGTGATCCCGTCCGTATCAATGCCTTTGCCGTTTCAAACCCGCCCAGGCCGTATCCGCCGAGGATACCGATATACTTATCTTCTCTCATCGTAAACACTCCCGGCCGCCCCCGGGAATGGGGACAGCCTTGCAAAATAGGAATTACTCAGCTGTCCAGGATTTTGTTCAGAAGTGCCGAAAGTTCCCGGACATGGGGGTCTTCCAGGCAGGAGACATGGCCGCCCGGAATATCAAGGATATCGGAAGGGTCTATCCCGTGGTTTTCCCACATCTGGGCCATATCCATGACCTCCGAGATGATCACATCCGACGCTGTCGGCTTCATCACAGTGATTTTACCGTCATAGGGTTTAAGGCCATACCCGGCAACCGCAGCAACACTAGTGCGGTAAATGTCGAACATGCGGATAAATTCATCCCGGGTCATCCGGGTAAGATGGGGATGCTCTTCCGATACCGCCTGATCCCAGACCATGGTAAGCCGTTCTTCCGGTGCCATGGCCGACAGTTTTTCATAGCTGTCAAGAAACCGGCCGTGTGTTTCTTTGGAAAGCAGATTTTTCCAATGGCTGGCCCCGCCATCTTCCGGCATTTTGTCCCGAAGGGTTCGGCACACTCCGATAAAATCCTTATCATCCACGTCAATTCCCCGTGTTTCCAGGCGAATTCCCATCTCTTTGCACAGCATGTGGAAAACAAAAATATCATCGTCGATGAGGAAGGGGGGCTTCATGGCACTGATGAGAACCACATGCGCCACACTCTGCCCCTGCTCACTGAGCTGCCTGGCCATCTCACGCGCAATGATGCCGCCCATACAAAATCCGCCCAGAAGATAGGGGCCTTCGGGCTGAACCGTCTGTATGGCGAGGATATACTCCTCTGCAATGGTTTCGATACGATTCCCCTCTGCAACATAGTTTTCAATGTCATTGACCTGAAGTCCGTACAATGGGCGCTCAGTATCAAAATATTCCCGCAGACGACCGTACACAAAGAGGCGTCCCCGGCCGTCACTGATGAGAAAGAACGGCAATTTTGTCCCGGAGGGATTCATTGCCACCAGGGGCGATTCCCCCTCACCGGGATGGCCTTGGACCGATCTGTCGTTTCGTGCCACGGCTTCGGCCATGCCGGCCACGGTCGGGGATTCGAAAAGCTGGCGCAGCGTCAGCTCTTCCCAGCCCACATTTTCCCGGCTGAATGCCAATTGCATCTGGTTCATCAATTTGGTCAGCAACAGGGAATCTCCGCCCAAGTCAAAGAAATTGTCATGAATTCCCACCTCCCCGACTTCCAGGATGTCCGACCAGATGACCGCCAGCTTTTCTTCATAAGGGGTGCGCGGCGCCACAAAAGCGCTTTGGCGCTCTGGCGTAAAAGCGCCCCCGCTCTCCGCCAGAAGTTTGCGATCCACCTTTCCGGTGGGTGTCAGGGGGATCGAATCCAGAAGCGCATAATGGGCCGGTACCATATAAGCGGGCAGTCTCGGTTCAAGAAACCCGGTCACCGCGTCCCTGGAAAAGGTTTTCACAGGAGCCGTGGCCTGTGCCACAAGGATATGCTGGCCAAGTGCGCCGCAGGGGTGGCCCGGTTCCGGAAAAGCGGTAAATTTCGGAAAACCGCTGTTCCGGAGAGTAGCGGCCCATTCCTCCCTGGACAGAAAGGGGGAATCCTTTTCCACACGTTCGTCTTCCAGTTCACTGAAATCAATGAGGAACTCCATGGTTGTCATCAAGGGATAGTGGTCGTCTGTCTGCTCAAGGATGAGTACACATCCGTTTCTGTCCAAAAGTGTGTGGAGCCATTTCATGGTCCTGACCATGTCTGCAGCGTTGTGAAGAACATTGTTGGCAATGATCACGTCATAGGTGTTGGGAACATACCCCTGGCCCCCGGGAGGCTGGTTGATGTCAAACAACCGGTATTCAATAAAAGGATACGCGTCGAATTTATCCTTTGCTTCTTTGAGAAAAAACAGGGAAATGTCCGTATAGGTGTACAACGTGTGTTCCGGATCCAGTTCCGGCATGACCACGGCTGTGGAACTGCCAACACCCGCCCCCACCTCAAGGATACGCAATGGCGCACCTGCCTGCCTGTCATGGACAATACTGTTCAAGGCTGCCCTGAAAATATCAAAGGAATACTGGCTCATCGGGTTGTACTGGTATACGGTTTCAGCCACGTCCCAAGCCCCCTCGGGAAAGAGAAGCTCCTGGGGGGCAATGTCTCCCCTGAACAGGGAAACAAGATTCTCACTGCTGCGCTCCATATACTCGATCAACATCCCCATATTGCCGACCCCGCCCTGGAACGAACGGACCCTTTCCCACAGCCCTTCTATTTCCATTTCCGGCAGGGGATGTACATTTTTATACGTCCGTCTGCCCGGGTGCTCCAGAAGCCCTTCCCGGGCCAGCAGGTTCAGCCAGCGGATCAGCAGTTTTTTATGGGCCGGCAGGATATTGCATTTTTCAGCAATATCATCCGGTGTAAGGGTTTCCGAAGCCCTGGAAAAGACCTTAAGCTCCCTCAGGGTCCTGCACATATAAGCTATGGCAAGTTCGTCCAGTCCTTTCCAAAAATCAAGAAAATTTTTAATATCCGATACCCCGTCCGGCATTGCCGAGGCTTGTTCCCGGGTAGCCAGCAGCAGGGTTCGCCAGTCAATATAGTGCGGATCATCCGGATCACCGGCCGGCTTTTCCGTAACAAGACCGCCGTCTTGTATCGGTTCCGTAACCAGATGGGCGATGAGCTTTGACGGTGTTGCCCCGGAAACCGTTACAATCGCATCCCGGATACTTTCATGGGCTTTGAGTACCGATTCGATTTCTCCCAGCTCAACACGGTAGCCGTTCAGCTTTACCTGGAAATCCTCCCGGCCCAGGAATTCAACAGTGCCGTCTGGAAAATACCTGGCCATATCACCGGTACGGTAAAGGCGTTCGCCAGTTTCCGGGTGGACGATAAAACTGGCAGCCGTTTTTACATCGTCTTTCCAATATCCCAGTGCAATGCCGTCACCGCCGATATACAGGTCACCGGGAACATGGTCCGGGCAGTCTTCCATCAACGGGCTTAGAACATAGAGCCGCTGGTTCCGAAGGGGACGGCCATATGGGATGCTTTTCCATTCCGGCAGGACTTCTGTTACGGGATGGAATACCGACCAGATGGAAACCTCTGTGGCGCCCCCCAGACTCACGATCTCAAGATTTTCAGCTATCGTCTTTGCCTGTTGCGGCAAGTCAAGGGCGATCCAGTCTCCACTGAGCAGTGCCAGCCTCAGGGGTGACAAATCATCTTTCCGGGCATTCCCGGCATACTCGGCCAGCATCTCCAGAAAGGCGGGAACCGAATTCCATACTGTAATCTGTCGGCTGGCCACCAGGGCGGACCAGTGGGCAGGCTCTTTGGTTTTGTCGGCATCCGGAAGCACCAGGGTGGCCCCGGCCGCCAGGGTACCAAAGATATCCCACACGGACAGGTCAAAATTCAATTCGGACAGCCCGAAAATTCTATCGTCCGGACCGATACCAAACCGCTGATTCACATCCAGGATGGTATTTACCGCCCCCCGGTGGTCGATCATCACCCCTTTGGGTTTTCCGGTTGAACCGGATGTGTAAATAACATACGCCAGATCCCCCTGGTCCTGTACCGGTAACTCAGGGCCTGTGGATGCCGCCGGTTCAGCGCTGTCGCTCCCAGCCAGTTCATCCACATGAAAGGACGCGACAGCGTCAGGCAGTTCCAGTGTATCGGCCAGCCACGACTGTGTCAGTACGATCCGCACCTCTCCATCTTCCAAAAGCCCGGCAAGACGCTGGGCAGGCTCACCCGCATTCACAGGCAGGTAGGCGGCCCCGGCGTAAAGCACCCCGAGCACCGCAGCCACCTGTTCCCAGCCTTTTTCCATCACTACCGCCACAAGCGTATTGGGGGAGACCCCTTTCCCTGTGAGCGTCTTTGCGATCCGTACAGCCATGGCATACAACTCACCGTACGTCAGAGTCTTACCGGATGAGGCCACGGCGACCTGATCCGGCATCTGTTCCGCTTTTTCGGCAAACAGGGTATGAAGCAAATCATTGGTATGGGGAGCGGCCGTATCATTGGCTTCCCGCCGGGCATCGGCCTGGTCTTCGGGCAGATGCATTCGGAATTCTTCATCCCAGGCCTTGTCGTCATAAGCCAGGGCATTCAGCAGCCTTTCATAGGCGGTAAACATATCATCCAGCATACCTTGGGGAAAAATCTCCTCCACGGCATCCCAGTTGCATACCAGGCTCCCTTTTTCTTCAAACACCTGATTGTCCAGCCAAACCTGGGGGGTCTGGGTGATGCAGTAGGCCACACGGCCGAACTCAGTAAGGTCAAAGCCCTGGTCCTCACCGTCTCCGGTGGTCCCGAGGGTAGAGGTGAACACCACGGGCATGGCCGCACCCGAGGAGCCGCTCACTTGGCGGCTAAGGGCCCGGATAACCTGGACCCCGCTGTAGTGTCGGTGATCCAGGTCATCCCAGAACCGGGCCTGGATGTCCCGGGCTCGCGCCAGAAAGGAATTCTTGCCGGTGTTGTCCACAGCCAGCAGGTTGACCGAGGTGAATTCGCCGATCAGCTCCATCACATCCTCGTGGAGCGGCTGCCGGTTAAACAAGGTCAGGTTCAAGGTAAAGGACTGGTGTTTGCTCCATATGGAAAGAACCTGGGCATATGCGGCAAGCACCGCCCCGGATGCGGAGATTCCCCTGGCTGAGGCCTTTTCTTTCACTCCGGTCCAGAGCGTTTTGTCCAGCCGGAATCTGCGGTGGGAAAACTCCGGCTGCACAATGGTATCCGGAGATTTGGCCAGGGGAAGGTCCGGGGCTGGTGGAAGCTTGGGGATCTGCTTCTCCCAGTATTCTTTTGCCCGAAGGTATTCAGGCGTCTCTTCCATTTGGTTCTCAGCCATAACATAATCACGGAAAGAGACGGCCAGTGGCTCAGGTACCGTGTCCGGCCGATCGTAAAACGCATTCAGATCCCGGAACAGAAGCTGGATGCTGAACCCGTCCAGGATCAACTGATCCAGGCTGAAATGAAGCCGGCAGGTCTCATCTGAAATTTGAGTTGCCCTGAGTTCAAAAAGGGGCCAGGTGCCGGCATCAAACACCTGGTGGGAAATTGAATCACGGATGGCGGTCAGCCGCTCCTCAGCGGCGTCATCCGGGATTTCCCGAAGGTCTTCGGTCCGGATTTCGTATGGGAGAACATCTGCCAGAATCTGCTGCATCCCGCCGGGCAGCATGACGGCACGCAACATGTCATGGCGCTGGATCACTTTTTGCCATGCCGCTTCAAGACGTTGAATATCCACGTTGTCTTTTTCCATTTCCACGTAAGCATGGCAGGAAATATTGCCCAGTTCAAATGCCCCGTCACGGCCGACCAGGTAGGCGGACTGAAGGTCGGTCAGGGGAAAAGGCCGGTTCAGATTTTCGGAATCATGTATCAGTCGCTGCGCTCCGGATCCGGCCGCAGGACGGTTGCGCAGATAATCCAACAGGGCTTCCTTGTTGGCAGACAACTTTGCCAACACATCCGAATTCATGATTCCTTTGGGCGCACTGTAGCGCAGGCTCCCCTCTTCTTCCCAGAGCTTTGCCCCAAGGCGTTCCACATGTTCAAGCAACTCAATGCAGTCTGAATCCGGCGCTGTTCTGTCAGCCGGTTCCCGGAGGTTTTGCGTGTTTTCAGTGACGACGGTCATATGACTCCCTCTTCTATATGTTCAGTTTCAATCCTTGTCTGTTTCGCCGCTTCCACCTCTGCCACAATTTCATTCAGGTCAGAGGCTTCAAAAAGGCGGCGAAGCGGCAGTTCCAGGGCGTACTTATCTCTCAGGGCATTAATAAAACGAATGCCGAGCAGAGAGTTTCCGCCCATTTCAAAAAAATTATCGCCGGCGCAGATATTGCCGGTGTTCAGTACTGTAGAGCAGATCTCCAGGACCTCCTCGGCCAGGGCGGAAGGGGTTTTCCCCTGTTGCGGCACCGGCCCGGTTACCGGCGGCTGAAGGGCTTTTCTGTCCACTTTACCGTTGCTGCTCAGCGGAAAGGTTTCCATGACAACGATCCGGGCCGGTACAAGATGTGCGGGCAGGGTATCCCTCAAAAAAGCTTTGAGCTTGTCAGGATCAGGCATTTTTATACCTGCCGGCCTGACAAATGCCGTCAACTGCCTGCCCACAGGCCCTTCACCGATGGCCTTAACCACGGTTTCCTCAATGTCCGGAAACCTGAGGATGGCGCACTCCACCTCTCCGGGTTCAATCCGGAATCCGTTCACCTTCACCTGCTGGTCTTCCCTGCCCAGGAATTCGATGTTTCCGTCCGGCAAAAGGCGGCCCAGGTCCCCTGTGCAATACAAGGGAATTCCGCTTTCAGGGTGGCGGATAAACGCGGCCGACGTTTTCTTCTCATCCCCCCAATACCCTAACGCGAGCCCGATACCGCCGATATAGAGCCGGCCTGTCACCCAGACCGGGCAGACTTCCATTTTTTCATTGAGCACGACAACCGACTGCCCGTCCATGGCCTGTCCGTAAGGAATGTTCCGCCAATCCGGATCAATCGTTTTGATGGGATAACAAATTGACCAGATTGATGCTTCAGTGGCACCGCCAAGGCTGTAAATGTCGGCATCGCTGCCCAGAGAACGGATTTTTTCCGGCAGGTCAAGGGGAATCCAGTCTCCACTGAGCATCGCCAACCTGAGGGACGGCGCCATGCGCCCCCGGACCCCGTCAAGGTATTCGGTCAGCATCTGCATCAGGGCCGGCACGGAATTCCAGATCGTCACGTCGTGGGACATAATAAGATCTGTCCAGTGAAACGGATCTCTGCCTCCTGACGGATCAGGCAGGACAATGGTCCCTCCGGCAGCCAGCGTACCGAAGATATCAAATACGGACAGGTCAAAATTCAGTGCGGACAAAGCCAGCACCTTATCCTCGGGTCCGACACCAAACCGCCGGTTAACGTCCAGGACGGTATTGACCGCCCCCCGGTGGTCGATCATGACCCCTTTGGGCAGGCCGGTGGAGCCGGAGGTATGGATGACATAGGCCAGATCCTCCGGTGACGCACACGATCTTTTCCGGCTGTGGCTACCATTTCTCTGCTGGGCGGCATCTCCCGGATCGATTTCTCCAGGGCTGAAATCCAGGTTGTCCACAGAAATCCGCGTGACCGTTTCCGGCCATTTCAGTAAACGGTCCAATACAGATTGGGTCAGGGCCAGCCGTACCGCACAGTCTTCCATGAGATAGTGAAGACGTTCCGGGGGTACAGCCGGATCAATAGGCAGGTAAGCGGCACCGGCCCGGAGTATTCCCAGCACAGCGGCCACCTGCTCCCACCCCTTTTCCATGACCACGGCCACCAGGGTTCCCGGACGGATCTTTTGCTCGCCGACCAGATCGGCAATCCGGCCGGCCCGCGCCGCCAGGTCACGGTAACTGAACCGTATTTTTCCGGATATCAATGCCAAAGCCTCGGGCTGCTTTCCGGCCTGGTCGGCAAACAGGCTGTCCAGGGTTGCTTCCCGGACCGGGGCTTCCACCGCTCCGGGAAGCTGCTTGGGATCATGATTTTCCTGCCAGGCGGTGTCTGTGACGGCCAACCGCTTCAGCAGGTCTTCATAGGCATTGAACATGTCGTCAAGAACGCCTGCCGGGAACAGTGCATCCACCGCATCCCAGTCAAGCACCAGGGCATCCCCTTTTTCGGTAATCTGATGATCCAGCCAGACCTGGGGCGTCTGGGTGACACTGTAGACCAGATCCCCCAATGTCTGGGTCTCGGCACCGTCTTTTTCCAGGTCTCCGTAGACAATGTTGCTTGTAAAAATAACGGGCATCATAACGTTTTCAGAGGGATTGGCACGGGCCATTTCCCTGAGTACGCGAATACCGCTGAAATGGCGGTGTTCAACATCTTTCCAGAACTGAGCCTGAATTTTCTGTGCTCTTTTTACAAAATTTCCCCGGTTGGAGTTGTCCACTACCAGCATGATCAACGAGGTAAAATCCCCGATAATATCATTGACCTGGGGATGGACCGGAAGCCGGTTGAATATGGTCATATTGATGGTAAACTTACGGGTTTTGCTCCACCGGCCCAGGATCTCGGCATAACAGGCCAGCAGGAGCCCGGAAGGTGTCAGTCCGAACCCGGCTGCATTTGATTTCAGTTGCTGCCAGAGATCGGCTTCAAGCGTCAGCGTCCGCCGTGTAAATTCAGGCCGGACCAGTTGATCCGGATTCACGGCCAGCGGAAGCTCGGGGCCCGGCGGGATATCCGTCAGCCGGGACATCCAGTAATTTCTGGATCTCAGGTACAGGTCCGAAGTTTCAAATGTTTTTTCCGCCAGAACATAGTCCCTGAAGGACAACTCCAGTGGTGGCAGGGATATGTTTTCATCATGGTAGAATTGATGCAGTTCGCTGTTGATCCTGGAAACACTGAGGGCGTCCACCACAAGCATATCCAGGCTTAAATGAATCCTGGATATGCCCCCGGCCAGAACAGATACACGGATATCAAAGACCGGCCATGTACCCGGGTCCAGAACCTGGTGGGACATTTGCTCACGGGTTTTAACAAGCGCTGCCGCCGAAGTGTTTCCAGGCAGATCCCGGAGATCATCCGCATGGATCCGGTACGCCGGGACAGATGCCAGGATTTTTTGCCGGCCTTCGGGAAGAATGACGGTCCTCAGCATCTCATGGCGCTCGACCAGGCGCTGCCATGCCCTGTTATACCGGTCCAGATCCAGGTCAGGGGCGTCAATCTCCACATAAACGTGGCAGGCGATATTGCCCAATGCCATTGTATCCCCCCTGCCGATCCAGTAGGCCTGCTGGATATCGGTGAGCTCAAATGGCTCATGCCTTCCGTCCCTGTCCGGTGTGATAACGAACTCCTGTACGGTTTTCTGGTCCAATACGGCAATCTTCTTTTCACGGGCCATATCCGGGGCGATCAGCACTGCCATGGCAGCCACTGTGGGATTTTCAAAAATCTTTTCCGGAGCGGCTCTGACCCCGAGGTCCTTTTCCAGGGTCCGCGACAATTCAATGAACACCAGGGAGTCCAGCCCCAGTTGGATCAGGTTCTGATCATCAGAGATTCGGGATTCGTCCAGGTGAAGCAACCGGCTGATTTCCAGCCGCAGGTAAGCGCGCAATGATTCCTGTTGCCGGCGGGCCGGCATCTTGAGGAGTGCTTCCAGGGAAATGGCAACGGCTGAGGAAGCGCTTTCAATCTCTCCCGGGCCCCCTGCCTGACCGGCTATCCTTTTCTCCAGTTCAGAAAAAACAGGCGGTATATCTCCGTCCGGGAACCTGGATAAAAACCGTTCCCAGTCAATATCCATGACCCCGATCTGGCTGTCTGTACACCCCAGAAGCCGTCCAAGGATGTCCAGGGACTTTTCAGGTGACATGCTGCGGAATCCCTGGTTGGCCAGGGCATCTCCCAGCCCCAGCTTTGCAGCGGCACCGGCCCTTGACCAGGTTCCCCAGTTGATGCTCAGGCCAGCCAGGCCAAGGTTCCTGCGGTGACGGGCCAAGGCGTCCAGAAAGCTGTTGGCCGCCGTATATCCGCCGGTGCCCCTGACGCCCCATAATGTGGAAGAGCTTGAAAACATGACGAAGAAATCCAGCGGGATATCCCGGGTCAGCAGGTGAAGGTGCCAGGCACCCGCCACTTTGGGAGATAGAACGTTCCTGAATTCCTCATGGCCGTGCCCCAGCACGGCACCTGTCGTCAATTGCCCGGCCAGATGGAATACGCCTTTAAGGGCGGGCATCTGCTCCGGGATCCTGTCAAATGCACCGGACAGGTCATCAAAGTGGCTGACATCGGCGACTAGCCGGACAACCCGGACCCCGTCATCCTCAAGTGCAGATATTGCCTTCTCCGCATCTGCACCGGGGGTGTGACGGCCCATCATCACAATGAAACGGGCCCCGCCGGCGGCCAGCCAGCGGGCCAGTTCAATGCCAAGGCCCCCGAATGCACCCGTTATCAGATGTGTTCCCTGCCCGTCCACGTGAAAAACATCCGAACCGGTTTTAAACGTTGGTTGACTGTGAACCAGTTGCGGCAAATAAATTACACCCTTGCGGATGGCCAACTCGCCTCCGGGAATACCCGTATACGCAACTCTTGCCAATTGCCGGTATCCCGCTTCGGAATCCAGGCCGTCCACATCCACGGACAGGCAGTTTAATTCCGGATGTTCACTTGAAATGACCCGCATCAGCCCGGAAGCAGGGGCCTGGGCCAGACCGGTACCCGTTATTTCGTCCGGAAGCACCTCTGCCCCGCGGGTCACCACGCACAGCCGGTTGATCGTCAGCCCACGCCTGTCCGCCAGGGATTGCACCAGATGTACCAGGCTGAGGCAGCCCTCGGTTTCCGCCCTGTTCAGATCTTCGGCGGAAAGTTCATCTTCGCCAACGGCATCCAGGCTCCAGAGGTGAAAAATACCCAGTTCGGAAGATTTTCCGGCACACTGCTCAAGCAGGCGTTCATAATCCTCAGGCCTTCCGGGATCAATACCAAACACGCCCGTGGACCGGCGGGTGAACGATGTGTCCGCGTATACCCGGATGCATTCGTTCCCCTGTCGGGTGAGAAAGTTTGCCAGTTCCTTGCCTGTCTCTCCGCGGTCCGAAAATATCAGCCACAGGCCGGGCCGTTTCGGTTGTCCATCCTTCACAGGTCCTTCCCCGTCAGCAGACACCGGATGCCATCGGCGACGGTAAAATACCTGCGCCATTTCATCGGATGCTTGGTTGCTTTTAAAGGCATCCGGAGATACCCGGTGTAGACACACCCCTGTGAACTCTGCAATCAGGTTGCCGTCTCCGTCAAATAGATAGGCATCCGCTGAAAGTCCTCCACCAGAAAGTGCTTCCGTGCCCGAACGTATGTGGCACCAGAATGACGGTGTCAACGGTCTCCAACAATGGATTTGATCAATCCTGACCGGAATATAAAAATTGTTCCCTTCTCCGGGAAATGCATGGCTCATGGCATATGTCAGGGGGTTCAGCATCAGGGGATGAATCTGGAATGCCCGGGCTCCGTTTATCAGATCCGCCTCAACAGAAAACTTTGCCAGTGCTTCCTGTGAATTTTTCCAGAGGTGATGCATCCTGAAGCCAGCCTCATCCTCAAAAAAGACTTCTTGAGGGCCGTCTCCACCCAGTGCCGGGTCGGCAACTTTGGCCTTGCACAGGCGGCTGCGAACCGCGTCAAGGGTCTCCCCGCCTTTATCCGGGGTGTGCCCTGACACCGCACCCGAGGCATGGAGCGTCCACTCCGGGCTGCCGCCGTCGTCGTTCCGGCTGAAAATCCGGAACAACGACCGGTCTCCATGAACGGGGTCCATGATCAACTGCACGGTTTTACCGGTATGGCCTTCAGGAATGGGCATGGCCTGCTTAAACACCAGATCCGAAATGCAGACATGCGCGGTTTCAAGTACCCGGCCGCCGGCCCGGACCGCCATTTCCATAAGTGCCGCCCCCGGCAGGATCACTTCCCCGAACACCCTGTGGTGCTTTGCCATTTCAAAGGTGCCGAGGCTAAGATCCGTCTCAAAAATCGGGAGGGGGGACGCCAGTCTGCGGCCGGACAGGGGATTTTTCACCGCCTTGCGGCGGGTAAATGCCGGCGTCACATCCGGACGGACGGATCCCCGGGATCTGGCGATAATAATATGTTCGTCAAGCTTGGATGATGGGCCGGGAAAGGCATGGGACAGATCAAATCCGTGACCGGCCAGCAGTTCCTGCCACCTGTTGGCGGATAAAAACGGCTGCCCCTGCCGCAGGTTTTGGTCCGTCAACGGATTAAGCACGGGCCCAAAGGTCAGGTCAAACATCACCAACGGCGTTGTAATCTCTCTCAGCAGAAGAATCCCACCGGGTGCCATTAATGAAAAGACATTTGCCATGGTCGTGTCCAGATTTCGCGTTGCGTGAAGGACGTTGGCGGCAATAACCACGTCATACCCTTGAGGCTCAAAGGATTGGTCAGCAGGAAGGGACTCGATATCCAACACGCGGTATTTCACACAGGTATAATCTCCGAATTTTTCCCTGGCATGATTCAGGAATACGGGAGATACATCCGTGTACGTATATTCCAGATCGTGATTTGATAGCCCGGGCAGCACCATCCGGGTAGTCGCTCCTGTTCCCGCACCGATTTCCAAGACCCTCAGGCTGGTATTTTCCCCGGCACTCGCGGAGATCTGCCCGGCAATTTCCACGAGAATTCCGTTAAAATAACGGGCAATATCATTGTCCTGGTATATACCTTCGATCATGTCAAGGGAGCCGCCGGGAAACAGGACATCTCTGGGATTGACACTGCCGGTCAGCATTGGGCCCAGCCGGTCGCCGCAACGGGAGATAAACGCCACCCAGTTTTCAAAATAGGGCGGAGCCTGTTTTAGTGCCTTGATCAGGTCATGGTCTTTCCCGGTTTGCGCATCTTTAAGCCCGGTGTACATGCCGTCGGCCATAGACAATTTCCCGGCCAGGACCAGGCTGTTCAGCAGGCGGCTCGTCAGCTGGGTGTATTCGGGCAGAATTCCCGTGGTGTCCATCAAAGAGGCCACCGAGTGGGTGTCGTCAGGCGCTTCAAAACCTCCCAGAGACCTTAATACCCGGACAATGTAAGATACACAAAGGGCGTCCAGGCCGCTTCTGTGGTTTGCATACGCATCCGGGTCCGCAGGCAGCTCTGCTGCCCGACCGATCCCGGCCGATACCAGATTGCCCCAGAGCGCCGGGGATATAGAGCCGCCTTCCGGAAGTGCATCCGGGACAGCTTCCTGAAGCACTGCCGGGTCTTTCCCGGGTGCTGCCCAGTACCGCTGCCGGTCAAAGGCATAGGTCGGCAGGGTGATTTTCCGGCTGGCATTAAACCTGTAAAAGGCCTCCCAATCCACCCGGGCACCGGATTCGTAAAGACGGCCAAGACTGATCATCACCTGATGCCAGTCTTTGGTATTCCGCTTCAGGCTCGGCAGCCAACTCCCGAAATCCTCGGGCAGGCACCGCTGCCCCATGGTCAGCAGCACCGGGGCGGGCCCTGTTTCCAGGAACCGGGTAAATCCATCCGACTTCAGTGTTTCCATTCCCGAGGCAAATCGGACGGGCGCCATGATATGCCGTGCCCAATAGCCGGGTGTACAGATTTCTTCCGGGGCGGCGACCCGGCCGGTCACATTGGAAATAAGCCGGATCCGGGGATCACTGAACCGAACGTCTCGTGCAATTTTCCCGAATGCGTCGGCCATGCCTGCCATCATGGGTGAATGAAATGCATGGGATACGCTGAGATTTCGGACCGTCACCTCCTGCCGGGCAAGCGCCGCTGAAATGGTTTCCAAATCGGCAGCCGGGCCCGAAATCACGGTGTGATCAGGACCGTTCACGGCAGCCACAGCAACGGTTTCCAGGTACGGGGCCAGATACTCCATTACCTCCTGCTCGGGTAAAAAGACCGAAGCCATGGCCCCCTCACCCGGGCAGGCCTGCATCAGCCGCCCCCGTTCCGCGACCAATTTCAGGCCATCTTCCAGGGAGAATACCCCGGCGATGCAGGCAGCGGCAAATTCCCCCACACTGTGTCCCAGAACCGCACCGGGCCGGATGCCCCATGACATCCACATCCGGGCCAGGGAATACTCCAGAGCAAACAGGGCAGGCTGGCTGTTGGCGGTCTGGTCGAGTGCATCCGCTTGTGAGCGATCAAACATCAGCGATAGAATGGACCGGCCCAGCAAAGGTTCCAGTATGCGGTCACAATTGTCCATCTCCTTCCTGAAAACCGGCTGAGTCCGGTAAAGTTCCTCTCCCATGCCAGTATACTGTGCTCCCTGGCCCGTAAAAAGGAATACCGGATCCTGCCACCCGGGACTGGTGTGCCCGTTGCTTTGCTCCAGACCCGCAGCTGCGTTTCCGGCAGCTTCCAGACACTCCTTAAGGGCTGCCGTATCTGTGGCAACCGCAGTAAACCGGTGGTCAAAGTGCTGCCGGCAGCTGCTTGCCGTGTAGCAGATATCACCGATGTCAAGGTCAGGCTGCTGCTCAAGAAAGGTGTGATAACTGCGGATCTGGCCGTCCAGAGCGGCCCGGGATTTGGCGGAAAGGGTCAGCAGGTGGCAGGACACTTCTGTCGCATGCATTTCCCGGGATACGGATGCCGGCGCCTCTTCAAGGATGACATGGGCGTTGGTGCCCCCGAACCCGAATGAACTGACCCCTGCCCGACGGGGCTGTCCTTCGGCGCGCCACGGTACAAATTCCGTATTGACGTAAAAGGGGGTCTCATCAAAATCGATTTTGGGATTGGGGCGTTTGTAATTCAGGCTGGGCACCATCATACCGTGCTTCATGGAGAGTACGGTTTTGATGAACCCGGCAATCCCTGCGGCCGTATCCAGGTGACCAATATTGGTTTTGACCGATCCCAGAGCGCAACGGTTCTGCTTTTCGCTGCCGGTTCCAAAAATCTTTTTCAGCGCCTGGATTTCAACGGGATCACCCAGAGGCGTTCCCGTGCCATGGGTTTCAATATAGGTCAGGTCCCCGGGTGAAACATCAGATACGGCCTGGGCCTCCTTGACCACTTCCACCTGGCCGTCTACGCTGGGCGTGGTGTATCCGATTTTGTTGGCCCCGTCGTTGTTGACCGCAGACCCCAGTACAACAGCGTGGATCAGGTCCCTGTCCCGAATCGCGTCTTCCAGCCGTTTGAGCAGCACCACTCCTACTCCGTTGCCGGGTGTCACGCCGCAGGCCCCGGCATCAAAGGCACGGCAGTGGCCGTCTGGAGAGAGGATCATTCCCTCCTGGTAAAGATACCCGGTCTGCTGGGGAAAATTCAGAGAGACACCTCCGGCCAGGGCCATGTCGCAGGCACCGCTCAGCAGGTTATCGCAGGCCATGTGGACCGCGACAAGGGAGGTGGAGCAGGCCGACTGGACAGTGACACTCGGTCCTTTCAAATCCAGTTTGAAAGACACCCGCGAGGCCAGGTAATCCTTATCGTTTGCCAGAAGTGCCTGGAGATCCGAGGTGTTACCAAGTGAAAACCGGCCGGCATTGAGTATATTTACCAGGTAGGAACTCATCCTGGCGCCGCCAAACACCCCCACGGCCCCCTGGATCCGACCGGTGGCATAACCACCGTCCTCCAGAGCCTGCCAAGCGGTTTCCAGAAAAAGGCGATGCTGGGGGTCCATCAATTCTGCATCTTTGGGAGAATACCCGAAAAATCCGGCGTCAAACAAATCCGCGTCTTCCAGCACATATCCGGCTTTGACATAATCGGGGCGACTGAGCTGCGAAGGATCGGCACCGGCCCCAAGGAGTTCATGGTCGGAGAACCGGGTCAGAGACTCGACACCGTCTTTCAGGTTATTCCAGAATTCATCAACATTTCTTGCGCCGGGAAACCGGCATCCCATGCCGATAACGGCAATGGCATCTGAAGCAGGCATACGTATCATCCTTTATGCGGAAGGCCGGTGGAGCACCTGGGAACAGGCTCACAAAGGCCTTCAATGGTCATTATTCAGGACATCTCGAATAATCAGAATTTTGTTTCGAGTTCGAGGCGCGGAAAAATGTTAATCAAAGGAATACATTTCATATTTCGAGGATTAAAATTTTCCCGCAACGCTGAAATCGGGCCAAAAGACGGTTATTAGAGGTGCCCCTTAATCTTTCCGACAAATTTTGCAGGCTTATGCGTTCCGGTACCGCCTCCGCTGGGACGCCTTGCGGCGTTCCCCACGGCTCTCAGCCCGGCTGACAGCCTCGGACTCGACAACGTCCCGGGCAATGAAGGCCGCCAAGGAAGCGATGGTGGGATATTCAAAGATATCAACAATGGAAACCTTTTTATCAAAGGCCTGGTTAAGTCTGTTTTGAAGTTTTACAAGATCCATAGACGTGGCGCCGAGATCAAAAAACACATCCTTCACACCGGCTTTCTCAAGCCCGAGGAGGTCTGTCACCATATCGGCGATGTCCTGTTCCGTGCGGGTTTCCGGAGCCACATACTCACCAGAAGTCTTTCTGAATGAAATCCCGGCAGGATCGGAGAGTGTTTTGCGATCCACCTTGCCGTTGGCGGTCACGGGAAATGCATCGCAGGGAAGATAGAACCCGGGCACCATGTATTCGGGCAGGTGCAGCCCCAGGGATATTTTCAGATCCTCAGCCGCACATTCCTCTCCGGCTGCCGGAATCAGGTGGGCGGCCAGGTGAATGTTGCCCTGGGGATCTTTCAGGGTCACCACCACTGCGTCAGACACAGTCTCCTCCTTTTTAAGTGCGGATTCAATCTCTCCCAGTTCAATCCGGTACCCGTTGATTTTCACCTGCTGATCTTCCCTGCCCAGGAACTCAATGTTCCCGTCCGGCAGGTACCGGCCCAGATCCCCGGTGCGGTAGAGAGACGCCCCGGTTTCCGGATGGCGGATAAAACTGGCACCGGTCTTATCTGCATCCCGCCAGTACCCCCTTGCCACTCCCGTTCCGCCGATATAAAGCTCTCCTGTGACCCAATCCGGGCAATCGGCCATCTGCCTGTTCAACACATGAAAACTCTGGTTATCCATGGGTTTGCCGTAGGGGATACTTTTCCACTCCGGATCAATGTTGCGGATGGGATAAAGGATGGACCAGATAGAGGCTTCCGTAGCCCCTCCCAGACTGACAATGTCCGCCCGTGTCGCCGCTGCCCTGATTTTCTCCGGCAGGTCCAGGGGAATCCAGTCCCCGCTGAGCATCACCAGGCGCAGGGTATCCAGCGTGTCCCCGTTACTGCCGGCCGAATGTTCCACCACCATTTGCATCAGCGCCGGAACCGAGTTCCATACCGTCACACCGGCCTGTCCCATGAGCGGGAGCCAGTGGGCCGGGTCCTTTGCCCCGACAGCATCCGGCATGACAATGGTTCCGCCGGCGGCCAGGGTACCGAAGATATCGAATACGGACAGGTCGAAATTCAGAGCGGAAACCGCCATAACCTTGTCGTTGCTCCCGATCCCAAATCGCCGGTTCACGTCCAGGATGGTGTTTACCGCCCCGTGATGGTCAATCATGACCCCTTTGGGTAACCCGGTGGAACCGGAAGTATGAATAACATAGGCCAGGTCCTCGTGGGTTTGGACATACACAGGGGCTTCGGATGATTCCGGCCCGTCCGTGAGAGTGCTTCCCACATGCAGGCGGATGACCCCCTCGGGCCATTCCAGACGGTCCTCAAGCCAGGGCTGGGTCAGGGCGATCCCGGCCTGACCGTCTTCCAGTAAGTGGTGCAGCCGTTTTTCCGGTACGGCGGCATCTATTGGCAGGTACGCAGCCCCGGCGTATAATACGCCCAGTACAGCCGCCACCTGTTCCCACCCTTTTTCCATGACTACTGCCACCAGGGTATTCGGGGCAGCCCCGTTTTCCCTGAGCAAACCGGCCAGTTGGCGTGCATATTTGTCCAGGTCCCTGTAGGTGATGGTCTTGTCGCTGCAGTATATGGCCACACTGTCGGGACGTGCCAGGGCCTTGCGCACAAAAAGCTCATGGAGCAGTACAGGTCCATCCGGCAGGTTCGCTGTATCGTTAACCCTCGAACGGCGGTACAACTGTCTGCCGGGAATCATGGCAGGAACAGGCTGCGACCAGGCCTCCCCATCTTCTGCCAGGCTGTGAATGAAATCGGCATAGGCCTGGAACATATCGTCCAGCATCCCGGCCGGGAATGCCTCATCCACCGCATCCCAATTGCAGACCAGGCATCCCTGCCGTTCCATAACCTGGTGATCCAGCAGCACCTGGGGGGTCTGGGCCAGGCCGTAAACGAATTCCCCCATGCGGTTCAGTACGGATGCCGCATCACCGTCCGGACCGCCCAGACTCAGGGCACTGGTGAACACCACCGGCATCAGGGCCTTTCCCACCCGGTTTTCATTCCTGGCAATTTCTCTGAGCACGTGAACCCCGCTGAAATGGCGGTGCTCTATATCCTGCCACAGTTGCCTTTGGATCTGGTTGGCCAGCGCCTCAAATGCGGCCGGGCTTTCCCCGTCCACGGCCAGCAAAGTAAGCGAGGTAAAATCCCCGACAATGCTGTTGATACCCTGGTGCAGGGGCAAGCGGTTGAACAGCGTAAGGTTGAGGGTAAATCTGCCGTTGCGTGTCCAGTTCTGCAACACCGCCGAATATGCAGCCAGCAGTACGCAGGAGGGGGTCAGCCCCTGTTTGGCGGCAAAGGATTTTATCCGTGTCCATTCTGAAGTATCCAGGGTCAGGCTGCGCCTGCTGAACTCCGGCTGCCGTATGGATGACAGAGGTTTGGCCAACGGCAGTTCGGGCGGGGGCGGCAGCAACGGAATCCGGCGGTGCCAGTATTCCCTGTCCCGGTTAAACCGTTCGGCATCTTCAAACCGCCTTTCCGCCACCACATAGTCCCTGAAACTGACGTCCAGGGGAGGCAATTCCTTTTCAGGTGACGAAACCAGACAATGCCATTCATCGAAAAGAAGAAAGAAGCTCCAGGCATCAACAATTAATGCGTCAATGGCGATGTGGAGGCGGATACCGTCCCCCGACGGCCTGGAAACCCGGATGTCAAACAGGGGCCAGGTTTCTGCGGGAATCACCTGACCGGACATGGCACGGCGGATTTCGGCCAATGCCGTTTCCATCTCTTCAGGAGACGTATCGTGCGGCACTGCCGGTTCAAACACATAAGCCGGCACCTGCTCCAGCACCTGCTGGCTGCCGTCGGCCCGCATGACGGCCCTGAGCATATCGTGACGGTCCACCAGCGCCTGCCATGCCCGCTGTACCTGTTCAGTATCCCCACCGGGAATATCTATTTCACAGTACATCTGGGCTGAGGTATTACCCAGTTCGAAAATAGCATTCCTGCCAATCCAGTAGGCCTCCTGGACGCGGGTCATGGGAAAGGGGTGGTATTGGTCGGCAGGACACGGCACCACGGCCCCCGCATCCTGGGCCGGTACGGCATCTTTTTCCTTGTCCTGTGATTGGCCGGACGCAGGGTCGGTCAGCCCGCCGATGATACGGCTGAGTGCTGAAATGGTAGGGTTTTCAAACAGCATGGGCAGGGTCAGCTCAATCCCGAAGCTTTTGCAGATTCTTGATACAATCCGGGTAGCCACCAGAGAATCCCCGCCGATTTCAAAAAAATTGTCTTCCACTCCGATGGCATCCGCTCCAAGAATGGTCTGCCAGATTTCCCCCACCACGGATTCACGATAGGTGGCAGGCCGGCCCGTTCCTTTCCCGGAACGGGTGTCCAGGATTTCCGGTTGCGGCAATTGCTTACGGTCAACCTTGCCGTTGGCCGACAGCGGAAGCGTATCGATTTCCATAAAAAGACCGGGAACCATATATGCCGGGAGCCTTTCGGAAAGAAAAGCCTTGAGGTCGGCGGACCCGGGTATGGATGAAGCGGTACCAGCCATGGCCATGATAACGTCGAACCCCATGATTTCGGCCCGCGCCCCGCTCTTGTTCAGAACCATCCCGTCACTGAACCCGTTTTTTTTCAGGTGTGCCACCCACTGGTTTCCATCGAGCAGGGGGTGATCCTTCCTGATGCCGGTATCCTCATACCGATCAAATCCCTGCTGCAAGCCCATATGGAGATCAAAAGAGGGATGAAACCGAGTTTCCTCGAGAATCAGCAATATGCCCCCGGGTTTCAGCAATTTCCTCAGATGTCCCAGGCTGGTGTCGACGAATTTAACGTCATGGAGCATGCTGGCGGCCACCACCATATCAAAGCTGCCGGCCTCATACCCCTGAAGGACAGGATCCAGGTCAAGATCCAACGTATTATAAGTCAGGAAAGGATAATCACGGAACCGCTCCTCGGCGTTTTTCAAAAAATAAGTGGAAATATCGGTGAAATAGTACCGGGTATCTTTTCCGGATAACTGCGGCAGGATATGTCCGGTTGCCGTCCCCATGCCGGCACCGGCCTCCAGGATACGCAAAGGGCCGCAGGCGGTACCAATCCATCCGGCCAGTTCTCCCAGTAATTGGTTGCATGGGTCGAACAGGGATTTGTAAACCGCCTTGACCTCGTCGCCCACATATATCTCGGCGGAGTGAATCTTTCCCCTTAGGATGTCGGGCAGATTCCGGGCGGCATAGCAGATCACATCTGCCACTTCCCGTGTAAATCCGTCTATCCGGTCAATATCGGCGTAGAGTGATGCCGGATCAAGCTCAGCAGCAGTTGCCCGTGCAACCGCTTCTCCACCTTTTATCAGGCCATGGTTCCCAAGTGCCTGCAGTGCCCGGCTTACCCACCGCCCGTACCGGGGCAGGATATCAAAGGAATCCATCACATGCTCCGGCCCCGGAATATCTCCGACCTCCCCAATGATCCCCATGGCGGAAAACGCCTGGTACACGGCTGTGTAATATACCTGGTCCAGACGTTGCCAGAATTTTTGAAAATGCCCGTCCTCGTCTGCGTCCGGCAGTAAGCGGCAGGCCTTTTTCCCGGTTTGGGTCACGGAATCCCAGAATGGATCAGGCGTATCCGGGTACTCCCCTTGGCCGACAGTGTCCCGTCCACCGGGCCACCCCAACAGATACCCGGCAAGACCGGTTTCCTTACCGGTTCTGACCACCGGCGACACCACTGCATCCCGGATATCGGGATGCTGTTTTATGGCCGCCTCAATTTCACCCAGCTCAATCCGGTATCCCCGGATTTTCACCTGGAGATCTTCCCTGCCGAGAAACTCGATATTGCCGTCGGGCAGATGTCGTCCCAGATCGCCGGTTTTATAGAGGCGATGACCAGTGCCAGGGTGGCGGACAAAGCTGCTACGGTTTTTTTCCTCATCTTTGCGGTACCCCTTTGCCAGGCCGATGCCACCGATATAAAGATCGCCCGGAACCCAGTCCGGACAGGGCGCCATGTGCCTGTCCAATACGTAAAACTGCTGATTGTCCATGGGGCGGCCGTACGGAATGCTCGGGCAGTGTGGTGCCGGGGTCTCCACCGGATGAAGAATCGACCAGATGGAGGCTTCGGTGGCACCGCCCAGGCTGACGACCTGAATCTCCGGAAAATGCGCCTTAATTTTTTCCGGCAAATCCACCGGAATCCAGTCTCCGCTGAGCATGGCCAGGCGGAGGCCGCCGGGTAATTTTACTTGGCCACCTTCGGCACATTCAATCAGCATCTGCATCAACTGGGGTACTGAATTCCATAGGGTAATATGTTCTCGCTTCAGCCATCCGTGCCAGTGAGAAGGGTCCTTGGCGCCCTGGGCATCCGGGATCACCAGGGTCGCACCGGCACCCAACACTCCGAAGATGTCATATACCGAAAGGTCAAAGCTTAATTCGGATAGACCGATCATGCAGTCTTCCGGCCGGACCTCAAACCGCCGGTTGATGTCCAGAATGGTATTGACCGCCCCTTGATGGTCAATCATCACACCTTTGGGGTCACCGGTTGATCCGGAGGTATAAATTACATACGCCAGGCCTGTGACTGTTGGCCACACATTCGGAATGACACGTTTTTCCCCGGGGCGAACGGTGTCCACATCCACCCGGTCAATATCCGGCAACGATAGAGACATGCAGGACTGGGTCAATGCGATGTTCACATCACCGTCCCTGATGATCTTTTCCATCCGGGTGCCGGGCATGGCCGCATCCAGAGGCAGATAGGCCGCTCCTGACCAGAGAATACCCAGCACGGCCACCACTTGCTCCCACCCCTTCTCCATGACTACGGCCACCAAATCGCCCGGCTCGGTACCGCGTTTCTTAAGAATCAAGCCCACCTGTTCAGCCCTGCGGGCCAATTCTCCATAGGTCATCCGCTTTTCACTGGTTACCAGAGCCTCCCTGCCGGGATACAACTCTGCCTGGTAGAAAAACCCCGTGTGCAGAAGATCCGTTGAAGCCGGAACTCCGGTGTCATTTACCTGGGCCCGTTGGCCAGCCTGGTGTACGGGCATGAAATCGAACCGGGCCTTATCCCATTCAGATGCATTCCATGCTGCCGCATCCCGGGCCAGGTGATGGACAAGACGGCAGTAGGCATCAAACATGTCGTCCACCATTCCTTCAGGGAACAATCCTTCCACGGCATCCCAGGCAAAAACAAGGCCTTCATGGGTTTCATAAGTCTGGAAGTCCAGCCAGACCTGTGGGGTTTGTGAGATCATATAACTCCACTCCCCAAGCGCGCTACGGCACTCGTCACCGATGAACACAGTGCCCAGGTTGCTGGCAAACACCACAGGTGCCATCATCCGCTGCCCCTGGCGTGCGCTGGCCAGGTCCCGCTGGACCTGAATCCCGGAGTAGTCCGAATGGGCCGCATCCCTGTAGAACCTTTCCCGGATTCCTTCCAACCTTTCCAAAAAATTCTGCTCTTCGCGGAAATCCACTGCCAGTACCAGCAGATTGGTAAAATCAGCCACAACCTCCTCAATTTCGTTATCTTCACCGGCCTGCCGGTCAAAGAGGGGGATATTGATCAAAAATTCACAGGTTCTGCTCCAGGTGTTCAGTACCTCTGCATAGGCTGTCAGCAGAACCATTGCCGGCGTGACCTTGTAACCTGCGGCCAGGGCTTTCAGACATTCCCATTCTTTGGCCGGAAAGAGCTGGCGGCGACGTTTGAATTCCGGCACTGCCAACTGTTCGGGAGGAACAGCCAGGGGCAGGCCGGGTGCGCCCGGCAGGGCGTCCAACTGACCGGCCCAATATGCTTTTGCCGCCCCCCGTCCGGCCTCCCGCTGCTTCCTTGCCCGGGCCAGATACGCAGCGAAGTCCCAGTTATCAGGGGCTTTAGGAGCGACATCCCGGTGATAAGCGGCGGCAAGATCCCGTAGAACAATGTGAAGACTCTGGACATCAGCTACCAGCAGGTCAATATCAAAATGAAGCCGGGTTTTCCCGTCCGGCAGCAGACTAAGTTCAATACCAGCCACCTGGCCGTTTTCTATATCCAGGCGTCTGTGAGACATCCGGCGTCTCACATTTTCCAATGATTCCGCCACCCGGTCTTTTGCGGCATCTTTCAGGTCATGAACGACCACAGAACCGGCTTTTCCATCTCCATCGACAACCTGGGTGCCGTCAGGAAGAAAACTGGCCCTGAGCATGGGATGTCCGGCCCGGACCTTTTGCCAGGCCTTGTCCAGACGAGCCGGGTCCACACCATCTCCGTCCAGTTCCAGATAGGCGTGACAACCGACCCCACCCAGAGGCTGCCCGTCCTTGCGGCCGACCCAGTATGCGTATTGGGCGTCTGTCAGCGGAAAGGGATTGGCCTTATCGGCCTCCGGTTGCGACGTACCTGCCCCGCCCGCATCCTCCCAGCGCTGCCCAAGTAGTGTCAACCAGTCCGTCAGCCGGGGCGCTTCCATCAATTCGGCAAAGGTCACTTTAAATCCCTGTTTACGCCAGAGACTTACCAGCCGCATAATCTTAAGAGAGTCAAGACCCAGGGAAAGCAGATTGTCCTTGTCGCCAAAGTCCACTGGCTCGGAAAGTTTCGACAGAATCGCTTCACGCACCTCTTGATCCAGTTCGCTGGGCAGGGGTACACTTGGGGGGTGGTTTGAATGTTTCGCAACTATCATCATCTTCTCCTGATAAATTTACAAATAAAGACATCGCTGACGCTGTACGCCGGAAACCGGCGTGCAGGTGTCGGGTTATGGGGGTGCAATATCGGGGAAAGGCCGGAAGAGATAAGATTTCCGGGAGAAAAAACATACCCAAAGGCATAGCCAGACCTTAGGGATAATCATCCCGAATCTTTTGGGGGTTAATTACTTGCTGAACCCGAACCTTTTGGCCGCACTGAGACGGACTAAGGATTGAATATGATTCTGCCGACAGGTTCGGATGATTTCCAAACCGGAGTATCAGCAGATGCACGACTCAATATCATCCCTTGTGCTCAATTTCAAGAACAAAATTATATTTGACAGCATTTTATTCAATTCATAAAAAAAACAATGACTCTCAAATAAAACTAGGAAGGCATAATTTATTCTTGACACAAAACAGAGGATCCATTACACAAATGCAGACACCTGTCGTTTACCGTTTCCATTTCCAAACAACTCCTTTTTTCCATCATACGGAGGTTAAACCATGTATAAAACCGTTCTCAACCCTTGCATATATCATCGTTTCCTGTTCAAATGCCTCGTTTTTCTCGTCATGGTGCTGATGCTGACAAATGTTGCCCCCCCGTCCCCTGTGGCTGCCCGCCCCTGGGTAAAGGTCACCAAGGAACGGCTGCTGCCTGATCCTTCACTCAAACATACGGCATGGGAGTGCGCGCGTCCCCCATTTGGCCAGTTTGACATCATCAGCCTCCACAGGGTAGGCCACTCCCAGCCCGGCGGCCGGGCAGTCCTCTTCCTTCCGGGTACTTGGGAAGCGGCCGGATGGTCCGGAATCAGGGAGACCTCGCACAATCCTTACCTGTTTCTGGCCGACCAGGGTGTGGATGTATGGGTGGCCGGATTCAGGAACGCCAATCTGCCCAACATGGATTACCACCGGTTTGCTGAAACCGGAACAGATATCAGTGCGACCGGAGACTGGACCTACGAGGTTTACCGGGAGGACATCCGGGCCTGCGTCAAAAAAATCCAGCGGATTACCGGCACTTCAAAAATCCACCTGGCCGGTTTCAGCAGGGGGGTAGATCTCCTTTACATCTATGCGTCTGCCTATCCGGAAGATCTGGCCGGGCTGGTGGTTCTGGACGGTGATATCCTTGAGCGCCAACCCATGCCGGAATATGCTCTGGACCAAACCGGATTCGATCAGATGGTGGCCCTGTTCAAGGCAGGGCTGCTTTCTTCTGAAGGATGCATGGGCTATACCTGCCCGCCCCAGGGGGAAAACTATCCCCTATTGTCCCAGGCGTTCCAAAGCCATTATAATGATGTTCAACTGGCAGTCAGGGTGCCTGATGCCGGCGTAAGGGCGGGAGATGTCCTGCCCGGCACATTCACCAACCTGTCCGATTACCTGGCAGAGCATCTCTATCATCTTTGGGGCTCCGGTGTATTCAGCAATGTCCAGAACGGGTCCGTGCCCAGGGATATCCTCGTAAGGGCCTGCGGGGAATTTTCAAGATACTGGCCAGCCATCCAGGATTTTGAATCCATCCAGATGGCTGTCCATGAAGATGTGCCCTACCTGGATTATGACGACAACCCCATCGACCTGCCATGCATCGCCTTTCTAACCGATATGTTCTGCCCGGCCAGCAATTGCCTGGATACCACCCTGCCCAGGATCAACCAAAACCCGGATATGACGGTTCATTACCTGGAGGGCTACGGCCACCTTGATGTGATGTTCGGCACAAACGCCCCGGCCGATGTCAGTCAGCCCCTGCTGGAATGGCTGAACCGGCATTAGGCCTCTTTCCCCTATGTCAAAACAGACAAAAAGGAATTAAAGAACCAAACAAACTTCAGGCCGGTGATTTCTGGCTGACATAAAAAACAGGAATATTCCCAATGAATAATGACAGACAAAAGCAAATGATTCTGAATGACAACCTCTGGCAGGTCATGTTCAAATTGTCATGGCCTGCCGTTATCGCGATGGTCCTCTATGGTCTCAACGCGGTTTTCGACGCGATTTTTGTAGGACGTTTCGTGGGGGAAACCGCCCTTGCCGGGGTATCCCTGGCTTACCCCTTAAGCCAGCTTTTCCTGGGTGCAGGTTCCCTGATCGGTGTGGGAGCGGGGTCTGCGCTGAGTATTGCCCTGGGGGCGGATGACCTTGACACCCAGACAAAACTGCTGGGCAACGTCAACTATTTGAATCTTGTATTCGGTGTTGTGTTTACGGTCTCAGGGCTTGTCTTTGTCACGCCCCTGGTTACAATGATGGGGGGCAGCGGTGCCGAACTGGCATTTGGTGTCGACTATCTCACCATTGCACTTTACGGGTCTTTTTTTTGGATTGCCGGACTTTCCGGAAACATGATCGTACGCGCGGAAGGCAAGATGGGCTCCGCCGCGGTGATGATGGCCATAGGGCTGCTGGTGAATATCGCGGCCAACTATATTCTCATTGTCATATTCGATTTCGGGGTTAAAGGGGCGGCATGGGGAACCAATATCGGCATGCTCGTTTACACCCTGCTATTTATGATCTATGCCGGAAAGAACAAAACCTCTTTTGAGGCCCGGCTCTTTTCGATTCGGCGGGACAGGCATATCATCAAAGCCATCATGTCCATGGGCATTCCCTCATTTATCATGTCGGTGATGAGCCTGATTCAGGGCATTGTGGTGCTCAATGCTCTGAGCCGTTACGGAACCACGGCGGATGTGGCGTTTTACGGCATTGTTTTCAGGATATATACCCTTATGCTGACACCGGTTTTCGGCCTGATGCGGGCGCTTCAACCCGCCATCGGCATCAACTTCGGTGCCGCAAAATACGACCGGGTGATCCGCAGTTTCAAAATTTTCGGAGTTGCCGCCGCACTTCTTATGGCTCCATTTTGGCTGGCAATGATGGCCTTCCCCCAACTGGTACTGAACATGATGCTGCCTGCCAAAGAATTCCTAACCTCGGATGTTGCCAACTTTAGGATATTCATGCTGCTGCTTCCCGCCCTTCCCCTTATTTTCATGGCCATGACTTTTTTTCCGGCCATCAACAACGGCAAACCTGCTTCAATAATGGGAATTTCCCGCCAACTCGTGTTTTACGTTCCGGTGATGCTGACCTTGCCCCGTTTCTTCGGTGTGCATTGGGTGTATTGGGGATCATTTCTCATCGACCTGGTCGTCACGATCTGGGTATTTATCATGGTCACATCTGAGTTTAAAAAACTCAAGAAAAGAGAGATCAGAAACCTGGAGACAAACACGGCAAACGCATAGCACCTGTTCCCCGGCAGGGAATACACATATGGCTGAACACCAGATCCGAAACCGTCGGCAGCCCCGTTATTTTTTCTGGGCAACCACCTGGAGGACCTCCAATTTTCCGTTCATGACGTTTTCTTGGGCGGTTTTCCGTTTTCAGGAAAATTCCTGATAACAACCCCAAGTCCGGGGTACCGTAAAATAATAACATATTATTTATTTCATTAATTAAGGGCTGTTTCTAAATAAATCACGCGAACCAAACCAGGCATGAGGCAATAAGCACCATTGCGTGGTAACTGCTGGCGAGTTTTCATATCGAGTCGAAACTCTTCGGTAGGATTTTATTTTCGCGAAAAAGCACTCCACCAAATGTCGTTCCTTGATAGAGGTGTCTATCAATTTTTCTCTGAACCGTTCTGTTTTTTTTAAAGGAATAATGACTTCAGCGCCTTTTGATTCTGCAATTTCAATAATTTTGTCAGTGTCATATGCTCTATCAGCAAGGAATTGCTCCGCATCTATATCAGCCATCAACTCATAAGAAGGTACCATGTCATGAACATTCCCACCGGTCAGCTTTATCCGTACAGGATTACCAAGCCCATCAACGACAGCATGAGGTTTTGTTGTTAAACCATCCCGACTTTTGCCAATAGCCTGGCAATATTGTCCACCTCGCGCACCGCATCCATGCTGGTGAAGTTTGACATATGAGCCGTCTATTATGCTTTCTTCTTTATCCTGATTTTTTGCAACGTCGTTGAAAAGGGCATCCCATGCTGCCAAGGCTGTCCATTTTGAAAATCTTTTATATACAGTTTGCCAAGGCCCGAATCGTTCAGGAAGATCACGCCATGGGGCCCCGGTTTTTAAAATCCACAAAATACCTTTAAACATTAATCGGTTATCCTTGGGCTTGCGACCCCGTGTTTCTGTTTTCGGTGGTGCAAGTATCGGTTCTATTTGCTTCCATTTTTCATCTGAAATAGAGTGTCTATTCATAGACAGGAAGAAATCATTCCCGATTTCAAATGCCTAGATTCTTTTTAATTTTTTTTAGAAACAGCTCCTAATCTTTCTCCCTGATATGAAAAAATTTTCTGTATATAGACACGGCAGGACACTTCCTCTTGGAGACTATCCGGCAAATCGCTCCCGATCCGGTCAAAAAAAGCTCCCGATCCGGGTAGAATCATCCACACCCGCCATGTTAGGAGGGTCTAACTTAAATACTTGAGTCACTAATTTTATACCAAGGACAACTCATGCAAATAATCCTTTCAAATGTTAAAGAATTCAAAGCCCCCCTGATCCGGTCAGGTATGTTCATACTATGCTTTCTGACCTTCGCCGTCTTTTCCAATACACCTGTGGAGGCCACGGAATTATCGGGCAGGGACATCATGGTGATGGTGGATGATGCCCCGGACGGGGACGACAGGAAGTCCCGGGTTGAAATGGTCCTGATCAATCACCGGGGGAAAAAGCGGATCCGGGACATGGTCTCTTTTGTCAAGGACTACGGTAAAGATACCAAAAAATTGATGGCCTTTAAAAAACCGCTGGATGTCAAAGGCACCGCATTTCTTTCCTGGGAGTACGACAACCCGGACAAAGACGATGACAAATGGCTGTACATGCCGGCCCTGAGGAAAGTCCGGCGTATTTCAGGGGAGTCCAACAACGATGCATTCATGGGCTCGGACTTTACTTATGACGACATGGGAGACAGGAGTGTGGATGAAGACAACCATACCCTTCTGGGCGAAGAGATGGTCGATGGGCATCTGTGCTGGAAGATCCAGAGCATCCCGGTTAAAAAGGAAACCGCCTATGACAAACGCACCCTCTGGGTCCGCCAGGATGCCCACAAAACCATCAAGGCAGAGTACCTGGATGCCCAGGGGTTGATCAAGACATTCTCTGTTGAGGACATGAAGCCTCACCAGGGCTTCTGGACCATATTCAAAATGAAAATGGAAAACCACCGGGAAAACCATACCACGGTAATGAATATGACGAATGTAGCCTACGATACCGGGGTTTCCGATCGTTTTTTCAGCGTTAACACCATTTCCAGGGGTCATCTGCGATGAACCCGGCCCCGCTGTCAGGGGCACGGATGGCATTGTGGTTACTGGTGATTACCGTCTGGGGTATTTACCCCGGCCGGGATGGTTGTGCCAATGTATGGCCAAATCATTTTGATGCCGCATTCAGCGGATTTCTTGAATCCCGGCACAGCATCCAGGTCCAGCGCCCCAACGATACACTGGCTTCAGAGACATCTGCCCGGCTTGAACTGACCGCCTACGCAGAGTCGGCAACGCTCTTCGCCAGCGTAAACCTGGCCGAAAACCACCTTTTGGGCGAGGAATCAGGAATAACCCTTCATGAAGGGTATATGGATCTGGTCTTCGAACGATTTTCCATGAGGACGGGACGCCAGATCATCATCTGGGGCCAGGCGGACGGGCTTCGTATCACCGACAATATCTCTCCTCTGGATTATTCCGAGTACATCACCCGCGATTTTGATGAAATCCGGCTTGGTGTGGATGCGGTAAACATGAAATACGAAGCTGAAGCAGGGACTTTCCAACTCATCTGGATTCCTTTTTACCGTGACGGGGTCCAGCCGGCCCGCCACAGCCCCTGGTATATAGACACCGGCAGCGACCGGACAGTGCTGTGGGCCGAAGAACCGGACGAACGCCTTGAGAACGGCGAAATCGCTGCAAAATATGCCCTTTATCTGCCCGGAGGCGACCTTGCCCTGAGCTATTTTTACACCTGGGGCGACTACCCGGCTTACCAACCTGTGGCTGACGGCAGCGGCGGCTGGGAATACCAGCCGGAATATTACCGGCAACATATTTTCGGTGCAGATTTTTCAAGGCCTTTCGGGGACTTTGTTTTCAGGTCAGAAGCGGCCTGGTTCCATGGCGACCTGATCTCGTCGGCAACCCAGGGGACGTCACCGGCAAAAAAAGACCGGCTCAAATGGCTGGCCGGCCTGGACTGGTATCCCGGAAGTCACTGGACCCTCTCCGCCCAATACGCCAGAAGCCGTATCCTGAATCCGGATACCCCAGGCGGCCTTGGGGAACGGGCCCGGCAGGACACCGCCACTCTGAGTGTTTCCAAAAATCTGTTCCGGGAAAAGCTCACCCTGACAGCCCTGATCTACTGGGACCCGGATGTGGGTGACAGTCTCACGCGGCTCTCCTCCGAGTACCAGATCATGGATGATCTTTCCATCTTCCTGGGATCCGATATCTTCCAGGGTGACCGGGACGGCAGTTTCGGGCGTTACAAGGACAATACCCAGGTGTGGACAAAAATAAAATACCATTTTTAAGGACAAGTTATGATCAACATTAATCGTATCAATCAAATATTTGGCAGGGCCGGGGAGTGGATCGTCAAGCTGCGCTATCTTATCATGATCGGTTTTGCCTTGATCCTGGCCTTTGGTTTTACAGGCCTTGGCAAAGTAAAAACCGATGCCGGATGGGACAAGTGGCTCCTGGATGATTCCGAACTCAAACTGGCTGAAGATGAGTTCAAGGATATATTCGGGAACAACGATTACGTGGGCGTGCTGGTCTCTGCAGACACCCTTATGGATCCGGCAATTCTGGCACTGATTCGTGAACTGGGACAGGAATTGGTAGACAAGGTGCCTTTTGCAGACGATGTGCTCTCCATAACCGACTGTGAATTTTCCCTGGGCACCGCAGATGGTATCGAGATCATCAACCCGGTGCCGGACCCTATCCCCGAAACTCCTCAAGCCCTGGCCGGGATCCGTGAAAAGCTGCTCTCCAAAGACCTGTTCAGAGGAAAGCTCATCTCCGGGGATGCCACCCAGTCATGGATCATGCTCCGTCTCACCCCTTTCCCCGAAGGCTGGCGGGACGAGAACAACCAGGCCGCCGACATGGTGTCAGGCAAGGCTGCGGCAGATATCATCCGCCAGGATAAATATGCCCCCCTCAATCCTAAATCTGCGGGCATGCCCATCATCGCCCATGACAAAACCGCCTTTTTCAAGGCAGAAGTCAAGCGGACCATGGGGGTTTCCCTGATTGTCTCCCTGATCGTCCTGACCCTTGCGCTGCGGTCTTTCCGGGGCATTCTGGTGACCATTCTCGTGGCTGCGGGATCGGTGATTCTGACCTTTGGCCTTCAGGGCTGGATGGGCAAAGCCATTGATGTGGGCATGGTCATGGTGCCCCTTTATCTTGGAATTGCCGTTTCCATTGGTTACTCCATCCATATTTTCACCTTTTTCAACCGGAAATTCAGGGCCACAGGCAAACGCAAAGCCGCGGTCTGCCATGCGGTAAAAGAAACCGGATGGCCCATCCTTTTCACAGCCCTGACCACCGTGGGGGCGCTTTACTCGTTTCACTTCGTTGATGTCAAACCCGTTCGCTGGGTGGGTTCGGCCACAGCATTGCTGGTCTGTATCGTTTTTATGATGGTGATAATCATGATCCCGGCCCTGCTCTCCTTTGGCAAAGACAGGCCCGTAACCGATAAAAACAAAAACAGCCGGCGCCCCAACGCAAAGCTTGAAGGCCTTATGGAAACGTTGAGCCGGGTTGTCATGGCCTACCCCAAACCCATCCTTGCAGGATTTGTTCTCTTTGTCGTGGGCTGTGGTTCCGGCCTGTTTTTCTTTGAAGTCAATTTTGACCTTCGCAAAAACATGGGTCTTAAGATTCCTTATGTCAAACGGCTGGACCAGGTATGCCAATCCGAACTGGGCTCACTCTACTCTTACAACCTGGTGGTGGAATTCCCTGAAGATAACATGGCCATTGAACCGGAAAACCTTAAAAAACTGGATACCCTTGAACAAGTGGCCAAAGGATTTGAACTGACCAAAAAAACCACCACGATTACCGAAATTGTCAAGGATATGAACCAGGTGCTGAACCAGGGAGATCCGGCCCATTATATTATCCCGGAAAACCGCCGGATGGTAGCCCAGATCATGCTACTTTACGAAAATGCCGGCGGGCGGGAAGCGGAAAAATGGATTGATTACGAATATAAGCGATTCCGGCTGATGGTGGATTTAAATGACTATAACACCCGAAAAGCCAAAAAGGAGCTGGCCATGCTTTCCGAAAAGGCGCAACGCCTGTTCCCGGAAGCAAAAGTCTTCCTGGCCGGCTCTGTTGCCCAATTTACGGTAATGCAGGATATCGTCTCCCGGGGACAATTGGTCTCTTTCACGATCGCCATGGGCGTCATCACCTTGCTGATGGTGGCCGTATTCGGAAGCCTTAAGGTCGGACTGATCGCCATGGTGCCCAACATCACCCCGGCCATTGCCGTGGGCGGTATCATGGGCTGGGCCGGTATCCCCCTGGAAATTATGACCATCACCATCATGCCAATGCTCCTGGGGCTTGCCGTGGACGACACCATCCATTTTATAACCCATGCCAAACTTGCCTTTGAACGGCACCGGGACTATGCGAAGTCCGTTACCCATACATTTACGGCAATCGGCATTCCACTTCTTTTTACTTCCGTGATCCTGACGGCAAATTTCAGCGTATACCTGACTTCCCCTGCCAGGGTCTATATGTTTCTTGGTTTTTTAACCGGCACCGGTATCATGACCGCCCTGTTGACCGATTACCTGGTCACTCCGGTTCTGATCCGCGCCATAAAGGCATTCGGGCCCGAGAATGTAACAGAATCAGGCCCCGAGCCCATTACCCAACTCAAAGAGGAGATTGTTCAATCATGATACGACATTACCTGATTGCCCTGATGATTTTTCTGGGCTGCCTTGCCCCGGTATCTGCGGTATGGGCGCATACCCTGTATATGAACCTGGTGGATAATGACGACGGCACTGTCACTGTGGAAGCCATGTTTTCCACCGGCAGCTCAGGAGCCGGGCTTCCACTCTATCTCAAGGACAACAGCCAGAACACTATCCGGAAATTCATACTGGACGAAAACGGAGAAATCACCTTTGACATCCCGGATCAGCCCTACACTGTCTTTCTGGACGGGGGACCCGGCCACACTGTTCGTAAGGATGGTCCGTCACGCCCGTAAACCGGCAGGCTGCTCTGCCATATAATTAATATAACTGCACAGGAGATTAAAATGAAAAAAGCTGCAACACTGATCACAACACTTCTGACCCTGGGACTTATTGCCTCCCAGGCCGCTGCCCACTCTCTATGGATCAATGCCCACGAATCCTTCACCCACCCCCCGGGCCATGTTCTCACATCCCTGGGATGGGGCCATCAAGTCCCCATGGATGATTTCCTGATGTCTGACGCCGGAGCCGTAAGCATAATACGTTACGACCTGGTGGGTCCTGACGGTTCCGCCACCTCCATGGATCTGCCTGTGATAAAAAAAGAAAAAACCATCACCTCAAAAACAGGTATGACAATCAGCCCGGGAGACCTTGGGCTGCGGAAAATCGCACTGACCAAGGATACCCGGCCCGGTACATATGCTGTGACGGCAGAATCCAAAGCCACTTTTTTTACCGGATATGTGGATGCCAACGGCAAGCACAAAATGGCCACCAAACCCATGGATGAAATCAAGGATGCGAAATCCTTTGACTTCAGCACCCGGTACAAAGCCGTTGCCACAACTTACATCGGTATAAAAGAGTGGACAAAACCCACCTCTTTAGGCCATGACCTCGAACTGATGCCGGAAACCGACCTGAGCCAGGTCAAGGCCGGTGACATTGTCCCCTTTACCGTCACGCTGAAAGGGCAACCCGTTACGTCTGATATGGATGCCACCAACTTTCTGCACATGACCTCCAATACCTATGGTGGCCCTGACCGGTATATGCTGGCGGCTTATATTCTGGACGGCAAAGCCCAGATCCGTGTTCCCACGACCGGAGAGTGGGTGGCTTCCGTGATTGTGAAAAAAGATGTCCGACCGGATAATGAACTCAAACACCTGGTAAAAAAATGCCAAAATATTTATTACGGCGCCACCGTCAGTTTTAATGCCCGCCCCTAACACCGAACCATCCTGCCAGCCCCGTAATCGCCCTGTACAGGACGGTTGCGGGGTATCTTCAAACGTCCGTAAAGTCCTTGATTATCAACACTTCAATATAATTGATCCTCTCCCGATATTGTGCACTCCAGGTTAAGCCTCTATAATCCCAAATTATGGCGGAGCAAATGAGTTTAAGAAAAAGAAAGTACGACCGCGATTTTAAAAGAAATGCAGTATTATTATGTTCTGAGCCTAGGCGCTCTCTCCCGGTTGAAGGGTCACTAAAGGAATTGAAGCAGGAAAATCATGAGGCTAAGGCCCTGGCCTGTTTTGGCCGGAAATATACATTTGTCCATGAATTCTTAGACCAATATTTTTCAGCGTTTGGTCCGTATAGGTATCAAGAAGGATCCCACGCATGTCGCTGATCTTCTCGTTCTGATAGTGGATATTTCTTTGAATATCCCATTGTGCACCCGAGGCCTGAAATGCCTCTATTGCGGTTTTAAGGTTAGCCACAGTATCGTCCAAGGTCGCATCAAAAATATCATAGGCCCTTATGTACGCCCCTATGGGTTTGATATAGGCCTCCCATGCATGGATCACATTCGCATAAGCAAGGTCCCCGGCAGGTTATCGAGTATGATTATGATATGAAGGACGGTGTGGCAAAAATCCCGCTTCGGCAGGCTGCCTTGTTCTATTTTTACAGGAAGATGAGATTTGATTCTAAAGGGACTGATCGTCCAGCGCATGAGCAGCAGACTGTTTTGTTGAATCGGGAAGAGGTTGAAAGGAATCTCTCCGGGTAGCTTACTATCCCCATGTCTTGATCTAATCATTCTTTTTGGTGTTTTATGCTTACACGAAATATCATCGGATGTCATGATAGAAAATGCCTATAAAATTAGACTGTTATAGGTTCATATCCTATAATAATAAATAAACCGGAAAGGCTGAATCCTAGGTCAATGAAAGGGTGGGCATGTTCAAAGCTGATCATGATATCCTGATTCAGCCGGTACTTGGCAATACCCAGAATCAGGCCGGGCCGGATCTTGATCAGATCCATATACCCCTGCCCCAACTCTTCGGGCCACTCCCAGTGGACCTCCACCCCGTCAGGGCCGACGTTGAAGCTGTAGAATAAGTCCAAAAAAATTGGAGATCCTTATCATTTTATGCTAGGTTTTCCTGATATTGGATAGGAAAACCACTTAACCTAAAGACGCGATACTTTCAAATGGCCAAATATAAAAAGTATTCCAACGA
>JBAJNJ010000008.1:0-266338 GCA_036881925.1 Desulfobacter sp.
AGGGATACCGGAATCAGGGGCGCCGGCCAATTGAGACATTTAGAATGGGACTAAAACTGAGATCTGAGATTGTAAACGAAGCTGCTTAAAGCATAACTCTGAGAGGCCGAACTGTTTGGGAGGTTCTTGACTTTTACACATGAAGTAATCGTACGGGTCATTTTTATAAACAGATTCAGGTATTGTGATTTTCTGTCTTCACAGTTCATAACGATCTCCTTTTGTTTCTTGATTTTGATAAATTTATAAAGCGTTCCGTATTTCACGCTAAAGTATTCAAATAAACTTATTAAGTCAAATTCATTATTCCCAACAAACTGATCAAAAAAATTGATCAAAAACCATCTGCGATACACATATGAACCCGTTTCCTGATTTCAGATCCCATGGGCAGCATTTGCTTACCTTCCAATGATATTTTCTGTTGATGTTTACGCCTCCGGGATATTCATTTTACGGCGTAAGCAGACGCCTCCAATATACGTCCAGGGCCACTTGCAGCGGCAGCAGGCCGATGTCGTTTTTTCAATTATCACAAATTTTTTCATATTTTTTATTGACAACGAGCAAGTTCTTGTCTTATGGATGAGGAAAAGTTTGATCTTTCTCTGTTCATAAATTCTTAAGTAGTTGCAACTCAAGATGTACTCAAGATGTATTACCAGTTGGTTTAAATACTCGTTTCACACCACATTGTATAAAATACAATGTTCAAAACGCACCCATTGATGATGGGTATCTGGATTCGTAAAAACACATAGAGCAAATCAATCAAACGCAGACCTCTCTGGCCGGGCCAGAGTCCAATGGATTTGCCGTCTTATGGTTCACCGGTATCAAATGATGGCGCTGCCGCCATGACAGGATACCAAAAAAACGTATCATTCATGTTTTCACTAGTTTTTTGCGCCTGTTGCGTCATACATCAACGGCACGGAAAGCAAGACGTTATCACTATTTTTATACGTAAACAAAACGGCACCGATGCAAGCAAAACCAGGTGCGCCGGAAAAGAAAGGCCCGGACGCCAGCCCGTCCGACCCATGCACAGCAATTGCAATGCCTTGCTTTTCCCTGAGTCGTCCAATGGTAAGATCAAAGGGGGATTGTATAATCTCAACAACGTAAAGGAGAGGATATGAAACGCTTTATGAAACTGAAAGTCGCTGCCCTATGTCTAATGGTTCTGTTCTTCACGGCTCAACACGCCTTCTGCGCCACGGCACTCACGAACGGTGTGCCCGTGACCGGCCTTTCCGCGAGCCAAGGCTATTGGCTCCACTATGAAATCGATGTACCCTCCGGGGCATCAAACCTTGAAATGGCCATCTCCGGCGGATCCGGAGATGCCGATATTTATACACGTTTCGGCAGCCAACCCACCACCAGCAGTTACGACTGCCGCCCATATGAGAGCGGCAATAATGAAGAGTGCACGGTAGCAAGCCCTCAAACCGGAACGTATTATATCGGCATTCGGGCCTATTCAACATTTTCCAATGTCACCCTTGTGGCGTCCTACTCCACCGGCGGCACCACAGGTAAAACCTTTATCATAACGGCAGTGCAGGACAACCTGGACAACCAGGATATGTACGATATTGCCAACGGCCTTGTCGGTTTGGGCTACACAAAGACACTGGAAGATACCAATGTCTATACCAGTGAGCTGCTTGATTATCTGGGACGCAGCATTACCACGTTATACCACACAGGACACGGAAACAGCGGCAGTGTAGCGACGTATAACGGGTCCATCACCCCGTCCAGCACCACCCTGAGGGCGGAGAACACCTTTTTTGCCACCTGCCTCACGTTGACGGATACTTCCTGGAAAAATTCCTTTACTTCCAGTGCCCAGACAGTGATGGGATACACCAAAGTGTCCTATGACTTCACGGATGAAACCGTTGCCAAGAATGTGATTAGCGAACTGGGCAGTGGCCGGAGTTACCAGGTGGCCTGGTATCTTTCCAATGTGGGTATTTCCAGCCTCAATGACCGGTGGGCGGAATACGTAAGGGTGGGGAGCTCCATTGTGGAGTATTCCGCAAGAACCGGCAGCACCCCCAGCTACGCCTTTTCCGAACCCTTCAGCGCCATAGGCGACACCGGCCGTGTCATGGCCTCGCCGTCTCTTTTAGACAGTACACGGTCATTTGCCAACGAATTCCGCAGAGCTGCCACTGTTGAAGCGGACAGCGTCTCGACCTATGTGGATGCGGATGGATTCGGCAGGCTGGCCAACGGCACCATCACCGAACAGGACGCCATTGCCGCTGCCGAAGCATGGCTGGCGGATAACGGCGGCCTGCCGGAAGATGCCGTACTGGAGAGCGCGATTGCCATCCAGCGTAATGTTGATGACGATACAGCCAACGACGTTGCCGCGTATTCCGTTCATTACGGCCGCACGGTTGACGGTGTTAAAGTAAGCGGAAACTATGTGAAAGACCATATCACCTTGCTGGTGGGACAGGGAACCGTGATTGCAACATCCCGCTACTGGCCGAAAGTCAATGCCATGGCCTATGATGTTCAGCAACGCAAACCTCTGTTAACAGTGGGTCAGGCATTGCGCATTGCAGCAGACCAGATCGCTTCGGCAGTAAAAGGAACCGCACCCATTGAGCTGACAGATGCGGAACCTGTATACGGCACCTATGGCCCGATGGATTCCGGGAGTCAGCTTGTGCCGGCATTTAAGGTCCAGGGCACTGACGGCCACATCTTTGTCATCAATGCCGAGACAGGTGATCTTTTATTATAATGTCTGAATAAACCCAAAATCCCCCTTTGATTTTTCAGAAAGGGACGTCGGGCAGGTATCATGCAATGCCCGGCGTCCCTTCTTTTTTACTGCATTTTCCTTAAGCTGCCGGTTTGGGATCATGTATGAGGTCGCCCAGATGCATACATCCCCGGATCATATGGGCGGCAATAAACTTTACCGGGTCAGGCGGCCAGGGTAAAATCCTGCGGTTCACAAAAAACATGTCGGTCAGATCGGTCTCCTCCCCAAGAACAAGTTCTGACACTGTTTTTCCGTTCAGGTGGGTCATACTGACGCCATGCCCGATACAGCCGATGCTGTACGCAATATTTTTATCGCCGATAAAGCCGATGACAGGCACCATATCGGTTGTTATGGAGACCGGCCCTCCCCAGCGATGGGTAAAAGATACGGATTTCAGGCATGGAAAGATCTGCCTCACATCTGCCTCCAGTTTTGCAAAAATGCGCTCATTACGGTCCAGGTCCATGTTTTTGCCATAGGCAAAGCCGACATCGCGGCCTCCCATGAGCAGACGGTTGTCTGCCGTAAGCCTGTAGTAGTGGATCATATTACGGGCATCTTCAACACCCTGCCGGTTCGCCCAGCCAATTTGGGAAAGCTGGTCTTCTGATAATGGTTCGGTCAACACAATATAGGTCCAGCCCGGCATCTGCTTCCGCTTGATATCCGGTATCAAATGGGAATATGCATTGGTTGCCAGCACAATCTTGTCTGCTTTGACTCTACCGTTTTCCGTCTGAAGTGCGACATGGCCGGTTTGCTTTGATATTTCAGTAACGGCTGTGTTTTCATAAACCGAAACCCCAAGCGCGGTGACAATGTCTTTCCAGGCCCAGGAAAGTTTCGCCGGATTGAGGATGCCACACCTGGGCTCCCACCAGCCGCCTAAATACATGGGGCTGCCCACTTCTTCCCGGACCTGGGATTCATTGAGCCAGGAGATGCCTTCCAGACCCAGTTTGTGTGCGAACTCCACCTCATCCATAATTCGTCTCTTGTATTTTTCGGACGTGGCAACCCTTAAAAACCCGTTGTGCTCATAATCACACGCAATGTCGTGCTTCTGTATCAGGGCGTGCAGATAATCCACAGCCTCTTCCATGTAGAAGTGTGCCTGCCTTGTTTTTTCCCTGCCGAACCGCATGGCGGTAATCGGCATGGTCAACCCGAAAAGCGTCATGTTGAATCCGCCGTTCCGGCCGCTGGCACCGAACCCGACCACCTCGCTGTCCAAAATGGCAACCCGCATGTCCGGATTTTCTTTTTTCAAGTGGTACGCCGTTGACAATCCCGTGAACCCACCACCGACAATCCCCACATCCACGGTAATGTCACCGTTCAGAGAAGGATTCGGCGTGTAGGGCATGCTGCTGAGCCAATAACTTTTACTTTCAAAACCCTGGTTCATGTTGCCTCCTTATGTCTTCTATTGAATGCTCCCCGGGCCATGCGGTCCACATTGGGCATTCTTGTGTTTACACGGTATTTTCCATGGTGCCGTTAAACACATTTACCCCGTGGACATGACAGGCGGACAGCGTTAGATACGAATTGCGCGGCACCTCAAGGCAACGCGCACGTTTCGTATACTCCCCGGCGTAAAAACTCCTTTGATACCCCTTTATGCGTCTTTTGAACGGTCCTGATACTCCCCATCAACACTCTCCGTCTGTTGACGGGATTTCTGAAAAAACCGACCACTGCCATACATCTCCTTTTTTATTTTTGTGATGACCGCTGTTCTTAAAATTCCGTTCCGGTGCAACGGCGAACTTGAGTGACGGCGCGGCAAATCACGCCTTTATTTTCAAAAGGTTGCACCAAGCCGGCAACAATCGTTGCCGGTTTTTCCGGAACCTATGTTTGTCATTTGCCGTAAGTGGACAGGGAGGTTGCAAAACACCCTTTCCTCTTTAAAAAAGCGGATCGTGAATACAGACGAACATTGCAAAAGGAAGTAAGTTTAAGGAGTTAACGAGGTCAACATGAGCGGAGGAACTGCGTGCGTTTTCAGTATCATGCTGCAATCTTTCCGTACGAGAATGCGAGAACCGGGATTAGCGTGACGAATCAGTCTCAAATGAACGCGATGCGTTGCTTGATAAAACCGTCAATCAGAATCAACAATCCCATCCGGGTATTTCCGTGAACCGGGACATCAAAACCATGATGAATTGCCGGATCGTCATTTCTTTATTCTCAACATCAATACAATAAAGGCGGGATATGATATGTGGATACTAACCGTCAAACGACGGTATGTCAACAAAAAAATTCATACATATGGTATACAACAAAACAAAAAACCACAACATAAGCACAGCCAACCCATCCCTTGACGGTAAACTGTTTTTTATTGATCCCTGGCAGGCGCTTATGGTAAACAGCGGTATGTATCCGAAAATCCAATTCAAAGAGCCGCAGTTCGACACCTTATACACGGCACCGGAAACACTCGGCGAACGAAAAGTATCCATTCTTGAAGCAGCGCATGAGATATTGGCCAAAGAGGGATACCAGGGATTTACAATGCGGCGGGTCGCCCATCAGGCCCAGATGCACTTAAAAACACTCCAGCATTACTTTTCCACCAAAAAAGATCTTCTTATCGGCGTACTCAGATATTCCATCCTGAAAAAATATAAGGAATTCTGGGAAACCCTCATCAGGAGGCAGTCAGAAAACCCCCGGGATATATTTCAACTGGCCATTGACTACCTGATCAATGACGCAAAAGATCCGTTGACCAGCCGTTTTTTTCCGGAGCTTTGGGCATTGTCAACCCGGGACCCGGATGCGGCAGACGCAATGGAGGAACTTTACGCGCTTTACAGAAGCATTATGGATAAGTTGATTCGTGTACTCAACCCCACACTGCCGGAACAAAGCGTCGCCCGGCGGGCCGTCGCCATCATTGCCATGATTGAGGGGATGACATTGTTTATCGGGCCCCATAACATGTCCCGGCCTGCGGAGTTGCAGAACATTGAGGAAGAGGTTGTCAGCGCAGCCCTGCAGATCGTTTTCATGCCCTGATCCACATTACAGAAAAGCTGTTCCGGGAATGCGCCGCCCCCTTTTGGCAGGCCGGACGCCGGAAAAAATCCCGGCGCCCGGTGTAATCCGTTGTAATAAGGATTATTTGGTTTTATGTACCCTGTCTCTATATACGTGGACCTTGGCCATCTTGGCGGCAGCCTTTCTGGTCCGCAGATTCGGATTTTTGGCCCAGTCATACATGACTGCGCATCCCAGTTCGCCGTTCTTTTCCAGCGCTACCGGATCAATCTTTTCCGAGGTATCTTCCGCAGTATGATAGTTGGGGTCCGGGGACTGCTGGAGAAATACCGAAGGTACGCCGACCATTTCAAAGTAGGTGTGGTCGCTGTTGGATTCGGCGGTAAATGCCTCCCAGGGAGTGATGCCCATTGTTGTGGCCTTTGCCTGGGCATAATCGGTGAGATCTAATGCAGCGGTTCCGATGCAGCCGATAAGCAGGGTGTCTCCCACGCCAACCATGTCCAGGTTGATCATGCCCAGACCTTTTTCAACCAGTTCAGCCTCGTTGGTTGTGACATAGTACTCAGAGCCGTTCAGCCCGATTTCCTCGGCACCAAAGGCGATGAATTTAAGGGTCGCTTTGGTTTTGTGCCCACGGGTGGCCAGGACACGTGCGGTTTCCAGAACGCTTGCGGTGCCGGTGGCATTGTCGTTGGCTCCGGGGCCGGCAGATACCGAGTCATAATGCCCGCCGATATAAACGATTCCCTGGGACGGGTCCCTTCCTTCCAGTGTGCCGATGACATTCTGGCTGGTGGTGGGATAGGCGTCCGTTGAAACGCTCACCGATACGGTGACCGGCCCTCCGTTAACAAGGTCCAGCAGGGCGCTTCCCTGCTCCAGGCTGATGCTGACAGCCGGGATGTCAGTAATGTCACCCAAGGTTCCGAAAAAATTGCCCGGTGAGTGGTTGAAAATGATGACAGCCTGGGCACCTGCGGCAGAGGCGTTCACAGTCTTATCGTAAAAGCTCATTTCACCACGTTTGATCAATGCGATGCTTCCGGCTACCTCGGGAGGGAAGTCTTCGGGGTATCCCAGTCCGCAGTAAACCACGCCGGAGGTGAAGTCTCCGGAAGGCGAGTAACTCAAGGTGTTCGGGGCCAGGATATCCCCTCCCACGACGCTGAGTTCAGACCCGAAATCTTCAAAATAAATGATGGGAAAGGTTTGAATTTCCACATCCAGGCCATAAGAAGCCATCTCGTCTGCAATATAATCGGCGGCAGCCCGTTCCTGGTCTCCGCCGGCCACTCTCGGACCAAAGGCTTCAAGCACCTGGACATGGCTGAACGCCCTGTCCCCGTCGTAAAGTTTTTTAATACATTTGCTTGAGGGACCGGCATAAAGCATCGGTGTCAGCATTAACCCTATGATAAAGACTGCTACTGAAATTACACTGTACTTCTTCATGAATGTTTCTCCTTGTAGAATGTCGGATCTGACAAGATCCATTTTAAGATTCAGGATGTTGTATTCCCAATGGTATAGAACCGGCCGTCCCGGAGCAGAGCTACGGCGGCCGCAGCACCGGTGGTGGACTCCGGATGCAGGATTTTCGATGAACATCGATCATATTTTTACATTGACACAAGAATAAGCGCACAGAACGATCCCAGACAGATTGATTATCCCCCGTGTTTCAGAGGGGTATATTACTTGACCCTTTGACCCAGAACCGGTCAAACAGACAGACCGGCATCAGATAATTTTAAAACGACACCCTGGTGAGGCAGATCCAAGGTTTGGAAGACCTTAATCTTTCACTCAAATAATTTCAAGGAAAATTGAAAAAAGAATTACATAAATCAGAAATAAATGTGTGTCCAGACTCTTTGGAATCAAGGCGAAAAAATCAAAAAGGCGTTGCCGGTTCAAGCATCCGGGACATCGCCAGGTGTCCCTAAAGGAAACCGTGGGGCTTGCACTTGAAATTCATTGGTTTCGCCCCCATATTCTAATAAAGACCCTTTTAACCAAAGGAGGATCCCATGCAACCTGAAATTAAAACCATTCTCTATGCCACTGACCTTTCCGATAATGCCAGGCACGCATTTGGCTATGCAGTGGATTTGGCGGAAAAATATAATTCCAAAATTGAGATTCTCCATGTAATGGAAAACCTGAACCATTCCATGGAGGTCCAGGTGAGCGAGTTGCTCGGCCCGGACCGCTGGAAAAAATTAAAGGAAGACAAAAGAGAGACCCTCAAACAGACGATCACGGACCGGGTGCACAGCTTCTGCAGCACGGCCACCCCGGATGAAGCAGAGTGCGAAATCCTGGTGACGGACATCCATATCAGGCAGGGACTGCCCTGGGAAGAAGTACTCATTGCCGAAAAAGAGATGGGTGCAGATCTCATTGTCATGGGAACCCATGGCTATTCCGCAATCAAGGACGCGTTCATCGGCAGTACGGCCCGAAAAGTGGTCAAGCGAAGCAAAGTGCCGGTAATGATCATCCGGCTGCCTGAAAACTGACACCACAAACATGGCGTTGGCACCATCACCAACGCCATGTTTTTTCTCTTTGCATTCCGGCACGTCACCTGATGTTTCTGATACCGGGGAGATGTACCACCCAACATATTTGTGAATGATACGTTACGATATACGGGAAAACATGACTGCTTGGTTCCAATTGTGAGGAGAAATGCATAGGATTTTGGAAGATAAAGGACGGAGAAAATGGCGGGGAAATCAGGGGACCTGGTGTCCACTGGGAGAGTTACGGAGATGAACGGCCCCCCAACCAGGGACGGAAGGCATACAGCGTAAACGGGTAAGCTCCGGTCAACCCAGGGAACTTACCCGTTCAGTGAGAAATAAGCCAGATAACGGCGGCCGTTATTCTGTAAAACCGGGAGGAAGCCCTTGCCCATCGTACTCAGGCAATGGATAAGCCTCGGGAGCCTCGTCCCGGGCTTTTTTTATTTGCAGGGACAATCCCATTTGCTTTGCTTTTTCACGATGGGAACCTTGTTCAATCCTCAGGGCCCCCATTGGTTCTACCATAATGGCAGCGTTTGCATGTACAGGGCAGAAGTGCTCACAGAATCCGCAACCGCTGCATTTACTCTCATTGATAAACGGAACGGCAACCGAACTGCCCGGGGTGACCTTGAATTCAATGGCATTATATGGGCAGACCTCGTCGCACACCATGCATTTTTTATTAAACTCCCAGGCAAGGCACTTATGCTTTAAGATGTGGGCAGTGCCCATTTTGGCCCATATTTTTTCTTCAACCGGCAGAGGCCGTATGGCGCCTGTGGGACAGACATGTCCGCATACATTACAAAGACTTTCACAGGGCCCCCGGCCCGGTGTAATTTTAGGGCTGAAAAAAGCAGAAAACCCCGCAGCAAGGCCTATGGGCTGCAAAGTATTTGAAGGGCATGCCTTCATGCATTCACCACACCTTACACATCTTGCAAGAAAATCCTTTTCAGGCAATGCACCGGGAGGGCGTATTAATTCCGGCGGGATAATCTTTGCGATGGCACTGTCCTGGTGAAAGCTTTTCATATCCGTCAGAGAAACGATTCCTGCTCCCACCCCTGAGGCGCCGGCCCAGATAAATTTACGGCGGCTTTTTGAAAAGGCCGGGGAGAGGGTTGTTTTTTTGAAGCCCGTGCAAGTGAAAGAGACCGCATTCACAGGACAGACCTTTACGCAGGTCTCGCACACAATGCATTCACTGTGTTCTGTTTCAAAGGGATGTTCCCCAATGGCAGACATGGGGCAGTGCTTCTGGCAGCGCCCGCATTGGATGCATTCTTCGGAAACCTGTCGTTTCCAGAATGGATTAACGGAAAAAAGGGCAAATATCGCACCTGACGGACAAAGATAACGGCACCAGAAGCGGGGCGTCCACACGGCACAGGCAAATATCAAAACGAAAAGAATGGCACTGAACCATTGGAGGGCAAAATTAGGAACAGCGATCTGGGCGTAAGAAAGGCTTGTGATATCAAAATAATCGGCAACAGGACGCGCGATAATCAGGAGTTTATCTGCAATAAGGCAGAGCGCCGGGTGGATGATCAGGCCGTAAAAATGCGTAATTAAAGATATGGGAGAGGCAATGAACACCAGTGAGACCCCCATCAGCGCACTTCCCAGGATCACAAGCAGGAGTTGATACTTGAGATATTTCAACGATTTTGCATGGGTGGGCTGTTGAACTGTTTTTTTTTGTTTGGATCGAATGAGCCGATCCGTGAAATCAATGGTTGCGCCCATCGGACATATGGTGCTGCAAAAAAACCGGCCGATAAAAACAGTAAATGCAAGAACAATCAGGCTGAACCAGATCAAGGAGGCAAAGGAGCGTGTGCTCAGGGCGGTTCCCCAGAAAATAACCGGATCCAGCCCGAGAAACACATCAACGGGAACCGGAGAGACCAGAGGGAAAGCCGCCAGCCACAGGAGTACGATAAAGGAAATAAAGCTGATGAACTGAACAACCCGTTGAAAGCGCATCAGACATCAATCCTTTTCACGGAAAGGTTTTCAATGTCCATGCGGCCCAATCCCTGCTCATGGGCATAGCGAATATGTTTGATCTGTCTCGGCGCAAAACGCCGGCCATACCATTTGCACATCTGAACCGTCTTGGCATCTGCGGCAACCATATCCCCGGAAGCCACAACCGTATCCATTTTCACGACCTTGCCGGGTCCAAAGGGGCCGTTTGTCGTCAATACCCTTGTGGCATCCACAATCGCCAGCTGGGGCTTGAGCAGGCTGGACAGATCCACGATCGCCTGGCTCAAATCATAGTCCCTGTGCATGGTCTCACGATCCCATATCAGCCCCATCATGCCTTTGATGGAAAGACTGACCCCTGTGGAAGAATGGGACTTTGCAACAGGGGCTGCGATGAGCACATCCGCTTCAAGAACATCCTGCATCACATCGGTGTTTTTAAACTTACGTCCCGTGGTGATTTCAACGGGTTTATAAAAACTGCTGTCCACGATTGCGTGGACCATGCCTTTTTTAATAACGCTGCAGACTTTTTCCGTATTTTTTGCCGCCAGGGTCTGGGTAAACGGATTATCAAGCACCCTTACCCTGGAAGCCCCTGCTTCCAGGCACATGGCAACCAGTTCTTTCACAACCTCGGGATGGGTGGTGGTCGCCTCTTCGGGCGTGTGGTTGAAGCTCATGTTGGGCTTGATCACAACCCTGCTGCCTTTTTTTACAAATGTCTTCATCCCGCCGATCAGTTCTACGACGGCACGGGTGGCAGGGCCGGGAGCCCCTTTGGCAACGCCCACATCAGGGAGCGCGGAAGCGATGACAGGCTTGGGCATTAAAATGCCTGATGCCCCTGCAGCCATCCACATGGCGCCTTTCAATTGCGTCTTAAGAAATTCTCTTCTATTGAGCCTGCTCTCTTTCCATTTGCTGTCCGGTGATGAATTGATTTTCATGATGTCTCCCTTTCTCCATACCCTTAGATGATATGATGCGAAAATATTACCAGCTTCGCTTGGCCGGATATGGAAGGTGCTGAATATGCAATGATCGTTATCTTTCGAGTTATGAGTATCCATTTCGGGATCAGATACTGCCAAGATCTTGGATATCATCCATATCCCAAAGGTATTGAGAAAATCAACCCCTCAAATGAAAAAGTTTGTGCCGGCAAATTGTCAATGCCGTTATAGCTGTTCTCAACATTCTGCTCCGATTCAATTTTTAACGTGGGTGGCTGCACAGCAAATGACGCTTAAGTTTTCAGTATTTTTTACTGAATCGGTATTCTCATCAGCGTTTTTTCGGAACATCTTTTTGTCATTTGCTTTAGTTAACACCCACCAACCGCCTAGTTTCGCCGGATGCCACTTCAGATCTGCTGACCTCCTTGAATGTATCTTCGACCCGATCCAGGACTTCATCGATCAACGGGTAAGGAATACTCAGGGCCGGCTCAATACGTATTGTTTTTGCATTGGTCAGTGTGCCAGCCGTCAGAACCTTCCGGGCAAACAGGCCCGAAGCCACACGATATCCGATTTTATCGGATGGAAACGACATCCCCAGAAGAAGCCCTTTGCCCTGAATATCCGAAAGGATTCCGGGAAAACGCGTTTGGATTTCGCCCAGTTTTTCTTTGATGTACACGCCCTTTTCCGCGGCCTGTGCCGGCAGTGCCTCGTCCAGCATCACGGAAATACCGGCCAGCGCGGCAGAGCACGCAAGGGGATTTCCACCGGTGGTGGAGGTATGGATGAAGGGATTGGGTTCCATGCACTGCCATATTTCAGGGGTGGAGAAAAAAGCGGACATGGGCATGACGCCCCCTCCCAGGGCTTTACCAAGGCACATGATATCCGGTGCCACATCCCAATTGTCCAGGCCGAATATCTCACCGGTTCTGCCAAACCCCGTCTGGACCTCATCCGCGATCAAAAGCACCCCATAATGATCACATATTTCCCGGAGCCCGGGCCAGAAATTATCAGGAGGAACAATGGCACCGGCTTCCCCCTGGATTGGCTCCGCAATGACGGCAGCAATATCATCCCCGACCTTGCGGGCAGCCGACAGTAGCTTCTCCACGGCGCCCACATCCCCGAACGGCGTATGGCGGACCCCGTTCAGCAAGGGGAGCAGGGGTTTGCGGTAAACCGACTTGCCCATCAGGGAAAGGGACCCCAGTGTTTTTCCGTGAAATCCTCTTTCCATGGATATGAAACCCGGCTTGCCGGTATAAAGCTTGGCAAGTTTCATTGCCCCTTCTACGGCTTCCGTACCGCTGTTGATGAAAAAGCCGTACTGGAGCTCTCCCGGGCTCAGGAATCCGATGACTTTGGCAAGATGCGCCCGGAGCGGATCAAGCATCTCCTGGCTGTACTGGGGGCTCCGGTCCAGTTGCGCCTTGACCGCCGCCACCACCCGGGGATGCCGGATTCCCACGGAGTATATGCCGAACCCCCCGAGTATATCGATATATTCGCGCCCAAGGGCATCCGTTAAAATGGAACCCTGCCCTGTCCATTCGGTAGCGGCAAATTCCCCTGCCTCAGTGACGGATTTACGATACTCAAGAAACCCCTTGTTGATGTGGCCGGCAAAATTCTCTACCGTTTCTCTGGCGATTTTCTGCCTCTCGGCAAGTGCGACATGATCGCTTTTCGCAAGGATGGTGTTCAGCATCCGTTTAGATTCAGATAAGGCAACGTTGATGTCCCGTTTCATTTTCAGGTCCTTTCAATGAAGTTTGTTTTCCGATTCCGGCATCGGGTGTCATATAAACCCCATCCTGCATAAGTTTCTCCTGAAAGCAATCGACGAATATGCCCCGGACCATAGCCGTGCCACGGTCTGCAAAAGAATTATACCTGAAAGCCATATGCACGGAAAACACCCGCAACTTTCAGGTATAATTCATTCTGGGTTGATATTGATGCCGACGAAAAGAATGGGGAAATAATTCAGATTTTTATCCCATCAATGGAATTTGATGGTGTTGATTATCATTTCGGACAGTTAAAGGCGCTCATTGCGGGGCATCAGCCAGGCGATTCATGATGCCCTTCCAAATGCTGTCATCAATCGAGTTGGCCTCTACGAAATGATCATGCCATGAGGCAAACCTGCTCACGGCAGCCTCTCCCGAGGCAAGATCCACGGAAAGAAAGCTTGCTTCCATATTTTCCAGCATCCGCATAAACTTCGGCCATGGCACTGAAAAAATCAGTGTATCCGCAGGCTCGATCGTGCAGCGTGCCGTGGGATCAAATCCCCCCAGAAAGGATTTGGGGTTGTCCGCATCCAATTCTCTCATGGGATAATTCACCATGGAAGAACAGGCAGGCCCCCAAGGCATAACAACGCCGAAAGGAGAGGGTTCGTCATAGTTGGCCAGCATATAAAGCCCGGTAAGCGCATCAGGGTTCGCAAAAAAATTAACGATCTCCGGGGTGTCATTTTCATTCAGCAAATCCCATCTTTTAAAAATAATATATTTACCGGGGGCGGCAATAAACGGATAGGGGCGAATTGTCTGTTCAAAAAGTTCATGGCTTTTTTTATATCGCACCATATCGCAAAGGAAGCTGACGTCATCTTCCAGATATTCTTCATCATATGAGAACCCCATCTGGCTGCTAAAGCCTGTACACCCGATGGTTTTTTTGTCCAATGCCAGGGTCCCGCCGCTTCTCACAGGCTCCAGTTGCCTGAAAACACATGTATGCCCTTCCTGTTCCGGGGAAAGGGGTTCGGCCACGTCCACGCCATTGAGTTGATCTGAAAAGTAACTGACAATGGGGAGTTCACAATTTGGAAAATACCGATCCCACATTTCTTCAAAATAATTTTTTGTCTGTTCCATAGCTGACCTCCTAAAAATTGATGTTGATAATATATAAATATAGAGCCTCAGGACTCTAAGCCTTTAGGTATCTTGTGGATAATTGTCATTCGGCCGGCTTTCGGCGCCGTTTCAAATCAAGGGGAAATAATCCGGACGTATCGGTGGGAACATCGGTAAACCGGTGTCAGGAATGGATGCTGTGGCTTAAATTACCGGCCGGGCATCCAACCCCATCGTGATTTACCTGATGTTGTGTGTGAGAAAGGAACGATTCTGTTACGCTTGTGTTTCAATCGTCATGCCCGACAACCTCAATGGTTCGCCACTTGCCGGTTTTATACCTGGCGTAAAAAGCAAGAGCAATCACCGGCATTGTAAAAACGAATACGCCCCAAGTGACCTCCGGTGACAGCTTAAACACTCTGATCATCATCACCACCCCGAGGACGAGCATCCAGTGGGAGATTACGGTGATGACCATTGCCCAGAATGTATCTCCTGCCCCCCTGAGCGCACCCCAAAAGACAAGGTGAAATCCATGAGCAATGACATAAAATGCCACCATGGCAACCATATATCGGGTTAATTCCAGCAACGCTGTATTGTTTTCAGGGTCCTGGATAAAAATGGCTGAGAGGGGGCCGGGAAAGACGAAAAACAGGAGGAACATCAACAAGCCGTAGCAACTGGTCAACTTCAGGGCAGAAAAAACAGTCCTGCGCGCCAAATCCGGCTCCCGGGCCCCCATGAATCGACCGGTCAGGGACGCGACACTGATATGTACGCCAAGCAGAGGAATAAAGGCAACGATATCCCAGTTAAACGCGATTGTAACAGCCGCAGCCACATCAGCGCCGTAGGAATGAAAAAACAGGATGATAAAATCATAAGCAATAATTTCCAGAAATCCTTCTAATCCTCCGGGGTATCCAAATTTCAGCAATTTCTTCATGATGGCTTTATCAAACCGAAGGCTTTCTGAAAACACCAGGGATTGATGGGCCCGATGGTGAAGTAAATAGCCAATGGCAACGACCAGGAAACCGCAGGCATTCCCTGTGATGGTACCGATAGCGGCGCCTTTTATTCCCAGTGACGGGAGGCCGAACTTTCCCAGAATCAACACATAGTTTACGGCAACATTCACTGTCATGGTCACAATGGAGGAAAACATGATGATCTTTGTTTTTCCAATGCCGCTGAAAAAACAGTTCAGACTGTTCCTGGCAATACTCAAGATACTGCCGCACATCAGGATGTTGAAATAAAGGATCGACAATTCGATTTGCTGCGGGTCCTGCCCGATATACTTGAACAGCAGGTGCCCCAGGGGAATACAGGCCAGAACGATCGGATAGCCGACCAATGTGACGATCAATGCCTGGGTAACAACGACCGGACATTTTTTCTCATTCCCCGACCCCAGGTATGTGGCCACAAGAGGAGAGGCATATTCCGTCAGGCCAAGAAAAAAAGCGGTGAACACAAAAGCGGTAAACCCCCCGCTCATGCTGGCAGCCATATGGGTTGGACTCAGCTGGGATAAAAAAAGCCGGTCTGTAAACATCATGATGGTATCGCATGCCTGGGATGCAATCATCGGCAGTGCAATAACCAGGAGTTGGTTAATGCCGCCCTGGCCTTCGAAATGCTTCCTTAAAAATCCAACCATTAAATGAACTCCCTTAAGATCTGTTGTTCCTACGATAATATGTTAGAGCTGTTCTCAAAATTCCGTTCCGATTCAATTTTGAACTTGGGTGGTTGCACGGCAAATGACACTTAAGTTTTCAGTGTTTTTTACTGAATAGGTATTCGCATCAGCGGTTTTTTCGGAATATATTTTTGTCATTTGCTATAGAGAAAAATTTCACCCGGAGGTATCACCCGCTGACGTTAAAATAGATCCCAACACCCCAATGAGTGGCGGATATCACGTGTGCCAGGCTCCTGTCGTTCGGCATCCGGCGTTGAAGCGGTGGAGGCCCCCTCCATCCCTTTCCACTGTATTGAAAGTTGAATTGGGCGCCTCGTTCCAGGCCAGGGTCACCTTTTTTTACTCATCTCAATTTTCTTTGCCATTCCCTTCCAATTGGCAGTCTTGAGGGATGAGCCCTCATATTCTGTCAGCATGTCGGAAAACATGTCCCAACTGACCGTGAATGACAGTTCATCGACTTTAAAATATTTCCGGGCAACAGAATCAAATCCACCTATTATTGCCCTGCGCTGTCCTTTCTGCAGGTAATGTAACGGCCATGCCGAGATACTGGCACAGGCGGTAAGGTTGGGGGCCACAACCACTTCAGCCTCACTGGTGATATACATGCAGATTTCGTGAAGACCGCACATGGATTCCGGCCGGACAAAAAACGTGACACACTCCGGCAACTCGTCTTTTGTAAACTGATCAACGGGTTTCACAAGACAATATTTTTGGGGTGCCGGTCTCGGATCCAGGTGTTCGAATATGTTCCGGAGTTCTTCAGGGGATTTGCAGTAGTGATCCCCATCCATGACACCGGGGATTCCGGATGTAAGGGAATTGATGATCGTTTCTGTTTGGGGTTTTGTGAATCCGAGGTAAAAAAAGGCACCGGGACATCCGAATTGATCGGATGAAAAATAGGCATTGGTCTTTTTCTTTCTGGCCAGCCACACATGGCCCATGGCACAGGAAAAATTCCCAAAAACAGCCTCCCAATCCACCTCGTCATTGATTTCCCTTTCCCGGGTCGGCATCTCGGAAGATTTGGGGGAAAATCCATATTCAGGTTTTTCATTAACGTAACATAACCCCATGGGGGATTCATCAATTCCCAGAGTTTCCAAAAAATCCGGTAATTTTTCTAGAATGGCATTGTCCATGATACCTCTCAGATTAGATTAGAAAATTTAAAAATGTTGATTCGAATGGTGGTCATCTTTGATTCGAATTATGATTATCAACTTTGGGATGATGCCGATATCTTGGGTATCATCCATATCCCAAAGGTACTGAAAAAATCAACCCCAAATGAAAAAAGTGTATATCAGCGGATCGCCAATACCATTCGTGCGATAAATAAGCACTGGCCAAGCAGTGGACAGAACCTGGCGGCCCTTTGGGGCACCCTGAAAAAATCCGCTGAATCATTTACACGCCCGACCCTGCTGCATCTTTAAAAGCCGCGATCAAAAGGGCGGTTAGGAAAATTGATCTGCAGGTTTAATCGGAGTTAAGAGACGCACTGACAACGGACTGTTCCGCCGTTACCAGCTTTTCAGGAGACATCACCGGGTATATTTCCCTTGTGGTAAAACGATAAAATGGGGATTTGATAAGGATTTCACCCAACTCGTCATTTGACGCGGCATCAATAACAAGTGCCCCTCCGGGTATACCGGCAAAATGATAGTGATTCAGGAGTTTTCCTTTTTTTGTCAACTCGTTGAAATAGTCCACGGCACCACTTGAACTCTCTAAGGCTTCAACGGGAATTTCTTTGCTGACTTTTTCAATGACAAGAAACAGCATTGGATTTACCTCCATATAGGTCAATGGCTTTGCTCGTGCAGACTTCATGGCAGCAGCAGCATTCAATACAGGTTTTATAGTCGATTATCATCTTTTTCTCTTCTGTCATGGATATGGCCTGAACCGGGCAGCTTTTAATACATGACAGACATTGAGTACAATTTTCAGGTTCGATTTTCGGATATACTTTTGTCGGCGCATATATCATCCGGGTAAATCGTTCCGTATTCCTTATTTTTACCTTTTTGGGAAAAAGAAAATCCTTAAACCGGTCCTCGGTTAACGATATTCCTTTTAGATTGATTTTATCCATATCAATTTCGCCCCAGTTATTTTCTGCGGCACTTTTAAGTATGGGTATTTCTTCGTAAGAAATACCCATTAACCTGGACAGCACAATATCTAAAGAGACGGGATCATCTGTTGCAGCAATCCATCCGAAACAGCGGCTTTGGCCGGCGGTTCCCGGCCCGTCACCTTCCAGCCCGTAAACAGCATCCATAATTGACGTACAGGGCGTTATGATATGTGACAGACAAGCGATTATTTTTGAAAAATGCTCCGGTTTCGGGGCTTTGCAATGAAGATCTCCTTTTATTTTACCCGGAACAAAACCAAATAAATTTTTCACAGCGCCTGAAAGCACCATATATGTGTGTGTTTTGAACTTGGGCACATTGATGACAGCATCACAATCATACACATAGGAAGTAATATAATGGTTCTCAATTTCAGGAAGATAGGGTGTTTCCACCTTTTGTATACGGCCGGCTTCAAACACGACTTTTTCCGCGCCTTCTTCATTAACCACTGTATTTATCCCGGTCTTTTCCCATACCCGTTCAATATTCCACTCATCAAAAAAACCTGCGGGGCTGTCTCCGACCAGGGCTGTTCTGCCGGTTTCTTTTACGATGCGTATCAAGGCCCGGATGACTTCCGGATGGGTGGTTACATTTTCTTCCGGCGGTAATCCGGCCATCATATTGGGCTTAATAAGGACCCTGCCCCCTTTTTTCCCCAGTGTTTTATCCACCCCTCCGATATCATTTAAGACGGTCTTAATTGACGATATCAGCTTTTCAATTTTATATTCATCGCAACGATCAAATGAGACATGTTTCACTTGTTCTTCCTCAATGATTAGATATTAGTATAATGACAGCGAAGTGAAATTTCCGTATTTACTAAAGCAATTGATTAACATCGGGGGCCAGACCTTGTTTTTGCCTAAGCCGATTTTATTTTTATGAAACAAGATCATGCCGATGATCTGGAATAATCCGGATGCCCCCAGAAGCGATCCCAAATAAGGCTTTAAATTTAATATACCGGGCGTATTGAAGAGATGATTAATGGCGTCAAGTTCGTACCTGTCCCACATGGAATCCCCGTTAAGATTCAGTGAAATCAATGACGGATCGATTATTTTTTCCTGGGCACTGGTCTTACAAGTGTTTTGCATAACCTTTGTCATTAATTTTTTCACGGCGCCAGGCGTTTTGGCAGACGAGGCAGGGGAGGTAAATATGCGCCCGAGTGACGCCAAAACGGGTTTATGGTTTTGAATTGCAGAGTCTTTTGATTCAATAACGATTGCGGCGGCATTTTCACCAGGCACAATCCCTGTTTTGTTCGTACGTTCAAGGCGGTCTGACGATTTTATAAGTCCCTTTTTTTCCAATACATTAATAGATACGTCGGATAATTCTTCCGCACATACGACAACCATTGCGTCCATACCATGCGCTTTAATGGCCATACAGGCCGTAAGCAGCGCATCCATTGATGCTGTGCCAAAGCTTGAGATACTTGTATTATAACCGTTTACACCTGAATTTAAGCAGATGCACCCCAATGGTTCATTCGGGACACAATGGGCTGCTTTTAAAGGCGACACTCTTTTTTTTCCATGGATGCATTTAAAAATGTTGCATCTGAATTCACTGGCGGATAAAGCAGAGCCAAACACAACCCCGACGTTTTTTCCTGCCGGTTTTTTAATATTTGCATCCCTTAGCGCTTCTTCGGAAGCAATCATAGACATTTTAGCAATTCGCGTTGCGGTTCTGTCAATTTCCGGATGTATCAGGTTCTTGGTTTTCAGATGACGGACCGGACTTATGGTAAATTGCTTTTCCAGGTTATGGCTATACTCACGGTCCATGTTAAACTCGCTGAAATATGCGTGATTGTTTAACGCAGCTTTTTCAAAATCATCTTTATTGTGCCCAATGGCTGAGACAACCCCTGCTCCCGTAACGACGATGTCTGAAATGAGGTGAGACAGATCCATTGTACTCCCTTTCGAATATTTTATTGATATTTGGCCCGGGCAAAGTCAAATGGCATGGGCAGCCGGCAGTTTTACCGCAGCCAGACCTGCTGCATTGCCCGATGATGATTGAACGGCATCCATGACGATCTTCCGGGATCCGATACTAGACAAGACAAAAAACACAGAGCGATGAATGAATTGTTAAATGGATTGTAAAAAAAGAGAACCGCATTGCCCGCCAAACGCATATGCATTGACCAAAGCATTATGGATTGGTTTTGATCTGGGCTCAGACACAAGGTCCAGCCCACACTCCGGATCCGGTTGATTTAGATTGAGCGTAGCAGGCAGCAGGCCGTCAGCCATGGCACTCGTACAAGTGATGACGTTCAAGGCGGCGGAGGCACCGTTCATATGGCCGACAGAGGATTTTACCGAGCTTACGGGAATGTTGCGGGCAGTCTCTTTGAATGCCTTGTGTATTGCATTGCTTTCAGCGACATCGTTTAATTTTGTTCCTGTCCCGTGCGCGCAAATGTAATCCACGGTTTCCGGAGGGCGTTCACTCTGGTTTAATGCTTGGGTGATCGCGGTTGCTGCTGCTGTCCCTGTGACATCCGGCGCAGTTAAATGATTCGAATCGTTGGTTAAGGAATACCCACTGATTTCACACAGCGCATTACACGCACTTTTGTTTGATTCAAGTACCAGTATCCCGGCGCCTTCGGATAGAACCAGGCCTTTCCTCTCTTTGTCGAATGGTCTGCAGCATACCGGGTCTAAAGATCGGAACGCATCAAAGCAGGAATACTCAAAGGGGGTTAAAATATCCACACCACCGGTGATGACGATATCTGCCAGATCCATTTTTAAAAGATCCGCCCCTGCTCCGATTGACGCAAGGCTTGACGTACAGGCAGACGTGTTTGTACAGCAATACCCGTCAATACCATATCGTTCTGCCAGGTCATAGGTTAAAGAATGGGCCGTATACTTACCGATCCTGTCCTGATGATCATCTTTCTGACTGTAAAGGATGGTACTGGTATTATCGAATAGTAAATCCATCCCCCCGACCGAGGTTGCCAAAATGATCGCGGTTCTTTTGCCTGCAAGCGTTTCGGTATTATATCCGGCTTGCCCCAATGCCTCTTCCAGGGCGATCGCCCCAAAAGCCAAAAGATAATTCCAGGTCTTATCTGCGGTAAGCAACTTATCTGCATCATCACGGGCTGTCAGCTTTTCACGAATTGCTTTTCGATTGATTTGCCCGCCGATTTTTGAATTGAACCTGGCAGTATCAAATAAAGATAACTTGCCAATACCTGTTTTTTTCTGGATAAGGTTGGTAAAAAAATGGTTTACTCCAATACCAATTGGTGTCACGGCTCCCATGCCGGTGATAAAAACACGGTTCTTTTTTTTCATAGGAAACTCCATTTATAGCAAATGACAGAAAGATGTTCCGTAGAATGATCCGGATGCGTTCTGCTGCTTTCTCCAAGATCCTGTCATATGTGCGATAATCGAAGGGAATTTGAATGGCTCGCACATTAGTATAACGGCCTTACTTTTTCAATGGAATTGCCGAATGCATTAATGAATTTATTGATTTCATCTTCGCCCATAGGCGTTGATAAGGTAACAATTCCATAGGGAGAGAAAAAGACGCCCTGGTTCAGCATATCCAACTGAAGATGGGTTGAAAATTCCAGCTTTTTCATCGTTGCCGTCATCACATCTTTTGCAGTGTTCAGCTCATTATCGGTGAATACCAGCCTGAGCAGGGACCCAAAACCATTGCACCGCCCCTGAATACCAGCGTCCTTTAATACGGACTCAAGCCCTTTGCGCAAGGTTTCTCCCAAACCATTTAACCGATTGATTTCAGATTCATTATAAATTTCCATACACGCCAGGCCGGCGGCCATTGTCATTGGATGGGCACTGAATGTTCCCGATAGCCACAACAAATGGTCTGCGGGTTGCGTTAAGGGGTCTGAAAGTTCCAATATTTCTTTTCGCCCGCCATATGCTCCAACGGGAAGTCCCCCGCCAATCACTTTGCCCAGCATTGTAAGATCGGGGATGACATTACGCATCGCCTGCATGCCGCCTTTGTGCAAGCGAAATGAAACGACTTCATCAAAAATCAGTAAAACATTATAGGTGTCGGCAAGTTCCCTTACACTTTCAAGATATCCTTTTTGGGGCATGATGTAGCCCCCCCTGCCGAGAAGAGGCTCCATGATGATGCCTGCAATCTTCTGGCTGTGTTGTTTAAGAATATCCTCCATTCCCTGAACATCATTAAACTGGGTTACGAATATATCTTTTGCCGCACCGGGTGAAACACCGTGGCTCGGAATCACATCGGGCTTACCATCCGCTTCCATATCGGGCATACTGTTAATTTCGGCATAGTCGCTTCCGCCGTGATATCCGCCATCAATTTTAATGAAGCAATTCTTTCCCGTAAAAAACCTGGCAAGCTGCATTAAATGCATCCCCGCTTCAGAACCGGATGTGCAGAATCGGGCAGAATCCATTGACGGGACCCTGTTGCACAATAATTCTGCATATTCATACTGGGTTGTCACAGGGGCGCTTGAGTTGATGTTTTTTGATTGCGAACGTGCTGCATCAACAATTGCAGGGTGGTTGTGGCCAAGAATCCCGGCAGCGTAATTATTCAAAAAATCAATATATTCATTTCCGTCAACATCATAAAACCGGCTTCCTTCTCCCCTTGAGACAAAAAATGGATAAGGGGAAAAGAAATTGGTCAGCCGTGATACTCCGCCCGGAATATATTGGGTGGCCTTTTCAAAGTGCGCTTTTGAATTCTTGGTATTATTGAGATACTCTTTGGTAATTGACTGTTTTAGTTCTTCTTTATTCATTTCAGCCCTCTTCTTGTATCAGCGTAAACTTAATCGTTTGTTCATTTTTGAATATGACCATCCGTGTCATTAAATTGTGGCGGTTTAACGCCTTCAATCCATGTACTGGCCATACCTTGTACTGGTCATAGGCACGGATAAATCATCAGGATGGTTGGAATCGATAGCGCCGTCTTTGGAAAAATCGTAACGATGCTATGATTGAGAAGCGAATAAGCTGTGTTGCCAGGTTGGCATCTTGCAGAGCGTTACATGATCCGGTAAGCCATAACATGACTCAGGTTCTCGTCCCGGAAAGGGAATTCGCCGGTTAAGCGGAGAAAGTTCCGCATCATTGTTTTTTTAAATCACCGGTGTCATGGTCCCATCCGAAATAAGCGCCCAAGCCCGCTGATATGGAGTTTAATCCCCCCATGATAAACGAGAGCCTTATGGTCTCTTTAATTTCGTCATCAGTTGCGCCGGCCCTGCGCGCCATATCAGAAATCTTTGCGCAGCCGACTTTTGAACCAAACGCTGCATCCATGAGCATAATCATCAATAGCTTGGTTTTTACCGGCAATGCCCCTTCTTGATATGCAAACTCCCTGATATTGACGATTCGGTCATAAAACTCTTTGTCATTTTTTCTGATATCCTCTAAGAATGTTGGTATTTCAACCATTTTAACCCCTTTTATTCATTATGAGTTGTTCCAGTTTATGGCGAGATGCTTTTTGTAAAGCATTTTTTTCAATTTCCTGGACGAAATAAAAATATTTGGGAATTTTATATGATGACAAAAGCCGGCTGCAAAATTCCTTTAATTCATCTATCGGCACTTTTTCCTTCATCACGACAATTGCAGCCGGCACTTCGCCTGCCACCTTGTCTGTTACGCCGATCACTTCAGAATCCTGAATCCCGGGATGGGATTGCAGGATCGTGTTAACTTCCTGCGATGAAACTTTTTTTCCGGCAACATTTATCCGGTTTGACTCCCGGCCGTTGACAAAAAGAGTGTTATCTTTTGTGATTTCGCCCAAATCCCCTGTGAAGAAATACGCATCAAAATCATGTATTTTTTCATTTCCGGACTCAATATAACCTGCTGCCATGGAAGGTGTTTTAACAGTAATTTTGTTGTCGGATATCAGCACATGAATATCTTTAAGAACTTTTCCCACTCTTTTATCAACAAAGGTATCATCGTCATTTTCCACGGCAATCAGTGATGTTTCACTTGTTGCATACATTTCCCTGATCTTGACACCAAATTTATCACTTATTTTCTTCTTCTCATCCAAAGACAAAATGGATGAACCCGAGTACCATTGACACCCCTTGTGAATGACAACGTCCTCGGACAGGGGCATTTTGGCGATTATCCGATAAATAAACGCAGGTGCTTTTACGATATCCGGCTGATACCGGGTGATTATTTTAACAAAGGTTTTGGGCAAAAATTTCGGCATGATAATACAGGTGGCACCGGCATTGACCGCAGACAACACCGGTATGATTCCCGCCGAATGAAATATCGGGGCGGCAACAAATACTTTTTTTGTCTCATTCAGCCCATATGCATTTGAAGACATTTCAGCAGATTTCAGTACCCCGGTCTGAGAATGAATGACATATTTGGATTTACCGGTTGATCCCGAGGTCATCAAAATTAACGATCTGTCGTCGGGATTTATATGATACTCTGCCTTGTCCGGGGAATTGCAGGAAGATCTCTGCTCCACACGTTCACAAGAAATGATCTTTATCGATGCATCATGATCTGCCTGTTTTATGACATCAATCTTATCTTTGCCGGTGATTATAAAACCGGCGCTGACATCTGAGACCATCCTGTTGATTTCACTGGCGGTTGAATCAGGATTGGCAGAAACCAGTGCTGCTCTTACTCTTTGCAATGCCAGAAAAATACAAATGTAATCCACAGGATCTTTGACCATGACAATGACGAAGTGATTTCGCCCGATACCCTGATCAATAAACAATTGGGTATACTTAGATGTCAAATTAAGAATGTCATGACATGTAAACGCTTTGTTATTGCATATCAGCAACACATGGTTTAACGGCAATTTCTTGTGATTACAAATGAGTTTTTCGATGTTATGGCTCATCTTAAGTCCAGTTTTATTTGGTTTAGATAGTCAAAACTTTTCTTTGCTGAATCCATGGCGGAATCATTGTGGGTGTATAGCTCAACGGAACAAAACCCGTTGTAATCGGAGTGGGTGATATCTTTAATCACCTGGTGGAAATTAATGTCCCCCTGGCCGGGAATAAGATGGTAGTGGATATTGTCTTTAATATCTTCAAAATGCATATGCCGGATAGTACTCCCAAGCGTTGATATTGCCTCACAAATATCCTCTTTGCAGCATTCCAGATGACCAATATCCAGAGTGGCCCCCAATTGACCGGGGTACTTACCAATCAGGCGATTGACTTGATCTGAGTTTTCTATCAGCATCCCAATTTCATTTTCGATGGAAATATCAACATCATATTTATCAACAGAATCAAAAAGCAAATCCAAGGATTCATACAAGTTTTTGTATGCCTCTTCCTTACTTATCACAGGCGGTTTTATGCCGGATGTTATGGTAACGCATGGTACTTCCAGAAGATTGGCCAACTCGACGGACTTTATGATGAATTCGATTCTTTTCAACCTGTCTTTTTTCGCATCGGAAATCAATGAGGGTTCAAAATCAATTTCACTGCAGACATTTTTCCCACCGGTATGCAGCGCAACGATCTTCATTCCCGAACGATCCAGTGCTGCTTTGATATTATCCAGGTAAGTGTCGCTATGATAAAGTGGGTCCAGATGGTCCCTGTGAAGTGATACCTCCACCCCTTCGAAGCCGATTTCAGCAAGGTGTCCGATTGCCTCTTCCAATCTGTATTGGATAAATCCATTTGAATTGTAAGCTAGTTTAAACATTTGAATCCTTTCTTTTTAGGCATTGCCGTGACTTGTTATGTATTGTGAAATCGTTTTTACGGTTTCCAGTACAACAAAGATTTCCTCATCAGGTATTGATAAATTATGCTCATCCTCAATGACGCTAACGAGCTCAAGGGCATTGATCGAATCGATTAATTCAGATAACAATTGTTCGTCGCCGATATCCGAAACAGAAACGTCAAGATCCAGGGAATCAATAATAAGCTCTTTTACTTTTATTGTGTCCATACAGCCTCCGGTTTACTATCGTAGTAATAATAGATCTGTTTTAATGATGCGCTTAGCTTGGGCATTTCATAATATTTTGATTTATTTTCAAGAATGGAATTATATTCCAGACACTTGGATTACTCATCCAATGAAGTGCAAATGGCAGGATGAACTGGGGCCCGGTCACGTTGAAAACGGTAATTATTTTTCAGGGTAACCGGGCATGGAATATGTTTGGAAGTAGTGGCTTGGCAATGTTCCAGCGCCTCTCATTTAAAGACGGTACTGCGGAACAGCCGGTTTGGAATCAGCATGAATTAGACGCCAAATAGCTGTCCAAATTACTTTTGACCAGCTCATTGGGTATGTCCACCATATAGCTGTCGTTTCCATTTTTTTTGCAGGAGCCGATTTTTTCAAGCAGGATATATTGCACCCCGCCTGCTCCTCTTTTATTGTCATTCACGATTGTTGAGTGAATTTCATCCGGATCGATGGCATCGGGCACGCTAAGATCAAGTCCGAGTTTATCCTGAAATATTTCTTCGTGCCTTTTAACGTCAGACGATGTCAAATGCCCTAATTTCTCGGACAATTGCGCGGCAATGACCATTCCGATGGCAACGGCTTCTCCGTGAAGGTATTTGCCTTTCCCCAACCACTCCAGGGCATGGCCAAACGTATGGCCATACTCAAGGATCATTCCAAGTTTTCGTTCAGTTGGGTCGCACTCAATAATTTCAATCTTTGAAAGAATTGAATAATAAACCAAATTACACAGTGTTTCTTTTGAGAAATCGACATTTGGTTTTAATTTATTCTCAAGCACGTCTAAAAAATGAGGGTGATATATAAACCCGTTTTTAACGGATTCGACAATGCCGCTGCGAAGGGATCTCTTGGGTTCTGTTGAAATGTATAAAATGTCCGACCAGATAAATAACGGGGCATAGTAATGTCCGAAATGATTTTTACCATATTGGCCGTTAATGGCCTGTTTATGGCTCAGTGTACTGTCTGTCTGGCCCATGAATGTGGTGGGCATTTCAATAAATCGAATGCCCCGGAATATTAATGCCGCGGAAAGCCCGACAATATTTCCTACGGAACCTCCTCCGAACGCCAGCAAAATAGTATCCTTTGTTACCCCAAGGTCAATGAGTTTATTTGTTAACTCACTCAAAAAATTATAGGATTTGTCTCCTTCCCCGCCTTCGATGAATAAAAGTTCGCTTTCAATGGAGTGATCGGAAAAGGTGGCGTACAAATGCTTCCCGTGATAGTCGTATATGGCTTTTTCCGTGATGAATATTACTTTATCAAAATCAGATTCCTTTAATTTATCGCAGAATTTTTCTTTGATATCATAACCAAGATAATATGGTATATTGGGATCCAGTTTTGTCTCTAAAGTGGTCACCTGGCCATCAAAAAAACTCATGTCTAAAGTTTCGTACTTGAAATTACTCATTTCAATTCTCCTTAATCATTTTTTTAAATTGATCGGTTTTTTCCGGGATGAAAATGTTCTCAAATGATTTGAAATGCTGATACATATTTTTGCGTACTGCTGATTTCACATTTTTTTAGAGCGCTGAACTTAAACCGGGCGTTTAATTAATCCCAGCGTTTCCATGTCATTCAGATATTTATATATGTATCCTTCTGATAAACGGGGGATGTCTTTTCCACCATATACGGACCGCGCCAGGGTTTTAAAATTTGTACAATCCGGTATCCGGTTATTAGAAGGGTGAGGCCGGCGGTAAGCGGCCATGATATCAAGTATGGAGTATCGCTGCTTTTCGGCCGGTAAGGTTCTGAGTTTGGCCTCTATGATTTCATACCATTTCCGGTAGTCGTCGATTTGATGAATGGAGTACCCTGCCCTTTTAATCAACTCCACGATGCCGTCCAGGGATACGCCCTTATTCAGATAGTTGTGTCCGTTAAAGATTCTGCATCTGTTGTGCCCGTTATTGCTTAATCCAACGATCGTATCTGATAGGACATCAACAGGTATTCCATCATAGTGTGTACTTATTTTGGAACCGTTTTCATTGCGCTGGTAGAAAGATCTGGGGGAGAGGCCGGTTGCAATCATACTGAACAATAGCCTTGTCAGCATGTCTTCAACGTTAATTTGACCCTTATATTTCTGATCGGGCATTATCAGGTCACAGCGAAAAATATTCACTGTCATGCCGGTGTGAAGATGTACATTGTTCAGTAAATGTTCTGCCGCCCATTTACTGGTGATGTAACCGGCTGCGTAGTAGTCCATGAGTTTGACACGGTGCTTTAATTGTGCGGATTCGTTATTGCCGTTATTTTTATCGAGTAAAGACTGGACCCCAATCGTGGAAACAAAATCAATTGGCTTTTTCTTTTGGGTGATTCCGAATCTAATGACTTCAGCGGTGCCGATGACATTCGGCCGGAATAAATGGCGATATGCCAGTCTGTGGTTGACCAAAGCCGCAACGTGGCAAATACGATCGATTTTTTTTGACAACCGGTTAAATGTTTCTTTCGTTAACCCCAGAAACGGTTCGGATATATCACCTGCCAATACTTCCAGATGTTTTTCCGAAAGGGTTTTATAGGCTGCTTCCATTTCGGAGTCCATACCCATGAACGTATCATCCAGGCGTTTTCTCGCAGCGTTGTCATCCCGGGCCCGAATGATGCAAAAAAGCGTCCCGCCGGCTTTGGCAAGTTTTTCCATCCACTTTAGACAGAGGATATGCCCCAGAAAACCATTTGCTCCGGTTAACAGCACGGTTTGGGGAGGTTGGGAGGATTCAGGTAAATGGGGGGCATGATGTAAAAGGGAGGAATCTATGAACCGATCCAATTTCAAATCTTCTTTATAAACAATTGTTGATTCCTTACCATGTATTGAGGCAAATGAAAGGGGATCGTTCTTATCATCCCCGGCATCTTCAATTATCTTGACCCATTGCCGGATATTGCCCTCCGGGCTTAAAATCATGTCACCGCTAAGGCTTACCCCGAAAATCTCTTCAATGGACATTGATAATAAAGCCGCCCCCAGGGAGTCTCCACCCAGCTCTTTAAATGTTTTGGGTTTTGTTGTTTCAAAGTCTTTGATTCCCAAAGTACTTTCCAAAAGTTTAATAAACTTTTCTCTTGTATTTAACCGGGAGTTCGGATCTGCAAGCGCTTTGATTTCAGCGTCCTTGATACGGTCATGCGCTTTATACATCTCTTCCAGAGCATGGCCGTACTTCTGCTTAATTGCCGGTCGAAGATACTTTCCCACAGCAGACAACAAGCCGTTGGCCCGTGTGAATTTTTCTTTTTCAATGATAAAATCCCGGGGAATTTCAAAGTTCTTCAACTCTTTTCGACCGACGCGATGCAATTCATTCCGGATTATTTTTTTGAGTTTGCCGTCAGTAACATCATTGTGCAGCATTTTCTCAGCCGCACCCATTTCCGGGACAACAACAGCAAGTAAATATGAGCGGTGGCTGTTTCCATAGATATAAATCTGATCGATGAGAACACTTCCCCCCTCGAATCGCTTCCCCAATGGTCCCACAGCCACATATTCGCCCTGGGACAACTTGATGACATCTTTTTTTCTGTCGATGATCCTGATTTGACCGGGTCCCCGCTCCTCCACAATATCGCCTGTCAAGCTGAAGCCGTCTTCATCCAAAAGCGCAGCGGTTGCTTCGGGTTGCTTGTAATACCGGGTGATACCGAATTTCGTTTTGACACATAGCTCTCCTCTTGGATAAGGCGTGTCACTCGTAAAATATCCCAGCTCCGGCACATCCTTCAGTCTGTAGGCGGCAACCATTTTTTTGATAATTTTTCCGTCTAATGCCACCCCGCCACTCCCGGCTTCCGTATTGCTGTACGCCTCTTTTAAGAGGATATCAAAGCAGTCCACGATAAACGCTTTGATCTTTGGAGATGTTGGCGCAGAAGAGACGGTACCGAAAACCAGGCGATCCCCCAAATACTCGGATTTCATTTCCGCTTTGACTGTTTTTTCGATATCTGTACGCTCAGCATTGCCGGATTTTACTCTTTGATTCACTTCATTTTGGTAATACCGGTAAATCAACTCAAGAATTCGGGGAAAAAATTCTAACGCAGTGGGCCTTACCAACCTGATGTCCTCAAACAAGGTGGACATATCCGGCTTTAATGTAAAATATGCGGTACCGCCAACGTTAAAAGTGGCGTACATTGCGTCACGTCCCATAAAGTGGTTGAATGGGGCCATGATGACGGTTATTCTCGGCAGGCCTTTGGGTTGCCTCTTCCATGCATTGATCATTGCCTCTGCCGAGATACAGGCCCCTTTGGGTTTTCCTGTGCTTCCCGAGGAATGCAGAATGATTGCTGTTTCATCATTTTCTCTTTCTTCAGCTTGTAGAAAAGAGAAATCCTGCTCCCTGCCGTACGCAATTAAATCATTCAATACAAACAGGCTGGTGGCGACGCCTGACTCTCTTAATTTTGATTTTGCATTTTCAACCAGACGTTTTTCTTCATCAACCCGTTCATCATAGTCAAAAACAAGAAGGGTCTTAATTGATTGTTGCTTGATGGCAAGCGCCGTACAAAGATCTAAGTCCTGTATGGTTGACGCCAATACAACAGGCGCCACATTAGACAAGATCTCCATGAGGTCGGCTTCGGGCAAAGTGCCTGACAGTGGAACCGTGACTGCTTTTGCATAGGCACAGGCGATATCAACAATTGCAAACTCAACACTTGCAAAGCCGATAATACATACAAATTCATCCCGCCCTACCAGACATTGCGGATGCATTCGCCAGGACATGGCAAGGGCTTTAACACGATCGTGAAGGTCCTGATAGGTAACCGTGTCATAGGCTGGCTGATAACACCGCTCGTTTTTGCCGGTCCTATCGTTTTTTTCCAATTGATATCTGCGTTGTCCCAGGGCAGGCCTGTTTTTATAACCGTCAAAATAAGCCGCAATCACCTTATCATACGTCAGGTCCGGCTGATATGCCGCATCCCTGACTGACTTTTCAAACGTCAACGCCTCAAGTTGAGAGTCATTTCTGGCAAGTCTTAATAATTTTAATATATAGTCTTTGCCTTGAATCATCTGTTTGCCTTTGGCTATAATAATTTACTTATTCTTTACGAAAACGGTATGCTGGCTGATATGAACATAACTTCACTAGTATTTATGCATCTCAAAAATTTCAGCCCAAGTATTTTTTTGAGTAAATAAGTGAGAGCTTTTTTGGAAGAAATAGCTCCGCCCCTTAAGTTACATCTGCAACTTTTGCAAATAAAAACCACAACTCTCACAGCACATATCTATTTGTAGATATTATTGATTTAAAACGTTGGTCTATATATTTTGATTAACGGCTGAGATTCTTATATGCGGTTAACAGATAGAAAAAATTTCATCAGCGACAACACGGTTGAATCTCATAATGACTAAGAACTGAAAATTAAGAACATTGGTGACTGGCATCACTCAACTTAAAATCTTGATACCAATATTCCCTTATTGTGTCAACACATTTTCTCTTTTTGAGAAAAGTATTCATCTAAAGTTTAAATCTTTGATTTTTCTAAATATTATCCTAACATAAAAACTGATTTTATAGACAAGACATCGCTTTAAAGAGACATAAAACCTTCACTTATTCCAGCAAGCGTAACATTTCTCACCTTCCTGAAACTGAACAGCAACATTATTCAGGGTAAGGACAGAAGTTGTAAAAGCGGAACAGATCGGGGCGGGCCCTTACCAGGGCCGGAAGACATCCGGGAAGCCCTCAAAGAGACCTGTTCGGAAAAGACGCCTTCGCTTATCGCATCTGCTTCCAAACCCAATGTTAGGAACGCAGGATAAAATCGCTCATTTTTCAGAGTTCTCCAGGAGAATGGTCTGCTTTAACTCCGGGTGGGCATTAAAAATACGCTTATGAAAATAGTCCCTCTCTTCCCAGGGGTATTGCGCAAGCGTTCCGGCTGAAACCGACTGTATTGCCGTTTGGATAATCCTTGCGGGGATACCCATCTGCTTAAGACGCCCGGTGATCTTTCCCGCTGCCATCATGATTTCTTCCGCCGCAACCAGGTTTACACTTTCAAAAGGAGCGTCATCCCCTTCTATTATTGTTCCGCAATGGCTGAGCAGATTGATGATTTCTCCGGAGTCATAGTCTGAAAGGTTGTTAACAATAAAATAAGACGCCCCGCCCTTTTCCATCTCATCCGACTCTCCGATGATCTTCACCGTAAACATCGGGAAGCCGGATCGCCGTGCAGGGTAAAGGTCCTCTTGTATCACTTCCGTAGCGAGGCAAACCACAAAAGAGGGACAATTCAAAATGAGGAACTGATTTATATAATCAAGGGATTCCTTTTTGCCCACGGCAAGCAGAATACAGTCACATGAGGTGATTTCATCGATTTGTTGCACGGCATTGCAGCCCGTCGTGAGCGATAGCGCGGAAGCTTTTTCCCAAACAACATCATAGACATAAACAGAATAGTGTGTTGCAATCTTCCTTGTGATGTAGCTTCCCATTCGGCCTGCGCCGATGATACCTATCTTTTCCATAACAATCTCTTTACATAACGGTTAAAGAAAATCATACGACTTACCCGGGTCACTGGTACCGGGATTTTTCAGACAGATCAGTGCAGAAGCAGCCTATTCATTCTGCGATTTCAATTAAAGTCCACTCTGCACCGATCTGTCGGTCCGTGAATTCAACTGTTGTTGAACAGAACCGCCTGGTACCCTTCAAGATCAAGGAAACCATGGCCACTGAAACAAGAAACGATAACGGCTTCACGCTTCTCTTCCCTGGCTTTCACGGCTTCATCAATCACTGCCTTTATGGCATGGCAGGTTTCAGGCGCCGGCAAAATACCTTCAAGCGCAGCAAACAACTGGCCGCAGGAGAATGTTTCCTCCTGATCATAGGCCACGGCCTCAATATACCCCCGGTGTTTCAGAAGGCTTATCAGAGGAGAACCGCCATGCTGGCGCAGCCCGCCGACATGAACGGGTGGCGGGACAAAGCCGTGTCCCAATGTATAACATTTGTTCAGCGGGGTCAGTTTGCCCGGGTCTCCGTGTTCGTAACGATATTCGCCTTTGGTCAGCCGTGGGGCTGCCGTGGATTCCGCCGCCACGACGCGCACTTTGCCCGAAAGCACATCTTCAATGTACGGCAGCATAAAGCCACCCAGATTACTGCCGCCGCCAACACACGCGATCAATACATCCGGCGTTTCATCCACCTTTTCCATCTGCTTTTTGGTTTCAAGGCCGATAACGGTGTTGTGAATCAATGTATGAAGGGCATTGCTGCCGTTTAAATAAGTGGTGCCGGGGTTTTCAGAGGCAAACTCAAGGGCGTCGCTGATTCCGGAGTTCACAGATCCCGGATGGTCAGGTCTTTTTTCAAGCAATTTTCTGCCGCACTTGGTTTTAGGGCTGGGTGACGGCTCGAAAACGCCGTCCAGAAGCTCAGAGTGAACTCTCCTGTAGATCTTATGCGCATAAGAAATAGAGGGGATAAAAACCGTGCAGTCCAATCCGTACATTTTACAGGCAAGAGAAGCGGCAACGCCCCATTGTGCCGCCCCGGTCTGGGTTACCACCCCTTTATACCCTTCTTTTTTAACGAAGTATGCCTGGGCGATACTGGTGTTGGGCTTAAAGCTTCCCGTACAAAGGGTATCTTCCCTTTTAAAATATATTTTTGCAGGGGTTTGCAGGTACTCTTCCAGTTTTTTTGCCCGATAAAGCATCGTCGGCCTTCCGGCGATGATATACTTTTCTTTGACTTCATCAGGGATATCCATCCATCTGTAAGGGAACTGATCCTGTTCCTGAAGCACTTTAGATGAAATCGACTGAATCATTTTTATCCTTGACGCCTCTCCTTCCGGGTCTTTTGAAGGTGGAAGCGGCTCAGGAAGGTCATACCGGACGTTGTACCATCGGTCAGGCAGCTCATGGCTATCCAGAATTATATGATCATTCATTTTGCCTCCTTAGTCATTTTTTTAGAATTTCAGATTTTATTCAGCTATGGCTACAATGGTCTTGCAGCCTGACTTGAGTGATATGCTTTTGTTGTTGATCAGTTCCGGCATATGCGCCAGACCGGTGTCATGATCAATAATTTTTGACACCTTCTCTTTATTTTGAACAATTAAATCGATGGCATCTTCAAAACTGCCGGCACCGCCGAGATTTCCATGGAAACTGATCATTTTGGTTACAATAAGTTCAACAGGTATTGTTGAGCCCAAAGGCTGGGAAAAGAGAAGCACTTCACCACCTGGCTGCACGCCCCTGTTGACAATATCGACATATCCCTTATACCCACTTGTCTCCACAAGTAAGTCATAATAATCTTCCTGAGCGATCTCAGCCAACGCATCGAGATCGCAAAGAACGCCGACCATTCCAAATGCATCGGCAAGGTCTGTCCGCTTCTTATTAACGTCAACGATATGGACGCTTACGGATGGATTTTTGCTCATGATCATCAGGCCGGAAAGCAACCCGATCGCTCCGGCCCCGAGAATCAAAACATGCTTTAAGCCGCGGCCTTTGTTCTCAAGTTTTTTTAGGCCCTGGAGAACGACGGCTGCCGGCTCTATCATACATGCTGTCCGGTCATCAATATCTGCATTGTCAAGAGAGTGAAGATATCTTTGGTTAACGGCTTTAAGTTCCGTGGCAAATCCGTTGGCGGAAATGCCGTGCTTCTTTATTTTTTTACAAAGGTTTTTATTGACTGAAGTACAAAAATAACACCGGTCGCAAAAAATCGAGCATTCCCCGGTAACCCGTTCTCCTGTTTTGAACTTTGTTACCTTGTTTCCTGTCGCTTTAATGTAGCCGACCCATTCATGTCCGGGAATGATCCCTTTTTCGTGTGGTAAATTGTACTCACCGTAGAACAACTTAAGGTCACTGCCACAGATTCCCCAGTATTTTGGTTCAACAAGGACCTCATCTCCGTTGATCTCAGGTGTGGGAAAATCACGTAATTCCGCCTTGCCATCGCCATCAATCAGCAGGGCTTTATAATAATTGTCGGACATGACGATTCCTTAAAAGAGAACTTTTTTATAGCTGTTTAAATCCAGCCATCCGCTTCCACTCAGGCAAAAGACAATGTTTTTGGGCTCATTTTTTTCTTTTGCATCAAGCGCAAGCTGTATGGCGCCCCGTATTGCGTGGCAGGATTCAGGTGCGGGGAGTATGCCTTCGTGCTGCAGGAATAGTTGACCCGCTTCAAAAACTTCAGACTGGCTGAACGCCAACGCATCAAGAATCTTTTTATGCCGCATGAAACCGACAATCGGGGAGCCGCTGTGCTGCCTCAGGCCTCCAATGTGGATCTTAGGCGGGACAAATTCATGACCCAGGGTATAGGATTTCATCAGCGGGGTTAAAGCGGCGGGATCACCAAAATCATATTGATATTTCCCTTCTGTCAATCTTGGTACGGATTCGGATTCAGTCGCCATAAACTGCAAATCGGATTTCTTTGCGATTTTTTCCTTAAGAAAAGGTAAAAAGAAGCCCCCCAGATTGCTTCCGCCGCCGACACATGCGACAAGAGCATTGGGAGTAATTGACAGCTTATCCAATTGCTTTTTGGTTTCCAGGCCGATGATCGTTTGGTGAAGTAAAACATGAGGCAAGTTGCTTCCGGACACGTAGGCAAACCTGCCTAAATTTTTAGATGCGGTCTCTATGGCGTCACTGATTCCCGTACCAATCGAGCCCGGATGTTCAGAATCCTCTTTCAAGAGTTTGGAGCCAGCCTCGGTAATGCTGCTGGGGGATTCATATACCTCACCGTTAAACACTTTCATCATGGTGGCGCAATAGGGTTTATGCCGGTATGAGGTTCTTGCCATAAACACTTTTGCGTCCATGCCGAACTGTTTTGCGGACATGCATACCGCAACACCCCACTGCCCTGCCCCCGTTTCGGTGACAAGCGTATCAAAACCTTCTCTTTTGGAATAATAGGCCTGGGCAAGGGAGGTGTTCAGCTTGAAGCTGCCGCAAGGAAGCACATCTTCCCTTTTGAAATAAATCTTTGCCGGTGTATCAAAATACTTCTCAAGGTTCTCCGCTCTCTGGAGAGGTGTAGGCCTTCCCACCTGGAGATATTTTTCAAGCACCTCGTCGGGAATATCAATCCACGACTCTTCCAGGTTATCCTGATCAGTCAGGACCTTGGGCCGAATTTTTTTCCCGAGTTCTATCCGTGAAAATCCATCATCAGGATCTTTTATTGCGGGCAGGACTCCCGGCAAATCAGGGATAGCGTTGTACCATTGTTTTGGAATTTCGTCTGCTGACAAATTGGTAACTGGATTCATAAGCACCTCAAAGTTAAGTTGATTTATGATACGATTCGAAACAGCAGGAGTTACTACTACCACGAGAATATGGAGCTTCATTTACATCTGCTGTTCATTTATCGATGGATAAAATGAGGGAATGATTTGACAACTCAGGCAGGATGAAACGGGGTTCAGCTAATCATGAGTTGGCTTAACGGACGACTCATTTTGATCCAGCGACCCTGATGGCAGTCAGGGCCATTTTTGTACTTCTCGAATTGATATAACGACGGTACGTATTTAAATATATTTCAATTTAAAATTCCTTACCTTTTTAATAATGAGTGAGTGACATTTTATAAAATTGATACCTTTTCTCTGGTAATTGAATCGCTGTTTTTAGAGAATCGAATTTAGCGACATTTACTGATTATTTTATTTTTTGTTTCATGTCAAGCGTTTTTATCGCTGAATAAGATTTAAGTAAATTTGGCCGCTTCATTTAAACCGGCTGCGCCCCGCTTTCCGGTGCAAACGGCCGGACAACATCTCCCGAAACAGGCCATAGCCGAACCGATCCGATTATCATGCGCCGGTGAAAAAGCATCCGGAAAACCGGCAAGCATCAACGTCTTTTTTAACATGATGTGATCTTACATATGCTTTTTTAAGCAAAACGCTGTCTGCCTTTTACTACACATATTTAAAACACAGGATCCGCAATATCCGGACTGCTGGAATTGCTTATGGTTGGCATTGTGATTCCTCCCGGGCTTTTGAAGCCGGCACCCCGCCGCCAACCGATATCGGCACCTGTATATTAAACAAATCGTTGTCTGCGTGCCAATCCCTGCTCAATGTAATGACCTTTGTCCGGGGATATCCATTAAAACTTGACGCGGAAACAGACGTATAGGCCCCCATGTTGTTGAAAACCATGAGGTCTCCGATCCTGTGCTTTGCAACACGCATCTTCTCGTTAACAACATCAAAGGAATCACATGTCGGTCCGGCCAGAACCGCATCAATCTTCTGCCGGCTTGATGCAGTCGACAGGGATAAGGAATATTCAACGTGGTCGTAAATCTGCCCGGAAAAAGAATTATATACGCCGTCATCGATGTAGTACCATATTTTTTCTTTTCGCTCATTTATACCGATGACTTTCGTGATTAAAAACATACTTCTGGCACTTAAATAACGCCCTGGTTCACACAATACTTCGATACCGTTTTGCATCAACGCCTTTAAATGAGGATAAAAAACCTTGCAATAAGATGACAGATCATCATTCTCCATATTGTACCCAACAGGGAAACCGCCACCGATGTCGATCGTTGAAATATTGATATCCATGCGCTCTAATCGGGAAATGATTTTTTTAGACATGGCGATGCCGTTCAGGTACACTTTGGGATTTTCACATTGAGACCCGCAATGAAAGCAAAGCCCAAATTCCTTGAATCCCATTTTATGGGCTTCACTGATTAACCAGGTTGCTTCTTCTGCCGAATAGATCCCGAATTTCCTTGATAAATCCGCTAACGAATTTGGATTTCTTACGGCGAGCCGGATAAAAAGCTTAAGGTCAGCAGCGTATTTTTTAAGCTTGATCAACTCATTCTTGTTATCCACCACAAAGACACGGACGCCTTTATCATATGCGTATTCTATCTCTTCCTTTTTTTTAACCGGATGTGTATGGATGCAACGCCCCATTGGTATCCCGTGTTTAAGCACCAAAGCGACTTCGGAATTGCTGCAGAGATCAAACCCTGCCCCCAGATCGCCCAGTTGCTTGACAATCGCTTCATGATTATTTGACTTCAACGCATAAAAAATTTTTACGCCGGGCAATGCTTCTGATAGATGGTTGTAAGCCTTTACCACCTCTTCTGTATTGAGAAACAGTACCGGAGTTCCATAAATACGTGCCAACATCTTTATGTCTTCAACACTCAGCATAACTAACCCCCCTTTCTGTTATAGGAAACATGCAGATCAAAATTGGGTTAAATAACCTTTTTGCATTGATGCTCATCAAGCATCCTGATTTATTATTTTCCCCGGGACAACGCTGTTAATACGAATGAATTCAACCTGTCGAATTAGAAATTCCGCGACACAACTCAAGAAAAAGATAGTAAGCCTTTAAGCCAGACAGCAATCAACAACAGACGATCGCGGTTTTACGCATCATTCCATCTGGAATGAATAGGTTTTTTACGCGTTATGATGCTGTAAAGTACTTCTGCTTTTTAACTCCGGAAAACAAGTAAATCGTACGTCCCGTACTTCGCGTACTTCTTGCACGCCTGCATCTTTGGAAGGCACATCAATGAGTCCCTTAAAAAGGCGGACGTTTGTGTGAAGATCTACAAGTACTTGGATTTACGGTTACGTTACAAGCAATCCGGAGATAACGAATGGCATGATGAATCAGCAGTGCGACAGACTGTACGAGAATATTTCCCGAACAGCTCTCAGCGATGCAAAACGATTGGGGTACGACTATTGACAAGTCAGACTATTTGGGATAAGACCAAATAAAATGAATTGGCTTAACGGACGATTCGTTTTACACAGAAAGGTGCTGATGGCAGTCAGTGCCTTTCTTTTTTTATATACAAGTCAGTACAAGATAATCAAGATTCCTTTCTTTTGGAGTATATTGCCCGAGAATGACATATGATTTTTTTACTGCACACTTAAAGTAGCTAAGTGTTTTTGGGGCGTTTGGACTATCTTCGTTAGGCTCAGCAAACCTACATATCTAAAACGGTACTATTGTATTTTTTCACCCATGTCAAGCGTTTTAAAAAAATAAAACGGGAATAAAACGAGAGAAACGCTTGCGTGTAAGAATTACTTTAGAATTATTTACAAAAGTAAAAATCTAAGCATTATAATCGAGAATTCTAATACAATTTAGATACAAATAAATGCTAAATTGTAACTTTTAATACCCAAAACGACTATTTCTCATAGTGATTTCAAATCCGTACAAATATCTCACTTTCTATAGTAAAAAAACAAATTTCAAAATATTGAACGATCTCCTTTCAGCAGACCAGCAGCCCTGATCCCTGATACCGGGAGTTGTGGATTCAGTACGGTTGATCACGGCATACACCTGTAAATTTGAGAACCTATGGAGGAAGCTGCTCATGGCAACTTCATATGCATTTTCCGTTGCAGAGCCGGGTTAACCCTTCATTTTCTGGACTGAATATAGTCTTGAACCGTGGCAAATGCATGGTTGGTAGGCTGATGGCGGATACGCGGATACAGATATTCACAGTCTGCCATGCTCAGCATTTTGGCCATGCAGATACAGTTGCGTTCATCTTTGAGGTGAAAAAACGGATCACCAGAATCATGATGCTCCTCTTTTTGAACGATCTTGGAATAGACAATTGACCGGGCCGCCAAAAGGGATTCCCATCTATTGCGGGACAATGCCGGATGGAAAACATAGGCCAGGGTAAGTTGGTCGCCAGGACTGTAGCAATGTTGGGGTGAGGCGCTTTCCTGTAATGCCATGCGGTCGAGAAATATGGGCGTCGCCTTATGGAAATCTTTGAGCTGCTGCCGGATCCGCAGCCATAGGCCATAATGGATCATACCCGCCTCAATGTAGATGGAGCGATAGTTTTTTGCATGGCGGGCAATGTCCTGGGCCCTTAAGGAATCACGCAATCGCAGCCGCGCCGCATCAGCCCTTGCAAATTGCCTGACCGAAGAGACAACCTCTTTAAACGTCCCGGTCATTGATGTTTTGTAAAAGTGAAGCAGGGCGCCCGTGGCATTGCGTTCCGCCTGATAGACAACATGCCGCATGGTGTTTTTTTCTAAATCTTGAGGCCCTTTTCCCCGGGCAAATTCCTCATGGATCAACACCAGTACCTCCACAAAGGGATCGGTCTGGATCAGTGTTTTCCCCTTTTGGTAAAGCTCTCTTTCAAGGCGGCACATACCCCGGCTGAATTCAGGGTATTCAAGGTCCATACGCATGAGGTAGTCGTCCACCCCCATCTTCCGGGCCAGCATCTTTTTAAAATGGCTGTCCGGCGGCTCTTCTAAAAAAATCACCGCATGCCGGGCCATTAGTTCTGCGGTAAGCAAAAGGATTTCCGGCCGGTGAATGGAAAAACCGATGGTAACGTTTTTCATGTTAAAACGCGGGTTCCCGGAAAATCAACCAGGCCGGCCTCAGGGTCACGGGCATATTTCAAGGCCAGGAACAATGTGGCGGGAACCGACTGGTCCATATAGCAGGCCGATGAAAAATGCTTGCCCACCACGATCTGGTCCGGAAATTCAACAAGAGAGTCAAAAGAATGGGCCGGCTCTGGTCCGTGGGAAGGATGGTAATGCGCGGCAACAGCCGCCTCAATGCTTTGGCCGTGAAGCAGGTCCAGCAGGATATTTGCAACCATTTTACCGCCGGATTGCATGGCAGAGCCTCCATGGGTGAATCCCAGATGATCCAGTGCCGTGTTTAAAGCATGCTCCCTGTCCTGCCCAAGGACAATGACAAGGGGCAGCATGAGACTCAACCCGCCGATATGGTTTTCATCTGTCCGGCCGCATTCCAAAAGATCAACCCCTTTGCCGCATCGGGTAAAAAAATGCCTGAGATATTCCTCAACATAGGTGTCATTATGACTTCCCGGCGTGGTCATGAAGGTGACCATGTGGGCCAGCCAGGCACGCGGATCATAGGGAATTTGTTTTTGCTGTACCAAAAGTTCCCGGGCAAGTTTAAGGTTCAGGGTATTTTCCCCGGCCTTGAGGAACTGATGGTAATGAATGCCGCGCCGGCCCCAATATTTCGCTTGGTGGTGAAGGATATCTGCCTTTTTGCTAACCGGTGAATAGGAAGACCGCCATAAAATGGAATCCGGGTGGGGATTTTTTGGGGCCATATAAGTTTTGACCTGTCCGTAATCTTTTTCCAACGCAGAGGTATTGTAGTACCAGTGCACCGGCATTGCCAGGGCATCTCCGATGAAAAGCCCGTATAGCGCGGCGGCGGCGCGCTGTTTATATGTAAATCGGGTCATTTCTTTCATTCTTATCTTACCCCGCTTGACTTGTGTCTGATCAAATGCCAGTTTTGCCCGTTTCACCTATCCGTTATTAATATGGTTAATATAGGCATCAATTATCTATGAGACAAATCCGCCATTGACACAGATGTTCTGGCCGGTGATCCATCCGGCATCATCACTGGCCAGAAGGGCTGCGGCATTGGCAATATCCTGCGGTGTACCGATTCGGCCCAGCGCCGCCATATCTGCCAGGGAGTTGACCAGGCCATCTGATTTTCCCTGTCTGAAAAGTTCGGTATCCACAGGGCCGGGAGAAATGGCATTGACCTGTATCTGTCTTGGGCCCAGTTCCTTTGCCAGAATTTTTGTAATTTGCTCCACCGCCCCTTTGGTGGCGGCATAGGCCCCATAGGTGGGCATCATCAATTTTGTGGCCGATGAAGAGATATTGATGATGGTACCGCCATCTGTCATCTTTTTTGCTGCCTGCTGGCAGGCAAAAAACACCCCTTTGACATTACTTGCAAACAGCGTGTCAAACTCTTGTTCCGTAAGATCCTGAATGGGTTTGCAAATCATGATGCCTGCGTTGTTCACCAGGATATCCAGGGATCCGAAAGTGTTGATGGCCATGTCAACCATGCGTTCAATGGCGGCTATATCCCTCATGTCCGCCTGAACCGGTATTGCGTTGCCGCCCATATCCGTAATTTGGTCGCAGATCTGTTCTGCCTCTTGCTTCCGGTGTAAATAATTGACGGCAACCGACGCCCCGAGCGATCCGAATTTCAAGGCGATCTCTTTGCCGATGCCCCGGGACGCCCCCGTGATAATGGCGGTTTTATGCTTCAATGATATCTGCATGCATTACTCCTTTGCAGTTGTGGTATACATATTATGTCATGATTTTCAGTATTAAGGGATCCGGCAGGATTGTTCCGCATTGGCCGTTTAAGTAAGTGCCCATTTTTCAAATGTCCGCAAATGTTATCAGGGATATTTGAAAACAGTCCAGGAACCAACGTGTTGACCGGCAGATAGTCAATACTCCCGGGTCACCGCGGCAGGCACCGCCGCAACCCGGGAACGTATTGTACTGATATTCCGTCTTTCAGACAGCATCTTCAGATAAGAGGCAGGTCATTCCCCCACAGTGTTGAACTTTTCCCGGGGGGCGCTACATACCGGGCACTTTTTGGGAATTTTTTTATCGGTGACATAACCGCATACCTGGCAGACATGATAGGCTTTCACCACATTTTTGATGATGTTGTACATGGCCCTTTCATACAGCTTTGCATGATAGGATTCTGCATCCCGGGCATGGCTGAACGCCAGTGCAGCCATGGTTTCCCCTTCGTCTTCGGCATCCTTGATAAACGCGGGATACGTATTTTCACTGATACTTTTCTCCCGCTGAAACGATTCTTCAAGATTGGTTTCCGTATCTTTTACAATCAGATCTTTTACCAGGTTCAACTGCCGGACGGCATGTACCTTTTCCGCCTCGGCAATGGCCCGGAACAACAACGCAATCTGGGTTTCATTTTCTTCATCTGCCTTATCAGCATATGCCAGCAGCCTGAAATAGGCTTTGGCTTCACCAATAAATGCCTCATACACATTCTTTTTCGTCTTCTCCTGCACAATTCCCCCCGCGTATTTGAATCCATTTTATTTAAACCAATCAGAAAATACGCCATTGGCCATATCTTTCAAATTTTTCAGGCGCCCATGATTCCACTCCAAATGAACAAAGCCCGGAGACCGGCCCCATTTAGCCCATTGCCGGTCCCGGGCTTTGGGCGAGAGGCTTCATCATCCCACCATATACTTTAAATCGGAAATCATTGTGGGATATGCCCACATGAATTCGGCGAGATCGGATGCCTTGATATTGTGCTTCATTGCCAGGGCCAGCACATTGATGGCTTCCGAGGCATTGTGGCGGGCCAGGTGGGCCCCCAGAATCATGCCGGTCCGGTTGTCGATCAGTACTTTATAAGCGGAATGGGTTTCACCGATCCGCTTTGACGAAGGCCAGCGAAGCGTATTTCCATGGTTTATCCGGAAATCAAGGCCCTGTTGGCCGGCTTGTTCTTCGGTCAGGCCAACGGCCCCGATGCTGGGAATTGTGAAGACGGCGCTGGGAACAACCGTATAATCCATGGTTTTATGGTTGCCTTCCAGGATGTTGGCGGCAGCGATTTTTCCTTCTTCATCCGCCACCGTCGCAAGCATGGCACCGCTTGCGGCACAATCCCCCACAGCATAGACCCGGGGATTTGAGACACTTTGGAGAAATTCGTTCACGGCAATGCCTTTGGGACTGCTGTCAACATTGCCATGCCCCCCTTCCAGCACCGACAGGTTGGGAATCCGGCCCGTTGCTTCAATGATCAGGTCTGCCGGATATATCGCGCCCGTATTGCTTGTAAGGGTCAGCCCGTCACTACCGGATGCGACAGACACCGGAGACTCCTCAAGAACGATTTTAATGCCGGCGGATTCACTGGCTGCAAGGACAGTCTTAACAATATCTTTGTCAAATGCTTTCAGGGCCTGGGAGGAACGATGGATAATCGTTACTTCCCGGGCACCGGCACGAGCAGCCACATGGGCAAATTCAAATGAAATATATCCGCCGCCGATAAAAATGATCCGGTCCGGAAGTTCGGGCAGATCCAAGAAATCTTCGCTGTCGCGGATATATTCCGCCCCTTTGATTTCCGCCCGCCTGGGAACGGCACCGGTGGCAAGGATAATGTGTTGCGCCGTGATCCTGGTGTTCCCGACCGTCACTTCATCCGGTCCCGTCATCACGGCCCTTCCGGAAAACGTTGCCACACCGGCCTTGTTCCAGGATGCCACGTCAGCCTCGGACCGGCCGTCAAGGAACTCATTTTTCAGTGCCTGGAGCGCGGCCCAGTCCGTGGCGGCGCCGCCACGAATTCCCTGCCCCACAAGATGGTCTGCCATGGCCACGGCTTCGGCATTGCAGACCAGATATTTTTTGGGCTGGCATCCGCGAAGGGCACATGTGCCGCCATAGGGGCGCTCGTCAATCATCGCAACGCTGCGGTTTGCATCATTCAGGCCGTCTGCAACATAATATGCAGAAGTGCCGGAACCAACCACGACCGCATCAAATTTTTCAGATTTCATTCATTTTCTCCGGTGTAATGATGTTTGTGAAGGGCCTTTACGACAAGCGGGAAATGCTTGCCGGACAGTGAAACCCACCGTCGGAAGACCAAGTCGTATGTTGGTATTATATGCCAACCGGCGATATAAAAAAAGGCGTTTTCAATCCGGTATCAAATCGTAACGAAATTATGGGTAGGCCCGCAAGGCCATTTGGGGAAGCGGCGGCAGGTTATCCTTATAAGACAGCGGTCCTGAACAACCAGGCGTTCACCGTATTTACAAAGACAATATTTTCACAGGGTTTGGCCAAGTGGTCAATCCTGGCATCCCGGGCTTTAATCTCTTTCATGGACTCCAGGAATCCGATGTTGCCGGACATGAAAATCACGGGCACTGCCGTGTTTGTCTTCCGGATATGGGAGTAGACATCCATCCCGTTGAGCCGGCCGGGCAGGATATAATCCAGGCTGACCAAGTCAAAATGTTCGTTGTCAAATGCCTCTATGGCTTCCCGCCCCCTGGCCGCCACCACCAGGTTGTGATGAAAAGGGGCCTGGCTGAGTATTTTTTGCTGAACCGTTGAAATGGCTTCTTCGTCTTCCACCAGGAGAATCTTTTTGCCACGGACCACCTGCTGCCTGGCCATCCGACGCTTCTCCGTCCGGGTCAGCTCCTTGTTCACAAGGGGGATGGAAAGCACAAATGTGGTGCCCTCCCCTTCCCGGCTGTTAAACGCAATACCACCCCTGTGTTTCTGGATGTATTTTTTGACATTTGACATGCCGTAGCCCGTGCCCCGGATGCCTTTCTCATAGACACCCCTGACATCCTTGCTGCCTTTAAGGGTAAACGAAGGTGTATAAATCCTGTCATGGTACTGCGTCGGAATACCGCAGCCGTTGTCCTGGATTTCGATAACCAGGCAGTTTATGGAATGAACCGTTGATATCCGCAACTTTGGCGCATCCTTCTTGCTCATGGCATGGACGGCATTCTGAATCAGGTTGACCAGGGCATGTTCAATCATACCGGGATCTGCGAGAAGCTCTGGCAGTTTCTGTTCAAACTGCCGTTCCACCGCCACCTGTTCCAGTTCTTTTTTCATCAGGCTTAACACCAGTTCCAGTTTTTCGTTAAGATTGAAAAACTCTTCCTTGGGCTCCTGGTCCCTGGCAAAGGCGACCAGATTCTTGGTCAGATTTTTTCCCCGCATGGTCTGATCCAGGATGATTTCCAGGGTATTTTTGATGTCCGGGTCCCTGCAGTCGATGAGCGACAGCTCGGCATTGCCCATGATACCGCCCAGGATGTTGTTGAAGTCATGGGCCATTTTTCCGGCCACCTGGCCGACCAGGGCGTATTTTTCCTGCTCCGCCGCAAACTTAACCGCTTCCGCCCGTTCTTTTTCGCTCTGGCGCCGGTCCGTGATATCCCTGACCGTGGACAACACCATCTGCTCTCCGTGGAATTCAAACACGGAAGAAGATATTTCCACGGGGAAAATTTCCTTGTTTCTCCTTTTATTCAAGGCCTCGATGGTTCGTTTTCCGGTTTCCTTGAGGTCAAGGCGGGCTTCCAGGCGGTCGATCCCGCCGGGTTCCTCCACCAGGTCCCGAGGACTCATTTCAAGCAGTTCATCCCTGGAGTATCCGTACCACTCACAAGCCACGTCATTGACCTCGACAAAGTTCTGAAATCCCTTCTCGGCAAAGGGATGGACAAATATGGCATCATTGAACCCGTTGAACAGCGTCCTGAAACGGGTCTCGTTCTCTTTGAGTACGATTTCAGCGTTCCTGCGGTCGCTCAGATCAGTGAAACAGGCACGGATCGCAACGGTGTCGTCATGATCTTTTATGGGGGTGGCGTTGATCATCCCGTAAATAGAGCTGCCGTCTTTTTTGAGAAACTGCATCTCAAACGGATAGCGCTCCTTGCCACGGCACAGGTCATCCAGCCATGACCGGACAAGACCGATCTTATATTTGGGAATCAAACAGGAGATGCTGGAGTATTTTTCATAGTCCTCCCGGGTGTAGCCAAAATACTCAAGGCTGGCCCGGTTGGCATAAAGAAGATTGAGCTCAAGGTCGAACTCGGCAACAGGGATCGGGAGAAAATCCGCCATCTGGCGAAACCGCTCCTCACTCTTTTTCAGTTTTTTCTCAATGGCCTGTTCTTTAGTGATATCCCTGGCACACCCAACCGTGCCCACCATCCGGCCCCGGTCATCGTAAAACGGTGCCTTGCGCACATCCAGAACCAGGTATTTTCCCCGGACAAATCCCTCTTCAATGAAGCGGGCAGCCATGCCGGTCTTCCTGACCACCTGGTCCGAATCCGTACAGACGGCACCAAAGGTATGATTGAATCCTCTTTTCTTTTCCAGGCCGGCAAAATAGATATCATCTTTTCCAAGGACTTCTTCTGTTGAATCGCACTTGAGAAGGACATCGCAGGCAGCCTTGTTCACAAAAATATACCGGTCTTCCATATCCTTGGCCCAGATCAGATCCGGTGCGTTGTCCATCATCATCTGGAAAAAAGTGCCGGCCATTTGAGACGGAGGGGTGAATTCCTGACCCTGTTCCGCCATCTGCCCCCTGAGAGATTTTACTGCCATGAAAATGCCCCGCTGTCCGGTGCAGAAAAAGAGAGACGCTGCAACCGGGAATGAAAATTGTCTGTAAACTGCAGCAATTCAACGATGATTAAAGCTTGATGCTGTCGGTTCTGCGGCACAATACGCCCCAGCAGACACATTGATTCATCCTTACATCATTTCCAAATGAAAATCCATAATAAAAAATGCCTGTCCCCAGGCCAGGCACTTAGGAATCCGCTACGTTTTTCAGTCTTATAGGGTTACCCACAGATCATCCGGACAGGTATTTCTATATTCGGCGATGGTGGTCAATCCATGGAAACGGTTGTCTCCAAAGCGTATAGAAAATACTGCCCCTGATATCTATCCCCTTGCTTTTCGCAGGGTCAAAAATACATTTCCCAGGAAAATCAGACAGGCCCCGCCCCACCCGGCCGGGGACAGATTCGGGTCCATGGCGATGAACGGACCGAGAAGCGCGGCCAGAAGAATTCGTGTTGAAGAGATGATCCCCCCCTCAATGGCCGTTACATATTTAAATCCTGTTGTTAAAAGATACTGGCCGGCAATGGCAATGGCCGAGCACCAGAACAGGTATTTGAGTTCCTCAAGGTTTGGCATTCGCATCTGGTTGAAAAACAGGCAGAAGATGATCACGCCCCCAAGGCTGAACATCACAAAAAGGGTGGTCTGGGTGTCATGGACCTGGCGGGACATGTTCAGGTACATAATGGCAACAGCAGCGCTGACCCCGGAGCCCAGGGCCCATAACGAATCAACATCAAACCGCATATTCTCCGGGGAGAGGATCAGCCAGACCCCGGTAAATGCCAGGATAACGATTCCCACCGAAACAATATCCCGCTGTGCCCTTAAAAAGGTCCAGGAAAAAACCGCAATAAACAAGGGGTAGGTCATGTTAAGGATATTGGCCTGTGCCACGGAGGTCAGCTCCACGCCCTTGAAAAAACAAAAAACAGCCACGGCGTTTCCCACGGCCCGGCCGACAAGGTAGCGTTTTCTGACAATTTTTATCCGTTGCTTCCGGAGGGCCATCACGGTCGCCACCGTGATAAATCCGAATACGAACCGTGAAAAGGTAAACAAAGAGGAATCAATGGACAGTCCCGCCATGTTGGACCATTTGATGACCACCGTTGCCAGGTAGAAAAAAAATGCAGAACCGAATACAGCCAGACAGCCCAGAGTTGTTTTGGTGTCCATGATTTAAGTTGTCAATCATTGTTGAATATTGATATCCTGTATGGTATGCAACCCATTTGCAGGGACCAAGGCCTGAAAAGAACATATATCATGGATAAAGACAATAAAATTTTTTTTGAAAAGATCCGCCCCATGCGGGATGAGATAGACCGCATTGACTCTGAAATTCTTTCCCTTCTGGCCCGGCGCCAGGAGCAGGTGGAACAGGTGGTGGCCCTGAAAAAAGCCCACAGCATGCCTGTGTACCATCCCGCACGGGAAGAAGACCTGATTTACCGCCTCAGGTCCCAGGCGGTCCGGGCCGGCATAAACCCGGATTTCCTGGAAGATATCTACCGGGTGATCCTCCGCCAGTCCAGGCTCAAACAGACCCGGAAAATGACGCTCAAGGGCCTTCGGCCCGGCGCAACCGTTCTTGTGGTGGGCGGCGGCGGACAAATGGGCAGCCTTTTTGCCCGGCTTTTTACCCGTTCCGGCTACCAGGTCCGGACCCTGGACAGAGAAGATTGGGGCAGTGCTGCGGACTTGTGCCGGGACGTTGACCTGGCACTGATTTCCGTGCCCATTGAAAAAACAGATGAGGTGGCAACGGCCCTGGCTCTGCTGCTGCCCCCGGATGCGGTCATGGCCGACCTGACATCCATCAAAAAAGCACCGCTCAACGCCATGTGCCGGGCCCACAAAGGGCCGGTCATAGGGCTTCATCCCCTGTTCGGCCCCACCTCCGACGTTCTGGACAAGCAGATCGTGGTGGTCTGCCCGGGCCGGAACAGCGATGACTGCCAGTGGCTGGTGGAACAGCTCAGCCTCTGGGGAGCCGTGATTGTCCAGTCCTCTGCCGAGGAACATGACACGGTCATGGAAATCGTCCAGGCATTGCGCCACTTTGCCACATTCTGCTTTGGAGACTTTCTCTACCAGCGCCATATCACACTGGAACGGACCCTTGAGTTTTCAAGCCCCATTTACCGGCTTGAGCTGGGCATGGTCGGCCGTCTCTTTGCCCAGGATCCGTCCCTGTACGCGGAAATCATCTTTGCCACCCCGGAACGCCGCCGCCTTCTCAAGGAATTTGTCAACGCTCTTGGCCGCCACCTGGATATGCTGGACAGCAACGACAAGGCCGGTTTCATCGACCAATTCAACCGGGTGGCCCAATGGTTCGGCCCGTTCAGCGAACAGGCCATGCGGGAAAGTACCTTTATCATCAACAAGCTCATCGAGAGATTCTAAGGGCCTTCCACTCCCGGAAGGCTCATTAAAGATTCGCCATAAAAAGTTTTTAAAAACTAACATTTACTTTCATTCAGGGTGTATTATCTTTTGCCTATGAACCGACATGTGTCGCAACCTTCCCCAAAAAAGAGAGGTGCTTATGTATACATCGGACCAATTATGCGAAACCATCAGATCGGTATACCCGGAAGTCGGGGCATGCGGAGAAAAAATAAAAACCCGTTTTGACCAGGACAATAATGCCTGGGAAGTGCAGCTCAAACATGGCAACCGTAAACTCAAAACCTTTGTAGATCCTGAAGACGCCACCCCCTGTATCGACGGGAAGCAATGCATCGGCCTCGGACTCCAGATCTTCCAGCTCAAAGATAACTTAGGACTCAAAGGAGGAAATGCATGACCACAACAGACACCGATAATCTGAATCTCGATCCGGACGGATACCTGGTGGATTCTGATTCATGGACAGAAGAAATTGCCTGTGCCATGGCCGATATCGAAGGCATATCAGACGAATGCCCGCTGAGCAATGAGCGGATGGATATCCTGAAATTTGTAAGGGATTATTATAAACGGTTTGAAGCATTCCCCATTATCCGGGCGGTGTGTAAAAACGTGGGACAGGACAAGGCCTGCCAATACGAACAATTCCCTGATCCCATTACCGCATGGAAAATTGCCGGCCTGCCCAAACCCACCCCCGAGGTGCTGGCCAAAATCAAACATTAACACCGGTGTCTCTACCCGTTTAAATACGGACATCCCAGTACCGCTTGCCTTCGGGGCAAGCGGTCTGTTTTGTTTGGGCCCTCCGATACACCTTGCCCGGCGCAGATCTTATAAAACCATATATCCGGAAAGGATGGATATGATACGGCAACATTCTGCTTTACATCTCCCCCGGTCCTTTATATGTAAACCGACAAGATAAAGGGGACAGGCAAAGCGCAGGCAGGCATCCGTAACACGGGGGGACAGGCAGATGTTCAGTATTCTGGAAGCGGTTCCGTTTTCAATCTTTCTTGCATACATCAGAAGCATTGACACATCAGTTCCGGCCAACTGGAAAGGCCCGTTTCTGGCCGCAGGACTTGCCGCGGCAATGGTGATGGGGATTCTTGTCTACAGGAAAAAAACCATGAACCGCATCTTTCTCGGGATGAACCTTTACCTGGCCACCGGGGCCCTGGCTTTTCTGACCGGGATGTGGTGGGTCAACAACATGTATGACACGCTCCAGGCCTCGGGTGTCCTGCTCTGGGTTATCGGCGTCGGCATTGCCACCACCCTGGCAAGCCCTGCAGGATTTTTGGGTGTGGCCTCCCCTGATAAACGCAAGGCCAGAACATACTCGGTTTATTTTCTGGCCGCGTCAGTCTGTGCATTTCTTATTTCGCTCGGTTTCCGGGGTACAATACTTTTTTCGGAAATCATCCCTTTTATGGGATTATTTATGGTCCAGGCCGCCCTCAAGGCAAGACTGTCCCCGGAAAAATAGCGGTCCGGTGTTCCGGAGCCACGCTTATTCAGGGGCCTGGTCTTCCTCCCTGGACATCTTGATGAATTCCAGGATCTCATTGAGTACAAAATACCGGGTCAGGGCGTCTGCCATCTCTGTTGAGGTTGGCGCCTGTCCCGTGGTTCGGGTAATGAATTCCTCTATTTTACGGACTGCCGCAGTCACGGCAGGATCAAGCGCAACTGTGGGGGTCTGGTCAAAATCGGTCATTGGCCGTCCTTTTCATATTGTTTGAGTTTTTTCAGCAGGGTTTTCCGGGTAATGCCCAGGCGGCGGGCGGTTTCACTCTTGTTGCCCCCGGCGGCGGCCAGGGTGGATAAAATGGCTTTTTCCTCGACCTTGGACAGGCTGATGTTTTCAAGGCCCATCTCCGGTGCGGGCGCATCGGCAGAAGCTTCCGAGATGAACGAAAGATCCGCCCTGCGAATATAGTCGGTCCTGGCAAGGACCACCCCCCTTTCCACGGCATTCATCAGTTCCCTGACATTGCCGGGCCAGTTGTACCGGATCAGGGTATCCATGGCATTGGGGGTAAACCCCCGGATTTCCCGGCGGTTCTTTTTTGAAAACATCTCCAGAAAATGAAGGGCCAGCTCCGGGATATCTTCGGTCCGCCGGCACAGGGACGGGATATCAATCCGGACCACGTTGAGCCGGTAATACAGGTCTTCCCGGAACTCTTTTTCTGCTGACATGGCTTTCAGGTCTCTGTTTGTGGCGGCAATCACCCGGACATCCACGGGAATGGTTTTATCCGACCCCACCGGGGTGATCTCCTTTTCCTGGATCACCCGCAGCAGTTTGGCCTGCATGGCCAGGCTCATCTCCCCGATTTCATCCAAAAGGATGCTGCCCCGGTCCGCCAGCAGGAACTTGCCCTTCCGCTTTTTATCCGCCCCGGTAAACGCGCCCCGCTCATGGCCGAACAATTCGGACTCCAAAAGGGTTTCCGTGATGGCTGCGCAATTGATCCGGATATAGGGGGCATTTTTTCTCAGGCTGTTCCCATGAAGAGCCGAGGCCACCAGTTCCTTGCCGGTACCGGATTCCCCGCAGACCAGGACATTGGCATCTGTCGGCGCCACCATGTTGATGGTATCCAGCAATGCGGTCATCACGGGACTCTTGCCCAGAATATTATGGCTTAGCCTGTTTTCAGCCAGCTGGTCCTTAAGCGACCGGTTCTCGCTTTTCAGGTGGATGCGCTCAAACACCCGCTCAATGGTCAGCTTGAGCTTGTCAAAGTCCAGCGGCTTGGTCAGGTAGTCATACGCCCCGATTTTAAGCGCCTCCACTGCCGTATCCACCGAGGAATATGCCGTCATGATGATCACGGGCAGAGAAGGATTATACTCCCGGATCCGGGTTAATGCTTCCATGCCCGACATTTTCACCATTTTCATGTCCATGAGCACCAGGTCAAAGGGCCTGGCCTTGACCATGTCCACGCCCACATCCCCGTCATCTGCCAGGTGAACCCCGTATCCCCAGTCCCGTATCAGGGTCTTGAGCATCCGGGCGTGGGCAGCGTCGTCATCCACTACCAATACGGTATGCAAAGCCATATTCTGAGCCTCTTACATGTTATTTTCAGGTGTTGATCCGGTGTCGCCTTTTGCAGGAAGGCTGATGGTAAAGCACGTCCCTTTTCCGGGCGTGGACGCCACACGGATCTCGCCTTTGAGATTTTCAACAATCCGGTGCACAATTGACAAGCCCAGGCCGGTGCCGTCCGGGCGGGTGGTAAAATACGGATCAAAAATATCCTCCAGATCCCCGGCGTCAATACCGCATCCATTGTCCGTGACACGGATCTCCACCCGGTTGCCGGCATCGTCATCCGCCACTTCAACCTTCAGCCGGCCCTGTTCATCCATGGCATTCACCGCATTCATATAAAGGTTGAGCAGGACCTGGTTGATCCGGTCCGGATCGGTCCTGAGCGTTTTAAACCGGGTGGTGATACGGACATCCGTATCAATGTCTTTTTTCTCCAGGTCATGGGTCACAAGCTTGAGGGAATGCTGGACCAAGTCCGCGATATCCACCGGTTTTTCCGCCACGGCCAACGGTTTGGCAAATTCCAGAAGCTGGGTGATGGACCGGTTGATCCGCTCGACTTCCTCCACCATGATTTTGGCGGTCTCCGCGTCATCCGGCGTGTCTTCATACCGTTTGGCAAAATAGGTGGCAAACCCCTTGATGGAACTTAAGGGATTCCGGATCTCATGGGCGACCCCGCCGGCCAGCTTTCCAATGGCGGCCAGGCGGCGGTTGGTCTCCACCTCTTTTTTCAGGGCCTGTAACTGGGTCAAATCCCGGAACAGAAATACAAACCCCTGGATAGATGACTGATTGTCCAGGATGGGCGAGGCCGTCATGTCCAGCCGGATCTCCCCGCCCCCGGACTGGCGGACGCCCACCTCACGGGTGATCACAGCCTTGGTATCCGACATCTCCACAGCCATCCCGATCATCTCCGGGTAGGCATTTACAGGCACGGCGCCCAGGATCTTCCGGGCGGCAGTGTTGGCAGAAGAGATCTTATGGTCTTTGTCCAGGGTGACCAGGCCCGACGGCATGTTCTGGACCACATTGTCCGTAAAGGCCCGGACCCGTTTGAGCGAGGCTTTGGCAGACCGGTATGCCTGGAATGCGAACAGGATGATCACACCGGCGCAGCCCAGGACAAAAAAGAGGAGGCTCCGGCCGATGATGCCCCGGGTCATATGTTTTTGGATTGCCTCAACCCTGTTCATGGACAACCCCGCAAATATATAATGCTCTCTCAGTTCAAAAAATTCAGGGGACAACTCTTTCCACCGGTGTTTCCCCCTTTCCATCCGTTCCGGGGACGCATCACGGTCCGGCCCCGGCATGCCGCGCTTCCCGTGCATGCCGGAATGGTGTTTTCTCCGGAACTCGGGCTTGACAGGGGCGAACCGTTTGTACACTTCAAACACGGATGCATCCCCATCCTGGCGGGTCCGGTTGAATACCCGGTGCATCTCCCGGATCTCAGGTGTGAGTTCAGGCATTTCCCCATATATACGGTCCACCTGCTCCGGGTCGCTGTGGGCCAGGATCCGGCCGTCTGCATCGGTAATCATGATATAATCGATATCATCCTGGACAGCGGTTTCCGACAGCATGGCCTGGATCCGGCGGACGCCCCATTTCATGGTCAGCATACCGGTACGGGTTCCGGCCTCAAAGGTCCGGATCAGGGAAATCCCCTTGACCAGGAATCGCTCCCGGATATGCTCCTGCTGCTTTTTCATCCGGTCAAGGGTCATAAAGGTAAACACCGGCAAAAGCACCATCAGCACCCCTGCAACCATCAAAGGGGAAATGGGAACCGATATCCTGTTTTTTAATATTTTCATCATTCCTGAAGTACCTGGGTTGTCTTTTCCCGGGCCCGCCGCCCGGAACCGTCGCTTTAAACGGTATTATTGTTTTGCAAGTTAGATACCAGCGTTTTTTAAAAAGAGATGCCATCCGGCCTGGTTACGCATGCCCACAAAATTGCCGGAAACACTGCCTACTTTTTACCCATTGTATACCCCAGACCGGCCAAAAAAGACATGTTCCCTTACGACCAAAAAAATATTCATTTTAAAATCAATACCATAAAAAAGTATCCCTCTGCCTGGCACATCCCTTGCTGTTTTACATCATCAACAAACATCCGGATCCGGCAGCACCATGCCTGTCCGGACAACACCCGGAACAACACCGGGGAGATGGAGTGAATGACCGGCAGTCTGTTTTTTGCAGCACCAGGGACCTGTCCCGAACCACAGGCATGCCGGCCAGGCCAGGACGCCGCCCGGAGCACCCGCCTTCTGCAGCAACGCTCTTTATGCAACGGCCCCGGCCACCGGCCATCTCCCCCAAAACAAAGACTGCAGTCCATTAATACCTGCCTTACCCCCCTCCTTATTTGCCCTTCACCGGATCCGGAACCCTGGCAAGGATTCCGGATCTGCCTCCCCGAATCGTTCTCCATCCTGTCCATTATTTTTTTTCTTATTTTTCTCTGTTCCGTGTCCGGCTTTGTTTGTAACCCGCAGCACCTGGATACTTTTTATACACCCGGGAAGATTATCCGGGTAAAAAATAAACAGGCCGGGATGCAGGGAAAATCCAGAACCCTTCCCCAAAAACCATTTCCCATTAAATTTCAAGCAGTTAAAAAACACCAGTCCCAATGGCACACCCCTTGCTCTATTGAGTTCACAACGATCAGCGCAGATCAGAATTTAATCACGAATTAATCGCCAATAAAGGAACATCGACCATGAAGAAAACATTGATTCTACTCACCGCACTCATCACCGTGGGGCAGATTGCCACCACGGCATTTTCCCGGGGGCACGGCTACGGCCATGGCAGCCGGGGATACGGTTCATGCGGCGGACAAAGTTACGGCGCAGTATCAGCCCATACCGGGAACAGCATATGGCAAAGCCTCTGTGCCATTGCGCTCCCGGCCGGCACCACCACCCCCAATTAACATATTCATCCATCATTACCATTAAGGAGAACACATCATGAAAAAGACCATCATCGGAAAAAACGCAATTATCGGAAAAAACGCAATTATCGTATTGACCACACTTGTCACTGTTGGATTTCTTGCAAACAACGCCTTTGCCTGGGGACACGGCTACGGCAATAAGCGCGGGGGCTGCCCCGGATACGGCAACGGCCAGGGGTACGGGGCATTTGCGGACCTGACGGCAGAGCAGAAAACCGAACTCAATACCCTGAGGCAGAAGTATATTGACGAAACCTATGAAACCCGGTCCGCCATCATGACCAAAAAACAGGAAATCAGGATGCTCCTGGAAACCTCAACTCCGGACAGGGCCAAACTGGACACCCTTTCCGACGAAATTGCCGATCTGAAAAGAACCATGCAGGGCAAGCGAATTGACTTTATCCTTGAGGCCAAAAAAATCGCCCCGGAATTAAATCTTGCCGGTTTCGGCCACCATCGCGGTAAAGGCAAGTGGGGCAAAGGCGGTTCCGGCCCCTGCACCTGGGATGATACAGACCAGGACATGAACCGGTAATTCCCTGCCTGTCATCTTCTCTCCCCTGGAACACCCGGGAATTTTCCCGGGTGTTTCTTATATTGATCAACCCGATATTGATCAGCCCTTAAACTTCTCTCGGTTCAGACGATTTTCTCTCCGCGACAACAGGATTTTCCAGTACGCCGATGCCCTGGATCTCGGTTTCCACCCGGTCGCCGGGACTGAGGTACACCGGCGGCTTACGGGTATACCCAACGCCTTCGGGGGTTCCCGTGAGGATCAGGGTCCCGGGCATCAGGGTGCAGGACTGGGACAGGTAGGAGATGATCCGGGCCACGGAGAAAATCATATCGCCGGTATGGCTTTTCTGCATGACCTCGCCGTTCACCCGGCACTGGATCTCCAGGTTCTGGGGGTCGGTGATCTCGTCCGGGGTCACCATGACCGGCCCGCAGGGGCAAAAGGTGTCAAAGCTCTTTCCCTTCACCCATTGCCCGGCCCCGGCATGCTTCTGCCACCGCCGGGCGGAAACATCATTGGCGCAGGTATATCCGGCGACATATTCCAGTGCCTGGTCTTCGGACAGGTTTTTCGCGGGTTTTTTGATCACCACACCCAGTTCCGCTTCGAAATCCACCTCAGGGGAATTCGCACAGCAGTCCGGAATCACCACAGGGGCCATATGGCCGGTGATTGCACCAGGATTTTTCATGAACACCGCCGGATATTCCGGCAGTTCAAAGCCGATTTCCTCTGCATGTCCACGGTAGTTAAGGCCGATGCAGATAATGGCCGATGCCCAGACAACAGGCAGGACGTGCTTGACCGTCAACCGCTGGCCCGTATCCGTAAGATTGACAAAAACATCTCCCTCAAGCCGGGATGCGGTATCACCGTCCCAGTCCGTTCCCCAGGCAATTTTCTCATCTTCCGTGATAAACCGTATGATCTTCATGATCTGTCCTTTATTTTTTGGTTTCCATGGGATACGCTTTGATTTTCTAATATGCACACAAGGCAGGTAAATGAAAAGGGTTTTTCACGGGGCAGACAGGAAAAAAGCAAATTTGGTCCTGACGATCCTGGCATCCCAGTCCATCAACGCACAACTCACTGCATTGCCCAGCGGTAAATATGAAATCCGGGTGCCGGTCTCTGAACAGGACAGGGCACGGCACCACCTGGAGCGCTATGCCCTTGAAAACAGGCCGTTTGCCAGGCAGATCGCCGGAGCGTCCCCCTCCTCTTTTTATTCGCCTGCCACCCTGGTCATCATCGGTATCCTGGTGCTTGTCCATGCCGCCTGTATCCACACGGGACTTCATGACCAGGTCGTGTTCAAATTCGGGGCCTCATCCTATTTTATCCGCCAAGGCGATGCCTTCCGGGCCATCACGGCCCTGTTTCTCCACAGTGATGCCCGCCATCTTTTGGGAAACATGGCCGGCCTCATTGTGTTCGCAGCCCCCCTGGTCCGGCTCACCGGGTTTGGCACAGGCCCTTTTCTCCTGCTCTGTGCAGGCACCACCGGCAACCTTTTGTCCAACGGACTGGGGCAGGGGGCAGGCATCTCCATTGGCGCATCCACAGCCGTGATGGCCGCTGCAGGCATGCTTGGGGCAAGGCAGGTGCTTGTCAGCAGGAATATCACCCTGATCAAAACCCTGGCGCCCCTTGCTGCCGGTGCAACCCTGATGGCCATGTTCAGCCATGGCGAGCGCACCGATGTATCCGCCCACTTTTTCGGATTCGGGGCAGGTGTCGGCGTCGGCATGATCGGCCTTCCCCTGGTCCATGCCTGGCCCGGACCGCGCATCCGTCTGGATACCCTGGCCCTTGTCCTGGTTGTTGCCATCCTGGCCGCTGCCCTGGCACAGGGAGGTGCATTTGCCTTTTAAATCCGGGCACAAGGGTTCCGGCACCACATTGTGGGAATTTCTCCCGGATGGAATTCGTTTATTTTCAATTGTTTACAAACTCCTTTTTCTGGCCCGTATATTATGGTAAGGATGCTTTTGTGACCCAAGATTCCGATCCGCCCCAACATACGGCAAATTGTTACGGAAAACGGTTATCCACTGAACCTGCATTTCAGATATTGGAGGACACCCAAATGAAAGAAACAACACCCGAAATCCTGGTCCTGGGCGGTGGTGTGGCCGGTATGTCAGCCGCGCTTGCCCTGACCCACCAGGATGTCCTGGTCCACCTGGTTGAAAAACAGGACCGGCTCGGCGGCAATGCCGCAACCTGGGCCTGCATGGCCACCGGCACCTGCCAGAACTGCGGGGCCTGCCTGAGCCAGGAAATGGCTGCCCAGGTCATGGACGCGAAAAATATAACCCCCCATCTCAACACCCGGATCACCTCCCTGGACCGCACGGCACAGGGCATGGCCGTGGCATTGTCCTCCGGACAAACCCTCACGCCTGCCAAAACCATTGTCACCACGGGATTTACCCCGTTTGACCCGGGCAATGTCCCGGCATATCATACCGATACCCTGGACAAGGTAATCACAACCGCCCGGCTCAACACCCTGATCCGTGAAGAAACCCTGGCCGGCGTTGTGGAACCGGCACCCAGGATCGCTTTTCTCCAATGCGTGGGATCCAGGAACCGGAAGGAAAACCGGGATTATTGCTCCCAGGTCTGCTGTAAAATCTCCATGCGCCACGCCCGGAAGCTGCTGCATTTGATCCCGGATGCAGATATCAGCCTTTTTTACATGGATCTCCAGGTCATCGGCAAAGAGGCCAGAACCACGGCCGCCGAGCTTTCCCGGGACATCCACCTTATCCAGGGAGTGCCTGCCGAACTTCTCGGAGACGGGAAAACCGGCAGGGTCACCCTGGTGACCGAAGACCCCAAGACCTGTTCAAGAGCATCCCACGACTTTGACCTTGTGGTATTGTCCGTAGGCATGACCCCGCAGGAAGACAGCCGGGCCACGGCAGACCTTTTCAATGCCGTACCAAACACCTGGGGGTTCTTTAACACCCCGGATGCCGACCCGGGCCCGGACATGATTTTGGCCGGGTGCGCCAAAACCCCCATGGACATCCTTTCCGCCCGCCAGGACGGCCAGATTGCCGCCGCAACTGCGCTTAGGGACCTGGGCATTGCCAGAACCCCGGACACAGGCATTGCCGTGCTGGGAGACGGACCGGATGCCGCCGCCATTGCCGCCGAAGTTGCGGCCCAGGGATATCCGGCCTGCCTGTTCGGCACGCCCGGCCCCGGCATTGACCTTCCCCAGGGGGTTGAAGACCTTGGCGCGGCGAAAATTCTTGCCGTGGACGGCACCACCGGCAATTTTTCCATCTTCCATGAAACCGACGGCACCAAGGCCGAACTGTCCTGCGGCGCCATTATATCGGCCCACCCGCCCCGGCATTGCTCCCGGAAAAGCGATTTCAACGGGGCCATGGGCCTCACCGAATTTGCCCAGACCAAGCCCGGGGATCTTCCGGACGAAAGCCTTATCCTCCTGGATTATTTCGGACCGGAATTCAAGGCCCAGGCCAGGCAGGCTTTGGTTGCGGCCATTGCCGCCAGGGAAGCAGGCAAACAAGTGGATGTCCTCATGAACAAAATCCTGGTCCACGGCCCCACGGGCCAGCAGATTTACGACCGGGCCAGAACAGCCGGGATCCGTTTCCTGCGGTATGACACCCTTGAAGATGTCAAGATCCGGCCAACAGACAAAGGATTTGAGGTTCGTATGAATGAGGCCACCCTGCCCGGCCATGAACTGGCCTTTGACGCAGACGCCCTGGTGGTGACGGACACCATTGCTGCCGCACCGGAATTCAGCGACCTGTCCGGGCTGCTCAAGCTGGATCTGGATGTGGAAGGGTTTCTCCAGCCCGCCAATGTCCGCCACCGCCTGGTGCAAAGCCAGAGAAAAGGCATCTTCTTTGCCGGTCCCGGCCATGACGATATTGACGACGATGACCTGACTCTGGAAATCCAGGCCATCCTCGCCACCCTGGCCACCCACCCCCCCCAGGGCCAAACACCTGCCCAGGGCATGGTGACCGTCAATGAAAAAAAATGCGCGAAATGCCTGACCTGCTACCGGGTCTGCCCCCACGGGGCCATTGTGCTCAACGAAAAAAGCCGGCCCCAGATCATGCCGGACGCCTGCTTTGAATGCCAGGCATGTGTTTCCAACTGCCCGGCCTATGCCATTGAATCCAGCGGCCTGGCCAATACAGACCTGGCCGACCGCACAGACAAGGGCCGTACCCTTGTCCTGGCCTGTGAACGCTCCGCCGCTCTGGCTGCGGACAACCTGCCCGGTACCACAGACCTGGTATCCATTCCCTGTGCCTGCCGGGTCAGCTCGGACATGATCCTCAAGGCCCTGCTCAAGGGCGCTGACAAGGTGGTCATCACCGGTTGCCACGAGGGCAACTGCCGGTCCCGGCAAGGGGCAGCCATTGCCGCCCAAAGCGTGGACACGGTATCGGCCCTCCCGGGCATGCCCCCGGACAAGGTGGTATGGCAGCCCGTGGCAGCCAATGAACCCAAGGTGCTTGCACGGACCCTTTCAACGCCCTAACCCAAGGATGAAAATGATATGACACATTTACATATGAATAAGGATTCCGAACTGGCCCGGTTCCTGGACAAACTCGGCACGGGCGACAATATATCCGAATGCCTGACCTGCGGGGCGTGCAACTCAAGATGCACCTGGTTTGACGGCCAGGGCGGCCCCATGCCCAGGCAGATGGTCCGCATGGCAGCACTGGGACTGGACGATCAGCTCATCAAAAGCGGGATGCTCTGGGACTGCCTGATCTGCAACCGCTGCACCCAGGACTGTCCCATGGGCATCACCATGGATATTGTGGTCCGCAAAGCCCGCAGCCTTGCCGCAGCCAACGACCAGATCCCCGAAGATATCCAGAAAGGCATCAAATCCCGCCTGGAACTCGGGGATGTCAACGGCCTGACCAAAGAGGAATTCGTTGAAACCGTTGAATGGGTTTCCGAGGAATTTGTCGATGAGGTAGAAGATGAAAACGCGGAAATCCCCCATGACAAGGAAGGCGCAAAGTTCCTCTACCTGCCCAACCCCAGGGAACTGGGCATCAACCTGCTCCACCTCACAGCCATGGCAAAACTCTTTTACGCCACCAAAGAATCCTGGACCATGTCCTCCTACCATACGGACGTGACCAACTGGGGATATTTTGTGGGCAAGGACGATATTGCCGAACGCATGGCCCTGATGGTGGTGGAACCGGCCGAACGCCTGGGTATCGAAACCCTGATCCTGAGCGAGTGCGGCCACGGCTACCACGTGCTCAAACATATCCTGCCCCAGGTCATCGGCAGGGAGCCGAAATTCTCGGTCATGAGCATTCCCGAACTCGTGGTGGAATATGCCCGCAAAGGCGTGCTCAAATTCGACCCGTCCGTGCATCCCTATAAGATCGCCTACCATGATCCCTGCAACGTGGCCCGGAAATCCGGGGGATATGATGCGCCCCGGGAGCTGTTGGAACTCTGCTGTGACGGGGTGGTGGAACTCACTCCCAGCCGGGAGGACGGGGTCTGCTGCGGCGGTGGCGGAGGAATTCTACAGGATTCCGGCTCCACCAAAAAACGGATGGTCACGGGTAAGCCCAAGGCAGACCAGATGAAGGCCACCGGCCTTGAGCATATTGCCACGGCCTGCCTCTCCTGCCACAGGCAGCTCGGGGAATTGTCCAACCACTTTAAACTGGGTATGAAGGTGGACACGGTTGCCTCACTTGCCTCGGAATCCCTTATCCTGTAAGAATCGTTATATCCGGGGGCTGTGCCCAACCAGCCGGCCCCCGGCTTTATTGCAACCCACTTAAAAACACCAGCCCATGACCATTCTTATTTTCCCGGATATTTTCGGCCACACCCCGGCCCTGGACCGCTTGGTAACACGTATGAAGCAGGCGGCGGAGGAAAAAACAGGCCAAACGCCGGCCGTGGAAATTCTCGATCCTTACGAGGGTACTATTCTTTTCCGCCGGGAAGATAAGGCCTACCGCTATTTCACCCGCCATATGGATATTCCCGGATACAGCCGTCTTGCCCTGGACCGGCTGGCTGCCATGGATGGTCCGGTATTTATCCTGGGATTCAGCGTGGGTGCGGCAGCCCTCTGGCACTTGTCCGGACAGGCTGGCCTGCCCCCTGTTGCCGGGGCCATGGGATTTTACGGCTCCCGGATACGGGATCATGCCGATATCCGGCCGCAATTTGACATCCACCTGGTTTTCCCGGAGACAGAACCCCATTTTGACGTGGACCTTCTCATGTCGGAACTGAAGAAGACGCCAAAGGTATCCTGCGAAAAAGCCCCTGGCGGCCATGGGTTCATGAATGCATACTCAAACGGTTATTCCCCGGACCTGTACCACAGGTTCACTGCCGTGGACATTCCGAAACGGTATACCCGGTCCCGGGCAGAATAAACCTATAATACGCCGGGATCAGCCGGGCTATTTACCGGCCCCCCGGATCCGATCCTTCCATTTGGATTTCGCCAGTGCCCGCATGTCTTTATTCACATCCAGTTCATCAACGATTTCCATACCCAGAAGCGTCTCCACCACATCCTCAAGGGTGACGATGCCGGAGGTCCCGCCGTACTGGTCACTGACAAGCGAGAGATGTTCCCTTTTATTGAGCAGGAAATCGTACAGCTTGGGCAGGGGCATGGCCTCGTAAACCGGGTGGATTTCCCGTTTCAGTTCCGACAGGGTTTTCTCGTGCTCGTCCCGGGCCGAGGCTTCCAGGATTTCATCTTTCATGACATACCCCGTGATCCTGTCAATCCCCTCCTTAAACACCGGAATTCTTGAGAAAATCATATCCGGATACTGGTCCACCACCTCTTTGATCCGCATGTCCTCTTTCAAGGCAAACACAACGGTTCGCGGCGTCATGATATCCTTGACGCGAAGGGAGTTGAACCGGAACAGGCTTTTTAAGATCCGGGCCTCCTGGTCCTTGATCTCGCCGGATTGCGCCCCAAGCTCGGCCATGGCTGTAAACTCTTCTTTGCAGAATCCGTCATCCGCCTTTTTAGGAGAAATCACCCGGGTGATATACCGGGACATCCACACAAAGGGAAACATCGCAATGATAAGGTAATGCAGGCAGGCCCCAACCGGTTTGGCAAGCTGCCGCCAGTAGGTGGCCCCCAGGGACTTTGGAATGATCTCCGACACCACCAGGATCAGCAATGTCAGCACAGCGGAAATCATCCCCACATACTTGTTGCCGAACAGGGCCGTGGCCTGGGCCCCGGCACCGGCCGCCCCCACGGTATGGGCAATGGTGTTCAGGCTGAGAATCGCGGACAGCGACTTGTCCATATCCGTCTTCAGCCGCTGGAGCAGCTTCCCGTCTTTTTCATTTTTTTTATTGACCAGGACGATGTATGACGAGGGAATACTTAGAAATACCGCCTCCATCAGCGAACATGCAAACGAAAAAAACAGGGCCAGAAAAACGTAAAAGAAAAGTAGTATCATTCATCCTCATAGATTGGCTTGTTATGTGGGACTATCCCAAACATGTCACGGTGTTATATTTTTATTATTTGCCAACGCTTTATAGCATAAGCTTTTAGATTGGGTTTTCAAGTCAAATCCTAAAGACAAACTGTCATGAAATATCTGGTTTATACATCCGGTGATGTCTGATTCTTTAATCCATTGATTGTAAAAAGACAAGCAGTTCATGCACCCATCCCTTTCCAACGCCTTGAATTACGGGGGTAATGCAGCGTTAAAGCATCTTATTCCGACCCCATTTTTCCGGCCAGGAACCCATCGATCATCAAGTGGGCGATATGATGGATCACACACACCAGAAGTGCAATTCCATACTGGGGAAAACAGGTGATCTGGAGCATGACAGACAGGGGAAGGGTTTTCTGGGCCCCCATGAAGATCACGCTTTCCCGCCGCCCCCTGCCGATATGAAGCAGTCTGGCCGCCCCGAATGACGCTGCCAGCAGAGCCAGGTGAAACCCCACAACCAGGGGAAGAACAATAAAAAGATCGCCCCACCCGGCAACAAGCGCCTCCCTGGCCCCGGACAGGGACATGTACACAATCCCCAGGACAATGCACTGGTTTACCATGGAAAAGCGTTTTTTCCATTCCAGCGGCATATCCGGAACCGCTTTTTTAATACCCATTCCCATGACCAGGGGCAGCAACACCAGAAACAAAAGCGTGATAAAAATACCGGCCCGGTCAATAAAAAGCCCAGCGTCAAGATCCAGGCCCGCCAGCAGCAGCGGCAGAACCACCGGGATAGTGCCCACGGCAATGCAATTGGACAGGATGGTGACAAAAAGCGCATGGGCCATATTGCCCCGGGCCTGCCCGGTCATGACCACGCCGCTGGACAGGGTGGTGGGCATCACCGCCACCAGGAAAAGCCCCAGGGCCATACCGGTTTCCATGGGAATCAGGACCAGGAGCAGTGCCAGGACAGGCGACACCAGCACAATCAGCCCGAGCGCCGCACAGGTGGCCCTGACATCCCGGATACCGGCCCGGATCTGTTCCACCTCAATGATCATGCCCGACAACAGGAAAATCACAAAAATCATTACGGACGGCCCGTTGTTGTCCTTGAACAGAATACCGGCCCGGGCCAGGGTCCCTGTCCAGTCGAAAATCACCAGGGCAAAAACAGCAATAAGGCCGATGAGAAACCAGTGTTTTTTGGCGGTGGTGAGGATGCGCAGAGCCAAGTGAGTGTTTTGGGGTGTCAGTGGTGTGTCCGGGTGCGTCATGGTGTCGGGTATCCTTATGTGCAAAATTCTGGATTTGATCTGACAGATCATGCCAAAAAATTCAAGCCCATCATGTATACGTTTATCCTTTCAGAACGCAAGAACTTCCCAGACGGGATCAAAAATTGTTCGCAAATTTGGGCTGTAATACCATTATTGAACGGCTTTTATCGTTTCTGCAGCATGCCGGGCAACCCAGGAGTCATGCCCGTTATTTTGAATATATGACTTAAGCACTCATGGCATGCACAACAAAAAAATACTAAAAAGTATAATGTTGACTTTTTAGTATAATTTATCCAGTATGATATTATTCATCAACCATGACGCCGGGGTAACCCTTTGGAAAAAAACATTTTACAGCAATTTGTGAACATTGCAGATGGTATTACCACACTTCTGTCCCCTTATGCAGAAGCGGTCATACATGACCTGGAAACCCAGGAAATTTTATATATCAGCAGTTCTTTTTCCAAACGGGATAAAGGATTTCCGTCAAACCTGGAAGGAATGGATTTCCAAAAAAAACCTGATGTGATCGGCCCTTATGAAAAGATCAACTGGGACAGCAGGCGCTTGAAATCCGTTTCCATTGTACTCAAAGATACTGCCGGAAACCCTGCCGGGCTCATGTGCATCAATCTGGATATTTCCATGGCAGACGAACTCAACCGGGTAATTTCCACTTTTATTGCACCAAAAGAAATGGACCGGCATGTTGATAATTTGTTTCAGAACGACTGGCAGGAAAACGTGAACACGTATATCCACAATTGGGCCCAAGAAAATAAAAAAACCGTCCAGAGTTTAACAATTGAAGACAAGCGGGCCCTTGCTGAAAAATTGTATATTCAGGGTGCGTTCAAAAATAAAAAGTCACACGAATACATTGCCGGCGTTCTGAATCTGAGCCGGGCGACAATATTTAAATATATAAAGCAGGCAAAAGGCAAACCATCAGGATAGTATTGGAGAGCGTCAATGAAAATTCTTACAAACGAACAGATCCGGGCCAACCTGAATATTCCAACGGTAATATCGCAGATCGAAAAAGGCTTTGTGGCCTATTCAAAAGGGGAAACAACAATCCCACCGGTGGGGCATTTACCATTCCGGACAGGAGACTGCCATATTAAATATGGCCATATCACATCAGATCCTTTTTTTGTGATTAAAATAGCAACAGGGTTCAATACAAACAGGGCAAAAGGCTTACCCACCTGCAACGGCATGATGATCATCATGGACGCGACAACCGGCCTTCCTGTGGCATTGTTACAGGATGAGGGCATGCTCACGGATATCCGCACGGCAATCGCCGGTTTCATTGCAGCCAAATACCTGGGACCGGACCATATTGAACAAATAGGGATCATCGGCAGTGGTGGGCAGGCCCGGCTCCAGCTTGAATATCTCACCCATTTGACCGACTGCCGCAAAGTAAAGGTGTGGAATCGGAACCCTGAGACAGCAAACGCGTTTGCAATGGAAATGAAGGCCCGGGGATTTGATGTGGAGTTGGCCGAAGATGTTGAAACCTTGGTCCGGCAATGCAACCTGATCGTGACGACCACACCGTCAAACACCCCGCTGATTCAAGCGGACTGGATTCAAATGGGCACCCATATCACAGCCGTAGGGGCAGATGCGCCCGGCAAACAGGAAATAGACGAAAACATCGTTAAAATGGCTGACATCGTATCTGTTGACTCATACTCCCAATGTATGGACCATGGTGAAATTGCAAAGGCTTTCGCCAACGGACTGGTTAAACGTGAAGAGCTGATAGAGCTTGGGGAAATCATCGGCAATGGAGTGAAAGCCAGGACAGATGAGCGGCAAATCACCCTGGCCGATCTGACCGGTGTGGCTGTCCAGGACATCAAGATAGCGCTTTCCGTTTACGAATCTTATATGCACCAATCAAAAGAATAACCCAAAAGGATTTAACCATGCGCGACTTTGCATTGGAGCGATATTTTTCAAAATGGGAATTTGCCGCCAAATACCACATGACAGCATCAGATATCGAAAGTATGTCTCTTGCCGAACTCCTGGAACTGGCTTCCGACAAGGACCGGGAGGCGTTTAATACCCAATGGCTCGGATATACAGAGACCTATGGACATCCCGAACTTCGCCGGGAGATCGCCAAAACATACGAGACAGCCGAACCAAAAGACATACTCTGTTTTGCAGGTGCAGAAGAAGGCATTTATGTTGCTATGCGGGTCCTGCTGAACAAAGACGACCACGCCATTGTGGTGGTGCCGAATTATCAGGCCGCTGAAACCATTCCTTTGGACATTTGTGAGGTTACCGGTGTTCCCCTTGACGAAACCGACAATTGGTCTTTGGACATTGACCGGGTCAGGAAAGCGATCCGCCCCAATACCAGGCTGATCTCCATCAACTTCCCAAACAATCCCACTGGTGCGGTTCCGGACAAGAACCGGTTTGAGGCATTGGTAACCCTTTGCCGGGAAAATGGAATTTACCTGTTCAGCGATGAAGTTTTCCGGCTTGTGGAACGGGACAGTTCCATCCGTCTTCCCCAGGTCGCAGATGTGTATGAAAGAGGCCTGTCGCTAAATGTAATATCCAAAGCATATGGATTTCCAGGCCTGCGAATCGGGTGGATAATGACCAGGGACAGGGAGTTGCTGACGCGCATGGAATGCTACAAACACTATCTTTCAATCTGCAATGCCGCCCCAAGCGAGCGTCTGGCCATTATTGCCCTTAAAGCCAGGGAAAAAATCCTTAAACGCAACCGTGCGCTTGTCAATGCCAATGCTGCAAAATTAACTGAATTCTTCAATACATTTAAGGACCTGTTTCAGTGGTCACGGCCTGACGGCGGATGTGTGGGTTTTCCCAAATATACAGGCCCCAAAGATACCAATCAATTCTGTGAAGACCTTGTCAACGACACGGGTATTTTGCTGCTACCGCCAAAGATTTACAAATCCGACCTGCTGGAAACACCCCAAGACCGCTTCCGCATTGGTTTCGGCCGGAAAAACATAGAAAAAGGCCTGAGTGTTTTTCACGATTACCTGTCCTCTTAAATGGAGAATTCCCGGATCACGGCCCTGATCTGTCCCACCTCAATGATCATGCCCGATAACAGGAAAATCACAAAAATTATCACGGACGGCCCGTTGTTGTCCTTGAGTAGGATACCGGCCCGGGCCAGGTTTCCTGTCCAGTCAAAAGCCACCAGGGCGAAGACGGTAATGAGGCCTATGAGAAACCATTATTTTTTGGCGGAGATCCGGATGCGCAGAACTAAGTGGGTGTCGGAGCGTCATGGTGTCGGTTGTCCTTATTTACAAAAATCTGGACTTGATGTGGCAGATCATGTCAAGAAATTCAAGCGAGTCATGTATTCTCCTGTCTCTTTAGAAAGCAAAGATATATCCCATCTTATATATCGAATTCGAGAATTTTTTGAACAAGATGAATTTTCATACCATCAAAACTCTCCTCGGGAAAATTCGAATCGTTAAGAACTGAAAAATGAGGGGTACACGTAATATCACTCGCTGGGATTTAATGATTTAACATACCGGATTTAAATGAATAGTCTGGATTGGTTGTCCGCCTGGCAAACAGATCTTACTTTGGAAGTAGTCCTCATTTTATTTTCATTTCGTTTGATTTGATAAAATTGATACTCTGAGCTTCACCTGGTAGTTGGCGATCTGATTAATAGCTCTTGACCTTGAGAGGACGGGAGCCACTCTAAGCATTCATAGTCTTTTTCAATGATTCCAAATGATTCAATATACATCTATCACCGTTTGTGACCATGCTCACTCACGATTTACACACGAATGAATCGGAATGATTGACTCTATGTTGTAGATCAGGGCTGGATTGGAATGCGATTGTATTCTAACCGAGCCTTCTATTCGGAATCACTCGTGGTCAGTTTCGGAGGATGTCAAAGTGTATATCTGTGTATAGAATTTTTATTGACCTGTAGTGCCCAATCATACTTTCCTTCTGTTGGATTGAAATTGTGAATGACCCATTTTTTGTGAATCCCCTCTTGAAATCGCCGGCCGATCTCTAAAGCGACCGTTGATTGCACTGCGATGAAAAAATGTATTTCATCGCAATCAGCCAGCGATGAAAAGGTATCTATTATGCCTTGAATTTCAAATGATACTCGTTCCAATTCACCCTGGTTGGTTATAAGATTGCGCTCATTACCAAGGTTAGTTTTAATATCTAAAGTATGGTCCTTTAACGCAGGGGATAATTGTTTTTTTTGTATTGCCTGTGTGAAACTTATTGAGATGCCAATCTGGCCATTATCATTAGGCTGCACCTTCTGTGGGTTATCGTATATCAGTTTTGCGCCTTTTTCCTCGTCATTGAGAAGCCGCCAATCACCATCCATATGGAACCTGTCAAAGTATTTGATTTTCGCACTTACTGCCCTGAAACAAGACCCATATGCGACCAAAAAAGGGATCCTGGCAAGACCACCCAAATATATTTTTGCACAATCGTTATGTAGGATAAAACGTTCATAAATCCTGACCTTAACTTCAGAGTTAAACATTTCGACCTGTGCGTTGATATCGTTTGCAGTTAATTCGGAGATCCCTAATTTGACAGTCTCCCTTGTAACTAAATGTTCGGACCGTGATAAAAGTTCATCCGGGAATCTGTCAGAGGTGCCCAACATACCAGTAATCAATGCTTTGGCTGTCGATCGGGGGATATCGCCCAATTTCTTTACATCGCTATAGATTAATACCACGCCAATCAGGAAGGTGAGAAAACTGAGAACGAAAGTTACCGTTGATATGGCCTGACTGCCGTACTGGATTCCGGAGAGGATAAATCCTTCCGGGAAAGTAAATACTAAACCACATCCTAAAACCGGAATTGCAGACAGGGAGGCGATCACCAGTTTTGTACCCAATACAGCTAAAGGGTACAGTTTTTTCCTGGTTTCCATATACCTTTCAATAATCCACTTAGACTTTAACCAAAAAGAATTCAACATAGTTTGCTCACTGATATTTTAACTGACACTAAGAGATCTCAGTCAGTTCTGTTAGCGGTCCCTTTTCAAGCATGAATGCTTTAATTGATTTACGGCCTATAATTATAAAGAACAACGGTCTATCTGTGTTCTGTTCATTGTGTTTTATCCAATCCTCAGTATCCACTGGAGAGGGCCCAGGATGATCCTGCGGGTGAGTGTGCCAGGTACCTAAATATCCCCGATGTTGAGCAGATTCAGCGAAAACGGAGTCTATATCCTCCTGGTGTGCCCGGTCATCCAGTTTAAAATAATTCCGCTTGTTAATGTCAGTTGCTTTCGGTCGTGTTATGCCATCCAGCCAGATCTCTTTGTCATTTTCACGATGCCCAATCAGGAGACCCGCAGATTCAACTGCCTCCTGTGTTATCTGCCGATAACCATCCCAACTATCAACAAGATCCCGGGCAACATGGATGGTGTACTTTCCTCCAGTGTAGGTTATTACGGGTTCACCCCGGCATTTTTTACACAGAGGATTATACAGCGGTTCTGGCACCAGGGATTCCCGAAAAATATTGTACCGGTCAGACAGTTTTATGCAATTGGCAACTGCGCCATCAGACTGCCCTTTCCAGCTTACCTTCTGTGATGTTGTAATTTTACCTTCCAAATAACTTATAGCCAGATCAGCGGCGATCAAGGCGGTTTGCGTAGAATGAATCGCCCCATACGGAATGAAGGTTTCGCCGCACCCGGCATAGTTCTTAACGATACTCTGATTTGGTTCAAAAAAATTTAAATTAGATGATAGGCCCGGCCTCCCTGTTTCATTTTCAATGTATGCACACCCCAGACACCCTCTGGAACCAGGTATATCCAATGTGGCATGACCACCTATTCCATGACCTTCCAGCCATGTGTTAATAACGGGGGTTTTGGTCTTATTGGTAACCAGGTATTCATGGAATAATCGTTCATGCGTCGGTGAACCTATTGCGATTATAATTAGGTCCATATGGTTAATAAGATCCGGGCAATCCTTGAAACTCAAAAGCTTCCCTTTTTCAGGAAAAGCACTAATCCAAGGGTATGAAATTGACAACATCATGGATAGTCCTATGGATTTGGGGACATCCACAAAACGTTTATTAAGAGTGTGGCGGTAAATGTTGGAAAGGGAATAAGTGTCAGGATCAGATACATTTAGTTCGCCTACCCCAGCTGATCCCAGTTTTAAAGCCAATTCGCTGCCTACAGAACCACAACCGATCAAAAGAACCTTTTTTTTGTCTAACGTTGGATTCGCCCCACTTCGCGGCATTATCAGTTCCTTATTCAGAACATCTACCGGCAGGCGTTTGAATTCCCATAAACCCAGCCGTTCTTTTTTTTGGGGCAATACCCCTTTTTTGCGTGATGACAGGTGGAGTCCAAACCAGGTTACCCCTGAAGGGGTCGGTGCATTAAATACAAGGTAGAACTGATTTGCACGAAACTGTGCAAGCTTTCTCTGGAATTGGTCCTTGAGTTTGCCAGGGATCCTTCCAATTGCATCTAAAAACCAGGCAGGCAGACTCTGGCCATCTAGCGGGGCTGGTTCAAGACTTTCAAGGGGTATTATATACCCTGGACCATTTGCTTTTTGTCGTTTTTGCTCACCTTTTAGATATGAGAGACAGTTAAGGTCAGAATTACTCTCGGATATACCAACCAAACAGCGATATATACCATAATTCTGTTCCTTTGCCGGTTGGAGAATTTCCATTTCTTCTAAAACGCCTGATTGTGCCGAACAAACCAGTTTGTGGTCAGTCCCGGGGGCAATCCTGTCCCATTCTGATTTGAACTCACGCAGCAACTCTTTGCGATTCCAGACCGGGTCACACATCACCCGTTTTAAAAGTTTTATATGACGCCGCAGGGATTCCTCAAGTGCCAGTTCCGGCCGTTGGAAGTTAACCGAGACAGCTTCGGAGTCGTTTACGCAGATGGCTCCCAAAGAACCATTATCGAGTATTTGAACATGTGCGAGACGACCATATTCACCGGCATCTCTTAACAAAAAAACAGGAAGGCAAGTAAATTCAGAAACACAAATATGAGTCAGAATGACTTCTTTATCCCCAATCTGTATTTTTACAGAAATACAATCCCGGCCATTATATTCTTCTGGGTATATATCATATGCAGTATTTAAAAAGTAAAGAAGGATCGATTCATAATTCATACAGCGGAAGCCCCTTGAGATGTCCCCACAACTCCTGCCGTTGGGAAAGCAGCCGATGCTGTTTTCCCAACGGGTGAGTTCGAATTGTTACTTGACGGTTGATCCGGAATTTCAAAATCATCGCCGAAAACACCATTCAAGATTTTACATTGTTTGATAACGTCAGTTTCGTCTAAGGCTTTGCTTAATTTTTCTTGGAGAGATACAAGTTGATTGCGCAGCTGGGTGCCTGTATTTTTGGCACTGCCATCTGTCCAGACCCCTGCCCCATCTTTGTGCCGAAAAATACTTGTATAGGGACTGCGAGGCAAGCGAACTGATACCCTGTATTGAACGGGGCTGGAAGATGCAAGAATGAAATAATTTGCAGACAAAGATAAAATATTGTCTACAACTTTTTTAAGTGCGGTTAAATCATCCTCCACTTCGGTTTCAAAATAATCCGGTCTGTATTCATGCTTGATCATTACAGTTAGCCCGATTGAGAATATCTTCTCTTTGACGGCATCGCTGAAAGTGACGTCCCGCCAGCGTTTTAAATATCTCACCAACCGTTTATACTGTAATCGTTTTACGGCCGAACTGAGACCATAATCGTCTGATCCGGAAATCCACTCCAAAAGACCTCGCGGATCGGATTCTGCCCATTTTTTGTTCTCTTCACTGGAACCCACCTTGCCGACGGCCAGCTTGTAGTCCCCTGCCCCGTCTTTGAGATAGACAGTATAGTCGATATGCAGATTTAAACTTAGATAGTCTGCTGTGATGCAAGGTATCTTTACGTTTGCATTTTTGAAACCGCGGTTCTCCAAAACAGCCAAAACGGTCTTTTTGGTCTTCACAGGATCGGTGGGGGCATCTTCCTCTTTGATTGCCACAGCACGGTCAATATCATGGTCCCCTTCAACATTTACTATGGCGGTGTCAACGGCAAAAGACCCCTGCAGAAAAGACTCCTGCACCGGGTACTCCTCTTCCACAAATTTGGCCTTGATTGCATCAAGAATACTTTGGTCCTTTTGTTTTGCCTTCTTGTATGCTTCAGACCGGTTTGTAAGGTAGATCTTTTTGTTAAAAGTGTTGAAATGAATCTGAATGGACATTGGGGATCCTTTTCTTGAAAAGGGTTGATATTGAATAATGAACCCCTGCCTGTGAATCGACATTGAAAATAAGGGTTTCTCCGGATTCGTCAAGGAAAAACACAATATATTGCATATTTTGTTTTTACAAAATCAACATATTGTGCCACATCGTGGTGATTTTTACTCGATCTCGTACTATGTAAGAAGAGTAAACTTCAACGTGGGCCACAATAATTCGCCAGAAGGGGCTATCTTTGCAATGGTAATGATGGAGACAAATTACAATTTTCCCAAGAAGGCCTTGGTTATGGGGCCTTCTCACGTCCATCTCTGCAATACAGACAGCTTTGGGCGATCGTTTTCTCTGATTCCTGATTTTCTGTAAAGCCCGGCTCCTATCAGCTTTCTTTTGCGATAATTCTTCCAATAATCAGGGTTGTTAACGAGCCACTTTTGGATGGCCAGTCGCTGGCCTTTCTTGTATTCCGAATCTGTGGTCAATTTTTGCTTTTGGCAAAGAGCCTCTCTGACTTTTTGGTAACCTGATTTCGAACAGAACTTCTGCCGCTTGTTTCTCGTAATGAAAAAGGTGTCACAGCAGACACAAGGTACCGGCTCCATACCCCCCCTTTCTCTGGGATATGCTTCATTTACTACGAGGGGGAATTATAAAAAGGGAATCAGGTCTTTTAAAATTTTTTTTAATCGAAGTAGATTTATGGAACTAAATGGATGGCAGGTGGTTTCCCCTGAAAATGACAGGGAATTAAATACCTCGTCCCACAAACTCAATAGAAAATCTTTCAGACTGTAGATTATATCAGGATGAAATTACCCAAATGAAATATTCAGAACCCCAAACTACTATTAACATTCAAAACCCAGAAGCTACTTGTTTTCATGAATTTCTGATTTCGGTGATGAGTGACAGCTATGTCTATAATCGAACGCTTTTCTAAAAATGCATTTTAACACAAGCTGTAGTATAAGACCTGCTCAAAAAACAGTAAGCAAGAAACTCGGATTATAGAATATGCTTGTTGGTTTCAAAAATTTCAAACCCTGGGATTTTCAAATACTGGGAGAGAATACGGACCAGCGGTTATTTTCCATTCTTTTCAACCTCCAGAGTCCTGCCCCACTGCTCCAAGGCCAGGATGATCGGCTTCAGGGATTCCCCTTTTTCGGCAAGGCTGTATTCCACCTTTGGGGGCACTTCCCGGTAGACCTTGCGGTTGACAATGCCGTCTTCTTCCAGTTCCCGGAGTTGCTTGGTCAGCATTCTCTGGGTCACGGCAGGCATCAGTTTTTTGAGTTCTCCGAACCGTTTTTTTCCATCCAGCAGGTGGTACAGGATAACGCCTTTCCATTTTCCACCGATAATCCCGAGTGCACTTTCCACGGGGCAATTGGGTATGCCTTTTCGCCGCAACGCCATATATGAAGGCCTCCTTGGTATAGTATACGTTTTGTTCCTATATACAAATATGGATACTATATCCCAAAATTGTATCTACTTGACGCAAATATACCTAGATCTTATTGTGTCGGTCAAGCATTGAAAACGGAGTCAACACGGAATAAACCTACGTAAAACATGAGGAATCCCAAAAATGGAAAAAACTGAAATATTAGATGCATACATGTCACGCCACGCCTGCAAGGAATTTGACCCGGACCGGAAAATCTCCAAAGAAGATTTTGAATTCATCCTGGAGACCGGCAGGCTTTCCCCGAGTTCATTCGGGTTTGAGCCCTGGCATTTTCTCATTGTCCAGAATGAAACCATGCGGCAGACCTTTGCCCAATATGCCTGGGGCGGGCAGAAACAGTTTCCCACGGCAAGCCACCTGGTATTTGTACTGGCCCGGAAAAGCAGTTCCATGCGGTACAACAGCAATTATATCAGCGATTTCATGACCAATATCCAAAAGCTGCCCCAGGAGATTGTTGACATGAAAAGCGATTTTTACAAAAAATTCCAGGAGTCGGATTTCAACCTGCTGGAATCGGAACGGGCCATGACGGACTGGGCCATGAAGCAAGCCTATATTCCCCTGGCCAACATGATGACCTCGGCAATGATGATCGGTATTGACAGTTGTCCCATGGAAGGATTTGACCGCGAAAACATGGAGGCCCTGCTGGCATCCGAGCTTGAAATTGACACGGAAAAGTACAGCATGGCATATGCGGTTGCCTTTGGCTACCGGGTCAACCCGCCCCAGGAAAAGACCCGCCAGCCCATTGATGCGGTGGCTACCTGGGTTGAATAAAAAACGCCCGGCCCCTGCAACAGGGCCGGGCGCTTTGCCCTAAAAGGATATTTTACCGGGATCTTAAACCGTGACCCGGCCTTCAAATGCCAGGCAGGCCGGGCCGGTTTTGAAAATATGGTTGGTTTCCCTGTCCCATTGGATGTCCAGATCCCCGCCATCCAGCCGGACCACGGCCCTGTCCCCGGTCCTGTTGGTGAGGCTGGCCGCCACAAGGCTGGCACAGGCCCCGGTGCCGCAGGCAAGGGTGATGCCTGCGCCCCGCTCCCAGACCTTCATCCGCAGCTCGGCATCCGATATGACCTGGATGAATTCCACATTGGTTTTTTCAGGGAACCGGGCATGGGTTTCCACGGCACGGCCAATTTCTTTCACATTGACCTGGTCAAGGTCGTCTACAAAAATTACGGCATGGGGGTTTCCCATGGACACGGCAGTCACGGTCAGAGTGCCTTGGTCTGTAACGACCTCTTCTTCCACGGCGGTTTCCCTGTCGCACACAAAGGGAATATTTGCCGGGACAAGTTCAGGTGGCCCCATGTCCACACGGACCGAGGTCACCTGGCCGTGATCGTCCAAAAAGACTTTTGGAATCACGGTGCCGGCAAGGGTTTCCACCCGCATTTCCGCCTGGACCAGGATCTCGTTCTCATACAGGTATTTGGCAAAACAACGCATGCCATTGCCGCACATCTGGGGTTCGGTGCCGTCGGAATTGATGATCACGAACCGGATGTCATGGGTGTCGGACTGGCGGGCCAGGATAATGCCGTCGCCCCCAATGCCGAAATGGCGGTCGCAGAGCCGGACTGCCAGGTCTGAATAGGCGATGTGGCCGGCAATGCGCCCGTCCCTGTCGTCCATCATGATAAAGTCGTTGCCCAGCCCTTCCATTTTCCAGAATTTAATTTCCATGGGATGTCCCTTTATTGTCATGCCCGGTATCAGGCACCGGTGCTTAAGGTGGTGATGATGTGGTCCCCCAGGGCTTCCACCTGCCAGTTGCGGATTGGCTCGATCTTCATCAGACTCTCTTTTCCGGATGGGGCGGCAACGGCAACGGCTGTGATCAGGTTGTTGTTGATCAGAAACCCGGGTTCCATGCCGATGGATACGGAACAGCGCTCCCGCATTTTTTTCAGCCGGTCGATCCGGGCCAGAACCTTGGGGGTTTTCCTGGGCATGCGGGTCCTGGGGTAAGAGGGAAGTTCGCCGTGGGGCAGGGCCAGGGCGGTTTTAATGGCGGCCCGGCACTGCTCGCCGTACATGCCTGCCTGCTTCTTGCTCAGGGCCCGGATGTCGATCATGGTTTTGATGCTCCGGGGTTGTTCCGTGGCCATGGCCATGATGGACTGGTTGGATATGATCTTGAACAGGGGCAGGTCCTTTTTCCGGGCCATGTCCACACGGACATTGAGCAGGCCCTCCAGCACGGCCAGGCTCCTGTTGTCCATTTTCCCGGCCCCCTTGAACCGCTTGAACAGGGGCGGCTGGTGGTTGGCCTCGTATTTGACGCCGGCCTGGGCCTCAAACTCCTCCCGGGCCCATTCCAGCCGCCCGATCTTTTCAAGCTGCTCCCGGAGCAGGTCGTGGAGCGGGATCAAATGGGCCACATCTTTTACGGAATAGGCGATCATGTCTTCTTTCAGGGGCCGCCTGGACCAGTCCACTTTCTGGAAGCGCTTGTCCACATGAACATTAAAATGCGCTTTGAGCAGCGCGCCCAATCCGCGTTCCCGGACATTGAGAAACCGGCAGGCGATTTCCGTGTCAAACAGGTTTTGGATGGTGACGCCCATTTCCCTGTCCAGGCTCCTGACATCAAAGTCCGAGCCATGGAATACCTTTATAATATCCGGGTTTTCCAGGATTTTTGTGAACGGGGTGAAATCCGATATCAGGAACGGATCCACCAGAAAGGCCCGGTCCTTGCCCGCAATCTGGATCAGGCAGATTTTTTCAGTAAAGCAGTGCATGGAATCCGCTTCCAGATCCACGCCGATAATGGGCTCCTGTTCAAGATCCAGGCAAATTGACTCCAACTCCCGGTCTGAGGCGACAAACTGATAATCCACGTAGTTTTCCCTTGATTGTTTACATCACTTCTTTTAAAATTCTTTTTTTACATTCAAATACACTTAATACGGTGGTAAATCAACTGCCCATATAAAATCAGGAACCAAAAGCATGACTCAGATCACATTCCCGGATAATGCCGTTAAAGATTTTGATACGCCCCCCACAGGCATGGAAGTGGCCAAAAGTATTTCAGAGGGATTTGCCAGAAACTGCGTGGCCATGAAAATAGACGACCGCCTCCTTGACCTGAGCCGGGTCATTGATGCGGATGCCGCTGTCAGCTTTGTGACCGTGAATGACGACGAAGGCCTGGACATCCTGCGCCACTCCTCGGCCCATGTCATGGCCGAAGCCGTTCTCAACCTCTATCCCGATGCCAAACTGACCATCGGGCCGGTGGTGGAAGACGGATTCTACTACGACATTGACATGGCCCCGATCTCCGAGGAAGACATGGAAAAGGTCGAGGCGGAGATGAAAAAAATCATCAAGGCCAAGGCCACCTTCCAGAGAAGCGTGGTATCCAAGCAGGAAGCCCTTGACATGTTCAGCGACAACCCCTTTAAAGTCGAGCTGATCAATGAACTGGAAGACCAGGAGATCACCCTGTACACCAACGGCAAATTCGTGGATCTCTGCCGGGGCCCCCATATCCCCAGCACCGGGATGATCAAGGGGGTGAAGCTGCTCAAAATCTCCGGGGCCTACTGGCGGGCGGACCAGAACCGGGAGCAGCTCCAGCGGCTTTACGGGATTTCCTTTTTTGACAAGAAAAAGCTGAACAAATACATCCACATGATCGAAGAGGCCAAAAAACGGGACCACCGGAAGCTGGGCACCCGGCTGGACCTGTACTCGTTCCATGACGAAGCCGCGGGCATGCCTTTTTTCCATGCCCGGGGCATGGACATGTGGAACACCCTTCTGGATTACTGGCGGGACGCGCATAAAGCTGCCGGATACGTGGAGACCAAAACCCCGGTCATGCTGAACCGGAAGCTCTGGGAGCAGAGCGGCCACTGGGAAAATTACCGGGAAAACATGTACACCTCGGTGATTGACGACGAGGAATACGCCATCAAACCCATGAACTGCCCGGGCGGCATGATCCTTTACAAGACAAAGGCCTATTCCTACCGGGACCTGCCCCTGCGGGCGGGCGAGGTGGGCCTGGTCCACCGCCACGAGCTGTCCGGGGCCCTGTCCGGGCTGTTCCGGGTCCGGGCCTTTCACCAGGATGATGCCCATATTTTCATGACCCCGGACCAGATCGGCGAAGAGGTCCTTGGCGTCCTCCGCCTGGCCGAACAGATTTACAACCGGTTCGGCCTGACCTTTCACCTGGAATTGTCCACCCGGCCGGAAAAGTCCATTGGGTCGGATGCCCAGTGGGAAGAGGCCACCAACGGCCTGAGAGCGGCCCTGGAAAGCTATGGCCAGGAATATGTGATCAACGAAGGGGATGGTGCATTTTACGGCCCCAAAATCGATATCCACATCAAGGACGCCCTGGGCAGAACCTGGCAATGCGGCACGGTCCAGCTTGACATGGCCCTGCCCGAACGCTTTGACCTGACTTACAAGGGCAAGGACAATGACAAACACCGCCCCATCATGATCCACCGGGTGATCTACGGGTCCATGGAGCGGTTCTTCGGCATCCTGGTCGAACATTTTGCAGGCCGGTTTCCCCTGTGGCTGGCCCCGGTCCAGGCCGTACTCCTGCCCATCAACCAGGACCTTGCCGCATATGCCGGGGAAATCAAGCATCTGCTTGAAGTCCACAAGATCCGGTGCGAGGTTGACCAGCGCAGCGAAACCCTGAAAAAGAAAATCAGGGAAGCCCAGCTCAACTACGTGCCCCTGATCATTACCATCGGCGACAAGGAAAAAGAGGGCAGCACCCTGTCGGTCCGGACCCTGGACGGCAAGGTCAAGATGGGCATGACCCACAAGGACTTTCTCAAGATTGTGTGCAGCCACATCCACAAAAGAACCCTTGATGAGATCGCCCTCTGATCCCGTTGCACCCATGACTCTACCGCCGCACCCGGACAGGCAAAGGCCTTTCCGGGTGCGGCTCTGCTTTTACTGGCTGCCGGTCCTTGCCCTGTGCACGGCTATTTTCTGGCAGTCCGCATTTCCCTCCCTGGCAACCCCATCCCTTTTTCCCCACCAGGACAAATTGCTTCACCTGGCGGCCTATGCTTTGCTGGCCTTTTTAACGGCCCGGGCCCTGGCCTGTGAACGCCCTGGCATGCCCCGGAAAACCATCTGGGTGTTGGCTGCGCTATTTGCCGCCGGTTACGGCCTGTCCGATGAAATCCACCAGGCCTTTGTACCGGGACGGTGCGCTGAGATTGCCGATTTTGCTGCAGATGCCCTGGGCGGCATGTCAGGGGCATGGGCTTACCAGAACCCTGTCTTTATGCAAAAGGAACGCTGACCCCCATGGATTTTTCCGAAAAACTCATCCAGATCCTGAACCACGGGGCCCTGAACCTGGCCCTGGGCATTGGCTACCAGCACAAGATATTCGACATCATGGACGAACTGGACAGGCCCGCAGACATCGCCACCATTGCCCGGGCCGCAGGTCTTTCTCCCCGGTATCTCAGGGAATGGCTGGGCATCATGGTCACCGGCGGGATCATCCGGCGCCGGGACCCGGAACCGGATACACCTGACACTCCAAATGACCCGGCCGTCCTTGCCCCGGAACAGGATCCATCCCTTTTTGTTCTGCCCAAGGCCCATGCAGACCTGCTCTGCCGACGGGCAGGCAGCAACAATCTCGGCGTATACACCCAGGAAATTCCCCTGCTCACGGCCTGTGCCATGGATGCGGTGGCTGAGGGGTTTAAAACCGGTCAGGGCGTGTCCTTTTCCAGTTACCCGACGTTCCAGGCATTTATGTCGGAATTGTCAGACGCCAAACATGAAAACGTATTGATCCGGGAATTTCTGCCTTGTGTTAACCGGGGACGGCTGGTTGAAGAACTTACATCCGGTATCCGGGTCTGCGATCTGGGCTGCGGCCAGGGTGTGGCCCTGAATCTGATGGCAAAGGCCTTTCCAAATTCCCGGTTCACTGGCCTGGACAACCATGAACAGGCCATTGCCACGGCCAGGGCATCGGCTGATGCCGCGGGCCTGGACAATGCAACATTTCTCATCAGAGATGCAGCCACCCTTGAAGAAGACAGGGACCTGGCCGGGAAATTCGACTATGTCTGCGCCTTTGACGCCATCCATGACCAGTCCCACCCCTTAGCCGCCTTAAAAGGGGTGCGGCATATGCTCAAACCCGACGGGCTGTTTTCCATGATCGATATCAAGGCCGGTTCCCGCATCCAGGACAATACCAACCACCCCATGGCCCCGTTTCTCTATACGGTCAGCCTGATGCACTGCATGCCCGTGGGCCTGAACGACAACGGCCGGGGACTGGGCATGATGTGGGGAAAGGAACAGGCCCTGGCCCTCCTGGCAGAGGCGGGATTTACCCGGGTCAGTGCGGAAGAGATTCCCAATGACCCGTTCAATCTTCACTTTTTGTGCCGGCCCTGATCCTCCAATTGACCTTCCGGTGGATCACCTAACAGCTCGTCCTCCAGGTTAGTCTCCTGAGTTGATCTCCTGCTCCAGCTTGTCCAGCAGGTCAAATAAGGTGTCTGTTACACCCCGGTAGGTCCTGAAAAGATTTTTGGCCCCTTCCCGGTCATTCGCATTGTACAGCCGGGCCACTTCCCGGGCAATGGAATGCACCTTTTCGTGGTGCCGGTCGATTTCCTTGAACACCGGATTGTCACCGTAAGCCGCAATGCCCTTGCTGAAATACCATTGGCCGAATTCACAGTCCCGGTGGTCGGTGAGTTCCGCCGGATCAAGCTTGGCCTTGCCGGCCAGCATGTCTGACAGCCGCTTTTTCCAGAGGCTGTGGGCCCGCTTCACAGGGGCGGCGTGAAACCGGTCATCACTGAGCTTGAACTGTGACATCATCCGGGTGATCCGCTCTGTGAGAAGGCCCTGCTGGGTTGCGGCGGCCATGACCTGGCTGCTGTATTCGTTCATTTCCCCGGATGAGGCATCCACCAGCACGATTTCCCCGGCGATCCGGCCCGCACTTTCCGCAGCCCCGGCCACAGTTGCATTGATCTGGGTAAACCCGGCCGATACCTTATGGATATTGGCCGAGATCTCCTGGGTTGTCACGGCCTGCTCTTCAACTGCCGTGGCCACCTCGCTGACCAGGCCGTAGGCTTCATTGATGATTCCCGTGACCTGCCGGATCTCTTCTGCCGCCCGGGTGCTGACCACCTGGATATTCTCCACCTTGTTCCGGATATCAACGGCAGCGTCCGCAGCCTGCCCGGCCAGGGTTTTGATCTCCCCGGCCACCACGGCAAACCCCCTGCCCGCCTCACCGGCCCGGGCCGCCTCAATAGTGGCGTTCAGGGCCAGCAGGTTGGTCTGGGCGCTGATATCCTGTATCACATCCATAACCTTGCCGATATCCCTGGCAGATGTGCCCAGGCCCGCGATATTTTCCGATGCATTGTTTGCATCGCCAACCGCCTGCCTGGCAATACTGCTGGTGGTTTCCGTATTTCCCGCGATCTGTTTGATGGAGGCGGCCATTTCCTCGGCAGCGGCCGCGACCTGCTCAACGCTTTCAGAGGCTTCAGCCATGGCCGAGGACACCGATGTCATATCCGCGTCCATGTCTGCGGCTGCCGCGGACACATCTGCAGCCCGGGACGAGACTTCACCCGCATTCAGTGCCATGAGTTCAGCCACCCCGGACAATTCATTGGAAAACACCCCCTGGGTCTGGGTGCCGTCGCTTACATCCCAGATCAGCCCGTCCAGCTTCCGGATAAAGGTGTTGAACCAGCCGCCCAACTCCCCGATTTCATCCCTGGAAGTGATGTCCAGCCGTTTGGTCAAATCCCCCTGGCCGCCGGCGATGTCTTCCATGCCCCCGGCAATATTCCGGATCGGGGCCACCACTTTCCGGCTGATGAAATAGAGGATGCCAAGGATAAACACGATGAATATCCCGCACAACAGGCCGACCAGGGTGAAGATCTGTCCCTTAAGGGCATTGACCCCGGCCATGGCGGTTTCTGTCCGGACCCCGAGCAGGTAAAGCCCGGTGTCGGTGCTGCCGAACCCTTTGAACCGCCCCTTGAAGCTGAGATATTTCTCATCCATGATGTAGTCGCTTTCCAGGATGCGGTTGAAAATGCCGGGTTGCCGGATATAGTCGAAGTAGGCCTTGTCCACATCTTTCTGATTCAGGATATAGGTGCCGACCCCCGGTTTGTTTTCCATGCCCTTGGCAACAGCCAGGCCTGTTTTGTCCATAAAATAGAGAAACTCAATATCGTAGGGCTTGAGGGTTCTTTTGATGGAATTGAGCCCCCCTTCGAAATTGGCAATACCTGCAAACCGGCCATTGTCCATGATCGGGAACAGCCCTTTGAGGCGAAGTCCTTTTCCCGAGACCTCCATGGCCACAAATGATTTTTGGGTGTCCCTGACCAGGGCGTATCCTGCGGAATGGCCCAGAGACTCGCCGTGGGAGTCCGGTGCCCAGGATTTGTAAAACGAGCGCAGGTCCCGGTCAATGAGATGGATCTGGACATTCTTGAACCCTGTATTTTCCTTGAATGTCCTGCCCAGGGTTTTGAGGATGCGGTCGGCAGCCTCCCTGTCATTGTCGATGACGGCCTGACGGACATTGGCATTGCCCGCTACCTGGAGCGCATTGGTCTGCCAGACTTTTTTCTTGGCAGCCATGGCTGCTTCAAAATTCTGCTGTGCCGCCTGCACGGTGTTCTGAATCTGTCCCTGTTTTACCCTGTTGAAATAAAGAATGGTGCTGACCAGGCCGATGCTGAGAATCATTACGAATCCGGCCAGGCTGATACGGATCAATTTGGCATTTAATTTCATATCTTCCCCCCATGTAAAAGATAAATCTTTATATAAACAGCAAGTTGCATACCACGCAAAGCATCAGGGGGGCACGACGGGAGGAAACGGGGCTGACAGAGGCGGAGCGACCTTTCAAACAAGGGGATCGGATGTTTTATACACGACTGCTCCCGCCCCGGGCAACACAGGGAAAAAAACAGAAACAGCCGGGAATGGGAGCAAGGGGTGCAATGGAATTTTTGCACTGACATATTTTCATTGCACCCTAAATTAAAAAGGCTGCCGGGTGGCAAATCCGGCAGCCTTTTTATGAGGATAATAAGGAGGTTATGTAACCAATAGTAACAACTGAATGGCTATGGTCGTAACCTATCCAATATTTTATTCTCTGTCAAGAAAAAAGTTTTGCAAACAAAACTTTTTTCTTGGGTTAATTAATTTTCGCCAAAATCCTGGATGCCCACTTGTCATCATCCAGGCGGCTGGCCACACTGGTGCCCAATTGGGACAGGGATGCAGTGGACAATGCCTTTTTCTCAGCCTCTTCATAAACCGCAGTTGCGGTCTCGGCATCATTGGCCACCAGCAGGTAGGTTTCGGCCAGGAAAATCAGGTCATTGAAACGGGTCAGTTTCTTGCGTGCCAGGTTCAGCAGGTAAGACATAATGCCCATGTCTGTGGTCTGTTCCTTGACAATGCCTACCAGACGCGCATATTCCTGCTTGTCGTTGCACAGTCCTTCGGCTGCTTCATACAGCTTAAGGGCCCGGTCGCGGTCTTCCAGGATATTCAGGGAAGCACCGGCCACAAAGGTGTAGTCATACACTGTGGCGCATGCGTTTTCCGCTGCATCAACAAGGCTGGTTGCCCATGCTTTGTCATTGAATTTTTCCACGGCCACACAGGCCAGCTTGACCCGGTCGCCGTTGGATGCGGCATTATCGCCGATCCCGGTGTAAATTTCCTTGATCCAGGCGTCATCCTTGAGGGTGGCGCTGATGGAATCGGCCAGGGTGTTGTAGTCGCCAAAGCTTTTGCATTTGGCAAGCAGGTCGGTGTAGATTTCCCTGATCCAGGCATCATCGCCCAGGTCTGCGTGAACTGCGGCAGCCAGCTTGATGAAATCGCTGAAATGGATGGTCATGTCCTGGGCCATCTTATACAGTTTTGCCGCATAATAGGTATCCCCGGTTTCCCGGACCACTTCAGCAGCCAGAGCACGCATGGGGAAACAGGTGATGTATTCGGATTCCCGCAGGCTGAATTCGTCATAGCGTTTTTTGAACTCTTCACGTTTGCCTTTCTGGAAGGCAACAGCGTCTGCCCATTCCTTGTCATCCGCAGCAATCTCAATAATGGCATCGGCGGTTTTAATGAAATCATCATTGTTTTTAACCGCGCCTTCCGCCTGTTTGAGCACAGGGATAGCCGCTTCCGTGTCACCCAGGTCCTTGGCCAGGGCCAGGGACAGAGACACGAGCTGGCCGCAGTCCGGATTGGTGGCGGCGGCTTTCTGGTAAACGCTTGAGGCAAAGGCCTTGTCTTCGGTATTTTCATACCCGGCCTTGGCCAGTTTCAGGTAGTCGGAAAAGTCAGTGTACTGATCTTCGGCTTTTTTGTATACAGACAGGAGAAATGCCTTGTCATCCAGCTGTTCCTTGACGATTTCGGCAAACTTGAGCAGTTCGTCGCCCTTTTCAAGGGAGGCCAGGGCTTTTTCAAAGATGGCCCGTGCCAGGTCCTTGTCGTCCATGTCGGCAATGGCGCCGGCAGCCAGGGCATTAAAATCGGCCGCAGTTTTGGCGGCAGCCATGCCTTTGTCATACACGTCTTTGGCTTTGGCTTTGTCGTCGGACATCTCCAGGATGGATTTGGCAAAAGAGACAAAATCCTCGGGCTTGGTGCACTTGTCAAAGGCTTTGTCCAGAACCTTCTGGGCCATTTCCGGATCATCGGCAGCCAACTGGTTGCTCAGCTCCAGAAAATCGGTCAGCTTGGTGCATTTGCCCATGGCAGCTTCGCCGATTTCCTTGGCCAGGTCTTCCAGGCCCAGCTTGCCGGCGGCAGCGCCCAGCGCCAGGAAGTCGGCCGGAGAGTTGCAGAGCATTTTGCCGTTTTCAAGAAAGGTGGTGGCCACTTCGTCATCCCCGAGGATCTCTTTGGCAGCACCGGCATAGGTTACGGAATCCTCATAGGTTTCCGCCCATTCCGCACCTTCCTCAAGAAGCTCAGCCGCCCATTCCTTATCGTCAAGGCCGGCGACGATCTCTTTGGCCACACCGATATATTCTTCCGGCGCATCACACTCTTCTGCTTTCTCTTCCAGTTCTTCTTTCAGACTCATGATGATCTCCTTATCTTTGCTGTATTGGCTCGCAAGCCCATTATATATCTGATTAAATTCAATATCCTATATCACAAGCCATGCCTAAGAACAATTCCCATCCTGTGAATTCTCCTGTGAATTCTCACAAACGTCCGATTCCAAAATAAAAACGGACCGTTACCACAATGCAAACAAGTCCGCATCTCCGGAAAGTGTTGAAAACAGGGCCGGTTCCGTATTATAATCCCTGTATGAACCGCGCATTGCCCACCCCCCGCTTTATGGAAACCACCCCTCGGCCCGGAAAACGCACCGCCCTGGCTGCAGGCCTCTGCTTTTTTTTCGCACTGGTATTGTTCCCGGGCATTTCCGGCCGGGTCCTTGCCCATCCCCATGTGTTTATCGAGCAGCACCTGGCGGTTGTGTTTGATGACAAAGGGTTGGCCGGCTTCCGTGTGTCCTGGGCCTTTGACGACATGTTTTCGGTGATGATTGCCGAGGATTTTGACGGGAATAAAAACGGGATCATTGACCCGGAGGAAAACAAAATTATCCGGGAAAAAGCCTTTGGCTATATTGCCCCGCAAAATTACTATATCCATGTCACCATTGATGACAAGCCGTTTGCCGTGAAGTTCATCACGGATTTCAAGGCCACCCTGGACCAGGGCAAGCTCATGTATGAATTTTTCATTCCCTGCCATGTCACAGCCATTGACACCCCCAAAACCATCCGGCTGGCCCCTTATGATCCCGAGTATTACTCGGCCATTTATTTTTCGCCTAACGCCCCTCTGGCGCTGGACCAGAACGGGGACTTCCATGTGGAAACCGATATCCGCATTGATAAATCCACCCTGATCTACTACGACATGGTCAATCCCTGGGCCCTGTTCATGGATTTCCGGAAAAAAGGATGAGACCGATCCCATTGAACCACTTCTCGAACCACCTGAAAATACTGACTGTATGGCTGTTTATCCTGGGAATTCTGGCTGCGGGCACAACTCCGGCAGGGGCAAACCCGTTCACACGGAAGAATACGGCAGAGCCGGTGCAGGAAAGGCCGGCAGACCCTGCCCGGGCGGACAGGACGGCTGCCCCCCAGCTTCCGGCAGCCCAGCCGGTGCAACCACCTGCCCCTAAGCTTTCCCCGGCGGACCCGCCCCCGTCTCCCGGGTTTTTGCTCAGGATCACCATGTGGCAGCAGCAGATCAAACAGAAGATGACCGCATGGATCCGCGAGGCCAAAACAACGGGCCGCATCGCCCCCCTGCTCTGGGTGCTGGGGTCGGCCCTGGTTTACGGCATGGTCCATTCGGCCGGGCCGGGCCACGGCAAGGCCGTTGCCCTGTCCTATATTTTCTGCTTCAAACCCAGCCTGCCCAGGGCCCTGGCATTCGGCAACGTCCTGGCCTTCAGCCACGGTATGTCCGGCGTTGTCCTGGTGCTGGCGGTGAAATACCTGTTCCAGGCCAGCATGACCGGATCCCTTGACCGGGTCACCCGGATCACCCAGCTTACCAGTTTTTCCCTGATTGTTCTTTTGGGTGTGGTTTTGTTTGTGAGGAACTTTCTGAAATGGATGCGCGGGCCTGCCCCCCGTGCGCAGGAACATGGGCGGGAAGACGAATGTGCGGCCCTGCCCGAACCTGGTTCAGGCCGTCCCCCGCTGCTGTCTGCCGTGGCCATGGGCATGATTCCATGTCCCGGGGTTGTTCTGGCCATGCTGTTCAGCCTGTCCATGGGTCTGCCCCTGTTCGGGGTGCTGTTGGGCCTGTCCATCTCCCTGGGCATGGCCCTGACCCTGACCTTGATCGTGGTGGCAGGCGTACTTGGCAAATCCGCCCTGTTATCTGCAGCCGCAAGATTTCTGCCCGGTGATTCCGGCACAGCAGAGCGGCTGGAAGCGGCTGTGGAAGCCATGGCCGGTATCCTGGTGGCAATTTTCGGGGGATTGTTCCTGGCAGCGGCGCTCTAACCGTTCATTTTGTAATCCCCCTGCCCGGCAAAACTTTCAGTATCAGACCTTGCGGCGGATGCCGGGCTGTCCGAACATGGACAACCGGTCCATATCCAGGCGGCCCAGGGTGATCTGGAGGGCCTGCTTTTCCCGGTTGCTCCGTTTGAACCAGTTGACCAGTTCCGCTTTCAGGCTTTCCTCTCCCACCGCCTTTGTCCCGTTCTCCCCGGCCAGGTTGTTGTCCATCCGGCCCGAATTGATAAAGGTCCACTGGTCGTCCACCCGGGACACCACCCCGGTGTGGCCTCTGTTTCTCATGGAAAACGAGAGGATCTGACCCTGTTCCAGCATGGGTTCCAGCCGGGCCATGACCTGGTCTGCCGTCCCGGCCGGGTCTTCCACCCTGTGGAAGGTGGACTTGAACACATCTGTTCCCGCCGCAGAAACCAGGCCCTCGCCGTTCAGATAATTGTTCCGGGCCAACCCCCGGCTGCTGGCCTGGCGGACCAGATGCTCATGCAGCCCGCCTTTTCCCGCGTATTGCACCCCCATCTCGGTCAGCCCGCCCACCAATAGTTCATAACAGTCCATCTGCTCATAGTCCCTGCCGATAAACTGCCGGGCCGAATCCACCAGATCTGCGGGCACACGCCCGGGGTCCGGGCCGTCCTCCACAAGCGGCAAAGGCGCCGGTGCCGGTGCTGCCTCCCGGCGGGTCTGTTGCGCCAGCATCATTTCCGCCTCCTTTCCCCAGAGCAGTTCCCGGGATTCCGGATCGTAATGGACTTGTGTGCCCGGGGGAATCCGGTGAAACGGTTTGCTGCGGTTGACCTTGTCATGGATGATGTTCCAGCACTGGTCTTTCAGGGGCGTTTGATACAGAAGCTGGGAAATGGTCGGGGTTTCCCGGGTAATGGTACCCACCAGAACGGGTGTTGCCTGGCGTTCCGGCCCGGGCGACGCCATGGAAGACGACAGCACCTCCCCGAAGGGCTTGGATGTTCCGGACCTGGACCAGACCCCTGTCCGGGGAATCATGGGGGCAGATATGCCCATACCTGGAATTTTCACAACACACCTCCATTTAAACGAATATTCCTGATAAATGATGGATTTAATACGCCTTTGTGCGTTTTTGACGATCCTGCCGAAACACGCGTTTCCCCCAAACAAAAGCATGATGTGTGCCACCCGGCCCAAAAGGGACGGAAAGCACCGTAGATAAAGGACTTACAACCTTCTACCAGGACCGGGAAGCCATGCCGGTATCGCCAAAAGATTGACGGTTTCCCCTGTGGGTTGACGATGGTGAGGCCCGGTAGCACCCTGGAAAGGGAAATTTCCTTGCCTTTTGCGCCGGAACAGGATATCCCGACACCGGAGAAAATGACGATGAAAGACGATACTTATATGAACCGCAGGATTGCCATGGCCCTTTACCAGGCCCTGGACAAGGCCCCGTTTTATATCACCCTGGAAAAAGAGAGCTTTCCCGATGCAGCGCAGGCCAGGGAAGCCATGTTCCGCTATTATGACTATGCCCTGCAAGAGGCCCGGGAGCATGGCCGGCTCACCCTGACACAGGACCGGGCATCAGGCGCTGCCATCTGGTCGCGCCCCCTGGACAAGGCCGCAGCAACAGCCCTGGCCCACAGGAAAAAAGCATTTATCCGGGACCACATGGGCCGGGGCAGTCTGGCCGCATACACCGCCATTGTGGATTTTATGGCAGACCGGTCCAAGGGCGTGGTCCCAGACCATTCCTGGTATCTTTCCATCCTGGGCCTGGCCCCGGAATGCCAGGGCAAAGGCCTGGGCAACACCCTGCTGGCCCCGGTGCTTACAGAGACCGATGCCTTAAGCGTTCCCGTATATGCGGAAAGCTTTATCCCTAAAAATTTTACATTTTACATGCGCCTTGGATTTGAACAGGTGCTGTCCGTGGAAGAGCCGGTCACCGGCTCCGCTTACACCATCCTGGTAAGGCCGCCAGGCGGAAAGAAAACATAGGATGGCAAAGGTGCAGACACCGGAAACCAATGCCCAGAATACGAATCCAAAAGACCTGGAATTGATTGCCAGGGCCTCGGAGTTGCTGGCAAAGGCGGCCACGGAACTGAAACGCCGGGGATGCGGACATGACCACCCCATTGTATCCGACGCCCTGGCATTGCTTCCCCGCCTCCGGGCCGCTGCAGACCGGCTCAACACCCGGGCAAAAGCGACGGCCCCGCCCGCACCTGTCCCGGAAAAACTGCACGGGATGCGCCCGGAACAGGTCCGTCAACTCGATCTTACGAATCTTCTGGATCATCCGGAATCAGGTCCGCCGGAATATACCAGGGAAGAACTTACCGAGGCAGCCTTTACCTTTGAAAACCAGCTCATGGCCCTGCTCGGGGATGAGACAACCATGCCCTGGGAATCTTACGCAGATCTTCCCCGGGATCAACTCGTGCGGATTATCCAATCTGCCGTGGAAAACATCTGCCGGCGCAACACCGGCAGGTAAACACGCGTTATCCACCCGCCCGATACTTAATCGTCAATCAGTTCCCGAATGGATTCAAGATCGGCCAGGGCTTTTTCCCGGCTCACATCTTCCCACCCGTTTTCCCTGATCCGGGTCAGTTCCTTGAGAAACCGGCCCAGGGTCTGGGTGTATTTGGCGGCCCCGCCCAGTCCGTCCGTGGTCCGGCCCTTGATCTCGCCGCTTTCCCGGCGGCTTTCCTGGATATCGTTGAATGCCTGGTTAATGGATTTTTCCCCGGACTGAACCTGGTCCCGGATCTCCTCGCCGCCGTGCTCCAGAACCTTCCTGGCCTTGTCCACTTTCCCGGTGCTGATACCCAGCTCCTTGGCCCGGGCTTCGTTCACGGCCTTGCGGGTCTGTTTCGGGGCATCTTCGGAATCGTCCCCGGCATCTCCGGCATTGTGGATATCGTCCAGCAGGGCCAGGCATTTGAGAATGTCCTCGTCAGACATATTCCTGCGATTCCGCTGGATATGAAAGCTGTACAGGATGGCGTCATCCTCGCTGTCAAAGGATTTTCGCACCACAGGCACATTTTCCAATCCCAGGTCCCTGGCTGCGGTAAACCGGGTATGCCCGTCCACCACCACAGCTTCCTCTTCCCAGACCACAATGGGAAACACCGGGTCAAACCCGTTTGTCTCCATGTCTTGGCGAATAGCTGCCAGGGTATCTTCCTTAATGGGAAATAACGTATCAAAAGGCTCCCGGGTTTTTAACCCGGCAGTGTCTGCCATCTGGGTGCTTACATCCATATGCTCTGCTGTTCCTGCTCTTTGGGTTGCTTATGTCTGGGTGGCCGTCCCGGCGTTGTGCCGGAGTTCACCCAGGGTATTGTACGGCAGGAGCCGTTATACCTGAATTGGCAAAAATCTTCAATCTTTTTGACCCCGGGTCCTCCGGGGACATCGGGTCAGGCAGGTGCAACAAATGCCTCCCGCACTGCCCGGCCCTGCCACAGAGGATGGGAGGGAAGGCCCATGCACCGGGCCAGGGTGGGGGCCGTGTCCATGACCGATACGGGCGCGCCCGGATCGGGCCGGTCGATTTTACCCGGGCAGATACCCGGGCCGGACAATATCCAGGGCACGTCCAAGACCTCAGGCACCGGGTCCATATGGTCGTGGCCCATGCCGCCGTGGTCGCTCTGAAAAAGAATGGTGTACTGGTCTTTAACTCCGGCCTGCTCCAGAGTGGTGAGCAGATGGCCAATGGCCTGGTCAGCCCGGGCCAGGGAGGACAGATAAGGCGCAGACCCGTACCCATGAGCATGGCCGGCCTCATCCAGGCAGCCCAGGTAGACAAAGGCGAAATCCGGCAGACCGGCAACCATATCGGCGGCGGCAAGTTCTGCAACGGCCATGTCGCCCCCGGCATCACAGGCCGTGTCCAGGAAAAAACTGCGGTTCAGACAGCCGGGCGGGGCCAGTTCCCTGAGATATTCCCAGTTGTAGTACATGGCTGTGGTCCGGCCCAGGGACTTGAACCACGCCACCATGCCCACGGCAGATCCGGACACATTGGGGTTTGCCCCGTTGGACAGGACCCCGTGGGTGACCGGATTCATGGCCGTGAAGATAGAGAAATGCACCGGCAGGGTGATGGAAGGGATCACGGTCCGGGCCTTAAATGTCCAGGCCCCCTGCTCCTTGAGGCGGTCAATGGCAGGGGTAGGGGTGGCGGCCAGGCAATCGGTCCGGCACCCGTCAACGATCAGCAGCAGGGTTTTGGTCAAAAGAGGTTGGGTCGACAGATTTTGGTTCATCAGGGGTTCCTTGGAACGAAACAGGGATTCGGGTCAGGGTTGCTCAGGCCGGAACCATATCCGCGCCCGGGGCAATGGGTGCCATGGCATCGGCCTGTTTGGCCGCCTCTTTCTGTACGGCTTGCCTGCGCTTTTCCGCCCGGCGTTTGAGTTCATAAGCAATGGCTGCAGTCACGGTCAGGCCGATAAAAATCAGGGCCAAGGCATTGACTTCAGGTGTGAGTCCCAGACGGACCATGCCCGCGATCCGGATGGTCATGGTGCTTTGGGCCCCGATCACGAACAAGGTGGTGTTGTAGTTTTCAAAACTCTGTAAAAAGGCAATGCCCACGGCCGTGATAATGGTGGGCCGCAAAAAGGGCAGGACCACCCGGAAAAAGACCTGGTGCTGGCTGGCCCCCAGATCCAGGGCGGCCTCTTCCAGGCTTTTGTCAAACCGCTGGAGCCTTGCCATGAACAAGAGCATACAGAACGAGGAGATAAAAGTGGTCTGGCCGATGATGGTCAGGAAAATCCCGCCGGATACGCCGAATGTGTTCCAGAACACCAGGGTGGAAATCCCGATGATCACCCCGGGCGTAAGGATGGGCGAAACCATGACCGCGTAAAACAGGCTGCGGGCCTTTGAAGAAAGCTGCATGAGAAACAGGGCGCCGGCAAGGCCGATGGGAATGGAAAGACAGATCACCCCGGCCCCGATGATAAACGAATTGACCACGGCCTTCCACAATATCCCGTCGTTGAACAGGATGGCAAACCATTCCAGGGTAGCCCCTTTCCAGGGCATAACCGTGGGAATGGAGTGCTTGTTAAATGCAGCCGCCGCCATGATGGCCAGGGGCAGGAGCATATAACAGAGGAAAAAGACCACATAGGCATGGGTAAACAGGGAAAGAATTTTCTTGGATGTCATTTGGCAATATCCTCCAGGCGGACCTTGAACAGCCGCGTCATGGCCATGATAAAAACAATGCAGAGCACCAGGAGCACAAAGGCGTAGGCAGAACCCTGGTTCCAGTTGCCCCCGTCAAAAAACCAGGAGTAGATGACCTGGGTGAACCAGAGGGAAGAGGTGCCCCCCAGGATCGACGGTACGGCATAGGTGCCGGCCGCCACCATGAAGGTCATGATGCAGCCCACGGCAATGCCGGGCTTGGCATGGGGAATGGCGATGCGGGTGTGGATCCGCCACCATCCCGCGCCCAGGTCCCGGGCCGCTTCGATCTGGTTGTGATCCAGGGTGTCCAGGGTGTTGTAAATGGGGAACACCATGAACAGGACATAGCAGTAGACCATGCCGATGATCACCCCGGAGTTGTTGTTCAGAAAATCAACAGGTGCATCAACAATCCCCAGGGCCTGGAGCGCAATGTTGATCAGCCCGTTCTGGGAGAGCATCATGAGCCAGGCAAAGGTCCGGAGGATCTCATTGACCCAGTACGGGGTGATCAGCCCGATAAACACCACGGCCGCGGTCTGTTTGTTCACCACCTGTGCCAGGTAATAGGCAATGGGATAGCAGAGCAGGAAGGCCGTAAACGTGACGGTCAGGCTCACCACCATGGTTTTGAAAAAAATGCTCCGGTGAAGGGTATTTTTGGCCAGGTAGGCGTAATTTTTCAGGCCATAGGCCCGGGGCGGATCTGAAATGGCCTTGTCCAGGGGGACAAACCCGGCCTCAACTTCCCCGGCCCGGCGTTCCAGGTCTGCAATCCGCCGGGAGATCCGGTCCTTTTCAGCCGCATCCCCGGCAGCCCGCATCTCTTTTTGGGCCGCACGGATCTCCGCATCCAGTCGGTCCAGCCGGGTTTCCAGTACTGCCACCTGGTTCATGGCCTTTGCCTGGGCCACTTCATCCACGGCCCAGAACGAATAATCCACCATGAGAAACTGGGGCAGCAGGATCATACCCATGATCCAGACCGCCACGGTCAAAAGGATATAGGCGGTCATGATCTTGCCGTACCGGTATAAGAATCCCTTGAACATGCCATTGCTGCTATTCATTGGCCAGCTCCCCCCGGGGCAGGACCATGGCCCGGTCATGGCGGAACCCCACCCGCAGTTCCTGGCCCCGGTCCAGCCGGGGCAGGTCCGGGCGGTTGGTCCACTGCACCGTGAGGTCCCGCCGGCCGTCTCGGTTCTCCAGGTGCAGGTTCACAAAGGCCCCTTCAAACTGCTGGAACCGGACCCGGGACGAGACAATGTTCAGACCGTCCGTGCTGCCGTTGGCCAGGGAAAAGTCCTCGGGCCGGACAAAAAGCATGGCCGTGTCTGACACGTTAAGGCTACTGCCCTCCCCCACCCGGCCCGTCAGCGCTCCGAACCGGGTATCCAGAACAGCCATGCCATTGTCCATCCGTGTGACCCGGCCCCGGAACACGTTGTTGGCCCCCACAAAAGAGGCCACAAACGGGGAGGCCGGCCGGTTGTACACCTCATCCGGGGTGCCCACCTGTTCGATCATGGCCTGGGACATCACCCCCACCCGGTCGGACATGGCCAGGGCCTCGCTCTGGTCATGGGTGATATATAAAAAGGTGACCCCGGTCCGCTGCTGGATGGCCCGCAGTTCCTGGCGCATGTGCTGGCGCAGCTTCAGGTCCAGGGCGGACAGGGGTTCGTCCAACAGCAGGACCTCGGGCGCTACAGCCAGGGCCCGGGCAATGGCCACCCGCTGGCGCTGGCCCCCGGACAATTCGGTCACAAGCTTATCCGCGGCCCCGGGCAGGGCGATCAGCTCCAGGAGTTCATCCACTTTTTTCCGGCGGTCCGCCCGGGGCACGCCCCGGACATCCAGGCCAAACCCGATATTGTCCGCCACACTCATGAGCGGAAACAAAGCCAGGTTCTGAAAAATCAGGGCCGTGGGCCGCTTGTTTGGGCCGATCCCGGCCATGTCCCGGCCGCCGATCCGCACCTGACCCTGGCTGGGATCCAGGAATCCGCTGATGATCCTTAAAATGGTGGTTTTCCCACATCCCGAAGATCCCAGGAGGCTGAAAAACTCCCCCTCCCGGATGTGGAGGTCAACATTGTCCAGGGCCAGATAGTCGCCAAAGCGCATGGACACCTTTTCCAAATCAATCGCAGATCCCATGGGATTCTCCTTTACCGGCCGGGCGCGGCAATGCTTAAGCGGCCAGGAACCGGTCGCGGAATTCGTTACGCACAGACACAAACCAGGCCGGTTCCACAGGATACCACCACAGGTCTTTTGCCCCGTTGGGATAGGCCATTTTGAAAAAGGTTTTCATCTCGGGCTTCAGGTGTTTGTCCGCATCTTTGGCGCAAGAGTTGTACCCCGAGGCATTGGCATGCATGGCACCGGCTTTGGGCGTGTAATACCAGTTGATCCAGGCATAGGCCTGCTCCACATTCTCAGCACCTGCCGGGATGCCCATGGAATCCATCCAGGTCAGGGCCCCTTCTTTGGGCGCCATGTATTTGATCTTGCCCTTGCTCTCCTGGAACATGCGGTTGGCAGGGCCATCCCAGGTCTGGCCAATCACGCAGCCGTTCTGCATAAAGGCATTGGTGGTTTCCTGGGCATTGGACCAGAACTGGCGCAGATGCTTTTTCTGCTTCACGGCAAACTCGGTGCAGGCCTGGTATACCCGGCGCATCTCTTTTTCATCCGCATAGGTCACCTGCATTTTGTCCGACGGCACCTTGCCCGCGGCATCCAGGTAAAGGCCAATGCCCAACAGCCCGGAATGGGCCCGGCAGACCACATTGCCTTTATAGGCCATATCCCACAGGTCCCCGTAAGAAGGCTGGCCCGAGAAGCTGAACTTTTCCGAATTATAAGTAATGGCTTCCGTGCCCCAGTTGAACGGGACCAGGTAGCGTTTCCTACGGTGGACGCCGCCCCTCTCTGCAGACGCGTCAAACATCACGGGATCGCACCCGTCAATATTGATTCTGGACTCATCCAGGGGCTGGAGCAGGTTGCCGTGCTTGTACCACTGGATCCCATAGGTCACCGACGGCATCACAATGTCAAACCCCTTGCCCTTGGTGGCCCGAAGCTTGTTCAGCACCTCGTCGTTGGACCCGTAAGTGGCCAGGGTCACCTTGATGCCGGTCTCCTTGGTAAAGGCATCAATCATTTCCTGGTAAATATAATCGGACCATGAAAACAGGACCAGGTTGCCTGAAGAGGAACGGGCATTCCTGACAAATGCCGGGGCAAAGGGCATCATGGCGCCGGCAGCGGCGGCAGAGCCAACCTTTTTAAGAAAGTTCCTGCGGCCGGGATCGGACGGTTTTTGTGCGGTCATCTTGCATCTCCTTTTTGTAATGGACATCTTGTGCCGGGGATGGGGGCCACCTTTTTGGGTTAACCCAGTTTCGACGCATTTTATCCCCGGCAGATTACCCCGGGATTATGGAAGTGTTAAACTTGTGTGAGCAGGATTAAGCAAAGGTTTGAGGAACAAAACATATTTGATAAAAAGAAAAAATTCTTCTACACTTGAGCCGCCCGTGGATCAGGACCACGGCCCCCAGACCAAAACGCCAAGGGATACCGGGATGAAAAAGGAAAACACCCCGGCCGGGAAAAGCCGGCCAGAATACCATATGGTAAAGGAATATATCGCCACCCTACTGGATAAGGGCGACACCCCGCCCAACGGCAAACTCCCTTCGGAGCGGGAGCTTTGCGAAAGGTTCGGCATCAACCGCAACTCGGTCCGCCATGCCTTCCGGGTCCTGGAGCGGGAAGGCGCGGTCTACCGGGCCGGCCGCCGGGGATGGTTTGCCAGTGGCCGCCGCCTGGTCCTCCACCTCTCCCCGGACTATATCAACTTTGACCGCCTGGTCCGCTCCCAGGGCATGTCCCCGGCCTGGACCATCCTTGACCAGAACGCCCTCACCGCCACAGGCGAACTCTCCACCCTCATGAACGTGGCCCCGGGCACCCCCCTGTACTTCAGCCGGGAGGTCGGCCTGGTGGACGACCGCCGCGTGTATTACGATGAAAGCTATTTCCTGGCCGGCCGCTGCCCCGGCATCCTGCCCAAACTCACCCACCGCCCCACCACAGATGTCTGGCGGGAAGACTACGGGGTCGGCGTGATCCAAGAATCCCTGCGCATGCGCCCGGTCTCCCTCCACTCCCACGTCAGCGAACACCTCGAAGTCACCACCGGCACCCCGGGCCTGTTCATCCGCAGCATCAAAAAAGCCCCGGACACCACCATCATCTGGCTCGAATACACCTTCTGGCGCTACGACGCCATTGAATTGCGCCTGGAGAGTTGATTCGCCCCGGACCGGCCACTGCAACATGTTTCCAGCGAAACAGGGTAAAAGTGTAAAAGGTTATCGTCTAACCCTAACACAACGGAATCCGAGATTGCCTCCCCTGTAGTCCAGATTGATGAAGTGGGCCGCACAGCGACAATCAACAATGTCGCTCGTGAACGCCCCACCACGCAAAGTACAATAATCTCTATCTTTGTCATAAAGAAAACCGGTCCATTCCCAGACATTTCCTGCCATGTCATAACACCCATAGGGACTTATCCCGTTAGGATACACCGTTACTCGACTGGGTTTTCCAATATCTGAACGTCTGTGGTTGCAACAATATGGATCAAACTTATCCCCCCAGGGATATTCATTGCCCTTATCCCCTCTAGCGGCTCGCTCCCACTCCTCTTCCGTGGGTAGACGGTATTCATACTTTTCACCGGCCCCGGCCGTGAGCCAGGCCGCATAGGCCCGGGCCTCATGATGGCTGACCCCTGTGACTGGCTGTTCCGGGTCATTGTAATCCGGGTCCTCCCAATTTTTAGGCAGACCAGCTTTTTTATAACTCCGCCATGCCAGGCTCTCAGAGTCCCAAAACGCCTCGTCCCGGTACCCCCCGGCCCGGATGAATCGTTCGTAATCCTTGTTGGTGACAGGATAAATACCGATTTCATAATCTTTATCAATGGTTCGTTTTTCCCCGTTCTGGTAAATAAACTCGCCTGAAGGGATAAACGTCATATTCTCCGAATCCTCTCCCGGAACAGTCCGGGTTTTTTCCTTTGGGGCTCCTGCATCAGATGGTTCGACAATTTCCGATAGAGTGCTCAATTGCCTTAGTACGAAAGGTCTCGGCCTGAATTCATCAAGGATTTCCAAGAGACTACGGTCCTTTGCAAATCCGGTTAGGTGGTTAGCCACTCGGTTCTCCTTTTCCTTAGTCTTTTCCGGGGATACTTGGAAAAGGCTATCCTGTTTTTTCTGACGGTCAATGACATCATGGAGAACAGCCAGAGAGCGTGGTCCCTCATCCTCTCTTTTCAACAAGGCGTAAAAATCGGGAAATCCCTTTTCCAGGATATTCCAGACCAATAGGTCTTTTTCCTCAATATTAAGTTGCTTGACGGAAACCAGACCTTTCATGAGGCTGAAATCATTGAGGAGTCGCTTGACCCGCCTGGGGTTACTGTCCAAAGCCCTTACAATAAAGGGGTGAAGGATTTCAACCCCCTCGTTTGAAGCACCTATGACTCGTTCCACTAGGGGACGAAAATCAGCGTCCTGTATCCGGGGAAGGTTGAAATGGACCTGAACGATTTTGTCCATGAACCCCGGAGCGTCGTCTTTGTAAGTGTCTCGAAGGGCCTTGATGATGATCTCATTGTCCGCACCAATGACAAAGACACACCCCTTTTTATCCATGAACAGCTTGACCGTCTCAAGGACATCCACGATCCTGGTGCCCGGGCACCGGTCCAGGTCGTCGATAAACACTACCAGCGCCCCTTTGGTGTCATCCCATTGTTCAAACTTACCGGTTTTGGGACGCCAGGACAGGTATGTCCATAGAAAATCATCAAAAAACGTCTGGAAGATATCATAAAATCCCAGCTTATTCTTGTAATCCAGGGATTTGAAAAACTCACCTGTGCTGACACCGCCTATCTTTTTGATCAGCCCGGCGGTCAACTTCGTCTGATTAAGGCCCTTGATCACTTCCTCAATCTTTGCCCGGCACCGGGTGAAAAAACCAGCCTGCTCCATGGAAATGAAAATCTCCCGGATCAGGGCGGCCAGGATCTCATCCTCATTCTTATACTTCCAGGCCTGGAACCAGACGGGCTTGCAGATGCGGAACGGGGAGTCCTTACCAACACCGGCCTCAGCCCCCCGGACCAGTTCCGTCCGGATGTTTTCCATGAGGGTAGTTTTGCCGCTGCCCCATTTCCCGTAGACCCCGATGACCAGGGGGGTGTTGTTTTCCTTGTTGGCGATCAGTCCGGATATGGTCTTGACATAGGCGTCAAACCCGAAATCCGCCTCCCGGACCAGGGGAGCGTCGCTCAAGATACGCACAGGTTTTGATTCAAGATATCCCACAGTGTTGCCCGGCTTTTCCATAATACCTCTGCACACATGAACTTATAATGGCCACCTCTAATGATTTTGATATGGATAACCCATCACACATGCCCCAGGCGACCATTTGTTGTCAAGGACAATTTCCCAGGACTTGAATGGCTACCGAAGCGGCAACTGCCTGGCAGGCCCGGAGGGCCAGGCAGCGGCGGGGAGAGGGGGTGTCGCGGCGTGAGGGACGCGGGATGCCATGGACCGGCATCCGTGTTCCGCCCGCTTTGCTTCCGGTCAGGACGACCGGAAGGAATTTAGCGTAAATCCGCCTCTCCCTGCCGCTGCCGGGTCATGTTGAAAATGCCTGTCCTGCTCCCGCAACAATGCCCCGGACATGCGAGGAATCCAGACTTCCTCATCCGGTCCGGGGCTTGATCTTTTCTTTAAAATAGGGAAAAAATACCTTGACCTGTCTAGGGGTTCATACCCTACCCTCGGGCAGAATTTTTCCTGCAAAAAGTTCGGCGACAGAGCCGGACCGGACCGCAGGCCAACCCATTACAGAATCAGGGGATGCCATGGTTTCCATTGCCCGGGCCTGTGAAATGGTGGGGGTGGCCCGCTCCACCCTGCTTTACTACGAGCGTATCGGGATTATTGCGCCGGGGCGGCACCCGGAAAACGGATACCGGGAATATACCCGGAAAGATATCCATGCCCTGGTGCTGATCCGGCAGCTTCAAAAGGCGGGGTTCAGCCTGAAAGAGGCCCATGCCGTGATGAAAGGGGATCTGGACGGAGATCTTATTGAGGCACGGTTCCATGCGCTTGAACAAAAAATCCGGGAATTGTCAGCCGCCCGGGAGGTGGTCAGATCCCTTGTGGTCCACGCCACGGGAAAGGCCCCTGAAACCAGGGAGACGGTAGATCCCGAAGGCCTCTGGCATGCGGAACTTGAGCGGACTGCAGGGGATGCCCATGCGGAATGGCTGGGCCGCCTGGGGTTTGATGAGAAACAACAACTTTATATCCGCTGGGTCACGCGGAGCCTGGTGGATTCGGTAGGGTATATGAAAGATTTTTTCTTTGTGTTTGAACGGATGAAACGCCAGGGGCCGGGAAGCTGCACCAACACCCGAAAAGTGTTTGATGCGATTCCGGACAGGGAAGGCATCAGGGATATCCTGGAACTGGGCTGCGGTAAGGGGCAGTCCTGCCTGGAACTGTGCCGGATCAGCAAGGCCCGGGTCACGGCCATTGACAACCACCAGCCCTTTCTGGACCATGTGGCGGCCCGGGCAAAAGCACTGGGATATGATGACAACCGGCTGCGCTTAAAGAACATGAGCATGTCTGAGATGGATGTTGGGGATGCCGGGTTTGACCTGGTCTGGTCCGAGGGCAGCGCATATTTCATGGGGTTTGAAAAGGCGTTGGCCGGGTGGAAGCGGTTAATCCGGCCCGGGGGGCATCTTTTTGTGAGTGATGTGGTGTGGCTGACGGACAAACCGTCCCGGGACTGCGCAGAATATTTCCGGGTGGAATATCCGGGCATGCAGAATGTCCGGGGCCGGAAACAGCAGGTGATGGACCTGGGATACGAGATTGTGAAGGCGTTTATCCTGCCCCAGGAGGACTGGATTGATTTTTATAATGATATGGAAGCCTGCGTGAAGCAGGCAAGGCAGAAGCGGGGCCCGGCACCGGCATTTGATAAACTGTCCCGGGAAACCGCCATCAGCAGGACCCGGGGCAATGAATACGGATGCATCTGCCTGCTGCTCCGGCCCGCATAAAACAACAGATTTCCATGCAGCCGAATACATAAGGATAGCCTATGAAACTGACCGTACTGGTGGACAACAATACATTGATTGACAGGTATTTTTCCGGGGAGCCCGGGCTTTCCCTGCTCATTGAGGACCGGGACACCCGGGTCCTGTTTGACACGGGGTACTCGGATCTGTTTATCCGGAATGCCCAAAAAATGGATAAGGATCTGTCCTACCTGGATTACCTGGTGATCTCCCACAGCCATTTGGACCATACCTGGGGCCTGGATCCGTTTATCCGGTATTTGGCAGAACTGGAAATCGAAGGCAGACCCCATAAGCGGCCGGAACTGGTGGGGCATCCCGGGATATTTACATCTGCGGGCATGCCCGGGTTTCCAGAGTTCGGCAGCCTCATGTCCCAGGACAAAACCGCCCGGCACCTGGGATTACACCTGAGCCGGACCCCCATTGCCCTATCAGACCGGCTGACCTTTCTGGGTGAAATTCCCAGGGAAAACGATTTTGAGGGGCATACTGCTTTTGGCATTGATGCAGACAGCGGCCGGCCCGATTTTGTGGCGGATGATTCCGCCCTGGTATATCAATCGGAACAGGGTCTTGTGATCATCACGGGCTGCGCCCATGCCGGTATTTGCAACACCATTGCCTATGCCCGGAAGGTTTGCAGGGAAGAACGGATAGCGGATGTAATCGGCGGCTTCCATCTGATGTCTCCGCCGGACCGCCAACTCCGGGGCACCCTGTCGTTTTTCAGGGAACTCTCCCCGGATGCAGTCCATGCATGCCATTGCACGGATCTGGCCTCGAAAATCGCCCTGGCCGGGGTGGCCGATATCCGGGAGGTGGGGGTGGGCCTTTCCCTCTGTTTTGACGAACCGGCCTGACACCTTCCGGGCCTGTCGGGCACACCGACGGCCCCGGCCAAACCAACATGGGTTAACAGACACGCTTAAGGAAATACCAATGACATATGTATTTAAAACACCTGATACCCCGGAGTACGGGGAAGACATTGCCACGCTCCTGAACCGGGTGTTTCATCCCCAGAAAGTCGGGGACCTGGCCCGGACCTTTTTCAACCATTTGCCCGGGCTTGAAAACCATCATTGGTTTACCATGGCAGACGCCTCCACCGGAGAGCCGGTTTCCACCCTTACCCTGATCCCATGGACCTGGGAGGCCTGCGGCATACGGCTCAAGGTGGCGGAGATGGGTCTGGTGGGCACCCTGGACACCTGCCGGGGCAAGGGCATGATGAAAAAACTGAACACGCATTTTGACGCCCATGTCAAAGAGCATGGTTATGATCTTTGCATCATCCAGGGCATTCCCGGGTTTTACCATAATTTCGGATACCACTATGCCATTGCCCTGGAAAACCACATTGACCTGCCCCTGGCCCTGATCCCCACCCATGGGACAACAGCAGGCACCGGCGGAGGGTTCCGGTTCCGCCGGGCAGATCATAATGATATTGGTTTTCTCATGGGCCAGGATGCGGATTACCGGAACGCCAACACCTTTTCCGTGTTCCGGTCCCGGGCGGAATGGGAGTACATGCTTGTCCGCCGGCCGGAAACCGAGTACGGATCGGACTTCTGGATCATGGAGGCCCTGGACGGTACCCCCATGTGTTACGCCCGGGTCCTGTTTGACGGATTCGGCAACGGCCTGATCCTGAGCGAGGTGAGCGAAGGCATTACCCACGAGGGATTTGCCGCATTGGCCGCGTTCCTCAAATCCATGGCCCTGGCCCAGGAAAAGCCCCATATCCGGCTCAACCTGCACCCCGGTTCCCCGGCCGGGCAGATGGCCCTGGCCATGGGAGCGGCCCAGACCCGTCCCTATGCCTGGCAGACCAAGATCCCGGACCGGGTCCGGCTCCTGGACAGGCTGACCCCCCTGCTTGAGAAACGGCTGGAAAGCAGCATGTTTAAAAATTATACGGGGAAACTGAGGCTGAATCTCTATACCGAAACCATTGACCTTGAATTCATTCGTGGTAAGATCATCGTTAACCAGGGAAATGGGAGCGATGCGGAACAAATGTTCAGCATTCCCAAAGATCTTTTCGGCGCCCTGGTCCTGGGGCACCGGAGCTGGGACGATCTCCAGCAGTGCCGGCCGGATATTTTCCCGGCCAACCAGTACCTGAGGTTTAAACCCGCGGTACTGCCGGATGAAGCCGGGCTGCTCGTGGATGTGCTGTTTCCCAGGACCCGGTCCTGGATTTACGAGCGGTTTTAAACGGTGTAATACGGATTAACACGCCTTAATACATATGAATGGGGGGAGATGGACCCGGAGTTTACCAGAACAACCCTTGGCCGCACCGGCCTGACAGTGGGCCGGCTGGGCATGGCCGGCAGCTACGGGGCCCCTGCCCGGGCCTTTGAGGCCGCATTTGAACGGGGGTGCAACTATTTTTACTCGGGGTCGGGCCGCCGCCGGGGCAATCTGAAGAAAGCAATCCGCACCCTTGTTGGTCAGGGATTCCGGGACCGGATGGTCATCAGTATCCAGACCTATGCCCGCATGGGAGTGATGACGGAATTCCTGTTCCGGCAGACCCTGAAATCCATGGGAATCGGCCATGCCGACATCCTTATGCTGGGCTGGCACAACCGGCGGCCGTCCAACCGGCTCATGGATACAGCACTGTCCCTTAAGGAAAAAGGGCTGGTCCGGTTCATCGGCCTGTCCGGCCACAACCGGAAACTCTTTGCAGACCTGGCCCAAGACCCTGTATTTGACCTGTTCCATATCCGGTACAACCCGGCCCACAGGGGCGCGGAACAGGACTGCTTTCCTGCATTTGAAACAGAGACCCCGCAAGGGCTGGTCACATACACGGCCACCCGGTGGGGCCATTTGCTCAAGCCCAAATATATGCCGCCCGGGGAACCGCCCTTGTCTGCGGGCGACTGCTACCGGTTTGCCCTGTCCCATCCCCGGGTGGATGCCTGCCTGTGCGGCCCTCAAACCCGGGACCAGATGGACCATGCCCTGGCTGCCCTGGAAAAAGGGCCGCTCACCCCGGAGGAATACGACCGGATCACCCGGATCGGCACCCATGTCCATGAAAATTCCCGGGGGTTTTTCAGTTGATTCTCCCATATATTGAAAACCGATGCCTGCGAAATTTTTCGCCGATACATCCCCGCCACATGTTTTCACGCGGTTTTCAACCTGTTTTTAACATGCTTTTAACCCGTTTTGGATACTGACATGACCCATACACGCCCTGTCCCCGACGCTGTTACCGATCTGCTCAACACCGCTTATAATATCACCGGCAAACTGACCCGGCTGGCCGGGGAAAATGAGAATTACCTGGTGGAATCCGACACCGGCATGGCCTATGTGCTGAAACTGGCAGATGACGATACCGACGACGGTATTATAGAGGTGGAGCACCTGGCCGTGGAAACCCTGATAGATGCGGATATCGGCATCATGCTCCCCCGGGTGATCCCCACCCGGGACGGGGCTGTGGTTGGGGAACTTACCCAAGGCAAGGCTCCGCCTGTGCGGGGACGGCTGCTGAGCTTTGTCCAGGGAGCGGCCTGGGGCACGGATGTACCCGCTCCCGGGGAACGGCTCCAAAACCTGGGCACCCTGATCGCCCGGATCACCAATGCCATGTCCGCCATTGTCCATCCGTCCACCCTCAGGACCCACCACTGGGACCTGGCCGAGGCAGACCAGCACAGGGCAGCGGTTTCCCAAATTTCAGACCCCTGGCGCAGGCAGATCCTGGAACAGGTGTTTCTCTGGTTTTCCGCCATTGCCCGCCCGAGATTCAGCCGCCTTGCCCGGGGCCCCATCCATGGGGATATCAATGACGACAACGTACTGATCCTTGGCAACCGGGTGGCCGGTATCCTGGATTTCGGGGATTGCCTGGACAATCCCCTGGCCTGTGAACTGGCCATTGCCCTGGCTTACCATACCCTTGACGAACCCGATCCCCTGGAAGCGGCCGCCGTGATTGTGGGCGCGTACCATAAGGAGCGGCCCCTGACCCGGGATGAACTGGAGGTGCTCTTTCCCCTGATGTGCACCCGCCTGGCCGTGTCTGTGATCATTTCCGCCCAACGCAGGGATGTGGATCCCAACCGGACCTCCTGGTTTGTGTCCGAGGAACGGGCATGGCAGCAACTGACCCGGTTCGCGGAAATCTCACCGGCGGCTGCCGCCCGGACCCTGGCCGCCCATACCGGCGTGCCCACCTATACGGGCCAGGGCGCAGCCAGAGAGGTGCTGGCGGAAAAACGCAAGGCCTGTATTGCCCCGTCCCTTGGCCTGTCCTATGACACGCCCCTGAAAATGGTCCGGGGCCAGGGACAATTTCTCTATGATTCCTCGGGACGCCCCTACCTGGACCTTTACAACAACGTCTGCCACGTGGGCCACTGCCATCCCCATGTGGTGGCGGCAGGCCAGCAGCAGATGGCCCGGCTCAACACCAATACCCGGTATCTGTACGACGGCCTGACCGATTATGCCGAACGCCTCACCGCCACCCTGCCCCGGGACCTGGACACTTGTTTTTTCGTAAACTCGGGCAGCGAAGCCAATGAACTGGCCCTGAGAATCGCCAGGACCGTTACGGGACGCTCTGATGTCCTGGTGGTGGACAATGCTTACCACGGCCATACCCAGGCCATGATTGATATCAGCCCGTATAAGTTCATGGGCAAAGGCGGCCCGGGCAAACCCGCGTCCTGGGTCCATGTGGTGCCGGTGGCGGACGGATTTCGCGGGCCTTACAAGGGCATGGGCAGCGATGCGGGCAAGGCTTACGGCGATGCAGTGGGCGACATCATCCAGGAGATGGATGGCAAACCAGCCGCCTTTATCACCGAATCCCTGCTTTCCTGCGGGGGCCAGGTCATCCCGCCCCGGGACTATTTCAACACCGCTTTCGCCCATGTCAGAACGGCGGGCGGGCTTTGCATCTGCGACGAGGTCCAGACCGGGTTCGGCCGGACCGGCAGCCACTTCTGGGCCTTTGAAACCCAGGGCGTGGTGCCGGATATCGTGGTCATGGGCAAACCCATGGGCAATGGCCACCCCATGGCAGCCGTGGTCACCCGGCGGGATATTGCCCAAACATTTGCCAACGGCATGGAATTTTTCGCCACATTCGGGGGCAACCCGGTATCCTGCGCCATTGGCATGGCTGTGCTGGATGTGATCGACCGGGAAGGGCTCATGGAAAACGCCCGGGATGTGGGAACCCACCTGCTGGAAGCGCTTGCCCCGCTCCGGGACCGCCACGGCCTGATCGGCGATATCCGGGGCATGGGACTGTTTATCGGCATTGAACTGGTTCTGGACCGGGACACCCTGGCACCGGCCACCGCCCTTGCCGGACAGGCCGTGAACCGCCTCAGGGAACAGGGTATTCTTCTGGGGACTGACGGCCCGTTTTCCAATGTGATCAAAATCAAGCCGCCCATGGTCATGACCCGCCAGGATGCAGATATGTTTGTCCGGGTGCTTGACCTTGTCCTGACAGACCTGGCCCGGCACAAAACCCAATAATGGAACGGCCCGGCACCCGGGCCGGAACCGGTTTGCTTTCTTCCCGGAATCATACTACACTTGGGCCGTTCTGTTTCACCCCTAACCCTTTTGGAGATCGCTCATGTCTGACAAAGCATTTCAGGAATTTTACCCGGACGAATTCAACCAGTGTTACGGATGCGGCACCCATAACGCCCACGGCCACCAGCTCAAAAGCCGGTGGGACGGGGAGGAAAGCGTTGCGTTTTTCACCCCGGAACCCTATCACATGGCCTTGCCGGGTTTTGTGTACGGCGGGCTGATCGCCTCTTTGATCGACTGCCACGGCACCGGCACGGCAGCGGCCGCCTCCTACCGGGACCAGGACCGGCCCATGGACTCGGAACCGCCCCTGCGGTTTGTCACGGCCTCTCTCAAGGTGGATTACCTGGCCCCCACCCCCCTGGGTACGGAACTGGAAATCCGGGCCTGTGTGGCCGAACTCACCCCCAAAAAGGTGATTGTCGAAGCCAAGGTCACTGCCGGTGAAACCCTTTGCGCCAAAGGCCGGGTGGTGGCGGTACGCATGCCCGATTCCATGCTGAAAAAAATCCAGGAAAACAAGGCATAATAGCCGGTTATCCCGGCGCTCAAGACAGTCTAGCGCACCAGGGAAAACCCCAGCCGGAACACATCCTCTCTCTGGTTGTACTCCAGAAGGTTGTCTGAGTAGCCGCTGAAAAACTGGGCATGGAGATACATGTCCAGCAGGCCTTCAAGAAAGGGAATCCGGTCCAGGGGATAGGACAGGTCAAACTGCCAGGTGCCGCCCTTTTCCCCGTGCCGGTAATGGTTCTCCAGAACCAGGCCCCTGGCGTGGCCGATCTTGGTTTCCAGGTCAAAATATCCCCTGAAATCCGCCAGGTCCGGGTTGGTGTCGTTGTCGTTCCGCACATATATCCAGGCCTTGGGCGACAGGTTCAGAAAATACTGGTTGGACAGGTCAAAGGTAAGGATCGGCTGGATATAGGCGTAGTTGGTGCTTCTGGAGTCATCCCCGTCCCGGCCGTTGGACTCGTGCTGGAACCCGGCCTGGAACGCCGATCCGATCAGGCGGCCGAATTTCAACCCCAAATTGTCGTTGTAATAAAACAGCTCAGGCATATACCTTGAATCCGCAAAGGGTGCGGAATCGGATTTCAGATCCCAGAACGACTGCTGGGTATAGGCCAGGTAGAGCTTTTCCAGCCCGCCCATATATTCCTTGAAAAATCCGTCCTCGTAAAAGTTAAAAGGTTTGTACTTGAAAGAGACCTGGAAGCTGGTCTCCTGGATGCCCGGGTCTGCGCCCAAAAGAAAATAGACCGGCTTGTACGTATAGAAATTCACAAAGTAGCGCTGGAACATCTGCTGGAGCTCGGTCGTGGAAAGGGTGTTTTCTTCGGTATCGGGACAGTCTGCTTGCGCCACCGTTGCCGTTGCCGCCAGCACCGCAGGGGCAGCCGCCCGGAACATGGCCAGGTTGGTGTCATGGTGCAGGGCAGCAAGTGATATGGTGCCCACCATGTCATCGGGCAGGCGGAACAGGAAGGCCTGCCTGGCAAATCCCCCGGGCGCCACCGCCTGTTCCCGGGAATCTTTGGAAGCGGTATGCCAGGCTGCCGCCTCTTGCCTGCGGCCATTTTCATCTGTCAGTACCAGGGCCAGGGTCCCGGGAATCCGGACCGTGTCCCTGCCCGTATTGGTGAACAGGATGGAAAACCCCACAGGGCCGCCCGCCCGGATGGGATCGCTCCCGCAGTCCTGGGGGGCAATCAGGGTGAGTTCCATTCCAGAGGGGTGAACCGGCAACGCGAGCCCAGGCGTTCCCCGGACTGCCGGGATCACCAGGGCAAGGAACAGGGCGATTGTCTTGATCCATTTAAGGTATCTTTGTTTGTGTATCTGCATGGGGTGTCCTTTCATTGTTTTCTTTGCGTACGGGCTTTTCAGGTTCCGGCACGAGGAATGCAGCTCCGGCGGTCCGGGGAAGCACAAAATGCAATGGCACGGAAAAGGAAGAAGGCCGGAAATGATTCCTGACTTACGAACATGGCATGTCCGTGGAAAAACTTCAAGGAAAGAGAGGGTGTTTCCGTGTTTTGGGCCGTGCAACCCGCCACGCGCCGGGCAAAACCGGGAGGTTTATTTTACTTGACCCCCTTGCGATACTATAGTAATGCTGGGTTTTATTTTGGGTCATATCAGACGTATTTCTCTGCTGTACATCACTCTTTAAAGTCTTTTAAACCCTGATAAATCAAAAGGTAATCAGCGTAAAAAGGGAAGCGGCATTCAAACCGGTTCTGTCCGCGTATCCCCCTTTTTCACTGCGACATGTTCACATGTAAGGGGACCTCTAATAACCAGAATTTTGGCTTGAGTTCAAGGCGCGGCAAAATTTTAACCGGAGGAATACATTGCGTATTTCGAGGATTAAAATTTTGTTGCAACGCAGAAATCGAGCCAAAAGACCATTATTAGAGGTGGCCTTAAGTAAACCATACGCCTGCCGCTCATCCGCAGGGTATGGATCAACAACGCTCTCAGGACGGATGTGCCTATGAAATCTATGATCTGGAAGGCGATGTGCGCCACCAGCCCTCTCATTGCGGGAATGCTTCCCTTTGCCGTTGCCTTTGGCACCATCTGCGATGCCGCAGGAATTCCCGGGCGCTATGCCATTGCCATGTCAGCCACGGTGTATGCAGGCTTGGCGCAATTTGTCGTGGTGAATATGTACACCAACGGCATTGACAATTTACTCCTGCTGGTGGGGTTTGCCCTGCTGGTGAACCTGCGCTTTACCCTCATGGGCCTTTCCCTGAAGCCGATTGTGCCGCCGCGCAACACCTGGTTTGACTGCCTGGTCTCGTTCGGTTTGTCAGATGAGCCGTATGCGGTTGTTGTACACCGCTTCAACACCCATGGGTATGATCTTGTTTTTCATGTATGCGCCTATGCCTTTGTGTACATTTTCTGGGTCGCGGGAACCGCTATCGGGGTGTATTTAAGTTCAATCATCGTGGATCCCACCTCCCTGGGGCTTGAATTTGCCATGTGTGCGGCGTTCATTGTAATGCTCATCCCCCGGCTCAAGCAGTGGGACAGCATTGCAGCGGCCGTGTTAAGCGGCATCAGCGTGCCTGCATTGACATGTGCGGGAGCGGGTGAGGCCGCGATCATCTTTGCCAGCCTCGGCAGCCTGCTGGCGGTGGTGTTTGTGAAGCGGAAACTCCTCAAACAAAAGGAGGCGGCATAATGGAACATACCTCCCTGGTGTTGCTGATTCTCCTGATGGCAGGAGTGACGTATTTAACACGGGTGCTGCATGTATTCATTCCCATCGAACGAATTCCCAAATGGTTCAGGGACCATATCCATCTCATTCCCGTTGTTATTATCTCATCCATCATATCCATGGCCGCATTTGTCCATGACGGCCAGATGAACCTCATGGTGTCTCTCAGGTATATGGCAGCCGCAACGGTAACCGTTACGGTCTATTTTTTGATGAGAAGCGGCGGGGCTGCGGTGATCGCAGGACTTGGGGCATATGTACTGATCAAATTGTATTTGGTTTGATTTTTGAAAATATTCCGGAAACGGCTATCTGCCCGGTGGGGCCAACCTTATGATATGAGCGGGGGAACAATGCAGAATTATCTGAGTCGTGAAAATATTTACCTGTCGCCCTGTGTTGACGTGGTCAGCATTGAACGAAAGATCCGGCATGCACTGCAATGGTATTATGCAAACGAATTTAACAAATTAATCTTCCGGATCCATGTGACCGGCGATGAGCCGTCCCGGATCAGCAGCCTGGTCAGGGTGGTCCGGGATATTCACACCAGCGGGAATGCATTCAAGCAGGACCCTGCTGTGGAGATCATTGCCCCGGTGGCAGCACTTGAAAATGACCTGCTGGACGCCATCGGACAGGTGGATACCCAAAGCCCCCGGCTCCTTGTCCTGGGATCGGCTTCCGATACCCAGGGGTTTGATGTGAACCGTGAGGCAATGGCAGCGGCAATTGCCGGGGCAGCCCAACGCCACATCCGCATGCGGCTGCATTTTTCCATCAAATCGAATGTGGATGCCGTGAATACCCTCGGGGAATTTTTAAAGGCGGAAGTTGAAAAAGATGAGGGGATTGCCCGGTCCATCCTGGGCCATGCCCCGGTGATCGATATTTCCCCGTTTATACGGATTGAGAATATGAAAGCCTTTGTCAAAGCAATTGCCGGTCTGTGGCAGGCGTTTCCCTGGCTGGACGAATCCATTCCCTATTCTGCCAGCGGGCCCATGCAAATGTTTTTCCAGGCCAAAGAACAGATGTTCCTTGAAAGCCTTGACAAGCAGGGCAAACAAGTTCCCCCGGCCATGCAGGGAACCGGGGCATCAATGCCGGGCCGTCCCATGACCCTGAATGAAGCCTTTGTCAGCCATGTGCGGCAGGAGCTGATGCAAGGGGATGACCGGATGCTGGCTCCCTTTCTCAGAAAAATGATCGCACTGGATAATGACTGGGACTTTGTGTTTGATTCCTATGAATGCCAATCCCCGGTGTTCATACCGGACTGGGAGGCCAGCAATGCATGATCAACCGGATATTGCGCTCATCAAGCTGCCCAACCATAATGTCGACTATCCGAGCCTTTCGATTCCCACACTGACCCGGGCCCTGCGCAGGGCCGGATGTTCCGTGGTCCAGGATGACCTGAACGTCCGGCTGAGGGATGTGTTGTTTACCGCCCCAAACCTGGATTACCTGACCTATCATTTTTTACCCGAAGCCGGGAAATATTTTCTAAATGATCCGGAAGAGTACAAGCGCATCAAAACCGTGTTGAATTTTTTAACGCAACTGGACCAGAATGTGGGATTCAGCCGCCTTGAAAAAACAAAACAGATGATGCTGGACCGCAGATATCCCGAGATATTGGGTGCGGCGTCCTCTGCCGAGGATTGTTCTTCAGTGTTTATCCTTGAAAGCGTTTTTCACAATATCATTGATTTTTCCATTACCTGCGACACCATGGGCATTTCCCTGGACCGGAAAAACATTGTGGTGGATTACCTGGACCGTAAAATGCGGGAACTCGCCCAAACGGCCCCCCGGATCATCGGGTTTTCCGTGATGGACATCCAGCGGAAAACTTTTGCCTGGTTTGCCCGGCGGCTGAAAAAAATATTCAGGGGCAAAATTGTTGCGGGCGGTGCGGATGTATCCATATACAACCAGTCCTACCTGGGGTATTTCGACTTTATTGATGCGGCGTTTGTCCGGGAAGCGGAAGTCAGCCTGGTCTCTTTTGTCCGGGGAGCGCCATTGGCATCCATTCCGGGCGTCATTTATCGGGACGGCAATGACATCGTGGCAACGCCTCCTGAGTTTCACCCTGAAAACGCGGTATATGACCCGGACTATTCGGATTTTCCCCTGGATAAATTTTTACTGCCCGTGCTCCCCGTGAGTGCATCTCGCGGCTGTGCCTGGGCCAAGTGCAAGTTCTGCGTCCACCACCAGACCTACAGCGGGTATTATGAACGGGGCGCCCTGGAAGTTGCGGATAATATTGAGCAGCTGGTCAACACCCATGGGGTCCGCCATTTTCACCTCACCGATGATATGCTGGACGTGCCCCTTGGCACGGCCATTGCCCGGGAGATGATCAGCCGCGGGCTGGACGTCAACATCCTCACCTATGCCAGGTTTGATAAACGCTTTACGGCGGACATCCTGGACACCTGGCGCAAAGGCGGCATCTGCGTCATTGAATGGGGGCTTGAATCCGCATCCCCCCGCATGCTTGAGCGCATGACAAAGGGCATCTCCATGAAAAAAGTCCAAGAAATCCTTGACCTGAGCAACCGGGCCGGGATCCTCAACAAGCTGATGCTCTTTCACAATTACCCGGGCGAAGAGGTCGAGGATTTCAGGGAATCCCTTGATTTTGTCGAGCGAAACGTCACCGACAGGATCATCCGCCCGTTTTTCACGGTCCGGAATAAACTGGAGCTGCGGGCGAATTCCGAACTGGATCGGCTTTCCCGGCCCGAAGAACAGACATTGTTTCCCAAACGGTGGGCCCCCAGCAGCCTGTTCCAGGGAAAAATCGAATATGCGGACTATGACAACTACCCGGAAAAATTAGAACTGCTGGACGACTTCCTGGACCGCATGCAACAGCTTCAAAAAACCCGGAAGGTGTTTGGCACCAATGATGAGAACCTGACCCTGGATCTGATCGTCTGGGAAATGGCATCCAAAGGGATGGAGACAAAAATCCACTGTAAATAATGACTCAGTTAATCTGCCAGGAGAATAGAATGAACAATGTGATCGGTTCTGTGATTGCTTCCCCGCCGCGCTTCTGCGGTATTTCCACCTTTATGCGCCTCCCCCACACCCGGGAACTGGATGGTGTGGATGTGGCCATTGTGGGCGCCCCGTTTGACTCTGACGGGGCCTTTCGCATCGGTTCCCGCTTCGGGCCGGAAGCGGTGCGGTCCCAGGCAAAGCTGTGCCTGAGAAATCACCATATTTACCATAACATCAGTCCCCTGGACCATATCACGGCAATTGACTACGGGGATTGTGCCGTAATGCCGGGATCGGTCGAACGCAGCTATGAACTCATTGAACATGATGTGCTTCCGATCTTCCAAAGCCGTGCCGTGCCCATTGCCATCGGCGGGGACCATGCCGTTTCCCTTCCGCTGCTGCGGGCCGCGGCAAAAGAGTACGGCAAGCTTGCCCTGGTCCACTTTGACGCCCATCTTGATACGGGCGATATCTACTATAACGAGATGAAGTACAACCATGGCACGCAATTCCGCAGGGCTGTGGAAGAGGGGCTTGTGGCGCCGGAACATTCCATCCAGGTGGGCATGAACGGAACGATTTATCCGGAGATGACCCGTGACGGCTCCGAAGCGCTGGGCTATTCGGTGATCACCATGGATGAAGCCGATGCTTTAGGACCGGACCGGGTGGCAGAGGCCATCAGGGAGCGGGCCGGAAACCAGCCTGTGTTTGTATCATTTGATATTGATATCATGGATGTGTCTGTGGCCCCGGGATCCGGCGCGCCCGAGGTGGGGGGATACCTGACCCGGGACATGCTCAAAATCCTCCGGTCGCTTGGGGCACTGGATATCATCGGAATGGATATGGTGGAAGTCAACCCCCTTTACGACCACTCCGGAATGACAGCCATCCTGGCGGCCAACTTTATTTTTGAATTCATTGCTTTGATTGCGTTGAACCGCAAGCCGGAATAGCAGCTATGCAGGGTATACTCGCCTTTTGCACGGGAACCGTATAATGGAAATGATGATATGAACTGGTTTGACAATGAAAATTTCTGGCACCTTTTTTACGACTGGATGTTTCCCCGGGACTCTTTTGCCCTGGCCGACAAACAGGTCAACGATATCATCAATATCACGGGTGTGGCCGGCGGTGCTGTCCTTGATCTTTGCTGCGGGCCGGGCAGGCACAGTGTACCGCTCGGGAAAAAAGGATTCCGGGTCACCGGGGTGGATCTCCAGCCGCGGCTTCTGGACAAGGCCCGGGAATATGCAGACAGGGAAAATGTAACCCTTGAACTGGTCCGGGAAGACATGCTGACATTCAGGCGGCCCGATGCCTTTGAACTGGTGATCAGCATGTTTTCCTCATTCGGCTATTTTAACAATCCCGAAGAGGATTTCAGGGTACTGGAAAATGCATACACCTCTTTAACGCCCGGGGGGATGCTGTTAATGGATGTCCGGGGAAAAGAGATCCACGCCATGGCGGACAACCACACCTTTTCACAAAAAATGCCCAACGGCGACCTGATATGCCACCGGTCTGACGTGAATGACGGGTGGACGCGGTCAACTGCCGAATGGATTTATATTCAGGGCCAGAACGCGCATAGATTTGAGATGTCGGTCAACCTGTATTCCGGGGCCGAACTGAAAGCCCTTTTTGAACGTGCCGGATTCTCCAATGTCCGGATCTATGGCGATTTAACGGAAATTCCTTATAACCGGGACGCAAAACGGCTCGTGGCCCTGGGTACCAAAGCATAGATCTCTGGTTGTTAATTTTCCGGCAGGCCAGCCAAATGATCCAGCAGGCGGCGGGTGTTGGCCTCGTGGACATTGTTGGGGGGCCACACCACGATCATGGGAATGGGGTCCACCTGCCATTCCGGCAGGATCTCTGAGAGTTCCCCGTTCCTGACCAGGCCGTCCACAAGGAAATCCGGCGGGGTGGCCAGGCCCAGGCCGTGGCGGCAAAACTGGGTCATGGCCTCGACATTGTCCACAGACACCTGGTTGTCATAGGTCACCCTGACCGTTTCATCGTTCCGGCGCAAGGTCCGTTCATTGGGCAGCATGGACAATTTGATCCATTGCCATTTGCAGAGATCTTCAGGCCGGGCAGGTGCCGGGTGCCGGGCCGCATATTCCGGCGATGCCACCAGGCGGCGGCGCACCGTGCCGATCCGCCTGGACATCAGGGCGGAGTCCGGCATTTTACCGGCCCGGATGGCCAGGTCAATCCCCTTTTCAATCAGGTCCGGCCGGACATCCGTATAGATGAATGTCATCCGGATGCCGGGATGGTTCCGACAGAACACAGCCATATGGCTGGTCACCGGGGCCCGGGTCAGGGCCGAGGGCAGGGCCACGGTAAGGCTGCCCCGGGGTGCGGCGCTGTGGGCGCTGATCTCGTCCAGGCCCTTGCGGGCTGCCGCCAGCATCTCTGCGGCATGCCGGTACAGGATCCCGCCTTTATGGGTGAGTGAAATCTTCCGGGTGGAGCGGTAAAGCAGGGGCGTGCCCACCTGCTTTTCCAGCTGCGACACATGGTAGCTGACCACTGACGGGGAAAGCCCCAGTTTCCCGGCTGCCCCGCGAAAGGATTTCTGCTGAACGGTTTCGGCAAATATGGCCAAGGCTTTCAGGTCTTCCATGCGAAACTCTCCAGATTTAATTGATTAAGGCCACCTCTAATAATGGTCTTTTGGCCCGATTTCTGCGTTGCGGCAAAATTTTAATCCTCGAAATACGTAATGTATTCCTCCGGTTAAAATTTTACCGCGCCTTGAACTCAGACCAAAATCCTGATGATTAGAGGTAGCCTTAACTTTTTCGAACAATCCATCCCAATTTAACCATCTAATCAAACAATCCAAGGGGATATATAGTATGTAAAACCATGAACCGCAAGTTCTGAAAGGAAACGCCATGTCCCTGTTTGTCGCCATGTGTCTTTTTGCTTTATCCATGTCCATTTCCCCCGGCCCGGTGAATTTCATCACCTTGTCCACCGGGGTCAACCACGGATTTCGGAGTGCCCTGCCCTTTGTTTCCGGGGCCACCATCGGCTTCACCCTGCTGCTGATTCTCACCGGGGTGGGGGTGGGGGCGGTGCTGTCCCGATTTCCCCTGGTCCTCCATGCCATGGCTCTGGCCGGTACGCTTTTTATCTGCTGGATCGGCTGGCAGATAGCCGCATCTGATCCTGATCTCATCCTTAAGAAAAAGGAGATCCCGGGATTTTTCAAAGGATTCCTTCTCCAATGGCTCAACCCCAAGGCCTGGTCTGCCTGTCTGGCAGGGATTTCGGCCTTTAACACGGCAGCGGTCCCGTCCCGGTTGGCCGTGTTCACCCTTGTTTATTTTGTAATCTGCTACCTGTCCATCGGCAGTTGGGCCGTTGCCGGGGACAAGCTTAAGGCGGTGCTGGGCAAGCCGGACCGGCTCAAAGTATTCAACCGTGTCCTGGGTGCGGGACTTATTTGTGTTGCTGTTTACCTGCTGGCGATAAATGCCGGCGCAGCCCTTCCGTTATAAACGTTACGAACCTTGACGAACCTTGGGTTCCGGGAATAAAAAAACGGCGCCTGCTTTTCTGACAGGCGCCGTTTTATCGTGTAGCGTTATGCTGTTTTATGTGTTGCTATACCACATTCTCCTTGTCCCCGGACCGGGCAAAGCTGACCTTGTCCGCAATCCGGTCTTCCGGATCCAACGGTCCCAGCTTGACCATCTCAAATCCCTGGATATCCACCAGGAGATTGCCTTTCAGGTCGCAGAGGCTCAGGTCGTAGGTATTGGTTTCCTCGCCTGAGGCAACTTTCCGGGTAATGCAGTAGTACGGAGTTTTCCGGTCGGGTGTGCCGTAAAAGTCCAGGTTGTTGATCTTATAGGGCAGTACTGTGACCGAAGAGGTAAAGAACTCCAGCAGTCCGCCGGTCTGGAACATGGCATCCACCAGGACCGGTGCGGCAACAAACCTGGGATCGGCAACCCCTTTGAAGAACTCGGCATTGCTGATGTCTTCCAGGGTGGTGATCAACGTGGTGCCATCAAAGGAATTGATATCCACAATGGTGCCGAACAGGCCGAACATGAACAGCCGCCTGGGGTGGTACACCAGGGATTCAAGATCCCCTTCCCAGGTGATCTCGGAAAATTCCGGGATCTCGATGCGCTTGGCAGCCCGTGCGGTTTTCTCAAACCGGTAGGTGCCCTGGTAGTGGATCTTGGGATCTCCCATGACCATGCCGGCCGGGTTCTTGAACACCGATGAGATCTCGCAGCGGAAGTTGCCGTTGTCAACCGCGCTGCCCGAGATGATCAGGTCTTTGGGACGGCCTTTGAGCAGCTTGATTCCGTAAGGAATCTGGAACTCGGACAGTCCTGTGAAATACGGCCGGTCATCGGACTGGACCCGGGCCACTTCTGCCATGGTCTCAATACCGGTGGACCCCAGGAACAGGGGCACATCCCCCATGGTATGGTCATGGAGGAAAAGATCCCGTTCCAGGTCAAGGGTCCGGCCGTAGGTGGCAGAGGTGCCGGTCTGTTCAAGGATATCATCCAGGAACGGATAGGGCTTGTCAGAGGGATCGCCCAGCAGGCCGTCCACGTCAAAGTCGTAATCCATGCCGGAAAAGACCATTTCAGACTCGGCCTTGTCCAGGAGGTCGGCCATGAAGAACTTCACGCCCTGGTCCATGGGCAGGAACTGGATGCCCCGGTCTTCCAACACCTTTTTCACCGTGGGATTGGTGGCCATGCCCACACCGCCCCAGGCCGTCCAGGCATAGACCTTGTAGTCCCGTTCCGGGTGGGCCTGTTTTTCCCTAAACAGGGTCTTGCCCAGGAAATCATTGGCTGCGGTGTAGTCGACCTGGCCCTGGTTGCCGAACCGTGCGGTAACCGAGGAAAAGGTAAAAAAGTACTTGTAGTCCCTGTCGCGGGTGGCCCGGAGCAGGTTCCGCATTCCCTTGACCTTGACGTCCACCACCAGCTCAAAGGACCAGAGTTCCTTTTTGGGGATGAACTGGCTCATCTCCATGCCGGCGGCATGGAAGATGCCGTCAATGCGGTCGCATGACGCCACAGCCTTTTCCACGGCCGCGTAGTCGGTGACATCGGTGCAGATGTACTCTACAGTGACCCCAAGGGACTTGAGGTATTCAATGTTGTCCACGGACTGGCGCACCCGCATGATCCGGTCCAGGGCCCGTTTGATTTCAACAGGCTTGACCCCGGGCATGTCTTCCCGCAGCAGGGCCATGAGCGCGGGCTGGTCTGCGGATTTATCCAGGTATTTGGTATCCGTGGCATAGATATCGTTGATATCCAGGATCACCAGGTTGGTTTTATAGGTCTGCACCACCTGTTTGAGGATCTCGTAGGTGATGCCCCCGGCACCGCCGGTGACCAGGAGGGTGTCGTTGTCCCCCACCACCTGCTGGGTACGGTCGGCAATGGACTGGTGCATGGACAGGACATACCGCTTTTTGTTGCCGTATCCCACCTCGCACCGGGGATCGTCTCCCAGAAGTTCGCCCATGAACAGATCAACAATCCGCTTGATGCTCTTTTTGGGCTGTTTGTAGGAGAAATCCACCACCTTGACCCGGGTGTCGGGCATTTCCTTGTTCACGGTTTTCATGAGGCCGCCAAGCCCGGCAAACATGGGATGGATCTCACCGCAGCCGTCCATATAGGGAAAGACCACGGAATCAAACCCGATGGTGCCGATGATGTTGCCGGCCCGGTCCAGGTCTCCGAACAGATGCTTGACCAGGACAAAGGCCGATTTTACGGTAACGGCCAGTTCCGTGTCAGATGCAAAGTCCCCCTTGTCAAAGTAATAATCCAGGGGAGCCAGATGGATGAATCCGTTGAGCCCGGAGAGTTCTTCTTTAAGGGTGTCCATCCGCGCTTCCAGCGCCTTGACATCGGACAGGTCCAGGTTCAGGTCGGCGTCCCCGGTGCCTTCGGGCCGGTGGGCCAGGGTCACGGCCTTGCCGCCCAGGGCTTCGATTTTCCCAATCACTGCCTTGGCAAATCCGTGGCCATCCATGGAGACCAGGATGGTTTTATCCTTAAGGTCCTGTTGGGGCTTTGCAGGCATGTCCGTCTCATCCACCCGCACCACCAGGCGCTTGATGGGAGAGGCCGGATCCGGGAAGGGATCGGCTGTGACATCGGTATCCCCGGAATCCGCAGCAGTATTAGCGGCGGCAGGAACAGCCGGGGCATCCGCACCCGATCCCGTAACCGGGATGACCTCGGGAGCGGCCGGGGCTGCGGCAGCAGTTCTCTGGTGAATATAATCGGAGAGCTTGGCAATGGTGTTCAGGTCCCGGAGCTTAAGATCCTCGGGCACGGGGAATCCAAAGGTGGAGGCCACCTTGGCAAAAATTTCCACCTGCTTGACCGTATCAATCCCAAGATCCGCTTCAAGATCCAGATCGTTTTCCAGCATGTCCGGGGTATACCCGGTCTGCTGGGCAATGACATCTTTGACCGTGTCAGTGATGCTGTTGCCCGGCACCTGGGCAGATGTGGCAGGCGCAGCCGGAGTTGCCGCCGGGGCAACTTCCTGCGCCTGGGTGGGTGCAGCGGCAGGCGCGGTGTCCGCACCGGTCTGCTTTGCAATATAATCCGCCAGTTTGGCAATGGTGTTCAAATCCCGGAGCTTAAGGTCGTCAGGCACGGCAAAGTTAAACTCGGCCGCGATCTTGGCAAAGATCTCCACCTGCTTGACCGTGTCAATGCCAAGGTCCGCTTCCAGGTCCAGATCATTCTCCAGCATATCCTCGGCATACCCGGTCTGCTCTGCAATGACGGCCTTGACCGCCTGGACAGGGGCCGGAGTACCGGCAGCAGGGACGGCTTCCGGAGCAGCCGGCGCAGGCGCATCGGCAGGTGCGGCAGCCGGTGTATCGACAGCGCCGGTGCGGGCCGAGATATATTCGGAGAGCTTGGCAATGGTATTCAAATCCCGGAGCTTGAGATCCTCGGGCACGGAAAATCCAAAGGTGGATGCCACTTTGGCAAAAATTTCCACCTGCTTGACCGTATCAATGCCAAGGTCGGCTTCCAGATCCAGGTCCTCTTCCAGCATGTCTTCGGCATACCCGGTCTGTTCGGCAATCACCGTTTTGACCTTGGCCGTGACCTGGCCTGCTGCAGGGGCGGCAGGCGCAGGAGCGGCCGCTGCCGGTGCTGCCGCGGTTGCAGCGGCCGGGATACCGGTTTTATCGGCAATATAGGCGCCCAGCTTGGCAATGGTGTTCAGATCCCGGAGTTTGAGATCGTCGGGCACGGCAAAGTTGAAGGCACCGGCAATGTTGCCGAAAATCTCCACCTGCTTGACCGTATCAATCCCCAGATCCGCTTCCAGGTCCAGATCCGCTTCCAGCATGTCTTCGGCATACCCGGTCTGCTCGGCAATGATGGCCTTGACCTTTGCCACAGGCTGGGCCGCCGGTTCAAGCACCTGGGCCGCCGGGGCCGGTACGGCAGGTACTGGAGCGGCCGTTGCAGCAGCAGGCGCAGGCGCGGGAACCGCAACCGGTTTGGGCGCGGCAGGGGCATCCGCCTCCTGTCCGCCGGCCACCACACAAAGGGTGTTGTCAATTACCTTGAGTTCCGGGTTCTGGGCGCCGGTGACCTGGCGCAGCCATTTCTGATAAACCAGGTTGCCCCGGACCGGGTTTTCCTCGATCCGCTTCACAAACATAAAGGCAAAGTGGGACCCGAATCCTGCGGAAAGATGGAGGCCGTATTCCGCATCAATCTTGTCCTGACCGGAGAAGTTGAGTTTCCGGAACGCGCCCGGTATCTTGGTCAGGTTGGCAATGGGCGGGGCCTTGCGTTTCTGCAGGGCCTTGACCATGACCACATCCTCAATGGCCGCGCCCAGGGTATGGCCGGTAAAGCCCTTGGTGTTGGAGATGCAGATCTTGGTCAGGTACTTGGAGAATGCCGTCTCAAGCGCCTGGACCTCGGCGTCCGCACTGCCGCCCCGGGCCGGAGTATAGGTTTCATGGGACATGAACAGCAGCTTGTCCGCATATTCTTCCTTGGTCAGCCCGCTCCGGTGCTCTACCTTATCGATGAACTTTTTCATCTCACGGGACATGTGGGGCACGTCAATGTTGTAGGCATGGAAAGCGGAGTTGGCAATATGGGTGCCCAGGACCTCGCACTGGCCGTTCATGCCGCGGCGGGCAACGGAATCACTGTCTTCCACCACAAGGCCGACGGCACCGGCGCCCAGAATGGTGCCGTTCCGGTCTTCGTCAAAGGGCTTGGCCGCCTCGGAGATCCGCTTTTTAATGGTGGCGGCACCCAGGGCCAGGAACCCGGAGCCGATCCACTGGTTCTGGTTGGGTGAAGTGGCGCATTCGCCGCCCACCACCAGGACCCGCTTGCAACGGCCCACCCGGATCCAGTCCTCGGCAATGCCCATGGCCAGGGTAGTGGAGGCGCAGGCTGAGGAAACCAGGGTGTTGGGCCCTTTGGCCTTGATGATCTGTGCCAGGTGGGCAGATCCCAGGGGGCAGGCGTTGAGCAGGAAGTTCCGGTCGAACTTGTACGGCTCGACATCCTTGCGTTTTCTGGATTTGGCCTTGAAGAACCAGTCGGTGAGCTTTTCCTTGATCTCAAGGTCGTCCACCTTTTCCATGAGGTAGTAGTAGATCTTTTCAAACTCTTCATAGGGTTTGAGAAAGAGCTTTTCATAAAAGTATTTTTCCAGTTCGGAAATCAGGGTTTCCCCGTTGGGCCACAAGGAGGTGATGATGACACCGGTTTCTTCCTGCATTTCCTCGGGCAGGGCAAATCCGTCCGGGATCATGGCCCGTCCGTCCTTCATCTTCTTGTACTGCATGACCAGAGGAATGTTGGCGTCCTTAAGGGCCTCGATGCCTGCGGCAATGCCCATGGCCATGGCCGTGTCGTACTGGGCCTTGATCCCGTATTCATCGGTGAGGTCAAAGTAGCCGAGCTGGCCGGCCAGGTGGATGACATCCTCGGTTTTGGTGATCTGGACAAACCGGGCGTTGCCGTCGGGCTGCTTGAACAGCTTGGTGATGTTCTTGTCCGTGATCTTGTGCATCTCATCGGTGTCCAGGGCCTCGATAAAATTCCTGCCGTTGAGGATGGCATCGAAATTATCCTTGGCAAACACGTGCCGGGCCTTGCCGGGCAGGCCGACGGATACGCCCGAGATCAATACCTTGTTGGTGTTGAACTCAAACCGTTCCATGGCAGCCACGGCCGCCTGTTTTTTCCGGCGCTGGTATTCCTTGTAAAGAATCCGGTCAATGGCGGACTGGTTGTTCTCTTTAAACGACTCAAAATCTTCTGACATCTCTATTGCAGGTAACTCCTCTTTCTCTTCTGTTTCCGGTAGTGCAACGGGTGCGGGAGGGGCAACGGGCTGGGGTTCGAACAGGGCATTGCAGCCGATCAGGTACTGGCGGCAGTCCTCAAAGGACTCGGTTTCCCCCTGGCGGGCATCCACGGACACGGCCGTGCCGAACTCGCCGATGTTGATGTTTTTCAACAGGTTGACCAGGAGGCGGGACGGTCCGACTTCGATGAAGTGGGTCCGGCCGGACACATACACATGCTCGATGGATTTGATGAACTCCACAGGGCTTGTGATCTGGCGGGCCAGAAGGTCCTTGACCGCTTCCGGATCTTCCGGGTAAGGCCGGGCCAGGGTATTGGAAATAATCTTTCCGTACCGGGTCCGGTTAAAGGTCAGGGTATCCAGGTAAGCCCGAAGCTCTTTGGCGGCCCCGTCCAGCATGGGAGTGTGGAAGGCACCGGTGAGGTTGAGTTTTTTGTAGACCGCGCCTTCGCCGCTCAGGAACTTGCAGAAGGTTTCAATGTCTTCGGCCCGGCCGGATACGGCGGTCTGTTTTTCGGAATTCTTGTTGGTGATCCAGATGTTGGACACAAAAGACTTGCGGATCAGGGCCGCGGTTTCCTTTTCGTTTTTAAAGACCACCATGATCTTGCCCGGATTTTTGAGCGTGCTGTCATACATGAGGTCGGACCGCTTGATGATCAGGCGCATGGCATCTTCAAATCCCAGGATGCCCGAGCAGAACAGGGCGGTGTATTCGCCGACACTGTGGCCGATAAAATAATCCGGAGAGAATCCTTCAACGGACAGGCGGTTGCAGATGGCTGCCGAAGAGAGGAACACGGCGGGCTGGGTGTTCTGGGTGGAGTTCAGGGCGTCGTCCTCGCCGAACATGAGATCCAGGAGAGAGTATCCCCGCTGATCCCTGAAAATGGCTTCACCCTTGTCCATGACCCTACGGATGTCGGCATCGGCATCGTAAAGGGCTTTCATCATGCCGGCACGCTGGGCACCCTGGCCGGAGAGCAGGGCCACCATACGCAGTTTCTTGCCCCTGGGGTCTGCGGAATGCGCAGTGTCAGCCAGGACAATGTCGCTGGTCTTCACGGAGGAGGCGGCAACTGCCGGGGCTGCGGCGGCAGCGGCAGCGGTCACGTCTTTGAATTCCGCTTCCACCACCGGGGATGCCGTCTCTTTTTCCAGGACCCTGGGCAGGCAACCCATGACCAGATGGCTGTGATTCCCGCCGATGCCGTTGACATTGGCGGCAAACCGCAGGGGCTGGCCAGGCGTCCGGTCAATGACCTGGCTTGCCGGGTTCAGGATCTTGCACGCTTTGAGAATGGAATGTTCCGGGTCGTAATTGTGATCCGGGAGGAGCTTGCCGTTCCGGTTCATGAGCATGAGTTTGGCCAGGGCCACGGCCGGGTTGGCCGCCTTGAAATACCCGAACTGGGGCTTGACGTTGCCGCAGTGCATCTCATGCTTGAAGCAGGCCTGGACCACCTGTTTCTCAATGATATCCCCGAAGATGTTGGAGAAGGCAAACAGGTCCAGGTGGTTGATATCGGATTTTCTGACACCCGAGGTTTCATAGGCCTCGTTGATGACATCCACGAATGTCTGCTCGGAAGGGGCCAGGAGGTGGTCGGGTACGGACGAGCGTACCGTGCAGGCGTTGATCTCGCCGTATACCTCCATGCCGGCTTCCCTGGCTTTTTTTAGGGTGGTGACCACATGGATGGCCGCGCCTTCGCCCATGACATATCCGTCGGCCCGGTTGTCAAAAAAGTTGCAGTCCCCGGCGGACAACAGGCCCAGGCGCTTAAAGGCCATGAGCACAGCCGGGTAGAGGTTGCAGTCCACGCCGCCGGCCAGCATGAAATCCAGTTCCTTGGTTTTCAGGTGGCGTACCGCGTTTTTAATGGCGATAGTGGCCGAGGCGCACGAGGCGTCCAGCACGTAGTTGGCACCGTTCAGGCCGAAGAAATTGGCGATCCGGCCGGAAATAATATTGGAAAGCAGGCCCGGGGTGGTGTCTTCGTTGTTTTCCGGGACCTGTTCCCGGATGGCGTTGACCAGGGCTTTGGAAACGGTCTGGGCCGTATCCTTGTCCAGGGCCTCGCAGGCTTCCACGACCTGGCCGATATAATTTTTCCGGACCCGGATAATGTTCCGGCTCTGGCGTTCCCCGGCAATGGTGCCCAGGATCACACCGGTGCGGGCCCCTGCCCCGGACACGTCCATAAGGCCGGAGGTATTGAGAGCTTCGCTGGCTGCCTCAAGGCCGAAGATCTGGCCCCGCTCAATGGATTCCACCATTTTCGGGGGCATCCGGTACTTGAGGTTGTTGAACTTGAAGTCCTTGACCAGGCCGGCCTTGACCTCGGGCAGATAGTAAAAGGAATCTTTGCCCTGGGCTGCGTACATGGCGTTGTCAAACCGGTCTTCCGGCACCGGGCTGAGCTGTTTCTCGCCGGACACCAGTTTTTCCCAGAATTCTTCCGTATTCTGGGCCCCGGGCAGGAAAACACCCAGTCCGGCCACAACAATGCGATCGTCGTTAAAGTCATAGGCGGTGTCGGAGAAAATATCCCGGGCCATGGGCAGGTAGCGGTCGCTCATTTCCTCGACCACGGCATGGTAGTTGATGCCGCCGAATCCGTAAGAGGAAATTCCGGCTTTCCGGGTCCCACCGTCTTCGGGGATCCAGGGTTTTGCCTCTTCCACGATAAACAGGGTGGAATTGCCCAGGTCATGATTTTTGGACAGTTTTTCAAACCGGCCGTTGGGCGGCAGTGTGCCCTTGTTGACGGCCAGGAGCGCCTTGAGCATACCGGCGGCACCGGCACAGCCCAGAAGATGGCCGATCTGGGATTTAATGGATGAAATCCCGGCATTGGACCGGTTGTACATGGCGTCCAGGGTGCCCAGTTCCACCTGGTCACCTACAATGGTGGAGGTGCCGTGGGCTTCTATAAACCCGATGTCTTCAGGCTTGATCTCCGGGCGGATGGACTCAAAGCAGCGTTCCAGGCTCATGACCTGGCCTTTGGGGTTGGGGGCGGCAATGGCTTTGCCCTTGCCGTCGGAGCTGGCGCCGATGGCGTTGATGACCCCGTAAATTTTGTTATTGTCCCGGATGGCGTCTTTCATCCGCTTGAGCACGTACATCACAGATCCTTCACCGAGGACAAACCCGTCGGCCCGGCCGTCAAAGGGCCAGGAGCCTTTTTCGGACAGGGTTCCCATTTTGGCGAACCCGATAAAGGATTCCGGGGCCAGATGGGTGTTGACACCACCGACCACCACCTGGTCGTGGTCGCCCGAGAGCAGTTCGCCGCAGGCCGCTTCAATGGCGGTGATGGATGAGGCGCAGGCCGCGTCCACAATATAGTTGGTGCCCCGGACGCCCAGATGGCGGGCCACCCGGGAAGCTTCAATGTTCAACAGGATACCGTGGACCGGGTCATACCCTTTATTTTCCCCTTCCATACCCTCAAGCAGGGTTTGGCGGAGCGCCTCTTTTTGGGTGTCGTCAAGTTCGGAGAACGCCGGGATCTTTTCCAGCATTGACAGCACTTCGGGATACCAGTATTTGAGCTGGAGGTCATTGCCCAGTTCATTAGAAAGGCAGGTGGCAATGATCACTGCGGTCCGTTTGGGATCTTCGCAGACCATCCGGTCGTTTTCATCCAGCAGGCCTGCGCTCTCCACGGCCTTGTAGGCGGTGGAAAGAACCATTTTCTGACTTCTGGACAGGCGTTTGTCCTTGCCCTCGTCATAACCGAACCGTTCCCAATCAAATTCAAAATGGTCCACATGGCCGGCAAGGTCGGTATAGGTCTTGTCCTCTGCCTTGCGGTTTTTGTCGTAGTAAAGCGCCTTGTCCATGCGGGAGTCGGGCATGGGCGAGATGGAATAGCGTTTGTCCAGGATATTCTGCCACAGTTCGTCCGGGGTATCGGCATGGGGAAGGGTACAGCCCATGCCCACCACCGCAATTTCATCCCGGATCTTGTTTTTTGGGCTTGAGAACACTTCAAGGGCGTTTAAGTGCCTGAGCATGAGGGATTTGCCTGTAAAATAGGCGTCATGGATGTCCTGGATGGTGACCGGTTCCTTGAAGAAGGCCAGGCTGTCCCCGACCAGGAAGTTGCCCTTGTCACGGTGCTCGTCCCCTTCAAACCAGGTGTAGTTTTCCTCGCCCGGATTTTTGAAGTCCGGCAGAAAGCCTTTGGCGCCGATGAGCAGGGACCCGATGTTCCGTTTTTCAAAGGACCGCTTGCGCTCGCCCAGGGGCATCTTGTCCCGGATCATGGCGGCTTCGTGGTCGGTCATCATCTTTGCAAAAGGTGTGGGCGCGGTCCTGGAGGCCAGCCCCAGGGTCTTGCCGATGACCACGGTCTCGTCCTGTTCAATAATAATGTCCTGGTATTGTTTCTGTACTGCTTTGGTGGCGACGACTTCTTTGGAGAACAGGTATGCCGTACCGACCTGGAGGCCGATTTTAGCACCCCGGGCCGCCAGGAAGGCGGTCATGCCGGAGATGAAAAAAGAGGCAAATGCCGTGGTGATCCCGCCGGCAAAGACCAGGAAAAGTTCGGAAAGGTCGCGGCCCGAGGTCACCAGTTTGGCAATGGCTGCTTCCCAGAGCACCATGGAGGTCAGGGAGCCGACATGGCCACCGGCCTCACCGCCCTCGAAGATAAACCGGCGGCAGCCGTTTTCCAGGGCGTTTTCCATCATGGAGACCGAGGGGGTGTGAAGATAGGTTTTGGTGCCGGCCTTTTCCAGTTCAACAGCCTGGGAGGGAATGCCTCCGGCAAACAGGGCATAGGGCACCTTGTATTTCTTGACCATTTCAAGATGCGCATGGACCTGGGGGTTAAAGGCTTCAATACCCACCAGCCCGGCGCCGAAGTTGTCCAGATTTTCAGCCCCGGACTTGAGCATGTCCTCAGCCAGGCTCACGGGCAGGCTGCCCACGGCAAAAAACGGGAGGGCACCGGCGTCAAGGACCTGGGCGGCAAACCCGGTGTTGTCCGAGATATTGGCCATGGGCCCCTGAATCAGGGGGTACGGGGTGTTCTGGTCCTTGGCAAATTCCGAATCCTTTGTCACGGGATCATGGCTGTCCACGTGATCCAGGTTGACGCCCAGGGTGGTGAAAAACCGGTCGACCATGTCAGACAGGGAACCGGACTCCCTGGCAAATTCCTTGGCAAAGATTCCGTCCTGGCCCAGGTAGAACAGGGACTGGATAAACTTGGCATCCGGGTCATCCAGGGCGGTGATCTTTCCGGCGATGGCCGGGTAGATGTCCCCGCCCTCTTCCTGGGACAGCACCACGGCTTCCTCTTTGAGGTCTTTGACAATTTTGGTGCCCAGTTTTGCAAAGACCCGGTAAATGTCCCGGTCCCTGAAAATAATCTCGGTGGAGTCCCCTTCATCCACATTGGCCAGAAGCTGCTTGAAATTTTCCGATACCGGGGCGTCCTTGGACAGAAGCACCTGGCTGTCCATGACAAAACCGGATACGCCAGCGGCCAGCATGCCGGCTGCCGTGTACTGCCCCACCCCGCCGTGGACAAACAGGGGCAGGCGGGAATGTTTCAGGTACCACTGCATCAGGATGAATGCGGAGTACCTGGATACCCGGCCGGCCGCTTCATTGCCCTTGATCACCAGGGCGTGGGGTTCAATGGCGCGGACGGCGTCCATCAGGTTGATATCCCGGATTTCCAGGATAACTTTCGTATCGCCGAAATGTTTCAGGGCATCGGCCCCGTTCTCTTTACCTGCGATGTCCTGATCTTCCCTGTCCTGATTTTCCCTGTCCAGGGGAACCACCAGGGCATCCAGGTTTTTTATATTTTCACGCTTGAGCGCGGCAATGGTTTCATGGTCATGGGCGGCCAGTCTCAGGCCGAACTGCAGGTTTTCCCTGGAAAGCAGGATGGATTTTTGCAGGATGTCGTCCCGGCTCAAAAATTCCGTATCAAAGACCGGCAGGGATCCGGCCTGGTAAATGGCATGAAAATATCTGACATCAAAGACCTTGACCGGTGTATAAATCATCAGGGGCAGTCTTGAACTCAGTATTCTTGTAATCATGTATTGTCTCCAATTGTATGTTTGGTTCAGGCCTCCGGCAGGATGCCGGGGTACAAAGAGTTTCCCGAACGGATCTTAAACGTCTCTAGTTCGGCATTTATATATCAAAGTCTGTGCCACGCCGTGGCAGGCCCCGATTTTTCCGCTAACGCGCCGGAATCATGGCAATTCGAAAACAGTTAAAAAAAAAGAATAAAATCGCCACGTCCGTACCAACTTGCACTTTATGTACATTCGATGTACAAATATGCACAATACAACCCAAAGAGAAATGAGCCCATGACAGACCCGACACCGATTTTGGAACTGGATACCGAAGAGAGACACTTTTTTAGAACCGTATATAATGCTGCCTTTGCCAATCCTTTTTCCCAGTTAAGGGAACGCCTTGACCGCCGGATTGCAGGACTGTTTCCCTCCGCCTCCCGCAGGGAGAGTAAGGATATGTGCTACCGGGAAATCGACCTGCGCCTGTCCATGCTGGAAAAAGAACACAAGGGCAACATCAACGCGTATAAGGACCAGGACAGGGAACTGCTCCGGGTGGTTTATCTTTTTGATATTTTCCACAAGTTCAGGGACCGGTTTGACCAGCATATCAATGACCAGGTTCTTGCCGGGGACACACCGGTAAAGGTCGATTTTGCAGATGAGGCAAAAGAGATGTGGACGGCCAAGGGATTTGACGGCAATACCTTTTACCATTATTTTGCCCTCTCGTTCCAGCTGCGCCGGGCCTTTTACTTTATCTCCAAGAGTCTGGTGGGGGTCAGCCCCTGTATGCGCAATCTGAAAAAGCACCTCTGGTATAATGTATTCACCTATAATATAGAGCTTTACGACAAACACCTGTGGAACCGGATGGAGGACTTCTCCACCCTGTTGCTGGGCGAGACCGGCACGGGAAAGGGAACTGCGGCCAAGGCCATCGGCCGGAGCGGGTTTATTCCCTTTGATCCCCGGAAAGGCTGCTTTGCCGAAAGCTTTACCCGGGCCTTTTCCTCTCTGAATCTTTCCCAGTATCCGGAGACCCTTCTGGAATCGGAGCTGTTCGGCCATACCAAAGGGGCATTTACCGGTGCCGTGGAAAATTACCAGGGGGCATTCAGCCGGTGCAGCCCCTATGGCTCCATCCTGCTGGACGAAATCGGGGAGATTCCCGGCCATGTGCAGATCAAACTGCTCCGGGTGCTCCAGGAACGGCACTTTATTCCTGTGGGCGCCCATGAGTCCTCCCGGTTCAACGGCCGGGTCATTGCGGCCACCAACCGCCCCAAGGACGATATCATGGGTGGGAAAGTCTTCAGGGATGACTTTTACTACCGGCTCTGCTCAGATATCATTGAGGTGCCCCCGCTGCGCACCCGGATCAGGGAAGCCCCGGAAGAACTGGACCGGCTCCTGGATTTTACCATCCACAGGATGACCGGAGTGCACAACCCCAACCTCATTGAAAAAGTAAAAAGAATTATTGACCGGAACCTTGGAAAGCATTATCAATGGCCAGGCAATGTAAGAGAACTGGAACAATGCGTGCGTTCCGTGCTGCTCCGCAGGGATTACACGGGCAAGGAAGACCGGCAGGACAACGACCTTGGCCAGGTCCTGCGCCGGGGTATTGAAGACAGAACCATTGCGGTGCCCGACCTTGTGTCCGGGTATTGCAACCTATTGTACGACACCCTGGGCACCTATGAAAAAGTGGCGCGGCAGACCGGATTGGACAGGAGAACCGTAAAAAAACACATTACCGGATATTCCGGGCCCAAAGGATAGGAGTTTCATGCTGCATTTTCTGCCGCCCCCACTCAAAGGGGCATTGTCGTTTCTGGGGTATGTATTGAACACCGTTGCCCTGACCATCCCTTTGATCCTGATTTCCCTGCTGAAGTTCATCATACCGGCCGGGCGTTTCGTGGTTTTTCTCGACAAAATACTAATCGGCATCGCCACCTTATGGATCAGTATCAACGGATTAAACGCAAAACTGTTCAACCATATCCGGTGGGATGTCAGGGGACTGGACCGGCTGGAAAAACAAGACTGGTACCTGGTGATCTCCAATCATCAGTCCTGGGTGGACATCCTGGTGCTGCAGAAGGTGTTGAACCGGCGAATCCCCATGCTCAAATTTTTCCTAAAAAAAGAACTGATCTGGGTGCCTTTTCTGGGTCTTGCCTGGTGGGCCCTTGATTTTCCCTTTATGAAGCGATATTCGAAAAAATTCCTGGCAGCCAATCCCCATCTGGCCGGCAAGGACCTGGAAAGCACCCGGAAGGCCTGTGAAAAATTTAAGCACACACCCGTGTCTGTGATGAATTTTGTGGAAGGCACCCGGTTCACCCCGGAAAAACATGACCGCCAGCACTCCCCGTTCACCTGCCTGCTGCCCCCCAAGGCCGGAGGCATCGCCTTTGTCCTGGGTGCCATGGGCGAATATCTGCACAAGATTATTAATGTGACCATTGCCTATCCGGGCAAAACGCCGAATTTCTGGGAATTTGTATCTGGCCGGGTAAAAGAAGTGATTGTGGATATCGAGGTGACCCCTGTGGACCCCGGCCTTGTGGGAGATTATTTCGGCAATGCCGAGTTCAGAGAATATTTCTGCGACTGGCTCAACCGGCTCTGGCAGGAAAAGGATGAAAAACTGTGCCGGCTGGCACCTCCGTCCGGCAGGCAACTGCCCGGTTAAAAATTTCCCACTTTCATCTGGTATACGGTCCGGCCGCTGTCACCGCTGCCCGCCTGGAACAGCACTTCTGAAATCCGTGCATGGCGGATCGTCTTGTTGACGGTCAGTTCACTGTGCTTGCCGATGATGACGCTTCCGCCCCGTATGGCCCCTTCAACGGAGACCTGGGCCTTACCCGGGTTCTCCTTTGCCCATTTGGCCAGGTTGCTTCTCTCTTCCACCAGGTTGTCCCGGTCGGTTTTCACGTGGTTGATCTCTTCATCAATGGCTTTCATGGCCTCTTCAAGGGACTCACTCTGTTCAAAGCAGTCGTCCAGGTCATGCTCGGCGCGTTCAAAACGGGCCTTGAGCTGGGCAAGCCGGGTATTGAGGCCGTCTTTTTCACCGGCATTTGCCGGGTCTGCCATCTGTTTTTCAACGTCCCGCTGTTCCAGTTGCGCCCGGTCCTGGACATGGGCCAGTTCCGTGATTTTTTTCTGGAGTTCCGCATTCTCGGATTTGAGCCCGGCCTTTTTCTCTTCTTTGACGGCGATCTCTTTCTTGAGTGCTGCCACCCGTGCCCTGTTTTTCTTGACCTCCTTTTCGGTAAAGGCGTCGTGACCCACTTTGATGGTGGACGGGGATGACATTTCCGTACCCACATTCCTTGCCGAAAGTCCCATTTTCGCCGTCACCCGCGATGAGATCAACTTGCCGTGCTCAATCACGCAGGCACCGGACGCTTCAATGCTCGAATCCACGATTTCTTTCTGGACATGGACATCTCCCATGCAGACGATTTCCGAGCTATGGATGAACTTGGCATATACACTGCCCCGGGCATATATCTTGCCTTCGTTAATCCCGCCGTTGACCTTGAGATCGCCGTCTGCCTCGACAATACCGCCATCCAGTTCGGAACTGCTCACATCGTTACCCTTGACCCTGAACCCCGCCTTGATACATCCCTTGACGTGCACATTGCCGTCAAATTCAATATGGCCGGTTTCAAAATCCACATCCCCGGCCGCAGTATATATATCATGGACGTATACCACACCGGCCAGGGAGTATTTGGGATATCCCCTGACATTGGCAAGGATTTTCAGCCCGTCTTCTGACAGGACCGCCCCGTTGCCGAACTTCAGGGCCATATCCTCACCCTTTTCCGTTGAGACCTCGTCACCGTAAATATTCTGCCCGCACCTGGACTCCACAACCGGCGTTTTTTCGGCCAGCACGGTTCCTTTTTCAACCAGAGGGATTTCGCCGCGCTGCTTGAAGTCGATGTTGCCGGCCTCGTCCATGCCGCCGGCCTTGAGATAATCCGTATTGAAAAAGAACTCCACCCTGGCGTCCTGTCCCTGAATGGGCCGGATCCCCTTGGCCACACGGAACGACTGGGTCTTGAATCCCGTGGATGCGATAAATCCGTCAACCATTTCATCGGACATCATCCCTGAGATGATGCCCTTGTCAAACAGGACCTCCTTGATTTCACCGGTGGTCACATCTTCATCAAAAGATTTGGTTTTTGATAAAAACGCCGCCATCAGGTCGCTGGCCACTTCAAGCTTGATACCGCCGACAATGATTTCAGGCTCCAGCAATGCGGGCGCTTCCGCAGCCGCATCCTTTTCCTGGTCCCCGCCGGGAGCTGCCTTGTCCGGGCCGGCAGCATCCGCATCCCCTGCCGTTTCCGATATTGACGATTTTTTAACGCGGTTCTGGAGTTTGAGAATATAATCCCGCTGCTTTTCCGTCAGCAATCCTGCCTCCACCATCATGTCCCCGATCAAGCGGGGTTTCTGGCGGCTTTTAAGATCGTTTTCCTGATCTTCCAAGGCCAGGTCCAGAACACTTTTGTTGATAAAGCCCTTGGCCACGGCAATGGCCCCGAATTTATACTCTTTCTGGCGGATGGTGATGGCCTTGGCAGCCAGGGTCAACCGCTGGATATTCTTGTTGGAAATAAGTTCCTGGGAAAGAAAATAGGCCTTGAGCGCGTCATCGGGATTCTTTGCATTTTTGCATTGGGTCAGACCCGCCTCAAGTTCCGCCTTGGTAACCAGTTGATTCTTTAAGGCCAGAGCCCCGATCAAAGGGATGTTGCTCTTTTGCTTCGGCCCGTCTGCCATGGTACCTCCAAAGGATGGGTTAAGTCACAGCGGCTGTCAAGCCGGCCAAAAGAAAAGCCGACTCAAGCATGAATTCGTACGAACTTCCGGATAAAAAACGGTCCTTTTTGTATAGTTTGACTAATAAAAGCATGAAAAGGGGTATAATGGCAAGTACGAACCCCATATTTCCTGAAAAATTCAGTAAAAAAGTACATAGCGATAACACAATCATACCAGCCAGTACATATTGAATCAGCGTCATACTCTTTTTCTCACCCAGGAGAATAGGCAATGTCTCTTTTCCCGCAATGCGGTCGCCCTGAACCGCAAGGATATCCACAAACGCGGTCCTGGCAAAGACCAGACCTGTGGCGTACAGGAATGCCACCCCCGCCGGAAGCCACGGCCGGCCTGAGGTCGCAGCCGGCAAAAGACTGGTAACGACTCCCCATGCCATGGCAATCAGGATGGTTTTAGAGCCTGGTACGTCTTTGATCCGGTGTATCCGGCGGCCGCTTAAAAAAGACGGGATAATGTTCAGGTTGTAAGAAATTCCCAGAAGCGTCATGGCCAGGAGCACCCCGAAATAAATCCACCCCTGGGTATGGGCCAGGTAAAGGCCCCCGGCACCGGCAACCAGGGCCACACCTTTGAGATACCGGCAGTGGGTTTTGTAAAATGCAGCCCTGTCCGGCTTGTTATAGGTGTCGGCCCGGATGGTGAACAGGTTGTTCAGGATCTGCATGGACAACACATAGAGCATTGCAATGGCGGCATGGATGTGGATTTGCCCGCCACCCTGGATCATGCCAGCCCCGTAAGTCAGGGAGGCAGCGCCGGCACCCAGGAGCAGGTTGGTTTTCATAAAAAAATCAAGTATTCCCAAAATTTTTCCCGCCACCGGCCGTTTCCGCTTCAGGTTCCGGTCGACCTTGAGGCAGGTGTCCTTGATGATCCAGTTGGGCGTGGACGCGCCTGCGGTAATGGCAATGGACCGGGTTGAAGCCAGGTTCTGGAAATCAATCTCCTCCGCCCCTTCGATATGGGTGGATGACGTACCGGTTTCCTTTGCCACCTGTGCCAGGCGGCGGGTATTGCCGCTCTGTTTGCCCCCCACCACAATAACGGCGTCATGGGTCCTGGCCAGTTCCCTGACTTCGTTCTGCCGCCGCTCCGTGGAGCCGCAGATGGTATCAAAAATTTCGTAATGGGGCATATGGCTGCCGCACCAGTCCTTGATTTCCTGGTAAAATTCCGTATTTTGCGTGGTCTGGGCCACCACTACGGCGTTATCAAACCTGGGTAGGGCTGCCAGTTGTTCCATGCTGGTGACGGTATGGCCTTTGCCCCGGGCGTACCCGAGCAATCCCACCACCTCGGGATGTTTTTCGTCACCGATGATAATGGTGGCATACCCTTTTTTGGCGAATTTATTGATAATCACCTGGACCCGGACCACCCTGGGGCAGGTGGCGTTGATCACAGTAAACCCGGCCTTTGCCAGGGCTTCCTCGTCTTCCGGCGGCACCCCGTGGGCCCGGATCAGGACAATTCCCTCACCCTTTTCCGGAATGGTGTCAAGGCGGAAGATTTTTTTACTCTCCAGCATTTCCAGGACCTGGGGGTTATGAATCAGGGGACCGTAGGTAAATATGGGCTCGTCAGCAATGTTGGACGCATCCAGGACCATGTCCACGGCCCGCCGGACACCCATACAGAACCCGGCGGTTTTCGCGATAGAAATTTTCATGAAATACGGCTTAGCAACTCCACAAGGCGGTCGAATTCGGCGCTTGACTTGAATTTAATTTCGATTCTTCCTTTATTGCCGGTCTTTTTGATCTTGACCGTGCTGTTGATCTGGCTGGCGATGCGGGACGATGTCTGTTCGAGAAACTGGCGCTCGTCCGCAGACATCTTCTGGGCCAGCTTTTTGGGCTGTTGTTTGGCCTGGTTGACCAGCCGCTCGGTTTCGCGCACGGAAAGCCCCCGGTCCGTGACCTGCTTGAACAAGTAGAGCTGGTTTTCCACGGACCCGCCGCCAAGAAGGGCCCTGGCATGGCCCATGCTGATTTTTTCAGCAATCAGGCTCTCTTTGATTTCCCCGGGCAAGCTGCGCAGCCGCAGCAGATTGGCAATGGTTGACCGGTTTTTCCCGATTTTCCGGGCCACCTTTTCTTGGGTATACCCGAATTCGTCAATCAGCCTGAAATACGCCTCGGCCTCTTCCAGCACATTGAGGTTCTCCCGCTGGATATTTTCGATAATCGAGACCTCAAGCACCTGTTCGTCCGTGAGATCCAGGACAATCACGGGCACTTCGCCGAGGCCGGCGGCTTTGGCCGCCCTGAGGCGACGTTCACCGGCAATCAGTTCATAGGCACCGTCAATGTTGCGGACGAGCAGGGGCTGAAGCACCCCTTGCTGGGCAATGGAGGTTTTAAGCCGGTCAAGTTCGTCTTCGTTGAATCGTGTCCTGGGCTGATACCGGTTGGGGCTGATTTCCCCCACCGCGCAAAAGAAAAAATCAGAACTGGTTTCAGGTTTATCCAGGTCCAGATCAGGAATGAGCGCAGAGATTCCCCGGCCAAGGCCGGTGTTTTTCTTTTTCTTTTTCATCATCGTCTTAGCAGTTCCCTGGCAAAGGCCACATAACTCTTTGATCCCTGTGACTGTTTATCGTACAAGACCACCGGCAGGCCGTAACTGGGGGCCTCGCCGAGCTTCACATTCCTCGGTATCTTGGTTTTGAACACCAGGTCCTTGAAATACTGCCTGGCGTCATCCACCACGTTCTGGGACAGGTTGGTCCGCCGGTCAAACATGGTCAGGAGAATGCCTTTGATTTTCAGGCCCGGGTTAAAGGAATGTTTTACGCGTTTTATGGTATCCAGCAATTGCCCCAGACCTTCCAGGGCAAAAAACTCACTTTGAAGGGGAATCAACACTGAATCACAGGCGGAAAATGCGTTCAGGGTAAGCAGACTCAGGGCAGGCGGGCAATCAATGATAATATAGTCAAATTTGTCAGACACCGGGTTCAGAAGTTCTTTCAGCCGGGCCTCCCGGCGTTCCGCAGACATCATTTCCACCTCAAAACCGATCAAATCCACATTGGCCGGCGCCAGCATGAGTTTCGGCAGCATGGTGGGCAGAATGATATCACTGAGATCGGCTTCCCCGATCAGTCCCTGGTACAGGGAGACGGAAAGAGAGGGCTTGTCTATACCCAGCCCTGTGGTGGCATTGGCCTGGGAATCACAATCCACAAGCAACACCTTTTTACCCAGTTTGGCCAGGGCAGCGGAGAGATTCACTGCTGTGGTGGTTTTGCCCACCCCGCCTTTCTGGTTTGCAATACTGATAATCTGAGTCATAATCCAATTTCCTTATCATAATTACAGAGCAGAGGCAAACAGATACGGCACAGAGCCTATCTTTATCGACAGTTTGGAGACTGCTCCCCCTATAATAAAAAAACCGGCCCGGTAAAAGCAAGTACTGCTTTTACCGGGCCGGTTGTTTTTTTATGTCAGACAGGCCGCAGCCGGTCGTTTACTACATGGCCGACTCAGGGTGGAACACGTCCACTTCCTTGAGATCGTCGCCAAGATACTCCCGCTCATTGGGGCCGAGAATGCCCAAAGAGAGGTTGAGCAATGTCCAGAGATGGACGGTTTCCCAGGCATGCTCGTTGACTTCCGACATATCATGCACCTGGGCATGGCAGTTATGGCAGGGTGTGATGCAGTACTCCGCCTTGGTGGCCAGAATCTGGTTGGCTTTGGTCTGGCCATATGCCCGGCGCTGTTCCTGAAAACCCGACTGGAGGTAACCGCCGCCGCCGCCGCAGCAGAAGTTGTTGGACCGGTTGGGGGTCATGTCTATGAAATTTTCTTCGCCGACAACCGCCTTGACCACGTATCTGAGATCTTCGGCCACCGGGTCGCCCAACGTCTTTCTGACCAGCTGGCAGGGATCCTGGACCGTAAACTTGACTTTGCGTTCCTTGTTCCAGTCCGAAGAGGGTTTCAGCTTGCCTTCCCTGATCCATTCGGCATAGAGCTGGATAATACTTTTGATTTCAAAGTTGTAAGGGATGTTGAATTTTTTCAGTCCTACCAGGACTGCGAAGAGTTCGTGCCCTCACTCGGTGTTGAGCCAGACTTTACAGCCCAGGTCCTCCACCGCTTTTACCTTGGTTCTGATAATTTTCTCCCAGTTCTCGTTATCTGCGGAGAACAGGCAGTAGTTTTCAGCGGCCCAGCCTTTGGTGCCGTAAGTCCAGTCCGCGCCGGCCAGGTGCATGATCTTCCACAGGGGCACCATTTCATCAGGTTCGGTCACCGGTTCCCTGGAGTTCTGGTTCAAAAAGTAGTATGCACCTTCCCGGTTCACATCCGCCTTCATGTCGGCGAATTCGGGCTGGGATTCCTGGTATTCTTCAAGAACGTCTTCCACGACGAACTCAAAGTCTTCCTCGGTAGCGCCCATGGCGGAACAGGTATCGTTCCTCAGTGCCATATCACAGGATGCGGTGATGCCTTTGGGTTTGTCTTCCTTTTTCCATTGGGCCCGGGCATTGAACACGAGTTGCGGAATATTGATCTGCATGGGGCAGACATACATACACCGGGTACACATGGAACACATCCACGCCCAGTTGGAACTCAAGATTTCTTCATCCATTCCCAGTGCCGCCATACGAAGGAATTTTCTGGGGTCCATGCCGTCCAGTCCGGTGGCGGGACACCCGGATGCGCAGGCACCGCAGGTCAGGCAGGCATTGAGGTTTCCGCCGTCGGGCAGAAGCTCCATCACCTTGTCCTTGAAGACGCTTTTTCGTGCGCCTCCGATTTTAATAGCTGAATCTCCCATGCTATTATTTCCCCCTATCTATTGATTAAAATTAAAAAGCAATCGCACATTAATCTTACGTTGAGTTTAAATCTAATACCCCCATTATTTTTAAAAACAAAGTTCTTTGTCTCTCATTCTAAAGACCATGTCAATAAAAAATTTAATCCGTACTTAATTTGACATTTGCCGTCCCTGAGCTACTATTCTTGGTCTATGAGATCTTCCCAACCGCAAAATATTCCGGCCGTGGCCCAGATCGAAGCGCTTGTTGCCAAAACAATGTGCAGGGATCAGTATAGCATCCGTAAGGCGCTTAAATCGATAAAAAAAAACAGATCCGAGTCTGCCCGGTCATTGAGCGGCATTGAGAAAAAAGCAGCGGCCCTGCTTAAAAAAACCAGTGCATCAGCAGCAACCAGACAGTCCCGCCTGGACAACCTGCCCCAAAAGGTTACCTCTTACCCGGACCTGCCCATCACCGGCAAAAAACAGGAGATCATCCGGGCCATCCAAGACCATCCCGTGGTGATCATTTCCGGTGAGACCGGTTCCGGTAAGACCACCCAGATTCCCAAATTCTGCCTGGAGGCCGGCCGGGGCATCGCCGGTATGATCGGCTGCACCCAGCCCCGCCGCATCGCCGCCATGACCGTTGCCAAGCGCATTGCTTTTGAGCTTAACGAATCTTTGGGCCGCTCGGTGGGGTATAAGATTCGGTTTGACGACAAGACCCCGCCGTCAGCCTATATTAAACTGATGACAGACGGGATTCTCCTGGCGGAAACCCAGCAGGACCGCTTTTTAAACCAATATGACACGATTATTGTGGATGAGGCCCACGAACGGAGCCTGAATATTGATTTTACTCTGGGCATCCTCAAGCGGCTGGTCCGGCAGCGCCGGGACCTGAAGCTGATCATCACCTCAGCCACCATCGACACGGAAAAATTTTCCAGGGCATTTGGCAACGCACCGGTCATTGAGGTATCTGGCCGGATGTATCCGGTGGACCTCATCTATGCGCCCATTGGTTCATCCGAGCCCGGGAAAAAATCCGGGACATCTGACGCCGGCGACGACCAGGGATATGTGGAAGCGGCAGCCCAGGCCGCAGCCAACCTGCTCACCCGAACCCGGACCGGGGATATTTTGATTTTCATGCCCACGGAACAAGATATCGGGGAAACTCTGGAGATTTTAAGGGGAAAAAATGTGCCCGGGGTTTCATTCCTGCCGTTGTTTGCACGGCTGTCCGCCAAAGAGCAGGCCAGGGTCTTTACTACGGGGGCGGGACGCAAGGTTGTGGTATCCACCAATGTGGCGGAAACCTCCTTGACCATCCCCGGGATCAAGTACGTGATTGACACGGGCCTTGCCAGGATTCCCTCTTACTCGCCGCGGACCCGGACCACGGCGCTTCCGGTGAGCCCCGTTTCCCAGAGTTCGGCCAATCAGCGCATGGGACGGTGCGGCCGGGTGGAGAACGGGGTATGCATCAGGCTGTATGACGAAGACGACTTTAACGGCCGTCCCTTTTTTACAGCCCCGGAAATCCTGAGGAGCAATCTGGCGGAAGTCATTTTGAGAATGATGTCTCTCAACCTCGGGGATATTTCCACATTTCCGTTTATCGATCCCCCAAACCCCAAAAGCATCAAGGACGGATTCGACACCCTTGTGGAATTGTCCGCCATCCGGAAAAAACCGGCGGCATCCGGGAATCGGGGCAACAAAAAACCAAGCGGCGGCATGGCCCTGACTCCCATGGGCCGGGTTATGGCACGCCTTCCCGTGGACCCCAAGCTGTCCAGGATACTCATTGAAGCCGCAAAACGAGGATGCCTGAAAGAAGCTGTGGTCATTGCCACGGCACTGACGGTTTCCGATATCCGCCAACGGCCGGCGGACAAAACCCAGGCTGCAGACCAGCAACATGCCCAGTTCAAGGACCCGGCTTCCGACTTCATTACCCTGCTCAACATCTGGAACCGCTGCCGGGAGGCCGGTAAGGAGCTTAAATCCAGGTCCAAGCTGCGCAAGTGGTGTATCCGGCACTACCTTTCCTTTAAACGCCTCCGGGAGTGGCAGGATATACACCGCCAGATCACCCGGATGCTCAGCGACCACGATATTGTCCAGAAGCAACCCCTGCCCGCGACCGTGGGCAGCCAGGGACTGAAGTCAGGAGAATTCGAGCTTGGCGGCCCTTTGTATATTGCCATCCACAAATCCCTGCTTCACGGCTACCTTGCCGGTATTGCCCATAAAAAGGAAAAAAATATCTTCATGGCGGCCAAAGGCCAGCAGGCCATGATCTTTCCGGGTTCCGGCCTTTTTGACCGGGCCGGGGCCTGGATTGTGGCGGCCGAATATGTCAAAACCAGCCAGTTGTTTGCCCGGTGCGTCGCCAATATTGATCCGGCATGGCTCGAAGATATCGGCGGGGACCTCTGCACCCGGACTTATGCCGATCCCCATTGGGAAAAGAAACGGGGGGAGGTGGTTGCCAGCGAACAGGTGTCGCTGTTCGGCCTTGTGATCATTAACGGCAGGAAGGTGGCTTACGGCCGGATCAACCCTGTGGAATCCGGGGCGCTTTTTATCCGCCACGCCCTGGTGGAAGGAGAAATTTTCCGGCAGTTCGGGTTCATGGACCATAACCGGGAACTGATCCGCGAACTTGAAGATCTTGAAAACAAGACAAGAAAACGGGATATCCTGGCATCTGAGGATGATATATTCACCTTTTACCAGTCCAGGCTGCCCGAGCCCTTTTTCAATATCCGCACCTTTGCCCGGTTCATTAAGGAACAGCAGGATGACACATTTCTCCGCATGACCCTGGAAGATCTGCAGAAAACCCGTGTGGATGAGGACCAGCTGGCCCTGTTCCCGGACCGGCTGGTCATGGACCAGGGAGAGTTTGCCCTGACTTATGACTTTGACCCCGGCTCGGAAACCGACGGGGTAACCCTCAAGGTGCCGGCAGATTCCGCACCCCTGGTATCCCGGAACAGAGTCGATGCCCTTGTGCCGGGGTTGTTTGAAGAAAAAATTGCCGCCCTGATCAAGGCCCTGCCCAAGAAGTACAGGGTCAGGCTGGTGCCGGTTCAGGACACGGCGACCTGCATTGCAAGGGAAATGCCCGCATCTGACAGGCCCTTATACACAAGGTTGTCCGAGTTCATACACCAGAAATACCGGTTTTTAATTCCTGCCAAGACCTGGTCTGACACCACCCTGCCCGATCATCTTAAAATGCGGATTTCCATCCGGGATGAAAAAGACAAAGAGATCAAATCCCTGCGGGACCTGTCAAAACTGGGACAGTTTGCCGCCACGCGTCCCGGATCAAAAAGCACGGCGTTTGAGCGGGCCTGCGAACAATATGAAAAAGACAATATATCCACCTGGGATTTTCCGGACCTGCCTGCGGACATTCCGTTGGACCAGGAGGGCGGTTTTACCCGGAACGTATTCATCGGCCTTAAGGTAGAGGGAACGGAGCGGAAACTGGCCCTGAGGCTGTTCAAATCCGGGTCATCCGCCCTGGACAGCCATGGGAAAGGGGTTTGCCGCCTGTTTGAACTGGCGTATCCCGATGATATCAAGGCATTGAAAAAAGATATCCGGTCTGCTCCGGGCCTCCGTCAGATTGCGCCGTATTTCAACGGGTCCGGCTCTTTTCAGGATATGGTTTACACGGCAGTGGCCAGGGCGTTTCTGGTTAAAAATATCAGAACCAGGGAAGCCTACGAAGATTTTGTCCGGGACGTTCGCCCCGGGTTGTACGCCGGTGGCCAGGAGAGCATCAAGGCTGTCATGGCCGTGGGCAGGGAGTATGAAACATGCTTTATGCTGGTTCAGAAGCTCTCGCTCCAGTATAAGGACAGGCCCCTTCCCTTTGAAGGGTTGACCCGGGTGTTTAACGAACTGAAAAACCTCTGTCCGCCCAACTTTCTCGACCTGTATGACATGGAACGGGTCCGTCTCCTGCCCCGCCATATTGCCTGCCTGGCCATCCGTGCCCAGCGGGCGGCTGACAACCCGGCCAAGGAAAATCAGAAGCAGGAGCTGATCCGCCCCTTTGAACGCCGGCTTGAAGCCCTGGTATCCGGCCTGGATGAAAATGCATCCAGGGAGAAAGCAGATGCGGTGGAAGATTTTTTCTGGATGCTTGAAGAATATAAAATCTCCATCTATGCCCAGGAACTCAAAACCCGGTTCAAGGTTTCTGCCAAGCGCCTGGACAAGACACTGATGCATATCGCCACCATGATCTGATCCCAGCCATTTCCCGTACCGGCACCCCATTCATCCGTACCGGTTTTTACATAATTTTTTCCTGATTTTTCGCCACATGCAATATCGCGCCACAACTTATGCGGATAATTTTTCCCGTGGCAGGCGGCAATACCCCGGCCTAACCCAAAACAGGCTTCATGACTGATATTAAAGACGTTACCCCCTCCTGGCCGATAAGAAAACAGGACAAAATAAAACAGGACCGGAACAAGCCAGACCGTTCACTTGTTTTCGCATGGCATCTATCAAACCTTGAGAATTGGTTTGCGTTAAGGAGGAAAGTATTATAGATTGTCAAACCAGTACCGGGCAAACTTTGTTTTTTAAAACGTCGGAAAACAGCCGTATCATCCATGGTTTGAGTAAAGCATGGCCGGCGGGATAGCGGATCCGCCTTATGCTTTATGGCACTATGCAAAAATCTTATCACTACATAATGGTGGCCCTTCTCATCTGGTTCTGGGGTCATGACTCGGCTTTTTGCGGGACCCGGGTGAAGGTCGGGGTTTTCCAGAACAAGCCCATGAGTTTCATACTGGACACCGGGGAAGTCCGGGGAATTTATCCGGATGTGATCCGGGAGATCGCCGCAAAGGAAAAATGGGAACTGGTCTTTGTTCCGGATACCTGGGCGGGTTGCCTGAACCTTTTGGACTCAGGCGGCATTGATCTGATGATTTCCATTGCCCGCTCCAAGGAACGGGAGCAGCGTTACGATTTCACGCAAATTCCGGTACTTACTGCCTGGGGACAGGTCTACGCCAAAACGGACAACGGCATATCCAACGTGCTTGACCTGGAAGGAAAGGTCATCGGCGTGATGGCCAGGGATATTAACGGGCAGAATTTCAGGAACCTGGCCCAGAGCTTTAAAATCAACTGCACCTATAAATCCTTTCTCACCTATGACGACCTGTGCCAGGCCATTCTGGAGACACAGGTCCACACCGGGGTCATGAACAATATCACCGGTGCCTTTTTTCATAAAAAATACGGACTTCATCCCACCGGTGTCCTGTTCACACCCATTGATGCCTTTTTCGCGGCGGCAAAAAGAAAAAACCCGGAACTGTTAACAACCATTGACCGTCACATGGCCGCCCTGAAAGCGGACAAGGATTCCGTCTACTACACGATTCTCGCCCATTGGTACGGCAATATCAGGACATACAGGGATTTTCCCGTAAAATGGGTAATCGGGGGAATTTTCCTTGTTGTAGGCCTGGCATTTTTTCTTTTTATCTGGAACCGGATTCTGGGCTCCAGGGTGAGGCGGCACACCGCAGATCTCAAAAAAAGCGAAGAAAAGTACAGGACATTGTCACAAAAGGCTCTGGTGGGCATTTACCAGATGACCCGTGAGGGTGATCTCATCCTGGCCAACCGGAGAATGTGCCGGATATTCGGCTATGAATCGGAAAAAGAATTTCTGGAGACAGCCGAAAACTTCCGCACCCTGATGGCCGATCCGGGCCAGTTTCCGTCACTGATTTCCGAAATCAACCGGACCGGGGCGGTCAAAGGCAAGCGGATGGCGTTTCTGTCCAGGGACAACCACCGGATATGGGGCAACCTTCATATCCGGCGCTCGGATGACACCCCCCCGCATCCCGTATATGAAGGTTTTTTTGAGGACGTTTCCCAAAGATACCGGCATGAACAACTGCTCCGGGCCAGGCTCCAGTTAAGGCGGAAGTCAGCCGATCTTACCGTCACCCAGTTGCTCCGGCTTTTTCTGGACGAGGCGGAAAAGCTGACCCGCAGCAGCATCGGTTTTTTCCATTTTCTGTCAGAGGATCAGGAGATGATTCATTTTCAGACCTGGTCCACAAGCACCCTGGAAAAAATGTGCCATATGATTCCCAAGGAATCCGATTGCCCCGTGGCCCATGCCGGGGTATGGGCCGACTGCATCAGCACCCGTACCCCTGTCATCCACAACGACTATCAGGCCCTGCCCCGCCGCAAAGGCCTGCCCGAAAGCCACGTCCATGTCATCCGCCAGATGCTGGTGCCCATTATCAGGGAAAACCGCATCACAGCCGTATTCGGGCTGGGAAACAAACCAAGCGAATACGGCGAAACAGATCTTGAAGCGGTCAGAGTGCTGGCGGATACGGCCTGGGAAATCGTTTTGAAAAAACTGGCCGAACAGGACCTGCAGGCCAGTGAAGCCCGCTACCGCCGCTTTGTGGAGACATCCATTGAGGGCATCTGGGCCCTGGACAGCGCGTATGCCGTTACTTACGCCAATGCCACCATGGCCAGGATGCTCGGTTACACACCCGACGAAATGATCGGGCAAAATGCAACAGACCTTACGGTTTCCAAAGAAATGCAGGCACACTTAAACCACATGACGACACAGGCACGGGACAGCCACCGGCAGTACGAGGCCCGGTTCGTCAAAAAGGACGGCACTGCATTATGGGCAATTGTTTCCGCCACCCCGCTGTTTACCCCGGACGGCACCTTTGACGGCGCATTTGCCATGCTCACCGATATTACGGCAAGAAAAGCCGCCGAAGAGGAACTGGAACATACCCAGCAAATCTTTCTGGCCATTCTCAACGGTATTGAATCCACAATTTATGTGGCGGATATGGAAACCCATGAAGTCCTGTTCATGAACGACTATATGAAAGAGTTGTTCGGGGCCGACCATACCGGAGAGATCTGCTGGAAAGCCCTCAGACACCAGGACAAACCCTGCCGCCACTGCAGCAACCGGTTCCTGGTGAACGGCAACAACGCGCCCACGGGCATCCATCTGTGGGAGGACCAGCACCCGGTAACCGGCCGCTGGAACATCTACCATGACAGGGCCATCAAGTGGGTGGACGGCCGTATGGCAAGACTCCAGATCGCATCAGACGTCACACGGCTCAAGGAAATGGAGCACCAGCAGAGGGATTATGAAAATAAAATCCGCCAGGCCCAGAAAATGGAAGCCCTGGGCGTACTGGCCAGCGGCATCGCCCACGACTTCAATAATATTCTGTTTCCGATCCTGGGCTATGCAGAGCTTCTTGGAGAGGAATTTTCCCAGGAAAGCCCCCACAGGAAAGCCCTGGACCAGATCCTGACCGGTGCCAGGCGGGCCAGGGACCTTGTGGACCAGATCCTGACCTTCAGCAGGCAGACCGAACACAAGGCAGCCCCGCTGAAACCCGACCTGGTCATCAAAGAGGTGATCAAGCTGATGCGGTCCACCCTGCCCTCAACCATCCGCATCGAGAAATACGTTGCCCCGGACTGCAAGATGATTCATGCAGACCCCACACAGATACACCAGGTGGCCATGAACCTGGTTACCAATGCGTTCCACGCCATGGAAGAAAAGGGAGGCATCCTGACCGTGAGGCTTGAAAATGTCCTTGGACAGGAACACGGCCTTCCCGGTAAACGGCCTTACATCCGTCTGACCATCGGTGATACCGGTCCTGGCATGGACCCGGCAACTGTTGAACGGATCTTTGACCCCTACTTTACCACCAAACCCAAAGGCAAGGGCACAGGGTTGGGGCTCTCGGTCGCCCACGGCATTGTCCAGAAGTACAAAGGGGAAATCAAAATAGAGACCGCCCCCGGCCAGGGCAGCCGGTTCGATGTATTTATCCCGGCAGTGGACAAAGCCGGTCCCCGGGAAACCGGTGGGTATGAACCTGAACAGGCCGGGGGTGACGAGCGGATCCTTCTGGTGGACGACGAACCCCAGGTGCTCAAGCTGGAACGGGAAATCCTGGAGCGGCTGGGATACAAAATCCAGATCGAGGCCAGCAGCAAAAACGCCCTGGAACTGATCCGGAACAATCCCGATTTTTTTGACCTGGTGATTACGGACATGACCATGCCAGAGATGACAGGCGACCTTTTGACCCGCAACATCAGGGAAATTGCCCCCGGCCTGCCGGTGATCATCTGTACGGGATTCAGTGAGCGGATCGACCGGAAACGGGCGCAACGCCTTGGCATCAAACAGGTATTAATGAAACCCGTAAACAAGTCAGACCTTGCCAAAGCCGCACGCGCTGCCCTGGACGGGGAGTGAAGGAGAAGCATGGGCACCCCAAATGTGCTGATCATTGATGATGACGAACAAATCTGCCAATTGCTGTCAAAGGTGTTCAGCGGCATGGGCCTTGACACCGATTATCAACTCAGCCTTGCGTCCGGGCTGGACCGGATCGACCGGCTCCGCCCCGAAGTCCTTTTTCTGGATGTGAACCTGCCGGACGGAAACGGCATTGACGCCATCCAGACCATCAGAAAACGCCCGGATGCTCCTGAGATTATTATTATCACCGCAGACGAAGATGCGGACGGCGCTGAACTTGCCATGCAGTCAAAGGCATGGGACTATATTTCCAAACGGGGGGCGATCAAGGATTTCAAGTTTGCCCTTGACCGGGCCCTGGAATACCGGCGGCAGAAAAAACTGAACACCGGTGCAAAGCCTGTGTCCCGGGACGGGATTATCGGTACGAGCAGATCCATTTCCCTGTGTATTGATAAGGTGGCAAAGGCAGCGGCCAGTGAACTGCCTGTACTGATCAGCGGAGAAACCGGCACCGGCAAGGAGCTGTTTTCCAAAGCCATCCATGACAACAGCAGCCAGGCCCGGGGAGAGTTTGTCGTGGTGGATTGCGCCGCCCTTCCCGACCACCTGGTGGAAAGCACATTGTTCGGCCATACCAAAGGCGCGTTCACAGGCGCGGACAATTCCAAAACCGGATTGATGGCCCTTGCCGACAAAGGCACCCTGTTTCTGGACGAGGTGGGGGAACTGCCCCTGACCATCCAGAAAAAATTCCTCAGGGCACTCCAGGAAAAAAAATTCCGGCCCATCGGCAGTAAAGCAGAGATACACAGCGATTTCAGGCTGATCTGTGCCACCCACCGGGATCTTTCAGATATGGTCGCCCGCAAACAATTCCGGGAAGACCTTTATTTCAGGCTATTTTCCATGGAGATCCAGCTGCCGCCGCTAAAAGACCGGGACGATGATGTCTCGACACTGGCAGCACATCACCTGGCGCGCAAGGCAAGGCTCACGGGCACCCCGGGCAAGACCATGTCCCTGGAGTTTATAGAAGAACTCCGCGGCTATTCATGGCCCGGCAACGTCAGGGAACTGATGAATACACTGGATCTTGCAGCCAGTGAAGCCGGTGACGGCAACCGGCTTTTTCCCCATCACCTGCCCTCCCATATCCGGGCCTTTAACATCCGTACAAAGATCCATTCCCGGTCACCGGCCGCCCGTCACCCGGAAGCGCCTGGAGAACCCGTGCCATCCGGTCCATCTGATCCACCCCGGGGAGATATGCAGTCTTTTAAAATACATATGGACGACGCCAAAAAGACCTACCTTGAAGCACTCATGGCCCGGACCCGGGGCAATGTCAGCGACGCCTGCGCATGTTCAGGACTTTCCAGGGGCCACCTTTACAGGCTGTTGCAGCAATTCGGCCTGAAATAACCAGGCCCCTGCCTGTGCCCGGCATTGCAGTCGTCTCTTTTTTGAGACTGTCTCTTTTTTAAGACGCTTTTCAAAATAACCCAAACCTCTTTAATTTCAGGGCAATAGCCTAAATCCGGATACATTTTGTCACATTTATGCGACAAGACGTTCCTCACCCCACATGGATCACGAGAGCCAACTGCCTGAAAAGACTAAACAATATACCTCTGGCATGTAACTTGATTTATAAGTGTCCGGTTTAACCCATTTGATAAGGTTTAAAAGCACCCCCGTATATTAATTTTCACCTGGCAACCCCATTAAAGGTTTACCATGCAGACCCTGGTTCTTTTTATACATCGACATGCAGGCCTGGCCGGGGAACGGTTTAAACAGGAAATCTGCGGCCGGTTCCCCTTTTCAAAAACCGTGATCTTCCAGACCGCCCAATCCATGGAATCCTGGCTGCGCGGCAAAGGAACCGTTATTTTCGACCAACGGCTCATTGTTCTTTTTGCAGATACCCGGGACCGGCTGGGCCGGCTGGACAGCATGGCACACCTGTTTGAAGGGGAACGGGTGATCGTGCTTTTACCCGACCGCCAGAAAGAAACCATTGGGTGTGTGCACAGGTTCAGGCCCAGGTATTTTAGTTTTTCGCAGGGCCCATATGATGATGTCTGTGACGTGCTGGCCAAAATGATACAATGGTAATCACCGGGATCTCTGTCCTGGAACAAATCAAGGAGACAGAAGCTATGAACACAATCACCAATAAACTGGATCAGGCCATTCTGGCCACAACCGTAGAGGCCGGCAAGTACTTGACATTCACCCTGGCAAACGAAGAGTACGGCATCGGCATACTCAAGGTGAAAGAGATCATCGGCATGATCCCCATTACTTCGGTCCCCAAAACCCCGGAATTTGTCAAAGGGGTTATCAATCTCAGGGGAAAAGTGCTCCCGGTTATTGATTTGCGTCTCAAGTTCAATATGGGAGAAATCCCCTATACCGAGCGGACCTGCATCATTGTCGTTGAAATCGACGCCAGGGACGAAATGATGCTCGTCGGTATTGTCGTGGATGCGGTATCCGAAGTCCTTAGTATCACAAAAGAGTCCATTGAAGGTCCCCCGGCATTCGGGGCCAAGCTGTCAACCGATTATATCCTGGGCATGGCCAAAACCGATACAGGTGTAAAAATCCTGCTCCACATCGACAAGGTGCTGAACCAGGAAGACATATCCCTAGTCAAAGGAAAAACCATTGTATAAGGAGGAAAGATGAACTGGAAACAAATGACCATCGGCAAAAAAATCGGGGCGGGGTTCGGTCTGGTCCTGGTGTTGCTGACCATTGTCGGTATCATGTCCTATACCGGCACCAGTGGTATTGTAACCAATGCCGAGGAGGTGATCGACGGCAACAAGCTGGACGGGAACCTTGCCCAGAGAGAAGTGGATCACCTCAACTGGGTAAACCGGGTCAATGCGCTGCTGACAGATGACAAAATCACCCGGCTTGATGTTGAAACCGATGACCATCAATGCGGGTTCGGCAAATGGCTCTACGGCCAGGGCCGGAAGGACGCGGAGCAACTGGTGCCCTCACTGGCGCCGCTGTTAAAGGAAATCGAAGCCCCGCACAAGGCCCTCCACGACTCTGCCATTGCCATTGACGCAGTATTCAAGCAGGCCAATCCCCGTCTGCCCACCCTGTTTACCCAGCGGGAGGTGGACCATCTGAAATGGGCGGCCCGGATCAGGGACGTATTTATCCAGAAACAAGACGATCTCGGGGTGCAGACCGACCCCACCCAATGCGCCCTGGGCAAGTGGCTGCTTTCCGACGAAGCCAGGGAGGCGTATCAAAACGGCAGCCCGGTGTTCAGGCAGAACTGGGATGCAATGGTTGAGACCCACAAAAGCCTTCACCAGTCTGCAATAGACATTGAATCCAACTTGGCTTTCGGGGAACTGAGCCGTCTTGCCATGGAAAAACAGACCCTTCATCAAACCTTTGAGACATTGAGCACCACCCTGCTGGCCACGGTGGCCACCGCTATGGAAAAAACCATTGATCCTGCGAAAAAAAGAGCGGAAAAATCAGGCAGTGTTTCCACACTGGCGAAATGGGGAAATATAGACATGGTCCTCAATGAAAAGGTGCTCCAGCCTTTTCTTCAGGCAAAACTGGCCATGGCCGGGTTTGAGAGCGGCAAAACCGACGATTTGTGGAACGCATATGAAAAAAAGATGAACGAATTCAGCAACGGGCTCAATGCATGGGCAACGCTGGTCAAGGGCATGCCTGTTCTGGGGCAGACCATTGGCGAATTTGACCGGCTGGTACGTTCATGGATGGACAACGCCGGCCTTTACCATAAGGCCGTCATTGCCGAACGCCGTGCGGAAGATTCCATTGCCCTGGCATTGTCCGTATACAACACCGCAACCATGCCCCTGCTCGACAAAACCATGGGGCATCTGGGTACACTCCGGAAAGAAGCGGAGCGTGAATTGGAAGGTATGCGGGAAAGCCGGCGGATCTATGCCACCCAGACCGTGCCGGCACTGGTCCAGGTCCAGTCTCTTCTGGGCCAAATACGGCAAGAGGCCAGGACCCACATCATGACTGACGATATTATGCTCAATTCAGCGAAAAAGACAAAACTTTCCGTGGTGATCCTGGTATCGGCCGCAAGTATTGTCGGTATCTTCATGGCATTGCTCATTTCCAGGGGCATCATCCGGTTGCTGACCAATATCACCGGCGGGCTCGGAGAAGGCGCCAATCAGGTGGCCTCGGCAGCCAGCCAGGTGTCGGCCTCCAGCCAGTCCATGGCCGAAGGGGCCTCCCAGCAGGCCGCCTCCATTGAGGAGACATCCTCATCCATGGAAGAGATGTCGTCCATGACCAGAAAAAATGCCGAAAACGCGGTCCATGCGGACGGATTGATGAAGTCTGCCAACACCGCTGTCCGGACCGCCCATGAATCCATGGGCGAGCTGACCCAGTCCATGGAAGATATTACCAGGGCCAGTGAAGAAACCTCAAAAATCATCAAGACCATCGACGAAATCGCATTCCAGACCAATCTCCTTGCCCTGAATGCAGCTGTTGAAGCAGCCCGGGCAGGAGAGGCCGGGGCCGGTTTCGCCGTTGTGGCGGATGAGGTCAGAAACCTGGCCATGCGGGCGGCCGACGCAGCCAGGAACACCTCGGAACTCATTGAGGGAACCATCAAAAAAGTGGAAAACGGCTCCCGGCTCGTGTCATCCACCAATGATGCATTTACCCAGGTGGCGGAAAGTGCATCCAAAGTCGGCGAACTGGTGGCGGAAATATCCGAAGCCTCAAACGAACAGTCCGAAGGCATTGACCAGGTGAACACGGCTGTATCGGAAATGGACCGGGTGGTTCAGCAGAACGCCGCCAATGCAGAGGAATCCGCATCCGCATCCGAAGAGTTGAATGCCCAGGCCGAACAGCTCAGGGACTATGTGGGTGACCTGGTTATGATGGTCACAGGCACGCGCGAAGGCCGGACCGAGCAGATCGCCCACACACCGTCAGCACAGCCGGTCCCCCAGGTCGGCCACCAGGCCCCGAAAAAACTGGCCTCCCGGAAAGAAGAAGTCAGGCCCGACCAGGTCATTCCATTTGATGAGGACGAAGAGTTTAAGGACTTTTAACCGGCTCTGAAAGACATCAGCAGCCAAATTTATCCGGAACCGGCGTCTAAAAGCCGGTTCCGGAGTTTTTTTTCCAGGCTGCCGATGACCAGGGTCAGCGCCCGGGTCTCTGCCACCGGCCCGGAACCGTTCCAGCCGGCCGCCAGGGCAGATGCCGTCTTCTTCCGGAACATGTCCATGGACGTGGCAAGGGAATACCAGGCCAGAAGTTTTTGAATGATATGCCGCTCTTCCGGGCTCAGCCGAGCCGTATCCACCTGTTGGCCGTTCTCACAGGTAATGATCATTGTTTTCCCCTTTTATTTCCGGACGGATGCGTAATAAAAAACGGCCGGACTGATGGAATACCCATCAGACCGGCCAATAAATTATAAATACAAACTTGCAGCATACCGCAGATTAATATCTGAACTGCTCCCTGAAATAGGCCACAAGATCATCGATTTTCATCCGCTGCTGATCCATGGTATCCCGCTCCCGGATGGTCACGGAACCATCTTCCAGAGAATCGAAATCAAAGGTCACGCAGTAGGGGGTACCGGCTTCGTCATGACGGCGATACCGCTTGCCGATACTGCCCTGGACATCGAAATCAATCTTCAGGCCAAGTTCCCTGACCAGCAGGGTGAACACCTTTTCAGCCCCTTCGCTCAGCTTTTTGGACAGGGGCAATACCGCGATTTTAATGGGGGCGAGCTGGTTGTGAAGCCTCAGGACCACACGGGTATCGCCTTCTTTAACCTCTTCCTCGTCATAGGCATCGCAGAGGAACACCAGTGCGGACCGCTGCACACCCAGTGAAGGTTCGATCACAAAGGGGACATACTTTTCCTTGGTCACTTCGTCAAAATACTGGAGGTCCTTGGACGAATGCTCCATATGCTGTTTCAGGTCATAGTCGGTTCTGGAGGCAATGCCGCTGAGTTCCCCCCATCCGAACGGATACCGGTATTCCACATCAGCGGTGCCGTTGGAATAATGGGACAGTTCAGAGGGGTCATGGTCCCTGAGCCTTAAGTTATCCGGGTTCACGTTCAGGCCCGTGTACCAGTCCATGACAAACGTTTTCCAGAATTCATGGAATTCCATTTCCGTACCGGGTTTACAGAAATACTCGATTTCCATCTGTTCAAACTCACGGGTTCTGAACACAAAGTTGCCCGGTGTGATCTCATTCCGGAATGCCTTGCCGATCTGGGCAATGCCAAAGGGCACCTTTTTCCGGGAGGTGGTCTGGACGTTTTTAAAATTCACAAAAATCCCCTGGGCGGTCTCCGGCCTCAGGTAGATGTCTTTCCCCTCGCCTTCCACAACCCCCTGTTCGGTTTTGAACATCAGGTTGAATGCCTTGGGCAGGGTCCAATCCAGGGCACCACACTGGGGACAGGTGATGTTTTTATCATTGATGAAATCCAGCATGTCCTGGGGCGGTGTTTTTTCACCGGCCCAATTGTCAGGCGTTTCTTCGGAATCATTGTCAAACTGCCACCCCTCCACCAGCTTGTCGGCACGCTCCCGGGATTTACATTTTTTGCAGTCCATGAGGGGATCGGAAAAACTGCCCACGTGGCCGGATGCCACCCAGGTGTCCGGGTTCATGAGAATGGCGGCGTCAATACCCACCATATCGGTACGTTCGGTTACAAATTTTTTCCACCACGCCGCCTTAAGGTTGTTGAGCAGTTCCACACCAAGGGGGCCGAAGTCCCAGGAGTTGGCAAGCCCGCCATAGATCTCTGATCCGGGGTATACAAACCCTCTGCGTTTGGATAGTGATACGACCTTGTCCATCAATGTGACTTCTTTTTTCTTCTTTGACATCTTTCATGCTCCAATGTTTTGGATTGCCCGGGTGGCTTCCCTAGGTCAATCAATGGTTGATACAATCGTTTATTGCGGAGGTTACCTTTATAATAGCCTGAACAAAAATGATAGTTGTTTAAAGAGTTAAGCCCTACCTAAGAACGGGGCGTTTGTCAAGACGTGAGTAGAAAACAATAAGGATAGCAAGCGCCAGTTTTCACCGGGACCGGCACGCCGTTTTTTTCCCAAGCCCATGCCCCGCCCTTGCCAACCCCGGTGAAAATGGTTAGGGTGTAAAAAGTCAACATATCTCATAGAAAGGATAAACAAGTTGTTTACTGAAGCCGTCACGTTTCCCGCAGCATTCATTGCCGGCCTGCTTTCGTTTTTATCTCCGTGTGTGCTGCCCCTGGTTCCGGCGTATTTTTCATTTATCACCGGGCTGTCCGTTGATGAACTTACCGCGGACAACAAGGAGATCCGGCAGAAGGTCATTCTTTCCACCCTTGCCTATGTGGCGGGATTTTCATTTATATTTATCCTGTTCGGAGCATCGGCGTCGTTTCTGGGAGGACTGGCATCTGAATACGCCTGGGTGGTCCGGTATGTGGGTGGTGCCATCATCCTTATATTCGGCCTGCATCTTCTGGGGGTCATCAATATCAAACGTTTCCAGTTTGACAAGCGGCTTCATCTCAGAGAGCGGCCCCTTCACCTTGCCGGCACCTTTGTGATCGGCATGGCCTTTGGGGCCGGGTGGAGTCCCTGCATCGGGCCCCTGCTGGGCAGCATCCTTGTTGTGGCCGGCAACCAAGACACCGTCCTCAAAGGGGTATGGCTTTTGGCGGTATACTCCGCAGGCCTTGCCATTCCCTTTATCCTGATCTCCGTATTCATCAATTCCATGCTTGGATTTATGAAACGGGCCGCCCGGCTCATGGGCATTATCAACAAATGCGCCGGTGTTTTGTTGATTGCCATTGGCCTGCTGCTGATTTTTGACAAATTCCGGATACTTGCCGTCATTTAACATCCGTATTTCCTGCCTATGACAAAAAATTCCAGAGCGTTTTACGGTTTTATCGGGATTGCCACCTTTACCAAGCTCATGATGAATGTTGCCCGCCGCATGGTGTATCCCTTTGCCCCGGCGTTTGCCAGGGGCCTGGATGTAAACCTGGCGGCCATCACATCGGTGATTGCCCTTAACCAGGCCACAGCGGTTCTGGGGCCTGCGGGTGCCTCATTTGCCGACCGTTACGGGTATAAGCCCGTGATGCTGGCCGCCCTGGTCATGCTGGCTGTGGGTACCTTTGCCGCCGGCATGATTCCGCTCTACCCCATGCTGGTGATCTGCCTGTTCCTGGCAGGGTTTGCCAAAAGTATCTTTGACCCCAGTCTCCAGGCATTGATCGGCGACCTTGTCCCTTTTGCCCACCGGGGCAAGGTGATCGGGATGACCGAAATCGCCTGGGCCGGCTCCACCCTTATCGGGATTCCCCTGGCCGGGATGGTGATTGAGCGCTTTTCCTGGCAGACCCCGTTTTATATCATCGGCACCCTGTCCCTGGTCTGCTTTTTCTTGCTTTTAAAATTCATGCCCGGAAAAACAGAGATGGAGACGCCCCGGGTGACGGCTGCAAGGCCTGCCGGGCAAGGCATTTTATCCGACTGGAAAACCATTGTAAAAAACCGCCAGGTGCTGGGCATCCTAGGGTTCTCCTTTTTCATGTCCCTGGCAAACGACAACCTGTTCGTGGTGTACGGGGCATGGCTGGAAGATTCTTACGGGCTTTCCCTGGCCGCCATCGGGTTCAGCACCATTGTCATCGGGATGGCGGAGATGCTCGCGGAGGGATCCACCGCACTTTTTTCGGACCGTATCGGGCTCAGGCGGGGGGTGATCATCGGCACCAGCCTGAGCGCATGTGCCTATCTTTTGCTGCCGGTGCTGGACATCGGCCCGGGTTTTGTCATGGCCGGCCTGTTTATGCTCTTTTTTTTCTTTGAGTTCACCATTGTCACCTCCATGAGCCTGGGTACAGAACTGGTTCCCGGGCTGCGGGCCTCCACCATGTCCGCCTACTATGCCATCGGCGGGATCGGCCGGGTTGCGGGCGCCTTTACCGGCGGCATGGTCTGGTCCGGATACGGCCTGGCAGGCATCACCCTGGTCTCGGCCACCTGCACACTGCTTGCCCTGTTCGCCATCCTGGCAGGTTTTTCGCGACCCCCGAAAGTTACGCATTGACAGGGCATCCGGTTTGGACTACAGGTTCTTCATCCGGTTTTACAATACCCGGCCATACGCACACCAACCAAACACATGGGGGAGATATGAGCGATTTGCAGCAGACGATTTTTATTGAAAATCATAAAGCACTTAATGCCCAGCTTGTTGAGTTCGGCGGATGGGAAATGCCCATCCAGTACGCCGGGGGCATCATCAGCGAGCACCTGGCCACGAGGACCGGTGCCGGGCTTTTTGATGTCTCCCACATGGGCCGGCTCTACTTTCGCGGGGACAGGGCCCTTGACTTTCTCCAGCATGTGCTGACCAATAATGCGGCCGCCCTTGACGTCGGGGAGAGCCAGTACACCCTGATCCAGAACGAATCGGGCGGTGCTGTAGATGATGCGTATCTTTACCGGTTTCAGCCCAATGAATACCTCCTGGTGGTCAATGCCTCGAACCGGGAAAAGGATATTGCCCATTTCAAGGCCAGCATGAGTGCATTTCCCGGGGTGGACATGGTTGACCGCACCTTTGACAGGGCCATGATCTCCCTCCAGGGCCCAAAGGCCAAATCCATTCTCCAGCCGTTGCTCGATCAGGGCGCCCTGCCCGAACCGGCCCGGAACCATCTGTCCACCGCCCGGATCGGGGAAGCCCGGGTAGGCATCGCCAGGACAGGGTATACGGGCGAACCCCTCGGGTTTGAAATTTTTGTGGACAATCCCCATGCCCGACACATCTGGGAGACCCTTGTCAATGCCGGTGCAGCACCTGTGGGACTGGGGGCACGGGACACCTTGCGGCTTGAGGCCGGACTTCCCCTATACGGCCATGAACTGGGCATGGATCCCGACGGCAGCGAGATTCCCATATTTGCATCAAAACTGTCCAAATTTGCCGTGTCATTCTCTCCCTTAAAGGGCGATTTTATCGGCAGGCAAGCCCTGGAGCAGCAGTTCAGGGCATTTTGCACAGCCATGGAAGGCACACAGGCCGCGCCTGATAAGGCCCTGCCCAGGATCGTCATGCCCATGGCAGTGACCGGCAAAGGCATTGCCAGGGAAGGGTACAGAGTATTTTCAGGCGATTGCCACGTGGGGTATATTACCTCGGGCACTATGGTGCCCTACCTTGAAGGCAGCGGACAAGGGCTTCTGGGAAAATTCAGCGATGCGCCCAAACGGCGTGCCCTGGCGCTTGGCCTGCTTGACAGTACGGTCAGAGAAGGCGATGTGCTGGAGATCGAAATTCGTAAAAAACGGGTAAAGTCCTGTGTAGTTCCCTATCATATGCGTTCCGACGCCCCGCCTTATGTCCGGAGTATTCCCCATGACCGGATTGAACCGGCACGGACGGCGGCTGCCTCCCGTGATATCCTTCCCCAAGCCGGGGCTTTGGTGACCAGGGCACTGGACAACCATGCCTGGCGGCAGCAGTCCTGCATCAACTTGATCCCCTCCGAAATGAGCCAGTCCCTGGTCTCCCGGATGCTTTCCATATCCGACCCCGTGAACCGGTATGCGGAACATAAGGATATCAAGGCCTTTTCCGGGGAAGATGTGTTTTATTACCAGGGCACGGAATTTATACAGGATATTGAAGAGCGCCTGAACCGCGAGTTCATGACCTTCCTGGGCTGCAACGCCGTGGAATCCCGGGTGATCTCGGGACAGATGGCCAACACCGCCTTTTTCTCGGCCCTGGTGGACCACCTGAACCGGACGGACCGCAAAAAGGAACAGCGCCGCCTTTCCAAAGTCATGAACAACCACATCATCCGGGGCGGCCATTTGAGCGCCCAGCCCATGGGCGCCCTCCGGGACTTTGTGGCCCGGGACCCCAGGACCGAGCGGCCCGCGGTCATCAATTTTCCCGTACTGCCGGAGAATCCTTACAAGCTGAATGTGGCCGCCTGCGAAGCCCTGATCAAAGCCCACCAGCCCGAACTGGTGATCCTGGGCAAGAGTATGATTATCCACAAAGAGCCTGTGGCCGAGATCCGGAAGCTGGTGGATGCCTTTGCCCCGGGTTGCGTGGTCATGTATGATATGGCCCATGTGCTCGGACTTTACGGCTCCCATTTCCAGGAGCCGCTCAAAGAAGGAGCCCATGTGATCACCGGCTCCACCCATAAAACCTTTTTCGGCACCCAGCGCGGCGTTATTGCGGGCAACTTCCTGAACCATTCTCCGGGCACCCCGGATTACGACCTATGGGAGGCGGTCCGGCGCAGAACCTTTCCCGGTTCCGTGTCCAACCACCATCTGGGCACCATGACCGGCCTGTTGTTTGCCGCCTATGAGATGAACCAATTCAAGGAGGCCTACCAGGAACAGGTCATTGCCAATGCCAAGGCCTTTGCCCGGGCCCTGAAAGACCAGGGCCTGGATGTGGCCGGGGACCCGGGTCTATCATATACGGAAACCCACCAGGTGATCCTGAATGTCGGCTACAGCCAGGGGGCCGGGATTGCCCGGCGCCTTGAAGAAAACCATATTATCGTCAACTACCAGGCCACCCCGGAAGAAGAAGGATTTACAGCGTCCGGGGCCCTGCGCATGGGGGTGTCGGAAATGACGCGGTTCGGGATGAAAGAACCGGATTTCCAGGCCCTGGCCGCATTGATGGCCGATCATATTCTCAAGAATTCCAATGTTGGCGACGCCGTGAAAGCACTGCGCAGCAGTTTTGTTGAGATGCAGTACTGCTTTACTCCGGAAGAGGTGGGGGTGACAATGGCGGATCTGACAAAAGGAATCACATAGGAACGGCCGGGCCGTCAGTCCGGGTGCTCTTCCTCATGGGTCCCGGGAAGCTCTATAATAAAGGTGGTGCCGTGGCCGGTCCGGGTGGTGAAACTGATTTTCCCCCCGTGCCGGTCCACCACCACGGAATGCGCAATGGCCAGCCCCTGGCCGCTGCCCTTTCCCACGGTCTTTGTGGTAAAAAACGGGTTGAATATCTGTTCCCGGGCCGATGCCGGGATGCCCGATCCGGTGTCGGCAATCCTGACCTCAATGCCGTTGGGAACGGCCTGGGTAGTCACTGTGATCGTTCCCTTTTCTTCTTTGCCGCCTCTGTCCTGTTTGATCCGCTCTTCAATGGCATGGCTGGCATTGACGATCATATTCAGAAACACCTGGCTCAGTTCGCCCGGGTTGCATGAAATCCGGGGCAGATCTTTCTGCATTTCCTTACGAATATTTGCCACGTATTTCCACTCGTTCCTGGCAACCGTCAGTGTGTTTTCAAGCATATCATTGATGTCTGCAACCTGGCCCGGCTCACTTCCGGCATGTGAGAACGCCTTCATGGACCGGACGATCCTGGATACCCTGGAAAGCCCGTCCATGGACTGGGCAATGGCCTGGGGAATTTCATCCTGGAGATAAGCCATATCCGCATCTTCCAGGGCCGTGGCATAGGCATGGCCCGCCGCAGCGGCATCCTGGTTTTGGGAAACGGATTCCCACATCTGTGTACCGGCCTCAAGCACGATCTTCAGATCCTCGAACGCCTCCCTCAGAAAATTGGTATTGTCACTGACGTACTGGATCGGGGTGTTGATCTCATGGGCAATGCCTGCTGCCAGACTGCCGATGGCTTCCAGCTTCTGGGAATGGACGCTCTCGGTTTCCTTTTTCTTGCGCTGGGTGATGTCCACCACCGTTCCCTGGGTGCCGATAAATTCACCCGCCTCATTGTGCCGGGCATGGGCATTGATCAGCACACTGATAATCCTGCCGTCTTTTTTCTTCATTTCCACCTCATAGGCGGACACGCTTCCTGTTGCGAAGATCTCTTTCATCAGGCGTTCCCGGTCCTCGATAGCTTTGTAAAGATCGGGCATGGACAGGCCTGACGCCTCTTCGGAGGTGGTGTAACCCAGCATTTTTGCGGCCACGGTGTTGGCGATGAGGACCCGGCCCTGGTTATCGGTCCGGTAAAATCCCACCCGGATAGAATCAAAGATGGAAAAAAACGCCTCTTCATTGAGCTGAAGTGTCTTTTCCGCCAGTTTCCGCTGGCCCAGCTCCCGTTCAAGGTCCCGGTACAACTTCGCATTTTCAATGCAGATGGAAGCCATGTGGGAAAACCGCCGCAGCATGGAGACTTCGGTCATGGAAAACCTGAGGGTGTCGTTGCCGAACCGCCCCAGCCCGATGGTCCCGGTACGGTTTTTCAACGGCAGTACAATGCAGGCCCGCAAGCGGTCAAAAGCCTTTGCATCCACCCGGCCGTCCCAGGTTTTGTAATCCTTGACCCAAAACGCCTCCTGGGTGGACATGGCAATGCCGGTCATGCCGGTGTCGGGCCCCACCCGCATACCCACAGCCTTTTTAAATTCACCGACCCCAATTTTCAGTTCCAGTTCCCCGCTCTCCTCCAACACCAGGTGCATGAAGCCATGGTCTGTTTTTGCGAGAGTGCAGGCATGGCCGACAATGGTCCGGAGCAGTTGGTCGAGGTCTGTGCGGTTGATCAGGCCGGATGTCAAATCATTCAGGGTCAGCAGATACCCGTTTCTGGCTTTCAGGCTTTTCACCATTTCCTGGAGCCGCCGGCCCACCCGTTGCTCTTCAGCCAGGCGGCTTTCAAGGTGTTTAACCTTCTGTGTCAGTTCAGCAATCTCATTTTCAGGTATCATTGCCACTCCTTATGGCGTTTTCCGGCCTCAGGGGCCGGCCAGCGTATGGCAGACCATGACGGCAAGGGCATAAACAATATCCAGGGCCAGGCGTTGGGAGATGCTCCGGTCAAACAAGAGCTTTGCCTCGGCCGGGAAATCTTCATCCGCCTGCCAGAACAGGACTGCAACCGGAATATCCGGGGTGATATGAAACACGAACGCCCTGTCCGCCATGTCCAGGGGCTGTCCGTTTAAATCGGCGCAGGCTTTGGAAAACCGGTCCGGGTCATCTCCGAATGCCCGGGCGATCATATCTGTGGGAAGGGTGTGGGGTCCCCTGAAAAACGCCGCCCCTCCCGGGATATCCTTTTCAGATACCCATGTGCCTGATAGGGGAAGAGAGATACTGCTCAATAAATAATGAACGATAAACAAGGCCATGTAATCGGACCGGGCCGGCACACTGCCTTCGGTCGCCTCAACGGTTTCAAGAGCCGGTGACACCGCATAGGTGTTTTGCCAGACGGTAATCTGATACCGGTCCATACCGGCATCGTAAACCGCACCGGTGTTCCGCACAATGTCCTCAGGGATTTTGGCTGACAGGTCTTTAAAATGAACAGGGTCAATCATGGTGGATATCCTTTGGGCTCGCCTCTGGGTTAACATCACACGCGCCTCCGGAACCGCGAAAGTTCCGGATGATGCGCCCCGGGTAAACATCGCCGGGATTTCCCGATGTTTTTGCATAAAGCCCTTTTGGAAATCAATTCTTTTTTCATGAAACCGTCCGGCCATGTTGTCCCGGTCTGTTCCCAACGCCACCTGTACGATACCGGCCATGCCAATGCCTTTTCAGCAGTTGTCTGCGCTTACGATTTAAGAATGAGGGATAAAATGTCGTTGACTGACTTTTTCACCCCGGGCACCTTGGATGCCCGCCTGCCGGCTACGTTCAGCACCTTGATATCAAACCGGTCCAGCCACTTGCGCAGCATGGGGCCAGGACTTTTCTCCTGCTCCAGGTCAATGTGCAGCCAGGGTTTCTTTTGCGCCTTGGCAAACTTCATTGACGTTGCCGCGTTGGGGCTGAGCCCCCCAAAGGAAAAAATGATGGTGCCGTCGGCATCCCGCACATTTTGCTCGATATTATCGGGGTCCCCGCCTTTTCCCAGCTCGATGATGTCTGTGATCTGGGTGGTGATGCGGTTGAGTTTTTCGCTGCTTTGGCGGGCCCTTCCGGCAGTGGTAACAGCCACCTGTCCCGAATCAGCCAGCACACAGGTCAGGGCCTCAATGGCGTGTGTCAGGCGGTCCAGTTTTTCACCCAGGTCCGCCAACTGGCCGCTGTCAGGGGGTAAAACAGCCGCAGCAACTGGTGATACCACGGCTGCGGGGGTCTCATCCCCGTCCTCTTCCCCGCGCAACCGGTCCCGGATTTCCTCTTTTGTCATTTCGGTTTCCGTAAAATACCTGTGGATACGGGAGACGAGATCCTGGGTATCGTCCGGGTATTCCTTCACGCCTTCGTATTCCACCGGATCCGCAAAAAATTCGCTGAACCGGCTGATGTACTCCCGGATGGTGGTTGACGACAAATCCAGTGCTTCAGCGATTTGCGGAATTGACTTCATCTGGTCTCCTCAACGGCATTCACGGATCATTGGGCGGCAACCCATCGCCAGAAAATGAAAATCGGGGTGATTATTTAACGATATTAGTATATTAAATCCAAACCTGAAGATCAATCCAAAATTTCATCTCCCTGTGGCACAGGGGTTTTCAGGCCGCCCGGATGCCGCGTTTGTTTCCGGTGCTTTCGCCCAAAAAAACGCTTGAGAAAAAAGAGTGAACCAAGTAAAATCAAGCCATTATACGATTTTCAGCGGCTGCCCCGGATTTCCGTATCATCTGCCCTGCTCTGTCCCGGGGTGGATTTCGCAACAGGGCGGCAATCGCCATTTATCCGGAGCATGGAGGCCTGATGGCAAAAAAATTCGATCATATCATATTGTTAGTCGACGATGAAGAACAGGTTGGCAGGGCCCTGGGCCGTATCCTCAAACAGATCAAGGTCAAGTATGTATACATGGATTCGGGAGAGGCCGGTCTTGAGCGCCTCAAAACCGCGACCACCCCGTTCTCGCTCATCATCTCCGATCAGCGCATGCCCGGGATGACCGGTTCGGAATTCCTGGAACAGGCCAAGGAAATGTCACCGGATACCTTACGATTTCTCCTCACCGGCTATGCAGATGTGGATGCCGTGACCCATGCGGTCAACAAGGGCTCCATACATCGCTATATTGCAAAGCCATGGGACAAAAAAGAGTTCATCGAAACCGTGAAAACCGGGCTTGAGCAATACGAACTCATTGTGGAAAACGACCGGCTGTTCAAGCTTGCCAAAGCCCAGAATGCAAAGCTATATACGCTGAATACGGACCTGAAAAAAAGCACGGTCCTGCATAAAAAGGCCGTACTCCAGAAGGACAAGGAAATCAAAAAGCTGAAAAGCCGCCTGGAGATCGGTTTTGAAAACCGGAACTATATCAATGAAATAGAAGCCCTTCTCAGAGAACACGACATGCTGGAGCAGGAAAAGCTCAACTCCCTTTATGCCGCCATTGTGTCAGAGCTGTTCGAGCAATTTCAGGATATTGCCACCCGGAACGGATTTGAGATGCCCGAGAGTATCCCGGGAGATTAAGATGTCCGGATCTGAGGAACATGCCATCCTGGTTGTTGACGATGACGAACCCATCGTCAAGAACATGCGGCGCGTACTCAAACGAAAAGGATTTTCGCGGGTTATTTCCGCCCTGAACGGCGAACAGGGAATCAAGCTTCTTGAGGATACCCGGAACCACTTTTTCCTAATCATGTCGGACCAGCGCATGCCCGGACTTTCCGGCAGTGAATTCCTTGAAAAAAGCATGGTGCTCAGCCCGGAATCCAGACGAATGCTCATCACGGGGTACTCGGATTTTGACGCCATTGTAGACGCGGTGAACAAAGGAGAAATCCACCAGTACATTGCAAAACCCTGGAATAATGACGACCTGATCCTGAGAATCCAGACCGAGCATGATATATACAACCGTTTCCAGGAGCGCAAACACCTGTTCAACCTGACCCGGCACCAGAATACAAAGCTTTTTGACGTTGCCGCCAAGCAGAAAAAAAACCTGGAACGTTTCATCCATGAACTGGAAGAAAAAAAACAAGGGGTTGAGGAATTGGTCCAGGCCCTGTCCGAAGCCAGGCAGGAGGCGGAGTACAAGGAGATCTTTCCCGGGCTGGACGAGCTTCTCACCCGGACCATTACCATGAACCAGAAAAACCTGGCAGAGGCATTTTCCATTTCAAGGAAAGGGGTGATGGATACCATCGGGGTCATTGCCCGGAAAAACGGAATCACCTTTTCACCCGGGCCGGCCCCTTCCGGCAATACCGGCCGTCTGCCCGAGGATGTCTTTGAGATTATCGACCAGGTGATTGAAAATGTGGTCCAGGCGGTTGAACCTGCCCTGTTCAGAATCGGGTCCGAACCCAGCACGGGTATGGGGATCGACGATTATACCGAGGTGCCTGATTTCGGGGAACTGGCCTTTAACGACGGCTATATTACCCGCGGAGAAATGGACATGGCCGCAAAGGAACTGGCGGAACGGGAAAGCGACCGGTCAACGGGCCTGACCATCAGCACGGTTCTGGTTGAAAAAGCGTTTCTCCAGCGAAAGGATTTGAGCCGGCTTTTTGCAAAACTGGCCTTTATCCAAACCCGGCTTCTGGACAGGGAGTTCGCCCAAATTCTCATTGAACGGGAAGTGGCTTCCAAAAAAGATACGGACAGGGCATTCAGGAAGCAGTTGAATCACTTTGAAGACAGCGGCATCTCAACCCCTTTGGGTGATATCCTGGTGGAGTCGGATGTTATTGTCCCGGAACTCAGGGACGAGATCATCGCCACCCAGGACCGGTCCGGCACCGTAAAGCCGGACAATGCCCCCAAAGCACCCTCCTCCGATTATGGCACGGTGATCGACCTTCAGGTATCCCAGGACAGGACCCAGGCATGGATCCGGGTACCCGAGAGTCTTCTCGGCACCACGGATATCATGCCGGTCAAGGCCCTGATCAAAAAACGGGGGATTACCAACGGGGTGGCCAAAGATGCCGAGATCAGGGAATTTATCAAAAACGGCACGGATCCTTTGGAAAAATTCATCGTGGCCCAGGGCACGGCACCGCGTGCGGGCAAGTCCGCGAAAATCGTCTACCATTTTAATACCGAATATGACGGCAAGGGTGTTGTCCGGGACGACGGCTCCATTGACTTTACGGACAGGGGCGATTCCCCGTATGTCAAAAAGGGGGCCGTCCTGGCCGAAAAACAAACCATGGAGGAACCCTGCAACGGAATGGACATTTTCGGGGAAACCCTTTTGGTGGGCGAGGTGGCAGATGCCGACCTAAAGGCGGGGGACGGGGCCGGGTTCTCGGAAGATGAATTGCGTATCATTGCCGAGGTATCGGGACAGCCCAGCCTTGACGCCGCAGGCGCGGTATCGGTGCGGGAACAGTATACGGTGCGGGGGGATGTGGATTTCAAAACCGGGAATATCCATTTTAACGGGAACGTTCTGGTCACGGGTACGGTCAGGCAGGGATTTACCGTGGAATGTGACGATCTGACCGCCGGGGAAGTCAACGGGGCCACCATATTGACCCGCGGCGACCTCAAGGTGTCCAACGGTATCGTCAACACCCGGGTGGAATCCCATGGCAACATCATGGCCAAATTCATGAACAATGTGACCTTGTTCGCCGGCGGCAACCTCATGGTCACCCGGGAAATCATGGGATCGCAGGTTCTTATTTCCGGCTCCCTGAACAATGAGGCCGGCAGGATTACAGATTCACTTGTGGCGGCCCGGCTCGGGCTTTCGGTGAAACAGGTGGGAACGGAAAAAGCGGAAAGCGCAACAATCCGGTTGGGCACGGACGATTACATCAAATGGGTTGCCCAGCGGTTTGACCGGGAAATATCCGGCATCCGTGAGGAGCTGGACCGGCACATCACGGAAAAACAGAACCTGGACAACACCTATAATGCCCTTCATGTGGATGTGGCCAACCAGACCTTTGCCCAGGAAAAGCTGAACAGAAAAATGGAGTTTGTTGAAAAAAATATGGGCCGGGCAGATGCCGGTGAAGAACGCCAGAACGCGGCCAGGGAACTCAAGGAGATTGAAGAGAGCATCACCCGGGCGGATGAACGGATCAAATCCATCTTCAAGGAGCAGGACACGATCATGCAGCAGGTGGCGGCCTGTGACCGGGAGATCGGGTCGTGCAACGACCGGATTCTGGCAGCGGAACAGGAAAAAAAAGACCTCATTGACCGCCTTGAAAAAACAGCACCGGTTCCCGAACTCAAGGTCAACAAACGCATATACCGGGGCACCCGGATCACCGGTCCCACGGCCACCCTTGTCCTGACCAGGGAAATGGGCGCCTCAAAGTTTACGGAAACCGATACAGGAGAACCGGATGCCCCTAAACAGATCACCTGCCAGGTACTGAACCTCTAAAAAGGAGTTGATATCATCGCTGATCATATTCAAAAAGTAATGGTGGTTGAGGACAAAACCGAGACCCACGACCGTGTCAGAACCCTTTTGACGCCCATGGGATACGATGTTAAGGGATTTACCGAACCGGAACCTGCCCTGGAAGAGCTGGAGCAGACCAAGGAAACCCCTTATGTGCTGGTGATATCAGGCTATGCCATGTCGGAGATGAAAGGGGATGCGCTTCTGACAAAGGCCAGGGAAGCCTCGCCCGACACCTTCCGGATCCTTATTGCCGAGGCTGCGTATATCGACACCATGGTGTCGGCAATCAACACGGCACGGATCCATTCCTGCCTCACTCATCCCTTTGACGACCAGGACCTGGTCAACCAGGTTGAGCAGTGCAGCCTGGGCTTCAAAGCGGCCATGAAGATGAAAACCCTGAAGCAGACCATCCAGCGCCAAAACCGGCAGCTGTTCCAGATCGCCAGCAATTACAAGAAAAAACAGGCAGCCGACCTGGCCCAGGTCAATGCCCGTGAAAAGGAAATCCGTGTACTGGAATCAAAACTCAAATCCGGACAGCATTCCGAATCCACGGAAAAAGTACCGGAGCTGGACGACATCATAGACGCCAAAGAGATCCAGTTCACCGCACCGGGATTCGGCCTTGAATTTCAGAAAATGAAATCCCAGGTCAAAACCATCCTTGAAACCGCCCTGTTCAACCAGGGTATGGAGCCCCGGGCACTTTCCTACCAGGATGTGATATTCCGGGCCCTCCAGGAACGCCAGTATCCCGAGCTGGTCAGGAAGCTGATTCCCCCGATACGCATGCTCATTAACCAGAGTCATAACGCCGGCACCGATCTTTTCGGCCTGAATTTCAAACGGTACATGGACGCCCATTTCCAGGTAAGTTTCTCCGACGACAAGGCCAAGGCCTTTATAAACATCCTGAGGAAAAACCCGGACATCATGAGCGTCACCTGTATCAAGTACTACCTTCACTGGTACAACATCAGTTACGGTATTGCCCCTGATGACAAAATTCAGGACTGGCTGGACCAGGGCCTGAAATCCGATGATAAAAAGCCGCCGGAAAAGCCACAGCCGTTTGTGGTGGCCCACGGCCTGGATCCCATCCTTCCCGTAAACGGTGAAATCCGTTACCATTTCGCCACGGATTTTCTCCACGCCGGCAAGGTGAACGAAGACGGCAGTATCAACTTCAAGGACAGGGGGGATATTCCTTTTGTCAAAGCCAATACCTTCCTGGCGTCAAAGGTCATCGCCGAAACCGGGAAGCCGGGGATTGACGTCACCGGCCGGGAGATCCCGGTCCAGGAACCGGTTGACCGGACGTTTGAGGCCGGAGCAGGGGCGGTGACCTCCGAAGACGGGAAAAAAATCCATGCCACCGTGGACGGCCAGCCCCATCTGGATGCCCTGGGAAAGGTCAGTGTGTTTCCCGAACTCAAAATCAACGGGGATCTCGGTTTTGAAACCGGTGACGTGATCTTTGACGGCAATGTGGTGGTCAATGGCACGGTAAAATCGGGATTCAAGGTCAAAGGGGCCTCTCTCACGGCACAAGAGGTGGAAGGGGCGGAAATTGACCTGACCGGGGATCTCAACGTGTCCATGGGCATTGTGGATGCCAAACTGGTGAATGTCAGGGGAACGGTCCAGGCCAAATTCATCCACAACTCCAAAATCGGCGCCTTTGGCGACCTGATTGTCCAGCGCGAAATCGTGGATTCCCAGATCCGGCTGTCCGGGGCCTGTGTCAATACCAACGGCACAATCATCAACTCTGAGATTTCCGCGAACATGGGCATTGAGGCCGGCAATATCGGCACGGACACGTCCGGGGCGTCGAAACTGACCGTTGGAAAAGATGAACATACCCTGAACCTGGTTGCCGGAATTGACGCCCAGATACGGAGAAACATGGAAGCCGGATCCCGGATGACCGCTGAAATTGCAGATCTGGAAAAAGAGGACCAGGAGCTTCACGGCACCATTGCCAACCATGCCACCGTACAGGACAGGGCACAGCTTGAATTGAAATCCATCAGGGAAAGCATGGCGGATCTGAAAGCCTCGGGCAACATGGCTGCCTTTCAAAAGGTCAAACAGGCTGCAGAACAGCTTGAAGAAGATGCCAGGAATGCCGAAGAGGACATCAGCCGGGGATTTGAACGCCAGGATACCATTGCCGGGGATATCACCCGGAACAAAGAACGGATCGTGCGGCTGGAACGCCAGAATGCAGAAAAGGAAAAAGAAAAGAAACAGTTGCTGGAATATACAGATACCAAGACGCCCAAACCCGAAGTCAAAGCCGGTAAAACCATCCGGTCCGGCACCCGGGTCCTGGGCCCCAACACCACCATGCTGATCCAGGAAAACCAGTCACGGTGCAGAGTGGTGGAAATTGCCCGGAAATCAGACGAATCGGGCGGTATTTTGTTTCATGAAATGCAAATCACCAACTACCCTGTTTAACGCATCGCCGGTGGGCCGGGCGGCAGCATTCATTTACCGGGCAAAGTGATGGTAAAGCAGGTGCCTTTGCCCATCTCGCTTTCCACTTCAATGTTCCCGTTGTGTTCCTTGATGATGTTATACACGATGTTCATGCCCAGCCCTGTGCCTTTGCCCACCTCTTTTGTGGTGAAAAACGGATCAAATATCTTATTCAGGTTTTCTTCGGGAATACCGCTGCCGTTGTCGGCAATGGAGATTTTAACATCATTTCCTTCGGCGTAGGTTTTAATGGTGATATCGCCTTTTTCCTCAATGGCCTGGGCGGCATTCACAAAGATGTTCATAAACACCTGGTTGATTTTCTGGGGAAAACCTTCCACTGAAGGGATGTCACCATAATCTTTGGTCACCTTGGCTTTGTATTTGACCTCGTTGGCCACCACGTTCAGGGTGGATTCGATGCCCTTGTTGATGTCCATGAGCATCTGTTTATCATTACCCGGATGGGCAAAGTTCTTCAGATCCGCTACAATCTGGCCCACCCGCCGGGTGCCGTCGATGCAATCATTGAGCAGGTCGGGAATGTCCTCCTTTAAATAGTCGATCTCAATATCCGACTCGTGCTCTCTGATGGCTTTGAGCTGTTCCCGGACCTTTTCTTCTCCTGCATCTCCGTTTTCCAGAAGGCTGCCGATGATTTTATACTGGTCAAGAAGGCTTTCATAATCGTTGAAATAGTCGGTAAGGGCATCCAGATTGCTGCCCACAAACCCAATGGGATTGTTGATCTCATGGGCCACACCTGCGGCAAGCTGGCCGATGGAGGCCATTTTTTCCGACTGGAGCGCCTGTGCCTGGGTGGCTTTTAAATCTTTGAGTGCCTTGTCCAGTTTTTCATTTTTCACAAGCAATTTGGCCTGGAGGGCATAGTGGCGGCTCTCCAGGGTGGCGATCCGCTCCCCGCTTTTGATCCTGGACCGCAGTTCGTCGGGTTTAAACGGCTTAATGATATAGTCGTCCGCCCCTGCGTCAAACACCTCCACCAGATCCGTGGTCTTGTCTTTTGCCGTTAAGAGGATGACATAGGTATAGATCTCTTCTTTGCTCGCCCGTATCCGTTTGCACAACTCGATACCGTCCATTTCAGGCATCATCCAGTCCGTAATCACTATATCCGGTTTTCCGGCCTGGAACGCCTCCCACGCCTCCCTGCCGTTTTCGGTGACAACCGCTTCATGGCCGATCTTCATCACTGCTTTTCTGACCAGGAGTCTGGAAACATAGTCATCTTCCGCAATCAATATCTTCATAACTCACCCCACTGGGTCTGGTCCGCATCTGTTTTGAAACGGGTGCAGGCAGATTCAAGGTATTTGCAGGCGGTTTCCCATTCCGTGAACAGGCATGCCTCCCCCATTCGCTCCAATGCTGCGGCTGCCACGCAGATTTCCTCTGCCCCCAGGTTTGCCGCTCCCCCTTTCAAGGCCTGCGCTGCCAGTGCAAGATGTTTTCCCTCACCGTTCCTGCATGCAGCTTTAATTTCCTGTATCTTATCCGGCAGCATCGAGAGAAACTCATTGACCAGCATTTCAAGAAAGGCCTTGTCATTCATGGCACGCTCCAAAGCGGCAGCAGTATTAAACACCTGGATCCCGTTGTTTCCCTCCCGGGCAGGATCTTCATTCACACCGGCCGGGTTATCCGGGTCTGCTGCGGCCGTTCCCGAATCACTCCTGGGTGCAAATTTTCCTGTTGGTAAGGCATCGCAGTCCGCCTGCTGATCAAATGCCAGGGAAAAACTGAAGGTGCTGCCCTTTCCCGGCTCACTGTCCACCATAACCTTGCCGTCCATGGCTTCAACCAGGCGCGCTGCAATGGAAAGTCCAAGCCCGGTGCCGCCGTATTTGCGCGTTGCCGAATCATCGGCCTGGGAAAACGAATCAAAAATCTTTTCCAGTTCCCGTTTCGGTATCCCGATTCCTGTATCGCGCACCTCGAACCGCACACCGCCGCCCGTTTCGGGGAAAATGTGAAGGGCAACCCCACCCTGCTCCGTAAATTTAACGGCATTGGTACACAAATGGTTCAACACTTTCCTGAGATGCTCCGGGTCTCCCACGACCAGTGGAGGGACCGACGGGTGGATTTCCATATCAAATGAAAGCCCTTTGCGCCGGGCCCTTGCGTCGATAAGGTGCGCAACCCTGTCAGCCATGGCCCTCAGGTCAAACTCGATATTCCGGCAGTCCGGGCTCCGGGATTCCATACCCGAGAAATCCAGCATGTCGGTGACCACATCCATGAGCTGGTCCGCACTGCCCTGGAGAATGTCGATATATTCCTGCTGTTCCTCGGACAGGTCTGTCTGGCCCAGAAGATCAATCATTCCCATGACATGGTTCATGGGGGTCCGGACTTCATGACTGATATTGGACAGAAACCGGCGCTTTGCCTGCGCTGCGGCAAGGGCCTCTTCCCGGTAGCGGACCAGTTCGGAAATATCCTGGAAGGTCAACACCATTCCCTGGATACTGCCCCCATCCCCGACCAGCCGTGCCGCCGTCATCCGGACATCCACAATATCTCCCTCACAGGTCTTTCTCCGGGTCTCAAAAGCGGAAACCGTTTCACCCGCCATAACCTTTGCCATGGTTTTACGTGTGGCCTCGACCTGGTCTTCAGGCACAAAATCAATGCGCTTGCCCAAAAGCGCTGCCGCAGGCCAGCCAAACAGGGCTTCAAAGGCGGCGTTTACATACACAGCCTCTCCCTGGTCGTCATAGATCACAACAGGCTCTGCACAGGTGTCCAGTACGTTTTCCAGTTTCATGATAATCTTAACCGATCCCGCCAAAGGGTTATCCGCCGGGTCAATCCCTGTTTTTTCATATATTTGGTGTCCAGCCCCGACAGGGTTTCCCAGGTCCCGGGCTGAATCTGCTCGTGCCGTTCCATCAGATTGGCCACATGGACGATGCCGCAAAGCTCAAACCCTTCGGCGATACAGGCGGAAGGCGCATGGTGATAGGCCACACCTTCCACAATATTGTCCGGCAGTCCCCAGAGGCTGAGCAGGAATCCCCCGATTTCTGCATGGGTCACCCCCAGCACCTCGACTTCCCCCTCATGGACCATACATTGTTTTTCCGCCACAAGATCCATCACTTCCTGGTAATCTTCGGGAAAATTCTCAGCCAGGAGCAGGCGCCCCAAATCGTGAAGAAGCCCTGCAATCATTGCGTTATCTGCTGTTTCCTTGTCTTTTTTCTCCATCTGGGCAATTTTTTTGGCAATGATGCCGGTTTTGACACAATGGTCATAAACTTTTGATACCGGCAGGATGGAGAGAGTGCTTTTCCTGTATTTGGAAAAGACTTCAATGCTCAAAATCAGGGTTTTGACCACGTCAATCCCGAGAAGCACCACGGCCTCGGATGGGTTTGCTACATGCCTGGGCATCCCGAAAAACGACGAGTTGACCAGTTGAAGGACTTTTGCCGTCATTCCCACATCCTTGGAAATAATATCTCCCACACTGGCGGTGGAGGCATCCGGCGATCTTAACTCGGTCATGATCCTGCTGTACATGGACGGGAGAATGGGCATGGTATCAATGCCGCTGATGACCAATTGAAGATTCTTTTTGTTCATCAGGGCCTTCAGGGAGCAGGCACGGTTTACCGCATTGATCAGCGTATCCTTTTCGCACGGCTTTGACAGGTATTGATGGGCGGCTTTTACGGATTTCATGATCAGCTCGTGGTCCGAGTGTCCGGACAGGATAATCCTGACCATCATGGGGTACCGCTTCTGAACCTGCTGCAGCAACTGGGCCCCGTCCATCTCAGGCATCCGCATATCAGAAATGATCACATCGTAATCCCGTTCCCCCAACTCTTCCAGGGCAGCCTTGCCGCTGTCCACAAACCGCATTTCCCAGGTTTTCCGCAACGGCCTCAGACTGCGCTGCAACCCTTTGAGTACATTGGGTTCATCATCCACAAACAGAATACGCTGTTTCATTCATCGGTCCTTAATTTATATACCGGTTTCAGACGCCGGATAACGAAGCCGGCCTGTGTTTCCGGACAAACGTTTCCAAAAGACGTTGCCGCCGCCGGCCAGGGATAAGACAGCGGCGATATTATCGTAAACGATCAGGAGGTTACAGCCCGGCAAGGGCGTTACCGGACGCCGTCGTGATGCGATATTTTCAATCATTCGTCTATTTCAATTATTCGTCTACCGTTGCTCATGAAAATTCCCCGGCAAATTAACGATATATGAATGTCATGCCTTCTCCAGCCAGGAGCGAAATTTGATAAGGACAGGGCTTGGCTTTTAATTGGCGATCAGGTTTAGTTTAAAGAAATTGGCACGTTTATTCAAGTAAATTATCCGGCGGCCTTTCCAGAGCAAAGGCCTTTAAATTTTAGGGCAAATGATTTCAATGGGTTAACCTGAGCCATGGCCACAGGAAGCGCCCCGGCACCCTTTTTCTCCGCCCTTGATATTTTCATTGCCTGCTGATAGGTTGCGCCCCTATGAAAACTTTTTTGGGCATATCTTCATTCCAGGTGCTTGCCGTATTCAGGCGGGGGCTATTTTTCAGTTACCTGACGATTTACCTGCGCCATTACCTTGGCTTGTCCGTTACCGCCACCACCCTTTTCGCCACCCTGCCCATGATTGTCAACGTCCTTGCCCAGAGATACGTCTGGGGAGAACTCTCAGACAGGCTTCAGAAACGGAGGCTGTTGATCATCTGGGGAGAGATCCTGGGCGGTGCAGGCACCATACTTCTCTTTTATGCCCACAGGCTTACCCCGGATCCTTTGATGTCCGGATGGATCATCATTTTGGGGATGTCCGTGATCGAACTGTTCTGGTCCATGTCCAACATTGGGTGGAGCGCCCTGATTTCAGATATTTACAAACAGGGCAACCGAAGCAATATCATGGGGCGCCTGGAGAGCATGGGCGGTGCCGGCAGGATTGTCGGGGTTCTTGCAGGCGGCATGCTCTACGATCGGATGGGCACATCATTTGAAGGATGGGGATTTTATGAAGGCAGCCTGTTCTGGGTTTCGGGCATTGTCATGTTTCTTTCTGTTTTTCCCATGTTTCTGGTACCCGAGGGCGGAACCGGAACATCCGGCCCCAAAAAGGACACAACAGCAGCATCCGCGGCCTGTGTACCAAGGGCTTTTTTCGTATTCATTGCCGCGATGACACTGATTCATTTCGGCAGGAACGCCATTGCCGTTACCCTGCCGCAGTACCTGATCCTGGAGTCGGGCCTTGACCTGACATCACTCACCCTGAGTCATGTGGTGAACATACGGTCCGTGGGACTCATCGTCACAGGCTTTTTTACAGGGGCCCTTTGCAGGCGCTTCGGCGATCGGCGCACTCTGGTGTTTTCGTCGGGCGTGGCTGCCCTGTCCCTTTTTATCATCGGCATGACCACATGGCTGCCGTGGATCTGTCTGGCGTCATTTTTAATGGGATTTTCCGAGGTATTGATTCTTGCCGCCTCTTATGAACTGGCATCAGCCTATATTCCTCCGGAATCCCGGGGCAGATACTTTTCCCTGTTCAACGCCACTTTTTTCCTCAGTTGGGGAGTGGCGGCCACCCTGATCGCAGGACCGGTCACAGACGGCCTCCTGGCCATGGGAAAAACCGAATCCCAGGCATATATGGCTTCATTCAACGCATGCGGCCTGGTCACCTTGTCCGGTGTACTGGTGCTGGTCATTCTCTATGCCCGGGAGAAAAAACCGAAGCCCCAAGGATGAAAATGGTGCCGTGTCCGGCCAGGCCAGCTTCATACCTAACGGTCCCGGGACGCCTGAACAGACGAGGCCGGTCAGGTGTATCCCGCCCGGTCCGCTGCCGGATTTCAGGACCGGACGCGTACCTCATCCGGATGTTTTGCCGGTCATCTCCGTAATCTTTACCCGGATGACCGCAGTCCGTTTAAGATTCTCTTGTGGAAATTCAAAACGGCGCATGGAATACTGGGCCATGATACAATCCATGGCCATTTTTTTGGCCTCCGGATCTTCCACCATCTCCGCGATACCGTCCCCGATCACACTGGTATAGGACGCACCCCATTCACAGGGGATTTTATGTTTGTTGAGTTTTTCCAGGTGGTCGAATTCAAAACAGACATCAGGATTGCGCCGGAGGATATCGATTTTTCTTCCCTGCGTGGCACAATGAAAGTAGAGCCAGGGATAATCATATCCGAAATTCAGGGGCACCACATAGGGCTTGCCGCCTTCTGCCATGGCCAGACGGCAGACTTTTGAAGCCTTGATGATTTCATCAATCCCGGCCTGGTCTTTTATTTCTTTTTCATCTCTTCGCATTGAATGGCATCCTTTAATTTCAAAAATTCAGAACGGGTGATACCACTGACCCCGGGAGGCCGTTCCGTGACATCGTGGCAGTCAGACCCACCGGTTACGACCAGGCCATGGGTTCTGGCCCACTCCAGGAGAAGTGCCTGGTGCGCATCGGAGTGGCCCGGGTAAAACACCTCCAAGCCCTGGACACCGGCCTCAAGAAACTCGGGCAGCAACCGTTCCACGATTTCAACCGGGGGCAGCACTTCCTTGTAGTGGCCCTTTCCTGGAAAAGATCCGGCGGCCGGATGGGCCAGCACTGCCACCACCGGTTCATTCCGGACAAATTTCCCCACAGAGGCCAGTTCTATTCCCGAAGGCAGGTAGGCCGGGCTGTCGTTGCCGATAATCCGGTTGATGGTATCTTTATCCCCGATGTCCAGCCGGTCTGCCAGGGCCAGGGCAAAATGCCGGCGCGAAGCATTATCCGAATAGACGGCGATATCTTCAAAACAAAGCTCTCTTTTCAACAGGGGAGAGGTGCCCCGGGGACCGAAGATATCGTTGATCTTATCTATCCTGGCTCTGACCAGCCCCTCTCCGCGGCCGTCTGCCATCAGCGCCTCGAACCGGTTGTAAAAGGCCTTGTCCCTGAGACGCTCACGGGAGAAATATGTCAGCACATGAAGGGTGCCCGTAAAAAAAGAGCGGTTGAACCGCACGGAAATCTCCACGCCCGGTACAACCTCGATACCGGCCTTATCACCTGCCGCAATCGCTTTTTCAATTCCTCCAAGGGTATCATGATCCGTCACTCCCAGGGCCTGTATTCCTTTTTCGCCTGCGGCCGCCACCAGGGCATCCGGAGCGAAATCCCCATCAGATGCCGTGGTATGATTGTGCAAATCCGCAAATAGTTCCCGTCTCATTGTCTTTTTCCTTTATTTTTTATAAAATGCCGGTTACATGATCCTGTTTTTATACAGATTCCTGTTCACAAAACAAAAGGCTTTTTTTCAACTATTTTGTAAGATTCCATTTGATTTTTATTGATTAAATGTTAGAAGAAAACTTTATTATTAATCATTTACAACTAACTTTCAAATTTTAAATCGTGGATATAAAAATGGACGTATTGAACACCCTTGGACAAATCGACTCTCCTGATCAAGCGACTGAGGTTTTCAAGCAGAAAATGGACGACATCCACCTGGCCAGGATTTCTGAAATAAACCACCCGGACATTCTGGTCCGGATCGCCAATGCAATCGCGCTATGTAATCCGGACACTGTTTATATCAATACAGGATCGGAACAGGACAAAGCCTTTATTAAAAACCTGGCTCTGGAAAAAAACGAAGAGCGTGCCCTTTCCATGGAAGACCATACCATCCATTTTGATCTGGCAGACGAACAGGGCAGAATCGTCGACCGGACCTTTTACATTGCCGATCCCGAAGACCATATCTCATCCCTGGCCAACCGGATGAACCGCAAAGAAGCCCTTGACGATATCCGGTCCAGCATGCACAACATCATGGCAGGCAAAACCATGATCATCGGATTTTACATGAGGGGCCCCGTAGGTGCCCCCGTATCCAATCCCGCCCTGGAAATCACCTCGTCCGCTTATGTTTCCCACAGCGCAGAACTCCTCTACAGAAATGCCTATGCGGATTTTAACCGGGAAGTGATCAACCGCGGCCATTTTTTCACCAACCTTCATTCCGAAGGGCTGAACCGGACCGAAGACCTTCCCGACGCCAGGGTGTTCATGGACCGGGAGTACCAGACAACCTACTCTTACAAATGCACCTATGCCGGCAACACCCTCCTGCTGAAAAAGGGAAACCACCGGTTTGCCGTTGACAAGGCTGTTTATGCCAACCGGGGCGGGGAATTGTCCGAACATATGTTTATCACCGGGATCCAGGGCCCCGGCGGCCGGACCACCTGGTGTGCCGGTGCGGCCCCGTCCGGCTGTGGAAAAACCACCACGGCCATGGCCGGCAACGTATTTGTGGGGGATGACCTGGCCCAGATGTGGATTGCCGAGGACGGCAGTATCCGGTCGATAAATCCTGAAAACGGCATTTTCGGCATCGTGGAAGACGTTAACCAGGAAGGCGACCCCCTTCTCATGAAAGTGCTGCGCCAGCCCGGCCACGAAGTGATCTGGTCCAATGTGCTGGTCGACAAAGACAATATTCCCCACTGGGTCGGCAACCAAGAGCCTGCCCCGGAAAAAGGCGTTAACTTCCAGGGGGAATGGTTCAAGGGAAAAACCGACGCCAAAGGCGATCCTGTTCCCCTGTCCCATCCCAACTCCAGATGCACCCTTGCCTCCGCCGCCCTGGACAACTACTCTCCGGAAGCAGACAATCCCGCAGGGGTTCTGACCCGGGTCTTTACTTACAGCGGCAGGGACGCAGACACCATGCCGCCGGTATGGGTGGCAAAAAACTCCGGTGCGGGTGTGGTTATCGGGGCCTGTATCGTCTCGGCAGCCACGGCCACTGAAGTGGGTGCCTCGGGCGTAAAACGGGCCCCGTGGGCAAATGCCCCGTTTATCCCGGGCGCCCTGGGGGATTATATGGACGCCCAGTTCAAATTTTTCGGCAGCTCCGACATCAGCGACCAACACAAGCCGGTGATGGCAGGTCTGAATTACTTTCTAACCGAAAAGGCCAGAGGTGGGGATTCAAACCGGCTCCTGGGAGAGAAAAAGGACGTCAAGGTGTGGCTGGCATGGCTTGAGCGCTATGCCCATGGCGAGATGCCGTATCTGTCCACCCCCATCGGCCATTTGCCCGTGTACGCGGATTTGAAACAATTGTTCGAAGACATCATTGAAAAACCGTATCCAAAGACATTGTACGACAAGCAATTTGCCCTGTATATCGGGAACATCATCCAGCGTATTGAACTGCAGGAAGCCGCCTATGCCAAAGAGAAAAACATTCCCGGGCAGTTGTTTGATATCCTTGCGGAACAGAAAGCCCGGTTGATACAACTCAAAGAAGAGGCAGGAGAGATCGTCTCACCCGATTATTTTTACCGATAAAATAAAAAGCAACAGAAAGGAGAAAGAGATGATTCACGATACGAATTTTATCAACATCATCTCTGTTCCTGATTCTTTATTGTTTTCTTTTTTGGTTGCTATAGAAGAAATACGCTCAAGTACGCTTTAGTTCAATGCAGGTGCAGATAACCGGTTATCTGCACCTCATTTTTAGACCATCCCTACTCAAGTATTCCCAGCAGTTCCACTTCAAACATCAGGGTATGGCCGGGCTGGATCTTGTCTCCGGCACCCTGGTCTCCATAGGCCAGATCCGGCGGGATATACAATTCCCATTTGGATCCCACGGGCATCCGCACCAGGGCCTGTGACCATCCCTGGATCACCTTGGAAACCTGGAATATGGCAGGCCGCCCCCTGGCATAAGATGAGTCAAATTCGGTGCCGTCCACCAAGGAGCCACGGTAATGGCACTCCACCGTATCCTTAGGCTCGGGCATTGGGCCGTCTCCCTGTTTGATCACCTTGTATTGGAGGCCGGAAGAAAGACTTACCACCCCTTCCTTTAATTTGTTTCCCTCCAGAAAAACCCCGCCCTGGGCCAGGTTTTTTTCCCGGATGGCCGCTGTTTTTTCAGCTTCGTTTTTCCGGGCCAGCCGCTGATAGGCGGAAAGCATCTGCAGCATCTGGTCTTTTGTGAGCCGGGGTGTCCCTTTCCGGGCATCCCCGATGCCTTCCAGAAATGCCTCTGCATCCAGTTCGACCTGTCCGCTGACATGGGTAAAAATATCATACCCCAGGGAATAGGACATCTGGTTCATAAACGCCTTGCTGTCAAAAACTTCCACCTGCGCATCAGATGCTGCGCCCTTTTCCTGCTCCGCACCTGCCGCCGGTCCTGAAACGAGAATCATCAGGGCCAGGGCGGTTAACCATATTCGTTTCATTGTTCCCCCAAGCGATTCTACTGCGTTTTGAAAGGCAACCTATCATTATCCTCCGGCCCTGACAATGACGAATAAAAACAGGGGGCGGGTCAAATCCGTCATCCCTGGTTCAACCAGAAAAACAACGCAGGAACAGCGTTATATTCATTTTTTCAACGTTCAACAGTTAAAGTTATGTTCCGATCCATTTTCCTTTGCTTTTCTACTTGATTTTATAAGAGGATCTGAATATTATCGTTGTTTTCGAATATTATTAAAAGGACGGCTATCCTTAAAATATATACACTAAGGTTATTAGGAGGAAGGAATGGCAAAACTTGTACATCGTGAGGAAATGGCCCAAGGGACCATCGTTCTCAACGAAATAGAAGCACCACGCATATCCAGAAAAGCCAAACCCGGCCAGTTTGTGATTCTCCAGGCTGATGAAACCGGAGAACGGATTCCGCTGACCATGGCCGACACCAACCCTGAAAAAGGCACCATCACCATTATTTATATGGTCATCGGCAAATCCACGGCCCGGTTCAAGGACCTTAAGGTCGGGGATGACTATTATGCCCTGATCGGCCCCCTGGGCGCCCCCACCCATATCGAAAAGGTCGGCAAAGTCGTCTGTGTGGGCGGCGGCACCGGTATTGCTGTACTCCACCCCATTACAAGGGCCCTGAAACAGGCCGGCAACGAAGTCACCACCATCCTGGGGGCAAGAAGCTACGACCTGCTGATCATGGAAGAAAAAATGCGGGCGGCATCCCACAACTTCCACATCTGTACGGATGACGGCTCCGAGGGCCACCATGGATTTGTAACGGATGTCCTCAAAGACGTGCTTGAACGGGAAGACATCGACATGGTTGTGGCCATCGGTCCCATTCCAATGATGAAATTCTGCAGTCTCATCACCAAGGAAAAAGGGGTGAAAACCCTGGTCAGCCTGAACCCCATCATGGTTGACGGTACAGGTATGTGCGGCTGCTGCCGCGTCTCCGTCGGCGGTGATACCAAATTCGCCTGTGTTGACGGGCCTGAATTTGACGGCCACAAAGTTGATTTTGATGAACTGGCAAAACGGCTGGCATCCTACCTTGAAGATGAAAAATCGTCCATGGATGCATATGACAATTGTAAAGCAGTATAAGCGCCCTGATGCGTTGATATATGGAGGAATAAATGGCTGAGAAAAAGGCAAAAAAAGCAAAAGTGGACCGGGCTATCATGCCCGAGCAGGACCCGAATGTCAGGCGCAGAAATTTCGAAGAAGTCCCCCTTGGACTGAGCAATGAGATGGCCATGATAGAGGCCACAAGGTGCCTTCAGTGTAAAAAACCCCTGTGTGTAGATGGATGCCCGGTATCTGTGGATATCCCCGGATTTATCAAATTGATTGCCGAAGAGAATTTTTCCGGCGCAGCGGCAAAGCTGTGGGAAAGAAACGCCCTTCCTGCGGTATGCGGGCGGGTATGCCCCCAGGAAGAACAATGTGAAGGCCGCTGTATTATCGGCAAAAAGGGACAACCTGTCGCTATCGGTTATCTTGAGCGGTTTGCTGCGGATCATGCCCGGAAAAACGGCAGCGGAGAGGTCCCTGAAGTCGCTGAGAAAACAGGCAAGAAAATTGCTGTCGTCGGTTCCGGGCCTTCCGGCCTGACCGTTGCCGGCGACCTGCTGCTCAAGGGCCATGACGTCACCATCTTTGAGGCCTTTCATAAACCCGGCGGCGTGTTGATTTATGGTATTCCCGAATTCCGCCTGCCCAAGGAAATCGTGGCCTCCGAAGTGGCCACCCTTGAAGAAATGGGCGCCGAGATCGAATGCAATACCGTGGTGGGAGCGTCCGTCACCATTGACGAACTTTTTGAAGAAGGCTATGACGCGGCTTACATCGGTGTGGGCGCAGGTCTGCCCCGGTTCATGAACCTGCCCGGGGAGAACCTCATCGGCATTTATTCGGCCAATGAGTACCTCACCCGGACCAACCTCATGAAGGGCTACCTTTTCCCTGAATATGACACCCCCATTGCCCGGGGTAAAAACGTGGTGGTCCTGGGTGCCGGAAACGTTGCCATGGACGCGGCAAGAACAGCCATGCGGCTGGGCGCGGAATCCGTCAAAGTGGTATATCGCCGTTCCAGGGAAGAGATGCCGGCAAGGGATGAAGAGCTTCACCATGCAGAAGAGGAAAAAATTGAATTTGTCCTTCTCACCAACCCCACCCAGTTTTTCGGGGATGAGAACGGCCGTCTCACCGGCATGGAATGCCTGAAAATGGAACTGGGAGAACCGGATGCCTCGGGCCGCCGCCGTCCCGTACCCATTGAAGGCAGCGAGTACAGGATGGACTGCGACCTGGTAGTGGTTTCCGTGGGTTCCAATGCCAACCCGCTTCTGACCAACACCACACCGGACCTGAACCTAAACCGCTGGGGCAATATAATTGCCGATCCTGTTACCGGCAAAACATCCAAAAAAGGCGTCTGGGCCGGTGGAGACATCGTCACGGGTGCGGCCACCGTAATCCTGGCCATGGGTGCGGGCCGTGCAGCTGCTGATTCCATGCACGACTATCTGACCATCGGATGGTAATCCAGATACCAATATACTAGTGTGACACTGCCCGGGAATTCCGTTGGCAGACATAAAAAAGGCGGTCAATGATATCTTTCATTGACCGCCTTTTGGTTTACAGCGCCAGCAAAACAACAGTTCCGTACAACGCCGGTGTCAGGGTTTCAGGACGACCTGCCCGGAGGGAGAGAGCATCCGAGAGTAAAGGGGCGTCATTGACTTTAATAATCTTGTCCACAGCCCGAATATTGTCCAGCACCTGTTCTATTTTCTCCGTACATCCGGTCAGCTATTTATCCTGACTCCGCAGCACATAATTTCAAAAATATCAATGGTACCGCCGTCGCCGATGTGTGTTCGTAGGGAAATCGCAGATTTTGAAATCAAAAGTACCGGAACCAGGTCCGGGAAAGGCCTAACGATACGGATGGAGAAAGGGAGGAAAAACGGGCGGCGGCCGGAATCGCCGCCACCGCCCGTTCAGGTTTTGAGTTTTACATCAGTCTTCCCGGATAAACACCTTGTGGTCCACCAGGGAAAGGGACTGGATTTTGCCCTTGATGAATTTTTGTTCCCCGAAAATGGACACCAGGCGAATGCCGTTTTCATCCGGCTCCACCTTGTCAACGGCTTCCATCAACAAGGACTCTTGTCCGTCTTTTTCCATGAGATATGCATTGGCTTCACACATACATGCACTCCTGATCTTAATATCGGTTCATTCAAAATTCTATAAAAACGCCAAATGGGTGTCAAGCAGTTCATCCACCAACTGGGGCAGGGGAAACCCGGTCACCCCGACAATGGCGATGTTCTCCTGGGTCAGGGGTAAAAGCACCTTTTTCGCATCGGACTGGCAGACTGCCTCAGCCATTTCAGGGGTGACCTCTCCCATCATGGCATGTGGCATGATAATCCCCACCGGCCCGATGATCACGTCCGCCTTTTTCACGGTCTGAATAATGGCGTTTGATCCGGACGCCCCTTTGTTGGCCCGGGATTTCAACATCTGGGCCGTGGCAATGGCGTTGGTACCCAGGGCGATCACCTCAATGCTCTCCTCAAACCGCTCCTTGAGCCGCCGGATAATGGTGGAGCCGATGCCCCCGCCCTGGCCGTCGATGATACAGATTTTTTTCATAAATATTCCCGACAGGCCTTTACACCAGTTGGCTGACCCGGTTCCACACCCGCTCCGCCACACGCTCGGGCGTATCATTGCCGTCAATGACAATAACGGTCTCCTGGTCCTTCAACCGGTCAAAGGCCTTGAAATAATTGGCCCGGACCTGTTTCATGATATCGATCTTTTCATAAATTTCAAGATGTTCCCTGCTGTTCTGAATTCTCCGGATACAGACATCAGGGTCCACATCTATAAACAGGGTGGCATCCGGACTCAGAATATCCGCATTGAGGCGGTTGGCCTGAATCACCCAGTCCATATCCATATATTGGGCATGATAGGCATAGGAAGAAAAATAATACCTGTCACAGACAATGGTCTGCCCCTGATCCACCAGGCGCTTGATGCCGGTGTCCGGGTTGACCAGGTGATCTGTCCGGTCTGCGGCAAAAAGCGAGGCAATGGTTCGCTGGTCCGTGGCTATTTTTCCGGACAGCATCTGGCGTATCAGAGTGCCGATGGGGCCGTCAGTGGGCTCAAACGTGGCAAGAATATTTTTATTTGCCGCTTTCAGCCGTTCATAAACTTTCCGGACCTGGGTGGTTTTACCTGATCCGTCAATTCCTTCAAAAACCAGGAATCGTCCTGGGACATCTGCGTTCACACACGTTCCTCCGGCTGTTTACAGCCGCTGAATATCATTAAAGTCCCTTTTATACCAATACGCCATACGCCTGGCAAGCCTTTGCAGCAAAGGGCCCCTGTTCTTTGTACGGCAGGCGGCCTGGCGTTCCGGTGTCAGGAATGGCAGCCGGTGCAACCCACAGGACCGGACTTGGGCAGGTCTTCTTCCTTTAATATGGCCTTTTTAATGGCCTCCTGGCGTTCTTTTTCAAGATCCCTGTGACATTCCACACAAATGTTGTGGTAGGCGGCCAGGTAATAGAGAACATTGTCCGGGTCCTTGATGTTCCTGGTGCCGGAAGGTTCTGTTTCATCGTGGCAGCCGGAAGTGGTGCAGTTGTCCACCTCACTCTCACCATCCCAGTCATGGTGGCAGGACTGGCAGGAAAACTGGAAATGCAGGCCATGGGGAAATTCCACAGCCCCTCTTTTGGCATCCACTTCTTCAGGCGGCTCAATGGTCAGGGTGCCCAGGGGAATAGACAGGCTATCATCCGAGTACTCGGGTTCGGAATGGGGTTGGGGGTGGCATCCGTCACAGGCAACAGGCCCGGTTGCAATGCGTTTCATACCGGCAGCCTTTTGTTCGGCCGCTTCCACGCGGTGGCAGTCACGGCAGACCTGATGATAAGCACCGGTCAGGGATTTTACCCGCCGGGCATCCAAAGGCATGGTTCCGGGCATGGGTGCCCACAGATTTTCATGGCAGCCGGCAGTGGCACAGCTTTTTACGGGGTTGACGCCATCCCACTCATGGTGGCAGTCCTTGCATGAATAAGAAAAATGGAGAGAATGTGGAAACAGAACCGGGGAAAGCGTCGGCTCACGTTCCGACCCATCGGGTGCTGTCAGCGTCATTGTACCTGTGGGCAGTTCAAGGATTTCCGCTCCTTCCTGGGCAAATAGAGCACTGGTCATAAAAAGGACAACAAAGCAAGATACTGCAATGAAAAAACGTTTCATGGTCTCTCTCCAATAAGGCTGTTATTCAGAATATACCTGCTGCGACGACGGCTTTCCAGCATCTTCCCTGGACCTTCTGTGTCACATAATTTTCCCCTTTATCCAGAATCATGGATACCGATTCTTATACAACAAAAATAATTGCCCCCTTCTATATTAATTGTTGCTTATAAAATCAATATGTAATCGCCACTGCCACAAAAAAACAGTCTCCTGAACAGGGGAAATGAAGGCTGTCGGGGCCACACCATATCCCCCCTCCAAATCAGGATTCGATACTGCCAGTTCAACCGCCGGGACAAATGCAGGCAAAAGTAGCGAGACATCACATTTTATACTGGAATCATTGACTTTTTTGGCAATTTATATTACCCATAATCTATTCACTCTTGCATCATCTTTTGCATTCGTAGACACGCTAACACCAGTACATGCTGATATCGCAGGCCGGGCTCAATTCATAGTTCAACACGTATTTTGACACGCACATATCGGGCCATCCGGCCCCCAATGGCGAGCGATATTTTGAAGGGTATGCCAAAGGGGTATGGGCGAACATCATGAATGAACGGGAAGACCTTGTGATCCGGACAGCCCAATATCAGATCAGCACGGTGCCGGAACTGACCATGGGCCTGGACAATGTGGTCGCCAGGGAAAGGTAAATCTGTCTCTTGCGGCCGGACACCCCGGTGGCCTTACCAATTTGCCACAGGTTCCGGATACCCGTCAGTGACACTATATTTTTGACACATGCGTGCGGCATCGATTCCTGCCGTTAGATACGTACGTATGACAACAGACCTGAAAAAGGAGAATCCTATGAAAAAATCCTTAGCTATGATCATGATGACCTTGGCAGCCATTATCATGCTGGCCGCATGCATGAAAGAGACAACAGCCATGAAAGCACCGTCACCGTTCGGCGGCAAGGCGGATATTATGTACGCAAAAGCACTCTGGGAGGTACTGGCCCATGAAAAACTTGTGGGGCACGGACGCATACGCACACTCCCCTATGAAGGTATGGAACCCCATGGGGTCATCCTGGAACAATTGTCCACCATGGTGACGGTAAAAGACCACACGGGTATCGTGTATGTAAAAGCCAATTACATGGGCGACGGTATGACCCGCTCCGGGGTGGTCAATGATCCGGACAGCTACCTGGGGGCCTACACGGTCATGTTCAAACGGGAAGCCGGATATGATCCCGAAACCATGGACTGGTTCTGGGTAAAATACAAGGCAGACGGCAGTCTTCATACCAACCCCAAGGGCATGATGCTGGCGGGCCGGGTGGCCAAGGGCATGGATACCGGTTGCATTGCCTGCCACTCAGATGCGGACGGAGGTGACTTTCTGTTCAACAACACGGCAGACCAGCTGGACTAAGCCGGCCAAATCGATTACTCACATCATACCGGGCAGCGAAAAGGCGGTTCCTGCCCGGTATCACTTTAACGGTAATTAAAACCTAACAGGTACAGATAGTTGCGTACCTGTCCGCGGCTTCTTTCCTCGGTGATTGTTTCCTTCTGCTTTCCCGCGGGTCAGGATTTTTCCCGGATTCCGTCATTCCAACAAATCGTATTTTCCTGTTTCTGCAACACCTGCCCGCCGTATCAAAAGCCACCATGAAAAATTCCCTGCAAAAATGCCTGGTACCTCTGTTTACAGTGCATTCAGGCATCTGCTCAGGTTCATTTACACGCCATGTATGCATTCAACTCACCAGCGTATCCACCCGGGCGATGAACGAGGCGTTTGATTTGAATTCTATTAAGATAGGCAGGAATTAAAAAAAATCCTTGACACACGATTTCAAAACGAGTAATTCATGTAGTAATTTTTTAGGGGTAAGGTATATCAGGGACAGTTTCACAACAAAAGAATTTCTCTTAAAGCCTCTGGATCCCGGCGTTTAAAAACGCATCTAAGTTTTAACACTCTAAACCATGCACGCAAGTGCAACTATATCTATCATTTTGTAAAGGTAAAAGCGGCCTTGCCAATGTAAGGATTGGAAAGGTTTGGGTGACGGCTGATATTGCAATAACCCCCAACTGGTCCGCAATTTCAGGTCTCACCATTAAAGTTCGGTTAATTCTTTAACGGCGTTCACATGCTGTTCACAGATACCCGGAATTTTTGAACACGGTGTCGGATACCTGTGCCGGGAAAAAGACTTCCCCCCTGTCTGTGCCTGGCCCGGACCGGCACGGCGACAAGATTACGGATGGTGTAAAGCAGCAGAATGACGATGACCGTTAATACTAGAAAAGGAGGTTATTGGAAAAATGATTTTATTTCTAGAAAAATCTAAATTCCAGTACTGTAAACCGTGTGTTTATCTAAAAATCGATTATTTACTTGTAAAAGGCTTAAAATAAAAAGAACCCCAACAATGTAAGGATTGAAGGGGTTCTGGCAAGGCTGATATTACATCAACCCGTAACTTTCGTAATCTATCAGCCTTCCACCATAAAATCAAGCCCAATTTAGACTCTTGCCTCCTCAGGCCAATGGACAGGTGTTGCTTTTTGTTCGCGGGCGATACCTGCGTGCGAAAACCGGCTCCGTGGCCGACACACCAAGGCCTGAAGAGGCATCAACAGCAAAGGGTTCCAACCCGGAACCTGTACATCGCCGTGGTGTATGTATTGTGTTTATCACATTAAAGGAGGAAGCAAAATGAGCACGACCAGCACAACCGTTCAAATGATCGAAGATACAATCAAAGAAATGATCACCGAGTGCACATCCATCGAAGACATCGGCCTGGATACCCACCTGACCGAAGAACTTGGCATTGACTCCAGCGAAATGACCGAAATTGCCCTGATGCTGGAACAAAAGTTCGATATCGTTATTGATGAAGACAAGGTCAAGGATATTGTAACGGTAAGGCAATGGGCCGAATATCTTAAACCGCTGATCAATGCATCCTGATCAACGGCATATCGCCATGAAACAAAAAAAAGACAGTCATATCATCGACCTGAGCGTTCCTGTGGACCCCTCTGCATGGGAACCCGAACCGGTTAAGCGAAAAGTGATCGGCCACCGTGAGGGGGGAGACCTGCTGGGCCGTTCACTGATGTACGTCAGCGGCACCTCGCTGTTTTCAAAGGTAAAAGAATGGGTGAAACACAAAACCGGTTTTGGCATGGACCACCGGGATTTCCCGGATGGTAAGGGACTCTCTCTGATGTCCTACACTCTGACCACCCATACCGGAACCCACTTGGATTCCCCCTTTCATTTCAGTGATGTGGATGCGCAGGGCAATCCCATGAAAACCGTCTCTGAAATTCCCCTGGAATGGTGTTTCGGAGACGGAGTGCTCCTGGACCTGTCCGGAGAACCGTCCGAGGATCCTGTCACACAAGAGGAGGTCCGGGCCAAGTTGTCGGAAATCGGCCACACCCTCGCCCCCTTTGACATCGTGCTGATCAATACCGGCGGAGACCGGTTTATGGGCAAACCCGAATACTTTTCCCGATTCCGGGGAATCACCCGCGATGCCACCGCATTCATGGTGGAACAAGGCGTCAAAATCATCGGGGTGGACAGCTTCGGGTTTGACCCGCCGTTCGGCAAGATGGTGACGGCGTACATGACAACAAAAGACAAGGATTGCCTGTGGCCGGCCCATATGTATGGCCGCCGGCACGAATACTGCCACATCGAGCGGCTGGCAAACCTGGACAATTTACCGGCTGCCACAGGCTTCAAAGTCGCCTGCTTTCCCGTAAATCTCAAGGATGCAGATGCGGCATGGTGCCGTGTGGTGGCCATTCTTCAACATGAATCAAAAAGGTAAACCCATGAAAATAACAAGACACAGCATAGAAATTGAAGCAACACCCGAGGAAACCTTTGATATCTGCTCGGATGTCGAAAACTGGCCCAAGATCTTCCCGCCCTGCAAGGGGATCCGTATTCTCCGGGAAGAAGACGGGTTCCAGGAAATTGAAATCACGGCCCTGGCCGACGGGGAAACCATGACCTGGTGCTCGGAAAGACGGCTGGACAAAGCCTCCCGCACCATTTTTTCACGCCAGATCAAACCTTCGCCCCTGCTTGAAACCATGCAGTGCGCCTGGCGCATGGATCCGTTGGAAGGCGGGGTCCAGCTCTCCCTGGAGCACCAGTTTGAAGTCAAGGAATCGGTCAAGGGGCTCGTTGACAACGTGGAGACCCCGGAAGAGGCCGTGGCATTCATGAAACGCGTCATCCACCAGAACACCAGCCGGGAACTTTCTGCCATCAAAACCATCCTTGAGTCCCGGGGCCTGGAAGACGGCATGAGCCTGGACTTTTCCGAGGAAATGACCATGGACCACCCACCGGAGGCCATTTACACCCTTCTTCAGGATGCTGAAAAATGGCCCGACCTCCTGCCCCATTGCACCGGCGTAGAGATCATTTATGACGACGGCAGCAACCAGGAGTTTATCATGGAAGTGGATGCCGGGGGCACGCCAGAAAAGATCCGGACCATCCGGAAATGTGCCAAAAACAGCTCGGTCCGCTATTTCCAGCCCTTCCCCCCGCCGGTTCTCAGCCGCCATACCGGCAGTTGGGTCCTCACCCCGGGCAGGGAAGGCACCCGGGTGGTTTCCGACCACTCGGTCACCCTTGACGCTGACGGGGTGAAAAAAATCTGGGGCGATATTACACCGGACGAAGCCCTGGAACGCGTCAAGACCGCCATCAATAACAACAGTATGACCACCATGAAAAGCATTGCCCAGTACCTGGCAAATTAAAATTTTAAAAGGAGCGTATCCAAATGGAGCAGAACAATAAAGTTGCCCTGATCACAGGGGCGGGACGGGGAATCGGAAAGGCCACAGCCCTCCGTCTGGCCAAAGACGGTTATTCCACCATTCTTCTTGCACGGACCGAATCCCAGATCGACGGGGTTGCCGCCGAAATCCGGGAAATGGGTCAGGATGCTGTTACCGCAGTATGTGACGTGGCCTCCCAGGCCAACGTCAATGAAGTAATCGGACGGGTGTGCCGGGAAGTTGATGCCGTGGACGTACTGGTCAACTGTGCAGGCCGGGGCGGCGGCGGCCACACCCGGGAAATGGACGACGATCTCTGGCACGAAATTATCGCCATCAATCTCCACGGGGTTTACTACGTCACCAAGGCAGTCCTTGCCGGTGAGAAAATGAGAACACCCGGCGGGTCCATCATCAATATCGCCTCCACTGGCGGCAAGCAGGGGGTGATCTATGCGGCCGCCTATTGCTCGACCAAGCATGCTGTGGTGGGATTTTCAAAATCCCTGGGTCTGGAACTGGCCGGACAGGGCATCACGGTGAATGCGGTCTGCCCGGGTTTCGTAGAAACCGACCTGGCGGTAAAGGCCCGCCAGGGATACAGCCGCATATGGCAGGTGGACGAAGCGGAAGCCAAAAAACGCATTGAGGCCCGCGTGCCCATCGGGCGGTACATCATGCCCGAGGAAGTCGCCGACATGGTTGCCTATGTGGCGTCTGACAGCGCCAGGGGCATCACGGCCCAGGCCATCAACATCTGCGGCGGGCTGGGCAACTATTAGACGCCTGCCGGACAACAGGCTGCAATCGCCGGGTGCGATGCAGCCGCAACCCTACCCAACCTGATTGGAGAAAAAAAGGAACATAGCATGACATACAAAGAGGATGACATAGAATACAAACGGGTGGTCGTCACCGGCATGGGGATTATTTCGCCATGCGGCACCGGCCTGGAGACCTTCTGGGAAAATATTATTGCCGGAAAACCTGCCATTACCGAAATCCAGGGATTTGACCCCAGTGGTTTCAAATCCCAAATCGCCGGACAGGTGATGGATTTCAATCCCAGGCAGCACGGCCTGAGCGAAAGCCAGATCAACCGGTCGGACCGGTATACCCAGTTTGCCCTTGCCGGTACCCGGATGGCCATGGACCACTCTGCTCTGGATATGGACGGCATTGATCCGGAGCGGATCGGGGTCAGCATCTCCAATGCCATTGCCGGCACCAAGTTTATGGAAGAAGAATTTTTGCGCCTGACGGAAAACGGCACCCGGCCTATTGATATGACATGGGCCAGCAAAGCCCTGTCCCAGGCCTTTTCATTTAACGTGGCCTCATCCGAAGTGGCGGCAGAATACAATTGCAACGGCCCCTGCACCACCCTTCCCACAGGATGTGCCGGCGGGCTGGACGCCATTGGCTTCAGCCTGGAATGCATCCGGAGCGGTGATGTGGACGTCATGATCACGGGCGCTTCCGAGGCCCCGCTCACCCCCATAACCGTGGGCGCCTTTGACGTGGTCGGCGCCCTATCCTCAAAACGCAACCATATACCGGCCCAGGCCTCCCGGCCCTTTGACAGGGACAGGGACGGATTCGTCATCGGCGAAGGGTGCGGGATTCTCATTCTTGAAGAGATGGAATTCGCCCGGAACCGGGGCGCCACTATTTTGGCGGAAGTCTCGGGCTACGGCTCATCCTGCAATGCCTTTCACATGACTGACCTTCACCCCTCGGGCAAGGCACTGGCAGCCGCCCTGGACGTTGCCCTGCGGGATGCGTGCATGGACCCGGAACGGGTGGATTACATCAGTGCCCACGGCAGTTCGACCCCTCAGAATGATGTCAGTGAAACCGCCGCACTCAAGAGGGTCCTGGGCGATCATGCCTATGAGATTCCCGTCAGCTCCCTCAAGTCCATGTGCGGGCATGCCCTGGCCGCAGCCAACTCTATCGCGGGTGTGGCTGCCGTGCTCAGCATTGAACACAACCAGGTCCATCCCACCATCAACTATGAATTTCCCGACCCGGACTGCGACCTCAACTATGTGCCCAACGAGGCCATTGAAGCCGAGGTCAATGTGGCCGTAAAAATCGGAAGCGGTTTTTCCGGTATTCACAGCGCCGTGGTCTTTAATGATCCCGAGTACCATATGGAGGCTGTATCATGAAAAGACGAGCCGTAATTACCGGATTAGGCATACTCACCCCCAACGGCAACGGCATTGATGCCGCCTGGGACAATCTTTCCGGCGGCAACTGCGCCATCAACCGGATCACCAAGTTCGATCCCGAAGATGTCGAAGGCGCCTATGCCGGGGAAGTTGATGTTAATATCATGGACTATATTCCCAGGCGCCTTGCCAGAAAAATGGACCCGTTTTCCGCCTATGCCATCATTGCCTGCCAGTCCGCCATGGAAGACGCCGGCCTTGAACTTGAAGGCACCAACAAGGACCGGCTGGGCGTATACGTGGGCAACACCTTTGGCGGCTGGACCTTTACCGACCCCCAGCTCAGACTGCTTCACACCAAGGGCGTCAGGGGCATCAGCCCTTTCCTGGCGTCGGCCTGGTTCCCGGCTGCGCCCCAGGGCCAGGTTACCATATTTTTCCAGCTTAAGGGCCAGAGCAAAACCTTTGACAGCGGCAGAGCCTCGGGGCTGGCCAGTATCGGATACGGAGCCCGGGCCATCCAGACCGGGCGGGCCGACCTGATGCTGGCAGGCGGCACCGAAGCCCTGGTGACCCCATATATTATTGCGGCCTGCAATCTTGAAGGGGTAGCTGATCCGGGCCATGGCCTGGCCCCGGACGGTGCGTACAAACCCTTTGATACCGGCCGTCAGGGATGGGTGATCGGTGAAGGCGCCGTATTTCTCCTGCTTGAAGAACTGGACCATGCCCTGGACCGCAATGCCCGCATTTACGGAGAGATCACAGGCCTTGGCAATGTCACGGTTCCCTGTCAGCCCCGGGTGTTGCCTGCCAACGGGGAGGGGGGACTGACGCGGTCCATGACCAATGCCCTCAAAGACGCCGACCTGGCGCCGGGAGACATCGATCTGATCATGGCCGACGCCCTTGGCACAGTCCAGGGGGATCTCCAGGAGGCCGGCTCCATCAACAAGGTATTCGGCAGCACCGTACCGGTTACGGCGCCCAAATCCATGAGCGGTAATCTCTGCGGTGCGGCAGGCGCTTATGACACGGCCCTGGCCGCCCTGTCCATGCAACACAACAAGGCCCTGCCCACGGTCAACCTGGATCAACAGGACCCCGGCTGCGACATTGATATTGTTGCCGGCGCCCCCAGGGACATAAGCGTGCGCAACGTTCTTGTCAACGGCAGGGGCTACGGCGGCATATCCACCTCCCTTGTGATCAGTGCGTTCAATGGGTAACCCAACAGCCCATACCCGGGGTGCCCGGGGGTCGGCCACGGCAAGCGGCACACGCATGCTGGTGCTTATTTTCTGCCTGTATGCGGTATTCGGGATTGTCCACCGGGCAATTTCACCGCTGGTCTCCCCCATCATCAATGACCTGGGGCTGACCTATGCCGAAATGGGCATCATCATGGGGTCCTGGCAGATCATCTATATCCCGGTGGCCCTGGTAACAGGCATCCTGATTGACAGGCTGGGCATCAGGCCCACCCTGTTTTTCGGGGCCGTGATGATCGGCCTGTCCGCCGTGCTGCGGTATTTCCCGGACGGGTTTGTTTCCATGCTCGCGGCCGTGGCCCTGTTCGGCACCGGTGGCCCCATGATCTCCATCGGCGGCCCGAAAATCATTGCTTCCTGGTTCACCGGCAGGCAAAGGGGCACGGCCATGGGGATCTTCATCACCGGGAACACCTGTGGGGGAATGCTTGCCCTCACCGCTACCAACAGCCTGGTCATGCCCCTTGCCGGGGGCAGTTGGCGCACTGCATTCCTCTGGTACGGACTGCTGGCCTTTGCCGCCGCCCTGGTGTTTCTTGTTTTTGCAAAAGAAACAACGCAGACGGGACCTGACCGGGAAACCGGCCCCGGCATCCTCAAAGGCGCTACCGCCGTCCTGGCATCCGGAAACGCCAGGATCATCATGTTGATGGGATTGTGCGCTTTTGCCGTGGGACACGGATTCGGCAGCTGGCTGCCCAAGATCCTGGAATCCGGGGGGCTGTCGCCCGAACTTGCCGGGTATGCCGCTTCCGTACCGCTGATCATGAGTATTCCGGCCGTGCTCATCCTTCCCAGGGTGGTGCCGGAACGGTTCAGGTACGGGTTCATTGCCGTATCCGCCATCACCACCGCCGCCATTATGGCCCTGGTGACCTTTTCATCAGGCCTTCTCCTGATTCTGGAGCTTCTCGCCCTGGGCGCAGCCTCATCCTGTATCCTGCCCATGCTGCTTTTGCTGCTCATGGATTCCCCCGGAATCCGGGCGGACCAGATGGGCACGGCAGGCGGGGTGTTTTATTGTATCGCGGAAATTGGCGGTGTGCTCGGCCCGGCAGTTCTGGGCATGCTCACGGACCCGGGCGGGTCATTTCTGGCCGGCACCCTGTTTTTATCCGCTCTGGGCCTTTCCATATGCATCATGGCCATCATCCTTTCCCTGAGAACACGGCCCGGCGCGATCCGTTGCAAGGGGCCGGCGTCCGCAGGATAAACCATTATTTTTTTAAACCGTAAAAAGGAGAAAAGATTTTGAAAGCAGCAAACGCAGCAGACAAAATGGAAATTTACAAGCACTATACAACCACTAACCGTATCTCCCGATCCACATATGAGATGTGCGAACTCTTTTTTTCCCGGATTGTCCTGTGCGACCTGGACTGGGGAACCATCACCCGGGCACTCAAGGATATCGATTCTGATATTTTCAAGGACTGGCATCCCTGGTTTGCCGCATGGCAGGGACTTTCCGATGATTTTGAACAACTGGCGGACGAGGCTGTGGTCAAGCAGCGGCACGTCACCGCAGGCGAAGCACTGCTCCGGGCGGCTGCCTGCCAGCATTTTTCCGAGTTCATGCACTTCCGGGTGCCCGGGGAAAAAAATGCGGCCAGGAAAAACGTCACCCGGCTCTTTGACCGGGCCATCCCTTACCTGCCCCAGGATATCAGGAAGGTCACCATCCCGTATGGCGACTTGCCCATGCCCGGGTATTTCATCAAGGCCCAGGGGGACTCCCCCGGCCCGGCCGTGATTATTGTCAACGGGCTGGAGTCGGCCAAGGAAGTGGAGTTGTTCGTCTTTGCCAAAGGGTATCTGGAGCGCGGCGTCTCCGTACTTCTGTTTGACGGCCCGGGCCAGGGTGTCCACATCGGCCATGAACCCCTTGTGGCTGAATTTGAACCCGTGGTGGGCGCAGCCCTGGACTATTTGGGAGGCATGGACGAGGTGGATGCCGGGCGTATCGGTATATTCGGGGTCAGCCTGGGCGGCAACCTGGCCGTCAGAAGCGCGGCTGCCTTTCCCGGCCGGATCAGGGCATGTGTCAACTTTTCCGGCGGATTTGACTACAACAACTTTGCCACCATCAACCCCATGGTGAAAAACGGTTTCAGGTACACCTTCTGCGTGGACACCATGGAAGCGGCCGAAGAGGCGATCAAGGCAATGGATCTGACAGGCACGTCCTCCATGGAAACGCCTCTTCTCTGCATCCACGGCAGGAACGATACCATTGCCCTGTACGAATCCTGCAAAAAAATGATGGCATGGGCCGCCGGTGAAAAACGGCTCATTTCCTATCCCCAGGAGCGGCACGTCTGTGTCTGCTACTTCCAGGATCTTTTACCCCGGGCATATGACTGGCTGGCCGACCGGCTGAACAGCCCTTCATAATCCCGCGCAACCATTTAACAGCCCGCGTAACTATTTAACAGGAGGAGTGGACTATGGAAAAATCAGACACTGCAATCCGGGAGAAGACACTTGCCCCGGAAGACTTTATCGGACATGCCGTGCTCAACGCCTGGGCGGACGTCCTGGGCATGGACCCCGGCAGCATCGACCCCGGCGTATCATTCTGGGATCTGGGCGGCACCTCATTCAAATCCCTGCAGATGTTCACCATTCTGGAAAAGCAATTCCCCGTCACCATTGACGAGGTTGCATTGGTCAAGCACAACTCTGTACTTGCCCTTTCAGATTACATCAAACAAAACCTTTAATATATCAACAGGAGAAAACTAATGACCACTTGCGCAACCGAAACCAAACTGACCTGGAGTGAAGACGCCAAAGCCATGATCCCCATAATCCCGGAGCTGTTCAGGGACACGGCCGTTAAAATGATTGAAAAAAGCGCCATGGAAAAAGGGCTCTCAGAGGTCACGGCCGCTGACATGGCCGAAGCCAGGGAACGTATTTTCAAGATGATGCAGGTCAAGGAAAAACCCGCCCTGCCCACGGCCCGGGATTTCCTGGGATGGCAGATCCCCAGGATTATGACCCAGGCGGCCGATTCCATTACCTGCTGGGTGGATGTGGACCGGGTGCTTGACCGGATCACGGACAAGGAAAGCTGGGTCAGAGAATGGTCCGCCCTGGGGGAACAGTTTGAAAATTTCGGTGAAAAAGCCATATCCGAAAACCATGGCGCAACCGCCCGGGTTGCCCTGGGCGCGGCATCCAACTACTACCGCCTGGCCCAGTTCACCATCAACGAGGCCAATCCCGTTAAAAAAAACCTGGTCAAAAAATCCGTGGATACCTTTACCAAGGCGGGCGAGTTCCATATCCCGGCCATCGAACCCATTGAAATCCCGTTCAATGACCTGACCCTGCCGGGATATTTCCAGCCGGCAAAAAACAAGGACAAGGCCCCTTGCATCGTTATCATCCACGGGGCCGACTCCACCAAGGAAGAGATGCTCATCAACATGCGCATGGCCCATCTGAGAGGGTTTGCCACAGCCACCATTGACGGGCCCGGCCAGTCCGAGGCCCGGCTTCGCGGGGCATTGTTCACTGCCGACGGATTTTCCAAGGCCGTCAGCAATCTCATTGACTACCTGGTCGACCGCCCGGAAGTGGACAGCGACAATATTGCCATATGGGGCGTATGCTTGGGCGGCACCCTGGCACTCCAGGCCACGGCTGCAGACAACCGGGTCAAGGCCTGTGTCGACAACAACGGCCCCTTTTCATTCGGCCAGCTCGTCAAGGCCATGCCCCCGGCCTGGATCTCCTCGATCAATTACATGGCCGGATACGGGGCCGAAGACGGCCCCGTCCAGGAGCTTCTGGATTCCATCAGCGCCGAAGACGCCGCCCCCAAAATCACCTGCCCGGTGCTTCTGGTGCACGGCGTGGACGATCCCATTGTGCCGGCATCCCAGTGCGAGGCCATTTATGAAAAACTGGGCGGTCCCAAGGAGATGTTCATGAACCAAGGCGGCGACCATTGTTCCGCCAATGTCCACAGCTTTGTCTGGCCCAAAATGTTTGACTGGCTTGCCGACACCCTCGGCACGGATGCAAACGCCTAAACACCGGGCCTGAGAGCTTACAACAGCGGCCGCCCTTCCCGGGCGGCCGCCCCCGAATCCGGATATTTCCCCAAGGGGAATATCCTGTATTGATGATTCGACTTGAAAACCTGGTATAAACGCGTATGCTTAACGCGTTGTCACAGATGTCATGACGTATTCGATCTAAAGAAAAAGCGGCTCAACCGCGTATCATAAACATCATTTAACGTTAACCGGCAATCATGAGGACACAATGGAACCTACAGACACCCCCACCCTCCCCCATTCGGCAAAAGACAGCAAAACCGCCTTTCTTTTTCCCGGCCAGGGCTCACAGGCCATCGGTATGTGCAAGGACCTTTATGATGAATTCCATCCCGTACGGGAAATCTTTGAAACGGCCCAAGACATCACAAACATCGATATCACCGGCCTCTGTTTCAACGGCCCCATTGAAACGCTGACCCAAACCGCCAACCTCCAGCCTGCGATCACGGCGGCAAACATTGCCTGCCTTGCGGCCTTGAACACCGTCCATCCGGACCCCCCGGATGTCTGCGCCGGCCACAGCCTCGGTGAATACACCGCCCTTTACCAGGCCGGTATCATTTCCCTGGAAGACACGTTCCGGCTGGTGCAGAAACGGGGCGAATTCATGCAGCGGGAAGCGGAAAAATATCCGGGCAAAATGTCGGCAGTCCTCAAGCTGCGCCCTGAAACCGTCCGGGAAATTGTGGAGGCTCTGGGCAATGAAGGCATTATCACCGTTGCCAATTACAACACCCCCTCCCAGATCGTAATTTCCGGAACCCCGGAACTTTTAGACAAGGCCGCAGACAAGGTGAGCCAGGCGGGCGGGGCCACCGTGCCCCTCAAAGTCAGCGGGGCCTGGCACAGCGGTTTGATCGGCGGGGCCAAGGACGAGTTTGCCGTATTTCTCGATACGGTTTCCTTCAGCGCCCCAACCATCCCCGTGATATTCAACGTCACGGCAGCGCCTGAGAATGACCCGGTAAAAATCAAATCCATCATGGCGGCCCAGTTCTGCAGCCCGGTCCGATGGTCCGACACCATGCAGCAGATGCAGTCATACCGGGCCCGGACCTTTTTTGAAATCGGTCCCGGCCGGGTATTGACAGGCCTGGTAAAAAAGAATCTGCCCCGGGACTATGCCCGGACATTGCACAATGTATTTGACCTGAAAACCCTTGCCGCCCTTGGATGAGCCGGAAAAACAACAGCGGCCCGCCTTTTTTTCAAGTCAAGCTATTGACACCGAACCGGATAACATATATTAGTGGAAGGTTTGCTTTTTGAAAAATAGATTCCAAGGTGATTTATGACGTATGATGTGATTATTGTGGGCGGCGGGCCTGCCGGGCTTTTTGCGGCCTATCATTTAAAGGAGCACTCGGATCTCAGGGTACTGCTTATCGAAAAGGGACGGGATTCCCTGAAACGGAAATGCCCCAACCACAGGCTCCAGAAATGCATCCAATGCGAACCGTGCAATATTCTATCCGGCATTGGCGGCGCAGGGCTTTACTCTGACGGAAAACTCAACTTTATCCCCAGGCTCGGCAAAACCGATCTGACCCAGTTCATGCCCATGGCCCAGGCCCAGGCTTTGATTGATGAAACCGAAGAGATTTTCACCCGGTTTAAAATGGACGGCCAGGTATTTCCCACCAATCTTGACGAGGCCAAGCAGATCCGCAAGGATGCCAAACGGCTGGGCATTGACCTTCTCCTGATCAAGCAAAAGCACCTGGGCAGCGATAACCTGCCCGGCTATATTGCAGGCATGGCCGAACATATCAAATCCCGGGGCCTTGAGATCCGCACCAGTGAAAATGTCACCGACATTATCGAAGAAGACGGCCGTGTCCGGGGCGTGGTTACGGAAAAGGCCACCTACAAGGCCGACAATGTCATCCTTGCCCCGGGCCGCATCGGCGCCAACTGGGTTTCCACCCTTGCCCAGCGCCACGGACTTGCCTTAAGCCAGCGCGGCATTGAGGTCGGCGTCCGGGTGGAGGTGCACAATGATATCATGGATGACCTTTGCAATGTGATCTACGATCCCACGTTTTTCATCCAGACCCAGACCTATGACGACCAGACCCGGACCTTCTGCACCAACCAGGGCGGATTCGTGGCCCTTGAGAACTACAAGGATTTTGTCTGTGTCAACGGCCATGCCTACTCAGACAAAAAATCGGCAAACACCAACTTTGCCTTTCTGTCCAAGGTGGTGCTCACCGAACCTGTGACCGACAACCAGGCCTATGGGGAATCCATCGGCCGCCTGGCCACCATCATCGGCGGCGGGAAACCCATTCTCCAGAGATTCGGGGATCTGAAACGGGGACGGCGCTCCACCTGGAACCGGATCAACAAGGGATATATCGAACCCACCATGACCAACGTGGTGTGCGGCGATATTGCCATGGCCCTGCCCGAGCGGATCCTCTCCAATCTCATCGAAGGGCTCAAAGCCCTTAATCATGTAGTACCCGGGGTCTCCAATGACGAGACCCTGCTTTACGCGCCGGAGATCAAGTTCTTTGCCACCCAGGTGAAAACCAACAATTTCCTGGAAACGGAAATCAAGGGCATGTATGTGGCCGGAGACGGGCCCGGTGTTGCGGGTAATATTGTGTCTGCGGCAGCCACAGGACTGATTCCCGCAAAACGGATCATCGACACCCAATAAACAGAACAGCCGTTAAGGAATGGAATCACCTTCCTTAACGGCTGTTTTCAGCAATATGCGCCGGGTGTTCTATTCGGGGTAGTATATGGCGCAGGCATCCTCGGACTCCCAGGCCATGACCCTGGAGACGCGGACCTCTTCTGCAAGTTCTTTTTCCAGTATGGACTGGACCTTTTGGGCGATATACACGGCAATGCGCTCTGAGGTGGGCTGCTCCCCGTTGAACACGGGAAGCTCATTCAGGTACTTGTGGTCCAGTTCACCGTCCACCACGGCCCGGACCGCTTTTTTGATATCACCGAAATCCGCCAGCACACCGGCTGAATTCAGTTGATCACCTTTGACACAGACCTCCACATGCCAGTTATGGCCGTGGAGGTTCTCACACTTCTGGCCGACCATGGTCAACTGGTGGGCGCCTGCAAATCGGGTTTTGACCTTTAACTCAAACATTATCTTCCGCCTAACACTGCATTTATAGGTTCTTGAACAGATTTTTCAACTTGTTTGATATCTTATTGGCATCCAGCCTGTCAAATTCCTCAAGCAATTCTTTTTGTTTCTGGCTCAGTTTGGTCGGGGTTTTGATGATTACCTTGATGATCTGGTCCCCCCGCCGGCCGGTGCGCAGGGAAGCAATGCCCTCGCCCCTCAGCCTGAAACTGTCCCCGTACTGGGTCCCCTTGGGAATGGTGAACCTCTCTTCGCCCACCAGGGTGGGAATGGTGATGTCATCTCCCAGTGCTGCCTGGATAAAGGAGATGTCAATGGCACAGACAATGTCGGTTTTATCCCGTTGGAAAAATTTGTGGGGTTTGACGTTGATCACCACGTAAAGATCCCCCGAGGGTCCGCTGGGGGAAGGAGAAGCTTCGCCTTCGCCCGTGAGGCGCAGCTTGGACCCGACATCCACACCGGCCGGGATCTTCACCTGGACCTTGCGGGTGATCTCCACCCGGCCGTTGCCCCGGCACTTGGCGCAGGGATTGGGAATAATGGTGCCCCGGCCTTTACAATAGGGACAGGTGGTTTTGACCTTGAAAAATCCCTGACTCTGGATAAACTGGCCGGTACCCCGGCAGTGGGAACAGGTTTCCGCCGATGTGCCCGGAGAGGCACCGGACCCGTCGCATTCGTCACAAACGGCCATCTTGGGAATGGAAATGGTTTTTTCCGTGCCAAAGGCGGCCTCCATAAAATCAATGGTCATATTATACCGGAGATCCGATCCCCGCTGCACCCGGTTACCCCGGCTGTCCCGGCTGCTTCCGAACCCGAAGAAGTCCTCGAAAATATCCCCAAAGCTTGAAAAGATGTCCTCAAACCCGCTGGGTCCGGAATGGCCGGCCCCTTCAAGGCCCTGGTGGCCGAACTGGTTGTATATCTGGCGCTTGTTGTCGTCGTTTAGCACTTCATAGGCCTCGGAGGCCTCTTTGAACTTGTCTTCAGCTTCTTTATTGTCCGGGTTTTTATCAGGATGGTATTTAATGGCAAGCTTCCGGTATGCCTTTTTCAGTTCAGCCTTTCCCGCATCCTTGCCAACCCCGAGCACCTCATAATAGTCACGTTTTTCACTCATATTCTGCCTGCTCGCATTCCAGCGCGTTTATATTGTGTTTATGCCTGTTGTATGATAGTTTCCCAACCTGTTTTGGCAAATATAATAAAATAACTCAGATTCTCAGGTTGTCAACGATGAATGAAGAGCTGAATTTTGTCAAAGAGATGTTTGACAAAATCGCCCCGAAATATGATTTTTTGAACCGTTTGCTCAGCATGCGGCAGGACGTGATGTGGCGCAGGGAAATGGTCCGGGCCGCCGCTCTCAGCCCCGGGGCAAGGGTGCTGGACGTGGCATGCGGTACCTGTGACGTGGGCCTTGAGGTCAGCGATTCCCTGGATGGTAACGCCGTCATCACCGGCCTGGATTTTTCCCTGGGCATGCTGACCCTGGGCCAAAACAAGCTGAGGAAAAGACGACACTCCGCCATCGGCCTGGTAAATGGGGACGCTCTGCACCTTCCGGTGAAACCCGGCCTTTTTGACGGGGTATTTATTGCATTCGGCATCCGTAACATCATGAACCGCAAAAAGGCCATTCTTGAATTTCACAGGGCCCTGAAAAAAGGCGGGCGTCTTGTGGTACTGGAGTTGACCACACCGGAAAAAGGGCTTTTCCGGCAGATCTACCTGGGGTATTTTCAGAAAATCCTCCCCCTGATCGGCTCTTTTTTCTCCCGGCATGACAATGCCTATGCCTATTTGCCGGAATCCGTATTAAAATTCCCGGATGCAGCCACATTTGCCGGCATCATGAAAGAGGCGGGATTCACCGACATCCGTTTCAAGCCCATGACCTTCGGGATTGTCACCCTGTTCGTGGGAACCCGGCCCGGGTAGGGTAATGCACGGGCGACAGCCGGGCCTGCCATCCGGCATGCCCTGGTATTTTAATGAAATGGAATTGTAATAAAAACGTAAATCCGGATTTGAGCATAATTCCCGGACGGCGCAGGCCCACCTTCCTTCCGGGGCCATTTGGCAATACTGCGTTTCCCCTTGGATTCCAAGCGCTTCTTGACAACGGCCAGGGGTTACTTTATAACCTCTGTGCCTTGAAATGATTAGCAAAGCAGTGGACATGAAACAGACTATTTTTAACTCGACTGAGGGACGGTTCCTTATTCTGGGCGTCTTTCTGGCCGTTACGTTTATTATTCTTGTTGCCGCGTACAGCATTGTGGATTTTTCCACGGCAAAGGTGCTGGTACTGGTACTTTTGGCCCATTGTGTGGGCAGCCGTGCCGGCGGCATCGGCCTGTGCATCCTGAACGGATTCAGTCCCATGGCCACCATCGCGTTCAACTTTTACGTGGAAACACTGATTGTCTGTTTCACCTATTCCGGATTTATCCTGAGCACTACCAACTATCTCAAGGTGGAGTGGATCAAGCGGTTCATGGGCCGCCTGGCAGACAAAGCTTTGGAAAAAAAGGACAAAATCGAGCGCTGGGGCTGGATCGGTATTTTCAGCTTTGTGATGGCCCCCTTGCCCGTGACCGGCCCGGTGATCGGCTCCATCATCGGTTACATGCTGAAAATGAAGCTGTTCAGCAATTTTACAGCCACGGCCCTTGGCACCATCACGGCCACGGCAATCTGGTGTTACGGGTTTGAATTTTTAGAGCACAGGTTCCAGATGATCCAGTATGTGTTTATCGTGATCTGCGTGATGATCATCATCCCCTATCTCAAGCCCATCAAAAAATTCATCGCCTCCTGCACCAAAGAAGACCCGAAGACCTGAATCCCGCCCGGCAACGCCCAGGATCTGCAACCGGGGCCGCCAGCCACTGGGCCGTTCATATGAAAACGGCTTCCGGTCAGAACTGTTTCTGGAGAATGGTCTGCTGCAGGCAGTTCACATCATCCCGTTCCGGATACCAGAGATTATAGTGAAGCCCCCGGCTTTCCTTGCGCATCAGGGCGGACCGGATAATCAAGGCCGCCACTGTGGCCAGGTTGCGTAACTCGATCAAATCCGGTGTAATCTTGAAATCCCAGTAATATTCGTCAATCTCCTGCTGGATGTTCTCAATCCGGCGGCGGGCCCGTATCAACCGTTTGTCAGACCGTACAATCCCCACGTAGTTCCACATCAGCCGCCGGATCTCATCCCAGTTATGGCTCACCACAATGGCCTCGTCACTGTCCATTGTATTGGTTTCATCCCAGGGATCCAGGGTCACCGTGACCTTGTTGCCGATGGCCCGGAACTCTTCCACCGATGCCGTGGCCGCATTATGGGCATAAACCAGGGCTTCCAGCAGGGAGTTGGATGCCAGGCGGTTTGCCCCGTGCAGGCCTGTGCAGGCGGTTTCCCCGACAGCATAGAGCCGCTGGACATCGGTCCGGCCGTTGAGGTCTGTGGCCACGCCCCCGCACATATAGTGGGCCGCCGGCACCACCGGGATGGGCTGGCTGGTGATGTCTATGCCGAATGTCATGCACTTGGCATGGATGTTGGGAAAGCGTTCCCGGATAAAATCACTGTCCCTGTGGGTGATATCCAGGAATACGGAATCCGCACCTGTTTTTTTCAGTTCGTTGTCAATGGCCCGGGCCACAACATCCCGGCACGCCAGTTCCTTGTCCGGTGAATACTTGTCCATGAAGCGGTTGCCTGTCTCATCGATGAGCATGGCCCCCTCTCCCCGGACCGCTTCGGAAATCAGAAAATTCTTGGCTTCGGGGTGGTAGAGGCAGGTGGGGTGGAACTGGACAAACTCCATGTTGGCAACAGATGCGCCGGCCCGGTAGGCCATGGCAATGCCGTCGCCCGTGGCAATGTCCGGATTCGAGGTGTACAGATAGACTTTGGATGCCCCGCCGGTTGCCAGCAGGGTCACACCGCTGTAAAAGGTTTCCACCCGGCCCGATGTCTTGTCCAGGACATAGGCGCCGCAGCAGATGTTTTCATGCTGGGTCCGGACCAGTCCGCTCCTGATGCTGGTGGAAAAGGTAATCAGGTTGACCGCGATATGGTCTTCCAGAATGGTGATATTCTCATGGGCTTCAACCCCTGCGATCAGGGCGTCTTCAATTTCCTTGCCGGTCAGGTCTTTGGCATGGATGATCCGCTTGGCGGAGTGGCCGCCCTCCTGTCCCAGGGAAAATTCATATTGCCCGTTGCCGGCCATATTGAATTTCGCCCCCTGGCCGACCAGTTCCCGGATCCGGTCCGGACCGTTTTCCACCACCATCCGGACCACCTCTTCGGTACAAAGGCCGTCACCGGCCTTCAGGGTGTCTTCCACATGGAGGGCAAAAGAATCCGTATCTGAAAACACAGCAGCAACGCCACCCTGGGCAAGGGCGGTATTTGTTTTATGGATCTTTTTTTTGGTGACGATCGTCACCGTTCCGAATCCGGCAACTTTAAGGGCGTAGCTCAACCCCGCAATACCGCTGCCAATAACCAGAAAATCAGTTTTTATCATGTAACCCGCCTTTCTTGGGATGGCAAATAAGACGACCAGGCTCAGGGAACCTGTTGTATGGCAAGAGTGTTCAGGACAGCAGAGAGCTTCTTTTTTTCTTTCGCGTGCTCAGGCCGATCACCAGACCGACGATAAAGACACCGGCGCCGGAAAGGAACCAGAGTTTTTCTTCGTCATTCATATTCTTCTCAAGGGTGGCGATATGGGTCTGCTGGTCTTCGGACGTTTTGAGCAGGGCCTTGTATTTGGCATCCAGCTTCAGGTAGTCGGCAGAGGCCTTTTGCAATTGATTGTACTTTTTTTCGATCCCGGTGAGAGACGTGTTTTTCACCGTGAGCCCCCTGACCTCTTCCTGGGCGGATTCAAGGGCGGATTCCAGACGCAGGTTTTCTTTCTGCAATTTCAGAACCAGGAGGGTCTGGGGCACCTCTTCGGTGAGGAAGCGGCTGAGGACCCAGCCCTGTTTGCCGCCGGCGGTCCGGACCATGGACCAGTCCGTACGGTATTCAACCGTCTCCAGCTTTGTGCCCGACGTCAGCATGGCCACGATTTTATGCTCTGTTCCCGGGCCGGTTCTCATGGTGATTTTGGTCACGCCGCTGACATAAATGTCTTTGGCAGATAAAGGGGCGGCCAGGCTCAGAATCATCAGGCCGGTCAGCAGCAGACAAGTTATCGTGGATTTCATCTCAGATCCCTTTCTTCTTGAATGTTCATCAGGTATCCATTACCACTGGAACCGTTCAATATCAAGGCGAAATCCATAAAACAGCCTTAAAAAACCCGCCTCCCGCGTACCTCCCGTTGTACCTCCCGTATATTTTTGTTTATATATCATCATTACACTCATACCGGTTCCTGATCCTGATTTTCACCCCCATCTTCTCATACAGGCGAATCAGTCCGTAACGGGTCCGGTCCAGAAAAACAAACTCAGGCGGCAGTTCCTTGAGATGTCTGCGCAGCTTTTGGAAGCGGCTGCCGATCTGCCGCCCCCGGGCCATAAAATCCGGATGTTCCCGGAAATCAAAATATTCACTGCGGAACAATTGGTTGACCCATGATCCCATCTCCATAAACAGCGACAGCATCTCTTTGTGAACCCCGGGCGCCAGATCCCCTGGCAGGAATTTCATGTCCATGAGAAGTGTGTTGTAGGCATCCCGTTTTCCACTTCCCCCCAGCCGGATCAACGCCCTGTATTGGTCGACAAAATCCGGGCGGACCGACCGGACGCACCCGAAGTCCAGAAGACCGATGTCGAGATTTTCCCTCACCAGGAAGTTGCCCGGATTGGGATCGGCATGGATCAGGTTCAACTCATAAAACCCGCGGATAAAAATATCGTTCAGGGTCTGGGCGACCCTGTTCCGGCTCTCCCTGTCCGGCCCGGTTTTCAGCCATTGGCTCAGGACCTGGCCCTCCACAAAAGACATGGTCAGGATCCGGTCTGTTGACAGTTCCGGAACGGTGTCGGGAACAATGACCCGGTCCATGTCCAGACGGTCCCTGAAAAACCGGATGTTTTGGGCTTCCCGCATATAATCGGTTTCAGCCGCCAGCACCTCCCGGATCTCATCCAGGGCCGTTTTGAGCAACCGGTAGTCGGGCATGGGCCGGACCAGGCCGTAAAGCATGCGGATATCACTGTCAATGGTCTTTCTCATATCCGGATACTGGACTTTGACGGCCAGGAGTTTCCCCTTGCGGGACCTGGCCTTGTGCACCTGTCCCAGGCTGGCCGCGGCAAAGGCAGTGGTGTCAAATTCGTCAAACAGGTCTTCGGGCGGGGCACCAAGTCCCCGGACAATCATCCTGCGGACCAGGGCCCGGTTGATGGGCGGCACCTGATGATAAGACTTTTCCAACTCCTGCTGAACCGCTTCCGGAAGCAGTTCCCGTTCAAAACTGAGCATCTGGGCGGCCTTGAGTGCGGTTCCCCTGAGCAGGGAAAGGCCCTGAAAAAGAATCCGGGCATTTTCCGCGTCCCGCTCCTGCCTGGATGCGTCCTGTGCGTCCCCGGACAGGAACGGTCGCTTCACCAGGTAACGGACCTGGTTTCCCCCGATCCTGGCTGCCATGCGGCCCGAGGACAGGGTCCGGCGCAACCGGCCGGTGGGGATGTCAGCGTTCATCCGCCCCATCCATGAATTTGCGCTTGATGTTGTGGAGAATATCCACCTGTTCCCTTACCAGATCCATCCTGGAAAGCAGATGGTTCTTGAACAGAAACACTCCCATGTCAAAAATCTTGTTGCCGATGCCCGCGCGGATGGATGCCGCTGCCAGATCAAGGCTTTTGTCAATCAGTATGCTAGTGGCGTCAAATCCGTCGGAATCATCCTTGAGCCAGTAAAGGATAACGCCGACATAATACTCCCAGAACAGTTGGACCGAAATTTCCAGGAACACCTGGTCCTCAATTTCGCCCGCCTCAATGGCGGCGTCAAAGATCTCCCGGATCACTGCCATGAACTTTTGCCGGGAGGGTTTTACCCGGGCATAATCCTGGCTCAGGGTTAAAAAAGCGGTTTTGAATGTTTTTTCAAGGAATTCCCGGTCTCCCAGTAAAAGATCCAGCTTGGTTTCAAAAAATGTCTGAAGCTGCTCCTGGAAAGTAAAGGTGTGGAAATCCGGTATCTGCTTCAGAGTTTCGGTGACCTCGTCGAACCGGTCTTCATAATAGGCATATACAATGGCATCCTTGGTGGAAAAATAATTATATATGGTGGCATCCCCCAACCCGGCTTCCCTGGCGATTTCTCTCATGGTGGCGGTTTTCAGGTCTTTTGCTATCACCAGTTCCACCAATGACCTGATAATTTTTCTCCGGTTTTCCCGCTTTTGCTGCCGGCTGATTTTCATGGGCCCCCCCTTTTTGTTAATTTAAAACTAACTCACAAAAAATGACACATTTTCTGAAATAATATATAGTGATTTTATACAATTGAAAAGTAAAATTTTGTAAAAAACTCCTTTTAAATCAAAATAATCCGGGATATATACAATAAACAATGTTCCAAAAAAATGTTTTTGTGTTTGCTCTTTTAATTTTGAGTTCAGTCTGCCAGTCCCATGTCAACCCTAAAACAAGGAGGCCCCTTATGACGAATCAAGTGGATCACCCCTGGAAGACCGGTTATTGGCCGGAAGGCGTGACGCACAATGTGACGGATTACCACTATCCTATTTTTAAATTTCTGGATGATTCGGCGCGTGATTACCCGGACAATATATTTACGATTTTCAACGGGGCATCCAGGACATTTGCCCAGGTCAGGGATACGGCAGACAGGATTGCATATTTTCTTGTCCAAAAAGGGATCGGAAAGGGAGACAAGGTGGCGATATTCCTGCCCAACCTGCCCCAGTTCCCGGAAATTCTCTTCGGCATTCTCAAGGCAGGGGCTGTGGCCGTCAACTGCAACCCGGTATATACCCCGTCCGAACTCAATCTCCAGCTTAAGGACTCGGTGTCAAAAATGGTGTTCTGCATGGACCATCCCGTATTTTACCCCAATACGGTCAAGGCCATTGAGAACACCCAGGTAGAGACGGTTGTCATCTGTAATATCAAAAGTTATCTGCCCGGGTTTAAGGCCTTTTTAGGCGGCCTTTTGGGAAAAATTCCCAAAGCACCCGGTCACCAGCCCGGCCATATCCTGTTTGACGATATGGTGGCCCGGTCCAGGCCGGAACCGCCCGTGGTGGATATCGACCCGGAAAAGGACACCGCCATCATGCTGTATACGGGCGGCACCACCGGGGTGCCCAAAGGAGCGGAACTGACCCATACCAATTTCACCTATGACGTGGCCGCAGGATATGAATACATCCGCCTGTCCCACGGCAAGGGAAAGCCGCCGGAACAACTTTATAAAGGCGATTTTCACACCTACCTGGGGGTGCTGCCCTGGTATCACAGCTTCGGCATCACCTGCGCCCTGCTCTCTTGTACCGCCCTGGGATGCAGTATCGTCTGTGTGCCCGATCCCAGGGCCGGGAATCCACCGTTCACGGAAGTGCTCAAGGCCGTCCAGAAATACAGGCCCACGATTATGCCGGCCGTGCCCACCATTTTCGTGGCCTTTGCCAACCATGCCCTCAGGGACAAATTCGACCTGTCCTCCCTCATGGGATGCTTTTCCGGCGGTGCACCGCTTCCGCCGGAGGTCTGCCGCCAGTTTGAAGACAAGACCGGGGCCATTATTTTTGAAGGATACGGCCTCACCGAAACCGCCCCTGTGGTCACCATCAACCCCACCAACCGGGAGGCCCGCAAAGTCGGCTCCATTGGATTTCCCCTGCCGGGCACCCATGTGAAAATCTTGGACCTGGAAACCCCGTCAAAGGAACTGCCCCAGGGCGAAGACGGCGAGGTGGGGGTATGCGGCCCCCAGGTGATGAAGGGCTATTGGAAACGTCCCGATGCCAATGAAGAGGTGTTTGTGAACATTGACGGCAAACGGTATTTTCTCACCGGTGATATCGGCCACATTGACCAGGACGGCTATCTTCTGATTACGGACCGGAAAAAAGACATGATCATTGTCAGCGGATTCAATGTCTATCCCAGGGATGTGGAAGATATCCTGTACACCCATCCCAAGGTGGAACTCTGCGCGGTTGTCGGCGTGCCCGACGGCAAAAGCGGGGAAACCGTCAGGGCCTATATCAAGCTGAAAGAGGGAAAATCCGCCACCCAGGAGGAAATCATGGCGTTCTGCAAGGAAAACATGGCTGGGTACAAACGGCCCAGAGCCATTGAATTCAGGGATGAAATACCGGTTTCCAACATCGGAAAGGTCCTCCGGCGGGTGCTCCGGGATGAACAAAACGCAGGATAATCCAGCCGTTTTCCGGATGGTGCCGGGGAATCCCCCCCGGCATTATGGGTCAGTGATCAATTTAATTGCTTCCGAGGCCAGGGTGAGCCCGAAACAGCCGGGCACCCAGGCCACGGTTCCAATAGGGGCCCGGGCCCTTCCGTGCCCCTGGAGGGCGTCCACGGCATCTTCCGGATTAAACGGCTGTTTGTTCCGGGGGGTCTCAACAGAATAGACACAGGGCACGCCATGGTCCAGGCCCCTGCGCCGGAGCCGCTGCCGCACCATCCGGGCCAGTGGACAGACCGATGAGTCAAACAGGTCTCCGGTACGGATCATACTCACATCGGTCCTGCCGCCGGCCCCCATGGATGAGACCAGTTTCAGTCCCATGGTTGTGGCCCCGTAAATCAGGTTGACCTTTGAGTTGAGCCCGTCAATGGCATCCACCACCATATCCAGGTCGTCACTCAAAAGCGTGGTCAGGCTTTCCGCATTGACAAAGGCAGAATGGACCTCGACCCGGCAGTCCGGGTGGATATCCTGAACCCGCTCTTTTGCCAGCCCGGCCTTTTCCGCGCCAATGGTTGAATTCAGGGCAAACAACTGCCGGTTGATGTTTGAGGCGTCCACCCGGTCAAAATCCACCAGCCGCAGATATCCCACACCGGACCGGGCAAGGGCTTCCGTGGCAAACGATCCCACGGCGCCCAGGCCGAATACGGCCACCCGGGCATTTCTGATCCTATCCATGGCCCTCCGGCCCAGCAGTTGTTCAATCCTGGCAAACTGGTTCATCTTGTATCCTGCACGCTTTTGGTCAATATGGGGCTAAAAAGTTCACGCGCGTTACTATACCCGTATCCGGCCAATTCTTCAAACCCCATTCCCCGGCGCCGGGCCGCAATCTCCACAATAGCCGGAACCAGCCCGGGCTCGTTAAGCATTTGGATATAGCTGCCGCCTGTGTCCAGGCTGGGATACAGGTCCGGAGTGTCTGTCTCGAACAGGATGCGGTCCTGTGATACCGCCCCCAGTGCCCGGACCGCTTTTTTGGCATTGGGCCGGGTAACGGCCCCGGAAAAAGAGATGTACAGGTTGTAGCGCTCCAGCACCCGCACCAGGTCGGCAGAACCGGAAAATGAGTGGACCAGCCCCCCGGCCTTTAAGGGACCGTGTGCTTTCAGGATATGAACAAATGCATCCCAGGCCTTCCGGATATGGATGTTAATGGGCCGTCCCAGATCCGCGGCCAGGGCCAGGTGGCGCCGAAACACCCGGATCTGGAGATCCCGGTCCGCGCCCCTGTCCGTGAAATCCAGCCCGGTCTCCCCGACGCCCGAAGCAGTCTGTTCCAGGTGGGATGCCAGGATTTCCTCCCAGTCCCGGCCCAGGGTATCCAGGAACCAGGGATGGATGCCGAAACAGGGCAGGACGCTTGCGTACTGGTCCGCCAGTTCACGGGTCTGTGCGAAATTTTCCGTCATGGTGGCGCAGGTCGCCATGTACCGTAGCCCTGCGGACCCGGCCCGGAGGAGAATACCGGGAACATCGTCAAAAATCCTGGAATCATGAAGATGGGTATGTACGTCAAAAAAATCCATGGGCCTCCCGGAGCGGGGATTATACCTTGGAATCGGCGGATTCGTCCAGGATACGGCGGACAAGTCCGGCCAGCTCCGACCGGACCACCGGCTTCATCAAAAAACCTTTAATGCCGATCTGTTCGGCGGTTTCCGGATTCATCAGCTCACTGAACCCCGTGCAGACAATGACGGGAATATCCGGCCGCAGGGCCAGTACCGCTCTTGACAGCCGGTCTCCTGTCATACGGGGCATGCTCATGTCGGTGATCACCATGTCATAGGCGCCTGGATTTTTTTGAAAATCAACCAGGGCTTCCCTGCTGTCCGTCCGGAACGTGACATCATATCCCATGCGCTCCAGAAGCTGGGCTTCCAGCCTGGCGATTGCAGGCTCGTCATCAACCAGCAGAATCCGTTCGCTTCCGGTATTATCCTTTTCTTCGGCAAATTCGGGATCACCACCACCGGCCTGGGGCTCCACCACAGGCAGGAATACGGTAAAGCATGTGCCTTGGCCCGGATCGCTCTGCACATGGATGTCGCCTTTGAGTTCCTTGACGATGCCAAACACCAGGGAGAGTCCCAGACCGGTTCCCTCTCCTTTTTTCTTGGTTGTAAAATAGGGATCAAATATCTTGCCCATGACACCGGGCGGAATGCCGCTGCCGTTGTCCGACACGGTCATCTTCAGATAAAGGCCGGATTCCAGGAGGATATCCGGGTTCTTCCGCCTGTCCAAGAGCACCTCTTTCAGCGCAACCGTAATGCGGCCGTCGGTTTTGTCAATGGCCTGATAGGCATTGGTGATCAGGTTCATGGCAATCTGGTGCAACTGGGTGGGATCGGCCATAACCCTGTTGCAGCCGTCCCGGATATCGCTGTGGATACGGATATTGGCCGGGATGCTGGAGCGGCTCAACCGCAGCACTTCCCTGAGCAGTCCCTGGAACTCCACAGCCATGATCTGCTGTTCGCCCTGGCGGCTGAACGCCAGGATCTGCTTGACAAGATCCCGGCCCCGTTTGCCGGCCGTATAGATTTCCTGTACCCGCTCATACTCACGGCCTGCCCGCGGCAGGTCCTCCAGGAGCAGTTCCGCCTGCCCCACAATAGGAAAGAGCAGGTTATTGAAGTCATGGGCAATGCCGCTGGCAAGGCTGCCGATGGATTCCAGCTTCTGGACCTGTTGCATCCGGGATTCCAGCCGCCGGACCTCGGTGATGTCCCTCAGCACGGTCAGCATTGAAAAGGTGCCGTCACCATGCTTCACAGGCGAATGGGAAACATTGAACACCTTTTCGGTTTTTGGATCTGAAAACTCGGTTTTGATAAACTCGCCGTTCATGACCCGCTCGTGGCTGCACCAGTCGCACTTGCGCTCATGGTTGTGGATGGCCCTGAAACAGATATCGCCCGTGGCATCCCGCCCCGCCAGCTTGATCATGGCCGGGTTCATATATTTAATGCGAAAATCGCGGGAGCAGATGTAAATGGCGTCATCCATGGATTCCAGCATGGCCCTGTATTTTTTCTCACTCTCTCTGATGGCGGCCTCGGCTGCTTTCCGGGCCGTGATATCCCGGGCCAGTCCCATGATAAAAGGCCCGCCCGAAATATTCAGAAGGCTGCATGTGATTTCCACGGGAAATGTGGAACCGTCCTTGCGGATGCATTCGGATTCAAACCGGGGTCTGCGGGATGCTGTCATAGAGTTGAAAAATGCGGCCAGACCTTCCGGTGTTCCCTGGCCGGCATCGATATCGGCAAGGTTCATGTTCAACAGCTCACCCTCGGTATATCCGGTTACCCGGCATGCCTGTTCGTTGACCTGCACCAGCCGCCCGTCCGGACGGCATAGATAAAGTGCATCCGCGGCTTTCTCGAACAGCAGCTGGAGCCGGGACTCATTTTCCCGCAACTGTCTTTCCATGAGGCTGCGGTCCGTCACATCATGAATAATGGAATAGAGCATGGACTGCCCATCAATTTCAATGGGCCCGCTGTACACCTCCACATCCCTTGTTTCGCCGTTTTTAAGCAAATGCTTGAACATCAGTGAATTCCGGCTTTCCCGGTGTGCCGATGCCATTTCGTCACGGACCTCGTGCCATTCCAGGGAATTGATGTCTTCCAGGGTCATGACACGGAGTTCATCCGTTGCCCAGCCGTAGAATCCGGCAGCCGCCGGATTGGCATCAAGAATACGTCCTGAGGCCGGATCCGTGATCATCATGACCGAGTGGCTGTTCTCAAACATCCGCCGGAACCGTTTTTCGCTCCGCTTCAAATCCTTTTCCGTACGTTCCTGCTTGGATATGATGCGCTTGAGCTGCCTGTTGAAGCGTATCACAGACCGGAACCGCCACAATACCATCAACAGGACCACCCCCAGCAGGGCCCCGCCCATGGCCAGCATGAAACGCCTGGGCGTCCAGGACGCTCCCGGGAAACTGAACCATTTTTTGGGGAATTCATAATACAGGGACGTGGGTGAGGCTTTGAGCACCCTGACATGGGTGTCGATTGTATTGAGCAGCTCCGGGTCCCCTCCCTTTTTCGCGATCGCAAAATACGCGGAAAACGGGTTGAAGACAATGGCGGTTTTGTGAAATCCGGGGTTTTTCTTAAACTCGCTGAACGCGTAAGAATTGTTCGCGGCAACCGCGTCCACGGCAAATTCTTTCAGGGCGGAAAATGCCGCCTCATAATTGTCATATTCCACAAATTCAACCGGGATACCCAGCTGGGTCACCAGTTTTTTAATGGCCAGGGATGTCTTGTTGTTTCGCCGGACCCCGACCCGTTTGTGTTTCAGGTCAAACACATCATTGATCAGCCGGTCGCTTGAGTACACCGTTCCCCAGAATGTCCAAATCGGCTCTCTGGAGAACTCAAAATGTTCAAGGCGCTGGGGCGTCTCACCCAGAGAGGTCATCAGGTCCAGCTCGTTGGAATTGAGCATGGCCAGGCATTGTTTCAGCTCACATTTCACATAGGCGACATCCAGCCCTTCTTTCCTGGCCACATAATCCATGACTTCCACAAACAGGCCTTTGGGACCGTTTTCGTAAAAGACGATGGGCTTGTTCTGGAATACCCCCACCCTGAGCGGTTCCTTTGCCGCCCGGGTATCAGGGGAAAGTACCAGAAACATCACCGCAGATATCCAGAAACTGAAGAAAAAAGACAAGAATTTCGTAAATGCGGTATGGGTAGACATCTTTGGTAAGCCCTGTTCCAGCATCCTGGCTGACGCCGCGATTTGACGGTTTAGTAAATTATCGGCTATTCATGACCAACCATACCAGATAAACCGCATGAAAAAAACCCCCATTCCGGTGGTCACCCGCAAAAGAGACGCGTCAACAGGAACAGCACCGTCGGAAAGGCACCCTCCCGGACATTGACGTACATTGAAAACACGGAATGAAAAAGACAGGCTTATGACGTTCCGGAATCGCAGAAAGATTCGCAAAGGCCCACCAGCAGGGAGACCATGGGCACGATGCTGGACAACTCCACATATTCGTCATCCCTGTGGGCATTGGCCCCGACCATGCCCATGCCGTCAATGGTGGGAACGCCCTGGGCCGCCGTAAAATTCCCGTCGGAACACCCCCCGGTTGAAATCCCTTCGGGACAGATGCCGATCGTCTTGCCACAGGATTGGATCCGCTGGAACAGGTCGTCTGATTCGGGGGTGCGCTCCATGGGCGGCCTGTCAAACCGGCCACGGACATCTAGGGTTGCACCGCTGAAAAAAGGCGTGTCCGGCAATTCGTGTAAAAATGTTTCCACTGCGGCCTGGGCCTCCAGTGTGGCCACCCTGACATCCACGGCAGCCCTTGCCGTATCCGGAATGATATTGATCTTGTCCCCGCCCCGGGCCACGGTCACCTGGGCGGAAATACCCTTTTCCCTGTTGTTCAGAGACTGGATGCGGGTGATCTGGTGGGCCAGTTCCACCACGGCATTGACCCCTTTGTCCGGATCGGCCCCGGCATGGGCGGCCCTGCCCGTTGCCAGGATGTCAAACCATCCTCCGCCCTTGCGCCGGCGCACCACATGATATCCCGGGCGGCAGGGTTCAAACACCAATACCCTTTGGCTGTTGCGCGCCGTGGCTTCAATCCATTCCCTGGACGCGTCAGATCCGGTTTCCTCATCCCCGTTAAAGGCCACACACACGGAAAGCTGACCCAGAAGCCCTTTCTGGTGAAGGGCTTCCATGGCATGCAGCACAACCAAAAGCCCGCCTTTCATATCACATACCCCAGGGCCGTAAGCCTTGTTTCCGTCTCTTGAAAACGGCCGCCGGGCTGCCTCTCCTTCGGGGAAAACCGTATCCATGTGCCCCAGACACATCAGGTCGTAAGGTGTCTGTCCGGGCCGGGATTCCGCCTTGAGACAGGGCACTTCTCCCTCTCCGAAAAATTTAAGGTCGCAGGCCATGCCCACAGCCTCAAACCGGGCCTTGAAAAACCGGGCCACACCGGCAATACCCTCGGTGTTTCCGGAACTGGAGTCCATGTTGACGATGGTTTCAAGATCATTGATAAATGCAGGGCAGCGGGAGTCAATATAGCCGGTGCAATCCGCAGAGTCGTTCGAGTCGTTGGGAGCGTTTGAGTCGTTCATGAGTGCTTTCGATATCAGGTGTTTCTGGCCAGTTTGGGGTTCATTTCATCCCTGAGCCAGTCTGAAAAAAGATTGATGGCCACCACCAGCAGGATCAGGGTCATGCCGGGAAAAAGAACCATCCACCACATCCCGGCGTAAATATAATTTTTTCCAATGGAGATCATCATGCCCAGGGAGGGTTCGGTAATGGGCACCCCCACCCCGAGAAAACTCAGGGTGGATTCCAGCATGATGACCACGGCCAGATCCACGGCCATGAGTACGAAAACCGGGGGCAGCACATTGGGCAGGATATGGCGGAACAGAATCCTGGCATCCCTGGCGCCCGAGGCCCTGGCCGCCGTGACATAGGCATTTTCCTTGACTTCCAGTACCGAGCCCCGGATGGTCCTGGCATACTTGACCCAGCCCGCGATACAGATGGCAAAGACCACGGTCCAGATGTTCCGGCTTTCAAACACGCCCAGAAGCAGAATGGCCAGCAGGGTGGTGGAAAAAGAGAACACCGTGTCCGCACACCGCATGATGAACGCATCCAAAAGCCCGCCGTAGTAACCGCCGACCATGCCCAAAAGGATGCCCAGGACCGATGACACCGTCACAACGGTGAATCCCACCAGAAGAGAGGTTCTCATTCCGTACAGCATGGTGGACAGGATCCCCCGGCCCTGGTCGTCCGTGCCCAGGGGAAACGAGAGGCTTCCCCCGTCCATCCATGCCGGCGTGAGCAGGAAGTTGCCCAGGTCAATGGATGCCAGGTCATAGGGGTTCATGGGGGCGATCGCCGGGGCAAACAGGGCGCAGAAGGCAAAGGCCAGCATCAGGACGGCCCCGAATATGGCGGACGGGTCCCGCAAAAAACTGTATACAAAAGCATTTTCTGTGAATCGGCGCATCACAAGTATCCTTAGTTAGTCATACTGAATCCTGGGGTTCAGCCATCCGTAAAGCAGATCCACCAGGATGTTGATGGCCAGGATGATGAACGCGGCCAGCATGATATAGGTCACGATCACGGGATGGTCGGTTTCAAAAATCGATACCAGCAGCAGGCTGCCCATGCCCGGCCACTGGAAAATGGATTCCGTGACAATGGAAAAGGCGATCAGTTCGCCGAACGAGAGGCCGGCAATGGTCACCACGGGGATGAGCACGTTGCGCAGGGCATGCTTGACAATCACCTTGAACGGCGGCAGCCCCTTGGCCCATGCTGTTTTGATGTATTCTTCCCCCAGCACTTCCCGCATGCCCGCCCGGGTCAGGCGGAGCAGAACGGCCAACTGGTATCCCGACAGGGTCAGGGCAGGCATGATCAAGTGGGTAAGCCCATCCAGGGTCAGGAACCCGGTCCGCCAGGGCCCGATCTGGACAGTGTCCCCACGGCCGAACGGGGGCAGCCATTCCAGGTAAACCGCAAACACCATCACCCAGATGATCCCCATCAAAAATGTAGGCACGGAGATCCCGCCGAGGGACCCGGCCATGATCAACCGCGATAGGGCGCCGCCGGGCCGCAACGAGACCACCACCCCCAGGGACACCCCCACCACAAACGAAATCAGGATGGCGGACAGGGCCAACTCAAATGTGGCCGGGAACCGCTCCAGAATCGTATCCAGGGCATCCACCTGGGAGACGTAGGATTTGCCGAAATTGCCCTGGAGCGCATTGCCCAGGAAGCTGGCGTACTGGACGTAAAAAGGCTTATCCAGGCCGTAGGCAACCCTGACCTGTTCCCGCTCCTGCTGGGTGGCGTACTTTCCGGCCAGCATCAGAACCGGGTCGCCGGTGAACCTGAAAATCAAAAAACAGATAAAGGACACCGCCAACAGGACAATCACGCCCTGGATCATTCGTTGAAATATATATCTGGCCATGGGGTTCCGTTACCGGGACCCCGGGATTAACCCGGGCCCCCGGTGTTCAGGTATCATTATTTTTTAATTTCCTTAACCACGATCCACCGGTCCGGACGCGGGGTGAACTTCAGCTTGGATGCCTTGAGTGCGGCATATACATCCTGCTGGTAGTGCAGGGGAATCCACGCCAGGTCCTCAACAGACGTCCTGTTCACGGCCTGGAGAGCCTTTTCCCGGGCATCCCGGTCCAGTATGGCAGCGGACGCGACAATGGCATTGTCCAGCTCGGGGTTCGAGTACATGGCACCGTTGTAGACGCCCATGCCCTTGTCCTTGTCCACGGTGTGGACCAGCATCTCGGCGGACCGGCCGAAATCGTAGGACCCGTCCATCCACCCGATCAGGTAAAAGGCATGCTTGTGAGAGGCCAATTCTTCAAAGAAAATGGATTTGGGTTTGACGTCCAGGGTGACTTTGAGGCCGATTTTGGCCAGGTATTTGGCCACGGCTTCACAGATCTGCTTGTCGTTGATGTAGCGGTCATTGGGACCGGCAATGGTGATCTCAAACCCGTCGGGATATCCGGCTTCCTTAAGAAGGGCTTTTGCGCCTTCCGGATCATAGGGCAGGCGGGTCAGGGTGGGGTCATACCCGATGGTGGCCTGGTCAGGCACCTGGGCGGCCGGTGTGGCCTGGCCCCGCATGATGGTTTTCACGATTTCATCTTCGTTGATGGCCATGGCAATGGCTTTACGGACGCGGATGTCCGCATAGGGTGTGCCGGGCCGGTTGCCGAGATCCATATAGATGCAGCGGCGGGCCGGACGGGAAATCAATTCAATGGTGGGGGTCTTTTTGATCCGGTCGATCAGGGGGACGGGTACCCCGGACAGGATATCGGCCTGGCGGGCGGCAATGGCCGCAAACCGTGTGGCATCTTCGGTAATGGGCTTGATTTCAACGGTTTTTAACTGCGGTGCGCCTTCCCAGTAATCCGGGTTGGCTTCCATACGGATATAAGATCCTTTGACCCATTCGACAAACCGGTAGGCACCGGTGCCGATGGGACGGGTGTTGTAATCGCCGGAATCCCTGTTCTCAGAGCTTTCCTTGTCCACGATAAAATTCTGGTGCATGGTTTCCGCAAACCAGGGCACGGGTTTCACGGTCCTGAAAATCACCGTGTAATCATCAGGGGTGTCAATGGAGGCAATAGAATTGGCAATGTTGAGAAACTTGGAGAACTTGGGGTCCTTCATCCGCTCAAAGGTAAACTTTACATCGGCGGCATTAAATGGGTTGCCGTTGTGAAATTTCACCCCTTTTCTCAAGGTGAACTTCCAGGTCAGGGCATCTTGGCGTTCCCAGGCAGTGGCCAGGGCCGGGGTCAGCTTGCCTTCCGGTGCCGGGCGCTGAAGCAGGCCGTCAAAGAAGTTGGACATGTAAGACAGGTTGGCATCCGAGTTGTAGCTGTGGGGATTCATGCTTTTGGGCGGTGCATCCACGGCCACGGTCAGGTCGGCCTTGGCCAGGGCCAGGGACGGCAGTGCCGTGAAAATCATCAGTAAGGCACTGATCAGGATCTTGCGTTTCATTGGTCTCCTCCTTTAAAAGTCAATATGTTTCCGGGGCGCATTATTCGTCCCCGTATAAATGGCAGGCGGCGCTGTGGGTGTTGCTGAATTGTCGCATGGCAGGTTCCACCCGTTCACAGAGATCCATCCGCTCGGGACACCGGGTATGGAACCGGCATCCGCCCGGGGGGTTGATGGGGCTGGGCACATCTCCCTGGAGAATGATCCGCTCTCGTTTGCGAAAGGGATCGGGTACGGGAACAGCAGATAACAGGGTCCGGGTATAGGGATGTTTGGGATCATTGTACAATGAGGCATAGTCGGCGGACTCCACGATCTTGCCCAGGTACATGACAATGATCCGGTCGCAGAGATATTCCACCACGGCCAGGTCATGGGAAATAATGATCAGGGAGAGGTCAAACTGTTTTTTCAGCCGCTTGAGCAGGTTGATGATCTGGGCCTGGATGGAAACATCCAGGGCAGACACCGGCTCATCTCCGATGATCAGGGCCGGGTCCAGGGCCAGGGCTCTGGCAATGCCGATCCGCTGCCGCTGGCCGCCGGAAAACTCGTGGGGGTAGCGTACCCCCTGCTCCGGTCGCATGCCCACGGTTTCCAGGAGAAAGGCCAGGCGGTCTTTCCGCGCCTTGCCCGTATATTTGCCGTGGACATCCATGGGATCGGAGAGTATCCGGTTGACGGTCATTCTGGGATTCAGGCAGGAGTAAGGGTCCTGGAAGATAAGCTGCATCTCTTTTCTCAGGGATCTCAGCCGCTCGGGACGCATGCCCCCGATATGTTCGCCTTTCCACAAAACCCGCCCCGAGGTGGGCGGGGTCAGATGCATCACGGCCATGCCGGCTGTGGGTTTTCCGCATCCGGATTCCCCCACAATCCCAAGGGTTTCCCCCTTTTCCAGGGAGAAATCCACCCCGTCAACCGCATGGACATACCCTGCGGTCCTGGCCAGGATACCCTTCTTAATAGGGAAATGAACCGTGAGGTCTTCAACCCTGAGCAATGATGTCATGATGCTGCCTCCGGGGAATGTTGTGCGGAATGAAGCCAGCACCGGACTGCATGGCCGGGCGCGGCATCTTCCAATATGGGTTCGCTCTGTTCACACGGTGCGTGAACATGGGGGCAGCGATTGGCAAACTTGCACCCGACAGGCAGGTTCAAAAGGCTGGGAATCATTCCCTTGATTTCATTCAGTTCCCCGGCCTTGCCCCGGGTCCGCCGGCCCAAAACCGGTACGGACTGCATCAGTCCCCGGGTATAGGGATGAAGGGGCGATTTAAACAATTCACCCGTGGCAGCAGATTCCACCACCTGGCCCGCGTACATCACCACCACCTGGTCTGCCATTTCCGCAATCACGCCAAGGTCGTGGGTGATCATCTGAACGGCTGTGCCCGCATCTTCTTTCAGGGCCAGCATCAGGTCCAGGATCTGGGCCTGCACCGTGACGTCCAGGGCGGTGGTGGGTTCGTCTGCAATCAGGATCTCCGGATCACAGGACAATGCCATGGCAATCATGGCCCGCTGGCGCATGCCCCCGGACAACTGATGGGGATAATCGTGGAGCCGTTTGTGTGGAGAGGGGATCTGCACCTTTTTCAGCATGTCCGCAGCCGCGTCCATGGCCTGTTTCTTCCCATATCCCTTGTGCAGGGTAAACATTTCGGCAATCTGGTCGCCGATGGTATATACCGGGTTGAGCGATGTCATGGGTTCCTGGAAAATCATGGCAATCCGGTTGCCCCGGATATGGCGCATCTCTTCCATGGGCATGGAGACAAGATCCTGTCCGTGGAAGAGGATCTTTCCGCCCATGATTTTCCCGGGCGGATCAGGCACCAGGCGCATGACCGACTGGGCGGTCACGCTTTTGCCGCACCCGGATTCGCCCACGACACCGAGAATCTTACCGGCCTCAAGGTCGAAGCTCACCCCGTTCACCGCCTTTGCCGTGCCTTTACGGGAAAAGAACCAGGTGTTCAAATCCTGAATAGAAAGAAGTGCTTGTGATGTATTTTCACCCATGCATCCGGTCCTGGATAAAATTAGTAGTCATTGTGTATCATTCGGGTAACACAATTCTAACAGCAGGGTCAATTAAATTTTATACAAAGTTTAAAAAAAAATTAAACTGCCGATATGAGAACGGCTAATGAAGGGTCATGCCGGGGTCTGACATCAGGCTGCCCAGGGCGTTTTCAAACAGGTCCGCCACACCGTGAAGCCTGAACTGGGAACGGATATAGTCGGCAAACCCCTCGGGACTTGATGCGGCACCGGCCTCGTAATCACCCGAGCGACACTTTTCAATTTCTTTAAGAAACAGGTCTGTGATGGACGCGGCATCGGACAGGAACCCCTCCACCCTGAGCTGCTCCCATTCCTTGAAAAAATAATGGCGCCGGTCTGCCGTAAAACTGACCTTGGGCACCTTGCCGTCCGCATCCTGGATCTGGAACTGGAAATGGGTGCACCGCCTTACCACCCGGTGGAGATGCTGCTCCGGAAACTTGAGGGTGGCGGCAACAGCATTGGCAAAATACACGGCATATAGCCCGACCCGCTCCATGGACCGGCCCTGTGCCCGGATGCCGATATGCCTGTCCAGGCTCTCTTCCAGGCAGGCCTTGCACATATAGGTCTCATACCGGAGCCCTTTTTTGCAGTTATCAAGGAAAAGGGTTTTGCGCTCCGCCACCACCTCATGGGTAAAGGCCTTGAAAAACCGGGCCGCGTCATCATCGCTTTCCTGGGGAAATTCCCGGCTCATGTAAAGGTCCATGGGCAGATAGATGCCCGACGGCCTGTTGTTCACGAGAATCTTGGTGCCGCCCAGATGTTCCAGGGCTGCCATGAGCAGCTCAAAATAAATGTAATCAAAGTGAGGCACGATCCGGCCTTCGAATCTGCGGCGGCGGTTGTTTCTAAGGATTTCCGGGATGTCATGGGGATTCAGCGGCATATAGTCGTAGTCCGCAAGAATCCTGTTGATATCCGAGATTTTATAGTTCAGTGCCAGGAGCACCGAAGCGATTTTGTCCTTGCCCGGATGGTTGATCTTTTTCCGGATCAGTTTGGTGAGGTAGGTGTTGGATATCCCGGAAATCTTGGAGATCTGGTTGACGTTCATGCCACAGGTTTCAATGATTTTTACGAGGGTGTCCGGGAATTTGCGCATGCCTGCCGGGTCCTTGGTTTGGTTTAGAGTTTAATATAAAACAGAGTTTAAACTTTTTTTAACCAAAACTCAACCGCAGTGCTCCAGACATGCCAGGGCAAACGCATTTACACCTGGCATGATTTTTTAACCCATATGGTTTCGCATACTTAAAAAGTTCGCATACTTTTTCTTGCGTTTGCGACAGCGTCTAATAGACCACTGAAATCATTCATCCCGATTTTTATATGCGTTGGCCCTGCCGGACATACCGGACATTCACCTGTTATCCATTACCCGGTCAATGGTTTCGGCAATGCTGAGCCGGGAGACCGGCTTCATCATATAGGCGGCGACCCCGGCACGGGAGGCGGCACGTTCATCCACATGGGCGCTGTGGCCGGTGCATACGATCACCGGAATATCCGGCCTGACCGCCTTCATTTTTTCCGTGAGCATGATCCCGTTCATCCCGGGCATGGTATAATCTGAAATCACCAGGTCAAACCGCCGGGGATCACGGTTGAATATCCCCAACGCCTTTTCCGGGCAATTTTCCGTTTCCACACTGAATCCCAGGCGCTCCAGGGTCCGGGCCATGATGGCGGTGATCGAGACCTCGTCGTCCACCAGAAGGATATGCGCGGCAAATCCCTTGGCCCTTTCGGGCCTTTTATCTTCCGTACCGGCCGGCGGCGGTCCGGCATGCACAACAGGAAAAAAGAGTGAAAAACAGGCGCCTTCACCCGGCTCGCTTTCCACCCGGATATGGGCATTGTGGCTTTTGACGATGCCGTGGACCACGGAAAGCCCCATACCGGTTCCCTTGCCCACCTCTTTGGTGGTAAAGTAGGGGTCAAAAATCTTGTCACGGATCTCCGGATCAATCCCCGCACCCGTATCGCTGACCGACAGCATTAGATGCGGCCCCGGTTTCATCCCGGCAATGGCGTATTCACTTCCCGCATCCACCCGGAATTCCTCCATCCGGATCCTGATGATCCCCCCGTTTTCCCACATGGCATGGGCCGCGTTGGTGCAGAGATTGATCATGACCTGGTGGATCTGGGTGGCGTCGGCCATTATGGACGCCCCCGATTTCGGCAGGTTTTCATCAATGGCGATGGTGGACGGTACTGAAGAGCGGATCAAGGGCATGGATTCCCGGACGATCCGGGACAAATCCAGCGGCTTTTTCTCGGCCTTGCCCTTCCGGGTAAATCCGAGCAACTGGCGCACCACGTCCTTGGCCCTGAGACCGGCATCCTGGATTTCTTTTAAATGACCGCACACAGGGCTCCACTCCGGGGTGTCGTCCAGGGCCAGTTCGGTATTGCCGATGATGATGCCCAGAATATTGTTGAAATCATGGGCCACCCCGCCGGCCAGGGTCCCGATGGACTCCATTTTATGGGCCTGGCGAAGTTCTTCCTCCATCTGTTTCAGGTCTGTAATATCCGTGGCGATCTGGAGTTTGACCATTCTCCCGTCTGTCCATTTGATGGCCCTGTCGTGATTCATGTACCATTTACCGTTCACAGGGTGTTCCGTCTGCCAGACATTCACCCCAGTGGGATTTCCCGATTTGTCCAGCAGGCCGGGATTGGGACAGTGGGCACAGACGCCGGACGCCCTGCGGTATGCCTGATAGCAGGTTTCACCGGTCATGTCTTTGCCAAAGTGCCGTTTCATATACTGGTTCATGAACAACACTTCGTAAGTATCCATATCCACCACATAAACCGTGGCGTCAATACTGTCCAGAACCGTTAAAAACCGCTGGTGGGAATCCATCAGGGCCTGTTCCGCCTCCTTGCGCTCACTGATGTCCCGGCCGATGGCAATAATGTACTTGGGCCGGTTCCGGTCGTCCCTGACCATGGAGGCACTGAACTCCATGGGAATATGGCTGCCGTTTTTGCAGACCAGGTCCACTTCAATGGTGCCGCCCCCCTTTTCCAGGACCGACGATATAAAGTCCAGCACCCGGTCCCTGTGTTCCGGGTCAATGCATGTATCAATCACCGAGATGCCCGGAATTTCTTCGTCTGAAAATCCTGTCACCCGTGTAAACGCATGGTTCCACCGGATCACCGTACCCGTTTTCGGGTCAAAGAGAACAAAGGTGTCCTGGATGGCATTGAGAGCGGTTTCGGTAAATGCTTTCTCCGACCGGAACGCGTCCTCGGTCTGCTTTCGTTCCGTGATGTTCTGGAATACGCAATGGGTTTGTTTAAAACCGCCCCGGGCATCGCAGTCCACCCGGCCCGTGAAAGATACCAGGATCGTATCGCCGTTCTTTCTGACCAGCGAAAACTCCTGCCCCAGGATTTCACCCACAGATTTGAGTTCAGGAAAGAGCGCGTTGAAATGCGCCTGCCATTCACCGGGCAGGAATTCACTGAATGGTTTGCCGACTACTTCGTCGCGGGTATATCCCAGCGTTCTCAGCCATGCGGGATTGACTTCCACAAGGCAGCCCTCACTGTCCAGGGACTGGTACGCCATGGGGATCTGTTCGTAGAATGTCCGGAAACGGGCCTCTGTGTCCCGGATTCCGGAACAATGCCCCAGCTTTTCTTCAAGGCATTGCACCTGATGCACCAATTCGTCGTAGCTTGGCTTGTCTTTCATGTGTGCGTCCTTATGACTTGCGAATCATCCGCGTTAAAGATACGGACCTGGCTATCGCTGGTCTCAACATTTTGTTCCGATTCAGTTTCAACGTCAGCGGGGTGCACGGCAAATGGCGCTTAAATCTTTAAGCGTTTTCTACGGAACCGGTTTTCTCATTGACGTTTTTTTCGGAACATGTGTTGTCATTTGCTATAGACGGATGATGAATTAAATGAATGGTTTAATATAATCCATTTACGGCCGCAGGACAAATCAAATTTTAAAGTTTCTATATTTAAGGAGTGGTATCTTTTCCGGACAAATCCGACCGGAGATCTTTCTGTGCTGGCCGTCATGATTTCCGCCTCGGCAGGCACGCGAACCGGGCATTGAAACAAGCCCCAGGGTTCAGTCCTAAAGGTTTAGAGGTTTAGGGTTGATCAACCAACCCGTTTAGGTTAAATAAGGGCAATTAGTCGCTGATAATGCTGAAATAACGCTTGATCATACTTGAAACCCCTTGATGCTTCCCTTTAAAAAAGGCCTATGAACTACTCCGCTATCACCAACGTCCTTGGAAAACTGCTGATCATCACAGGAACGTCCCTGCTTGCGCCCATTGTCTGTTCCCTGATTTACGGTGAAGACGATCTCAACGCCCTGACAACAACAGCCGTCCTGACCATTGCCCTGGGCCTTCCCCTGTGGCGCTGTTTTCGCAGCCACCACGACCTGAACATCAGGGATGGTTTTTTCATCGCCTTTTTCGGCTGGATTCTGATTTCGGCAGTTTCAGCCCTGCCGTTTATCTTCCACGGCTCCATTCCCTCGTTTACAGATGCATTTTTTGAAATGATGTCCGGGTACACCACTTCGGGCGCCACTATTTTAAGGGACATTGAAGCACTTCCCCACGGCCTGTTGTTCTGGCGGAGCCAGACCCATCTTCTGGGGGGCATGGGGTTTTTAACCCTGACCATTATTTTCCTGCCCCACGGCATGGGCGGGGTACGGATATTCAGGGCGGAATCCAGCCCGGGCCAGGTCATTACCCGGGAAAAATTCATCCCCAGAAACCGGGATACCATGGTCTGGCTGTGGGGGATCTATATCGGCCTGAACCTGCTCCAGACCATCCTGATGTGCGCCGGGGGCATGTCGATTTTCGATTCCCTCTGCCATGCGTTCGGCACCGTGTCCACATCGGGCTACTCGCCCTACAACGCCAGTATCGGACACTACAACAATGCTTATTTTGACTGGATCATCATTATTTTCATGTTTCTGGGCGGGGTCACGTTCATGCTGTTTTACCATCTTATGATGGGCAACTGGCGGATCATCCGCATCAACACGGAATTCCGGTGCTACCTGGGATTCATGTTGTTTTTCTGCGGCATGGTGACCTGGATTCTCTGGAAGGACAGCACCTATCCGTTCTGGGACGCCCTGAGATACGGAACCTTCCAGGTGACCTCCCTGCTGACCACCACGGGATTTACCACGGCGGATTACGAACTCTGGCCCCAGGCCTCACAGATGTTTCTTTATGTGGTTTGCTTTATCGGGGCCTGTGCTGGTTCCACCACCTCGGGCATCAAGGTGGTGCATTACGTGCTGATCTGGAAGTTCGGCCTGGCCACCATCAAACAACTGTTCTTCTCTCCCATGTCCCTGGTATCGGTCCGCCTCAACCAGCGCCCCGTGGAAGCACAGATCGGGCAATTGGCCGTATTCTACTTTATCGTGAATGTATTCCTGATCCTGGCGGGCGGGTGTTTCATGACCCTGTCCGACAACATGGACTATACCACGGCCATGAGTTCGGTGATTGCCAGCCTGATGAATATCGGACCGGGATTCGGGGATGTCGGCCCCAGCGAGAACTACGCCTTTATTTCGGATACGGGTAAATGGTTCCTGTCCTGGCTCATGCTGGTGGGCCGGCTGGAAATGTTCTCTGCGCTGGTGATTTTCTATCCCTCGTTCTGGAAAAAATAAAATGCATAGCCCGGGCCGGAGGATCAGGCCAGGAACAATTTCTGGACATCTTTGAGGTTCTGGGACATGCAGACCACGATCACCCGTTCGTTGCTCTGGATCTGGGTGTCCCCCACAGCCACCTGCCAGGTGTCGTCCCTGTGGATACCGCCGATCATGATTTTCCCGTTGTAATAGCTTCCCAGCCGGGACAGGGGAATTTTGGTAATGGGCGAGCCCTTTGCCGCAACAATTTCAACCATTTCCGCGTCAAACCCGTGAAGATGGGCCACGGACAGAAGTTCCCCCCGGCGGATGAACTTAAGGATTTCATTACCGGCCAGTATTTTTTTATTCAGGGCGATGTCCGTGCCCATGGTTGAAGCCAGGACCACGTAATCTTCCTTGTTGACCAGGGAGATGCATTTGCGCTGTTTGTGCCTGGTCCGGGAGGTCTCAGACACCTGGGAGGTCATGAGATGTTTGGCCAGCACGCAGCTCATGATGTTTGTCTCGTTTTCGCCCGTGGCCGTGATAAAGGTATCCATATCCAGCAGGCCCGCTGCAATCAGGATATTGGAGTCTGATCCGTCGCCATGGAGAATTTCCGTATGCCGCAATTCATGAGACAGTGCTTTGGCGGTTTCCTCATCTTTTTCGATCAGCCTCACGTCAAATGCCTTGCCCAGCAATTCGGCCAGGCGACACCCCACAAGCCCCCCGCCGATAATCATTACCTTGTGGCGTTTCTGTTGCTCGATCCCTGTCAGGGTCATCAACTGGGAAAGATGGTCTGATCCGGCCATAAAAAAGGCGTGGTCCCCGGGCAGAAGTTCATCATCACCGCCCGGGATCAGGGTCTTGATTCCCCGGGCAATGGCCACGATCCGGAAGGGGAACCCGTCGCCGGTAATATGCTTGAGTTGCTTATGCGCCAGCGGGGATTTCTCATGGACACGGGTAGCCATGGCCAGGATCTGCTCATCCGCCACATCAATAATATCATTTCCGGCCCGCAGCTTGATCAGCCTGAAGATCTCCTGGGCAGCCAGCTCTTCCGGGTGGATGGTCAGGTCGATTTTCAGGTCTTCGGCCTTTAAAATCGAATCCTCTCCACCGAATTCCGTGGACCTGACCCTGGCGATCTTCCTGGAAATGCCGAACCGGTCCCCCATCAGGCAGGACATCATGTTGACCGCGTCATTGTTTGTCACGGCGATCAGATGGTCCATGCGCTCCGCACGGGCCTCCCGCCAGCACTCCACACTCATGGCATTGCCCTGGATGAACCTGGCGTCAATATCGCCGTCTGCATGGCGGATCATCCGCGCATCCGATTCAATGGCGGTGATGGCATACCCTTCGTGTGCCAGGCGTTTGGCCAGGTAATACCCCACCCCGCCAAGTCCCAGGATCAGTATATTGGTGGATTTTGCCGGTTTATTCGTTTCCATAAGATGCTGTTTTCTCTCTGTAATCGTTATTTTTGACCCGGATCGGTGCGGGCGACAGGCTCTAAATACTCCTTACGCCTTTAATTGTCAACTTTTGCGGGGGTTTTCAAAGCGGCTTGCACCACCTTAACGCGGTTATTTTTTTCATCCACCCTGTTTTATTGCTCAGGCCTGCTTATATTGTTTAAATAAACGCACCGGAACGGCAGGACACGGATGTACACCGGCCGGTATGGGCAAAACCCCCAGGAGTTCCCATGTACCGTTATAAAAGGCTGATGGTTGAGTTGAAACTGGACGAACAGGATGCCGCCCTGATCCGTTATGCCGCCCTGGTGTCAAAAATGGCAAAGTCCGCAGAAATCTGTTTTATCTATGTCTCTGACAGTTTTGACATTCCCGATGAAATCAAAAAGCTCTACCCCGAGATTTCAGCCCCAAAAGACGAAGCCGCCAAAGTCCAGATGCAGGACCATGTGGCCCAATATTTCAACGGCAGGAAAGAAACCGCACTCACATTTGAGACGGTTGAGGGACAACTCCCGGGGACCCTGATCTCCCGGGCAAAAGATTACGATATCGACCTGGTCCTTGTGGGGAACGCCTTTGACGCAGGCCACCCCAAGTCCAGCATGGCGGAAAAAATCGCACGAAAAGCGCCCTGCTCCGTATTGATCGTCCCGGACAAGTCGCCGCTCCGCCTGTCATCGGTTCTCGTGGCCATTGATTTCTCCGACCACGGCCGCAACGCCCTGGATGTGGGTTCTGCCTTTGCCAAGGCCGCGGGCCTGGACACTATGGACCTGGTCAAGGTCTGCCAGGTGCCCGGGAACTACGAAAAAACAGGGAAAACCTATGCTGAATTTTCCGGCATCCTGGTCAAAAACGCCAAAATGAAATTGAGGCGCTACATTCCCACCGTGGACCTCAAAGGCCTTAAAATCTCTCCCCATTACACCGTGGATCAGAATGTGGTCCATGGTATCAAGCAGCTTGCAGACCGGAAAAACGCCCACCTGGTTGTGATCGGTGCCCGGGGCCGCACCGGAGATATCGCCGCCATCCTTCTGGGCAGTGTGACGGAAGGATTGATCAGAACCCTTCCCAGGCCACTGCTTGCAGTCAAGAAAAAAGGAGAGGGCCTTGGAATCATGCAGGCCCTGTCTGCAAGTTAAGCTGATATACGCCCGGCAATTCCCTGGCCGGTTTCCCATTGTACGGTAATTGTTTCCGGGACTATACCTTAAACAGGTTCACCGTATGCTTAAGATCTCCTGCTAAATCACTTAAACCGCCGGCACTGGAATTGATCTGTCCGGAACTGTCCGTCATGTCGGCGGCAGCCTGATGCACCGCAGCAATGTCCCGGGCAATTTCGTTGGCCACACCCGAACTCTGGCTGATATTTTCCGTAACTTCCTGGATGCCCTGTGCCGCCTGCCCGACATTCTCGGCAATTTCCCGGGTCGTGACAGACTGCTCTTCCACGGCTGCGGCAACCGTGTCGATCATCTCATTCACACCGTTGATACCGCCGGTAACCACTTCGATTTCCGCAACCGCCTCTTGTGTGGAGGACTGGATTCCCTGGATCTTTGCCTTGATTTCCAGGGTGGCTTCGGCCGTTTGTTTTGCCAGTTCCTTGATCTCTCCGGCCACCACGGCAAATCCCTTGCCGGCCTCACCGGCCCGCGCCGCTTCAATGGTGGCGTTCAATGCCAGCAGATTGGTCTGTTCAGAAATATCGTTGATGGTTTCCACCACATTGCCGATCTCCAGGGCGGACCGGCTCAGGTCCCCTATTTTTTCAGATGTTTTTCGGGTCCGGTCCACGGCATCGTTGCTTGTAACCCGGGTTTCTTCAGTGTTTTTGGCAATTTCGCTGATGGTGGCAGTCATCTCCTCGGCAGCAGCCGACACCATGCCCAGGTTGGTGGCGGATTGCTCAACCGCTGCTGCCACAGACGACATATTGGCCCCCATCTCTTCGGCAGCCGTTGCAACGGCATTGGATCTTTCCGACATCTGCCCGGCACCTTGGGAGACTTCCCCGGCAATGCCGAGCAGCTCCGTGGATGAGGTGCCCAGTGCAGTTGCGTCACCGGCAATGTTTTTCACAATGCCCTGGAGTTTTTCCACAAAGATATTGAACCACTTGGCCATCTCCCCGAGTTCGTCCCTGCTGTCCGATGCCAGGCGCATGGTCAGATCGCCCTCGCCTTCGGCAATATCCCTGAGTCCTTCCACCATGAGGTTGACCGGTTTGATAAAACGGCCGGACACCATATAGGTCAGGGTGCCGATCACTGTCAGGGCCAGGAGGGTGATGACCAATACAATGGAGCGGATGTCGCCGGCCACCTCGGACAGCTCGGATTTCTCAATCAGGGCCGCCACCACCCAGTCGGTTCCGGCAGACCGGAAGGAGTCCACCTGATAGACAACCCCGTTGATCTCGGTCTCAAAGCTGGCAGTGTCCTGTTCAAGGATGGTTTCCAGTTTATCAATACCTGTGTCCGCCACATATTTCAGGTTATTTTTCTCATTTTTCGGGTCTGCCAGTATCAGCCCTTTTTTATGAAGCATCATGGCATAGCCGGTTCTACCGACCCTGACCCCTTTCATGATTTCCGACAATTTCCCGGAAGAGACATCAATACCGATGATCCCGGCCATCCTGCCGGATGTATCCTTGAATGCCCTGATATTGCTCACGATAAGGGAGCCGCTCACACTGTCCCGGTAAGGATCGGTCCGCTTGACATCGCCGTTGCCGGACTTGCCCAGCGGATACCATGGTTTTTTCCTGGGATCGTACCGTTCGTGAATGTCGGTTTCAGGCCATTGAATATACCCTCCTGCTTCGGTTCCCATATACACATACATGGTGCCGGGATGGGTCCGTGCATAGTGGTCGAACGCCTCGTAGATTTCCTGCTCAATACCGCCGTTTTGCGAGGGGGTCATCTCGGCCCTGGACGGTGTGTCCTTATAGCTGGTGACAGAGTCGTCCACAGCCGTCACCTTTGGATGGGTGGCAAAAAAATCAATATTACGATCCAGGCCCTCGTAAAATACCCCCAGCATCTGGTCGATGCTGTGCATCTGCTGGGCCACATTGGCCAGGTGGGTATCGTGGACAGAGGTATTGATCAATGAATTCACGGCAATGACCACCGGTACGATCGTCATTAAAATCAATGACAAGGAAAAAACGATAAGTTTCGAACGGATGCTTCTGAACATAACACATCTCCTGACCCTGGCCGGCCGTTAAAAGGCCGGGAAAAATACCCTGGCACAGACATGGAACGCGTCAGGAAACATTGGTTCCCGGGCCGGGCGTAAATAAAAATGAAATGCGGATTGTCAATACGGTATCAAAGGGGGCGTTTATATAAATCCACCCAAATCAGGCATTTTTATACCTGTTTTTTCAAAAAATCAATGATTTTATATTGGAGAAAAGGAGGGTCCCGGGCTCAATGGAGAAGCGCTGTGCAGATCTCTGCCACCTGGCTGATCGCCAGGTCAAAATCCCATAAGGCTTTGTCCCGCTCACCAGCCAGGTTGGAAGCCGCCCGGGTCTCGACCATGGGCACGCCGTAGGATTGGGCCACATGGGCGGCGGCAGCCCCTTCCATGGATTCCATTACCGGGGCCAGCCGGTCATGAATCCGGCCGGCCTGGTCAGTGCCCCGGGTAATGGCGGACACGGTCAGGAAAGGTCCGGTAAAAACAGCCCCCTTTTCCGGGGCGAAATGGGTTTCCAGGCGCAGGGCAGTATTGCGGACCAGGTCCGGATCAAACCGGTATATGCCCTGCCGGGTGCCGGCATCCCCCGGAATCAGGTCAAACGGCAGGGGGGACGGGTCGCTGCCCCAATGGCCCACACCCGTGTGCAGATATTGTTCCCGGATGGCCAGGGCAATGTCCCCGGTCTTAAGCCCGGCCTTTTCAAATGCCCCGCTGATCCCAGTGTGAAGAATCATGGCCGGGGTATGGTGTTCCAGATAGGCGGCAAGCCCCATGGCCATGTTGAAGACACCCGGCCCGGTCACCAGGCATGCCCAGTCATCTGCTCCTGCTTTGGGTGTGCAGCATAAGCCCCCTGCACCAAAATCCCGCCGGTCCAGATCGGGAATTCCGGACAGGAATCCGGACATTTCAAATTCAGTGGCGCAGAGAATCAGGAGGCCGGACATGGCAAATCAGATGGAAAGCCGGTGGTGGATGAACCGCAGGGCCATATGGTAGCCAAAATACCCGAACCCGGTCATCTGGCCTGTGGCGATATCTGCGATCATGGATTTATGGCGAAAGGGTTCCCGGGTATGGATATTGGACAGGTGCACCTCCACAATGGGGCAGGAAAGCAGGAGCAGGGCGTCCCGCAGGGCCACGGAGGTATGGGTGAACGCCCCGGGGTTGATGATCACGCCGGCCGGCCCCTGTTCAAATGCCTTGTGGATATGGTCCAGGAGATCCCCTTCATGACTGGACTGGAAAAAACAGAGACTCAGCCCCAGCTTGCCTGCCAGGTCCTCCAGCCCCTGGTTGATTTCGTCAAGGCTCAGGCTGCCGTAAACTTCCGGTTCCCGTTTCCCCAGCATGTTCAGGTTGGGGCCGTTGATCACATGCACTTCTCCGGGTTGCCCGTCTTTGCTCACAATGGACTCCTTTCAGGTGGCTCCCCTGCCGGGATGCTTTCCGGCAGGGGAAAATTTTTATTTATACGACACCGTCGGCAGCCGCTTTAAATCCCAGTTCAAATGCACTGAGGTTCATCTCCAGAAAGGCTGGCTTTGTTCTCCGCCGGATGGCTTCCACCACGCTTTCCTTTGAAAACCCCAGGGCCCCGGTCTGGATCAGGGCGCCCAGAAGCACGATGTTCACGCTCATAGGGCTGCCCGCTTCCTTGGCCAGGGCCATGGCGTCAATGGCCACAAGCCCAGCGGTTTTTTCCTTAAGCACCCGCTTGATTTCAGCGACTTCAGGATACGGGCCTTTGCCGATACCCACGGTAAACGGCGGCAGGGTGGATGTATTGGTGATTACCCGGGTATTGGCCGAACACCTGCCAATGGCTCTCAGGGTCTCGGCCGGTTCAAATCCCAGGAGAATATCTGCTTCCCCGTCGGAAATAATAGAGCTTTTGGCATCCCCGAATACAATGGCGGACTCCACGACCCCGCCCCGCTGGGCCATGCCGTGGATCTCACTCATGCGGACTTCCACCCCTTCAATCAGGGCGGCCTCGCCCAGGACCTTGGATGCCAGGAGGTTGCCCTGCCCGCCGACAGCTACGATTATAAGTCTGGTTGTTTCCATATTGGTCTTCCTTTATCTCTTATTTTTTCAGGGGCCTGATGGCGTTGTCCGGACAGATCTGGGCGCAGAGTGCACAGCCCACACAGGTATCGGCATCGATTTTCACCCGGCCCTCTTCAATGTAGAACGAGGGACAGGCAATGCCGTTGATACACTCCTTGTGGTCCGTGCACTTGTCAGTCACCTCAAAGGGCCGGGCCTTTTTCAGTTTAATGCCCCTGGCAAAGAGAATACAGGGTTCCTGGGCAATGACAACGGATACCCCCTTAAATTCAAGGGCTTCTTTAATAGTGTCAATGCTCTTTTTCACCTTAAAGGGCTTGATCACGGAAACATGCTCCACCCCAAGGGCCCGGACAAGATTTTCAATGTTCACCCGGCCGTAGCCGGAAAGGCCGATGCGCTCCATGTCCACGCCCGGGTGGGGCTGGTGGCCGGTCATGGCCGTGATATCGTTCTCCAGGATCACCAGGGTGAAGTTGTGGTTGTTGAACACGGCATTGACAAGCCCGGTAATACCGGAATGGAAAAAGGTGGAATCCCCGATAAAACCAATCACCTTTTGGTCCGTGGCCTGGCCAAACCCGCAGGCAGAACTGACCGATGAGCCCATGCAGATGACAAAGTCGCCCGTGGAAAGCGGGGGCATAAATCCCAGGGTATAGCAGCCGATGTCGTTGGGGCAGATCACATCCATGCCCTGGGCAGCCTTCTGCACCGCATAAAAGGTGGCCCTGTGGGAACAGCCCGAGCAGAGGTTGGGCGGCCGGTTGGCAATTTCAGGAACGTCAGATGCGTCCAGTTTGGGTGCAGGCGTATAGTCAACACCGAAAAAGGCGGCAATGGTTTCCCTGACCATGGCGGGATCATATTCGGAAAGCCTGGAAAACAGTTCCGGGGATTTTCCCTTGATGGGAATCACAATGCCCGCTTCCTGGGCAGAGGCTTTGACCGCTTCTTCCATGAACGGTTCGCCCTCTTCCACCACCAGGACCTTTTCACAGTCCTTGAGAAATTCCTTGATCATATTGTCGGGCATGGGATTGGAAAATCCCAGCCGCAGGATACGGGTCCTGTCCTCAATGCCAAGATCCCTGACCGCGTCCTCTGCGTAATGGAAGCTGACTCCGTTGGTAATAATTCCCAAAGGCCCCTCCCCCTGCACAAGGTTGAAGCCCGATGCCTCGGCCATGGTCTGGGCCTCATCCAGCCGTTCCAGCAACTTGACGTGAAGATTGCGGGATACAGCGGGAACCGTCACGCAGCGGAAAGGATCACGCTCAAACCGGCCCTTGGTCTTGCGTTCCTTCATTTCCCCGAAGGTCACAAAGGCATTGGAGTGGTTGATCCGGGTGGTGGTTCTTAACAACACGGGTTGTTTCAGGGTTTCCGACAGTTCAAACGCCTCCTTGATCATCTCCTTGGCCTCGGCCACGGAGGAAGGCTCCAGCATGGGCAGCCCACCGAACTTGGCATAGTAGCGGTTGTCCTGTTCGTTCTGTGAGGAAAACATGGCCGGATCATCTGCCGAAAGGATCACCATGCCCGCTGTCACCCCCACATAAGCCAGGGTCATCAGGGGGTCGGCCGCCACGTTTACCCCCACATGTTTCATCATGCAGAAGGTCCGCAGGCCGGAGTTTGCAGCGGCAGCCGCCACCTCAAGAGCCACCTTTTCATTGGTGCTGTATTCAAAGTACAGATCTGATTCCTGGGACATCTGGAAAAGATTCAGGGATATTTCCGATGAAGGGGTTCCGGGATAGGTGGTGGCAAAGGCAACGCCCGCTTCCACGGCGCCCCTTGCAATGGCTTCATTGCCCAGGAGCATGATTTGCTCACCCGGGCTGTCTGTCAAAAGTTTATGCATGCGCACTCCTTTAAGGTTTACTGCAACTGATTCTGAATCGGCATTTGTTATATTTTAACTGCCCACAGGCAGGGGTGTATATCGTCTTCCACACGTTTAAATGCGGTTTTGAAAATTGCTCAGGCGTACAGCTTTTCCGCATGGGCCAGGGAAGAGGCATAGCCTTTGAATCCCTCGGCCTCTTCGCAGGAATGAATGGCGCTGGAGGCAAAAAATCCTTCCACCATGGTTTTATCACCATGGCGGATCAGTCCCATGAACAATACAGGCACGAGGCTGATGCCGTCCCTGCCGGTATCCACGCTGAAATCCAGAGGGGTTTCCGTCTGGTAAACGGCATACAGGTTGTTCTGGACCGGCATGAGCTGCACGATCTCGGGATGGTCATGGTGGTGGTGATGGGAATGGTCATTGCAATGGTTGCACATGGTATTCTGGCCTTTCCTTTAGGGTTAAGGTTGATCCGGTATTGCAGCGCCTCCCCGCAGCAGCAGGTCGGCATATACACCGGGGATGCCGGCGGCTTTCATCAGCCGGACGGTTCTGGCGGCATCATAGGGAACAGCCCTGGGCTCAATCTCGTTTTTCTCCGCGTCCCAGATCACGTATGTCGCGTTATTATGGCTGCCTCGCGGCTGCCCCACACTGCCGGAATTTATAATATATTTGCACGATTTTGCAAGGGAAACCCGTTTGTCCGGCAAGTTTTTGCGGACCACGCCGCCGGGGCCGGATTCATACAGGGCAAGGTCGTGGGTATGGCCCACAAAGACCACCCTGTCCGGATTGGCGTCCAGGATATGGCCCAGGCGCGTCAGGGATTGTTTGGACACATACCGGGAGATCACATCCGGCGGCACCCCATGGACAAACCGGGCACTGCCCAAACGTATAAAGGTCGGGAATCCTGCAATCCTGCGCATGGAGGACATGGACAGCAGGGCCTTGTTGATTTTCAGTGCTTTCCTGGCCTGTGCATTAAAGCCGCGAAACACCTCGGTGCTGAGCAGGGCCTGTTCATGATTGCCCGTAACCGACGGGATATTCCGCTCCACCAGGGTCTGGATCACAGGCTCGGGCTCTGGCCCGTACCCGATATTATCTCCCAGGGAAATGATCCGGTCCACGGACAGGGCGGAGATATCATCCAGCACGGCTGCCAGGCCGTCCATATTGGAATGGATATCCGATATCACCGCAATCCGCATGTTTTAAAGCACCGAGGCCAGTTCCCCTTTTGAAAACCGGTACACTGAATTGCAGTGGTGGCACCGGATCTCCAGGGGAAAAGGACCGTTTTCCTTGATGTCCAAACGATCGTCAGGCCCAAGCCCTTTGAGGTAGCCTTCCATGCGCTCCCGGTTGCACCGGCAGAAAAACTCCACCCTGGAACTGTCCAGGAATCTCGGCTCCAGAGAGACAAACGCCTCTTTGACCAGCGCTTCCGGTGCCTGTCCGTTTGCAAAGGATTCGCCCAGGGAGTCAATGGACTGAATCAGTTTTTCCGCTTCAGCCACCTTGTCCGGGTCAACCCCGGGCATGGCCTGGAGAAAGATCCCCCCGGCTCCGGCCACCCGCTCGTTTTCATCAAAAAAGATACTCAACTTGAATCCCGTGGGAATCTGCTCGGACTTTAAAAAATATTCCGCCAGGTCTTCCGCAATGGACCCGTGTGCCAGGGCGATCTGGCCCGAATACGGCACATTGGCATCTTCCAGGTATTTGGTCACGGACAGGAACCCGGCCCCGTAAAGGGTTGACAGCCGCTTGACCTGTTCCGGATTTTCAATCTCAATGGGATTGGCCTTTAAAAACCCCCTGACCTCGCCAAATACATTGGCTTCCACATCCAGGCCCTTGACCGGTCCCGAGCACTGGATATTCATGCTCATCCGGTCCTTCCCTTTAAGCCCCGAACAAACCAGGGAAGCGGCAATATACGCCTGGCCCAGGATCAGGGTTTCCAAAGGCCCTAGTTCGTGATTGGACCGCATCTCATTCACCATGCGGGTGGAATGCACAACAGCGCCCTTGATCTGATCGTCCGCCATCATGAACCGGTACATCCGGTCCCTGGCAGATGCCTTGAATTGGGCTTTTACATCATGGTTGAAAATATCTTTTTTGATCATCTTACAATCCGTACCTCAGTATTATTTCCATCCGGAATTTTCCCCGTGATATATTCCAGGTATAAACAAATTAATATAAGCGCTTTCAGACAAATGTAAACCATATGCCTGACGATTCCCGGGGCCACTGCGTACGGAACCCGGGGCAGGAAACAACCGCCTTTAATAAGGTAATTTTCTTAAATTACATTGACTTGGCAGGGGTTAACCGATACTATTTAATCGTTCACGCACATAACGTACCGTCCACATTCATACATTCAGTTATCCTCCGGATACGATGTGCCGCAAGAGGTATTGCGATTCCGGCCGTTTATCCGGGCCATATAAAACATAAGGACCATTCGTGACGATATGGCAACATACCGCATGACGAATTTCCTGCCGGGCCTGCCCGGAACGCGCCGCCATTGCGGCTGCGATATACCCGATAAACCGTCCGCCCGTTTAAACACAATTGCACATCAAGGGAGAAAATTAACATGGCCACCAATTTAACGCTGGGCAAAAAAATCGGCGGTGGATATGCCCTGATCTCTTTGATCCTCGCCTTTGCCGTACTCACCACAATTTACCAGGTCGAGAAAACAACACAGGTCACCGACCGTCTCATGGCCCTCCGGGTGCCGACATCCCAGTCAAGCCTTACCATGCTCAACGGCATCAACCACTCCCTGGCAGCCCTTAGGGGATGGATCATCCTGGGCATGGACAAATTCAAGGTGGAACGGGCCAAGGCCTGGTCAGACCAAATTGAATCCTCTTTGAAAAACATGAAGGAATTTTCACACAACTGGACAAACCGAGAGAACATTTTGCGGCTAAAAACCCTTGAAACAAAGCTGGCCGACTTTAAAAAATACCAGCAGGAAATTGAAGATATCGCCCAGACCAACGACAACCAGCCGGCCTTGAAAATCCTGTTTGACCAGGCCGCGCCCCAGGCAAAGGTCATGACATCCAACATTACGAAAATGATTGATATAGAAATCGGACTCGGAGCCAATGCAGAGCGCAAGGCATTGCTGGGCATGATGGCCGACGTCAGGGGCACCACCGGCCTGGGCCTGGCCAACATCAGGGCCTACCTGCTCTCGGGCGAAGGCAAGTTCAGGGCCACCTATGACAAACTCATGGCCAAAAACGCCCGGCGGTTTGATGATCTCTCCTCAAATCTCAACATCATGACGCCGGACCAGTTGACCGCATACCAAGCGTTTAAAACTGCCCGGGAGGTGTTCATAGAACTTCCCCCGAAAATGTTTGACATACGGTCCGGCGACCAGTGGAACCTGGCCAACACCTGGCTGGGAACCAAAGCCGCGCCCACGGCCTTTGCCATCAAGGAAATACTCGAAGCCATGGTTGCCGACCAGCAGCAGCTCATGGCAAACGATATGAATGAAGCGGCAACCCGCACCCGCTTACTGGAAAATGCACAATGGATCATCCTTGTTGCAGGCCTGCTCATCTGCATATTCCTGGGGATTGCCCTCACCCGCATGATTACCCGTCCGATTCAGGAAGCAGTAAGTGTGGCCGGCCAAATGGCCGGAGGAGACCTGTCCCGGAAAATCCGTAGCCGGACCACCGATGAAACCGGCACCTTGCTGGACAGCATGGAAAACATGAGGCAAAGCCTGCTGGAAATCTTCAAAGATTTAACCAAAGAAAGCAACGGCCTGGTGGAGTCCTCCGGAACCATGCTGCAGATATCCGATGACATGTCGGAAAATGCCGCCGGTGTCACCGGCAAATCCGGGTCTGTGGCCGCGGCAGCCGAAGAGATGAGCAGCAACATGAATTCCGTGGCTGCCGCCGTGGAACAGGCAGGCGCCAACGTGAGCATGGTGGCGGATGCATCCACCCAGATGGTCGACACCATCGGGGAAATTGCCGCCAACTCCGAAAAAGCCAGAGGCACCACCAAAAGCGCTGTGGACAATGCCCGGCGGGCAGCAGAAACCATCGGCGAGCTGGGCACGGCCGCAAGTTCCATCGGCAGGGTCACCGAAGCCATTAACGATATTTCCGAGCAGACCAATCTTCTGGCCCTGAACGCCACCATAGAGGCGGCCAGGGCTGGGGAGGCCGGAAAAGGCTTTGCCGTAGTTGCCGGGGAAATCAAAGACCTGGCAAGGCAGACCGCAGAAGCCACCAGTGAAATCCGGGAAAAAATCGATGATATCCAGACCTCCACCGAAGTCACCGTGGATGATATCAGTCAGATCCTTGATGTGATCCAGGATGTCAACAACATCGTATCGGTCATTGCATCAGCCGTGGAAGAGCAGAACGCCACCACACGGGAAATCGCCGCCAATGTATCCCAGGCATCCGACGGCATCCAGGAAATCGCCCAGAATGTGGCGGAAAGCTCCACCGTATCCGGAGAAGTGGCAAAAGATATTGCCGATGTTGACCAGGCTTCCGGAAAGATCAGCAACATGAGCCAAGACATCTCCGGCAGCGCCGACGAACTCCGGCAACTTGCCGACCGCCTCAAAGATACGGTCTCCAGGTTCAACCTGGGCACCGAAGGCTGATCGGCCCACAGGTTGTCTCCCAGCCAACACCCTCGCCCGGGCCACGTATCGTAACCGGGCGTTCCGGTGTACTGCCCGTATCCAGGTCCCCCCTCCAGGCTTGGATACGGGCAGCACCTTTCAAACTCCTTATTGTCCGCCTGACCAGTGCAACGGTCCCAAAATGTAAATCGTTTTAGTCCAGCGTAGAAATGGGATGATTACCCTCTGTCGTTGTTGTCTCCTGGTATTCATTTTGATATAAAAATTTTATGCTTTGGAGGATTCAATGAACAGGAACCATACGATATCGAATAAAGGCATATATGACGCTCGCCAGATCTTGGCCGACCGCATAGCCAAGTGGACGTTAACCCTGGAGCAGGTTGTGCTTCCGATTCCTGGTATGGAGTTCCATAAATACACAAGCCCGACAGTGCCGGTCAATGCCCTGCATGAACCCAGTATCTGCCTTGTGGTTCAAGGCTCCAAACGAGTACAGCTAAATGAAGCTGAATATGTTTACGATGCAAATCACTATCTCTTTACGTCTGTGAATCTACCGATCATTGCCAGCATCGTTGAAGCCAGCCCGGAAGTGCCTTTTTTCGGTATCACGTGGACGTTAGACTTACGGGTTGCCGCACAATTGATTGCGGACAGTGATTTGCCCCCTCAGCGGGTTACGAAAACAGAAAGCGGGGTTGGGCTGGGAGCAGTAACCCCCGAACTTCTTGATGTTTATATTCGGGTGCTGGACATGCTGGATACCCCCGAAGACATACCTATTCTTGCGCCGCTCATACACAAAGAACTTTTATATCGGTTGCTGATAGGTGATCAGGGAGACCGGCTGCGTCAGATTACTCAAGCTGAAAGCCACAGCCGGCAGATTTCCAAGGCCATCGATTGGCTGCTGGCGCATTACAATGAGAGTGTAAATATGGAAAAACTTGCTGCCCGTATCGGGATGAGCAAATCCACGTTCAACCATCACTTTCGATTGGTTACTGCCATGAGTCCGCTGCAGTTTCAAAAATGGATGCGTCTTCATGAAGCAAGAAAATTGATGCTTACAGAACATCAGGATGCGGCAAGTGTTGCTTTAATGGTGGGATATGAAAGCCCTTCCCAGTTCAGTCGTGAGTACAGCCGCCAATTTGGCGCTCCTCCAAAGCAAGATATCCAAAGGCTCCGGCAAGTGGATTCGTAATATTCTTCACGCCTTTAATCCTGCAAAGTCTTAAACTCGGTCAATCAGGCAATGATTCAGGCGAATCAGTCTACCAGCCTTTGTGACTCAGGGTGTATATTACTGCCACATCATGCGGTGAATAAAACGTTTTTGGCCACTATTAAAAGGGCCTGATCGTCGCACGCGTTCATAAAAAAAATAGGACTGGATTATGTGTAATCAAAAAGGGTTGAGCAGAAGATCTGTGCTTAAAAAATTTGGTGTGGCTACTGTGGCCACTGTTGGCTTAGGTCTTACAGGTATTCCCAAACAGGGTATCGCAAAAACAGATGGAGGGTCGCGCAGCGCATATAAGGTGTATTCTCCGGGTAAAATCGGGGGATTGACGCTTAAGAATCGGTTTATCAAAGCTGCAACAGCAACTGAATCTACCAATGCGGAAGGGCGCTTCATGCCCGAGGGCCTGGCGATCTATCGGAATTGGAGTAAAGGGGGCGCAGGGTTGATCGAGACCGGTCATATGACGGTCGTTCCTGTTGATTACCATTCAATGGCCCATCACCTTTATCAAATATGGGACGACAAGCAGATACCATTCTTAAAAGAACTCACAAATACGGTTCACAAAGCAGATCGGGAATGCAAAATTGTCGCTTTTCTAAATCACCTGGGAAATCATCCGGTTTTAGCCCATGGTCAGGGAATTGCTGCCGCTGCCCAGCCTTGGCCGGGACAAAAAAAAGCACCCAGGGCCATAAACCGCAGCGAAATTAACGACGTTAAGTCTGCATTTATTAATGCTGCAGTACGGGCGAAAAAAGCCGGTTTTGACGGTGTAACCCTGCAAGGCGGTCATAAATTTCTTCTTCATTCCTTCCTTTCCCCCCAGACAAACAAAAGGACGGATGAATACGGCGGATCTCTGGAAAACAGGGCGAGAATTATCAAAGAAATCGTTGATGGCATTAAAACCCGTGCAGGCACCAGTTTTCCTGTTCTCATAAAGGTCAACTGCTATGATAGCGGGCCTGGCGGGATTGATATGGACAGCTTCCCCCAGCTTGCCGCAGCCATTGCCAAAACAGGGGTGGATGCCATTGAATTGAGCGGCGGTGTTCCTTCTGTTCCTGATGTTGATGATCCTACTGAGCAGTCATACCATGCGGCCTACGCCAAAAAACTGGATATTGATATCCCGGTCATTCTGACAGGCGGAAACAAAGATATTGATATCATGGAACGTCTCTTCAAGCCCGGGAAAATTGATTTTCTCGCCATGGCCCGGCCATTGATCAAACAACCCGATCTGCCCACCCTCTGGCTGGACAAGTCCAGCGATGCCGAATGTGAGTGCATCTCATGTAATGAATGCCTCCGCTATCACGTCTTTGAGGGGAATCCTTTCCTCACTTGCCAGATCGATTAGGCGAGATATCCGTGTGAATCAAAGGGAAGTTGATTCATTCATTGAAGTGTTGAATGAATCAACCGCTCTTTGAAATCATAACAGGTGGGGGCCGTTATGAGCAAAAAAGGTTACAAGCGAAAGCTCACCGCAATCCTGATCGCAGATGTCAAAGATTACAGCCGTCTGATGGGTGAAAACGAGGAAGAGACGGTCCGGACATTAACGGCGTATCGTGAAGTGTTTGAGACACTTACCCGGCAGCATGACGGCAGGATCGTAGACTCGCCCGGAGACAACCTGCTAGTAGATTTTTCCAGTGTGGTTGATGCAGCACAATGCGCCGTAGCCGTTCAAAAAGAACTCCATACACGTAACGAACACCTCCCTGAAAACAGAAGAATGCAGTTTCGGATCGGCATTAACCTTGGAGATGTTATCCAGGAAGGCGACCGAATCTATGGGGATGGTGTCAATATTGCAGCAAGACTGGAAGCGTTGGCAGAGCCCGGCGGAATTTGTATCGCCAAAACAGCCTTTGATCACATTGAAACCAAATTACCGTTGGGCTATGAATATCTTGGGGAGCAAGCCGTTAAAAATATCTCCAGGCCTGTGGGTGCCTATCGGATTCTCATGGCGCCAAAGGGCGACAGTGCAACTCAAAAAAAGGAAATTGGAATACCCTTTTGGATAAACATCAAGGATATTTCTGCCGGTATTCTGGTACTTTTGACCCTCATTGGCGGGGCGTGGCATTTTTATTTCCGACCTGCATCTGTCGAAAAAATGGTAAACGCCATCCCCTATAAATCTGCTATTGCTGTACGACCCTTTACAAACCTGAGTGATGATCCTGACCAGCAACACTTCAGCGACGGCTTGACCCAGGAAATCATTACCGCCCTGTCAAAGGTCTATAACATGTCCGTAATCGGCCAGAATTCAACATTTACCGGCAAGCCGGTCGATTTCGGCCGGGTTAAACAGAATCCGGGGAGACGATATGTGCTCCAGGGCAGCGTTCAAAAAGCAGGTGACCGGATACGGATAATGGCCCAGTTGATTGAACCCCATACTGGCAATCATTTGTGGGCAGAGCGGTATGACCGGGATTTGAAAGAAGTGTTTAACCTGCAGGATGAAATCACAAAAGAGATCATTACCGCCTTGCAGGTGAAACTGACCATGGGGGAAGATGCCCGCCTGTTGGGAAGAGGCACTGATAACCTTGAGGTCTACCTGAAGCTTTTAAAGGCCCGTGAACTGATCACCGAAGCGACGATTGAAGGCAATGTGTCCGCCCGGCGACTTGCAGAAGAAGCGATTGGGATGGATCCCGAGTATTCAGAAGGTTACAGAATGCTTGGCGTCACTTATTTTAATGATGTTGTGTACAACGTAAGCAAAGACCGGAAAGCCTCCCTGGTGCGAGCCACCAACCTGACACAAAAGGCCATTGACCTGGATGCGTCCAATGGGGTTGCATATGCCAAACTGGGGTTTATTCATATGATGATGCGGCAGTATGACCAGGCCATTGAAGATGGGAAGCGAGCCCTTGCGCTTGAGCCGAATTCTGCCTATGTTTTGCATGCCTATGGCGCAATTCTGTACTTTGCCGGGATGAATGAAAAGGCCATTCCGCTTCTCAAAAAGGCAATCCGCATAAACCCCAAGCCCCCGAATTATTATCTGCACCACTATGGGGCGGCCCTTCGTGATGCCGGCCGATATGAGGAGGCCATTACACAAGTCAATAAAGCAATCGAACGCAAACCTGACGATATACTTTCATATATCGTTTTAGCCTCCTCATACAGTATGGCAGAGAGGCAAAAAGATGCGCGGGAGGCAACAGTTAAAGTTTTGAGAATAAATCCCGATTTTTCCATTGAGGCATATCTGAAGCGGATTCCACACAAGAGTCAGACTGTTAATGATCGCTTTGTTGAAGCGATGCACAAAGCTGGATTGAATTAAGGATGGGCATGAAAAATTATATAATCTTAATTTTATTTGTTTTATTGGGATACCAGAAACCTGTTTTGGCACAAAATGAACAATTGGGAAGTGTGATCATCTCATTTGATTTCAACAGGGCGAAACAGGATTATGCAAATAATCAGTTTGCTGTCTGGATAGAAGACCTGGAAGGAAAACTGGTTAAAACTATTTTTGCAACAAACTTTACAGCAAAAGGCGGATGGAAATACAGGCCAGAGTCTTTACCCGCTTGGACGCAAAAAAGCAACATCTCAGGATTGACGGAAAAAGAGGTTGATGCCATTTCCGGAGCCACGCCCAAGTCACAGCGTCTGGTTTATAAATGGAATGGGGATGACAGTGAACATAATTTTTTACCTGCAGGCAAATATAAGTATTTTGTAGAGGTTAACTATTATTGGGATTCCGCCGCTGTTTTCAGCGGGATAATAGAAATCGGTGATTCAGCAAACAGCACCATAGCAAAGGCAACATATTCAACAGAAGATGCAAAAAAGTATGATTTGATCGAGAATGTTGCTGCTGAATATATTTCACGACAGTGAGCAATTCCAAGGCGTTTACTCATGGTATACAAGTTCGCTTTTTCATTCAAAACCGGAATACCAGATATTATGATTTACCCGTCAGGACGAAAAATCGTGTTTATGTGTTATAAACCTGTAAGATTTTTTATAGAGTCCCCCTAAAAGGCCCCCTGAATATAGGCTATAGGAGTCACCTGTTCACGGTTTGGGGCTGGTCCGCTCGTTCGAATTTTGCCACCCATACATGGATTGGAGATCTATTTGGAACTTGTATCTGATATCATAAGTTCAATTTTTTTCATCCTACTTGGTGTGTTCTGCATAATTCGTTACTTCAAGAGAGAAGATCCCATTTTAAAAAGAAATAACCGCAACAAAAAACCAGATTTTGTGGCTATGTTTTTTGTTGGTTTGATTATCTTTGCTTGGATCATAATTGTTCTTATTAGAATTTTTTGGTTTTTCTAAGGGTTTCCCCGATTGACGGGCAATCAATTGAGGTATAATCTGGTCACATCATATATCAGGCCGCTCCGGCCGCCATCTTAGCTTTAGGGTTTCTCGCCTTAGCCAATGCAGAGTTTTTACTCTGCTTTGGTTATTTTAGGGGCCGGGTAACGCGTTCAAACCCCACCACCCATACCCAGTTTTTTTATCCCAACCGTAGCCACGGCCGACGTTGATGGAATCTAACAAAGACTTAAATGCCTTGGTCGTTCTTTCATGGTAAAGTTTATCTCCTCTTATCTTTCCTCTGGACACCAATGGCCTGTGAGGAAGATTGTATTATTTTGATTACAGTGCTTTGCTATCCATTCCTGTGATAAAATTCATTTTCTACTCTATGCAAAAAAGCTGTGAATTGCTGATAAGTGAAAGATATTTTTCCCTTATCATTCTGAAATACGTATCCACTCTCATCAATTGAAAAGCTATGATGGGCTATTGCATCACGAATAATTTTAATCTTTGCCACATCACCCGAAAGCTCTTTTTTTTGATTTTTATATTCTTCTTTAATCAAGACTAAAGGAATCAGCCGATAGATGCCAAAATTCTGATTTAAAAGGGGATGCATAGTGCCAAATTTTTCTTGAAACTGATTCCTTAATTGTCCCAAAGTTAACTCGTCTGCGCCATTGTCAAAAGTATGAAGAATGAATTCTACGTACTTTAAATGGGCATTAATGTTAAGAATATCTTTCATCGCATCCCCCTGATTTTTTTATGGATTAAAATGAGACCAAAAGCTATGTTCAAACAAATTATCGTCTTAGACAATTCTTGTAAAGCCCAGCCCTGAATCAACATAATACATTGCTCTGTTTATTATTCCCGAGCTGTTCCCGGTAAACTTTATCCGGTATTAAGATGACTCTTGATTTTCAAAGTGAAACATGATTCTCTCCAACCGATTTAACTGGTTTTAGAAAATCAAAATGTAAAAATGGATCTATAATCTCTTTGTCTATAACCAACATGAAAAGATACCGAGTATTACTAAACGGCCAGAACTTTGATACGGGCGATGGCAATGTTATAGGGTTCATTACTACCCGTTGGGTCAAAGCAATGACCCCAGAATCGGCGGAACAAATCGCTATTAAACTCATTCGAGAAGATGAATCAATAAAAAATAATATCCACAACGGCAATGATGATCCTCCTATTATCTACGTCGATAATATAATCGAGGTAGGTTGGTTTGAGTTTTTAAGAAAAAGACCAGGTAGTGGTTACACTTTTTATCAGAATGAAGATGAATAACCGAGAACCGTTCGCTTATCGCAAAAATTATCTCTCTTCCAAAATCATCTTAATGCCCTGATAAATATCTTTGTAAGCAAAGTGTCATTTTGTGTTGGAAAACAATCCCGCCTCATGCTTTTCCCTGAGTCCATAATCAGAATAAATCAACTCATTGGTTTCCACCGGCCTTTTCTGATTCACTGTATATAATTTAAAGAGCCCTTGCGCCGGTTAAAGATTGAATACCTCTCGGATGCCCGGATGATCATTGATGCCCAACATAAATTTCCCTTTGCTGGTCTTCAGGATGCCTGCCGGGGAAAATTTTCAATGCGAACGGAACCCTTCCTCCGTGTTCAGCCAGCCGCAAGGGCCGGGGATTTTCCTTTGATCCGGGTACGATATTTGCTGTCATTTAAAAGGCAGATCCAACATCATATTTCGGAAAAGGGAGGAATCATGAGAATCAACCCTGTCAATACGGTTTTCACTGCTTACCAACCATCATATACTCCGGCAAAAACTGCCGGTTCCGGGGGGCAATTTGATACGGTCAGCCTGTCCGGCCAGGGCAAGCGCCTTCAGCAAGAAAGCGCTGCCGGGGGAAAATTGGGTATTGATAATTTGATGGACTCGTTCATGGGCGGTGCAGGCAAGGATGGCATGATTTCACTGGATGAAATGGAGGCATTTTTCCAGGAGAATGCCGGCAAAACCGATGCCCTGCTCAGGGAAACACTCCAATCCCTGGGCATTTCAGAACATACCGACATTACGATAGAGAAGGACCGGGAAGGCCGGATCAGGGTGAGTTCAGGCCTGCCTGATGAACAGAATCAAAAACTTGAGCAGGCCCTGAACGAGGATAAGGATTTTCACCAGGCATTTTCCGCTGCAACCGCCACCAAGGGCGTTCTCCGGGCTGCGGAAAACCACTCTGTATTTGCAGAGGCTTACCGGAACGACCCTGTGGGGGCTGTCGAAAAATACTGGCCTTCCATGATGGAAACCGGGGATTATATCCTGCGGTTCAGCAACGGCAGTTCCGGGTTTGAATTCAAGCCAATGATGGGTGCCTGACAGACGTTGACCAGTCCTTTTTTTATCGCGCATATTTAATTCACCCGGCGCATTGGTATTGCCGGGCTCCGCTCTTTTGAACTCCGAGTGCTTGCCGTCCGGATATAAAGCAACCTGCTTGAGAGCCATATGGTCAATACAGTTCATACGACACCTCATATTCCACCTGGATGGCCCACCCGTTTTCGTCCCCACCCACAAACTTCAGTTATGATTACGGGATATTATACGGCAAGAGAATATTGGACGGTTTAATCCCGGACCATTATTGGTGAATTAACGCCACTTGGGGAACCGCTTTTTCATAGGCCTCGACCTGGGCCCGTACAGCTTCGGTATTGTACTTGCCGAAATCGTTGAACCAGGTCGAGCCCAGATTGACAATCCCTTCGGCGCCTGCCTCTTCCACCGAGGCATACTCAATCCCCAGCTGGACAATATATCTGATTCCCAGAGAAAACCGGGTTTTGGTCTTCCGGGTATCATCGGCCATACGGTACCGCAGCCGGATGGCCTGAAGGCGGCCCGCAGAAGCGGGATCCCGGCCAATGAGCTTGCCTCTGAGGGTTTTGCCCTTGCCACTGGGTCCAAGCATCCAGCGTCCCTTGCTCGACCATTGGGCATCCACCTTGATAGTTTCAGGACTCTTCAGCCCGAACGATGATTCAATAAGAAAAGCGGATGGCGACGGCAGATGCGCCTTGTACTTTTCTTTTTCCGGCCCGCTCAAACGGGTGAGGTGGGCAATATCCAGAATAAGGTCCTTTTGCTCAGCCAAAAAAATCTTCAATGCCTTATAGGTGACATTAAGGCGGCTGGCAAGTCCCTGCAAATAACCGCAGGGGGCCTGGGGATCAGCATCCATCTCTGCCAAACAACGGCTGAGCTGCCAGGTATCCACGGACTGGCCAAAGGAAAATCCCGACCCCTGGGCCAGGGGAATGTTCACGATCTGCCCCGTTTTCTCGCCGGCGTCCTTCGGGGGAGCCCAAAAAGCCACAGCCGATTCGTACTGCATGAAGTTCAGGGCTTTTTTCAGGCCTGCAGTGGCTTCGGCTTTGGCTCCGACTTCTTCTAAACCAGCAACGGCCTCTCCGCTCACACTGGCGATGGCCAGGCCTTTTTGCTTGGACCGTTTGGCATCTTTGCTTTTCTGGTATTTCTCGGTCGCCACCAGGCTTTGGGAGGCGGAAATTTCCGCACCAGCACCGGCTTCTAAAAGGGTCAGGTCCATCTGGCCGTAGGTAATGCTCGTATCCTGGGTCATGATGGCATAAGCGCTTGAGGTGTTACCGGTCCGGCTGCCACCGGTCTCTTCAGCCAATCCTGCAGTCTGGAAGCGGAAACGGGTAAACTTAAGAGAAACGTCTATGGAGGGTCCTTTCAGGGTAACGCTGGCACCGGCCTTGGCTTTCGCAATACCACCGGCTTCTGCGGAAATCGAAGCTTCCGCAGAAGCGCTGACCCCGGCACTGCTCTGGGGTTTCATGCCCCAGAGAGAAATAAAATTATAGGGTCCAAGGACATTGGCAGCCTTGAAATCCCGAAGAGAACGGATATGGCGGCAGCACTCGCTTTTGACCAACACATTTGCGGTATCTTTTTCAAGGTCGGCCAGGGCTTTCAGTAACTGGTCCGTAGACACGGAGCCCCCACGGGACAACAACCGGCGGATGCTGCTGCGCTGCTGTTCCCTGCCATGGGGCCTCAGAAACGCCTGAACCTCGGCCTTCATACAGGCTTTCTTGTTTCCGTTTTTCAATACCAGTATAAGGTTGTTTTCCAGTTCGGTCATTGCCCTTGGTTTCTGAATAAAGGTGGGAGCGGTATCACTCAGGTAGAGGCGCTCTCCGGATATGCCGGCGTTTCCATGGACACTGGCCTTGGCGCCAACGTTGATCCCAAAGGCGGCCAACTCCGCATAGGTCCCGGCTTCCACAGTGGTAGGTTCATCCTTATTTCCACCATACTTGCCCTTGCCGGAGCTAAAGGAAGGCAAGCCGGGAACTTTCGCCGTTACGCCCACTTCTGCGGAAAAATCAATTCCGCTCTCCCACTTGTATCCGGTCATCGCCAGGAACACCACCTCCCCGTTCCCGGCTGTGCTCAGCTTGCGTCCGGCCGTCTCAAGGGTTTGGGGGGAGACCGCCACCGCCAGGAGATTGTTCCGGGTATTGGTGACCTTTGCCTTGACCCCGACATTGGCAAATACCGGCGTTGCAGGCACGGGTACCCCGGCACAGGCGGCCCCCAGTGCTACGAGGTCTACCGCCAATGCCACGGATTTGGTGCTGCCCTTGGCATACCAATAAGACTGGAAGTCCCCTTTACTCGTCAGCCCGACTTTCATGAAGTAGCGACAAATATCCGCATTCGTCACAGGCCTCCCCACGATATCACCGGCCTTAGTTTTAAGGTGCTCTCCGATATTCCGATTTTTTCTTCCCATCAGGTTCCTCCTAAAAAACGAATTCAAATATTTTATCCCAAAAAACCCGGATAATTTTGTATTAAGCAAACTTAGAGCTATAACTATTTGAACTTTCAATAATACTTCTACGAACCGTCAGTTCATATAGACACTTGTAGACACTTGAAAAGACAGATTGGATGCATCCAATCCCGTGAATATCCATGTAAAATACGTAGCGCGTACCAGACGGCGTCAACGAAAGAGCGAAATTTGATGCCTCATAGTATACCCTCTACCCTTAAGGCTTACAATACTCTGAAAAAAGAATCATGGGCTTCCCACTCAGACCGGGAGACGTTTTGATGATCCAAACCCTGCCAATGATAAATTTGGGTATCTGGAACGCGATAAGCAGCATAACGTTGCATCCCCCTTTAACAATGCGACTTATAAAGTGTAGATCCATTATATTTATGTTATAGCTGTTCTCAAAATTCCGTTCCGATTCAATTGTTAACTTGGGTGGTTGCACAGCAAATGACGCTCAAGTTTTCAGTATTTTTTACTGAGTCGGTATTCTTGTCAGCGGTTTTCTCGGAACATATTTTTGTCATTTGCTATAGATAATACGCATCATGACAAGCACACAGGAACAGGCATAACGTTATGATGAATTTTCATGCCGGCACCAAAAAATCCCAGGAGAGAGCAAATGTATCAGGAATTGCCCAGTGATTTAAAAATAAGAAACAGCAGAGCATCAGACCACCCGTCAATAATAGGGGTTATGAAGGATTGGTGGCAGGGCAGGGATTTGACCTGGATGATGCCGAAACTGTTCTTAATACATTTTAACAACACATCATTTGTTATTGAAAAAGAAAATGAATTCATAGCATTCCTGATCGGCTTTCTCTCACCGGCAAGTCCAAAGGAGGGGTATATACACTTTGCTGGGGTTCATCCGGATTATCGCGGAATCGGAATTGGAGAGCATCTATACAATCGTTTTTTCAAAATCTGCAGAGAAAATAACCGGGATACCGTCAGGGCATGCACATCACCGGTCAACAAAGGATCAATTGCATTTCATAAAAAGATTGGATTTGCCATTTCCAAAGGAGACGCAGAAATTGACGGCACCCAGGTGACACTGGATTATAATAAACCGGGCGATCCAAAAGTGTTGTTTGAGATTGGAATTTAGCTTAAGTTAACGGCAACTGTCGGCAAACTGCCGGAGTGTAAGGGTTTTAGACGTGGGGATTCCCCCCTTGGAAATGATCAACGTGAATCCGGTGAAGGCTGAAGCCGGGCATGATATGAGGAAAATAAAAATGGATGTGGCTGCAGTACCGGATAAAGACGTCAGGCATTATATTTACAAAACGTTTGAAAAGGCATCCAAACCGCCGACCACAGAGGATGTTTCCGAATTTTTCAGGATAACCATCTCACAGGCTGAAGCCGCCTTTCAAAGACTGGCAGATGCCCATCAGATCGTTTTGGCCCCGGGCAGCCATTCCATCTGGATGGCCCACCCGTTTTCGTCCCTGCCCACAAACTTCAGGGCGGAAACAGGAACAAACACATATTTTGCCAACTGAATATGGGATGTCTTTGGCATTTCTGCAATTTTAAACAGGGATGCAAAAGGACACACCCCGTGTGGGTGTGGACAATGCAACGAAAAACTGGATATTGATATCCGCGTCAATGAAAATGTGGAATCGGATTGGCTGGTGCACTTCCTGGTTCCGGCAAAAAAATTCTGGGAAAATATAGGGTTCACATGAGCAACCATTCTGGCCTTCAGTTCGGAGGCGCACTTAGACCATTGGTTGACGAAAAACGGAAAAGACAAAGGGTTTGTCATGCCAGTCGGCTTATGTAATGCATTGGCTGTCAAATGGTATTCAGGCAGAAGCAGGAAAGAGTGGAAAAGGCCGGATGCCGGGGAAACCCAAAAATTATTCGCAGCACTGGGTTTAGATGGAGAATTCTGGAATTTACAGTAAGAAACATGTACCGAATCCGCCGGTCCGGCCAGGCGCGATTTTTTTACAAATCAAGAGGAGATACCAATGATTACAGTCATTACAGAGTTTACAATGCCCCAACCCATAACGCGTGAGCAGGCCCGCAGCATCTTTTCGGACACGGCCCCCAACTACCGGGATGTTCAGGGGCTGCTTCGAAAAACCTACATCTTTTCCGAAGATGGAAAAACATTGGGCGGTGTCTATTTCTGGAATTCAAGGCAAGAGGCAGAGGCAATGTACACGGAAGAATGGCGTGCCTTTGTTCGGGAGAAGTACGCGACAGATCCCAAGGTGCGCTACTTTGAAAGCCCGGTGGTGGTTGACAATGAGGCCCGGCAGATCCTTGAAGAATAACCGGAGACGTAAAATGATACTGTTTTCTGCGGTCCGGCAATAAAAAACACCCCGGGAAATGGTTCCCGGGGCGGTGAATTTATGGCAGGTTTATTCTATCCCACCCATGCACAAGTATTTGATTTCAAGGTAGTCATCCATGCCGTATTTTGACCCTTCCCGGCCGTTGCCGGATTCCTTGATGCCGCCGAACGGGGCGGTTTCATTGGAGATCAGGCCTTCGTTAATGCCCACGATGCCGTATTCCAGGGCCTCTGCCACCCGCCAGCACCTGCCGATGTCCCGGCTGTAGAAATAGCCGGCCAGGCCGAATTCCGTGTCATTGGCCATTTGCACGGCCTCTTCCTCGGTGTCGAATTTGAACACCGGGGCCACCGGGCCGAAAATTTCCTCTTTAAATACCCGCATCTCAGGGGTGACATCTGCCAGGATGGTGGGTTCGTAAAACCGGTCACCCAGGCCGGAAGCTTTACCCCCCAGAACCACGGATGCGCCTTTTTCCAGAGCGTCTTTGACCATGGTGTCCACATCTGCCACAGCATCAGTGGTGATCATGGGCCCCATGGTGACCCCGCTGCCGGTTCCCGGCCCGAGCTGCATCTCTTTGACGACGGCGGCCAGTTTTTCCACAAACGCATCATACACCCCGGACTGGACCAGGAGGCGGTTGGAGCAGACGCAGGTCTGGCCGGCGTTCCTGTATTTGGAAACAATGGCCCCGGATACGGCCGCATCCAGGTCGGCATCGTCAAACACGATAAAGGGAGCGTTGCCGCCCAGTTCCATGGAGGTTTTCTTGACTGTGTCCGCGCAGGCCCGGATCAGTGTTTTGCCCACTTCCGTGGACCCGGTAAAGGTCAGCTTGCGCACCACCGGGCTTGCAGTGAGTTCATCTCCGATGGCCCGGGTGGCACCGGCCACCACATTGACCACCCCTGCCGGAATCCCTGCCTGGTGGGCCAGCTCGGCCAGGGCCAGGGCGGAAAGCGGGGTGTAGCCCGCAGGTTTGCATACCACGGTGCAGCCGGCAGCCAGGGCCGGGCCGATCTTCCGGGTGAGCATGGCATTGGGAAAATTCCAGGGAGTGATGCAGGCCACCACGCCCACGGGCTGCTTGATGCAGACCAGGCGCTTGTCCGGGGACGGCTGGGGAATGGTATCCCCGTATACCCGCCGGGCCTCTTCGGCAAACCAGCGCAGATAGCCCGCGCCGTAGCGGATCTCGGCGGCGGCTTCGGCCAAAGGCTTTCCCTGCTCTGATGTGAGCAGCAGGGCCAGGTCGTCCTGGCTGGCCATGATCAGTTCATACCATTTATAAAGATAATCGGCCCGCTGGGTGGCGGTCAGTTTTTGCCACGGCCCGAATGCGGCCTGGGCTGCGTCAATGGCACGCCGGGTTTCCCCGGCCCCGCACCGGGCCACCTGGGCAATGATCTCTCCTGTGGCCGGGTTGTCCACGTCAAAGGTGGTCTTGTCGTCGCTCTCGGTCCAGAGGCCGTTGATATATGCGCCGGTCTGGAACAGTCGTTTATCATTTAACTCAAGCATGGTGGTTTCCTTTTTACTGGTTTGGATGCAAAAATAAGGCATTTCAAGGCCATTAATTTAATACCCGGCCCATGCCCTGTCAATACGGTTTGAACGGATTGAACCCGATGCCCTGGGGCGGCATGGCACGGGCTGTCCCCAATTCAGGAACAGCCCGGGAACAGTTCATGAATCGTCCGTGGCCTGGTCCAGAATCTCAGCAATATCCAGGACCTTAAGGTCCCGGTTCCCCGCTGTGATGCCGTCGTTGAGCATGGTGGCGCAGAAAGGACAGGAAGCGGCAATGGTTTTCGCACCGGTCGCCGCAGCCTGTTGGGCCCGGACGTTGTTGATGCGGTCGCCAATGGTCTCTTCCATGAACATCCTGGCGCCGCCGGCGCCGCAGCACATGCCCTTTTCCATGTGTCTGTCCATCTCCAGAAGTTCGCCCGTGTTGGCTTTCTGTAACAGTTCCCTGGGAGAATCGTAGATGTCGTTCCAACGGCCCAGATAACAGGAATCATGGAAGGTCATGCTGCCCATGTCTCTGGCATTGACCTTCAGCTTGCCCTCTTTGATCAGGGTGTTGAAGTAATCGGCATAGTGAACCACCTTGTAGTCCGCACCGAACCCGGGATACTCGTTCTTAAGGGTGTTATAGCAGTGGGGGCAGCCCGTGAGGATCATTTCGGGCTTGTACTGGTTGATGGTCTCCACGTTCTGCTGAATCATCATCTGGCCCAGGTACTCGTTGCCGGCCCGCCGGGCCATATCCCCGTTGCAGGATTCCTCAGGCCCCAGGATGGCAAAATCCACCCCGGCCTTTTTCAGCACCCGTGCCGTGGCCTGGCTGATCTTCTTGCCCCGGTCGTCAAAGGAACCGGCACAGCCCACAAAGTAGAGGATCTTTGTGTCGGGCCGGTCCATCATCAGGGGCACGTCCAGCTCCCTGGCCCAGTCGGCCCGGGTGTCGGCTGAAAACCCCCAGGGGTTGGCCTGGTTTTCCATATTGTTGAAGGTCTCTGCCATTTCGGGCGGGAACCTGGCCTCCATGAGCACCTGGTGCTTTCTCATCTCAAATACAAAATCCAGGTGTTCGTTGGAGACCGGGCAGATGTTTTCACAGGAACGGCAGGTGGTACAGGACCAGAGGACATCGTCGGTGACCCCGCTGTTGTCCCGCATGATGGGCAGCACCTCATCTTTTTTGTCGTTGCCCTCTTTGTCCGGCAGGATCAGGCCGGCTTGGTCCAGAAGATCCACCTTAAAGTCATGGATGATCTTTTTGGGAGAAAGGGGTTTGCCCGTACCGGCGGCCGGGCAGAGTTCCTCGCAGCGGCCGCACTCGGTGCAGGCGTAGAGGTTGAGCACGTTGTGCCAGTTGAATTCCGTACACTTGCCAAGGCCGAAGGTCTCTGCATCCTCATCTTCGATATCGGTTTTGGCAATGGCTTTTTCCGTTTCCAGGCGCTTGAAGAAAACATTGGGGGCAGCCGCCAGCAGGTGGAGGTGCTTGGAACCGGGAATATAGAGCAAAAAGCCCAGGATGGTGAAGATGTGGATATAGTAGAAAAACTCATGCCCAATCATTAAATCGGCATTCCCCAGGTGGGCGATCCCGAAAACCGAGGCAAAGACCCCGGAAATGGGGAAGGCTGCCCCATAGTTAAAGCCGTTGGCAGGTTCCATCACCAGGGTGAACGCATTGATGAAGTGGAACGAAATCACGATGGTGGAGGTGAATACGATGATCAGGTTGGCATCCTGCCCCATGGTCAGATAGTCCGGTTTGATCACCAGGCGGCGGTACAGGGCATAGGCAAATCCCACCAGGACAAAGAACCCCAGAATATCCGCAATAAAGAGGTAAGCCGTGTAAAGCCCGGGAAAGATGTGCCCCGGGTGCAGGGAGGGAATCACCCCCCTGAGCATCAGCTCAAGGGAATGGGGCTGGATGGCCAGGAACCCGAAAAAGATCAGGGTATGGGCCAGGCCGGGCCCAAGCTTGCGGCGGACATTGGCCTGGCCCAGAACATCGGTGAACACCACTTTGATACGGTCTCCCATGCGCCCACGGGCCTTTTCTCCGGGTGTGGGCCCGTCTCCGTCCACAGCCATCATGATCTTATACAGCCGGGCGACCCGTATGAAAAAATAACCAAACGCGCCCGCCAGCGCAATCGTCATCAACACGGATTTTACAACAAGATATGCTTCCATTTACTAGACATTCTCCAGGGGCCTGTCTTTTGACCGGCAGGCAGGATACCCCGGCGCACAGGCACCGGGGTCTTTGGTTATAATTTCTCGGTGAGCCTGGGCACCACCTCAAAGATGTCTCCCACAATACCGTAATCGCACTTGGCAAAGATGGGGGCGTCCTTGTCTTCATTGATGGCCACAATGACCTTGGAAGTTTTCATGCCGGCAAAGTGCTGGACCGCACCGGAAACCCCGCAGGCAATGTAAAGCCTGGGAGAGACGGTTTTGCCGGTCTGGCCCACCTGCATGGCATGATTGGCGAATCCCGCGTCCACGGCAGCCCTGGAAGCCCCTACGGCCGCACCAAGCTTGGCGGCACAGGCGTCGAGCATGGCGAAATTTTCAGCAGCGTTCACTGCCCGGCCGCCGGTGACCACCACCGGGGCTTCGGTAAGATCCAGCGTATCTGCATCCCCTTTTTTGACCTCAAGCACCTTTACCCCGCCGGCATCGGCAACACCGGGGTCAAAGGCCGCAAGCGCACCTTCTGCCTGTGCCTGTGCCGGTTCAAACAGGTTGGGCCGGACCGTGCACAGGAAGATGTCGGCATCGAGCCTGAGGGTGGCAAGGGTTTTGCCGGAAAAGTGGGATTTTTTTACGGTGCGCTGTTCCAGGTCCAGGCCCAGGATGTCCGAGGCCAGGGGCTGGCCCATTAGGGCGGCGGCCCTGGCAAATATATCCTTGCCAATGGCGCTGGCCGTGCCCAGAATGGCGGTGAGCCCGTATTCCTTTGCAGCGGCGGCAAGGGCGGCGGCGGCCTGGTCAGGGCTCTGAACGGTTTTGCCCGCGGCCATGTCCACCACCACGGCTGCCCCGTGGGCAGCCAGGGTTTCCCTGGCCGCAGCCGCATCCCCGTCCATGACCAGGGCATGGATCTCTGTGCCGGCGGCCGCTGCCATGACCCCGAGGCTGGTCTCTTTGACCCCGTTGTTTTCAGTCTCTATCAATATACCTGTTTTGGCCATCTTCTTTCTCCTTAAATAACCTTTTCGTCCTCTCTGAGAATCCTTACAAGCTCAGCAATCTGGGCGTCTGTATCGCCTTCCAGCATTTTGGCGCCGGAGCGTTCGGGCACGATTTCCAGTGTTTCAAGGCAGATCCGGCCCTGTGACAGGTCAATGCCCAGGTCGGCAATGTCGATCTCCCTGAGTTCCTTTTTCTTGGCTTTCATGATGTCCGGGAACTTGGGATACCTGGGTTCGTTCAGGCCTTTGGTGGCCCCGATGACGCAGGGCAGGGACAGTTCCAGAACCTGCTTGTCCCCGCCGCCGGTTTCCTGCTCGGCCACGGCCTTGCCCTCCCCAAGGCTGAGGGCGGAAACCTCGTTGGCCACGGGCACGCCCAGGGCAGCGGCCAGGCAGTACTGGGTCTGGAAGCTTTCGGAGTCCACGGAACCCTTGCCGGTGAACACCATGTCTCCCAAGCCGTCCTGGTCCATGGCCGCCTTCAGGGCCTGTGCCGTGAGGGCAGGATCCAGGAACTGGGTGTCGGTTTTCACCAGGATACCCCGGTGGGCGCCCATGGCCATGGCCCCGCGCATGGTGGCGGCAGCCCCGGCCTTGCCCACGGTGAGGATAACCACTTCCCCGCCGTTTTTCTCCACGGTTTTCACGGCCTCTTCAATGCCGAACTCGTCATAGGGATTGGAGACGAACTTGACGCCCCCCTCTTCATATCCTGCTTCGCCGGCCACCTTGATGGTGGCGGCGGTGTCAGGCACGTGCTTGACGCATACGAAAATCTTCATATCTGATCTTTCCTTATTTATTTCTGTCTTTACCCTTAAGGATAACCCGTTCCCGGGCATGCCGGGACCGGACGGTGATAAAATTATTGTTTGGCTCTTTCACCCCTGGGATCATGGGGCGCAGACAGATGGATGGTGATGGGATACATCTTGCCGTTGACCCCAATCTCGTATTTGCCATCCATTATCCAGTCGTTGGTGATGCCGTCCCCGTTTTTCAGGTAGCACATGCCGATGGAACCGCCCACAAAATGGCCGTAGGCCCCGTGGGTGTTTTCGCTCACCAGTTCCCCGTTCCGGTAAATGGGCTCGTCATGGTAGATCAGGGGCTCGGGATCATCCACGGTAAAGATGACCAGTTTCCGTTTCAGGCCCTGCTGCTTCTGGACCAGGAGGGCTTCCTTGCCCAGGAAATCGTCCTTGTCAAAGTTCACGGCAAATCCCAGGCCCGCCTCCAGAGGGGTGTGCTCGGGATCAATGTCCGAGGGCCAGTGGCGGAATCCCCGCTCCAGGCGGAGGGAATCCACGGCATGGAGGCCCACAAGCCTGACGCCCAGGTCTTTGCCCGCTTCCATGAGGGCGTCGAACATGCCCGCGGCAAATTCCGTGGGCACGTAGAGTTCCCAGCCCAGCTCACCGGCATAGGACATGCGGACGGCCAGGGGGGTGGCATAGCCCACGGCAATCTCCCGGGCCGTGCCATAGGGAAAGCCCGCGTTGGACAGGTCGGCGTCCGTGCATTTTTCCAGCAGTTTCCTGGCGTTGGGCCCCATGACGCCGAGCATGGCGTAGGAGGAACTCATGTCGTTTAAGAAAGCATGGGCGTCTTCGGGGATGGCCCGTTCAATATAGTCAAAGTCCCGCAGGGCATTGGCCCCGGCCGTGACAATGAAGAACTTGTCGGCGTCCAGCCTGGTGACGGTGATGTCGGCTTCAATGCCGCCGCGTTCGTTGAGCATCTGGGTGTAAACCACCTTGCCCACGGGGGCGTCCACGTCTGCCCCGCAGATCTTCTGGAGCACGGCCAGGGCGTCTTTGCCCTGGAAGATAAAGTTGGACATGGAGGAGAGGTCGTAGATGCCCACGTTCTCCCGGATGGCCATGTGCTCTTCCCCGGAGTAGTCAAACCAGTTCTGGCGGTGGAAACTGTACTCGTATTTGGGCTCCACCCCTTCCGGGGCAAACCAGTTGGCCCGCTCATATCCGAACATCTGGCCGAAGCAGGCCCCTCTGTCCTTGAGGCGGTCGTGGAAGGGGGACATGCGCACGTTTCTGGCGGTTTCAAACTGCTTGAACGGAAAATGGATGCCGTAGAGGTTGCCCGGGGTTTCCGGGGCCCGGTCCCTGAGGTAGTTGATGTTCATCATCCAGGAATAGCAGCGGCGGTTGTCCGCCTCCCAGATGTGGCCGGACTTGGGATAGCCCTCCACGATCCATTCCGCGGTTTTCTTGCCCACCCCGGCCCCGCAGAGGATGCCGGAGGAGTTCATGCCGCAGGCCGTGTACAGCTTTTTTTTGCCCGGGGCCTCGCCCATGATGTACATGTTGTCCGGGGTAAAACTTTCCGCGGTGGTGGTGATCCGCCGGATCTCGGCCTCGGCCAGGTCCGGGATACGGTGGATGGCCGCCTCCATCAGGGGTTCCAGGTGGTCCATGTCCTCGGGCAGTTCCCTGAAGCTCCAGTCCGAGGGGATTTCTTTGGTGCCGTAGGGGATGGCCCCGTATTCAAAGGCTCCGATGAGCAGGCCGCCCACCTCTTCCCGGAAGTAGAGGCAGCCGTCCTGGTCCCTGAGGATGGGCATGCCTTTTTTGGCCCCCTCCATGGGCAGGGTGACAAAATGCATGTGCTGGCAGGCGTGGAGGGGCACGGAAATGCCCAGTTTGCGGCCCAGTTCCCGGCTCCACATGCCCGCGGCCAGAACCATGCACTCGCACTTGATGGTGCCCTTGTCCGTGACCACGGCCGTGACTCTGTCGCTTTTCATCTCAAAGTCCAGGACCTCGGTGTCTTCCAGGATCAGGGCCCCGTTTTTCCGGGCGCCCACAGCCATGGACATGGCCGTGTCCACGGGATTGACCACCCCGTCATTGGGCATGTAATAAGCGTTGATAATGTCTTGGGTGTTGATCAGGGGCCAGCGCGCCTTAAGTTCGTCCATGCCGATGGGATGGTTGTCAATGCCGAAGCTGATGGCCAGGGATTCCAGCATCTCAAGCTCATGGGCCCGGTGCTGGGTGGTGGCAAAGTTGATGACACCGGTTTTTACAAAGCCTGTGGGCTGGGTGGTTTCCTTTTCAATCTCCTGGTACAGCTCATAGCCGTGGCGGGTCATCCGCACCATTTCCGGGGTGCCCCGAAGCTGGACCACCAGCCCGGCCGCTGCCCAGGTGGTGCCGCAGGTCAGCTCTTTTCTTTCCAGGACCACCACATCCTTGACCCCGAGTTTGGTCAAATGGTAGGCAGTGGCGCATCCGATTACCCCGCCGCCGACAATGACGACTTTTGCATGGCTGGGCAGTTCTTTGGTCATGTGTTCTCCTTTGCCGGGCCGGTTTTGCCCGGGCGTATCTGTTTTATATTCAGGTTCAGGTTGATATTCAGGCCGTTGGATTTATGGGTATTTTCCGTCATGCCCCTGTCAGGCAAGCATCTTAAGGCCCTCTTCCATGAGGGTAAGGCCCTGTTCTAGGAGTTGGTCTTCAATCACCAGGGGCACCAGCACCCGGATCACGTTGCCGTGGATGCCGCAGGCCAGGAGGATCAGGCCCTTTTCCCGGCAAAAGGCCACGAGCCTGCCGGCGGCGTCTGCATCGGGCAGACCCTCCGGCGTGACCAGGACCAGGCCGATCATGGCTCCTTTGCCCCGGATCTCGCCCACGGCGCTGAACTCTTTTTCCCATCGGCGGAAGCGCTCCCAGAGGCTGTTGCCCAGGGCCACGGATTTTTCCAGAAGGTTTTCGTCTTCAAAGATGTCCAGAACCGCGTGGGCAGCGGCGCATGCCAGGGGATTGGCCCCGTAGGTGCCGCCCAGCCCGCCGGGATGGATCGAATCCATGATCTCGGCCCGGCCCACCACCGCGCTCAGGGGCATGCCCGCGGCCAGGCTTTTGGCCACGGTCATCAGGTCCGGGGCCACGCCCCAGTGCTCCATGGCAAACATCTTGCCGGTGCGGCCCACCCCGCTTTGGATCTCGTCCGCCACAAAGAGGATGCCGTGGTCCTTGCAGAAACGGGCCACCCGGGGATAAAAATCATCGGGCGGGGCAATGAATCCCCCCTCGCCCTGGACAGGCTCGGTCACCACGGCTGCCGTATGTTCGGGATCGATCCCGGTGATAAAGAACCGCTCAAAGGCCTCATAATCCCCGAAAGGGGCCCGGTAGACCTCCGGGGCCAGGGGGCCGAACCCCAGCTTGTAGGGGCTGACCTTGGCGGTCATGGCCATGGTCAGGTTGGTCCGGCCGTGGTAAGCATTGTCAAACACCACAATGCCCGGGCGTCTGGTGTAGTACCGGGCGATCTTTACCGCGTTTTCCACAGCTTCGGCCCCGCTGTTGATGAACAGCGCCTTTTTGGCAAAATCGCCGGGAACCAGGGCGCAGAGGCGGCGGGCCAGGTCCACGGCCGTCTCATAAGGATTGACCATAAAACAGGTATGGGTGAACTTTTCCGCCTGGGCCCGGATGGCCGACACCACCCGGGAGTGGCTGTGGCCCACGTTCATCACTGCGATCCCGCCGGCAAAGTCGATATAGGTATTGCCCTCCACATCCGTGATCCGGGCCCCGCGAGCCGAGGCCACGTAACAGGCCGTGCCGCTGGCATGGCCCCTGGGAATTACTGTCTCCCTGATCTCCTGAATCTCCGTGTTCTTCATGTCGTATCTTCCTTATTGTCCGAAAGTTATGTGGGTGCCTTATTTGAATGGGCAGAGGAGCAGATTTTGTGCCATCCCAGAACACGCATCCGGTTCAGCCTTTATTTTCAAGGCCTTAGTTTTGGAAACCGACCATTTCGCTCACAGGGGCAGGCCATGGGAGTTTTGAATCACTTCCGGTTCAATCCCGGGAACAATCTGATTTTAAACGGATTTTTTATGATTCAATTTTTGTTCAAACCCAAACCGTCCCATTTTCATTGATTTTTCAGGAAGTTAATTCAAGTCCGAACAATTTATGAATCAATCCGGCAACAAAAGGCCGTTATCCCGGCAAGGCCGGGGGTGAGGCATAATCATCTGATTTTAAAGGGCTTTGGCAAAATCCAGAACATGGCACATTAAATGCAATTTCCAATATCCCGGGCAATACCCCCATCACCCGAATACAACACGGGGCAGATCCCTTGCCCCAACCAAGGAGATAAAGCTATGACCGTCAGAAACACCAAGGCAGGATTCAGCACCCAAAGCGGATACGGGCTTACCGCGTTTACAGACCAGGAACTTGAGGCTGTGCATGCCGCCACCCTCCAGATCCTATGGAACACCGGCATCAAAGTGGAGACGCCCGAGGCCCTGGATATTTTCGAGCAGGCCGGGGCAGATGTCCGGCGCAAAGAGAAATACGGGATCGTGAAAATCCCTAATTATATGGTGGAAGAGAGCATTGCCTCAACCCCCAAAACCGGGATGTTCTTCGGCCGCAGGCCCGAAGACGACTATTTCACCGACCAGAACCGGGTGGCCTTTACCGCTGGATTCGGCGAGCATGTCAAGATCATTGACCTTGATACCCGGGAGGTCCGGCCCACCACCAAGAAAGACCTGGGCCATATCACCCGGATCCAGGACGCCCTGGACATTACCCCGGTGGTGGAGCGGGCGGCCTGTTCCGGGGACTGCACCCCGGCAGCCCAGCCCGTGCACAACTATGCCGCCATGGTGAAGAATACCAGCAAGCACTGCTTTTTGGGATTCGGGGGCAAACGGAATACCGAGGTGATCCTTGAAATCGCCAAAGCTGCCGTGGGCGGGGAAGAACACTTCAGGCACCGGCCCACGGTCACCGGCTTTGTCTGCCCCACCAGCCCCCTGACCCTGGTCAACGAGTGCTGTGAATCCATCATTGCCTGCGCCAGGGGGGGCATCGGCATCTCCATCATCCCCATGTCCCTGTCCGGAGCCTCTTCCCCGGTGACCCTGGCCGGGGTCATGGTCCAGCATAACGCCGAAGTCCTCAGCGCCGTGATCCTGGCCCAGCTCACCCGCAAGGGCGCCCCCTGCGTCTACTGCGGCTGCGATACCATCATGGACCTGCGCCTTGCGGGTTCTCCTGTGGGGGTGCCGGAAAACGCCCTGCTCTCCGTGGCCTGGGCCAAGCTGGGCCAGTTCTACGGCCTGCCCTCCTGGATCGGGGGCTGTGCCTCGGATTCCAAGCGGCCCGATGCCCAGCAGGGATACGACTTTTCCCTCACAGCCATGCCCGCAGCCCTGGCCGGGGCCAACTTCCTTTTCGGCCTGGGCGCCATTGACTCGCTCATCACCTTTGACTACGCCGCCATGATGATGGGGGCGGAACAGGCCCAGCGGATCATGCAGGTGGTGGGGGGCATTGAAATCAACGATGATACCATGGCCCTGGACCTGATCCACGAAACCGGCCCGGGCGGGGAATACCTCACCCACAAGCATACCTTCCAGCACATGCGGTCCATGTCCCAGGGCGATCTGTTCAACCGCCTCAACCGGGATGCCTGGGAAAAGAAACTTCAGCATACCACCATTGAGGAACAGGCCTACCAAAAGGCGGCCGAAATCATCGAATCCCACCAGCCCATGCCCCTGGCAGAAGGGGCGGACGAAAAAATCCAGGCCATTCTCCGGGCCTATGAGGATGAGCTGGCCGGATAATTTTTAACCTTTTCACAGGGGCGTAGGATGATGTACAGTGACCGGCACATGACCGACCATAACAACGCCATAGAGCGAAGGCAGCTCCTGGAATCCCGGGAGCGCCTTCAATACGCCCTTACCGCTTCGGACGAAGGGATCTGGGACTGGAATTTCGATACAGACACCGGATACCTGAGCCCCCGGTATTTTGACATGCTGGGGTATGAAAACAACGAATTCGAAGGCACCGGCGCCATGTGGGCCCAAATGCTCCACCCTGACGACCGGGAACCCGCCCTTCAGAAAATCGTCGATGTCCTGAAAAACAAGAAACAATCCTACAAGTCCGTTTACCGCCTCAGGGCCAGGGACGGTTCCTACCGCTGGATATTGTCCCGGGCCATTGTGGTGCGCTGCAACGACGAAGGCACCCCGGTCCGGATGGTGGGCACCCATGCCGACATCACCGAGGACCGGGAAAAGGATCGGGCCCTGGAGCGGTACCGGGACAACCTGGAGCAGGAGGTGAAAAAGCAGACCGTTGAGCTGCGGCGGGCCAACCGCCAGCTGGAAACCATCCTCAACGCCTCTTCGGAAAGCATCTGGGTCTGCGACGGAGAAGGCGTCATACTCACCCTGAATACAGCTGCGGAAAAGCTCTCCAACATCCGGGCCGCCGATGTTGTCGGCAAAAATATCAAATTCCTGGAAACCGACGGGATTGTGGACCGTTCCGTCACCCTGGACGCCATTAAGACCCGGCGGCAGGTCTCCCGGATCCAGAAGCAGAACAAGACCCGCCGCCAGCTTCTGGTCACGGCCTCGCCAGTGTTCAACGACGACGGCAGCATTGCCATGATCGTGGTCAACGAGCGGGACCTCACCCACCTCAACCGGCTGCGGGACGAACTCCAGAAAGCCCAGAAAGCCACCAGCCGCTACCGGGAGGAACTCACCTCCCTCCACCTCACCGAACTCCGGGAACAGGGCATCATCGCGGAAAGCAAGGAGATGCACCAGGTCATTGAAACCGCGGCCAAGCTCTCCCGGCGCAAGGCTTCCCCCGTGCTCATCCTGGGGGAATCCGGCACAGGCAAAGGCCTCATGGCCCAGTACATCCACAACCAGACCCATGGAATGAAAAAACCCTTTGTCCAGATCAACTGCGCCGCCCTGCCCGAACAGCTCCTGGAAGCCGAATTGTTCGGCTATGAAAAAGGGGCTTTCACCGGAGCCCTGGACCAGGGAAAGATGGGGCTTTTTGAAATGGCTTCGGGCGGCACCCTGTTCCTGGATGAACTCGGGGACATGAGCCTCTCGGTCCAGGCCAAGCTGCTCAAGGCCCTGGAGGAAAAAGAGGTCATGCACCTGGGAGGCCTTACGCCCGTGAAGATCAAATGTTCAGTGGTGGCAGCCACCAACCTGGACCTCAAGGAACAGGTCCGGGTCAAACAGTTCCGCCAGGACCTGTTCTTCCGCCTCAACACCTTCACCATTACCCTGCCCCCCCTGCGCAGGCGGCCCGAAGACATCTTTGAAATGATCATGCTGTTCACGGAAAAGTACAGAGAACAGTACAAGGTCCGCCGCCAACTCTCCCCGGCCTGCCTGAGAAAACTGGAAGCCTACCCCTTCCCCGGCAATGTCAGGGAACTCAAAAACCTGCTCAAAAAAGCCGTGGTCATGGGAGAATCCGAAATCCTGGCCGACATTAACACCCCGGCCCGCCAGCCCGCCCCGGCCCGGCCCGACCTCTCGGCCATTGAGGCCCGGATCAACGGTCCGGACCCTGCCCTCTCCAATTTCCAGGAAACCATGGCTGCCTGCGAAAAGCTGCTCATCAACCAGGCCCTGGACACCTGTGACACAACCCGGTCGCTGGCAAAGCAACTCAATCTCAGTCAATCGTCAGTCGTCCGAAAACTTAAGATCCACGGTCTGACCCACCGTCTGAGGCGGAAGGCTCGAAAGCGGTAAAATGGAAGACAATAAATATTCATCGGACTGATAAATATCAAAGTACGATTCTTTACTATTCCCACCTCAGTAATCCAACAAGTTTGCTATTGCAATTTTTTGTTAACCTGGGCTATTGTCGATTTCGATAATTTTCGCTTTCCAACCTGTCACAAATGAGGTTGAAGTCCATGAATAAAAAAATCTAAAGGTTATGATATGGAGAACTCCATTCCCATAGGTTTTCGTCTAATGCAAGTGAATCTCACACCCGCATAGCGGGTGGCCTCAAGTAGCCCCCTAAAAGGGGGCGTTTGGGTTAGGAAAGCCCCGTTGGGGCTATCTCAAGTCAAGTTCCATCTGTTGTTCGTGTTGTTCTTG
>JBAJNJ010000009.1:0-199876 GCA_036881925.1 Desulfobacter sp.
CAAATACGATGTGGTGGGCGAGGTCCGGGGCCAGGGGCTTTTTGCCGGTGTCGAGTTTGTCCAGGACAAGGCCACCAAGGAACCGGTTACCGAAGGTCAGATGGGCCAGCTCATGGGCAATGTCCTGGCCCAGAACGTCATTGTCGGCCGGACCAACTCCAGCTTCCACGGCCTTAACAACATCATGAACTTCGCGCCCTGCCTCATCATCACCAAAGAAGAGGTGGACACCGTGGTCAATGCTGTTGAAACCGCCATACAGAAGACATTTGAATAGGGATAGCAGACATATAAAATTGCCTTGAGGCTCTTTGGAATACGCTCCGCCAAAGTGTCTGTAAATATCGGCAGGACCCGCCAGTCTGCCGCTATCCAGAAAGCCGGGGTGGCATTGTTGCCGCCCCGGCTTTTTTTGTCTTAGTTTTGTTTTGGGTTACAAGTTCTGATACAACGCCTCATTGTAACCAATCAGCATTTGCTTTCCGGCCTTCACGGACGGGGCCCGCAAATTCCCGGACCGTCCCATGGCCGCCTTGAGAATGTCTTCGCGGTTTTCCCCGCCGGGAGAAAATTCCAGCACCTTTTTGCCCTTGCCGATCCATACCGTTTCGCACGTCCGGATCATGTCCCAGGCCTTTTCCGCGTCTATTTTTTCCTTTTTGGCGTCTTTCACCTGCACCACGTCTACCTGCCGTTCCTCAAACACCTGTTGAGCCTTTTTACAGGAGACTCAGCCCTTTCTGAGATATGCCCAGTCAATCTTCATGGAATACTCCTTTTAAAAATATATCTCTTTTTCCCTCACAGGGGCGAATATCTTTTAGGGTAAGCCCCCGCAATAGAGGCGTCAAGTGCCGGCGCCGGCATCCGGATAACATATGATAAAAAACTCCCTTGACAATTATCGACCAGTTGGTCATTATTTGGCCTGTTTTTTTTTAAATCATTAACTATAGATGCTTTATAGCCAAAACCCATGGGTCAAAAAGAATGAATAAATGGGAGAAAAACAAACAGGCCAAACAGGCCGCCATCCTGTCATCCGCCCTTACCATATTTTCCGAAAAGGGCTATACGGCGGCAAAAATCGCGGACATCGCCCGGGCCGCCGGGGTAGGAAAGGGCACCATCTATGAATACTACCGGAACAAAGAAGCGCTCTTTTTTGCCGTATTCCAGTGGTACACGGACTTCCTGGCCGGCAACAGCATGGTCGATGCCGCCAGCCTCGGGGGAAATGCAGCCCGGCGCCTGAATGCGCTCATGCGCTCGACCTTCATGGCCGTTTACGATCAATTGGATACCTTTTCCGTATTTCTCGAATTCTGGGCGGCCGCAGGCAATCCCGCCATACGGGAACGCTACCGGGTGTCCATGCTGAACATGTATGAAAAACTCACCACCCTTATTGCCGGGCTTGTGGAAGAGGGCAAAAGATCCAGGGTGTTTCATCCGGACCTGGATGTGCACGCAACGGCAATGGGGCTTGTATCGTCCCTAGACGGCCTTATGCTCCAGGCCTGGATGGACAGAACATTTGACGCCCCAACGGCCGCAAACCGCTTTTTTGACACGGTGATCAGGGGAATGCGGGCCAAATAACCTGCCCGGATTGCCGGGCATTTCCTGTGGAGGACAAATACGGATATGAAAAAACACTACCGGCGCTCTGTTATCATGTGCATCGGCTTGATATGCCTGATCTGCCTGCCCCCGGCCCTGTCACATGCCGGGGAGCCTGCTGCGGAAAATCTCATTGCCAGGGCATGGGATTACATGCGGGGCAACACCTCGGTTTCCGTGGTCCATATGACGGTCCATCGGACCGACTGGGAGCGGAAAACCACAATCAAGGCCTGGACAAAAGGCCGTGACCATTCGATTTTCCGGATCATTGCCCCGAAAAAAGACAAGGGCAACGGCACCCTGAAACTTAAGCGGGACATGTGGACCTACAACCCCAAAATCAACAGGGTGGTCAAGATACCGCCATCCATGATGTCCCAGTCCTGGATGGGGTCTGATTTTTCAAACAACGACCTGTCAAAGGCCGACACCATTCTTGTGGACTATACCCACGACATCGTGGCCAAAGAAACGGACCGGGAATTCACCGTATATGTGATCAAATCCGTGCCCAGACCAGATGCCCCCGTCATATGGGGAATGCAGCAGCTTAAAATCCGCAGTGACGGGGTGCTCATGGAGCAGGCCTTTTACGACGAGGACATGGAACCCGTTAAAATCCTGACCACCACGGATATCCGCGACATCGGGGGAAGGCCCTTTCCCCGGCAGTGGACCATGCGGTCCATGGATGCGGAATCCGAACAGGACTACACCCTCCTGGAATACGAAAGCCTCACCTTTGACACCCCGCTCCGGGACAGCTTGTTTACCCTTAATGCATTGCGCAAGCCCGCGAGGTAATTATGGAAATCCTGATGGCCTGGCGCAATATCTGGCGCAATCCCCGGCGCACCATCCTAACGGTTTTTGCCATTGCCTTTGCCTGCGTTCTGCTGATATTCATGCTCTCGCTCCAGGCCGGTACATATGAGGTGATGATTGACGCGGCCGTAAAAACCCGGACCGGCCATCTCCAGGTCATTGCAGAAGGATATAATGAAAACCGCAAGATACGGAAGGTTGTTGCAGATCCGGACGGGATCGCCGCCATCCTGGACCAAGCGCCCCATGTGACCGGATACACCTTCCGGGCCAACGGATTTGCACTGCTCTCTTCGGAACACCGGACCTACGGCGGAATGATCACAGGCATTGATCCGATCCGGGAATCCCTTGTTTCAACGGTTCCCGCCACCATCCGCCAGGGGCGCTTTCTTGGCCCCGGCGATGAAAACGCGGCAATCGTTGGCAACCTGCTGGCCAAAAACCTGAAAATCGGGATCGGGGACGAGCTGGTGGTCCTGGGGTCTGCCAGGGACGGCTCCATTGCCGCAAGCGTGCTCCGGGTCAAGGGTATTTTTTCCTCGGGCATGGATGAATACGACAGGGCAGGCATCCAGATTCCCCTGTCCCACTTTCAGGAAATCTTTGCCATGGGCCAGGCCGTCCACGAAGTGGTGGCGATGTGCGACTCCCTTTGGACCGTCAGCCGGGCCAAAGCCGCCATCCGGGAACGCCTGCCCGAATTTTCCGGAAAACATCGTCTGGCATGCCTTTCCTGGGATGAACTGACACCGGGCCTGGTCCAGTCCATCCAGATGGACCTGGGCGGGGGCCTTATCTTTTACGGCATCCTTCTGGTCATGGTGGCTTTCAGCATTATGAACACCTTTCTCATGGCCGTGTTTGAACGGACCCAGGAGTTCGGCACCCTTATGGCCATCGGGGCAAACCCCGGCCGCCTGACCAAAATGCTGGTTTACGAATCCGGCTTCCTCACCCTCTGCGGCATCATTCTCGGTGCCGGCATCGGTTGCCTGTTAACACTCTGGGCCCAGCATACGGGCATTCCCATGGGAGAGGCCGAGGGCATGCTGCGCCAATACGGGATTCCCAGCCTGATCCGGCCCAGCCTGAGCCTGGTAACTGCAACAGCCGGGCCTGTGCTGGTCTTCCTGGTCACCATGCTCACTGCTGCCTACCCGGCCGTCAGGGTTCACAGACTCAAGCCGGTCGACGCCATGCGGGCGGTGTAAGGAGAACGTATGCATTTACACATATCCTGGAGAAATGTCTGGCGGAACCCCAAACGGACCGGCATCATCCTCACAGCCATCATCATCGGCGCCTGGACCATGCTGGTCTTTGGAGGCCTGTCCAGGGGAATGATGGCCTCAACCCTGTCCAATGCCCTGAACACCCTGACCGGCCACATCCAGGTCCAGTCCCCGGCATACCGGGATGATCCGGTCATTGAAAACCAGATCGACAATCCCGCAGAGTTAGGCAAACTCCTGGACACCACCCTTCCCGGGGATGCCCGCTGGGCATTCCGCATCCAGGTCGGCGGTGTGGCATCCAATGCCAGGAACGCGGAAGGGATCACCATTGTCGGTATTGATCCGGACCGGGAACCGGGCCTCTCCTTTTACGGGGACAGCCTTGCCCAGGGCCGGCATCTCACACCGGACGACGGCCACGGCATTGTGGTGGGCCAGGCCCTGGTTGAATCCTTTGAGACCCGCCTGGGACGGAAACTGGTGCTCATGACCCAGGATGCGGACCGGGAAACCGCATCCCGGGCGTTTAAAATCCGGGGGATTTTCAGGGCGGATATGGAAGCCACGGAAAAACAATATGTATTTATCACCCTGGATGCTGCCCGGAAACTGCTTGGCGTGGAAACCGCCGTTACCGGCGCCTGCATCAAGCTGTCCCGGGGCAGCAGCCGCAATCCCGTGGACCTGGCGGACCTGGACCGGACAGTCCGGGCACTTTCCGAAAAATTGTCCCCTGGCCTGGCCGTTCTATCCTGGGAGCAGCTTCTTCCCCTGCTCAAGGGATACCTGGCCATGTTTGATTCGTTTATGCTGCTCTGGTATCTGGTGGTGTTCCTGGCCATGGCATTCGGCCTGGTCAATACCATGCTCATGGCCGTGCTGGAGAGGACACGGGAATTCGGCCTGCTCAAGGCCCTGGGTATGAAACCGGTATGGATCATCCGCAATGTGCTTGCCGAATGCGTGATCCTGCTGGCCATCGGCCTGGCTGCGGGCAATCTGCTGGGCATCGGCACCGTACTGGCGTTTGGCAGCGGTATTGACATGTCTTTCATGGCACAAGGATCGGAGTTTTTCGGCATGGGGCACCTTGTGGTGCCATTCCTCACGGCCCGGGATATCCTTGCCGTGAACGCCGTTATCATGCTCCTGGGCCTTCTGGTCTGCCTGTACCCGGCGGTCAAGGCGGGCCGAATTACGCCTGTGGAAGCCATGGCCCGGACGTAAACCGGGCTTGAAAACAGACAACCCCTGAGGAATTCATATGGAAAACGGGAAAACAACGACCCTGGACATTGTTGATGTAAAAGATGTGGCCAAAACCTATCGCCAGGGCAACCTGGATGTCCATGCCCTGGCAGGGGTCAGCCTGTCCATTGCCAGGGGGGAATTTGCCGCACTGGCAGGTCCGTCCGGCTCCGGAAAAACCACCCTGCTCAATCTCATCGGGGGCCTGGACACCCCGACCCGGGGACAAATCATCCTGGACAGTCGGGAAATCACGGGCCTGTCCCAGTCAAAGCTTGCCACCCTGCGCCTCAACAAGATCGGTTTTGTATTCCAGGCCTACAACATTATCCCGGTATTGTCCGCTCGGGAAAACGTCGAATACGTCATGCTCATGCAGGGAGTGTCGGCCAGGGAACGCTCGGACCGGGCCCGGGCCATTCTGGATGATGTCGGACTGGAGGGCATGCATGACCGGCGCCCCGCAGAACTTTCCGGCGGACAGCAGCAGCGGGTGGCGGTTGCCCGGGCCATTGTGTCCCGCCCCTCCATTGTGCTGGCGGACGAACCCACGGCCAACCTGGACTCCAAAACCGGGCAGGGCCTTTTGGAGATGATGTCCCAGATGAACCAGGCCCGGGGGGTCACCTTTATCTTTTCCACCCACGACCAGATGGTCATGGACTATGCCCGACGGATTATCCATCTCAAAGACGGGCGGGTGGTGGATGACGCGGTTAAATAATACAGGCACCCCAAGCCGGAAACACATGCTTCTGGGGGTTGCCGTTATGTTGCTCGGCTTGGCCGCCCTTGTACCCCTTGCCGCATATGCCGGGGGAAATGCCTTTTCCATGCCGGAAACAGAATGGGACGGCCACCTGAAAATTTACACCAGGGCCATTTTCCCCAGATCGGGCACAGCCTATGATGCTGTGGGCCTTGCCCCCAACCGTGACGGTTTTGCCGAATTCCGCCTGAACAACAAAACCTTTTTCAACACCGCAGCCTATACGGAAATCCACTATGAAGCCCTGGCCGGAGGCGGCGGCACCCGCAAGGACGGTGAAGATCTCAGGATGCTGTATCCGGATGTATTTTCCACCGGCCTGTTTGGTCCGCCCGACGATGACCGGCGATTTTTCGACCTCACCCGGGTGATCCATGAGGACCGGGAAACCATGTCCTACCACCGCCTGGACCGGGCCATGGTCGCCTTTACCCCGGCATGGGGGGAAATCCGCCTGGGCCGCCAGGCCGTGACCTGGGGAAACGGGTTTACTTTCAACCCCATGGATCTTTTCAATCCCTTTGCCCCCACCGACCTTGAGCGGGACTACAAAACAGGCGACGACCTGGCCCTGATCCAGTTCCCGGTCCGGGACATGGATGTGGAACTTATCTATGTGGTGCGCCGTGATCCGGATACCGGCGATGCCGGACTGGATGAGAATTCCCTGGGCGTAAAACTCCACATGTTCAAAGGGGAGGTGGAACTGGATGTAATGGCCACCCGCCACTATGAAGATATGGTCACCGGCATGGGCATCACGGGGGATTTGGGCGGGGCTGCCTGGCGGGGCGATATCACTGCCACGTTTCTGGACGATGCCAGCCGGGGCCGGTCCGCCTATATCTCTGCTGTGGCCAATATGGATTACTCCTGGGTCTGGCTGGATAAAAACTGGTACGGATATATTGAGCTGTATTACAACGGCCTGTCCGACGCCGATTACACCGACCATTTTTCAGACCCGGCCCTGGCCGACCGTATTGCCCGGGGCGAACTCTTTGCCCTGGGAAGGGTGTATGCCAGCGCCAACCTCAACCTGGAGGTCCATCCCCTAGTCAATGCCTATGCCACCCCCATTGTCAACCTGGAGGACGGTTCCGGCACGTTTCTTCCCCGGGTGGTGTACGATTATGCAGACAACATCCGGATCACAGCCACGGCATCCTTGAGCTGGGGCGGTAGTGAAACCGAATACGGGGGATACGACATTCCCGGCACAGCCTTTGAGGCCCGGCCGGCGGACAGCATTGCGGCCTGGTGTACCTGGTATTTCTGATCTCGCCATCCTCCGGAAGCGATCCATACCTATCCAAATAAAATAAAGGCCACCTCTAATAATGGTCTTTTGGTCCGATTTCTGCGTTGCATACCCTAAAGGGCAGAAGCCCAAAATTTTAATCCTCGAAATACGCAATGTATTCCTCCGGTTAAAATTTTGCCGCGCCTTGAACTCAAACCAAAATCCTGATTATTAGAAGTACCCTAAAAAGTAACGGTACTGAACTGTCAGGAAATCCGGTTTTTCGATCCCAATTTTTACGCGCCGGCCATGTAACCGGTCGACCCGGCCTGCGTTAAAATTTTCAGTTGACAAAAAACGCGCATTCAGATTATCCTCGTTTAAAAGAGCAGTTCCTCATTCAATAATATCGTCTATCCCAATTTATCTGTTCCACGCATCCTCGCTCTTAATTTCGTAATTTTTATTTCGTCTGTTTTTATCCTTTTATTCGGGGAAACATCCGCATGGCTGTTGAACTAAAAGCATATGGTAATTTGTGTAATCTCCGTTGCCGCTACTGTTACCAGGCACCTCAAAAATGCATGGAAGCATCGCCCTCATCCTATGATTTCCAGTCCATTAAACAATCCATCACCGCCATCAACGCCCCGTTCGTCCTGTTTGGCGGGGAACCCCTGCTCATGCCCATGGATAAGTTGGAAACCCTGCTTTCCTGGGGGTTTGACAAATTTGGGAAAAATGCGGTCCAGACCAACGGCACCCTCCTTACGGATGCGCATATCGCCATGTTCCGGAAGTACCGCGTTTCCGTGAGCATTTCCATTGACGGCCCCGGTAGCTGCAACGACGCCAGATGGGCCGGTTCCCTTGAGCAAACCCGCGCCATGACCCAAAAGGTGGAGGACTGGATCCATATCCTGTGTGAGCGTTCGCGGCCCCCCCGGATCATCTCAACCCTGACCCGGCAAAACGCCGCTGCAGGGAACCGCCGGCTGCTGCTGGACTGGTTCCTGGAGCTGGACGAAAAAGGGGTGTCAAACGTTCGCCTCCACCTGTTGGACGTGAAAACCGAAGCCGCAGGAAAACACCTGGCCTTGAGCGAAGCAGAGAACATCAGCACCCTGCTGTTCTTCGCCGAAAACAGGAAAAAATTTAAACATCTCAGATTTGACATTTTCGAGGATATCGCCAACCTGCTGCAAGGGCGGGACCGCAGAACATCCTGTATGTGGAACGGTTGCGACCCGTTTACCACCCTTGCCGTCCACGGCCTGGAAGGCAACGGGGAAGAGACCAACTGCGGCAGGGTCAATAACGAAGGTATCAATTTCGGCAAATCCGGTTCCGTCGGGTTTGAAAGACCCCTTGCACTCATGGACACCCCAATGGAAAGCAACGGGTGCCGGGAATGCCGTTTTTTTATTCTGTGCAAAGGCGGGTGCCCGGGGTTTGCCGAGAACGGGGACTGGAGAAACCGGAGTGTATACTGCGCCATATGGGCAGCCCTGTTCCGCTACTTTGAAAAAGAACTTCAGCACCAGGGCACGGTTCCCATATCCACCACGGAAACCGCCCGCCGCATTAAAGAGGCGCTTCGCACCAGATGGCTGGCCGGCACAAGCGAATCCATTGAGGATATTATTACCCGGCTAACCGCCCACAATCACCGGGACGCCGATGCCGGCGGCCCCTCCCCCCAAAAACTTCCGAACCGGGCCTCCTCCCGGCCGGTCAGAATCGTCTGGGCGGGCAGAAAAGCCAAACAACACTGGGGCGGTAAACTGGTGGGACTGGCTGACGCCCTGGCGCAGGCACAATTAACAGGGCTCCTGAAAGACAATCGGCCCGGCCTTCTGCTGCGGGTCAGTCCCACCCAACTGAAACACCGGGAAAAAAATCTAAAAGAGGCAGGCTATGCGGTGCTGCCCTTAACATCGCGAATCGACCACATGAGAATCGGGTGCGTGGACACCGATGCCTTAACGGCAGACCTGCTCTCGTTGGACTGCATTGTCTACAGTGCCGGCCACAGGGATGCTGTGACATCCGCCGTTGAAAACAGAGACTGGGCAACCCTGTTTGAGATTCTGGAATACCCGGTCTGCTGTGCCCCGGGCCACCCCAATGGCGAGGGCGACGCGCCCTCTCCCATCAATCCTTTCAACACAACGCCCTCCAAAGCGGCCCTCCTCAGAGGCACCGGAGGCATCGGGGAGGAGCCGGCGATATCCCCGGCAGCCTGGCAGATTCCCTTCTTTCCCGCGGTCGGCTTAAGCATCCTTCCGTTTCTGCCCTGCCGTCCGGGTTGTGACAGCTTTGGCCGGTACGTCTCGGCTGTTAAATCAATGGCCCGGGATACCGGCAATTCAGCCGTAGTCAAACAGCTCAGGGAGCTATGGGAATGGCCCATTGAGTGGTCAGTGGTAAACGGTATCCATGAGTTGAAGACACCGCTGTTCAAAATGGTATACGGAACCGGCCTGGACGGCCATGATTTCTCGTTCAGATCAGAAGGAACGATCTGGCCGTACCTGGGCGCCAGTGGTTTGACCTTTCCCTTTACCAGAGGCGAAAATCGCCAGGATTCACCGGGTATGATTGCCGACCGTCACCCCTTGGGTCTCCGTCGGAAAGGAGGTGGTGCCATGATTTAAGTCGAATTTTTCACAGTCGTAATTTTTTTCAAACCGTAAATCAGGAGAAACAAATGAATGACATTGACATCATTATCGAATCCCTCGGCATGCTGGTGGATGACGACACAATCGAAGCCATCAAAGCCCAGCTGAATCAGGACCGGGAGCAGGCAGCCCAGGCGTCTGCCGTCCATGTGGATATTTAACTAAAAAACAGATACGGTCCGCATCAGGCCCGACCATTCCCGGTGTTTATCACGCCGGTGCACTGCCGGGCACGGATCGCAATACGATTTTACGTCACATGATTCATGAATCCAATGCGTTACAAAGGAGAGAAAAATGACTGATATTAAAACAATGCTTGAAACCCTCGGCATGGATGTGGATGAAGAAACCCTCAGGGCCATCAGAGAACAGCTTGACCAGGACAAGGAAAACGCCGCCCAGGCATCCGCCGTCCATGTAGATATCTAAATCAAGCGACCATTAATGTAAAAGGAGGGCTATTCTTTATGGCCAATAAGAAGTTCAGTCTGCATCTTGATATTGATGTGGACCAAATTAAAAAGGAAGTTGCAGCACTGGAGCATACCACGGAAGGTATCAAGGCGCTTGCAACAGACCCCATTCCGTTCCTGGAAAAATGTGGCATCAAACTGGACGATGCCATCATAGACCACATCCGCAAGGGATGCAGTGATGTGGTTGCCCAAAACGGACATAAGATTAAAATTTAACCCCGTGGTCATTCCCGGGATGACACTGTCGGGAATGAGCGTTGAAACCGGCTGCCGGCAAAACATCCGGCAGCCGGTCCGGGAATTTCACCCCTTACCAATGCAAATTCAGGCCAATGCCATGCTACCCCAAAAATATCCCCATGCCATCACCCCCAGGGAAATCGTTTTCCACCTGACCAACAAATGCCCTCTCAGATGCAGCCACTGCTGTACCGGTTCCGGAATGGACCGGGACGGCACCCATTTGTCTGCAACACAGATTGCAGGGGTGATCAACGATCTGCAGCGTTTTCCGCAGATATCACGGGTGAGCTTTGCAGGTGGTGAACCCTTTCTCCACCCGGAAATACTGGCCCGGGGTGTGAGGAACGCGTCGGAAAACCACTATGACACCACGGTTGTCACCAGCGGTTTCTGGGCCTCCCGGTCCGGGGCCGCCGTAACCGCCCTGGCTCCCCTGGCAGCGGCAGGGCTTAAAAAACTGAACCTTTCCTTTGATGACGCGCATTCCCGGTTTGTTTCCCAACAAAACATTGTGAATGTCTGCCGGGCGGCCCGGGAATTCGACATCCTTGTGGCCTTGAAAATAGCCGTGGACAACCGGTCTGAAATCGATAAACCGTATATGGAAAAGTTGCTGGACGCCAACCAGGTGCCCCTTGAAATGGTCCGCATCGACGAATACGCAACCGTCAGCACCGGACGGGGCAAAGGGGACATGGCCCGCCCAAAGGTGCCCCAAACCTATTTGGGCCCCTGCAGATCCGCGCTGAGGCAATTTTCCGTATATTACGACGGCACAATCGTTCCCTGCTGCGGGGCCATTCCTTTGCCGGAGAAACTTGCGACCGGCAATATCGGCGACCCCATGGACCGGGCCATCCACCAGGCATTTGCGAGCCAAATCACCAAATGGCTGGCTTTTGAAGGCCCTGTGGAAATACTCAAACAGATTACGGCGGACACAGATGCGCCTCTTGGCGATACAGACTTTGACGGGATCTGCCATGCCTGCGACATGCTTCAAAAAAACACCGAATACTGGACGTTGCTGAACACCTGCCTGCCCGAAAAGACAAGATCCCTTGAGGCCCAGGAAATGGTGTACACAAAGGTGGGAAATTATCTCCCGCCCCAACCCGTGAATTAAAGGGCTGCTTCCATGAAACCCAAGGTCGTCCTGGTCGTTCCGCCGGTGGCATCCGTCCTCCGTCCGTCAATCGGCGTCAGCCTTCTCAAGGCGGTTCTGGCGCGCGACAATATCTTTGCCAAAATTCTTTATTTGAATATCGACTATGCCGAATCCATCGGGGTGGAGTTGAACGAATACCTGTCCGACCATACCCCGCCGCCCTTTCTTATCAACGAGTGGATTTTTTCAGAGGCCCTGGTCTCCGGTAATGGAGGACAGCCGTCTCCACAAGCCGGGGAACAGTATTACGCCTTTCTGGAGGCAAAGGGCTGGCAGGGTCCGATCAATGACATCCGCCGCCTGAAAGAGAGAGCAGATGCATTCGCCACTGCCGCGGCCCTTAAAATTCTGGAAGAACGTCCCGGGGTTGTGGGATTTTCAACCACCTTTCAGCAGAATTGCGCCGCCCTTGCCATTGCGGAACGCATCCGCCGCCTGGAACCGGCCCTTCCCATCTGCTTCGGAGGGGCCAACTGCGAGGGCGAGATGGGGCAAACCCTTCTCAACCAATTCCCCCAGGTTGATTTTGTTTTTTCCGGGGAATCGGAACAAAGTTTTACACGATTCATCAACACCCTGGAAGCACACAAAGGAGAGCGGAAAGTGATCACAGGCACCCCGGTGGAGGATTTTGCCTCCCTGCCCGCACCGGATTACACGGACTATTTTGCCGCCGTTGGGGACACAACGTTTTCAGACCGGGTAAACCCGGCCATCCCCTTTGAAACCGCCAGGGGATGCTGGTGGGGACAGGGCCGCCATTGCCGGTTCTGCGGACTTAACGGTGAGGCAATCCGGTTCAGAAAAAAAAATGCCGGACAAATTTCCCGGGAAATAGACGGGCTGTTCGGCAAATGGGGGATTCCCCGGTTCATTGCCGTGGACAATATTATGGATGCTCCCAATGTATTGCAGGCGCTTGAATCTTCCAAGGCCAAGGAATACCCCTTGTCTTTTTTCTGGGAGGTCCGCGTCGGCATGGCCGGTTCCCGCCTGAACGCACTGAAGACCCACGGGGTGGTCTGGATGCAGCCCGGCATTGAAAGCCTGAGCACCCCTGTCTTAAAGGAGATCAACAAGGGAACGGATGTCTTGTCAAATATCTGGTTCATGAGAACCTGCCGGGAGCTGGGCATTACCATTTCCTGGAATATTCTTGCCGGGTTTCCAGACGAAGATCCAGGGATTTACGAACAGATGGCTGAAATGCTTCCACTGCTGGAGCATCTGGAACCTCCCAATTCCTGTTCCGCCTTTACCCTATGCCGCTTCAGTCCTTATTTTGAAAATCAGGACACCCACGGCATACGCGATGCCCGGCCCTATGACACCTATGAGATGGTCTATGGCCTGGACAAGGCATCCACACAGCAACTGGCCTATTATTTCACCCATGCCCCAGCCCCAGGAGGAACCGGTTATCTTGATCCGGTCAAGCGCCGGGTGGCGGCCTGGAAAAAAAGCTGGGCCCGGCAAAAACCGGTCCTCACCCTCCTCCCCACCCCGGACGGCGGAAAAATCACGGACCGTAGGCAGTGCGCCCCGGTGGAACACTGCACACTTGATTCAGAAGAGGTCCGGGTGTTGGCATATTTCAATACCCCCACACCTGTTGCAGAGGGGGAAACCACCTTCTCCCCGGCAATCTCTCCCCTGCAATACCGCGTGATGGTAGAGGCATTTGAGCAAAAAGGATATCTGCTGACATCGGCAGGATCTGCTCTGAGCCTGGTAACCCCCCCGCCCGAACCGTATGGGTCAACGGACGAAAATGCCCCGGTCATGGGATGGCTGGCAGAAAAAAACAAACCCGCCTAAAACGGCGCCCCCATGATACGGTTCCGGCAGATTGATACCTCTCTTATGCTCCCTATCCGGGTCCGTTATTCAATCCCGCCCATGCACAGGTATTTGATCTCCAGGTAATCATCCATTCCGTATTTTGACCCTTCACGCCCGTTGCCAGATTCCTTGATGCCGCCGAACGGGGCGGTTTCATTGGAGATAATCCCCTCGTTGATTCCCACGATACCGTACTCGAGCGCTTCCGACACCCGCCAGACCCGCCCCACGTCCCGTGCGTAAAAATAGGCGGCAAGGCCGAATTCCGTATCATTGGCCATCTGCACCGCCTCTGCTTCCGTATCAAACCGGAACACCGGTGCCACAGGACCGAAGATTTCCTCCCTGAACACCCGCATCTCCGGGGTGGCCCCGGTGAGGATGGTCGGTGCGTAAAAGCGGTCGCCAAGCGGGGAGCGCGTGCCTCCCGCAAGAACAGCCGCGCCCTTGTCCACGGCATCTGCCACCATGGCATCCACATCATCCACAGCCGAAGGATTGATCATGGGCCCCATGGTCACGCCCGCGTCCGTGCCCGGGCCAAGGGTCATCTCTTTTACGGCAGCGGCCAGCTTTTCAACAAAGGCATCGTGGCTCCCGGACTGGACCAGGAGCCGGTTGGAACAGACGCATGTCTGGCCCGCATTCCTGTATTTGCTGGCAATGGCACCGGCAACGGCCGCATCCAGGTCGGCATCGTCAAAGACAATAAAAGGAGCATTGCCGCCCAGTTCCATGGACACTTTTTTCACGGTGTCCGCGCAATCCCGTATCAGGATTTTTCCAACCGTTGTGGACCCGGTAAAGGTCAGTTTCCGGACCCGGGGACTGGAGGTCAGTTCCCTGCCGATGGCCCGGGTGGACCCGGCCACGATATTGATCACCCCGGCAGGGATCCCGGCCCTGCCGGCCAGTTCCCCCAGGGCCAGGGCCGATAAAGGGGTGTAACCGGCGGGTTTGCAGACCACGGTGCACCCTGCGGCCAGGGCCGGGGCGATCTTCCGGGTGAGCATGGCATTGGGAAAATTCCAGGGGGTGATGCAGGCCACCACACCCACGGGCTGCTTGATGCAGACCAGCCGCTTGTCCGGGGAAGGCTGGGGAATGGTATCCCCGTATATCCGCCGGGCTTCTTCGGCAAACCAGCGGATATACCCGGCCCCGTAACGGATTTCCCCCCGGGACTCAAAAAGGGGCTTGCCCTGTTCACGGGTGAGCAGCAGGGCCAGGTCTTCAAGGTGTTCCATGACCAGTTCATACCAGGTATACAGCAAATCCGCCCGCTGTACCGCCGTGAGGGCCCGCCACGATTCAAATGCCCGGGCTGCCGCGTCAATGGCGTTCCGGGTTTCTTTTGCCCCGCAGTTTGCCACCCGGGCAATGGTGTTGCCCGTGGCCGGATCATCCACCTCAAAACTGGTGTTGTCATGGCTGTCCACCCACTGGCCGTTGATATAGGCCCGGGTTTTAAAAAGCCCGGGATCGGTTAACTCAATCATGTTGCCTTCCTTTTTATTTGATGATGATACGATTTTATAACTCCCATGGGGAAACACCGGCACCCCGGTTTTTGAGTGCCGGATGACGGATTTGTATGGAAACCGGGCATCAGCCGCAGGCGTTTGCCAGACCCGCCTCCATAATATCCAGTCCTTTTTGTAATTGATCATCGGTGATCACCAGGGGCATGAGCACCCGGATCACGTTGCCGTGAATGCCGCAGACCAGAGTTACCAGGCCGTTTTCAAAACAATGGCGGGATATGCCGGCGGCGGTTTCCGGTGACGGGCTGCCGTCCGGGTTGACCAGGGTCAGGCCCCGCATGGCGCCGATCCCCCGGATTTCGCCGATCATCGGGAATTTGTCCTGCCATGCGCTGAAGGTCCGGGTGAGCCGGTTCCCAAGGGCAATGGATTTTTCCAGGAGCTGCTCCTGCTCAAAAATATCCAGGACGGCATGGGCGGCGGCACAGGCAACAGGATTGGCCCCGTAGGTGCCGCCAAGGCCGCCCGGGTGGATGGCATCCATGATCTCGGTTCTCCCGACCACCGCGCTCAGGGGCATTCCTGCGGCAAGACTTTTGGCCACCGTCATCATATCCGGGGCCACCCCCCAGTGCTCCATGGCAAACATCTTTCCGGTCCGCCCCATGCCGGTCTGGATTTCGTCCGCAATAAAGAGAATTCCGTTTTCTTTACAAAATTCAGCCACCCGCGGATAAAAATCATCCGGCGGTGCAATAAACCCGCCTTCTCCCAGCACAGGCTCGGCCACGACTGCTGCCGTGTTCTCAACGTCGATACCGGTGATGAAAAAATTTTTGAACGCCTCAACATCCCCGAAAGGGGCCCGGTAGATCTCCGGAGCAAACGGCCCGAACCCCCATTTATAGGGTTTGACTTTGGCGGTCATGGCCATGGTCAGGCAGGTCCTGCCGTGATACGCACCGTCAAAAACCACAATCCCGGATCGTTTTGTATGATACCGGGCAATTTTAACGGCATTTTCAACGGCTTCGGCACCGCTGTTCACGAACAGGGCCTTTTTGGCGAAATCCCCCGGGGCCAGGCGGGTGAGGCGGTCGGCAAGGGTTACGGCCGTGTCATATGGATTCACCATAAAGCAGGTGTGGGTGAATTTATCGGCCTGGTCTTTGATCGCCCGGACCACTTTGGGATGGCTGTGGCCCACATTCATGACGGCAATGCCCCCGGCAAAGTCAATATAATCGTTCCCTTCCACATCCGTAATCACGGCCCCTGTTGCCGATGCAACGTAACAGGTGGTACCGCTGGCATGGCCGTTGGGGATGACCCGGCGTCTCAGCGCTTCGATTTCCTTGATGGTTTTGCACTCCATTCGGCTTTCCTTTTTTTGTGATTGCCCCACCGGACGGGCCGGGCAGGCAACACGGTTTAAAAACAGATTATGTCCAATGGGTGATGCCGGTGCCGTCTTTATGTTCGGCACGGCACTCGGCCAGCAGGCAGAGCATTTCAAATGCAATGCCCGACGCCAGGCAGGCGGATTGCCCGGTGGGATCATAGGGCGGGGACAATTCCATGAGATCCGCGCCCACGATATTCAACCCCCGCAGCCCCCGGATAAAGTCCCGCACTTCCCTGCCGGTGAGGCCAAAGGGCTCGGGCAGGGTGGTGCCGGGCATCTGGCCGCAGTCAAATACATCCGTATCAATGGTCAGGTAGCAGGGGCCGTCTCCCACCACCTGCCGCGCCTCTTCCACGATACGGGCCGCGCCTTGCTCCTGGAACTCGTCGGCCAGGACGACCCGCATGCCCGAATCTCTGGAAAAATCACACCGCATCACGCCTCTGCCGCGCAGACCGATCTGGATGGTGTGCTCCGGGTCAACCACCCCGTCCACAGTGGCGTTTTGCATTAATGTGGCATCGGACACCCGGCATCCCCCGAAATTCAGGGAGGTGTCCCCGTGGGCATCAAGGTGGATCACATGAAGCGGTTCTTCTCTTCCAAGCGCCCGCATCACAGGATAGGTGCAGGTATGTTCCCCGCCGATGCTCAGGGGGGCGATGCCCGCCTTTTGAAATCCGGTGTAGATTTCCTCGATTTCGGCCAGGTTGGCGTCCAGGTTGTAAATGTCTTTTTCAAACTCAACATCCCCCCAGTCAATGATGTTGCAGATATCAAAGGGGCAGACCTTTGTGTGGTAGTGGACCATGTTCCTGTCCAGGGACCAGTAACGGACCTCACGCGGGGCCAGGCGGGTGCCCGGACGCGGGTTCGGCACCCCGATATCCAAAGGGATACCTGCAAGCACGATATCCACCCCGTCCAGCACCTTGGTGTGCGGGGCGCGGAACATACCCAATGTGTTGAAATTGTTGCTGACCAGTTCAACGCCTTCGGCTTTTGCCCGCTGGTAGAACCGGTTGAATTTTTCCTCGTTGATATCCCACAACTCCTTGTCGGCCAGTTTCTTGTATCGTTCCAGTTTTTCAGGGTCTATCTTCGGCATGGGCAATACTCCGTAACACTTGTTATCCGTTAAAAATATAGTCGGGCAGCCATAATACCAGGCCGGGAAACATCATCAGCAGGATCAGTCCCAACAGCTGGATCAGGACAAACGGAATCACCGAGGTGTAAATATCCCCGATGGTGACGTTGTCCGGGGCCACCGCCTTCATGTAAAACAGGTTCACCCCATAGGGCGGGGTCAGAAACGCCATCTGCATGTTGACCACGTAGAGAATGGCAAACCAGACCGGGTTGAACCCCAGGGCCTTGATGATGGGGACGTATATGGGCATGCACAGGAACAGGATGGCGATATCGTCCATGACCATGCCCAGCAGGAAAAAGCTGGCCTGCATCATGAGCAGGATCACCCAGGGGTTCATGTCCAGCCCGGTGATGAACGACCGGATCATGGCGGACGCGCCCAGGCCGGAATAAACCTTGCTGAACACCACGGCCGCCATGATCATCCAGGCGGTGAAACCGGACAGGTTCAGGGTGTCAAGGCTGGTTTTCCGGATCAACTCCCAGGAGAGCCGCCCCTTTACCGCGGCGCAGACCAGGGCACCGGCAGCCCCCACGGCAGCGGCTTCCGTGGGCGAAGTCACCCCGGTGAAAATACAGAACATAACCGTGGCAATCACCATGCCCGGCAGCAAAAGGGCTTTGGTGGCCATGAGTTTCTCATGAAGCCCCGCCCGCTGGCCAAGGGGAAGCCCGGGCCCCATATGGGGCTGGAAATAACACCGGACACCAATGTAAATGATATACATGCCGGCCAGCATCAGTCCGGGCACCACGCCCCCGGCAAACAGCCGTCCCACCGAATCCCCGGAGATGAACGCATAATAGATCATCATCATACTCGGGGGAATGAGGAAGCCCAGCGCCCCTCCGGCCTGAACCAGGCCCACGGCGATCTTCTTGTCATAATTCCTGGACAGCATGGCCGGCAGGGCAATCACGCCCATGGACAGGGTGGCCGCCCCGCTGATCCCGGCCATTGCCGCAATGATGGCGCAGATCACAATGGTGCCCATGCCCAGTCCCCCGCGAAGCCCGCCGCCCCACTTGACCACGGCGTCGAAAAGATCGTCCGCCACCCCGGATTCATGGAGCACATACCCCATGAATAAAAACAGGGGCACGGCGATCAGCACCCAGTTCCGCATGACCTCCATGGTGGCGAAATACATCAGCTCCAGGCTGAACGGTCCCCAGAATATCAGGCCGGAGAGCATGCCCACCGACCCGAGAATAAAGGCAATGGGAAAGCCGGTCAGCAGCAGGAGAAACATGCTTGAAAACATAATCAGCGTAATGAGTAAGGGATCCATTATAACGCCTCCCCGGTAATGGCCAGGAACAGATTCCGCAAAAATCCTGCAATCCCCTGCAGCAGCACCAGCAGGACAATCACCGGCACGGTCAGTTTCCAGGGATATAAAGGAGGTCCCCAGGCGGTTGTGGCGTATTCTTTCATGGCAAAGGATTCAAATCCGTATTTTGCCGACAGGTACAGCAGGATACTGAAGAAGACCAGAAACAGCGGGAAGGTCAGCAGGTCGGCAACAGCTTTTTTCCGGTCCGGCCACCGGCCGTATAAGATATCCATTTTCACGTGCCCGCCTTTTAAAAGGGCGTAAACACCCCCGCCCATCATATAGACGCCGAAAATCATGGTGGCCGATTCCATGGCCCAGTTGGTGGGCCGGTCGAAAAAATACCGCATAACCACCTCCCAGAGGATAATCCCGACCATGGCAAGCACCAGCACGGACAACAGCCTGCCCGACCATAAACTGAGCCATTCGATTTTTCTCACAATGGATGAAAACATGTTCCGCATCATTTGAAATTCCCTGATATTGCACCGCCCCTTAAACGGCAGGGGCGACGTCATTGACAAAACCCCGGCCTATTTCAGACGTCCCAGGGACCGCAGCAGTTCCCTGATTTTGTCCACCATTTTCCGGTTCAGCGGATCTTTTTTCGCCTCTTCCTCCCAGATGATCTGGGCGGCATCGGTCAGCTTGACGGTATCTGCCTCCGGAAGGCTGGTGATTTTGTCTTTGTACTTATCGTTCAGGATCTGGTATTCCCCGTGCATTGACCAGGCCATATAATCCCAGCTTGACCGGTGCGCCGCATTTTCGATAATGGCTTTTAAATCGTCCGGCAGCTTATTCCAGGTTTTCTTGCTGATCAACAGCGAGTCCACAATGGGATTGACGATATAAGTATTACAGTACCAGGGGCTGACTTCGGGAAAATTCATGCTGTCATAGTCAGCTGCTCCGCCCCAGAGCACCCCGTCGATCTGGCCCGTGGTCAGTGCCAGGTACATCTCTTCGGACTTGAGATATATGGAGTTGATGCCCAATTTCTCAAACATCTTGGCTGGTCCGGATGTGGCCCGGATCTTGATTTTTTTCAGGTCATCCAGGCTCCTGACCGGTGTTTTGCTGGTAATGGCGTAGGGGGACAACAGGACGGGGCCCAGGTAATGTACCCCGAAAGGCTCGAATGACGCGGCCACAAGCTCCCGGAATCCCATTTTTTCCCACAGCACTTCCGCTTCCACCGGGCTTGACCAGGTCATGGGCATGCCGGCCTGGATGGCCCCGGATTTCAGTTCTGAAAAATGGTACCCCGACCCCATGACGATATCCACCAGCCCGATGCGGCATGCCTTGAGCGTGTCTGACGATGATACCAGCTCCGCACTGGTGAACAGGGTCACCTTGATCCGTCCCCCGCTCATTCGTTCAATATCCTCAGCCATTTTTTTATTGGCGCCAGCCAGTGCCGGGGGTACATAGGTCTGGAATTTCAGGTTGAATTCCGCGGCAGACACATTCACGGCTGAAATAAAAAGAAACACCGACACCAGTAACACAGCCAAAGATGTAATACGTTTCATACTTGACTCCTTTTGCTTTACGATCTTGTCAGGGGTTATAAAATCAATGCCCGTCCACCATTTTGGTATACGGGGACATTCAACGCAAGCCTTCATTGGCGGCAGGTACGCACCACAGGTGTTCGCCCCGGGCCGTGGTGACATACTCGGGCCAGGCCAGATCCACGGGCGCATCATAATCGCAGAGCGGGGCCATCCACCGATCTCCGCCAACACCTCCGCCCGTACGCTTGTTGAATTCGTCCCGGGCCCGCTGTAACAGCGCCTTCCGGGTCAACAGGTCCAGGATGGTGCACCCGATGGTTTTTCCCGCGCTCAGGATGGTCGGGTCAATGCAGCAGGGAATTCCGCCCAGGGCATTCATCACCCATGGGGGATAGGCATACCCGGGGCCTGGCGGAGCCAGCATGGGCCGGGAAATATACAGGCGGACCGTGGGGGCGTGCCAGCAGAATTCCGTGTAATCGTCAGAAGTAAAATTCGTCACCCAGTCGGGCAGCAGTTGCCGCAGGCGGTGTTCCGCCTCCTTCGGCGGTATTGTTTTTGAACAGGCGTCAAAAAAAGGGGCATCCATGGGCTCCAGGCCCAGATTTTTCTGTATTTCCCGGGCGGTTTCAACCGCTTCGGACCCCATGGCGGGCGGACCGCACAACTCCAGGTTTTTGTAAGTGGCCTCGGCCATGGCATGGTTGGGCAGTCCGGGGCGGGATTTGGCCACCCAGGTCCGTTTCCAGGTGCAATGGCTGGCCTTTGCCGCCGCATCGGCATTCCGGTCCAGCACAGCCACCGCAGTCTCGCACATCTCCACGGTACTGGTGCGGATCATGTAGTTGATCTGGGCGGTTCGGGCCGGCAGGTTGTCTGCCGTGGCAAGCCCTGCCGTCAGGATCGCCTCGTTCATTGACCAGCAACTCCCCGTGGAGTGAATGGATTCCCTGTTCATTTTGGAAAGGGTGTACATGGCCATCAGGGCGTCATTGGCGCCGGGGGCCCGGGAGGCGGCGTGCGCCGCCGGGATGGGGCCGCCGGCCTCCCGGCTCAGCCAGGTCTGGGGATCGTTGCATTCAAACGTATACACCAGGTTGTAGCCGGCCCCGCAATGGGTGTCCCACCGCACGGTATTGCACAGGGGCATCATGTAAAAGGGATGAAAACTGATCGCGGCATCCAGGCCGTCATAATATCCGTTGGCCGCATGAATCGGCTTTGACCCCCGGACCTTTTCCGCCGGTTCTCCGAAAAAGACGAGTTTGCCGGGAATATCATATTGTTTCATGGCGGCCTGGGCCGCCAGAAATCCGGCCAGGGATCCCATGCCCAGGGCGGAGTGGGGATCGGTATGGCCCGGGGCGTTTTCGCCCAGGCCGTCACGGGACCCGGGCCGGGTGGATGCGGCCTGGCAATTGTGGGGAACGGCGTCATACTCGGCATATCCCCCGGTCACAGGGCCGTTTCCGTTTGTCCATTGCGCACGAAATGCCGTGGGCATGCCCCCGGTTTCCTTTTCCACGTCCCAACCAAGGTCTTCAAGCAATGCGCAATACCAGGCCGCGCTCCGGTACTCCCGCCAGGCCGGCTCTGCATAATGCCAGATGATCCCGTGCCACCGGGAAAACTTGTGTTGCCGGCAGTCAATCCAGTCGATCAGGTATGCTTTTTTATCGTTGGCCATGGGTGAGAGCACTCCTTAAAAAATGCCGCGTCTACTTGTTATATACCGGTTTGCCGGCCACCCATGTTTCCGTGACCGCTATCTGGGGCAGTGCCTCAATATCCGCATGGAACGGGTCCTGGTCCAGAATCACCATGTCTGCCTGCTTGCCGGGCTCAAGGGATCCCAGGTGCGCCTCCCTGTGGGTGGCACGAGCCGCCGTCACTGTATAGCCCTTCAGGGCATCTTCCAGGGAAATACAGTGACGGTCCGCGCCCAATGTGTTGCCGGCGGCGGTTTTTCTGGTCACGGCTGCATATACCGCTTCAAGGGGATTGGCCCGGACAACCGGGGCATCGGAGGACAGCACCACGGGGACGCCGTGCTTTAAAAACCATCCGTACGGGGAATAGTTCTTGCCCTTTTCCCCCACCGCATCCACCACACCTTCGCCATACTGGTACACATGCTGGGGTTGGGGAACCGGCCAGATATCCAGATCCTTCATCACGGCCACCTGTGCTTCGGTGGGCAGTCCGCAATGTTCGATCCGATGGCGGATATCCTTTTGCCGGACCTTTGCCTGCCCCTCTGCCACTGCATCCAGGACAATTTGTATGGCAGCCTCACCCTGGGCATGGGTGGCGGTCTGGATACCCATTTCATGTGCCCGGATAATCAATGCCTTTAATTCTTCCGGCCGGTGATAGGTGTATCCGTAATACCCGGGATCATGGGCATAGGGTTCGTTAAAATAGGCGGAGCCGGCCGTAAGGCTGCCGTCCGCATAGAGCTTGACAGGACCTGCCGAAACCTTAAGATCGCCGAGGCAAAATGCCAGACCCAGCGCTTCCATATGCCCGAGCTGGCTGGAAAGGTACATCATGACCACACGCATCTTTAACAGTCCCCTGTCCCTTGCGGCCAGGTAAGCCCTGGCTTCGCGTTTGGTCACCTGCACATCCACCACCGTTGTGATACCGGCCTTAAGATAATCCATCTGTCCGACCAGGACATATTCCAGCAGCCTCTCCATGGGATCGGGCATGTGGAGATTGGGTCCGTGGTTTCTGACCTTGACCCCGTCGGGGCCTGTCAGCAGGTCACAGGCCGCATCCTGGAGCTGGCCGTTGGGCGCCCCGTCTGCATACCGGCCGACCACACCACCCTCAGGATCGGGGGTGGCGGCCGTAATCCCCAGTTGATCCATGTAAAAACTGTTGATGACATTGTAATGCCCGCTGGCGTGCATGATATGAACGGGCCGGTCCGTTGCCACCCGGTCCAGGTCCCGGGCCGTCGGCATCCGGTTGTCTGCCATGCGCCGCCAGTCAAATCCAAAGCCGCACACCGATTCATTCCCCGACAATGTTTCCGCTTCTGTTTTCAGCGCCCGGACCAATTGGTCAATGGAAGATACCCCGGGCCAGCTTAAATCCGCCCAGACATTTGTCATTCCCAGCATCAGGGGATGGGTATGCACGTCAATGAACCCCGGCATCATGCACTGTCCGCCCAAATCCTTCATGACAGGGTCCGCACACGCCCGGGCCCGGCAATCCGATAAAGACCCCACAACTTTGATTTTTCCATCTTCAATAAGAACGGCTTCCGCAACTCCGCTGCCGGCCATTGTCCGGATGGATCCCCCGAAAAGAATTGTTTGTTCCTGTGCATTGCACATAGTCTTGTATCCTGTATGGTCGCATGGATGTTTGTGTTGTCGCCATTAATGAGCAAGCAGTGTACCAATTGGAAATAAGGCTATGATTTCAAAATGTTAGAAATGGCGAGAAAAACGGGCAAAGGAAAACCGTGGAAATTTGGTGTAAAAAAACACCGGGAGGCAGAAAAAATAGCGGTAGGCATGCCCGGAAGTCTTGAAAAGAGAAGATGGTGCATATAAGCACCGAAAAATCAGATTCGGTGTCATTTTGCACCGGTTGCTGAATATAAATCGCTAAACGATAGTGAAGAACCATGCCCGGTTATGTTTTACCACAAGGCTTTCCCAAATAATCGGGCATGGCATAGGTTGTCATAGGTTGCCCACTGTCATGCAGGCCAAACATGCAGCAGGGGGAGTTGTCAGACTTACAATTGATCCCCGAATCCAGATGAAATCGTAATCAGGTCATTTCCGTCAATCCCGTCTGTCCTATCGAGATTGGCCTGGCAGTTATAATTCACATCCCCGGGATCGGTATTAAATGCCTTGGCCAGTATGGTCAGGTCACGGCCGTCAATACGATTGTCCTTATTGATGTCCCCGTGGAGCCCTGCAACCGCTCCGGAAGCTTCCGGGGAAAAGGCACCGGTGCTGTTGCCGGAAGCGGAAAAAGCCTTCACTTTATAGACATATGCCACCCCGGCCAGAATGCAGTTGCTGTCCTGGTAGGATGTCGCGGACGTGCTGTCTGTCAATGCAAAGGTGCCGCCCAGAGTATCTGCCCGGTACACCTGATATCCGGATGCATCCGGCGCAGCATCCCAGGAAAGATCCAGGCGGTTGCGGGTCCCGGGGTCTGTGACCACCAGGTTTTGGGGCACGCCGATCTCAACCGGGATTACCGGGTTGTCGCCTTCCACAATGTCAATGCCGATTCCGGGTTCGACCCCTTCGAAAAATCCGTTATCAATGCTGACCGTCGTATTTCCCCCGCTGTTGCCGGTCACGGAAAAGCATGCCGTTGCAGTGGTGCCGGAACCGGAGACCAGGCCGATATCACCTACCCTGGATACACCCATCACCACGATACCATTCGATTGTTCACCGTTTAACAGGGCGCTCTGGAAAAAGGTGGCACCGCTGTCTGCGTTGAAGAAACTGCCTTCGGAAGCGCTCTGGTATTGCAGGGCTGTGGGGTCAAAAACAAGGTCAAAGGAAGAAGAGTAAAGCCCAGCGGCATTGGAGAGGTTGATGTCAATACAGAGGGTATCTCCGATAACAGGGGAGGTATTGTCCGGCTCCAAAGTAAGGGTTGCAGGAATGGAAGAGCCGATGACTTCGATATTGGAATAATTGAGAAGGCCTGAGGAGCCGCCTGTAAGCCCTTGGATGTTTTCCTGGAAAATTGTGGCATTTCCTGATTTATCAAACTTATAGATGTTGATCTGGTCACTGGCGTCAACCCCGAGTCCATAGTAGCAGTCTTCGTTTTCAGAGTAGTCGAGGCAGTGTATGAGTATTGTCGGATCTTGCCAAAAAACCGAAGAATTATCATTGGTGTCTATTTTGATAATGCGGTCTGATCCGTTCCCGTAAGTGCCTAGTATCGGTATGCCCAAACGCATGATGTTATCATAAGCGTCGACAATCATGTCATATGCCAAATCATAATCATCAATGACCTCATCGGTTGAAACCCGGCGAATTCCTCTGCCAAACCCCCAAGCTGTAACATACAGGTCACCATTAGTGCGCTGTATGACATCCGTCGTGCGATGATCGCTGAAATCCGCCACCAGTGTAGTCGTACCATCTGTCACATTGTAGCTGTGGAGTGATGAATTGGAATAGTTTGCATAATAGATATCTCCTGTTCCATTAATATTCGGAAAAGCCCCGATTACACTGCTTAGTCCGGTAATTGTTCTTTCAACAGTACCGTCCAAGTTTACAATTAAAATGCTATTCGCACTATAATTACAGATTAACAGCTGGTCATCACCGTATTTTTCAAGATCGCGAAACTTTCCTTCTGCAACATCCGGCAGGTCTATTTTGGTCACTGTATTTTCACCGGCGGTTATTTTAAAGAGATTGCCGCCGGGGATGCCACTTGACCCGGTACCATTAATTGTAATGTAAAACGTAGGCTCAGCAATTGCGGAACTGGTAAAAACCAACAACGTACAGAAAAAATAAAAGATCATTTGCCTCATGATACAGAAACTCCTTTTGAAAAGAATGGATATAAATAAACTGGAACGCATTGAGCACCTATCGGCTATGAAACCTTTGCTCTTAATCGCAAAGCGGAGAATTGTTGAATTTGCCTGGAACGCGAATAGCGATACCTTGGGGAACAGACACAAACTCGAAGTCAAATGCCCCGGTTCAGTTATTCTGTTGTCAATTTAAAGCGGCCAGCACACTTTGCAAACGGGGCATCAGATGTTCCGGGAATACCCGGGTCAGGGAGACAGAGTCACATCCATTAAAAAGGCAGAATTGCCTTGTGGCATCTGCAAATGCAGTCATCACAATATCGTCGTCAAAATCGTGCGGTTCGAAATATAGAGATTTGATTTCCAATAGTCTGATGTTTCGATGGGCTTTGCAATCCATCCGCCCGATAAATGTGTCGCGGAAAAGCAGCGGCAGGCAAAAGTATCCGTAGCGGCGTTTGGCCGAAGGGACATAGCATTCCAGACGATAGTCGTATTGGAATAATGCCTTGAGCCGATCACGCTGGATAAGGCTGTTGTCGAACGGCGAAAGAATTTTCACCCGGTTCTTCAGCCGGGGAAGCGGGCGATCCAGCGCACCTGCCTCTGTCAGAAAGACATCGCCACTTCCTTCCATTTTCACCTGTTCCAAAACGCCTTGTGCCAATCTTTCATTTACCAGGTCTTTGACAGCGTTGCGCAGTCCGGCATTCCGGCGCTGGTACGTCAGCCCTTTGAGAGAAACAATGCCATGGCAGCGCAGTTGCCGGTCCACAATATGCGCCGCGAATTCGTCCATCCCCGGCATTTGTGCGTTGATGCGGGAAGGCAGCACCCGTTCCGTCAGATCATATGTTTTTTGGAAACCGTCACGGTCACAGACCATGAGGTCGCCTTCCATATACATCTGTTCGAGTGCTTTTTTGGCCGGTTTCCAGTCCCACCACCCCGCACGGTTTTTGGTGTTTGTTTCGATATCCCGGGACCGGAGCGGGCCGTCTGAACGGATGCGTGCCAGCAACTCCTCCATGAGTTTTTTATCGCGGGTTTTATACCAATGGGTCTGGCCGCTTTTAATCGCGTGTTTATAGGGCAGGGAAAAGCGGAAGTCGGCCATGGGCAGAAAAGCTGCCGCATGTGTCCAGTATTCAAAGATGTCGCCATTGCGCAGCATCTGGTTGGCCATTGCCGGCTTGAACCCGGGCACCCTGGAGTGCAGCACGTGATGGTGGGCCCGCTCCACAACAGATATGGTGTCGACCTGCACATAACCGATGTGGGCAATTGCCTTACGCGCCCCTGGCAGGCCCCGGCCATAGGGTTGGACCTTCAGCAGGCCTTGTGCGGCCAAAGCAATTCGCCGCAAGCGCATCACATCCCGTGGATGTTTGATTTCAATCATGGCCATCACTGCCTAATGCATGTCAATTGGACCGCCCGGGTGACATGCAGACCATCATGCTTGTATCCACATGGGGTGCCGCCCGGGCGATTTTGGATTATTTCGCAATCCATTTTGCCTTGAGCTTATCGAATTCACCCTTTTCACGCATTTGATACATCCATAAATTCATCCAGTTTAAAAAGGCAAAGTCATCACGCGGCAACATATATCCGAAATCATCCTGGGTGAACGTCCGGTCAGGGGATACCGCATACAACTCAGGGATATTTTTTGCCATCAGCATGGCTTCGATATTATCGGTGATCATGACATCCACATTGCCGGCAGCGACCTGCCCGGGAATATCAAGATTGTTTTTGATGACAACGATGGTTGCCTGTTTAATATGGGCACGGACAAATTTCTCGTTTGTCCCCCCCGGATTTACACCGATTTTCACGCCGTTCCGGTCAATATCATCAAGGGTTTTGAACCGCTCTTTATCTGCCATTCTGATCAATGGAGATTTCCCGACCTTGATATAAGGAGTCGTCAGGGCCACTTGCTTCTGGCGTGACAAATTTCTGGTAATCCCGCACATTGCCACATCATATTTCTCCTCGATGATCCCTTTGACCAGGGTTTTCCAGGTTGTTTTGACAAACTCGACCTTGACTCCCAGTGATGCGGCAAGTTGTTTGGCAGCGTCAATATCATGTCCTTCAAACCTTTGGGTTTTCTCATCATAATAGCTGAACGGCTTATAATCCCCTGTGGTGCCGACAAGAATGGTACCCCGCTCCAGAATCTCATCAATGCGGGACCCGGCAGCATGTGCAGAGTTTAAAACCAATACCGTGCATAATACCCAGAAACAGACCCGCGCAAATTTTTCAACCTTCATTTTCCACCTCTTACAATCCGGATTTTTAGAATTTTTACAATCAACAGCCAAAGTTGCAATTGCCATTCCTCCCGTAAAAAGTCAAGGGCTTTGACGGTTTGACGGCTGCAAATCTATATGTGTTTACTCTGCGGAGTACTTGCCGTAAACCAGGAAAAAATTGTGGATCAGGAAAGGGGGTGGATGCCCCGGAATCAATGCGGCCTGCTTGTAACGATGTGCACTCGGCAACGGTATACAGACTGTCTGCTAACCGTGGTTGTTAATGAGGGGGCGAGGCGCCCCCTCATTAATGATTCCGGTGCATTGGTCCGGCCGCGTGTATTTCAGGTGTTACACGCGGTGAAGAAACAGCGCTGTTTCCGAACCAGGCGGGTTGGTTTACTGCACCAGGATCAAATCGTCAATAAGCCCGATGATTTCGTTGATTAACGGATAGACCTGGCCTTGCGCCGTACAGTCTATGATATGATCCGGCGTCCCAATTTCCGGGACATCGGGAGTCCCGCGTTCGGCACAGCCGTCGATTCTGCTTAACAGCGCGCCGCCTGCCAGTTTCCCCCGGGCCTGGTGGTAATCCTGGTCATTAATGGATTGGATGACCTGCCCGATCACTTTAGAAACGTTCGGTTTTTGGGTTTCCGGATGTTTAAAAACAGCATCATCCAGGCCGATGATGAGATCTGCCAGTGCGAGCAGCTTTGTAATGACAGCCTCCGGATTTGTCCCTTTTGAAGCAACAACCATAATGTGTTTTGCATCGCTGTCAACAACGCCATCATTAGCGATTAAACGGATCACATATGTTCCGGGCACATCCGCGACAAAGCTTGGTGCCGCACTTGCCGGGTTATCCAATGCGGCCTGGCTTTGGGGAGGCGCAGCCGCGATATCCCACTGGTAACCCATCTGGTCGCCATTTGCATCAATACTGCCGCTGCCGTCAAGCAATACCGTTGCACCCTCTGCCACAGAGAGATTGTTCCCCGGATCAGCAACGGGGGCGACATTATCAAAACTGATGTTTATATTGTCCGAATGGCTTGATACCCAGTCATCGACAATAAGCCGGACAGAATACTCTCCGTTGATGTCAGCGATAAAAGACGGAGCCGCGGTATTGGCACCCACAAGACTTGCCGAACTATAATCGGGTTTGTTTATAAATGCCCAGTTGTAACTGATGGCATCCCCATCACCGTCATGGCTTCGGGTACCGTCCAAATGGACCGTAGTTCCGATCTGTCCGATGGCCTGATCATCACCGGCATCTGCCACCGGAACAACATTGGTGCAACTCACCAACACATGATCTGCAGTACTGTTCACCCCCAAGGCATCTGTTACGACAAGCCTGATATAATAGTCCCCGATCTTATCCGCATTCAATGAAGGGGACACAGGGGTTGCACCATCAAGCGTTGCCTGGCTTCCCGGAGGCTTTGAAACGATTTCCCAGGAATACGTCAGCGGATAGTTCCGGTCAGGATCATCACTTGCGCTTCCGTCAAGCATTACCGTATAAGCGATGTCAACAGGGTGAACAGATACATCTCTTCCGGCATTTGCAACGGGCTTCTGTTCTGCAAATGCAATGTATATATATTCCGCACCGCTGTAATTGTGGTCATTTGCACCAAAGCTGAACCCGGTCCCGGTAAATCGTGTGAACAGGTTGTTTTGTTCATGGACGGGTGAATTAGCGCGAAGGGAGGTATATGTTTTATCCAGGTCTGAATCATAATGTTCGGAATCAAGCATGTACCAGTCCGAAGGGCTGTCAATGCGTTTGATCATCACAAATGCAGGTTTGAATCCTGTTGTGATTTCTTTGGAAAAATCCCTGCTGCCGTCACCCGTATAGGTATCGATCTTGCTGATGCCATCAACGGAACGGAAGCAATAGGCGATGTACGCACCCCCATCCTCATTCGGTGTGTTATTGGCACCGAGTGTAAACACGCTATCATCGGGCCTTGTACTGTTGAAAAATGCAGGTTCTGTTGCCACCGCCGCGTTGCTGTTTAACAGCAACACTTTATCAACATCAAGCTTGGAGCTGTTAACCGCCCACTGTGTCAGGCTGTCCAGGCTTTTCAGGATGATTAAGTCCGGAGTGCCGTTCAGGCCATGGCCGACCGTTGCACCGGCCGTATAATTCCCCGTATATGCGACAATGCTGAAACCGGCATCGGGATTGGCGGAAACCGTTGAGGGGATAGTACCGTCAATATTCGCAACACTGGTTTCTCCTGCGTTCCAGCACCATGCCACATGTTGATGCGAAGCATAATTCCAGGGTCCTGCCCCTTGTATTGTAAATCCCTCATTATCCAGGCTGGCAGGCAATCCTGTTGATTCTCCGGCAGTTAAATCGGAAAACAATGCCCTGCCGTCCCCCCTGACACTGTCCATCAGGACATGGTTAAATGTTCCCCCATCCCGGTCCTTGATCCATACCAGGTCAGGTTTAAATCCGACATTGGTAATGGATTGCTGACCGTCCGTACCCGTATAACGCACCGTTTCAAAAGACGGCGTGGCCGCAGTAGAGACAGCATTGGTGCTGGTGATCAGTACCTGGACCGGTGCGCTGCTGAAGCCGGCAGCATCCGTGACAATAAGCTCGGCAATATAAACCCCTGTTTCATCCGCATGAAATGACGGTGTCAGGCCGGCGGCATCGTTCAGGACAGCCTGGCTTTGTTCGGGTTTTGAAACGATTGCCCATGAATATGCCAGGGGATAATTTTCATCAGGGTCATAGCTTGCACTGCCGTCAAGCATGACGGTGCTGCCAGGGATGACAGACACCTCTTCCCCGGCGTTTGCAACGGGCTTATGCTGCTCTGCAAATGCAATGTAGATGTATCTTGCACCGTTATAATTATGGTCATTTGCACCAAACCGAAAACCGGTTTCAGTAAACCGTGTGAACAGGTTATTTTGTTCATAGATGGGGGAATTGGCGCGAAGAGAGGTGTATGTTGCATCCAGATCTGAATCATACCGTTCGGAATCAAGCATGTACCAGTCCGAAGGGCTGTCAATGCGTTTGATCATCACAAACGCAGGCTTGAACCCTGTTGTGATTTCTTTGGAGAAATCAATGCTGCCGTCACCCGTATAGGTATCGACTTTGCTGACACCATTGATGGAACGGAAGCAATACGCGACGTAGTTATCCCCGTTTTTATTGGGTGTATCATCGGCACCAAGTGTGAACACCGCACCATCAGGCCTTGTATTGTTGAAAAATGCAGGCGCGGTTGAAACCGCAGAGTTTTCATTCAGCAGCAGCACCTGGTCAACATCAAGTTTGGAGCTGTTGACAACCCAATGGGTTGTACTGTCCAGACTTTTCAGGAGTATCAGATCCGGAGTGCCGTTCAGGCCATGGCCAACCGTCGCACCGGCCGTGTGGTTCCCCGTATATGTGACAATACTGAAACCGGCATCGGGATTGGCGGAAACCGTTGAGCTGATGGTGCCGTCAAAATTGGACGCCCCTGCGCCTCCTGCTTTCCAGCACCATGCCACATGTTGATGCGGCGAATAGTTCCAGGGATCAGCCCCTTTTATTGTAAACCCGTGATTATCCAGGCTGGAAAGCAGCCCTGTGGATTCTACGGAAGCGGCATCAGAGTATAATGCTCTGCCATCCCCCCTGACACTGTCCATTAAAACATGCGGAAATGCTCCTCCATCCCGGTCCTTGATCCATACCAGATCAGGTTTAAATCCGGTATGTATAATGGCGTTATGATTATTGTTTCCGTCGTAACCAACCGTTTTAAAAAACGGTTCGGCAGACAATGCCTGGTTTGCATACCCAAATGCAAGAACTAAAATTAAAGGTATCAGGCATATTGAAAATATTTTATATCCTGTTTTCACGCCCCATCCCCCTGTTCCGAATCGCTCCGAAAGTCCTGACACAACAGCTCTCCTTTCATTACAACAAGTGATTTTCAAAAACATTGATCTTTCAAATTGATCTTTCAAACCGTTATCAATAGGGTTCCATACGTTCCCGCCGGCGGTTCTGCCTGGTGTGCCGGCAGCACTTTTGTCTTCGGCTTTCACCGTTTTCTGCGCTCTGCGGTAACAACCCGGGTATGCAATTTAAATACCCTGCTTAAAATGAAAACGCATTTGGCGAATGGACAGGGAATCTGTTGCCGGCAGGCACCATCGCCGACAACGATGAACGGGGCAGATATCAATACCCGTTAACGGCATCCCGGCAAATTAAGGAGATGTTACCACCGGCAGGGATTCCCCAGAATCGAGTTGAAAAGCCAGGGACGGATAAAAACGCCCTCGAAAAGAGCGATATGCCACACACGAAACGCATTTTCCCACAGGCGTTTGTCTGTTATATTTCTCCTGTTATCTTGCTCACAAATATTTTATGTTGTATAGAAACGGTCCGGACAATTCAGGCCCTGCCGTATCTTGTAATGATTTCGGGATACGACGGGTTGCACCAGACAAAATAATGGCAAAGGGCAATATGATATGAATGATTTTTCCGCGCTGGGAGAAAAACTGAGAAGCACCCGGAACAAGATGGGCCTCAGCCTCAGCGAAATGGCTTCCATGACAGGGGTGAGCAAAACCATGCTCAGCCAGATCGAACGTTCGGAATCCGTTCCAACACTTGCCACGGTCTGGAAGATTGCAAATGGCCTGAAAATCAAATTTGAAACTCTGCTGGAATATACGGACAAGCTGTACGATGTAAAAAGCATCGACAATATGGTTCCCCTGACGGACAATGGCGACCGTATCCTGCTCTACTGCATTTTCCCGTTTTCGCCGCTAAGCGGGTTTGAGTGTTTCTACGGCATTATCAAGCCCGGGTGCAATTACTCTGCGGTACACCACAAAAACAGCATCAAGGAATACCTGATGGTTTCCCAGGGTGAAATCGAACTGGTCATCGGTGCAAACACCTATCACCTCAACGCGGGCAGCGCCATTGAGTTTGATCCAAGAGAAGATCATACATATATAAACAACGGTGAGGTGGATGCGCTTGCACACTTCATTATCAGTTATGAATAGCACCCCATTTATCAGACGCTTATCCTGCGGCTGTGTTCTTCCCGGCGACCTGGCAGGAGATGAATTTCATATATTTTCGGATTCAGCGTTGACATTTAAGGATACCATATGGTAATGCACCTACCATCCGCTATAAAGGATTTATATCCACCATAAAGAATAAAGTAGTATGGGAGTGACCCGAATGCAGATGCAAAACCTAAAGGAATTCGTCAACAACAGATCCGGGAACAGGTATTTTTTTGCACATGCCGTCCGTTATAAAGGTCAAAATTCCACCATAGGGTATGAAACGAAAATTCAGGAAACCTGCCTAGCCAAGCTTTCATGCAACGAAAATATGGTCAATGGCCAACCACCTATACAGAATTAAAGGAGTCCGTCATGGAAAAAAATGTGTTTGTAAAAGTAATGAAGGATGAACTCATACCGGCGCTGGGATGCACCGAACCTGTGGCGTTTGCGCTCAATGCGGCCACGGCCCGTAAATATGCGCCCGGTGAAATCAAACATATTCATATGGAAGGTTCCGGCCTGATGGTCATTGGCGTGCAGTCGGTGGGAATTCCAAATACCGGCGGTAAGCGCGGCGGCTTCCTGTCAACGGTTCTTGGTATTCTTGCCGGGGATGCGGACCTGGACATGGAAGTACTGAGCAAGGTCACGGATGCAGATGTAAAAGCGGCGGAAACACTCATTGAAACCCTTGCCGCCGCCGGAAAAATCACTATCGACATGGTCACCCCGGCCCCCTCGATTTATCTGAAGACAACAGTGGAAACAGAGCGGCACACCGCCACGGTCAGCATGTGGAGTGAGCATAACGGCATCAAGTACATTGAACAGGACGGCAATGTTCTGTTCGGCAAACGCGAAGAAGAAGCCGCAGCCTTTGAAGCGGAAAAAGATGCCCACGTGGATTCCTCTTTTTTATCCGTGGAAAGTATTTACGATTTTTGCACCCGTTGCGATCTAAGCGACCTGGCACATATTAAAACCGCCATAGAACTTACCCGGGGGGTCTGCAAGGACGGCCTGGAAAACGATTACGGCCTGCAGGTGGCCCGCACTCTGCAGGACAAAATCGACAAAGGCCTCATTGCCGCGGATGAGATCACACACATCCTCATGTGGACCACGGCCGGCCTGGATGCACGTATGGGCGGCAGCGGATATACGGCCATGAGCAACACCGGGAGCGGCAACCAGGGCATCATTTGCAGCATGGCGCCCATCGCGGCGGGAGACTTTCGCAACGCCAGTGAGGAGGAGATCATGCGTGCCGTGGCCATGTCCAATCTCATGAACATTTACCTGGATTACCGGTCCAACGAATATGCCCACCTGTCGCCCATGTGCTATTGCTCGGGCGTGGCGCCTGCTGCCGCTGCCAGCGGGGTGGCATACCTGCACGGCGCCACCAGCGAACAGATCTCCGACCTTGTCAGAACCACGCTGGGTAACCTGGCCGGTGTCATCTGCGACGGTGCAAAGCCAAGTTGCGCCTTCAGGTCGTATACCGGCCTGAGCGGTGCCCTCCAGGCAATGCTGATGGCGGAAAAAGGCCTCAGCTCCAGCAGTATTGAGGGGGTGGTGCATGACACTGTAGCCGGCACCATCGAAAATATCTACCAGCTCCAAAAAGAATGCATGTCCACCACAGATGAATTTGTTTTTAAAGTGAAAAAGAAACAAGGCACGCTCTGTTAGGTCACCCCTCCGGGTATGCAGCCGCGTCAGGGGGCGTTTCCCAGATCAGAAACGCCCTTTCAACCGGCACGTTTACCGCTCTTTTCACTCCCCTGCCCCCCGGGGCGTGGCAGCATCCCCATGACCGAACCGCCAAACAAGCACCTATCACACCGGAACACATGTTAAGGAGTATTTGCCATGAAACGCCCGCCCAGCTTCCTGGAAGCCCTGGTTACATTATCCATTACCTTCAGCGTCATTTTGATCGGCATTGTATTTTTAAAGGTTGATGCCCATATCCCCCTTTTCATCGGCACCCTGATCTGCATCGGGTTTGCCTTTTATTTACGATTTCCCTGGAGCGATATTGAAAAAGGCATTTTCGACGGGATCAAATCCGCGCTCCTGCCCATGCTGCTGATCATGTTCATCGGCCTGGTCATCAGCGGATGGATCGCCAGCGGAACTGTCCCCTACCTGATCTACTGGGGGCTTAAGTTGTTGTCCCCCACCTGGTTCCTGACGTCTGCGGTGCTGATCTGCTGCGTCATGTCCATGTCCATCGGCAGTTCCTGGACCACCATCGGCACCCTGGGCGTCGCCCTGATGGGTGTGGGCAGCGGCCTTGGTGTTCCCGCGGCCATCACGGCCGGTGCCATTGCCACGGGTGCGTTTTTTGGCGACAAACAATCCCCCCTGTCCGATACCACCAACTTCGCCCCTGCCGTTTCCGGGGCCACCTTGTACGAACATATCCGCTCCATGCTCTATACCACGCTTCCCACCCTGGTCATTGCGCTGGCCATCTATACCTTTCTGGGATTCAAATACAGTTCCGGGGCATTTGACAGAACCGGCATGGACCTGATTATCACCACCATTGAAAAAAGTTACCGCCTCACCCCCTTTCTCCTGATTCCCCTGGTTGTTTTGATCATCATGATTTTGAAAAAAGTACCGGCCCTGCTTGCCATGATGACAGCGGCCGTGCTCGGTCTCATATTCACCATGGTGTTCCAGAACGGTTCCCTTGCCGTTTCCCTGAAGGTGCTGCATTACGGATTCGTCAGCCAGACCGGTGTTGAAACCGTGGATAAACTGCTCAGCCGCGGCGGTCTGCACAGCATGATGTGGACCATTTCACTGGTATTCATTGCCCTGTCCCTTGCCGGGGTGCTCCAGAAAACCGGTACCCTCACCGTTGTTCTTGAAAAAATCGCAGGGTTTGTCAAAAACGCCTTTGGCCTGATTACCACCACCATATGGTCAACCGCGATCATGAATTTTCTCACCGGCGAGGTGTTCATGCCCATGCTGCTCTCCGCCCGGGTGTTTTTACCGGCCTTTGACAGGCAAAAACTTCACCGGAAGGTGCTGTCCAGAAGTATTGAGGACGGCGGCACCATCATTGCCCCCATGGTTCCCTGGGGTATGTGCGGGGTATTCACGGCAGTGACCCTGGGAGTACCCACCCTGGAGTATGTGCCCTATTACTTTCTTGGCCTGCTCAATCCCTTTGTATCCATGGGGATTGCAGCCATCGGATTCGGTGTGTTCCGGGCAGACCAAAGCAGCACGGACAGCATCAATGAAAGCAGCGACGACACGGGCATGGAAGCTGAAAACAAAGCCCTGTCCTGCTGATTCATAGATAAAATTCACAGGATTAAAAATTCACAGGATTACGCATGATATATATCTTTAATTAAACGGAGAATACCAAATGGCAATTATTACCGTTATCGGTGCCGGGAACGGCGCACACGCACTGGCTGCCGACTGTAAACTGGGCGGCGCACAGGTCAGAATGCTGGAATTTACAAGATTCAACAATAAGGTCAGGGGCATCCTGAACAGCCGCCGGATCCGGTTTGAAGGCATTGAAAAAAACCATGAAAATTTCAAGCGGAACGGCACCGCCGTCATCGACATGGTCACCTATGACATGAAGCAGGCCGTGCAGGGGGCGGATCATATCCTGGTGTCCGTACAGGCCCAGGGATTTGAACAGATATTTGAAGAGCTGGCCCCTCTGCTGGAAGACGGCCAGACCGTCAGTATTTTCCCGGATAACTTCGGGAGTCTGTTACTTCGCCGGATCATGCGGGAAAAAGGGCTGGACACCCGGGTGATCATTGCAGGGTATTCCTCCCTGGTTTACGGCACACGGCTCACGGATTTCAACAATATGGAGACGGAAACCGATGTGGTCAACATCATGTACCGTGAAAATGAAATCCGCGTGGATACCTTGCCGTCCAGTGATTTTGATGCATACCTGGCTGCCAGCAAGGAGATTCCCGCACTGGATGCCACCGCCCTGATCCAGGGGGATACGGTATTGGATATCGGTCTTTCCAATGTCAATGTCCTGCTGCATGTTCCGGCGGTGGTATTAAATACCGGGACCATTGAAAACTGGGGTATCATTCCCCATGTGGGTTCACCTGACGTGATTTACGACATTTACGCCCATGGGGTTTCCCCCTGTGTGGGCCGTGTGCAGTATGCATTTTATGAAGAACAGGTTGCCATTGCAAAAGCCTTTGGCGTGGGCATTATGCCTGTGGAGGAAGATGTGCTCCAGTCCCGGATGGGACTCATCGGCCAGATGATGTATGGTGAAGACTTCCGCCTGCCCTTTTCCGAGCCCCTGGACCAGACCACCTGGCTGCCGGCCCCCAAAGGCGCCCGTTTTAATATGGACTCAAGGTATATCACGGAAGATGTACCTGTGGGCTGTGCCGGTGCCATCAGCTTTGCCGATGTGGTGCAGGTTGACATCCCGGTGATCCGGGCCATGACAAACCTGTCCAACATTATGATGGAAACCGATTACTGCAAAACCGGATACGGGTTGAACACCTTTGGACTGGAAGGAATGACGGCGCAAGAAATGGTGGCGTATATGCGCACGGGAGCCTAAGCGCTTTGGCCGCTGCATGAAAACGACGAACCGGGCCATGCCGCGCCGTTCAGGAAACGGCGCGGCCTCTGCCACTCCCTGCCCCTTCCCGTCAGTCCGGACAAGCAGGCATGGTCCAACCTCCCGGGGGAATCTTGTTTAACCGGATTTAAGCGCTGTCACCTCGATTTCAATTTTAATCCTGGGATCCGGCAACTCGGCAAACCAGGTGGTATTTGCCGGTCTGGGACCGCTGCAAAACGCGCCAATCACTTTTGCCGCCTCCGGGTATTTGTCTTTGTCGGCAACAATGATGCGAATCCTGACGATATCGTCGACGCTACAGTCTGCCTGGCGTAAACACCATTCAATGTTTTTAAATGTTTGTTTTGTCTGTTCCGTCATACTATCCGATATTTCCATGGTCGAATAGTCAAACCCGAAACATCCGGAAACAAATACCCAGTTGCCGTCCACCATCACTCTGGAATAATTGAGCAGCTTTTCAAAATCCGATTCCAGGGAAAATCGTTCTCGTGCCATTTGGTTGCCTCTTTCAGGTTGATATATAATTTTTTTTGGGCCGGGCCATTTTTGACCCGGCCGGTCCTGTTCTGCCGATTCCGGGCCTATCGTGTTGAAAGCCCATGCACCTTCAGTTTCCGTACCACTGTGGAATGGTCAATCCCCAGTGCTCTGGCCATCTGGCGTGTGGTCGGCCGGTCTTTCAGCATTTCCATAAAAATATTTTTTTCCACGGCCTGCAACCGCTGCTTTAAGGTGGCACTCCCGGGAACCGCCCCGGCAGGCGGGACAAGCAGAGAGGGTTCAAGGCCCGGTTCATTGAACGCCAGAATGTTTTTGATGGTATCGGCCTCATTTAAAATCACGGCCTTTTTTATCATATTCCTCAACTCCCTTGCATTTCCCCGGTAATGATGGGTTTGCAACCCGAGCAATGCCGCAGGCGCAGCCCTTCTGTTCAGGTTGTATTTCTGGTTGTACTGCCGGATAAAATGTGCGGCCAGGGGCGGGATATCCTCGGGCCGTTCATTCAGGGACGGCAGATTGATGGGGAATGAACTCAGCCGGTAAAAAAGATCCCTTCGGAACTTCTTTTTTGCCGATAATCGTTCCAGGTCCCTGTTTGTTGCGGCCAGAATAATACAATCCCCCCGGTGGACCTTTACCCCGCCCACACGCCGGAACTGGTTGTCGTCAAGGTATTTGAGCAGCTTTGCCTGGAGTTGCAGGGGCATGTCCCCGATTTCGTCCAGAAACAATGTGCCGCCCTGGGCCAATTCGATCAGCCCGGCCTTTCCCCGGGATCTGGCACCGGTAAACGCCCCTTTTTCATATCCGAACAACTCGGCTTCCATAAGCGTTTCAGGAATTGCCGCACAATTCACCTGGATAAAGGGGTTGTCACTCCGGGGGCTGTTCCGGTGGACATATTTGGCAACCAGGCCTTTTCCGGTTCCGGATTCGCCCCGGATTAAAATATTGGACACCTCAAGCTGGGCAAGTTTCTGGCAGGTCTGGAGCACATTCAGCATGGACGGACTTTCGGCAATAATGCCGTATTGTTCATGCTCCTGGACATTCAGCTTTTTCAGCTGTTCCTGGTACTTATCCACCTTCATCCGCGAGTTTTCAATTTCTTCTCTTAACGCCCGAAGTTCGGTCATGTCCCGCTCATTGACAATGACAAACCGGATTTTTCCGTGTTCGTCCATGACCGGAGATCCCGTGGCAAGCACCTGCCTGCCGTGGACAAAAGTAAACTCACTGATTTTTTTCCGGGTCTTGAGCACCCGGTCAGAAATGGTTTTTTCCACCAGGCCCTGGGCGGCGATATCATAGATACTCATGCCAACCACCGTTTCCGCTTCAAGCTTGTGAAGGTCCTGGGACGCTTTGTTCAGGTTCAGCACAACCCCGTTATGGTCAATGATCCAGATCCCGTCAAAAGAGGTGTTGATAAAACTCTCCATACGGCGGCTGATCTGTTTGTAGGATTCGATTTTATCGGCGACCCGGTTGATCTGGTACGCATCCTGGAAACTGCAGATCACACCTTCCGGATGGTCTTCCCGGCCGAAAAAAGAGAGGGTGGCCAGAATGGCAACCCCGTTGCACACCAGGGAATGGTTCTCCACACCAGTTTTTGTGCGAAGACAATCCATTGCCAAATCCGTCAACCCGGATATTCCCGGGACCGCATGTGGTTTTGCCCCAATATCCGGAACGCCATGTTCTCCCGTATCGAGCCTTAAAATCGCCGATGCCTGGGGGGTCAGCCCACGGACCTGTCCGTCCGCATCCATAAGGATCACACCGCTGCCCGTGGTGGTAAATATATCTTCTGACATGCCGGCCGGGGAGTTCAATTCTTTTTCCATGGTTCAAAGGCATCCTGGTATTTATGTTAAGGGGGGTATACGAATCAAACCATGCAATGGTCCGGTTTGCAATCCCCATCAACTGTTTTTTTTCAGGGCACCTTTTTTCAGCCCACCGGCCCAAATGCAAAAAGCAGCACCAAACCCCTTGGGCTGCTTTTCACATGGATTCACACTTCAGTGTTACAAACCCGGCTTATGCACAGGACCGTTTTTTGTCCGCGATCAGGCAGATCATCTCAAACATGACGGCGGCAGCAACCTGGGCCGTGATCTTATTGGGATAATCCTTTGTGGGCATCAGGCAGACCACATCCCCGCCAATGATGTTCTTTCCTCTGAGGCTGCGCAGGATTCTCATGACCTGGTCGACTTTAAATCCTTCGCACCCGGGTTCCAGGTTGGACACCCCCGGCGCAATGGTGGGATCAAGGCAGTCAAGGTCAAAGGTGATGTATAGCGGTGCGGCGCCGATGCGCTCGTTGATGCGGCTGATGCTGGCATCAATGCCCTCATCGTCAAACCGGGCCTTGGTAATCACCTCATATCCCAGTTCGTAACTGGGCGCCAGCCAGTCCGTGGTGCGGGGATTCCCCCGGATGCCGATCTGAACGCTTTTGGATGCATCCACCTGGCCCTGGCGCACCAGATAGCTGCCCCAGTGGGCTGCGGATTTTCTGGCCCCCATGAAATGGTCCAGGTTGTGGAATGTGTCGGTGTGGGCGTCAAAATGGAGAAGTGCTGCTTTTTTCCCCCCTGTCAGTCCGGCATCCTTTCCTGCAATGGCCTGGAGGATACCCCCGGTAATGGAATGGTCCCCGCCGATTGATACCGGCGGGATACCTGCCGCATCAAGCCTCTTGAAATAGCGGGTGATCCGCTCAATGCATTTTTCATTGTCCATGGCTTCGGGCAGGGGCACATCCCCCAGGTCCTTTATCCGGCATGCCTCCCAGGGGGAAAACCCGAACTCCCCGTGAACCCTCCGGGCATAGGCGGACATGTCCCTGACCGCCCGTGGGCCGAGATGCTGGTCCCTTTCCGTGGTGCCGTTGCCCGAACTGTGGGGCACCCCCACAAGGGCAATGTCACAATCGTTTACGCCGTCCTGGTTCGGACAACGGAAAAGCGTGGGAATTCCCCACCAGTATAAGGCTTCCATTACTTTTGACTGATCTGCTTCCTGTTTACTATTCTGCATATATCTCTCCGGTTGTAATTGTCATTTACACAATTCAATTGCACAATGGGTTTACGCCCCCGGCCGGGCCGGACGGGGGCTAATGGTCTGCTGATCTACATCTCTCCCGCCTTGGCTGCCCGCAGCATTTTATAGACGGAAAAAATAAAGGCGATGCTGACGAAAAAGAAAGGAAAGCCCACCACAATGGCCAGGCTTTTAATGGCCTTGAACCCTCCGAAAATCTGGAAGATCAGGCCGGTAACCCCGATGGCCAGGCCCCAGAGCAGGCGCATGGTGATTTTGGGGTTTCTGTTACCACGGGACATCTGCATGGATGCGAAAAACGAGGCGGAGTCGGCCGTGGTCACGGCAAAAATAACCATGTTGACCAGGATCACCAGGCTCAGCCACCACCCGCCTTTCACCGTATCCAAAAGCATGTAGATGCCGGCTTCAAAATTTTTCTGCACCCCGTCCCACAGGGGGGCCACACCGGTCACATCCGTATAGGCGGCAGACCCGCCCCAGATGGTAAACCAGAGAATGGTCAGAAACATGGGGGTGATCAATACGCCCAGGATGAATTCCCGCAAGGTCCTGCCCTTGGAAATCCGGGCGATAAATCCCCCGCAAAAGGGGATGTAGGAAATCCACCACAGCCAGTTGAAAATCACCCACCAGCCCAGCCAGTCCCGCTGCTCCACATGACCGGCATCACTCCAGAAGGTCATTGACACCAGCCCTGAAAAATACTCCCCGATCCCCTGGGTGAACAGGTTCAGCAGATACTGGGTGGGGGCATTGCCGAAAAACAGCAGCACCAGAACCACGGTGCCGGCCAGGCACATATTGGTCAGGCTCAAAAATTTAATTCCCTTTTCCACGCCGCTGGCCGCACTCCAGACATAGGCCACGATAATCACCAGCATCACCCCGGCTTTGCCCATATTCCCCAGTTCAATCCCGAACACCATCTGCAGGCCGAAACTGATGGAAGCCACTCCCAGGCCGATGGAGGCGGCATTGCCGCCCACGGTTCCCAGTACGCCCAACCCGTCCGCCAGCTTTCCCCAGAAGCTGGTGGTGCATTTATCCCCCAAAATACCGTAAAGGCCGGTGCCGATGTTCAAGGGAAGACCCAGGCGGTATGCGGGAAAGGCAATGGCCCACCCGCCGATGGCAAACAAGGCCCAGGCATGCAGGCCCCAATCAAAGATCGCCATGTGAACGGCCCGGGGCACTCCTTTCATGGTCCCCACGGTGTTGCTGTCAACCACATGGGAGGATTGGTATAAATGGGTCAGGGGTTCGGATACGGCAAAAAAAACAAAGCCGATCCCCAGGCCGCAACTGAACAGCATGGCCACCCAGGCCGCAACTGAACAGCATGGCCACCCAGGCCGCAAATGAAAACTCGGGCGTATCGTCTGCCTTGCCCAGCTTCAGGTCTGCAAATGGGCTGAAGATCAGGTAGATGGCAAAGAACAGGGTGGCGCCCACGCCCAGCAGAAATTAAAGAGCAAAAAATTGCGCGTCCCTGACAGGGTGTTTCCCATGGCATCGGGAAAGAAAAGCCCTGCAATGACAATCACCGTAAAAATACTGAGCACCGGCCAGAACAGCACGGGATCATAAGCTCCAAAAATTCGTGCAACTGGGTTATTGGCTGAATTCCCGACATCCGGCTTGGCTGATGACACATTCATACGGCAGTACTCCTTAGTTTTAATGGTGATTCCCCCGGTCCCCGCCCGTTGTAAAACGGCAGCGCCCTGCCCCGCCCGGGGCAGTAGGACCTGTCATTATGTTCGCAGCATCCGTTACGCAGCAACGCGATGCAGATGCTGTAAAATACGCTCCCTGCCATTGGAATTTCAATTGAGATTTCTATTGGTATACCAGTAGATATATCATGTCAAGTATTTTATCCGGAACAACCAGAAAACCCGTTTCTTCTATTATTGTGAAGGGTTAGCCATAGACCCGGGATAACAAGTCCGGTACACGGCATTTCAATACAGGTGTGTTATGGGGAAACAGGCCTGGTACAGGCGTTAAAACGGCATTGGCCTCCCAAAGGCTTGGCGGCTCTCAAGTGGCGTGCAGATGTGACGCTCCCGGACGGTGTCGCAGACCAGGTATGCAATAAAAAGGAAAGGGATCAGGGGTTGGGAAAATAGACTTTGCGGATATAGGATTCGTTGTATGTATAGCTCCAGTGGCGCTCCCGGATCAGGAACACGGCTTGTTCCAGGTCCCCGGCCTCAATGGCGTCCACGATGCCTTCGTGTTCGTCACAGGCCATGGCCAGCCATTTTTTACTGAAGCCCCGTTTGGGGCAGTCCCACAACCGGTGCTTGATCGGGGCAATGATGCGGTTCACAAAGATGTTATCAGCCAAATCTGTAAATACCTGGTGGTACTTCCAGTGGGTGTGGTCATAGGCGGTAAAATCATCTTCGTCCAGAGCCTCCCGCATGGTAAGGCAATATGCGCGCATCCCGGCGGTCACCGATGCATCAAACCGGTCAAAATTCGCCGTGACCATATCGCTTTCAAGGGACCCGATAACACCGAACAGATACCGGCTGTCATCCAGGTCAAACCGGTTGACCACAACGCCCTGGCGGGGATAGATCGTGACAAACCCTTCGGTTTCCAGCCGGATCATGGCCTCACGCAACGGGGTTTTGCTGATGCCCATCTGTTTGGACAACGCATTCAGACGGATAAAAGACCCAGGGGAAAAATGTCCCTTGTCCATTTCCATCCGGATCCGGTCGTACACCTGCATACGCAGGGAGGACCGGGAAGTATCACTGGAATCTGTTTTGCTCATGCGTGTATCATCAACGCCCCGGAAAGGTGACGCTGCCGTCCGTAAAGTATCTGCCAAATGCGGGATCAATTCCGTAAGGGAAATTCCCCTTCAATTGCACAACCGCCCAAATTGGCCCAAAGTACCATAAGGCCTATGCCGCGTCAATTGCTTTGTCCCGGGCGTTTGTGGCTCGGACCGCCATCCGGAGATATCGCACCGGCCCCCTTTTTTACGGTTTTGATTTTCTTGAATAAACCCTGGAAAGCCGTGCTGACAATTCGCTTGCCTCTGTACAGGAATATGCGTTCATGGTCTCGGTATTCAGGCCAGGAAAACCGGGCAACAGCTCTATGGCCTGTCCCCGGAAAAGGAAGGGGTCGTCCGTGTCCTCTGGCATACACATGGACACCAATGGATCACAGCCCTGAAATGAACCGCCGGGTCAGGTCCAGATCCACACACTGGTCTGCCTTGTTTTCAAACGGAAAGCGGGGCATTTTGGATTCCGGCTGCAGGATATCCAGGCAGAGGAACTCCATGATAGAGGCGTATGCGATCCCATTTCCGGAATTCTTCGCTTCTTTTTTCAGCATGGCGATAATATTACCGGCGTCTTCAATGGTGCAGGTCCGGTCCACCCGGGAGGGCAGTTCAAGAATGGCGGCACTCACGGTGATCAGGGGAATCCTGCGCAGGGTTCCTTCCCTGTCCCTGGCCAGGATATAGCCGTTTTCCATGGACTCCCTGTCATAAAAACTTTCAGCGTTTTTCTTGAAGGTCAGGGCCAGGTTCCGCATCTCGGCCTCGACCTCGTCCCGGGAGCTTCCCTTGATCCCGACGAAGAAATCATCACCGCCCACATGGCCCACAAAGCGGTTTTCCGACATGCCGGTTTTCTTGAGCAGGTCGGCAAACATCAGGATAAGCCGGTCCCCGTTCCTGAAGCCGTACTGGTCGTTATAGGGCTTGAAATTATCAAAGTCAAAATACGCCAGGTGATAGGTGTTTTCCAGGTCTGCCAGGCTTTCGGAAAAATACTCGTGGATCATGGTGTTGCCCGGCAGCTTGCTTAAGGGGTTCTGGTTCCTGGCCATGGTCAGGTTCTTTTCGTTGATGAGCTTGAGCAGGGCATTGGTGCTGAGCAATCCCACATATTTCATATCATCCACCATGATCAGCCCCTCGTTGTTGTTGTACTGGGTGTAGGTTTCGATCAGTTTTTCAACCGAGGAATGGATGTCTGCAATGGGAATTTTGGAGATGAACCGGGACAGGTCTTTTCCAAATGACGGATTTTCCAGGAGCTGCCTGCCGAACTTGGAAAAGATATACTCCTTAAATGCGGAATCCCGGATGATCCCCACGGGTTCCCCGTACGGATTGACAACCGGGAAAAAAGTGGCCTGGTCCTCTTTCCGGAACCGGTCCACAATGGAAATCATGTCGCAGTCCGCCATGACCGGCTTGATATATTTGATTTCACCGGCAATCAGGGAACGGTCCTTGAACATGTCGTTGCGCCGGTCCATTTTGGAAATTTCCCTGATCCCGTCATACCTGGGTTTGAGTTCTTCAATATTACGGGTGGGACGCTGGATAAAATATCCCTGGATCATGTCGCACCCGATGGCCTTGCACTGGTTGTATTCGTCACGGGTTTCAACGCCTTCGGCCAGGACCAGGCTGCCCATGAAATGGGCAAAATTAACAATGGTGGACACCACCAGCCGTTTTTTGGGGTCATTCTCCATGTTCTGGATAAAAAACCGGTCGATCTTGATATAGTCCGGCTCTGTATAGTAAATAAGCTGGAGGCCTGAGAACCCTGTGCCGCAATCGTCCACGGCAATTTTAAAGCCCTGGGAATGATAGGCTTCCAGGATTTTGGCCACATCACTGTTGTCGTGAAACTGGTGTTTTTCCGAAATTTCAAAACAGATGTCGTTCTGGGAATACCCCAGGCTGCTGAGAATTCCCATAGTGTTGCCCGGGCAGTAATCCATGGAGTCAAAGAGCCGGTTGTCCAGGTTATAAAAAAGCTTGGCCGCGTTTTTTTTCCGGAACCGGGCGAATTTGGCCAGGGCTTTTTTTCGCAGGGCAAGGTCGACCTGGTGGAGAAGGCCGTCAGCATAGGCCTGGTCAAACAATTCGTCAATGGACGAAAATCCGGCCTCCTGGTGGCAACGGAGAAGGGCTTCAAACCCGAAGGTGTTTCCCGTATGTATGTTCACGATGGGCTGGAAGGCATAATCAATCCTGCCCAGGCGAGATGACCATTGTTTATCCTTCAGGTCTGCCATATCCATTTCCCAAATCATGTCATTATCCTCAAAGCCGTTGGTTGTAAAAGTTTAAGGAGTATACAAGACGAGTGTGAGAATTATATTAACCCCTGAAAAAATTTACACAAAACAACTCTTTTTAGATTCAGGAAAGATGGACAGGCCCGGACGGGGCATATACCGGGCATCCGATACCAGGCAGCCGATATTAGGCTGGCACGCTGGTGTTGATGCCCGGTTTCCACCGGGGATGGATATTTACATCATGAGAAAAAGGGCACGGCGTTCCGGATGGCCCGGCTGAAAAAATCCATGATGGGCTGGGGAAAAATCCCGGTGACAAAAATCAGCAGGATCAATACGCCGCCAAGACATTTGGTGAAAAAACCGATATGAACGGGTTTCCCGGACTCTGCATCACCGGTATATGCGGCCCGGATCAGCTTGAGATAAAAATAGGCAGAGACCCCGGCATTGATCACGGCAAAAATCACCAGGGGAACCATTCCCTTATCAACCGCATCCATAAATACCAAAAATTTTCCCATGAACCCGGTGGTGGGCGGGATACCGGCAAGCCCTACGGCCCCGGCGGCCAGGGTGGCGGCAAGCACCGGAGACCGTTTGTGAAGGCCCCGGATATCGTCAAACCCGATGTTGGTGCCCAGGGGCGCCAGGTGATAGATCACGTAAAAACAGGCAATATTGAGAATGAGATAGGCGGTAATATAATACGAGACCCCCACCAGCCCGGACTGGCCCCCGCTGGCAATACCGATCATCAGGTAGCCGGCATGGGCGATACTGGAATAGGCCAGCAGCCGCTTGATGTCGCCCTGGACCAGGGCGGACAGGTTGCCCAGGGTCATGGACAGGACGGCCAGGATGGAAATGATCAGGGTCAGGATGCTGGGGACATCCCCCAGCAATGCGGCCAGGCGGAGCAGCATGACCACCGAGCCCACTTTGGGAAGCGTGGCCACAAATGTGGTGGTCTCATTGGCCCCGCCCTGGTACACGTCCGGTGCCCAGAAATGCAGGGGAAAAAGGGCCAGCTTGAAGAACACCCCGCAGAATATCAGGGTGAACCCCATGACCAGCAACGGTTCGGTATTGATCTGCCCCGGGACCATCCGGGCAAGCTCGTTCAAGTAAGTGGTGTTGGTCAGCCCGTACACGTATGAGACCCCGTAAAGGGTCAGACCCGTGGCCAGGGCGCCGAACATCATATACTTGATGGCCGCTTCCATCTGGGCCCGGTAGCCCCTTCCCTTTCGGCGGAAGGGGATGATGACGTAAACGGAAAAAGAGGAAATTTCAAGGCAGAGGATCAGGGTCAGAAATTCGGCGGCGCTTGACACCATGACCAGGCCGAACATGCTTAAAAACAGGAAAAAATAGTACTCGGCGCTCAGCTCTTTTCTCACCCCGAACAGCCCCGGACTCATGGCAATGACCAGTACAAGGCCCGCACATAACAGGATCTTGAATCGCTGGGAAAAGGGGTCCACGCTGTAGGCGTTGAAAAAGAACACCCCGGTCTGGTTGCAGGCGGCAATGGCAGCCAGGGTGACGAGTACCGCCGCTCCCAACGCCAGCCGGTACAGGATGGCGGTGGACACCTTGCCAAGGCTTAAGGCAAAAAAAGTCAATACGGCGGCTATCAGAACAAATTCGGGTAAAAGTGACAATATCATAACCAGATCCCGGTTGTTTAAATCAACGTCTGTAAAACGGCCTTCCATTGCATCAGCAAGGCATGGCCGGCCCCATGGGCATCTTTTGTCTGCTCAAGGCCCTGGTGAAACTGGTCCATGAGATGGGTAACACTGGTGTCCATGACCTCCAGGAACGGGCCTGGAAACAACCCGATCCAGAAGACAAACAGGGCCAGGAACCCAAGGGTCGCCGTTTCCCTGGGCGTCAAATCCCAGTTTTGCTTGTCCGGATCAATATCATGGTGATGGCCGTCGTCATCGGCCCAGATCAGTTTCTGGGTGAGGCGCAGCATGTATGCGGCCGCCAGCACGGCCCCCGGAATGGCGATAAACCCGACCACCGGGCTTCTCTCAAAGGCGGCAATGAGGATCATGACCTCCCCCACAAAGGAATTGGTGCCGGGGAAGCCAAAAGAGGACAGGGAAAAAATCACAAAAAAGGCCAGGAACCAGGGCATGACCCGGCCAAGGGCCAGGTGGTCCCGGATCTCCCGGGAATGGGTGCGCTCGTACAGCAGTCCCATGCAGACAAACAGGGCCCCTGTGGTTACCCCATGGTTGACCATCTGCAAGATAGCACCCTTGATGCCCATGGATGTGATTACAAAAATCCCCAGGGTTACGAACCCCATATGGCCCACACTTGAATAGGCAATGAGCTTTTTCATGTCGGTCTGGCCCAGTGCCAGATAGCCGCCGGCAAGGATGGAGACCAGGGAAAGCAGGATAAATACCGGGGCAAACATATCAAAGGCTGCCGGCGTCATGGGCAGGCAGAACCTTAAAAACCCGTACCCCCCCATTTTCAGCAGCACGGACGCCAGGATCACGGACCCGGATGCCGGGGCTTCCACGTGGGCAGCAGGCAGCCAGGTGTGCAGGGGGAACATGGGAATCTTTACGGCAAAGGCCAGGGAAAGTGCCAGGAAAACCAGGACCTGGAACCCGAAATCAAAGTGGTGTTCCATGATATCCGGGATCAGGAAAGTGCCGGTCTTCACATACACGGCAATGATGGCCACCACCATGAAAATGCTGCCCACCAGGGTGTATAGGAAAAACTTGATGGAGGCGTAATCCCGCCTCTCGCCGCCCCACACGGCAATGAGCAGATACATGGGGATGAGCATGGCCTCCCAGAAAATAAAGAAGAGCACCATGTTCAGGCTGACAAACACCCCGATCATAAAAGTTTCCATCAACAGGACGGAAAAGACGAACTCCTTGTGCCGGGGCCCGATATAGGTAAAGGAGCACAAAAGGACCACGGGCATGATCAGCACGGTAAGCATCACCAGGAGCAGGCTGATGCCGTCTACGCCCACGCAATAAGACACATCAAAGGCCTGGATCCAGGTGCGGGTTTCGGTAAACTGGTACAAATGGGTGCCGGCGTCAAAGTTCAGGTACAGGGGAAGCGCGGCAAGGGCCGTGGCCACACTCACGGCCGTGGCCCAGATTTTATGGATGGAGGCGGTTTTCCCCTCCCGGTCCGGCAGCACAAGTGCAATCAGGGCCCCTGCCAGGGGCAGCAGCAGCACCAGGCTGATAACGGGATAATCCAGGGTATTTGGAATCAGATGGTCCATGTGCGGTTCAGGCTCCTGTTTTATAAATCACGGCAAGGATGATGACGGCAAACAGCAGGATCACTGCCCCGCCGATATAATGCTGGATCTTTCCGGTCTGGATGTGCCGCAGGGTGTCGCCCCCTTTGACAACAGACTTGGCAGCCCCGTCAATGCTCCAGTCAATACCGTTGATGTCAAACCAGGTAAATCCCCTGGCAAGGGCCATGGTCATGCGGATGCCGACTTTGCGGTAGACATCGGTGGCCCAGAGATCCAGCCTGCCCAGCACCTGTCTGACCAGGACCATGAAATGCGGGGTGCCTTTGCGGTAAAACCAGTCCAGGTCCATGGCGATCTTGTCTTTGGGGGTCAGCCGCTTGATAAAGAGACTGAATCCCAGTCCTGTGAACACCAGGATCTGAAAGGTTTCGGACAGGTGGTAAGCGGTATAGGGATGATAGTCCACGGTATAGGGCAGCAGGGCATAAAGGGCATGGTACCCCGGCCCCAGTCCCAGAAAGATGCACAAAAAGGCGGCCAGGACCATGGCCAGGTTCATATTCCACGGGGCTTCGCCCGGCGGCGGGGAATAGGTCTTGTCCGGCCCGAACCAGATAAAATACGGCAGTTTGATGCCCACGGATAAAAAGGTACCCACGGCAGCCAGCATCAGCATGAGCATGATCACGGGCTGGTGGTTTTCACCGGCAGCCGCAATGATCATGGATTTGGACACAAATCCGGAGGTCAGTGGGAAGCCCGAAATGGAAATTCCCCCGATAAAGGTAAAGAAAAAGGCCCAGGGCATGTGGCGGTAAAGGCCGCCAAGTTCGCTGAGCTTGGATTTTCCCGTCATCTGGAGTACAGCACCGGCCCCCATGAACAACAGGGCTTTGTAAAGGATATGGGCATAGGCATGGGCGCAAGCCCCGTTGATGGCAAGCTGTGTGCCGATGCCCACGGCGCAGACCATGTACCCCACCTGGCTGATGATATGGTAGGCAAGGATCCGCCGGGCATCGTTTTCGATCACCGCGTAAAAAACCCCGTAAAGGGTCATGACTGCCCCCAGGATGGTCAGGGCCTCAAACCCGGCAAATCCCCGGGCCAGGACATACACGGCAGCTTTGGTGGTAAAGGCGCACATGAACACCGCGCCAGTCACCGTGGCCTCGGGATAGGCATCGGCAAGCCAGGCATGCAGGGGCGGCACAGCCGCATTCAGGATAAAGCCGGTCATGATCAGGTATTCCGCCAGGGTGGCGGACCCGGGATCCAGGGGACCGAAGTCCAGGCTGCCCGTGGCCTGGTAGCGCAGCATAATGCCGCCCAGCAGGATCAGCCCGCCCAGGGTATGGATGAGCAGGTAGCGAAACCCTGCGCCCCGGGCCTTGGCCCTTGGGCTGTACCAGACCAGGAACACCGATGAAAACGCCATGAGTTCCCAGAAAATAAACACGGTCAGGTAATCGCCGGCCAGGGTGGTGCCCAGGGCACCGGCCACATACAGTAAACCCGCCGCTTTTTGCCCGGTCTCCTTGACGGCCAGCCCGTAAAGGGCCCCGATAAAGGCCATGATGATAAACACATGAAGAAAGACAAAGCTGAGTTTGTCCATCCGGCCGAAGACCAGGTCAAATCCCAGCCAGTTGACCTGCCCGAAAAGACTGATGTCCCGGTTCAGGTAAATCAGTGCCAGGGCCAGCATGGGAACAGCCAGGAATACCGGCTTGACCAGCTTTACCCGGTTCAGAAACGGAGACAGTGCCGCCGCCAGGATAAACCAGGTGGCAGGGTGGATTAAAACGGCGTGATCACTCATAGGTGTTGTGCTCCTTCATCAGCCAGACATGGTAGATTCCCTTGAACAGAACGATCATGAGAACACAGCCCAGAAAGGCAAACAGGGACCAGAACCCCCGGATATAATCCCCCCAGAAATGGGGGTGGTGGCGGGGGGCAAAGCAGTCAAAAACAACAACTGCCGCAATGATGCCCCAGAACGTCCATTTAAGAGTCCGGGCGTGTTGGCGCAAAAATAAAAGTAAACGCAGCATTTTAGTAAATCACCTGGCGGATAAGGGTTAACAAAGTCCCGGGAAAAACGCCCAGAAGCACCGAAATAACGGCGGTCACAAAAATGGGAACAGCCATGAACAGTATCAGGGGCTGTTTTTCAAGGTTTTTATACCCGGGGTCTTCCAGGGTCTGGCGTTTATTTCCATAGGCCTTGACCAGTATTGGCACAAAATATCCGGCGTTGAGCAGGGAACTTGCCAGCAGTACCACCAGCAATCCCACATGGTGGACCTCCATGGTGCCCACGGCCAGGAACCATTTGGTGACAAAACCGGCCACCGGCGGCACCCCGATCATAGAAAGCGATGCCACCCCGAATGCAGCCAGGGTCAGGGGCATGGTGTATCCGGTACCGGCAAGCTCATCAATTTCTTTTTTGCCCGTGGCCACAAAAATGGCGCCGGCACAGAAAAAGAGGGTAATTTTTGAAAACGCGTGGTTGGCAATATGGATCAGGCCGCCGGTGATGCCTGCCGGGGTCAGCAAAGCCACACCCAGGACAATATAGGAGAGCTGGCTGATGGTGGAATAGGCCAGCCGGGCCTTGAGATTGGTCTGGGTCAGGGCAATCAGCGATGACGCAATAATGGTAAACGAGACGATATAGGCGGTAATGATCCCAAGCCCCAGATCCTGCAGCAGGGAGGTGCCGAACACCGAAAGCATCACCCTGGCAATGGAAAATACCCCGACCTTGACCACTACCACGGCATGCAGCAGTGCAGACACCGGGGTGGGTGCCACCATGGCCGAGGGCAGCCAGTTATGCAGCGGCATGATGCCGGCTTTGGCAAACCCGAACAGGCAGAGGAAATAGGACACCGCCACCATGATGTGGGAAGCGTTGCCGTCAAAAATTCCTGACACCACATCGGCAGCGGTAAATTCCAGGGTACCGGCCTGGATATAGATGATAACCATGGCCGGCAGCAAAAAGGCCTTGGAGGTAAAAAACAGGTAAACCAGGTACTTTCTCGCCCCTTCATACCCCTCTTTATCCTGGTGGTGGGCCACCAGGGGATAGGTCACGATGGAGACGATCTCGTAAAACAGATACAGGGTAAACAGGTTTCCGGAAAACGCAGCGCCCATAGCCCCGCCCACAGCCGCGGAGTAACAGACATAAAACCGTGTCTGGGCGTGTTCGGATAGCCCCCGCATGTAGCCGATGCAGTAAAAGCCCGCCAGAATCCACAAAAATGAGGAGGTACCGGCAAACAGCAGACTGAACCCGTCCACCCGGAATGAGATGTTGATCCCGGGCAGAAGCTGGGTGAGATGAAAGGTCAGGATCTGGCCGTCAATTACCTTTGGCAGCAGCAGTGCCACGGACCCGAAGGTCAGCACAGCCCCGGCAAAAGACCAGAACTCCCGGACATTTTCGTTTTTATGGGAAACCAGGTTGAGCAGGGCCGCCGCAAAGGGGAAAATCACCGTGAGCATCAGGGCCGGATGTGAGGTAAAGGTCATAAATAATCCCCTAGAGTTTCAAGTCCTTGACATCATCGGGATCCACCGTGTGGTACTGGCGGTAGGCCGAAAGGCTCACGCTGACCACAATGGCCGCTTCAGTGGCGGCAAGTCCCATGATAAAAAGGGTAAAGGCCCGCCCCGTATCCGGTTCCATGGCCGTAAACCGGGAAAAGGCCATGAAGTTCAGGCCAGCCCCGTTGAGAATCAGTTCCACGGCGATCAGCATGCGGATAAACGAGCGGCGCTGGATCAGTCCGTAGCAGCCGGCGGCAAACAAAAAGATCGCCAGCAGCAGATAAATGAGAATCTCGTTACTGGGCATGGTCGCCTCCTTCTTCGCTTTCATCCCCACCGACATGGCCGCCTTTGGACAGGATGATGGAACCGACAATGGCGATGAGCAGAATCATGGAGATCAGTTCAAAGGCCATGCAGTATTTGTATAAGAGCATTTTTCCCAGGGGCGCGATATCCCCGGACGGAATCCCCTTGTTTACCTGGAAATCGGCATTGAACACCATCACGCCCATGGGCACGACAGCGAAAAAGCCCGCGGCAAGGGCCAGGGGCATATGCTTTCCCGTGATGTAGCGCCGCTTGATTTCAGCCGGCGTATACGAGACCATGATGCCGAAGACCAGCACCACGCAGAGGGCCCCGATGTAAATCAGCACCTGCATCATGGACATGAACATGGAGCCCAGGAAATAATACAGGCCGGCGATCCCCAGCATGCACACGGCCAGTCCCAGCACCGAATGCATGATCATCACGCTTCTCCGGACGGCCAGAAAGGCCCCCATTATCGTCATCAGCACAAAGGCCCCGAACAGGGCCTGTGACATGGCGGAAAGAATGGTCATGGTGTTTCCTGCACCTCTTTTAACAGGTCAAAATAAAAATCTTCCTTTGAAACGGACGCCAGTTCGTATTCACTGGAAAAATCAAGGGCTGTAACCGGGCAGACATCCACACAATTGCCGCACAGGCTGCAGGTGGTGTAGTCATAGACATATTTCACCAGCACCTTTCCCTTGACCCCTTCCTGCTTTTCCCCTTTGAGATCAATACACGAAGAGGGGCATTCCATGGCGCAGCGGTTGCAACTGATGCACCTGTGGGTGCCGGTCTCCGGGTCTTTTATCAATGTCAGGGGGCCCCGGATATTGGGGGTGACATCAATTTTCTCCCTGGGATAATGAACCGTGACCGTAGGGGCCATAAAGGCCTTGAACGTGACGGCCATGCCGCTTAAAAGGCTTTTGGCGCCGGTGTAAAGATCACTGAAATAGCCGCTCATATCATCTCCTTTACCAGGGGAATCAGTTTGATCAGGATGACCGTCAACAACAGATTGGCCAGGGAAAAGGGAATCAAGTATTTCCAAGAAAAGTTGAGCAGCTGGTCAAACCGCACCCGGGGAAATGTCCAGCGGATCCAGACCATGATCACCATAAGGATATAGACCTTGGCCAGGAACCATAAAGCGCCGGTATACTCGAAAAACGGCAGGGGTATTCCGTGCCACCCCCCCAGGAACAGCACCGTTGCAATGGAGCTGACCAGGAACATGTTTGCGTATTCGGCAATCATGAACAGGGAAAAAGCGAATCCCGCGTATTCCGTGTGATAGCCTGCGGTCAGTTCGCTTTCCGCTTCAGGCAGGTCAAAAGGGTTCCGGTTGGTTTCGGCAAGGCCGGCCACAAAGTAGATGATAAACGCCACGGGCTGGAGAAACACAAACCAGATTCCGTCCTGGGCCTCCACAATCCCCTGCATGCTGTAAGTACCTGTCATCATGGCGATACAGAGGATGGACAGGAGCACCGGCACCTCAAAGGAGATATTCTGTGCCACCGAGCGCATGGCCCCGAAAAGCGAGTATTTGTTGTTGGAGCCCCAGCCGGCCACCACAATGGTCAATACGTTGATGGAGGCGATGGTCACAATGAAAAGCAGCCCCAGGTTGAAGTCCCTGGCCTGGAGGCTCTTGCTGAACGGCACCACGATAAAGGGAAGCACCACCGGCGCGAAAGAGAGCAACGGAGCAATCCGGAAAAGGACCCCGTCCGCATCCCTTGGGATGACAATCTGCTTGCTGACCAGTTTGACGCCATCCACCACCAGCTGGAGGATACCGTAGGGCCCGACTTCCATGGGGCCCGGCCGTCGCTGGATTTTTGCGGCAATTTTCCGTTCCAGGTATCCCATGATCATGGCATTGAAAAACCCGAAGGTGATCATGGCAATGGCGTACACCAGGGTCCGGGTTAAAATCTGAATCAGTTCTTCCATACGTTATCCATGCCCTTTGCTTAACGGGATTCTGTTTGAAACGCTTCCGGGGGATGCGCCGGCAGGTGCGGGCCGTCTTTTTTTCATCATCTGTCAATCTCCGGGATAACCAGGTCGAAACTGCCCATGGTGGTCACAAGATCCGATAACAGCATGCCTGCACAAAGCTCAGGCATGGTGCTGAGGTTGGAATAGGAGGGCACACGGATTTTGAGCCGGTAGGGCACATCGGTTCCGTCGCCGATGAGCAGGTAGGTCAATTCCCCCCGGGCCGTTTCCACACTGAAAGAGGTCATGCCGGCAGGCAGTTTGATCTTGCGTTTGGTTTTGGCCCGGACATCCCCGTCCGGCAGGTTGTCCAGTGCCTGTTCAATAATTCTCAGGCTCTGCTCCATCTCCTGGTATTTGACCAGGTACCGGTCCATGCAGTCCCCGTTTTTTCCAACAGGCACCTCAAAGTCAAATTCCGGATACACGGAATACGGGGCGTTTTTCCGGACATCATAATCAATGCCGCTGGCCCTGAGAACCGCTCCTGTGACCCCGTAGCGCCGGGCCATTTCAGGCGAGATCACCGAAATGCCTTGCATGCGTTTGTGCAGGATGGCATTGCCGTTGACCAGGGTTTCGTACATGGAAAACCGCTCCCGTAACCGCCGGATAAAGGCCCGGGTCCGTTCGATAAAGGTATCGTCAATATCCTTCATGACCCCGCCCACCCTGAAATAGCTGTAGGTGAGGCGGGAGCCTGTGATGTCCTCTAAAATATCCAGGATGTCTTCCCGGTCGTCAAAGGTATAGAGAATGGGGGTGAATGCACCCAGATCCAGGATAAATGCACCGAGCCAGAGCAGGTGGCTGGCCACCCGGTTCAGTTCGGCCGTGATCACCCGGATGTATTCGGCCCGGCGGGGCACTTCAATTCCTGCGGCCCGTTCGATCAGGGCTGCATACCCGTGGTTGAATCCAATGGCGTTGACGTAATCCATCCGTCCCACATTGGCGAAAAACTGGGTCCAGGACCGGGACTCGCCCATTTTTTCGTGCATTCTGTGGCCAAAGCCCAGGTCCGGCTGGGGATCGATGACATATTCACCGTCCATTTCCAGGACAATCCGAAGGACCCCGTGGGTACTGGGGTGCTGGGGACCGAGATTAAGGTAGAACCGGTGCTGCCCGATACTTTCCGCATCCGGATCCGGTGATATCATGTGTTCAAACGTCGGGGATTCAGGCATCAGCGTCCTCCCTGCCGAAAATATCGTCAACAGATTTCAGCTTCTTTTCCGTTTTAATCAGAGGGGCAAGATCCCGGTCGCTTTCATCCAGGATAAATGCCGCCATATTGGGATGACCGTCAAAGGTGATACCGAAAAAGTCCCGGGTTTCCCGCTCATGCCAGTCCGCCCCGTGGAAAATATCCGATATGGTGGGAACACTGTTGTTCTCATTCGCGCCGCACCGGATCATGATGCGGTGGTTCACATCAAAGCGGGCAAACTGGTAAAGGACCTGGGTTGCAGGCTGCGTGTGGCAGGCCGTGACAAACCCCACAAAATAGTCCTGTTCGTATAAAATACCGGCCGCTTCCCGGATATCCGCACTGTTTTTCACCTGGATATCCGCGTGGAAGCCCTTTGCGGCATAATCGGTCTCGTGGAAATCAATATCCAGGCAAGAGAGTGCCTGGTGTAAATTTTCGTTCTCAGGTGTCATGGTACGATATCCGTCTGGTTAGCTTTTACTCTCTGGTTAGCTTTTATTCTTCAAATGGGCGGGATGCGGGTTCTGCGGGAAGGGGTGGCGCTGGCCCGTGATTTTTTCCTGGAGTTTGAAAAGGCCTTCCATCAGGGCCTCGGGCCGTGGCGGACACCCCGGAACATACACATCCACCGGGATCAGTTTATCCACCCCTTCAATCACATTATAATTTTCTTCAACAGAAAACGGACCGCCGGAGATGGCGCAGTTGCCCATGGCGATCACCCATTTGGGATAAGGCATCTGTTCGTAAAGGGTCATCAGGGCCGGGGCCATTTTTTTATTTACCGTTCCCGATACGATCATCAAATCGCACTGCCGGGCAGAGGGACGGAAAACTTCGGCACCATACCGGGCCATATCGATCCGGGCCATTCCCGTTGCCATCATCTCAATGGCGCAGCAGGCAAGTCCGAAGGTCATTGGCCACAGGGAGTTGGCCTGGCAAAATTTGAGAATTGTGCCGGTCAACTCAGACTTGAGCAACGGCCCTGCCTCAAGCTCTTCTTCAATCTCGAATATGCTGTTTTTAAGGCCTTGGGAAAACTGGTCTAAGCGTGCTTTCTGTGAGATATCTTCTTCCAATCAAATGCTCCTTTTACCCATGCGTAGATCAGGCCCAAAGAGAGAATAAAAATAAAAATGCTCAATTCAAAAATGCCGCGTACGGCTGAAACTTCATGAATGATTCCCACAACAGGCAACAGGTAGAGGATATCAACGTCAAAGGCGAGAAACATCAGGGCATAAATGTAGTAAGAAATACCGTATCTGAAATCCCAGGCACTGCCGAACGGATCCATGCCACACTCATAGGCCTGGCGTGTTTTGGCGAAAAACGTCCGTTTGGGTCGGATCAAATAGGAAATCAGGAACGGTGCAAGGGCTGCAATGGAACCCCCGATCAAAAAAACCAGGATATAAACGGTATTGGTCAAGTAATCTTGACTCATGCGTCACCTACACTTGCGTTTCATCATCAGGACGCTCTTAACCGACTTCTATCTCCTGCAGACAGATTATGCCGGAAAAATACCCCTGATATGAAATTCTAAGACGCCTTTTTTTATACCATCACGCGTATTTTGTCAAGTCAGCCGGGCAGTACGGGTCACTTAGACACCGGGAACGCGCCCCGGATGCGGCGTGTACTGACCGGCGGAATACGGGCCCGGGATTTGCCGGCCGGGCCCGGTGACAGTCCACAAGGACAATTAAATTGACAACAAATCCGGCCACCTGTAGACTGAATCCAAGTGTAGTGCACAACCGAACACCACGATTGAGACGATTTTTATTTTTCCATTTCTTTACCCATCTCTGCTGACCTGCCTTTTTACGGATTAATGTTTTAAAAAAGGAGGCGATATGGCAGTTTCCATCGTTATCAAACGGTCAGTAAAAGACCGCAACACCCTGAAACACCTGGGCCCCCTGATCACGCAACTCCGGTCCATGGCCGCGTCCCAGACCGGATTTATCACCGGCCAGACATATAGTTGCCTGGACTGTGAGGGCGAGTACCTGGTCATCAGCACCTGGAATACCCTGGATGACTGGAAGCGGTGGATGCACAGCGAAGCGCGCCGCGATATCCAGCGAAAAGTGGATGAACTTTTGGGCGAAAAAACAGTTTACCGGTATTATGAGCCGGTGACCAACGGGATTTTTTCCGGATTTCAGGATACCGTTCACGCCTCCGGTGAGATTCCGGTATATTAAATACGGACACGGTATGGTTTAAGGCGCTTTTGCTCCGTCCCTGATTGACAAGCCTCTCCTGCTCTTTTAAAGTGGCCGGCAGGTGACACTGTACCACGACAAAGAAAGGAGGCCATGCCGTGAAACCGTCCAGATCTGTCCTCTCGGTTCCCGGGCACCGGGAGACCATGCATGAAAAGGCAAGTGCGTCAGCCGCAGACGTCATCATGCTTGATCTTGAAGATTCCGTTCCCGTCAACGAAAAGGCACGGGCCAGGCAGGTGGTGGTCCGCTCAATCCTGGGCCTTGACTGGCAGGGCAAAACCCTGGCAGTCCGGATCAATGGAACAGACACTCCTTTTGGATTCAGGGATGCGGTTGAGGTGGCCGGTGCCGCGGGCGACTGCATTGACGTCATGGTACTCCCCAAGGTGAACGCCCCCGGGGATATTCATTTTCTTGACCGTCTTCTTTCTGGGATTGAGATGGAAACCGGCAGAAACCGGGCGATAAGCATTGAGGCGGCCATTGAAACCGCTCAGGGCATGGACCGGGTGTCTGATATTGCCAGGGCCGCCCAAAGGCTGCGCTCTCTTTCCTTTGGCGTGGCGGATTACACGGCGTCCGTGGGCGCGGGACTGGCCTCGGTATCCGGCCACGGAGAAAACGAGGCCAAAATATATCCCGGTCACCGCTGGCATTTTCCCTTAAGCCGCATGGTCATGGCGGCCAAAGCCCGGGATCTCCTGGCAATTGATGCGCCTTACGGCAACTTCAGGGATGCCAAGGGGCTGGCTGCATCCGCAGCCATGGCAAAGGCATTGGGATGTAACGGCAAATGGGCCATTCATCCGGACCAGATCCCCACCATCAATGAGATCTTTTCTCCGGCACCCGAGGAAATTGCCAGGGCGAAAAAAATCCTGGCCGCAATCGGCAACGACACCGATTCCAAAGGGGCTGTCGGAATTGACGGGAAAATGGTGGACCAGGCAACCATACGCCTGGCCCGGAACCTTTGGGCCCAGGCACAATACCTGGGCCTGGCTGAAACAAATGCAGAGTCGTCTTAGCCGGGTAGAACAGGGACGGTCAAGTTACTGGTTCTCACCGGGCCCGCATCCTTTTCCGGTCCCGTCGGTGTCACCCGAAGGCAATCCCAGATGGGTTCTGACCTTGCAGATATCATTGCCTTCCACAATCCAGGTTCCGTCGGACGCCACCACCAGGGGAACAAAAGAGACCCCTGCCGGCCGCAACAAGTCCTCGGTCTTGCGTATCAACTGGTCTGCCTTGTCACAGGTGGCCGGATTTTCAGGCTTTTCCATTTCTTTGTAAGTCGCGTAGGTGTAATCCTTGCAAAGGGCATGCGCCGCCATTTCACGGCTTTTGGGGCCGAGCACCGGATAAATGATCATTTTAAGGGTCAGCTTTGCTTCAAATGCCATTTCTTCGAGTTTGGAAAGCAGATCCTTGCAATGGGAACAATTGGGGTCCGTGATCACATAGATGAACCCTTGCGCACTGCCCGGGCCGAAAGACATGGAAACCAGCGGTTCTAACTCATTGATGCGGGTCTTAAAAAGCATTTTCCGCTTTTCAACGGCCATTGCCTGTTTTTCACGGGCATTCTGCCGTTCCTGCTCCGCCACATCAGACAGGCTTTTCATGGTTTCCAGGGTCACCGGTCTGCCCTGTTCGAACAAACGGCCCGCCACCAAAGATGTTTTTCCCGCATATACCGGGGCCAGGTTGCCGTCAATGGCCATAACAACTTCACAGAATTCCCCCTGTTCCCGTTTCAAAACGATTTTCGCACTCTTGGAAAGGGGAACATGGGTGCCGATCCATTCCAGGGTCACATGGGAACAGGCATCCTTTTCTCCGGCATATGCCGCCGCAGTCAAAAGCACCAGAAAAACCAGCGCTGCAATACATTTCATTTTCATTATGTTTTTCCTTAATTTAACCTGAACATCCGATCAAAGACAAAAAAAGATGCCCATGTCCTATCATATCCCCGGGGCGTCACACAAGCCCAAAGCCGATCCGGGATGAAATGCCGTGCCCGCCCCTTGCACGCATTGACCGCTCTTGATTAAAGGTCTTAATTCAGGGTAAAAAAGAGAGGAAGAAAAATTCAACACCTTAAACAAAAGGGGATGGTGATGACAACAGACAGCAATGAACGGTTGTTTGAAATCCTTCTGGATGCGGCCCGGAAAGTCTCCATGGGCGCTTATGACCAGGTGGACAGCCTTATGGAACTGACCGACCAGAGCAAATATCCGCCCATGGTATCTGAACTGGCAGAGGCGTTTGGGATGATGATTGTCCAGGTGGAGTCCAGGGAGTTCAACCTGGAGGAACTGCTTGACCAGCTCAAGGCCAAAAACACAAAACTGGAAAAAACCCTCCAGCGGGTCCAGCTTTTGGAAAGTATACGGGGCCATTTAAGCAAGTTTGTTCCGAAATCCGTCCAAGATATTATCGCGGACAACCCGGAGAACCCGGACCTGAACAAACATGAAAAAGACATTTCCGTTCTGTTCCTGGATATTGCCGGATACACCCGGATGAGTGAAACCACCCCCAGAGAAAAGATGAACCACCTCATTGAAACCTATTTCAGCGAATTTCTGAACATCATCGTCGAAAACAACGGGGACATCAATGAAACCGCCGGGGACGGCCTGATGATTATTTTCCAGGATGAGGACCCGAAGATCCATGCCATGAACGCGGTGTCTGCGGCCGTGGGGATCCGGAAACGGACCGGCCTGATCAATGCCGCCCACAAGGCCGGAGAATCCCCGGTGATGGTCAACATGGGGATCAACTCCGGCATGGCCGCCGTGGGATCGACCCGGTTCAGCGGTATTGCCGGTGACCGGTGGACCTATACCGCATCAGGCCCTGTGACAAATATTGCCGCCAGGGTATGCGGGATCGCCACCCAGGGAGCCATCCTGGTGACCCGGACCACGGCAGATCTTCTGGACGACCGTTTTCGCCTGGGAGAACCCCAGGCCCATGAGTTGAAAAACGTCAGCGCGCCGATTTTTGTCCGGCAGGTGGACGCCTGAACGGGTCAGGCCCCGGTCAATTCCGCCAGGGTGTCATAGCAGGGCATGATGGATGGGAACCCTGAAATTTCGATCACCTCTTTAATGGTTCCCTCAAGCCCTGCCAGGCAGAACTCGCCCTTTAACGCCTTGAGTTTTTTGGCAGAGACCAGAAAGACCCTCAGCCCGGCGCTGGAAACATAGTCAAGCCTGGTTAAATCCACGGCTACGCGGATCTGGCCGTCATCAATGATCCCTGTTAAAAAGCGTTCCAATTCAGGCGCTGTGACCGCATCCAGGCGTCCGGTCAACTTGACCACACAATGTCCTGCCACAGCCTCTCTGGTAATATCCATACGATCCCCCCTAAAATATCACATCGCGGATTCCGCCCCATCCTTCAGGACAGGGTGATATCCACATTCAGTTCTTCACCCAGTTCATCCAGTTGCCCGGCCAGCGCCTCAGCGGAAACATTTCCGGGAACCGAAGCCTTGATTTCCATGGCATAGAGTGCGGTGCCGCTCCCGGGGGAGTATTTCTTTTTGGAGTTCAGGGTTTCCACATTGATCTCCATACGCCCCAAAAGCTGGCTGACCTTATAGACGATGCCGCCCTGGTCCACCCCTTCCACGGAAATGGTTTTCAGATTGCTGCCGTTGCCGTTGGGTTGGTGGTTGTATTCCAGGGGGCGGATAAAGACAGACAATCCCCTTTCCCTTTCAAGACGGCGGCAGTCCCGGGTCAGTTTTTCCTGAAGCTCCGGCCCCTGGCCCGCCAGAAGCAGGATCAGGGTGAACTCGTCCGCCAGCCGCCCCATGTTGGAATCTTCAAGATTGCAGTGGTTTTCAAAAATCATCTCGGAAATTTCAGCAACAATGCCCGGGCGGTCTTTACCAAACGCTGTCATGATATATTTCTGTTCCACATCATTCTCCAGTGTATTTGAAAATAGTTAACATATGATATTGATTCTGCCTTTGACGTCCTTCTGAACCGGGTGTTCCGCATTTCGGAAACAGTGCCGGTGCGTATTGCACGTGAGTATAAGACCACAGCATTGCCAAAAAAGCAACTGCTTGACGCCATCAAAACGGTTGGGCTATAATCTTAAGGTAATTTACCCTTTGTATTCTTTAACCCCATCATAACCAAACACTGCGGGAACCCGGCGCGGGAATTCCGCATGAACAACAGGCAACTCTATTTATGATCCTGGTTCTTGGAGAAATCCTTTTCGACGTGTTTCCGGCGGATAAGCGGATCGGCGGGGCGCCTTTCAACTTTGCCTTTCACCTGAGCCACCTGGGGTTTTCGGTCCGGTTTGTTTCCCGGGTGGGCAATGATGCCCTTGGCCGTGAACTTCTTGATTTTCTGGGTACCCATGGATTTGCCGCCGGCGATGTGCAGCAGGACAATGCATACCCCACAGGCACGGTAACGGTGTCCATGGACCCGGACGGCAGCCACACTTTTTCCATCGTGCCGGACACCGCTTACGATCATATTGAATTCAACAGCCACGTGCAGGAGCTGTGTACAAGCGGGCCGGATCTTGTCTACTTTGGCACCCTGATCCAGAGGACTCCGGCCGGCCGGAAACTGATCCAAAACGTGCTTGCGGCCGTGCCCTCTTCCACGGTGAAATTCTGCGACATCAATCTGCGGCCGGGCTGTTATACCCGGCAGGTATTGGATGATGCCGTGGCCGCCTCCGACATACTCAAGCTGAACCACGGAGAACTGGATGTACTTGTTCCCGGTGACGGCCGGCCCCTGACGGACAGGGCAGCCGGGCTGATCCGGAACCCCGGGGAACCGCAGGGACCCGGGACCGTGATCCTGACCCGGGGGGAAAGAGGAAGCATATGGGCTGTCGGCCAGGGGGAGCCCGAACAGGCACCCGGCACGGCCGCCGGAATCAATATAATTGATACGGTGGGCGCGGGAGACGCCTATGCAGCCATGGCGGCTGCAGGACGCCTCTCAGGCCTTACCGACCGGGAGACCATGGGTCTTGCACAGCGGTTTGCCGCCGGCATATGCGGTATCCGGGGCGCACTTCCACAGGACTTTTCATTTTATACGGAATTCAAATCAAGGCTGGGACATGGCAGATAAGCAACTTTATATTCAGATGTTCAGCATCCACGGATTGCTGCGGGGACACAAACTGGAACTGGGGTATGATGCAGATACCGGGGGGCAGATCAAGTATGTGGTGGAACTCTGCCGGACCTTGTCCCGCCATCCCGGCATCGGCCGGGTGGACCTGTTTACCCGGCTGATCAATGACAAGGCCTATTCCTCGGACTACAGCCACGCCATAGAACCGGTCAACGACCGGTTCAGGATCGTCAGAATCCAGTGCGGGGGACGCAAATACATCCGCAAGGAACTGCTCTGGCCCCATCTGGATGAATTTGTAGACAAAACCATCAAGTTCATCCAGCAGGAAAAAGAGGTGCCCGACATTGTCCACGGCCATTACCCGGATGCCGGGTATGTGGCCATGGAACTGGGCCAGTTTTTCGGGGTGCCGTTTTTATACACCGGCCATTCCCTGGGACGGTCAAAAAAGGCCAGGCTCATGGACGAAGGCATGACTTCCGGGGATATCAACAGGCGGTTGAAAATCGACCGGCGGATCAATACCGAGGAAACCATCCTCAAGTATACGGATCTTGTCGTCACCTCCACCACCCAGGAAATCGAAGGACAGTACGGCCTTTACAAAAACCGGACCCTGTCGTCCTACCGGGTGGTTCCGCCGGGAATCGGCATTGACAAGTTTTATCCCTATACCCACGATACCTTTGCCTCAAGCGAAGAAAAAGAGCAGACCCTTTTTGCCAGGTCTTCCTTAAAACAGGAACTCAACCGGTTCTTCCAGTTCCCGGACAAGCCCATGATCCTGGTACTCTGCCGGCCGGACAAACGAAAAAACATTGCCGGCCTGGTCCGGGCATTCGGCAAGGACAATGAACTCCAGGCCATGGCAAACCTGGCCGTGTTTGCGGGAATCCGCAGGGATATCTCGGAAATGGAGGACAATGAACGGGATGTGCTCACCCGGATGCTGCTGCTCATGGACAAGTACAATCTGTACGGCAAAATGGCCATCCCCAAAACGCACGACTTTGAACATGAGGTGCCCGAGCTTTACCGGATCGCTGCGGAAAAAAACGGGGTCTTTGTCAACCCGGCCCTGACCGAGCCTTTCGGCCTGACCCTGCTCGAATCCCTGGCATGCGGCCTTCCCATTGTGGCCACCCGGGACGGGGGCCCCAAAGACATCATGGCCAACTGCGACGGGGGCATCCTGGTGGACCCCAGGGACGACGAAGCCATTGCCGGGGCCATTAAAAAAATCATTGTGGACCGGGATCTGTGGAATACCTATTCCAGAAACGGGATCATCAACACCCGGAAGCATTATACCTGGGAAAGCCATGCCGCAACCTACATGGAAACGGTCAATACCATTTACCGGGACAATGAAACCTCCACCCTCACGGTCCACACCCCCAAACACAGTATCGGGCACCGCCTGTCCGACCTCAGCCATATGCTGATCACGGACATTGACAACACCCTTCTGGGCGGTGATCCCGGGGAAGTGGCCAAGTTGATGGAACTGCTCCGGGAGCACCGGCATCACATCGGGTTCGGCGTGGCCACGGGCAGGGGCCTGGACTCTGCCGTGGAAGTGCTCAAAGAGCACGGCATTCCGGATCCGGATATTATCATCTCCGGGGTGGGCAGCCGGATCAACTACGGTACGGACCTTCACCATGACAACGGATGGGAAACCCATATTTCCAAGGGCTGGAAGCCGGATCTCATGGCCCTGCGCCTGGAGGATATTGACTTCATATCCACCCAGGGCCCGGAATACCAGACCCCTTATAAACTGTCCTACTACATGGAACCGGGCAAGGACCGGCTGCCCAAGATTCACCATGTATTGACCAAAAACCGTTTCCTGTACACCCTGATCTATTCCCACGAGCGTTACCTGGACATCCTTCCCTACCGGGCCTCAAAGGGAAAAGCTATCCGCTACCTGAGCTACAAGTGGGAAATCCCGCTTAAAAATTTCCTGGTCTGCGGAGATTCGGGTAATGACGAGGAAATGATCAAGGGCGATCCCTGTGCCGTGGTTGTGGGCAACTACAGCCCGGAACTGGAACACCTGAAATCCGCCAGGAAAACCTATTTTTCCCGGGCAGGCTATGCCGGCGGCATCCTGGAAGGCCTGGCCCATTATAAATTCATCGAAACCGCATTGAGGTAACCATGGCACTGAAAAACAAAATCCAGTTGATCACCTACCCCGATTCACTGGGCGCCAACCTGCCCGAACTCCACTATGTGCTGCGTAAATTCTTTGCCAAGGCGGTCCGGGGCGTTCATATCCTGCCCTTTTACCCGTCTTCGTCCGACAGGGGGTTTGCCCCCAAAACCTACGATGAGGTGGATCCGGCATTCGGCACCTGGGAAGATGTGGAAAAAATCGGCCAGGACTTTGACCTGGTGATCGACTTTATGGTCAACCATATTTCCCGCCAGTCAGAATTTTTCCAGGATTATATCGACAAGGGACCGGCCAGCGAATATGCAGATATGTTCCTGACCTTTGACCGGCTGGTACCGGGCGGATTCGTGCCCGAAGAGGACCTTGCAAAGGTCTATACCCGCAAGCCCCGCCCTCCCTATCAGCAGTTGGAGCGGCCCAACGGCACCCTGGAAAAGATCTGGTGCACCTTTGACTATGAACAGATCGACCTGGATTACGATTCGCCCAAAACCCGGGAGATCATGCGCAAATTTCTCATCCGCCTGGCCAGAAACCGGCCCAAGATGATCCGGCTGGACGCCATTGCCTATACCACCATGGAGCTGGGCACCAACTGCTTTTTTGTGGAGCCCAAAATCTGGGAATACCTGGAGTGGTTTGACGATTACGCATCCGCCTTTGACACGGAAATCCTGCCCGAGGTCCACGAACACTACTCCTACCAACTCAAGCTGGCGGAGCGGGGGTACTGGTGTTATGATTTCGCCCTGCCCATGCTGGTGCTCCACTGCATTTACATGACCACCACCCGGCGGGTCAAATCCTGGCTGAGGAAATGTCCCAGGAAACAGATCACCACCCTGGACACCCATGACGGCATCGGCGTGGTGGACGTGGAAGACCTCATGAACCCGGAAGAAATTGAAAACACCTTGAAAATGCTCTACGAACGGGGCTCCAACGTCAAAGAGACTTATTCTGGACCCGAATACCAGAACCTGGATATTTACCAGGTCAACTGCACCTATTACTCCGCCCTGGGATGCAACGATGATGCTTATATCGTTGCCCGGACCATCCAGTTTTTCACCCCGGGCATTCCCCAGGTCTATTATGTGGGACTCCTGGCCGGGGAAAACGATATTGAGCTGGTGGAACGGACACGGCTGGGCAGGAACATCAACCGCCACAATTACACCCTGTCCGAGATCCGCAGGGATTTTCAGAAGCCCGTGGTCCAGCGTCTGCTGCGGCTCATGGAGTTCAGAAATTCCTATCCTGCCTTTAACGGCGAATTCACCCTGATCAAATCTCCGGACACGGAGCTTGTCCTAGAGTGGAGCCTCAAACAATACACGGCAACCGCCTATATTGACGTCAAGGCGTACACGGCCAAAATCACCTATACCGACCCTGTGGCTTCAAGGACAACGGATTTTACGGTATAAGCCTGCGATTGGCTCTTGAAAAGACCTCTATCTTTTTCTGACAAAGCAGATCTTTACGAATCCTTGTCGCCTTGGCCCTTGCCTTTTCCACACTTTCCACCGGGATATGGTTCTCCTGATACCATGCATCCGGATCCCCCAGGAAGCGGATCACTTCCTGCTCTGCCTCAGCCGCGGTTTTACAAGACTTTACCAGGTGGGGGGTAAAGGCAGGCCCGTACTTTTTATCCGCGATCATCTGGGTCTGCTTGCGGGCATTTTCCCAGAGATTGTCCGGGTCCAGGAGAATAATCGGCGCCAGGGGGTTCTCATGGATTTTCATTGAGGTGATGGTGATGGACAACTCTTCCGCACTGCCATACCCGCCGGTGTTGATGACCGGCAAGTTGCTCAGCTTCTGGAGGTGGTCCTGCCGGGCCAGACGGAGCCCTTCCTTATACTTGATCAGCCCGTCACAGGTGGTCAGGGAGGCCTGGTTTTCCCCTTCCAGGTCAATGGCCACCCCCACGCTCATGATATTGTGCTGGCGGGCCAGGTCATTGGCCTCTTTCATCAGGCCGGGGCCGCCGCCATGGACAATCCCCATCTCATCCCCCAGGCAAATGGCCAGCCGGTTGATCAGGTCCATGGTCAACTGGTTGTCCGCCTCGCTGGTATGGGACCCGTAAAAGGCAAACCAGTACCGGACCCGGTCAAACCGCTCCCAGTCGTCCGGCTCCATGAAACAGCCATGGTAAAACGAGTAGAGCTTATCGATTTCAGGATCGTAACGCATGAATTCGCACTGGGAATGGGCAGCATGGCTCAGGTTGATCATATGCTTGATATAATCATCCCCGAACGACGGATTTTCCGTATTGATCAAAAAGGTGCGCAGCCCGCTGCGGCGAAGGGCATCCACCACATCCCTGGCAGGAAACTCCCTGCCGATAAACACCCGTGAATTCACCCCGCCCAGCACGGAAAGTTTTTCCAGAATTTCCAAAAATTTTTCATCCCCGGTTTTGGGGAGCCTTGGCCGATGGTGGCGCTGGGTGCTTTTCACAAGGCAGTTCCGGATGATTTCCAGCTGGGCCTCCCCTTCGGTGTTCAAGGCCCTGGGCACCTGGATGACATTTCCCTTGTTCAGAATGATGCCCAGGGAATCCTCATCCATGGTATGAAACAGGGCGGATACCTCGGCATGGGTCAGCAGGTCGCACAGCCGGTACCCCTCCTTGACCCGGGTCTTTTCAAGGGGAACGGCCAGGGGGTTACGGCTCCTGAAAAACCGGATGCGGATACGGATGCGGTCCAGGCCCACCGGGGCGTCCCCGTAATGGAACAGCTCCACCTGGCGGTCACGGAATGTCCGGAACGGATCCAGCACCCGGGCCGGGAGATGGATAATCTGATGCTCTTCGGGCACCACCACTGCATCAATGATCCCGTAAATATCCCCCAGGGAAATTTTGATGGCCCCCACAAACAGGTCCCCGGGGTTGAGCCGGGAGGCTTCCAGGTCCAGGGGACGCCTGGAACGGATGGTATTCAGGGCACTCCGGCCTTTTTTCACCACGGCGTTCAGGCTGGACCGGTTCATGGCAGCACTCTCAAAACAGTACTGGTAAGGCGCCAGGGCCACCTGGATATAATCACACTCTTTTCCGGTCAGCGGATCGGTTTCCCTGAGGATCTCAAATCCGTCATAAAATCCCTTGCCCCGGCGGTTGCCCACAAACAGCCGTTTGTGCAGGTAATGCCGCACATCATGGATCCGGAGCTCCGGGTCCATGACCACCAGCCTGCCGATTTCATCGCCGGTCTCAAACAGGTCCAGGGCATTGGTCAACAGGGGGTTGAGATTCTGGATCATGCCCTGGAGAAGCACACCGGACCCGTCGATTTCAGGGGGATCGGGCGTATCGCCGGACAGGTGGGTATCGGTCAGGATACCCATCTGGGCATTGCCGCTCCGGCCCGAAAAAAAATAGGGTTTTCCCTCTTCCAGTGACCGGACGATATAGTCCGACACACCGGGAAAAATAAACGCGGCACGAACCCGGTCTTCTCCGGGATCTTTCTTTAGAATTTTATGAATATATCCGTCCGGGCTGATGATCTGGGGTATGTCCATGGTGCATCCTAGCAGCAAAGGGTAAGCGAACCTGAATTCAATCGGGAAAAGCATACGGCACAAGGCTTTTGCCCGTCAAGGAAAAATCACGGGAACCCCGAAAGAGACAGCGGAAAAAACCAGACCTAAAAAGGGTCCGGTTCAACCGAAAAAGTTGCGGATGGTGGAGGCGATGTTACCGGATTTTTCCTTTTCTTTTTCCTTTTCTTCCTTGAATGCCCAGATCAAAAATTTAAAATCTTTTGATATTTTATCCGGCTTTTTGGAAAATTCTTTGAGCAGCCGCTCGAACTTCCGCCTGTCGCTGAGTTCCGGCAGGCTCAGGATCAGGTTGATCAGTCCCAGGATATTGCCATCCCCGATGAGATCGCCGCCAAAAACGATCCCTTTCTTTAAAAACGTGTTGATCAGCTGGGTATGCTGGGGCTTCAAATCCCGGGTTTTGGGAAGGAGTGCAATGGCGGTTTTGGGGGTAATCCCGGGGATACGCGAACAGACATTGTAGAACACATTGGTCTGGTCAATCCCCATGATCTTTGCCTTGACCTCCTCCATGTATGCCTTGACGCCCACATCCTTTTTTTTCACCTGGGGCAGGGCATTCTTGAAAAACAGGTTCAGGCTACCGATTCTCACGCCTTCCAGATCGACAAACGCGCGCAGCACAAGTATTTTATCACTCCCGATTTTTTTAATGGACTGGACAAATTCCAGGATATCCTTGGTGGTGAAATCATCTTTGCCGCAGATCAGTTCCACGACTTTTAACTGCTCGATCCCCAATTTTTTGATCCGCTGGCCAAATGCCTTGCCATCAATCACGGTGGCGTTTTTTTCATCGCAGAACAACCGGATCAAATCATGTTTTTTCGTTCCCGGTTTGATCCCCAACTCTTCCGCAATGGCTTCGGCATCTGCCTTGTCAGGCTCTGCCGCAGGAATAACAAGGGTCTTTGACGGCCTCTCCGATATTGAATCCGGATTTGTCACGGCATCAATAATTTCCTGGCGGCTCATTTTCCGCCCGGAAGTGTCATAGGAGAAATTGTCGGGATCTTTTGTGCTCATGGTTCGCCCAAGGTTAATATATTTCAGATTCAATATCTTAGGATAAAAAGGATTGGGTCCTGAGTCAAGCAAAGGATTGGTGTTCCCGTGTTTATTTTTGATCCGCACCTCTCTGGCCCAGTCCATTGAAACGCCGCAGGTTTTTCCGGAGAACCTCCCCGGGACAAAAATTTACAGCCCCGCCCCACTCCCCGGTACGCCGCCCACACACGGGGAATCTCCCGGAAAGTCCGGCCAAAAACCCTGCCGCACATGTCATCCCAGCATTTTTGAGAAAATATGGTCCTCCTGGATGTCGCCTCCCAGGGCAAAGGTTGTTTCGCCGACGATTCCGAACCCATTCCTGGCGTAAAAGGCATTTCCCCGGTGGTTCTTTTTCCAGCTTCCCAGCCAGATGGATTTAAAATCCATGCGCCGGGCATAGGCCAGGCATGTTTCCATGAGAGCCGGACCGATGCCGCATCCCCAGTATGGCTTCAGCGCGTAAAGCCTTGCCAGCTCCATAGCGGGCAGGGACCGGACACATTGGGGCGGACGGCTTTGGTTCAGTTTTGCATACCCGGCCCACTCACCACTTACCGTGGCAATGAAAAAGAAGGAATTTTCGTCGCGGATTTCAGAGGCGATCCTGTCTTGTGTAAACGCGCCGGATACATAGCGCTCAAAATCGTCTTTACTGTTCAGGGCGGCAAACGCTTCCCTGAAAGCCTTTTCAGCAAAGGCCGCAAGCAAGGCCGCATCTTCGGGCACTGCCTCTCGAATCATTGGTGTTTCGGTGTTCATCATCTCTTTTCCCCATCATGCCCGTGTCTCATCTTACCTGTTCCATGGTTGAATTTCCGGCATCCGCTTGCCCGACCGGAGCCATAAAACCATAAGTTCCACAGCCTCTTTTTACATGTTTTTTGCAAGTCTGCGGTTCAACTCACGGCAGTTTTAATGGGTTGTGCCGCAAGAGTAAAGTATTTTCGTCTCTATACGGGCTCCAGGTTCCCGCTCTTTCCCCCCCGCCATCACCTGCGGCGGCAACCGATAAAAATATTGTCGACCTTGCAGACCGGACCGGAATCATCATCCCGGCACCTGCATTGCCACCCCCAAAAAGTGCGGTGCTTTTCCGCTGCACTTTTTTTACGCCCGGAAAACCTGCCGGTATCCCCCCCGGCATCAAAATTCCGGGTTCGACAGACTGAACACTGTATATTTTAAAACACCCCGTCTTGACAGCATTTCTCAAGCCCCTTATATAATGAAGGGTTTATCAAAAGCCGGATACATACCGGCGTCCGTATATCATTTAAAATCACAATCCATCCGGTCCGAAACCAGATGGACAAGGAATCATATATGAAAGCTGGATTTGACTTTGGATCAAAAAACATCTCTTACGTTGTCCTGGACGGCAAAACACCTGTGCTCAAGGGCAGCAGTGCCCATAACGGGGATATCAGCGGTACATACACGGCCATTCTCAACCACATCGGGGAAGCGCTTCCCAATGCCCCGGTTCAATATCTGGGGATTACCGGCGGCATAGACCTGGAAGACGTTGCGGTCATTGATCCGGTCATTGCCTCGGTAGAGGCCCGCCGCCTGCTCGGGGCTCCCTGCCGGAACATCCTTTCCATCGGGTGTGAAAGCTTTTACATGATCCGCCTGGATGAAGATTTCAACTATGTCGAGCATTTTGTCAATTCCGACTGCGCCTCGGGCACGGGCAGTTTTATCGACCAGCAGGCCGAGCGCCTGGGATTCAGTACCCGGGAGCTGGCGCAAAAAGCCGCTGATTTTGACGGGGCAGCCCCCTCCATTGCCACCCGGTGCGCGGTATTTGCCAAATCCGATATCATCCATGCCCAGGCCCAGGGATTTTCCAAAGAAGCCATCTCGTCGGGGCTCTGCCAGGGCGTCACCCGCAGCGTGCTTGCCAACACGGTCAAGGGCCGGGACCTGTCCGGCAGTGTCCTGTTTATCGGGGGCATGAGCCAAAACCGGAAAATCGTCAGGGACATCCGCCAGACCCTGGGACAGGAGGTACTGGTCCATGACCTTGGGCTGTACTTCAATGCCGTGGGCGCGGCCCTTCTTGGTGAAGAACCATGGAAAAAAAGCCCGGGGCTGGTCTCCATGATCCAAAAAAAACGTGAGGTCCGCCCGCCCCTTAGTATTGACCTGGACGATTACCCGGATTTCAGCGAAGACCAATATTATGAAACGGACGGGATTGAAATTACCCTTTACCACATTCCCGATACAGGGGCCTGCGACGTTTATATCGGGATTGATGTGGGCTCCACCAGCACCAAGGCCGTTGTCACGGACACCCAAGGAACGATCCTGGCCGGTCTTTACGGCCGGACCAAGGGTAACCCCGTCCATGCGGTCACCGCCCTTTTGGTCCAGGTAAAAGAAATCTTCGCAGAAAAAGACCTGACCATCTGCGGGGTGGCCACCACAGGTTCGGGCAGGAAACTGATCCGGGAGGTGGTGGGGGCGGATACGGCCATCAATGAAATCACGGCCCATGCTCAGGGCGCGGCCTTTCTTGATCCCGAGGTGGACACGATTATTGAAATCGGGGGCCAGGACTCCAAGTTTACCCGGCTCAAAAACGGGATGGTCACCACCGCCACCATGAACTATGTCTGCGCCGCCGGCACGGGCTCATTCATCGAAGAGCAGGCCAAACGCCTGGATATGACCCTGGACGAAATCTCCCGGGTGGTGCCGGGCCAGACCGCCCCTTACACCTCGGACCGGTGTACGGTTTACATGGAACGGGACCTCAATATATTCCTGTCCGAGGGCTGGCAGCGGGAACAAATCATTGCCGCCGTTCTCTACAGTGTCCGTGACAATTACCTGTCCAAAGTCGTGGGTAAAACCGCACCCGGAAAAAAAATCTACTTCCAGGGTGCCACCGCCCGGAACAAGGCCCTGGTGGCCGTGTTCCAGAACGAACTCAAACAGAAGGTATTTGTATCCAAATTTTGCCACCTTACAGGGGCTTTGGGATGTGCGGTGGCTCTCATGAACAAGGGCCTTACCCGATCCGGGTTCACCGGAATCGACTTTTCCTGCGAGGTTTCCTCGGAAACCTGCACCCTCTGCGCCAACCATTGCGACCTTCGGCTTTACAAAGCCGGGGACACCACCACGGCCTGGGGGCTTAAATGCGGCAGGGATTACCACGACAAAAAGGTGGGCAAACAGGACACGGGCTCCACATTTGAAAAAACATTTGCATCCGTCTTCAGCGTCCCGTCCGTGCGGCATGAGAACGCCCCGGTCATCGGCATTCCCGAGACCCTGTTCATGAAAGAGTACACGGCCCTGTTCAAGGATTTTTTCCAGCGCCTGGGCGTCAACGTGGCAGTGGAAAAAAGCACCTCAGCCAAGCTTACCACGGGCATGAACATGATCAACGCGGATTTCTGCGCCCCCATGGCCCTGGCCCACGGGCTTGTGGATGCCCTGTTCCAAAAAGGGGCGGACCATATCTTCCTGCCCACCCTGATCAATGAACAGGGCTATGTCAGCCGGCACGACCGGGAAGAACTGTTCCGGGAAAAACAGACAGATGCCTATTTCTGCTATTACTCGTCCTATGCCGCCACCATTATCGACAATCTGGCCGGCAGGGACTGGGACGGCAAACTACTCCTGCCCAAAATACGCTTCAACAACACCCCGGCCCGGGAAGTTGCCCGGCAATTGGCCCAGGACCTGGCCGGGCCCCTGGATATAGCAGCAGACAGGATTGAAGAGGCGTTTATCCTTGCCCGGAACGCCTTCCTGGAAAAAAAGACGGCCTGGACAGATGCGGGCCGGGAAATTCTCGGGAAAGACAAAAACAAGATCAAAATCCTGCTCCTGGGCCGCCCCTACGCCCTGTTTGACAAGCGGATCAATCTGGGCATCCCGGCCCGGCTTGAACAGATGGGGTTTGACCTTGTCAACCAGACCATGCTTGATCTTGATGCGGAAACCGTAACGGGCCCGGAGGCCCCGGACCACCTGGACAATATGCACTGGTACTTTGGCCAGCAGATCCTCCTGGCTGCCGAAGCCGCCAGGAAACACCCGGACATTTACCCGGTGTTTCTGACCTGCTTCCGCTGCAGTCCGGATGCCTATCTCATCAATTATTTCAAGGAATTCATGGAAAAGATCGACAAGCCCTATCTTATCCTCCAGCTTGACGAGCACAGTTCCGACGTAGGGTACATGACCCGAATCGAGGCGGCCGTGGATACTTTTATCAACGATTTCAGCCGCCGCAGCCAGGCCCCCGGTCCCGTGCCCATCCAGCGGCGGCACTATGCCCCGGATGCCCCCCGTCCCGGAGACACCATCCTCATTCCCATGACCGATGAGCGGATCAACACTCTTCACAAGGAATTGTTCGAAGTCTCCGGATTCAAGGCCCAGGTGGTGCCCCTGGACCGGGAAATGCTCAACCAGGGCTACCGGTTTGCCACAGGCGGCGAATGCCTGCCCAATGTTGCCATTGCCGGGGCCCTTATCGCCACCCTGGAAAAAGAGGACATCGCCCCTGAAAATGCCGTCCTCTACCTGCCCAGCCTCTGCCTTTCCTGCAACTTCAACCAGTATGCCAACCTGGTCAAGCTGGCATGTGAAAAAGCGGGCCTGGGGCATATCCGGGTCATGAACTTTAACGGGCTTGCCCCGGTGCCGGGCATTCCGGCCCGGTCCAATGCCCTGCTGCTTGCCATCACCGTACTCAGCTCGATTCTTACCAAACTCAGGTACCGGTACCAGCCCTATGAAACAACACCCGGGGCCACAACCGAAGCGGTCAGCCGTTCCGAAGAGATCATCCGCCACCATGTGCGAAACAGGAAATCCCTGTTCAGCGCGGCAAAACAAATCCGGGAAATTTTTGACACCCTGCCCCTGCCGGCCCATCGCAGGCCCCGGATCGGCATTCTCGGGGACATGTACGCCAAATACAACGCCGTGCTCAACGATGCCGTATGCGATTATGCCGAAGAACTTGGCGGGGAAATCCTTCTGCCCTCCTACAATGAGCTGGTGCTTCACACCATGCACGCCGATGTGGTCGAACACGGATCCGACACCCGGCTTATGACCACCATGGCCGGGTACGAGGAAAAATTTGAAACCATCTTCAAAGGTCTCCTGGACGATGCGTTTGAACCCCCGCTGGAAGAATGCCATGAGCTGATGCAGGACTTCGGGCTCACTAACTTTATTGCCGGGGAAACCGCCGTCAGCATCGGCCGGATGCTCTACTATATCCACCACGGGATCGTGGATGCCGTCATCCATGTCAACCCGGTGTTCTGCTGCCCCGGCGTGATTTCATCCTCCATATTCCGGAAAATCCAGGAGCGGTACGGTATTCCCATCATTGACCTGTTTTACGACGGAACCAACAAACCCAACAAGATGATTGTTCCCCATATGTTTTACCTGGCAGGCAAGACCGGATAAGCCGCACTTGCATAAAAGGCGTGTATGCTTTAAAAAAGATCCTGCCCTTTGCCGAAACCGACATGAATGGAATCCGGAAAAACAAGACACACCATGGTTTTATGGCATAACTACGCGTTAACAGCCCTGGTACGACATGTATCAGAAATTTGAACGGCTTAATTTTTTATACACTTAAGGATGTTTTTTGACATGTATTTTAGAAACCTGTCCCGCCTGCTGAAAACTTTCACAAAGAAACAAACCCTGCAATGCATCAACATCTGGGGCCTGGTCTGCCTGGGGATGCTGATAACCGGCTGTGTCGCTCCAAGGGTCCAGACCGTTGAAAACCAGATTTATCATTGCACCCACTCCCCAACTTTAAAAGCCGAGATCCGTGAGGATCTGCGCTATATAGGACGGGCAGACAGCAAGCCCGTCAGAAGCGGACCGGACTATGCCGAAGGTGTTGACCTGGAGATCATTGCATTTGGTCAGTCCGATGAAAAAAATGTCATCACCAAAGGGCTCTTATTTATTTCAGAAACCTTGACGGATGGTAACGCCCGATTCGTCCTAAGGGGATGCGAAGCCGTAGACAAAAACGACTATTTTCACAATGGATATTTTTCAGAGGGATTTACCACAAAATGCAGGATTATCGGTTTAGCCAGCGACATTTACGACAACAGCCTGTTGCGCAGCCATGAAGGTAATGACAAAAAATTCCAGGGAACTTATCTCTTTGAAGAAAGAGGATGGATAACGAGTGCAGACCAGATCTCGTTCAGCGTTTTATATCTTGAAAAAATACCAACCTATTCACATTCCCAGTGGTGGACCATGGATGAAACCATGCTGACAGCGGATGAGCAGGAACGCTACCAGACGTTTCTTGAGAATGCCAAAACCGCTTATAAAAAACTCCCCTGATCCTTCCAGATGAAACGCACGGGATGAAAACACTTCCGGAAATGCTGCCGTCCACAAGGCAGCATCTTCCGGAAGGCACCGGCCGGGCCCGGGACACCGCTGTCACCGGCGTTGACACCGGGCCTCCCATGCTTATTTGTACCTTATGGAAACCGGCGGCTGCCAACGCCTGCGACCCCAACCATAAGGAGAAAACATTCCATGCATGCCCTCATTGTTGTTGCCCATCCAAATCCAAAATCATTGACACACAGTGTTGCATCCCGGATTGCCCAAGGTATTTTGGCTGCCGGTAAAGAGAACACCTCGGAAATTGCAGATATTGCCGCAGAAGGGTTTGATCCCTGTTTTACATCCCGGGATATTGCCGTGTTGCATATGAAAGGCGAGCCAACGCCTGATGTGATTGCCGAGCAGGAAAGAATCAGCCGGGCAGATGCGCTGATACTGGTTCACCCGGTTTACTGGTGGGCGTTTCCTGCATTGCTCAAGGGATGGATCGACCGTGTTTTCACCAACGGCTGGGCATATGACGACACCTCCGGGGAGACACTGGTCAAAAAGATGCAGCATCTGCCCGTTCACCTTGTCTCCATTGCAGGAGCAGGGGTGCGGACCTATGCCAGACACGGGTATTACGGCGCCATGAAAACGCAGATCAACCATGGCATTTTCGGTTATTGCGGCGCACCTGTCCGGACTTCTGAGTTGCTTTTCCAGTCAGATCCGGATGCCTGCCTGGCATCTGCAGAAGCCGTGGGGCGGAACATATTCACCGCCCCACACGGTGACTGACCGTAATCATGCGGGCAGTATAATACCCGGCCGGCCATGGGCATGCCAGGCCTGTCAGAACACCATTTCATCCTTTCCGATTTTGAAAAACAGGGAGTAAAACACCGGCACCACGATCAGGGTCAGGCCGGTGGCGGCCAGGAGCCCGCCCATGATCGTGGCGGCCATGGCCGAGAAAAAGGGATGGAACAGCAGGGGGGCCATGCCCAGGATGGTGGTGCCCGCCGCCATGGACACGGGTCGCAAACGGCTGATACTGGCATCCAGAACAGCCTGGTACCGGGTTTTGCCCGCCTGTATGTCCTCGGCAACCTGGTCCAGAAGAACAATGGCGTTTTTCACCAGCATGCCGGTCAGGCCCAGGAATCCCAGGATGGCCATAAAACCGAAAGGCATTGAAAAAGCCAGCAGCCCCAGGGTGACACCCACAAAGGAAAAGGGAACGCACAAAAAGATGACCACCGCTTCCCTGATCCCGTTGAACAGGCAGACCACCAGGACAAACATTCCCAAAAGGCAGACAGGAAACATCTCTTCAATGGATGCCTCACTTTTAATGCTCTCTTCGGATTCCCCGCCCCAGTCTATGGAAACACCGGGCGGCAGATCTATGGATTCAAACATGGGACGGACAATGGCCTCCAGTTCCTCGGCCTGGCCCCATGCCTGGTCACACTGGACCGTGATGGTGGACATGCGGTTCCGCCGCCGGACTAGGGGCTGCTCTTCTGCCAGTTCCAGCCGTTCAACCACCTGCTCCACCGGTACATACCGGTTCAGGACCGGGCTGAATACCTGGATCTGGCGGAACTGGGCCACGGATGCCCGCTCTTCGGGCAGGGGCCTGGACACAATGGGAATCAGTTCATCGCTTTCCCGGTAAAGCCCCACGGTAAGTCCGGAGAAATTCCAGTCAAATGCCTGGCTCACGTCGGCCCGGGTAATGCCGGTACGGCGGCCCCGGGTTTCCGTAAACACGGGCTTGAGTACCTTAACGGGCTGGCGCCAGTCATCCCGGATGTTCACGGCCCGGTCAATGGTGTAAAGCATCTCCTTGGCCTGGTCTGCCACCTGCCGGAGTTCCTCGACATCCGGTCCCCGGAACCTGGCCTCAACCGCATACGGCACCGGGGGCCCTTCCTTGAACCGCTGGGCTTTGAATTCAGAGTCTGGGAAATTTTCCTTAATATAGTTACGGATTTCCGGCAGCATGTCTCCCACGGTCCGGTAATCCGCCACCTGGACCATGAGCTGGCCGTAACTGGTATTGGGGGCCTCGACATCATAGGTGAGAACAAAACGCAGGGTGCCTTCTCCCAAAAAAGAGGTGACCTGCTCAACACCGTCCAGGGTCGTGATATAGCTGCAGATCTGCTTGACATCCGCCTCCACCTCGCTGATATGGGTGCCCTGGGCCCGCCAGTAATCCACCAGGAACTGGTTGCGGGTGGAATTGGGGAAAAAATTCTGCGGCACAGCCCCGAATCCCAGCAGGGCCGCGACAAGTACCGCCCCCAGCACCCCCAGGGTGATCCAGCGGTTTCGGATGCAGGTATGAAGGAACCTGCGAAACCGCTGGTAAAACGGCCGGTCATAGGGATCTGCCCCTTGTGTTTCCGGCAGCTTCAAAAACCGCATGCAGAGGATCGGGGTAATGGTCAGGGCAAACACCCAGCTTAAAGCCAGCGACATGGCCAGGACATAAAAAAGACTGCGGCAGAACTCGCCGGAGATACTGGGATTCAGCCCCACAGGCACAAAGGCCAGGATGGCGACCAAAGTGGCACCAAAAAGCGGCCACATGGTGGTTTTAATCGCGGTTTCCGCAGCCACAGGCTTGTCATCGCCCCGGGCCATCCGGATGAGATAGACGTCAGTCACCACAATGGCATTGTCCACCAGCAGGCCCAGGGCCAGGACCAGGGCGCCCAGGGAGATGAGCTGGAGGGTGATGCCGGCCATGAACATGCCCACAAAAGTACCCAGGATGGTCAGGATCAGGACTGCCCCGATCAGAAGCCCGGCCCTGAGCCCCATGAAAAAGAGCAGCAGAATAATGACAATGGCCACGGCTTCGCCCAGGTTGATCATGAATTCATCCAGGGACTGGGTGACCCGGGAGGCCTGGAAGTTGATGGTGTCAATCTCCATGCCCCTGGGCTTAAGGGGTTCAAGCTCCTTGATCCGGTTCACGATCGCCTCGCCCATCCGGACCACATTTCCCCCTTTTTCAGTGGAAATTCCCAGGCCGATGGCGGGTTTTCCGTTGAAAAGCATTTTATTTTCAGCAGGATCCCGGTATCCCCGGTAAACCTGGGCAATGTCCCCCAGCCGGAACATCTTTCCGCTGTCCCCGGCAATGTAGAGATCTGCAATGGCTTTCTCGCCGGACAATTCACCGGTGGTGGCAAACCGGATATGTTCGGAGCCGTGCTTGACCTTGCCGGCCGGTGTGATCATATTCTGGGATTCCAGGGTGGAAAAAATCATATCCGGTGATATGCCGAGCTGGGAGAGGCGGGCCCGGGAGAATTCCACGTAAACCACCTCATCCTGGTCTCCCCACATGTCAATTTTGGCCACTTCGTCGACCAGCAGCAGTTCTTTTTTCAAATATTTAGCGTAATCTTTAAGCTCCCTTTGGGAAAACCCGTCTCCTGACACGGCAAAATAGACCCCGTATACATCACCGAAGTCATCTTCCACCATGACAGGGCCCGCACCCGGCGGCAGGTGGATCGACATGTCGCTGACCTTGCGCCGCAGTTCATCCCAGATCTGGGGAATCAGGTCTGATTGAAACTCCTGCTTGATCTCGACATAAACAATGGAAAGCCCTTCCTGGGAGATGGATTCGACATAATCCAGTTGCCCCAGGCTCTGGACAGCCTGTTCGATTTTATCCGTGACCTCTTTTTCCACCTCCAGGGGAGAAGCCCCGCTGTAAGGCGTCAAAATCATGGCCGTTTTAATGGTGAAATCGGGATAAGCCAGCCGGCCCAGTTTCTGGTAAGTCACAAGGCCGGCCACGGCCACCAGGGCGGAGAGAAGAATGCTGATAATCCGGGTTTTCAGAACCGATTGCGCAAATTGCATATGCCTTACATCGCCCCCTCTGTTGCAGGGAGGTCAAACTCCACGGGTTCGCCCTGGCGGATGAATGCCGCGCCCTGGGCCACGACCAGGTCTTCGCCGGACAGCCCGCTCATGACGCTGACCTCATCTCCGCCGGCCAGGGTTTCAAAGGTAACGGCCTGGCGGACAACGGTCCGCGTTTCCGGGTCCACCCGGAACACATGGGCGGAGTTGCCTGCCACGCCCATCAGGCTCTGTAGGGGAATGGCCAGTGCACCTGGCCGTGGCGCTGACGACGATATTCCCGGGGAAAATTGAATTTCAGCGGTCATGCCCGGAAACAGGAGATCCTCCGGCCCCGGCTCAACCGTGAATACAAACTCATAGGTGCCTGTCCCCTGGTCGGCCCTGCTGGAGTATTCGGTGAGAGCGGCGGGATACCGGTGCGCTCCTGTGGTGAGGAACAGGGCGGAGAAACGGCTTCCGGCCACTGCCGGTGCCTGTACTGCACCTGATGTTGCAACCGGGGCCAGTATGTTCCGAATATGGTTTTCCGGCACATCCACGGGAATCTCCAGGCGGGAGATATCATCCAGTATCATCACCGGCTCTCCCTGTTGCACCATTTCATGGGCATCCGGTATCCGCTTTGTCACCACACCGTCAAAAGGAGCGGTCAGCCGGGTGTCGTTTAGCTGGTCCTTTGCGATTGCCAGCCGGGCGGCCAGTTCCTCCACAGCGGCCCGGGCCGTCATGATATCTTCTTTCCTGGCCCCTTTCATGTCTCTTTCCAATTGTTCCTCAAGGGCTTCAACCCGTGCATCCAGACTCTGTACACTGGTTTTGGCACGGTCATAGGCCTGCTCGGAAACCGCCAGGGTTTTATAGAGTATTTCATGGCGCTCCAGTTCTTTTTTGGCCAGGTCCAGGTCAGCCTCGGCAGCGGCAAGGGAGGACTCCAGAATACGGATGTCTTCCGGGCGCGCCCCGGTCTGCATTTTCAGCAGGGTGGCCCGGGCGGATTTCAACTGGCTCTCCACCACACGGACCTGGCGCAGGTAATCCCTGTCATCCATTTCAAGAAGAAGATCCCCTTTTTTAACCCGGTCCCCGGGGCCGGCATGGACCCGGGCAAGGGGGCCTGACACCCGGAAAAACAAGGTGGCCCGGGTGGCGGCCCGGGCCCGGCCGGGCAACACAATGACCGCACCGTCTCCAACAGGCCTGGGGCGGACCACGCCCACGGTTTTATTCTTTTTTTCTGTTGATGTTTCCGCGGATTTGCCCGACATGTCCGTGGCAGCGGAAACAAACGGCCAGTCAATCAGGCCGGTGAACCATATCAGTCCAAAGATCAGACAGACGAGTACGCCTGAGCCGGTGATATTCCGGAGGTGCTTTTTCTTCATTGGTGCGCTTCCTTTTGTTTGTTCAGCCAGGTAACGGTATCAGGGGTGCCGTGGCCGGCCAGAAAAGTTCTCAGGACCAGCCAGGGTGCCTGTTTGGGGGCGATGTCCCCGCTTTCGACTTGTTCCCATGCCGCAAAAATCAGGTTGTCCATGCTGGCCACCAGCCAGGCCAGGGGCAGGTCGGCATTCAGGGAACCTTCCGCCTTCAGATCCAGGCAGAGCTGCCGGGTCTGGTCGCTGTACTTCTGATAGCTGGCCATGACCCTGGGATCTTCCTGCTTCATGGGATAGATAAAATACGCAGATACGTTCAGGCTTGCCCCGAGAGGAACAAGCCGGGTTACGATCCGCACCATTTTTTCCCTGGCCGGCAGATCCGAATGAAATATCGGGCTGACAACGGCTTTGAGCTGCTCTCCGGCATGGAGTTTGATGGCCACGAGAAGCTCTGCCCTGGATTTGAAATACCGGAACAGGGTGGCTCTGCCCACCCCTGCGGACTTGGCAATCTCATCCATGCTGATATTGGCATTCTGGGCAAGGCAGGCAATGGATTGGGTAATAATCCGCTCCCTGGTGACCTGGTTCATGGGACATTTTCCTTTTGTTTCGTATAAAAGCGTATCAATTGATACTTTAAAGTATCATCCAAGACATAAAAAAAGTCACTGCGTATTTCCTGCGAACAAACCTATGCAGGAGCAGTTGCAATGAAAATAACCGAACCGCAAAAATATACAATACGGTTTTACACTCTTTTACTAAAAACAACACAACCCAAACACCTGACCAAAGGCCAAAGGAGTGATCATGCCATCTTTATCCCCTGGAAATCCTCCCCCTGCAAACGGGTTTACCCTGGACGGACTTGCTGCGGGAATGCGTGCCGCCGTTCCCATGGCTGTGGGGGTGGCTTCCTACGGGCTTGTCTTCGGGGTCCTGAGCCGCCAGGCCGGGATGAGCGAACTCCAGGCCCTGTTCATGAGCGCCTTTGTATTTGCAGGGGCAAGCCAGTTTGTGGCGCTGGAGATGTGGGTGGCGCCACTGCCGGTTGCCACCCTGGTGCTGACCACCCTTGTGGTCAACCTGCGCCATATCCTCATGGGAGCAGTGCTCCGGGACAAGCTTTCCGGCCTGTCTCCTATCCAGACTTACGGATCCCTGTTTTTCCTGGTGGATGAGAACTGGGCCTACACCATGGCCCAATGGCAGCGGGGCAACCGGGACAGGGCACTGCTGGCCGGCACAGGAATCTGCCTGTTCCTGGCCTGGACCCTGTCCACCCTGGCGGGGTCCCTGGCAGGGTCCTCCGGAATTGATCCGGTGAAATGGGGAATTGACTTTGCATTCACCGCCATCTTCATTTTTCTGGCCACCGGCATGTGGCGGGGCAGGCGGGACCTGGTTCCCTGGGTGACGGCAGCCGTTGTCGCGGTTCTGGCCGAGCAGTTTTTACCGGGGAAATGGTATATCCTTGCCGGCAGTATTTCCGGCAGCATCACAGGGGTATTGCTCCATGAACGATAACCTGACCCCATATCTGGCCATCATAAGCATGGGGGTGGTGACATATGCCACACGGGCCGCCGGATTCTTTATCTCGTCACGGATCAGCCGCATGCCCCGGACCGTACAGGGGCTGCTGGCATATATCCCGGGTACCATCATCATCTCCATTATCGCCCCGCAAATGACAAAGGGCGGAGGGGTCACCCTGTCCGCATCACTTGTCTGCCTTGCCGTATCCCTTGCCTTTAAGAATCTTGTGGCTGCCATGGTCACGGCTGTGGTATATGTATCCCTGCTGCGTTATTTTTTCTGACGTGACACAGCCATGAAACCAAAACAACCGGACAGGCATGATCTTCAGCAACCATGAAATCCCGTGAATGGAAAACATATGCAACCGTCCGCCACCTTGACAACCTTGAGGTGCTCAAAGCCGTGTTTTATCGCCATTCCTACGGCCGGCATTACCATGACGGATATGCCCTGGGAGTGATCCTCAAAGGGTCTGAGACCTATGACTGCAATAAGACCACCCATGTGGCGCCCAAAGGCAGCGTGGTGATGGTCAATCCCGGGGAAATCCATAACGGCCACGCATCCGACGCCAGGAAAGGATGGGGCTATTTTATGATCTACCCCCACCTGTCCCTGGTCCGCAAGGCCCTTGCCCAGCTCGGCCGGTACGGCGACGGCCTCCCGGTATTCCCGGCATCTGTGACCCGGGACCGGGAACTGGCTGCCAGACTGGTGGAGTTCATGCACAGCCTTGAGGCCGGGGATCCCCCGCTTGCCCAGGAGGCTGTTTTTCTTCAACTGCTGGGTTTTATGATCTCACGCCATGCGCAATTTGCAGCACCCTGTCGGGCGGTTCCCTGCGACGCCCGGAAGGTGGAACGTGTCAAAGAGATCATCCACAGCCATTATGCCGATCCCATTTCACTGGAATTCCTGGCCCGGGAAGTCGGCCTCAGTGCCTGGTCCCTGTTGCGCCTGTTCAAAAAACAGACCGGCATCTCCCCTTACCTGCTCCAGACCCGGCTTAAAATCACCCATGCCAAACAGGCGCTGCTGTCCGGGCATCCCCCTGCAGATGCAGCCGCCCTGTGCGGATTTTCAGACCAGAGCCATATGACCAAACAGTTCAGGCGCTGGATGGGCATCACCCCCGGGGATATCCTTTTGTTGGGCCCGGCCGGCGCATAAATCCTTCATCCGCCTTGACTGTTGGGCCCGGCCGTTTTACACTGTCAAATATCTCGCATCTCATTTTCATAAACGTGAACCTGTACGATTTCTCCCCGGACATTGACCAGGACCGGTGCATCAGCCACTTGGGCTGAATGATTTGGATGGATTCGGCACCGTCGCTTTGAACAGTCACTCATGTTCCGTCCGGGAGAGACAATGGCAACCCGCTCTAATTGTGAAGGAGAAATGATGATCGGAATCATAGGCGCCCTGGACGAAGAGGTCACCCTGGTGAGCAACTGCCTGGAAAACCGGAAAAGCATTGATAAGGCCGGATCCGTATTTCACACGGGACGGCTGGACGGACATGAGGCCACTGTTGTCAAATGCGGTGTGGGTAAGGTAAATGCCGCGATCTGCACACAGATACTCATTGACGGATTCGGCTGTGAAAAAATTATTTTCGGCGGTGTGGCAGGGTCCCTGCTCAAAGGGCTTGTCCAGGGGGATGTGGTGATTTCCTCTTATACCGTACAATTTGACATCGACCTGACAGCCTTTGGCAGAAGACGGGGGGAGCTTGCGGATCGCGAACGCATGATTGAGGCGGATTCAGACATGATCCAGGCCGGTACGGATGCGTTTGATGCATTGTGCGACACCATACCGGACCCGCCCACCCTCATGGTCGGCACCATTGTTTCCGGTGACAGTTTTATTTCGGACCCGGATACGATCAAATGGCTTCAGCGCGAATTCGGGGCGGCCTGTACGGAAATGGAAGGCGGGGCTGTCGGATATACCTGCCGGCTCAACACCCTCCCCTTTGTGATCATCAGGATTATCTCAGACAGCGCGGATGAAGAAGCAACCGGGGATTTTCAATCGTTTCTGAAAAAAAGCTCACACCTCCTGTTCCAGTTGATATCCGGAACCGTAAACCGGCTCTGAGCCCATATTGTCCGTTCCTGCACCGCCCTCTTGACACAGATGCGCCAAATTATTAGATTAACCCATACTTCACATATTTCAAAGGGGTTTCATTACGTCACATAATTTTTCGCCCTGTTTCAAACCATGGAGGCAACATCATGCAAGACTGGAAAAACATCAGTGTCCACAGACGCATCATCCTGGGATTCGGAATTGTCACACTCCTCACCCTGGCCATCGGCTTCACGGCATTCACCATGATCCGGGACGGCATACACCAGGCCGCGGAATTCACGGACAGGGATGTGCCCCTGCTGACCGTCTCCCACGAGTTGAATATTCTGGCCTTGCAGCACCGCCGTTATGAAAAAGACTTTCTTCTCAACATCGGCAAGCCCAAGAAACAGACGGGATATCTGGAAAAATTCGACAAGGTGTCACAAAAAATGATCGCCCGCATGGACGCCCTTGCCATTCTGCTTAAAGACGTGGACCCGTCCGGTGTCCAGAACGAGGGGCTGGCAAAGGCAAAACAGGCGTACCTGACATACCGGGACAGCTTCCTGGCATTGGCCAAAGAGATTTCCCAAACACCGGAGATCGCCCCCCAGGAAGGAAATCAGCGGATGAAGCCGTTTAAGGACCACATCTACACCTTTGAGTCCTTTATCAGGGAAGTCGTGGAATTCAGCATGGCCTTTTCACAGGCCAGTGCGGATACGGCCCGCGAGCAAGGGAACCGCTCCCTGTTCAAAATCAGCGGGGCCGCTCTTTTTTCAGTGCTGGTGTCCCTGGTTTTCGCAGTGTTGATCTCCGTCAATATCAAACGGGTCCTCACCACCGCCGTCACCGACCTGAGCGCCGTTGCCGGGGAGGTGTCTTCGGCATCCGGCCAAGTGGCCGGGGCCAGCCAGGAATTTGCCACGGGCGCGGCCACCCAAGCGGCATCCATTGAAGAGACCTCCTCCTCCCTGGAAGAGATGGCCGCCATTGTCCGCAAAAACGAGGAACATGTGGCTTCGGCCAACGGCCTGCTCAGCGACACCGGCGCCAAAGTGTCCGAGATTGAAGCGGCCCTGAACACCCTGACCGCCTCAATGGACGACATTGCGGAAGCCGGGGATAAAACTGCCGGGATTATCAGGACCATTGATGAAATTGCATTCCAGACCAACCTCCTGGCCCTGAATGCTGCTGTTGAAGCGGCGCGTGCCGGAGAGGCCGGCGCCGGATTTGCCGTGGTTGCCGACGAGGTCAGGAACCTGGCCACCCGTGCGGCGGAAGCAGCCCGGGATACAGGCCGCCTCATCCAGGGGATCACCGAGCATGTGCAGGGCGGTGCCGCCCTTGTTTCAGACACCAATACGGCATTTGGCGGGATTGTGGAAAGCCATGACGACCTTTCCGGGCTCATGGATGAAATCGAGTCTGCATCCAAAGAGCAGACCACGGGAATTGACCAGGTCAGCCAGGCAGTTTCCGATATGGGGCATATCCTCCAGCAGCAGGCCTCGGGATCGGAGGAATCCGCCTCCGCCGCCCATGAAATGGATGCCCAGGCCGGCAGAATGATGGATAACATTCGCACCTTGTCCCGATTTGTGGGCATCTCCGGGGATACCCGCCCGCAACAAACGCTGTCCCGGGAACCGGCCGAACTTGAATATCAGGAGGAAACAGGCTCCCGGCGGCTTCTGCCCGGAAAAGAATAAGCAATCCGTTCCGGCACACGCCTGCAGGGATTCCCGGCACCTCGCTCACGCACGGTGCCGGGAAGGCTCCGGAAACTTCCGGATATATAAAAATGTATAGAAATTTCCCCTGAATATTGGTAATACTTTTCTTAAAAACCAGCCTTTCGGAAAGGAATGAGTAATTGTCGGCGTTCCGGACCGGGTAACTGAACACCTAAAACGACGTAATATGCATCGGTATGAAGACATGACTTTATTCATGATAGGCACCCAAAGATCCGGTTCCAACCTGCTCCGGCTCATGCTGAACCAGCAGCCGTCCATTGCCTCCCCCCACCCCCCGCATATCCTGGAGCGATTTATGCCCCTGCTTCCCGGATACGGAAACCTGGGAGACGATCAACACTTTGAATTGCTCATTGACGATGTCTGCCGGATGATTGAGGCAAATCCCGTGGCCTGGACAGGGGTCAACCTGGACAGGGACCTTGTTAAAACCTGTTGTTTTGAACGGTCCCTCATGGCCGTATACGGGGCGGTCCACGACCTGATGACCGAGACCAAAGGCGCACTTGTCTGGTGCTGTAAAAGCCTGGCCAATGTACATTACCTTCCCGAAATCGGACAATTTTTCCCTGATGCCCGGTACCTGTACCTGCACCGGGACGGCCGGGATGTGGCCGTATCCTTCCGCAAGGCGGTCGTGGGAGAAAAAAGTTTTTACCATATTGCAAAAAACTGGCACCGGGAACAGCAACTGGCCCTGGCCCATCAGCAGCGGGTGGACAAAGACGCGTTTTTCAGGCTCGGCTATGAGGCCCTGACCCGGGATTCGGAACAGGTGCTCAGGAAAATGATGCACCATTTCAACATTCCGTTTAAAGAGGAAATGCTGGAGTTCAATATCTCCGAAGAAGCAAAACAAACCGCCAAATGCGGTTCTTTGTGGGCCAATGTCAAGCAGCCGGTCATCAAAAACAATACCGGCAAATTTCTCAAAGAGGCAACCCCGGAAGAGGTACGGACCTTTGAGCTGGTGGCGGGCAAGAGCCTTGACGACTTAGGCTATCCACGCCAATTTACCAAAAAAGGGGAAACAAAGGAATTCAGTAAAGAGGAAATTCAGGCCTTTGAAACGGAAAACCATGCCCTTAAGGAAGCGATTAAAGAAAAGCTGGATCCTCAAGAGCTCCGGCTGAGAAAACCCCAGAAAGACCTGCTCAGGGAAATCAGGCGGCGTGCAGCCGGCTGACCAGCCCTGTTCCCTCAAAGCATTCCCCGGAGAAATGCCCATATGCCGAATAAGCCCAGTATGCCGGACAAGCCGTTTCACCAGGATCCCGAAGCCGCACACACCAGCCGGCCCGGACCGGTCTCCCTCTGGTTCCTGTTTTTTATCTTCCTGAAAATCGGATGTATTGCCTTTGGGGGGTTCACCGCCCTGATCGCAGTGGTGGAAAACGACATCATCAAGAAGCGAAACCTGATGAAAACCGAAGATATGCTGGATGGTATTTCCCTGGCCATGCTCCTGCCCGGTCCGGTTGCCGTCAATGTGGTGGCCTTTGTCGGATACCGGTTGCGCAGCGGTATAGGCGCATTTGTCAGTGCATTCGGGGTGATCCTGCCCTCGTTCTTCCTGTTGATCGCCCTGTCCCACATTTATTTAACCTACGGGGAAATTCCCACCGTGTCCAAAGCGTTTTCCGGATTTATCCCGGCCGTAACCGCCATTATCATCAATACGGCCTGGGGCATGAGTAAAAAGGCCGTCACGGACATGTCCAGGTTTGCCATCGCCTTGGCCGCTGCTGCTGTTCTGCTCGGCATCGGCGGGTTTTACATCACCCTGATGATCATCCTGGTGGCAGGTGGTACAGGTCTTCTGATGTACCGGACCAGCACCCCGGCAGCCAAGAAAGATGGCACCGAAACACCGGAAGGAACAGCATTGTTTCGCTCCGGGTTTTCCCGGTTCAAGTTCATCCTTTCCTTGTGTATCCTTGGCATTTTTATACTGCTGTTTTCAATTCCCTTTCCCGGCCTGGGCAATGATTCCCTGGCCAGGATTTTCACCACATTTTCAGGCATGAGCCTGATGCTGTTCGGCGGTGGATTCGTATTTATTCCCCTGATCCAGGAAATCGTGGTGCAAGGCATGCACTGGGTGACCCAGCCGGAATTTACCAGCGCCATTGCCATGGGCCAGGTCACGCCCGGTCCCATACTGATTTCCGCCGCTTTTATCGGATATAAAATCCAGGGGCTGGCCGGTGGTGCCCTGGCCACCTTTGCCATATTTTTCCCACCCGCCCTGCTCATGGTCACCGCATCCCAGGTTCTGGACCGGATCAAACGCTCCAAAGCCATGCAGGCCGCCCTCCAGGGCATACGGGCCGCGGTCGTGGGAATGGTCTTTACGGCGGCAGTGGTCATCGGTAAGGGCAGCCCGTTCCATTGGGTCAGCCTGGTGATTTTCCTCGGGTGCATGGCCGCCCTGGTGCGATTTAAAATAGATATTGTATGGATCATTCCCGGCGCAGGTATCCTGGGAATGCTGCTTTATTAAGTATTGCCGGTCCGGCAACCGGCAGAACAAAAAAAGGATGAATTATGAGTTGGATGCCCCGGATAAACCTCCCCAAACTTTCGGCCGGAACCCCAGGGTGGACGATCCCCCTGGCGGCCGGCATACTGGCGGTCTGCGTCATCCTTCTGACCCAGGCACCGGAACCGGCTGCGGAGGCGACCGGGAAAACGGTTTACCCGCCCGATCCCCACCAGGCTGTGGCATCGGACCTCAAGCCCCTGGAAATCGCCGTGGTGGCCATCCGGGGAAAAGACAAGGCCCTGCGCAAATGGCAGCCCACGGCAGATTACCTCACCGCCCATATTCCCGGATATAAATTCAACGTGGTGCCTTACAACTGGGACGAGATCCGCCACGCCGTGGCCAACGGTATCGGGGACTTTGTCCTGACCAACCCGGGCATGTATGTGGAATTTGAGGCCCGCCACGATGTCAGGCGGATCGCCACCCTGAAAAACCTGCGCCTGGGAAAACCCTATACCCGCTTCGGCGTGGTATTTTTCAAACGGGCGGACAGGAAAGATATCAACACCGTGGACTCACTTAAAGGCAAGCGGCTGGCCGCAGTCAACGAAACCGCCTGGGGCGGGTGGCAGGTGGGCTGGCGCCAGTTCCTGGAAATGGGCATTGATCCTTACCAGGATTTTTCAGAGCTTATTTTTGCGGGCTCCCACGACAATGCCGTGCTGGCCGTACGGGACAAAAAAGTGGATATCGGGGCCGTACGGACCGACACCCTTGAACGGATGGCGGCTGAAGGGACCATTGATCTTGAGACATTCGAGCCCTTGTTTCTCCACCATGAATACGGGGATAAATTCCCCTTCTGGCTGAGTACGGCCCTTTACCCGGAATGGCCGTTTGCCACTGCCTCCCATACCCCCATGGACCTGAACGATGAAGTGGCCATGGCCCTTTTGAGCATCCCGCCGGACAGCCTTGCCGCAACCACCGGAAAGTATGAGGGCTGGACCGTGCCCTCCAACTACCAGCCCATCCATGAAACCCTGCGCATCCTAAAAGTCACCCCGTATGAACATTACGGGGAAATCACCCTGGCCGAGGTCCTGAACAAATACTGGCAGGAGATCGCCCTGGCCGTATTCCTCATCCTGGGACTCGGGTGTGCCTCGGTTTACTTCAAGCAGCTCAACCACCGTCTGACCCGGACCCAGGACCGGCTCCACGATGAGCTTTCCGAACGGGTAAAGGCCCAGAAAGAACTGCAGGTCGCCTCTGAAAAGGTCAAGGAAAAAAACCTGGCCCTGGAGGAAAACCTGGAGCAGATCAAGACCATGCAGGACCAGATCATCATGCAGGAAAAAATGGCTTCCCTGGGCAGCCTGACCGCCGGGATCGCCCATGAGATAAAGAACCCCCTCAACTTCGTCATCAATTTTTCCGAACTCACCGTGGACCTGACCGAGGAAATCAATGAAGAGCTTGAAGACCACCGGGAAAAATTTGACGACGACACCTGGTCGTATATCCAGGAGATTCTCGGGGATCTTGCGTCCAACGCCGCCAAGATCAACGAACACGGCAAGCGCTCCGACTCCATTGTCAGGAACATGCTCAACCATTCCCGGGGCAACACCGGCGAACAGATCCGGACGGAAATCAATACCTTTGTGGATGAATACGTCAAACTGGGATACCACGGGATGCGGGCCAACGACGCCGGATTCAACGTCACCATCAACACGGATTACGACCCCGGTCTGGAGACCATGGACATCAACCCCCAAGATATGAGCCGGGTGATCCTCAATATCGTCAACAATGCCTGTTATGCGGTCCAGGAACGGCAGAACAGCGGAGAGGAAGGGTATGACCCCACCCTCTGGATCCAAACCCGTAAACAGGACAACGGCATGGAATTGTCCATCAAGGACAACGGCACGGGCATGCCCGATGCGGTCCGGGAAAAGGTGTTCAACCCCTTTTTCACCACCAAGCCCACAGGTTCGGGAACCGGCCTGGGACTGTCCATGAGCTATGACATCGTGGTCCAGGGACATAAAGGCCGCTTTGAAGTGGAATCCAGGGAAGGCGAATATACCCGCTTTATCCTCTGGCTGCCCGGAAACCCCGGTTAAGCCCGGCTTGCGCTTGATTCCGTAACATGCTAGTATTGGCCTCACCATTTGTATGAAAACGTCCGGAGGAAAACAGATGACCCGAAAAATTCTTGTGGTGGATGATGAACCCGATCTGGAAGTGCTCATCCAGCAGAAATTCAGACGCAAGATCAGAAAAAATATTTTTGAATTTTACTTTGCCAGGAACGGGCTGGAAGCGCTTGAAAAACTGCGTGTCCACAATGATATCGACATGATCCTCACGGATATCAACATGCCCCAGATGGACGGCCTCACCCTTTTGGAAGAACTGCTCAAACTCCCGGTTCTGGCAAAGGCGGTGGTGGTTTCCGCTTACGGCGACATGGACAATATCCGCACGGCCATGAACCGGGGCGCCTTCGATTTCCTGACCAAACCCATAGATTTCGGGGACCTGGAAGTCACCATTGATAAAACCCTTGCCGAGCTCCAGGAACTCAAAAAAGGCATGCAGGCCCGGGATGCCCTGTCCGCCATCCAGCAGGAAATGGAGCTGGCCGGCCGCCTCCAGCAGTCCATCATTCCCAGTGAATATCCCAGGCGCCCCGAACTCTCGGTTTACGGAAAAATGGTGCCGGCCAAAGCAGTGGGCGGTGATTTTTACGATTTCTTTTTTATTGATGACGACCACCTCGGGCTCGTGATTGCGGACGTTTCGGGAAAAGGGGTGACCGCAGCCATGTTCATGGGCGTCAGCCGGACCCTGCTCAGGTTCACCGCCCTCCAGGGTCTGGGCGTGGACAAGGTGCTTTCCCATGTTAACAACCTGCTTTGCGTGGACAATGAAATCTGCATGTTCGTCACCGTGCTTTACGGGGTCCTGAACATCAAAACCGGCGAACTGTCATATGCCAACGGCGGCCACAACCCGCCGGTGCGGCTGCGGGCCGGCAGTCCCATCGAAATCCTTCCCAGGACCCGGGGCATTGCCCTGGGCATCATGGACGGGGTGGCGTTTGAACCGGGGCAGGCCGTCCTGGAACCCGGGGATCTGCTCTACCTGTGCACCGACGGCATGCCCGACGCTGAAAACAAGGCCAATGAGTTTTTCGGGGAAGAGCGACTCATGGCCGAACTCGGCAACATGGAAGAGATCTCACCCGAATATGTTGTCAACAAAACCTATAAAATCGTAACAGACCATGTGGCATCTGGCCCCCAGTTCGACGACATGACCCAGCTGGCCATCCAGTATCAGCCCAATGAATAGGAAAGGAAACCATCATGAGTATTAAACATGAAGTGTTAAACGGGATCGACCTCACTTTTTTAAGCGGCCGTATTGATGCCCAGTCCGCCCCGGGCGTTAATGAGGAAATCGGAAAAATCATTGACGAAGGCAGGAACAAGATGCTCATCAACTTCAAAGACTTAGAGTATATTTCCAGTGCCGGCCTCAGGGTGTTGATCACCATTGCCAAAAAACTCAAGGCATCTTCCGGGGCCCTTGCCCTGTGCGGCCTTGACACAAAAATCTACGAAGTTTTTGATGTATCGGGATTTACCGCCATATTTAAAATTTACGATACCCAGGAAGAAGCACTGGCGGCACTGGGCGACTGATTTCCCATTTTAAAAGGCAGGCCCTGCCGCCTGCCTTAAAGGAGGCTGGCTGTGGACAAGACCCTCACCCTTCCCGCAACCCTGGACAACCTGGAATCCTTTATGGCCCTCGGCCGTGATGCGGCAGTATCCTGCGGCATGGACGACGGGGCCGTGCACCAGGTGGAGCTGGCCCTGGAAGAAGTATTGGTCAATGTGATCAACTATGCCTATGCGTCCTCCCCGGACCAGGCTCCGGAGCAAGACCAGACTCCGGCTCAGGAAACAGATCAGCCCGTAGAACTTTGCTGCACCTGCGAAGACGACCATTCCCTCACCATCACCATCACGGACCGGGGCAAGGCATTTGACCCCCTGGACAAGCCGGACCCGGATACCAACCTTTCCGTGGAAGACCGTGCCATCGGCGGCTTAGGCATATTCCTGGCCAAGCATATGATGGACAAGATCACCTATGAACGGCGCCGGGACAAAAACATTCTCACCCTGGTCAAAAACAACAAAGAATAACCGGGATAACCGACATGCACCGGAGGCCCCGGACATGACCCGCACCAGACCTGTGGCGCCCGGAACACTGCCCCGGGATATGTCAGACCGGTACCAGGACCTGCTGGCTGATGTGGACCTGGCGGATTTTCCCGGCACCATGCAGAAAACCGCCCGCCGGATGGACCAGTGGATACTCGATTACCTGGACTACACCACACCAGCCGGAGACGACCTGCCCTTGGCCGGCCTGTTCAGCCATGTCTCCCGGTTCAACGCCCGGGTCACCTCCCGGATCATCCGGGACGCCATCACCACCCTTGAAACCCGGGAACACCTCACCCCTCCCCTGCCCTTTTGCTGGATTTCCATGGGCTCGGACGCCAGGGGCGAACAGGTCATCCGGACAGACCAGGACAATGCCCTGATTTACGCAGACCCGCCCCCGGGACAATCCAAAACCGCAGACACTTACTTCAATGCCCTTGCCGGGCTTGTCACCCAGGGGCTTGACCGGTTCGGGTTCACCTTCTGCCCCGGGAATGTCATGGCCACCAACCCGGAATGGCGGCGTCCCCTGAACCTCTGGCTGGCCGGCCTGGACCAGTGGGTGGGCTCCACAGATCCCATGGCCGTACGCAAGCTCACCATTCTCCTGGATTTCAAGGCGGTATTCGGGGACAACCGCCTGGCTGCCATGCTCCAGACCCGGGTATTCAAAAATTTTGAAACCCATGGTTCGGCCAGCCATTTCCTGGCCCGTGACGACCAGTTGTTCGCGCCACCCAAGACCTGGTTCAACCGGATCAGAACCCGCCGGAACGGCCAATGCCGGCGCTGCTTCAACCTTAAAACCCAGGCCGTTGCCCATCTGGTCAATGCGGCCCGGCTTTTTGCCGTCAACCACGGCATCCAGGTGCCCGCCACCCTGGGCCGACTGGAGCGCCTTTGGGAGGACCGTGTAATCACCGGGCAGGAATACCGGGAGATTTCCCGGGCATTTGTCTTTCTCACCCGGATGAAACTCACCGCCCACCTGACCCGTGCCCAAACCGGACCGGAAAGCACACTGCCCAACAATTGCATTGATATTTCACGCCTGGCCCCGGAACCGCTGAAACAACTGGGCCATGCCCTGGACGCCGTGACCCGGTTCCAGAAAAAAGCCGCAACCACCTATAACCAGGCCTGGATGAACTTTTTTAATTAACCCGATTTTCAAATAACCCGATTTTCAACGAACCTTTACCCCCCAGGGAGATGCCATGAACCGCCCACCATTTTCATACCAGCGTGACCACAGCGGAGAAACAGACACGGCCGATGCCCGTTTCAGGGAATATTTCAGGATTTTTTCCCGGATCTCCAAACAGATCCATACCAACACCAAAACAGAAGAGATCCTGGCTTGTATTGTGGAAAACATTACCGAGGTGCTTGGGGCCAAAGGATGCATCTTCTGGATCCTGGACCGATCCGGACAGAACATCCGGACCAAGATCAGCCACGGGTTTGACTACCAAAGCCTCTCCCGGGTGGACTATCCCACCCTCATGACCCTGTTCGAACCCGGTACCCAATCTCCCATCGCCATCACTGATGTGCGGAACGACAACCGGATACCGGACCTGGAACGGCTCGGCAAACGGCTCATCAACGCCATCACCGGGATGTATTTTGACATTGCCGGTCCCTATACCGGTCTTCTCGCGGTTTACTTCACCGGGAGCAGGAGGCTGGACAGCCATGAACTGGAACTGGTTACCGCCCTTGGCGAACAAGGGGCCATTGCCCTGGAAAAGGCCATGGGATACGACCGGGAAATGCTGGAACTCTGCGGCCAGATCATTGAAGGCTTTGCCCTGGCCATAGAGGCCAAGGACCCCGTTACCCACGGCCACTCCCTGACCGTTGCCCGGCTGGCCCGGGCAACGGCAGAGCACATGGCCCTGGACGAGGAAACCACCCGCCGGGTCTACCATGCCGCCATTCTCCACGATATTGGTAAAATCGCCACCCGGGACAATATCCTGGACCGCCTGGGCCGGCTCAACAAGACAGAGATGGGCACCATCCGCCAGCACCCGGTGCGCGGGGCCGATATTCTCAAGCCCCTGACCTTCCTGGGCGATATCGCGCCCCTGGTCCGGTCCCATCATGAACTGTTCAACGGGACAGGCTACCCGGACGGAAAAAAAGGGGAAGACATTCCTCTGGGCGCAAGAATCCTCACGGTTTGTGATGCTTTTGAAACCATGATCACGGGACGGCCCGGCTTGCCGAAAAAAAAGATGGCATCCGCATTGGCCGACCTCCAGCAGGGCGCAGGCACCCGGTTCGACCCCGGTGTGGTCCGGGCCTTTTTCGAAATGATCCGGAAGCGCAGCGATATCCTGGAAGCCGGAGAGTGCATCGACCACTGCCTGAACCTTCTTGACCAGGACGTTCCTGACAGGGGCACCGGCAAAAACCGGCCCGGCAAGGCCCAGGACATCCCCTTTCTGGGGTTTTAGCTCCGTCTAGTCCAGGCCCAGGCCTCCCGGGTTCATGATCCCTTTGGGGTCCAGGTGGGCCTTGACCGCCCTTAACAGATCCATCTGGGTCCTGCCCAGGTGCCGCTCCATCCACGGGGCCATCATCCGGCCCACCCCGTGGTGGTGGCTCAGGGAGCCGCCGGCCCTTTCAATGGCGTCGATCACCGACCGCTGGAATCTCCGGAACGCATCGGCATCCGTCATCTTTGTAATAAAAATAAAGTAGAGGTTGGTGCCCTGGGCGTAAAAATGGGAAGCATGGGTCATGCAGATGGTGCCGGGGTTGGATTTCACTGCGGCCCGGGCGGCCCGGTAAAGCGCATCAAGGTTCTCCCAGGTGGTGGAGCATTCAAGGGTATCGATCAGCACCCCGTAATCATTCAGGGCATCCCGCATATACGGATCTGAAAACCGGCCATGGTACCACTTCCGCATGGGATACCCGGTCAGGTACATGCCCTTATGGCGCCGGGCCGTCCGTTTCACCTGCCGGGCCACATTAGCGGCAAATCCCCGCTCCCCTTCGGCCTGGCCCATGACAAGGCAGCGCCGGCCGGGTTTTAGCCCCCGCAGCCGCAGCACCCGGTCCAGGATACCGCCTTCAAGCCCGTACATCTGCATGGCCACATCGGTTTCCTCCCCATCGGAAATCCTGAAAATGGCGGGCATGCCGAACCGGCCCTGGCTCACAGCCCTCCCCGCAGACACCGCAGATTCAAAATCCGGGAACATAAAGGCAAACTGCCGGGTATTGCCCGGCATGTATTCAAACACCTTGAATGTCACCGACACCAGCACCCCGAAACACCCTTCCGATCCTTTCATGACCTCGTTGAGCCTGGGGCCTGTGGCGGTTGCCGGATACGGCAGGGTGTTAAATCCGCCTGCCGGGGTGACATATTCCTGGGCAATGACCAGGTCTGCCGCATCCCCGTAAAGGGAAGAGGCCTGGCCCGATCCCATGGCCGCCACCCATCCGCCCACGGTTGAAAATTCAAAACTCTGGGGAAAATGGCCCCCGGTATAGGCAATTTCCGCTCCCAGGGTTTCCGGGGCCCGGTTCAGGAGATCTTCATATACCGGCCCCATCATGCCCGGCTCCACCGTAATGGTCTGGTCGGCCGGGTTAAACCGGATCACCCGGTTCATATGGGTGGACATGACCAGGGTCACCCCGCCTTTGGGGCAGTCCAGACCCAGGGTCACGGAACTGCCCCCGCCGTAGACATGGACCGGGATGGGCCTGTCATGGCAGAGGCGCACCACCGCCTCCACATCGGCCTTGTGCCGGGGGTGGACCACAAGATCGCAGATATCTGCGATATGCCCCTGGCGCAGCAGCATCAGGTCTTCCATGGCCTTGCCGCTGGAAAACCGGAGCCGGTCGTACACGGCCCCAGACACATTTTCCGCGCCCACGATGTCGCGGATCGCCCGGACATCCTGCTCGGCAAGGGTGCAAGGCAGATCGCCTCCAACAGGATCGCTCCCCGTATCTGTCATTACAGATAAATCCCGGTCCGTAAGGTTCAGGGTTTTCCGGATCACTTTCAGGAATCCCGGGCTGGGATTTTTAAAGGCATCGGCATCCCCCCATTTAAAAATCGACCGGAATGAGTCCGGCGCGGGCGGGGTGGTGATCCATTGGGGTGCGGGTGTGTCATTTTTCATTTTTCCGGGTATCCTGTAATTTTCTGAATGTCGCTGTACAAGGGAGAAAGGGCCTTATACATTTTTTTATAGACGCGTTGGTAAAGGGAATTGTAAACCGCGGCACGATCCGGGTCCGGGAAAAACCGGGCAGTGGTCCGGGTCATCCGGGCTGCAGCTTCCCGGATGCCGTCATAGGCGCCAATGCCGGCTGCCGTCAACACCGCCGCTCCCAGACCCGAGGTCTCGTGGGTGGCGGCCCGGCCCATGGGCAGGTTGAAAATATCCGCAGCGATCTGGCAGATGGCGTTGCTCTGGGAGGCGCCCCCGGACAGGGTGGCCCCTGCCACCCGGAGCCCTCCCCGGTCCCGGATCTTTTCCATGCCCTCCAAAAGGGCGAATCCCAGCCCTTCGATCACAGCCCGGTACACATGGTCCCGGGTATGGACATCCCCGAATCCGATCATGGCGCCTTTGGCATTGGGATGGTCCAGGCCCGGCCCCCAGTAGGGCTGTACCAAAAGCCCCATGGCACCGGGTGTGGTCCGTTCCAGACATTTGTCCAGCAGCGCCTCCGGGGCGATGCCCAGGTGCCTGGCCATTTCCACCTCTTTGTGGGCAAATTCTTTTTTAAACCAGGAGACCATCCAGAATCCCCTGAAAATCTCCACTTCGGGATTGTAGCACCCCGGGATGGGGGCAGGGTACGGGGGCATCAGGGGAATGGCCTTAAAATACCGTTCCGTGGTGGTCTGGACCGTGGCCGTGGTACCGAAACTCAAGGAAACCATGGTGGGGTCTGTCACGCCCGACCCCAGGGTTTCGCACCCTTTGTCAGACCCGCAGGCCACCACCGGGATGCCGGGGGCAAGACCGGTCAGTCCGGCCGCCTCCGGGGTGATCCGGCCCAGGAGTTGCCCGGACGGCACCAGATCGGGCAGTTTATCGGTTTCAACCGGAAAAAGCCGCCGGGTAAGGGACCAGGGACCGCCCCAGGCCTGTTTTTTATAGTCAAAGGGCAGATGTCCGATCTGGGAGGCAACCGCATCGGCAAATTCATGGGTCAGCCGGTAATTTAAAAATCCCGAGACCTGGAGGTATTTAAACGTGTTTGCCCAGATATCCGGCTGATTCTGACGCAGCCAGTTACACTTGCCCTGGGCCTGGGCATCCATGAGCTTTTTTTCCAGGCCCAAAAGTTTCACCCCGAATTTCAGGGGGCCTGACGCCCCGAATACGGGCCGGGCCGCGCGCTGGTCCAGCCAGACGATTGCCGGCCGCAACGGGTTTCCCCGGGCATCCACATTGATCATGGTGGCCCGCTGGGATGTCACCCCGATCCCGGCCACCCCCGGCATCAGGCCGGGATGTTTCCGTTTCAGGTTCCGGCAGACCCGGACCAGACTGTCCCAGTAAACTTCTGGGTCCTGCTCTGCCAGCCCGGGCCCGGGGCTGACATAAGGGGGATATTCGGCCTGCTCCCGGGCCAGGAGTTGCCCGTCCAAATCGAACAGAAGCCCCCTCAGACTCTGGGTGCCGCAGTCAATGGCCAACAGGATTTGCTGTTCCGCCATGTTAAGCCTCATCACCCCGGGGGGAATATGCCCGTTGCCACAATGCCCGATACGCTTCGATTTCATACGCCCACCGGCCGTGGTCCCAGTCCAGAAAAGGCGCCACCTGCTCCCTGATCCGGTCCATGATGCCCATGCCGCCCCCGGGCAGGAGCAAACCGATCCGGGTCCGGCGAAGCAACAGATCCGACAAATGGCGCACCTGTTCCGTCCCTGCCCCGTAGGCCAGTTCCGCCCACAAGGTCTGAGTGGTGCCAATGGTGTGGCTGCTGTGACCGTCCAAATGCCGGGCAAGGCCACCTAACCGGTTGCCGTACCGCCCTGCCAGGCGAAAGCCTTTGTCAGGCGGCAGATCCGGCATTCCCGGGTTCCCGGCCGTCTCAACTACAGGCGTTTGCGTGGTTTTTCCGGGCAGGTACGGGGCAGCCGCTTTTAATGCGTCCCTGGCCAGGAGCCTGAACGTGGTCAGTTTTCCCCCGGTCACCGTGACCAGGCCTTTATCCTTCCAGACCACATGTTCCCTGGATTCCTTTGACGCAGACTTTTTCTGACGGCTCAGCACCGGCCGGACTCCTGAAATGGCGGCCACTGCATGGTCCGGGGACAGGCCCATCCCGGGCAGGATAAAGTCCACCCCCTGCATGAGATAGTCGGTTTCCTCCCGGGTAATGCCCGGATCCGTGTCCATATCCCCTGAAAAATCCACATCTGTCGTGCCCAGGACCAGGCAGCCCTCCCAGGGAAAGATAAACACCGGACGGCTGTCTGCGGGATGGATAAACGAGATGACCCGGTCAAGGGGATAGAGATATCCCGGGAAGATCAGGTGACTGCCCCGCAAGGGGCGGATGTGGTAGCCCTTTATAGGTGAGGGATGAAGGGTTTCGGCAAATGCGCCCGTGGCGTTGACCACCACCTGTGTCCGCAGTTCCCGTTCCAGGCCCGTGCCCGCATCCTTCAGGTACAGGGCGCACACCCGGCCCCGGCTGTCCCGGCCAATGGAAAGGGCCCGGGTGTAATTCAGGGCATGGCCACCCAGATCACAGGCGTCAAATATGAGGCGGAGCACCAGCCGGGCATCATCCACCTGGGCGTCCCTGAACCCCACGGCAGACAGGAGCCGTTCGTGCCGGATCCCCGGTATCCTTGCCAGGCAGTCATTCCGGTCAAAACTGCGGTGCTGGCGGGCTCCCGCCATAAAGCTGTAAATATGGAGTCCCGCCTTGATCGCGGTTCCGGACGGCCCCAGATCCTTATACACCGGCATGAGGAACCGCAGCGGGGTGACCAGACCCGGATACAGGGACAACAGGTGCTCCCGCTCTTTCACTGCAGACCGGGTCAGTAGAAACTTTCCCTGCTTCAGGTAACGCAGCCCGCCGTGCACCATTTTGGAAGACCGGCTGGACGTGCCCCAGGCAAAATCCCGGGCATCCACCAGCAGCGCCTTTAAGCCGGACTGCACGGCCCGGGAAAATACCCCGGCACCGGTGACGCCGCCACCCACAATCACGATATCATACCGGGACGCGGCCTGCTCCAGGTTCACGGCAATACCTCCCACAGGTCCCGGGCCTCTGTCATGGCAGTTTCAACCATGGCCCGGATATCGGTTTCTCCACCGCCAAGCGCCCGTTCCAGGCCACGGTAATATGCCAGGGAATGATTCCGGGCCGTTTCCATGGCAAAGTACCGCTCCCCCAGCACCTGGTATACCGGGGCAAAATCGTTGAAGATCATTCCCAGGACCGGATTCTCAACCCGGGACACCATCAGGGTCTGCAGGTCCCAGTCAAACCGGGCAAATCCGGCCGGGTCCCGGTTGCCGGGCATGGGGCCGGCCAGGTAGTCCAGGAGGGCGTCCGGATCATTGTGAGCAGCCCGGGCTGCCACCCCGGGAAGGATCAGGATGCGGGCCTCAAGCAGATGCCGGATCATGTCGACGGACAGGTAATCCCCGTACCTGGCCAGGGTGGTCAATATGCCAAGCCCCCCACTGGACAGGTAGTTGTTGACCCGGGTGGGCCTGCCGTGGGAGATGGTGACCCAGCCTTCTTTGGCCAGGCGCTGGAGGGTCTCCCGCAATGTGGGCCGGGTCACGCCCAGGGACCGGGCCAGGACCCGCTCCCCGGGAAGGGCGTCCCCGGGTGCATAGGACCGGTCCAGTATCGCCTCCAGTATCCGGTGCTCTGCATATTCCGCAGGTTTCATGGGTGTTTCCCCGGTATCCAGCAGGGGCATGGGCCATCCTCCCTGTATATGTTTATTGGTCTTAACGTGTGCGGATCATATGGTGTTTCTTTTTATTCGCCTTCTGGTAAGAGGTCATACCAGTTGATCGATTCAAATGTCAAGCCTTTTTCAACACAGAAACAGACTCCACATTGTCTGCAAGGTATCGGGGTTACAGGTATTTCAAGTCAGGGAGCGGATTGGCGCGCCGCCCATTTCCTGAGATTCTCAATCCGGTCTTCCGTGCCCGGGTGGGTGGAAATGAATGAAGACCCAGGGATATCCCGCTCTTTTGCGGTCAGCCGCCGGAGGATGTTTTCATATGCCGCGATATCCCATCCCTTTTTCACGAAATAGTCAACCACACGGCGGTCGGCTTCGGTTTCAAACCGCCTGGAATATCCGGATTCCAGCAGCAGGGTGGGAATGCTGACAGCAAGCCCGGTCACGGATGCCCCGTCCCCGACCAGAAGCGATACCAGGACAAACACCCCGGTGCTCTGGAGGATGTTCCGGACCGCATGGCGATGGGTGACATGGGCGATTTCATGGACCAGCACCCCCTGGATCTCCCGGATATCCTCGGACATCCCAACCAGCTGGTCGGTCATGACAATTGTGCCTGAAGGCAGGGCAAAGGCATTGGCCCCCAGGGCCTTGGCCTCTCCAAAGGCCAGGGAAAACGCATAGGGAGATTCCATATCCCCGGTAATCTCCCGGACCAGCTCCCGGAAACGGGCCCGGATCTCTTCCGCCCGTTCCGGTGCAAGGGTGGAAGGCTTGAGCAAGCGTTTGGTCAGGACCTCCTCGGCCTCCTGGCTGGCCTGGTCAAGGATGCCTTGGGGCAGCCGGTAGGCAATGTGGGTGGAAATGGCCGGAATCCCGTAACGTACAAACCCCACGGCAAAGACAAGCAACCCGACAAAGCAGACCAATACCGATTTCCAATGGCTTTCAAGCAGATGAATCAGGAAAAACGACCGGTTCACGCCGGCCCCGGCTTCCAGGTCTGCCATCCCTGCCTGGTCATCGGTTTCAAACCGCTGCCCACCGGAAAACCGGATCACCCGGCGGGTGTTTCCCAGCCGGGGGGCAATGGTGCAGGTATCCAGATTGCACCAATGCACCAGGGGAATGTTGTCTTCACCCGCCACCATGACCCGACCGCCCTCGGCCCGGAATACCACGTCAACGGCCCGGGCGGTTTTACCATCAAAGAAGGTGCCCTTAATATCCATTACAACCCAATATCAAAATCAAAAAAATCAACGGCCGTATCCCCCACGGCCGACACATCCCGGGCCATTTCCGCCGTGAATTCGTCCAGACCGCCGCCGACCTCTTCAACCGTAAGGCAGCCCAGGACATACCGGGTCCGCCGTACCTTTGCCCATGGAATCATCAGCCCCAGGGAAAAGATGATGGCAAGGAAATTGGTCAGCCGGATCAGGACCAGGCGGCCGGTTTTCAGGCGGCTGTTCACCCGGACCCGGCCCAGGTTACTGGTATTCCAGCAATGGTTGGTAATCTGCGAAAACAGGTACTGCTGGGGAATCACACTGCCCAGAACCATGGTTGCATATCCAATGGCCATAAAGATAAATATCACCTTCAGGAATTCGGGCTGTTCCAGGGATGCCCGGGAAAACTCCAGGTTGGTTGCGGCAAAAATCCCCATGATCATCCCCAAAGGAATCACGGCCAGCAACAGAAACTGGAGCGAGGCAAAAAAATAGGCCTTGTAAAATTGTTTGGCCCGGCCGGTAAACCGGTTGGTTGTGGTGCCGAAGCCCGCGTTTTCAAAAAACCACTTTTTCCTTAAAAATACCCAGAAGGGAAAATAAAGCCCCAGGGTCAGAGGGATGAGCAGGGACTTGAGCAGGAACAGAATATAACTCTGCTTTAAGGTGCCGTTGAACCGGAACCGGATGTTCCGGTAGGCGGAATTATGCGTGTAAAATTTCAGGGAATTGTACGCCAGGAATGGAAATATCAGATAAAATACGATCATCAGTGCAAATGCCCACTCGGGCTTGAACTGCTCGGTCACCATGTAGATGATGAAAAGAGCGCCCACGATCAAATGGCCTTTAAGAATGTTGACCGGGTTGGCCAGATAGTCAAAGGGGTGGCCGGCAACAGAGGTGCAGGCGTAAAAATAGCGCCGGGTGCGCACCTTTGCCCAGGCCCCGTATATCCCGAAAGTGACCAGGGTCAGGAAGAGATTGACGATCCAGATTTTAAAATATTCCCGGGCAGAGCCGGTGAACACGACATCATACGTTTGGGGGGTTGGGGCGGAAACAGCCCCGTTCAGATCGGTTTCCATGATACGAATCTCCGGTTATAGCTCTTCTCAAAGTTCAGTTCCGATTCAATTTTTGACGTCAGCGGTTGCACAGCAAATGACGCCCAAGTCTTCAGCGTTTTTTACTGAACAGGCATTCTCATTGCCTGTTTCTTCCGGAACATATTTTTGTCATTTGCTATAGAAAAAAATAATCTCAAGATCTATTTGTTTCCCGGCCCCGGGTCAAGTAAAAAAACGGTTATAAACAGGCGGCGCCTTCGCTCCGGACGTTTAGCCACTGCCCGGGCCAAGCGCTTGAAACGGCACACAATCAAAGGCCCGGAACATGATGTCCCCCCGGCTCTGTACGCAGGCAGCCAGGGTGAGTCCTGCATCAGGCCGCCACCGGAAAAACCGCCACCCGGAACTGTCTGAATCCTCTGCCTCGTCACTTCCGGGTTCCCCATGAAACCGAATGGAAATCTCCGGGCGGTCCAGATCAAACGAAAAACTGTCCAGCGGAATGGACAATCCTTTGCCCCGGGCCTTGATATAGGCCTCTTTAAGGGTCCAGATATCAAAAAAACGGCGGTGTCTTTCGGATTCCGGACAGCTACTGACCTGGCCGGCTTCATGCGGGGAAAAGAACCGGTCTGAAATACCCGTGTCGATTTTTCGGTCCGGGGATTCCACATCCACACCAATATCCCGGCCCAGGGCCAGGCCGCAGGCTACTGCCCCGCTGCTGTGCGAAAGGTTGAAGCGAAGATCCGGGACAGGCTGGCCCGGGGCAAGTGCAGGCTTGCCGTACGCGTTGGTGACAAAGGCAAAGGATGCCGGGTCACGGCCCGTATATTCGGACAGCAGGTACCGCAGCAGGGCCCGGGCCACAAGGCTGAGCTTCCGGTCCTTTTCAAACCGGTACCGGTCCACTTTGCGGATCTCCTCCGGTGACAGGACCGACCGGTAGGCGGCCAGGAGTTCGGGGTCGTTGATCCGGCCGGTCCGAGCCAGGAAAATACAAACCGTATCGCTTCCCAGGGTCAGCATCGGGCCCGCTCCCGGAAGCCCCGGCCCATAAACATGAATCCAGGTGTCATCATGAGTCCAGGTATCATGGGGAGCAAATCTCCGTTTTTAACTTGTTGAGGTTCCGTACTTCATTGCCGAACAGGGTCATGACCCTGTAAATCCGCTTTTGTTTGCCGAAAACCGCATTCTGCCGGACAAACCCCGACGCGTGGCTGCCCGGGCCAAGATCAATAAGGTCAACCGGTCCGGGACGGCCCTGCCCGCCATTTCCCCGGTGCGACAGGTCATGATTCAGGAAAACCAGGGCCTTGCGGAACTGTATGGGTTTCCGGCCGATGTCCCATAAAAAACCGGGCCCGGGGGAGGTGACATAGGCGGCGGTACAGCAGGAGAGTACGGGAATCCGGGGTATTTTCAGCCCCCCGGCCGCTGCAATGGCCTTTGAAAAACACCGGATCCCGTCGACTTTTGCCGGATCCATGCCCGGCGAATGAAAGCCGAACCGTATGGGCAGGGGCTGGTGTTCCATGCCCGCATCCTCCAGAAACCCTGCCACCCGTTCCATGCCAGGGAAGGTGCCGGACACCACAAATTGTCCGGGCGACATCACTCCGGCCAGGGTGCTGTTTTCAAACAGTGCGGGATGCCGGTGAAAACATTCCGGTTGGGCCGACACTCCGATCATGGTGCCGGGACGGCAGCAGGATTCAAGGATGCGCGCATTCTCGACCAGGGCCTTGAGCACGGCCTCGTGGGGCAGCACCCCGGCCAGGGCCAGAGCCACATACTCCCCGAGGCTGGCGCCGATCATGCAGTCCGGGTTTATCCCGTAATGCATCAGGGTCCGGGCAAGGGAAAACTGGACCATGAAAAGGGCTGGATGAGACATTCCAATAGCGTCAAAATCCGATCGGTCTGTCTTGTCCTCTTCGTATAAAAAGGCGTTGACAGACCGGCCCGTCTTTTTTTCAGGGATGCGGTCCAGTCGATCCATCCACTCCCTGAAAACCGGCTCGGTGTCGTAAAGCGCCCTGGCCATGCAGCGATACTGGGCTCCCTGGCCGGTGAAGAGGAATATTCGATGATGTCCCTGTTTTCTCTGTTTTCTGTTCTTTTGTGCCATGCCTGCCTGTCTTATGGCCTTTTTTATGGGCCTGTCTTATGGATTCCGGCCTCTTTTGCCCGGGCATGGTATCACAATCCATGTCCATATCCAAACCATGCCTGCCAAATCATGCCTTCACAGGCGGGCCTGCCAAACCGGGCAACTGCCTGAAACTTCCGGGAATAAGAAACAATGGCAATCCGTTGGGATTGGTGATATGCTGAAAAATGGCCCATCGGCCGTCGCCGCTTTTTGATGATCTGGAACCCGAGGGATATCCTGATGGAGAGTTTGAAGCGCATTATCAGAAATTACACCGTTCCCGAACACCTGACCTCTGCTGACGGTATTCACTACTGGCAGGAAAGGGTCTTGCTGACCCTGCTTTTGATCACTGCCGTCCTGGGTTCCCTGACCTGGGTTCCCAGCGTCTATCTCTCCATAAAAGAATCCCTTTGGATGGTGGCGGTGGCCGATACCCTGGTCCTGGCATACCTGCTTTTCTTGTTTTTCAACCCCAAGCTTCCCTACCGGTTCAGGGCGGCCAGCGTGCCCTTGCTCTCCTACCTGCTGGGGCTGATCCTGGTATGCACCATCGGTCCGTTCGGGGCCGGGCCGGTATGGCTGTTTTTCTTTCCCATACTCACGGGCGTGCTCCTGGGCGCGAGACCCTCGGCCTGGGCCCTTGGTCTCAACACGGTCACGGTTTTGCTCATCGGGGTGCTCATCCAGCAGAACCAGACCGAGCTTCTGGCTAGGTTCGCCTTTAAAACCTGGCATGTGGCCACGGAAAACCCCGGTATGAAATGGGTGGTGATCAGCGCCAATTTCATGCTGTTGAACATCCTGTCCACGGTATCGCTTAACATTATCCTGAACGGGCTTCACAAATCCCTGGTCGGACTCTCCCGGTCGGAAAAAAGATACCGCCAAATCTTTGAAAATATTCTGGATGTATATTTTGAAACCACCCTGGACGGCATCATCCTTGAAATTTCCCCGTCCGTGGAGCAGGTGTCCGGATATACCCCGGACCAGTTGCGGGGCAGCCCCATTTCCCGGATCTACAAGGTGCCTGAAAAAAAAGAATCCCTGCTCACCCTTTTGTTCAAGAAAAACCAGGTCAACGGCTATGAAACGGACCTGGTGCACAAATCCGGGGAAACCCGGACCTGCTCGATCAATGCCGTACTCATCAGCGACGACACCCATGGCACGGAGCGGATTATCGGCATCTTCAGGGACATCACCTCCCAGAAGGCCGTTGCCCGGCGCAAAAAAGAACTGGAGGAGCGGCTCAACCGGTCCCAGAAGATGGAAGCCCTGGGCATGCTGGCCGGCGGGGTGGCCCATGACCTGAACAATGTGTTGTCCGGCATTGTGACCTATCCGGAAATCCTGCTCATGGACCTGCCGGAAAAAAGCGCCATGGCCCGGAGCCTGAAAGTCATCCAGTCCTCGGGGATCAGAGCCACGGAAATCGTCCAGGATCTTCTTACCCTTTCCAGGCGGGGAGTGGTCACCCGCGAAGTCGTGGACCTGAACGGGATTGTCCGGGAATTTCTCCGGACACCGGAATATGAAAAACTGCTCTCTTTTCATGCCCATGTCCGGGTAGAGACAGACATTTCCGCCCCCATATCCCGGATCAAAGGGTCTGCAGTCCATCTCCAGAAAACCGTGATGAACCTCATATCCAATGCGGCGGAAGCCCAGGTCCACGGAGGCGTGATTAAAATCACCACTGCCAACCGCCATCTGGACGCCCCGGTCAGGGGGTATGACCGAGTCCAGGCCGGGGATTACCTGGTGCTTTCCGTGGAAGACCACGGACAGGGCATTGCTCCGGAAGACATCAAGCGGATTTTCGAACCCTTTTTCACCAAAAAGGTTATGGGCCGCAGCGGCACCGGCCTTGGCATGGCTGTGATCTGGGGAACGGTCCAGGACCATGAAGGGTATATTGACGTGATCTCGGCACCGGACCGGGGTACCCGGTTCGACCTCTACTTTCCCATTACCACGGAGCAGTCCCCGCCCCGGCCCAAGGCCATGGATATTGATTCCCTCATGGGCAGCCATGAAAAAATTCTTATCGTGGATGATGCGGCGCACCAGCGCGAAATCGCGGCCACAGCCCTCAGGCGGCTGGGGTATGACACGGTGGCCGTGGAAAGCGGAGAAAAAGCCGTGGAATATCTGGAATCCAATTCCGCAGACCTGGTGCTCCTGGATATGATCATGGATCCCGGAATCGACGGCCTGGAAACCTTCCGCCGGATACTGGCCTTTAAGCCGGACCAGAAAGCCGTGATTGCCAGCGGATTTTCCAGGACCCGCCAGGTCCGGGAAACCATGCACCTGGGAGCGGGCCAGTACATCAGAAAGCCCTATACCATTGAAAAAATAGGAATGGCTGTCAAAAAAGAACTGGAACGCCCCTGATTCCGGTTTGGGAAACGCTTATCCCCCGTTTGTGGCTTCCACGGAAATCGTCACGTCCACCTCCTTGCCCACGACTCCCATATCGTAAAACTTGCCCGAGCCCACGCCGAATGCCAGGCGGTCCAGAGTGAATTCAGTGTCGAACCCGGCCACGGCCTGTCTTTTGTTGAACGGGCTGGGCGCGATGCCGTGGAAAACAAAAGGAATATCCATGTTCACGGCAGTTTTCTTGAGGGTCATCACGCCTGTGACCACATAATTTTTCCCGCCTTTATGGGTGATTTTCGCGGACTGGAACCGCATCACAGGATAGGCCGCAGCGTCAAAAAAATCTGCGGACCGCAGGTGGTTGTCCCGCTTCCCCACACCGGTATTGATGCTTTTGACCCGGACCGTAAAATCAAAACTGCTCTGGTCAAGGCGTTCCGGGTCAAACCGGATCTCTGCCTCATAATCGGAAAACGTGCCGTACACCGTGGAAAAGATGTGGGTTACACCAAACTTGACCACGGAATGGCTCATGTCAAGCTGCCATTCTTTTGCCCAGGACGGTGCCGTGGCAGCAGCAAGAAAAGCGCCGGTCACAAGTACGAATAAAATGCGTTTCATTATTGTCTCCTTTTGAATTGTCGTGAATACAAACGTCGGATGTATATCCTGGCCAGCAGGGCCAGCACAACGGCGGCAGCCAGGAACAGCCCGGTGCCGGGGATACGGAACCCAAAGGTTTCGCTGACGTAAAAGGCATGGACAAAGGCAAGCCCGGTCACCAGGGGGGTGCCAATGCGGTGCAGCGCCTGCCAGGGCTTGAAAGCAATCTTCAGTTTTGCCCGCCACACCGATACGGCGGCGATCCCGGGGATGGCAAAGACCAGGAACACGCCCAGGAATTCCGGCCAGTACCGGCGCTCCAGAGGAAAAAGCACAAACCCTTCCGCCCCGAGAATCATTACGGGGTGCAATACCACCAGCAGGGTGATAAGAATACCGCCCCCCTTGTGGAGGGCAAACAGCCGCTTCAGGGATACCTGTTTTTCAAGAAACGAAAACCGGGACACCAGCAGGACCTGGTAGACCATGAGCACCAGGGCAACAAGCCCGGCTGCCTTTCCCCACTGGAGCAGAGCCTTGTCCGTTCCGAACTTATAGTACAGGGACTGGGACTCGAAAAAGAACGGGATAGCAGCCGCACCGGCAATACCAGCCGCCGCCAGGACCGCTAGGGCGGCCACCATGATTTTTTGAAGCACATGTCCGGAAACCAATGCCTTGCCCCCTTTTTATCCCAATGTGTTTAGTTCCGGGCCGGGCCGTATCACCGGGGAATCCGGTCCAGAAGTTCCAGGATGCGGTCTTTCTGCACCAGCTCGTCAAACCAGGTTTCCATGGCCGCATCCATGCCGTTGTAAGCGGCAAGGACCATGGCCACCACCCCAGCCCTGGCTGCATTGTCCCCGCCGGCCATGACCGCTTCCACAATCCCGGTGCCCGGGTCGTTTTCATATTTGGCAATGATCTGGACCACCCCGCTGAATGCCTCATTGGTATGGCAGGACTGGCCGAATCGTTTCACGGCATCCAGGCTGTCCCGGTCTGCCGCGGACAGGCCCTGAAGGGTCCACATTTCAACCGGGGTGTCCGGGAACACGGTTTCGGCAATCTGTTTTGCCGCCACCGACGGCCGGGTATTGTCCAGACAGGCCTGGCAGAGCCGGGCAAAAAACGCGGCAGCATCAACCGTGTCCGCGTCCTGGTGGGTCATCCGGGTCTGATCCCGGGCCGCCCTGTCCAGGACATCCGGATCATGCCGCAATACCATGACCAGGGGACTGATACGCCCGGCACCGGCCAGGTCGTTTGAGGCGGACCCGCAGGCCTCCGGCCCTTTGCCCGCGGCAATATTGCGGAGCGTGGTTTTCGTGGCCGTATCCATGTATCCGTCATATCCCTCAAACAGGGCCTGCCAGTCCCGGTAAAACAACTCCGGATCAAAGCGCCCGACCCGGGCCACGGATGCCAGCAATGCCAGGGTCTGGTCCCCGTAATGGGTGAATTCGCCTTTTTTCCGGTTGGGATGGTAAGAGTCCGGGGGCGGGGCCAGGAGGCGGTCCACCCGGCCATGGTCTGATTTTATCTTTTCCGCATTATATATCCAGTGAACCCCAAGGGCAAGGGAATCTGCCGCCAGGGAGGCCTTTACCATGTCATGTGCGTTGTCGGTCATGACGCCACTCCTTTTTGATATTCGGCACTAAGGGCAAGAAACACTATCTTTTTGAAATGTAAGACCGGTTTTACCGATGAAAAGGCAGGCCGTTAAAAAAACACGGCAGGCCGGGACTCAGTTGCAGCCGCCCAGAACGTCCGAGCTGTCGATGTGGCTGCGGAGCCGCTCAAAGGCCTTTGCCAACTTCCGGTTCCATTGGCGGGCCCCGTCAAGATCCTGTTGTTTTGCTGCGGTTTCAAGGCCTTTTGCAACCCGGGCCAGATCCCCGGCCCTCAGATTGGCTGCCCCGCCCTTGACGGCATGGCCCTGGCGGGCCACCCGCTCAAAGTCTTCCTGGCTCAGGGCATCGCGGATATCTGCGATCTGGGACACCACCTCGGCGATAAATTCGTCAACCACCTCTTTGAGAAATGCTGTGTCATGGTCAAACTCTGCAAGCGCCTTGTCCAGATCCATGGGCAATACCAGCTCTTCCCCGGTGCTGCCGGACCGGGGTTCTTCCACAACCGCAGCGGCCGGTTCCGGGTCCTTTGCCGATCCGGATGCCCATTTGGCAACCATGGCCAGGAGGACATCTTTTTTAAGCGGCTTTGACATATAGTCATCCATCCGGGCGGCCAGGCACTTTTCCCTGTACCCGGCCATGGCATGGGCCGTGATGGCGATAATGGGAATCCGCCCGGCCTCTTTGCCGGATGTACAGTCCTCATGTTCCCGGATTTCCCGGGTGGCTTCGTAGCCGTCCAGTTCAGGCATCTGGATATCCATGAGAATCAGGTCAAATGGATGGGCCTTGAACAATTCAACGGCCCGGGCCCCGTTTTCGGCCACGGCAACCTCATATCCGGCCCGGGTCAGGTGGTTCACGACAATCTGCTGGTTGGTGGGATAGTCCTCGGCCAGCAAGACCCTGAGCTGGGCGGATGGAGCACCCGGGGCCCGGTGGGTTTCTCCCCGGGTATCCCCAGCTTCCCGGGCGGCACCGGACCGGGCCGGCACCTCAAAGGCAATGGTGAACCAGAACCGGGACCCCTGGTTCTGGCGGCTTTCAAATCCGATGGCCCCGCCCATCAGCTCCACCAATTGCTTGGATATGGTGGTGCCCAGACCGGTACCGCCGTATTTGCGGGTGGTGGATCCGTCTGCCTGGTAAAAGCTGTCAAAAATAGTCGACTGTTTTTCCGGGGCAATGCCGATGCCCGTGTCAATCACCTCGAACAGCAGGCAGGTCCGGTTGCTGCGGGCCGTATCCGGTGCGTCCGGATCCATCCGGCACCCCATGGTGATCCTGCCCTCTTGGGTGAATTTCACGGCATTGTCCGCAAGGTTGGCCAGGATCTGACGAAGCCTGCCCGGATCTCCTTTCAGGCGGTCCGGGATATCCGGGTGCAGATCCACGACCAGGCCGACCCCTTTTTTTTCCGCCCGGATCCGCATGGTTTCGGCCACCTCACGGAACATCCTGCCAAGGTCAAAACGGATATGCTCAAGCACCATCCTGCCGGCCTCTATTTTTGAAAAATCCAGAATGGCGTTGATGATGCCCAAAAGCGCATCTGCTTCGGTTTCTATGGTATCGACATACCGCAGCCGGGCATCATCCAGAGCCGTGCTTTTCAGGATCTCGGCCATGCCCATGATCCCGTTGATAGGAGTCCGGATTTCATGGCTGATATTGGTGAGAAATTCGGATTTGGCCCGGGAGGTTTCTTCGGCCGCTTCCTTGGCCCGTACCAATGCCTGCTGGGCCATGAAACGGTCTGAAATATCGGAAATAAAGGCAAATGCCCCCAGGAACCGCCCGGCATCGTCCAGCAGGGAGGTGGCATCGATTTTAGCCCGCATCGGCGACCCGTTTCGCTTGCGAAAGGTCACTTCATACTGCCGCTCCCGCTCTTTTCTGGCCTGTTGCACCCGGACCAGGTAACTCTCACGGTTCTCTTCATCCACAAAATCAAAAGGTGATCTGCCCAGGACCTCCTCTTCGGTATATCCAAGCATGTCGCAAAGGGCCTGGTTGACTTCAATGGTATGTTCGTTTTCATCCACCTGCCAGTATCCGGCCGATGTGGTCCGGACCAGGCTGCGGTATTTTTCCTCCCGTTCCCGGAGCCTGTCCAGGGCGTCCCGCCGCTCAATGGCCAGGGCCACCTGGTTGGACACCGAGATCAACACCTCAAGGTCTTTGCGGGTAAAGGCGTCTGACCGGGAATAACTCCGGGTCGACAAAATGCCCAGTACCCTGTCCTGGCTGATCAGGGGCACGCCCATCCAGTTTTCCGGCACCCGGTCGAACAACCGGTTTTCCCGGTTTTCCGCCACCAGCGCCTCCCGGTCCAGGAGGAGCGGCATCCGTTTCAGCACCACCTGCCCGGGCAGGGATGCCGAATACGAGACATCCGTGATCCGTGTCAGGGGATCATTGTACTGGTCAATGCAATAGGGCACCTCAATGGTGTCGGTGTGGCGGTCGTAAATCCCGATGAAAAAATTGGGCATGGGAATGATCCGGTTCAGGTACTTGTGGATCAGGGGGTATAATTCATCCAGGTTGGCCGTGACCGTTACCGCGGCAGAGATCTCAAACAAGGTGGTGTTAATGTTTTTCGCATGCTGTTTCTGGAGGACCTCTTCCTCCAGTTCCCGGGTCCGCAGCCGGATCATCCGCTCCAGGTTGTCCCGGTGCTCCACCAGTTCGGATTCCAGCGTTTTTCTCTCCTCAAACACGGCATCCAGGTCCGCCTTTATGACCAGGAGCGCGTCAAACACCTCCCGGAACGGATGATTCTCACGCTCCGGCAGGTTGGCGCGGATCCCTTTTTCCTCCCAGTTCAAGGCATCCATAAATGCCAGCAACTCGTCCCTGTACCCGGAAAGCGTGTTGTTCGGCACAGGTTCAGGTTTGGGCAACGGCCCATGGTCCCCGGGAGTTTCTTCCGGTTCATCCGCAACCCCTGCCAGGCCGGCCTGGTCCCGCCCGCACATGCCCAGGGCCGTGCGCATGGCCCCGGAATAGGTGTCTGTAATATGAACGGGAAAATCAAACCGGCTGAGCCGGGTGCCCAGCTTGATGCTCATCCTCAGGACAAAAGACGGCCGGTAAAAAATAATGCCGCAGAGCCGCTTGTCCGTGTTCAGACTCTGCATGAACACATCCCTGGACCTGTGGGACGCGCCCTGCATATGGGTCCAGTCGAAAATCAGCACTTGGGGAGATTGTCCGGGACATGCCTGTTCCTGGATCTGCCGGCGAAACCGGATCCCTTCGGCCACATCTGCCGCCCTGGCATATCCCCGGGACCGGATCAAAAGGATGGAGCGGCCCACACAACTGATGTCCATGGAAAAATTTCCCGCGTTCCCGGTAAATGTCCACCCGGGGTCCGACACAAGGGTCAGGCCCGTCACAGGGCACGTCTTTATCACATTGGTTTGTTTTTCCATGCAGGGTCAGCCCGGTCCTGGATCCGGTTTGTTTTTTCAGTTGGATAACGTATTGACGATATGCGGCCCGGATAACATCCCGGGCCCTGGGTTTTTAATGGAATTCGCTCTCTAACTGAATAAGGTAGACGGCACAGGCATGCCTTGTCAAGGACAAACACGGCGGGCATCATCCAGCATGGCCGGTTCAGCGCCCGCCTGCCCCATGGGTGGCCACGAATTTTTCAAACATCTGGACCATGCCGGTAACCAGGCTGAACACCAGGGGGCTACCCCCGTTATGATCCGCACTCCGGTCAAAAAAGAGGTTCAACTCCGATGCCATGCCGTCTTCGGGCGGCCAGTAACAAATCAGCATGGGCAGCAGCGGCAGGGGATAAAGCACCAGGGATACATCGGCATCATACTGGTTGGGCAGGGCTTTCCCGCTGAACATGTCAATCAGGTCCTCAAACAGGTCCGGGTAAGTGTCTGCGATTTTTTTCAACGGCTGCTCCCCCCGCTGGACAAACAATGCGGTTTTCTCCCTTGCCTCGCCCAGTTCCCGGAACGCCATCCACTTGCCTGACGGGGAAACCCCTTTGCAATACAGCACATAGGTCAGCACCGGCACCACGATCCAGGGATTGATGTGCAGGTCTGTGCGAAACCGGCCCGTATTGTCCAGGGCAAACAACTTTCCCAGGATTCTCAAGGTCAGCCACCCGTCCTTGTATGTTCCTCCGGTCCTTTGGGCAGCCGCCTCCAGGTCGCAGTCCGCAAGCTGCCGGTTCAGGTCCGCCACCACCCGGTTCAATTCATTTTCCCCGGGAAGGGCCGTGGGGGAATGGTCCCGGTATTGGTCAACGACGGAGGCGCTCAGCACCGGGCACCGGTCCAGGGGTTTCTGTCCCAGGAAAACCTTGGACGCAAACGCCAGGCAGGTGGTTTCATTGCACTTCCGGCAGTTGGACTTGTCCAGAAGCGTAAACACTTCCATGGCATTTTTAAATTCAGGCATGGTTCCTCCTTTGTTTCAGGGCGGTTTTATATTCCGTCTATATCTGCCAGAAACCGCGCCCTGGCACATCACCCAAACGGGGGAGATGCACCTAAAAAAACAGCCGGAGCATACCCGTTTATATAATGCCGTGCCGGGCAGCCCAGACCACGGCCTGGGTCCTGTGATTCACCCCAAGCTTGTTGAAAATGTTGATCACGTGGCTTTTTACGGTATGCGGACTGATATGAAGATGTTTTGAAATTTCCGGATTGGTTAGGCCCTCCCCCATCAGGCCCAGCACCTGCAACTCCCTCGGACTCAGGGCATCAGGCAGCAGATGCCCGGTCAATGCCCCGGCATCCGCCCGGGACGTTTCCACGGCCCGCTCCTTATCTTTGCCAGCGCCGTGTTTCTTACCGGTCCGGGGCCGCTTGCCGTCCAGATGCAGGGTGACCTGGGAGACCTGGCGGCCGTCCCGGTCCATCACCGGATAGGTCTGGGTCAGCGGACGCACCATATGGGGACACTGGCCCGGGGCCACCTGCTGCTTGGCCAGCATGGCGGCAAACGCCATACAGGTTTTCAACCCGCACTCCCCGCAATTGGTCCGGGGCAGCAGTTTCAGGATCTGGGGAACCGCCCCGGCCTTAAACACCGTATGGTTGGGTACGATCTCATCACGCCGTTCAAATACAGACCCCAGAAACGCGATCAGATCATCGGCAAACGCCCTCGCCTGGTCCCTGCCGTTCAGGGGCGAGGCAATACACCGGTCCGGATACACCACACAATACACCCCCTGGAAAACAAACCGGACCATGGGCGGCTTCTCATAAAGCTCGGCCCGCTCGGCAACCGCATTGATGTACGGCAGCATCGGCCCCATATCCTCTTCAAAACGAAACCCGGACATGACCGTAAACACCCCTTTCCGCCCGGTCTGCCGCATAGGGCCCTCAGAATAAGTCGTCAGTGTATGGTATCCGATTCGCGAAAGCATTTTTCCCCATACCACAGACTTGGGGTGTTTTCAATTGCGGGGAGGTTACAAGTTGTTAACAAAATTCGTAAACCATCCGCTTTATGGTCCGGGATCAAGTGGAGAATCCCCAATAAAATTGAAAGATAATGATCGCGCCTGTATTCCCCGGGATACAGACCATGGGCCGAAGGTGGTAACTCAAGGATACACCCTTGGCCGGATGGCAAAACAGCCCCGCACCCTTTTAAAGCCTAATAAACATTTAAATTCAATATGTTAAATCAAAACCCAAATAAAAGACAACGATTGGTACACCCTTTGCTAAATATACTCTCCAAATCCAACCCATAATTTGGAGAGAGAATGAATAGACGCATTATTGCACCCATATCCGTTTTTACAGGAATTGTGGGGGTTGTTGTCCTGGCAGCCTGCACCTCTGTGTTTAATCCTGTTGTTCGCTTTATTCACAATTGGGAGGGGATTACACCGGCCCAGACAGCCGGATGTGTTTTGTTTACCATCGCGGGATTCTGGGCTGCCTATAAATTGCTGCACCTGACGTGCAATTATTTTGTTCCCCGCATAGAGCGGGACCAGGCAGAGCTATCAACAGAACAGGGTATGCCGGAAGGTATCCGGAACCCTTAAAACAATAAAGGTAAAATAACACTTAACCTGTTTTTTAAAGGAGGCATTATGCCACGAGCTAAGGACCACATGCCCACGATTATTATGGGCGTGTCTCTTATTGTCTACGGACTAATTGTTAACACCGGCGCCTTGCTGGCCACAATGAAGTACCTGGGAACCCATAAATCCATGGATCTCCAGGTTCTGATGAGCCTGATTTTAGGGGGACTGACCCTGGCCGGCGCCCTGATCAATTCGATGAAGGAACCTGGGGATTCCCTTTTTGACCGTTTCTTTTTACAGCCTTTGGGCGGGGTGATCATGATCCTGGTTATGGCCATGGCCATCCGGTGGTATCTGGAACCCCTTGTAAAAATCATGAGTACATCCCTGCAGCCTGTACTGGGGTTCAAAATCTACAAGGTTCTGAATCTTAACTATGTTGTACTGGGTATCCTTGCGGGTGTTGTTTTAACCAATACCTACGGTATCCCCAAATTTGCAGAAGCTGGTGTGAAATGTGCCCGTTTTGTCCTTAAAATGGGGGTTATCATGCTGGGCGCCCGTTACTCTTTTGCCGAGCTGGCCAAATTGGGTGTTTACTCTGTATGGCTGATCGGTTTCTTTGTTCTGGGAACTGTATTTATGGTGCTTTGGCTGGGTAATTTGTTTAAGCAGCCCAAATCCATGACCGGTGTGCTTTCTGCCGGCATGGGCGTTTGCGGTGTGTCTGCAACCGTTGCCGTGGCGCCGGTTGTAAAAGCGAAAAGTACTGAAATGGCATATACCATTGGTACGATTCTTTCCTTTGGTATCATCTGCATGTTTATCTTCCCCACCATTGGTAAACTTGCCGGTATGAACCCGGTACAGTTCGGTGCCTGGGCCGGTACCGGTATCCTCAATTCCGCACAGGTCGCCGCTGCAGCCCTGGCATTTAATGCTGTGGATATCAAAACCCTGAAAGTTGCTGAAATTTTCAATATTACCCGCGTCCTGTTCCTGCCGATCATCGTTCTTGTTCTTGCCACCTGGTTTGGTAAGGAATCCGGCCAGAAACTAAATTTCAAAACTGTTGTTATCGATAAGTTCCCCATTTTCATCCTGGGCTTTTTAATTCTTTTCGGTATGTCTTCCTCCGGCCTGTTCTCTCCGCCGAGTCATTACAAAGGGAAATACATTGATGTATCCTACAATGACCGTACCCAGGTGACTAACGAGGAATGGGAGGTCCTGAACAAAGCCATGGCGGCCGGTGAATTCTCAGGCCTCAATGCCGAACAGATGGAAGCGGTTAAAGACCTGATTGCACAGCACCAGATTGCAGGTAACTATGACGAACGTAACGACAAAGCCTTGTTCGACAAAGTCGGTCGTGCCCGCATGACACAGCTTGAAGGCGTACTTGCCGCAGCGAAAGCGAAAACCATTACCTTGTCTGCAGATGTCAAAAGCGCCATTAAGCATGCGGTTAAACAGGTTCACAAAAAATCAAAAACCGTTGTGACCCTGACCGACTTCATGATCTGGTTCTTTGCCTTCGGCCTCATCGGTCTTGGCATGCAGATCACCAAGAAATCCATTACCCAGGCCGGGGGATGGCCCATTGTCATGGGCGCAATTTCCGGAACGACCAAGGCGGTACTCTCCTTCTTTGTTGTTCTCTGGCTGGTTAAAGACGTTGTCCTGAACTAAAGGAGGAAACCATGAGCGAAAACAACACCACTCCCGAGAATGGCGCGGATGCAAATGAAGAAAGAGCATTGTCTGTGTTTTCCAGCGAACGCAATGAAGACCTAACCGCCCTGATCTTCTGCCTGATCACCACCTTTCTGGTCTTGCTCTTTACCAAATGGCTGGTATAATCAACATCAGATCGTAACATAAATCATTCCTGTGGCGGCCAAAATGGCCGCCACAGGAATTTTATCCACCAGACACAGGGGAAACAGCAATGTTCTCTCATATATTGCTTTGCACCCACGGCACAGAAGGTGCCCGGAAAGCAGAGCGCTTTGTCTTTTCCAGGCTTGAAAAAGACCCGTCTTTAACGGTGAGTGTTCTTACCATCCTGGATGAGGACTGGCGGGGCATGACCGGGGATGACTGGCTCAACTCCAGTAAATCCCATGCCAAATTTCTCGACCATGTTGAGAACCAGGTCACAGAAGAGATACAGGAAGAATGGCAGCGCATCAAAGCCGCCTATCCCGGGGCCGCAAGGGCGCAATTTTACCAGCGTACCGGCAACATTGCCAGAACCATGGCTGGTGTTGCCGCAGAACTGTCATGTGATGTGATTGCTATTGGCCCTTACCAGAAATCAAAAGGCCTTCTCGACAACCGCAGAAGCAAAGGTTTAAGAGACCGGCTTAAAAACAAAGAATTACACCCGCTCTTACCATGTCCACTGATGATTCTTCCATAAATAAGGACCGCCCTGAATTCTCACGGGATGTTGATCTCACCCTTGAAATCCCCCCGGGTTTTGATGCCTCGTCCCTTTTTCCGGAAGACCGGATGCTGCGGCTGCATCCCAATTGGTTTATTCTGGACTTCAGCCTGGAGGGAGAAAATTTTTCATCCAAACTGAAAGACTATGCCACGGAACAAGAATTCTCCTTATCCGGCAGGATCGACTGCACGCCCAGGCAAGACAGGCTTTTTCACATCCGGCTTGATCAAGCCGACACCACACGAATCACATTTTATAAAAAAAACAACACGCTTTGGGTCCGGGTCAGTGCACCGCAGGAAGTGCCGGCAGATGATCCTTTGCTGTTGTGGATCAGGGCCATACGGGAATACCTTAGAATTTATATTAAAAAAAGTGTGGGAAACCTGTTCTGGCGTTTCATGATGAACCGTATTATCCTGACCATGAATCCCTCCCAGCGTAAAATCTGCCTGATGATTTTCAGGTTCACCCTCCTGGAACTCCTGGTCATTGTCCTGATTGTGGTGGGCTATTTTATATTTGTACTATAGGGCTGTTGATAACAAAAAATTCGAATTTCAGTCTATTTTGGGCAGTAGTGATACTTTTTTTCATTCTTTAGCTCTACGTCAGCAATTCTTTTTTTCCGTGCATTGAAGCCCTCTTCTTAAATTATCGACATTTACTTTCTGACGCCTTCTTTGGCTTCATTTATAAGTGTTTCCAATTTTTCCAGCACCTCTTTTTTGAGATAATTCTCCAGGCTCTCGATTGTGTCGATATTATTTTTATCTTCATTTTCAATAACACCTCCAAAAAACATCATTGCCACTTCAAAATCATCTACGCCATCTGGGAATATAGGAACACTTTGGAGTGTAAATTTAGCATCCTCAAAGCGGTCTAAAGCCTTTTGATATGAACCATTCAACACATGCAATGTTCCAAGCTGAATGTCTGTAAACCATTTTGGGGACGTTATGTATGGTATTGAACTCTCGATGACTTTTATAGCCCCCTCATAATCTCCTTTAACCATTTTGCACTCGGATAGGACATTGTAATGTGTGATTTCGTTTGGATGTTTTGCCAATAAACGCTCAAGTAATGGAATGGCTAAAGAGCAACGGTCAGCAGTCATTGATTCGGATGTTATTTTTCCATGCGCATCATTCATGTATAAATACGCAAGTTCACTTTGAATCGAGGAATCATCGCTGTTTTCAAAAAGAGAGATCTCCAGAAAAGAAATATACTCTTCTTGATCATTAAGGTAATCCGGCGGATTTCTTTGAGATAATTCCTTGAAATATTCGTTTATCTTTATACCATCCTTACTCAAAACTCTTATTTGTAATGCCCTTGTTAATGGCTCCCTTAAGGGTGCAACATAAAAAATTTTGTTGTTAATGATTACTGCGCATTCGTTATTGAGATTCTCAGAAGTTCTTTTTTTTATTTTTCCCCAAGATGTTCTTTTAAAATAAAGTGTCCAAAAATCTTTTTGGAGGGTAATACCGATGAGGTCACTTGAAGAAACAATCGGCGATTTTTCAAGTTTGTAGGCGATACCATTTTTCGTTTCAATTCTGATAAATGACGTGGAATCCTTTGAGGCAATACTTCTGATTTCTATTTGATTTTTTCCAACAGAGTAAAAGACGTCTTTAATATCTTCTGCATGAAATATCGAAGGCCATAAAAAAATAATTAATGGCAGTATAACATATTGTAAAATAACCTTTAACATATCATTCCCCGTAGAATATTCGCAGTTATTGAGAGTGTAATTCAAATTCACTGAAAAGTATCTTTAATGTTGTTGAGAAATCAATATTAGAAACCAATAAGTCAAACGCAACCCGGTTGCCGGGTATATGAATACATGTATGCCGGACAAGCGCCCTGCACGTCCTGCCCTGAAAATCTCCTTTTGCGCCTCACTTGATATCATGCCATCCCCCAAACATTCCCCGAATCATTCCCGGCCTTTTTACCCTTATTATATCCGGGGGTCATATGCCCAGTGCAGCAGGGTTTGGCGCTGCTTTGGACGGCATGTTGCGTCAAGTGGCGCACAATTCTTGCGGATGGCGGCGGCGTGGCGCCTGATGCCCTTCCAGCGCCTGATCTGGCGAAGGTCTTCTTCGGGTATGCGCCGCCCCATGTAATACCGGCAATACCATTGGAACCAGCCCCGGGGATCATCCGGATGGATCCAGTCTTTGGCCTGCCAATGGGACAGGGGCATGGATGCGTCCACACCGTAATAGTTCAGGGAAATATCTTTTTTCCCGGGAGAAAGCCGGGCGGATGCAAACCAGGATTTTGGGAACTCATCCCGGCAATCCGTCATATATCGGCCGCCGAATATGCCCATGGCAAGCATGGTTTCAGGGGATAGGTCCGGGGTGAATTCCGGGTGAAAATCCCTGCCTGCACGGGCCACCCGGGTATAATGGTAATCCTGCTGCATAAGATCGTTGACAATGACTTGCATGGGTCCTCCTGAAACCGCATGTGGCTGGTTCGCATATGATATTGGAGTAGATTATACGGGAACCCTATATTTGGGCGTATAAAAAGTCAAATCTTTGGGGGAAACCCCGTATCATGCCGGGGTTCCGGAGCGTATATCATCCCCACTTTACAAACCCCGGGCACGGTCTTATATTAAGCGCAAATTTTGCAACCCCATGTTTAAGGAGCGCACAATGAAACAGATCATTGTACTGGCGACGACCAATAAGGGAAAAACCAGGGAAATGAAGGAGATGCTCAAGGATCATCCCATTGAGATCAAGGACCTGTCTGATTTTGGTCCTATTCCTGAAGTGATTGAGGATGGAGAAACCTTTGACGACAATGCCTATAAAAAGGCGGCGTTTACAGCCAAGGTGCTGGGGTATCCGGCCCTGGCGGATGATTCAGGCCTTTGCGTGAATGCCCTGGACGGGGCGCCCGGGGTGTATTCGGCCCGGTATGCAGGGGAGAACGCGACAGATGCCGAAAACGTGGACAAGCTGCTCAAAGCCCTAGAAAGCGAAGACAACAGAAAGGCAGCGTTCCAGTGCGTTATTTCCATTGCAGTTCCCACAGGCGCGGCCCTGACCTATGAAGGCCGGTGCGAAGGCGTGCTGACCCGGGAACCTGCAGGGGATAACGGATTTGGATATGATCCATTGTTTTTCTTTCCGGAACTGGACAAAACCTTTGCCCAGTTGAGCATGGATGAAAAAGCCCGGGTCAGTCACAGGGGCAAGGCCCTGCAAGAGGTGACCCGTGAAATGGATAAAATCCTGGACTGGATCGATATTAACAAACCCCGGTTTGAACAGGTGCCGTGTAAAAAATAAACAAAGGAGATCCTATGGACACATCTGTGAGCCCTGAGGCATTCGGGGAGCTGGTCAGGGCGAACCGGTCCTGCCGGAGATTTGACAACAGCATCCCCCTGGAACTTGAGACCCTTGAAAACCTGGTGGACCTGGCCAGACATACGGCATCGGCGGCAAACCAGCAGCCGTTGAAATATATCCTGTGCACGGACCCGGCCAAAAACGATGAGATATTTTCCTGCCTGGGATGGGCCGCATATCTTAAAGACTGGAAAGGGCCTGAAAAGGCGGAACAGCCCACAGGCTATATCGTTATCACCGGGGATACCTCCATTGCGGATAAATTCTGGTGCGATCATGGAATCGCGGCCCAGACCATCCTGCTGGGAGCCAGGGCCCAGGGGCTTGGTGGATGCATGTTCGGAGCCATCAACATCAAAAAACTCAAGGCGTTCCTGGAAATTCCGGATCATCTTGAGGTAAAGCTTGTCATTGCCCTTGGCACCCCTGTTGAAACCGCACAGATCGATGATTTAGGAGATGACGGCAATATCAGGTACTGGCGGGATGACAACCAGGTCCATCACGTGCCCAAACGCAAATTGTCCGACCTGATTGCCGGCACCTGGTAAGTCTGTGAAGGTTATTTTCGTCAATCCGGCCTGCCTTGACCAGCGGGTCACGGACCAGGACACCCAGGTGGTGCCCATCGGGCTGTACTACCTGGCGGCGCAACTTATGGATATGGGCATTCCCGCCCCCATCCTGAACCTGGCCCATACCGGCGGCCCCCGGCCGGATGCCCAGGGCAGTCCCCTCGATCCCCTGGCGCTTTTTCGTGCGACCATTCAAAAGGAACGGCCTGATATCATTGGGTTTTCCGTGACCAATCCCAGCCGGATCAATGCCATTGCCTGTGCGCGGATCGCCCGGGAATGCCTGCCGCAAGCCCTGATCCTGTTTGGCGGCCCTGCACCCACATTTATGGCGGATCACCTGTTCAAGGCCTGCCCTGAACTGGATGTGGTAGTCAAGGGAGAGGGAGAGATTCCGGTTGTCAGATTGGCTGCTGCCGTCCAAAACCACCTTGCAGATAAAGCTCCCGGCCCGGACGCTTCCTGTGACCGGCTTCCCCAAACCCTGAACAAGATACCGGGCCTGGTGTTCAGGCAGGGAGACAAACTTGTGGACACCGGCCCTGCACCGGTTGTTGAAAACCTGGACACCCTGGTCCATCCGTCTAAGTATTTTGCCTACCAGCACCTTGCCATGTCCAGGGGCTGTCCGGGCAAATGCACCTTTTGCGGATCCCCCAGGTTCTGGGGAGCATCCGGTGTCAGACGACACTCCCCGGATTGGATATTCACGGAAATCCAGGCCCTTGCCCGATCCGGGGTATCCCATTTTTTTATGTCGGACGATACCTTTACCATGGATCGCGAGGCCGTGCTTGCGCTGTGCGATAAAATCATTGATGCCGGGCTTGCCATTACCTGGAATGCCATCTCCCGGGTGGATTATATTGATGCAGAACTGTTAAAGGCCATGCGCCGGGCCGGGTGTATCCAGATCAGTTTCGGGGTGGAGTCTGGATCACCCCAAATACGCAAAACCCTTGGCAAACCCATTGACGATGAAACCACGGTCCGGGCCTTTTCCCTTGCCAAATCCTACGGCATCCTGCCCAGGGCGTATTTTATTTACGGTTCCCCGGGGGAAACCTCTGAAACCATTGATGAAAGCATTGCCCTGATGGAACGGCTGGCCCCTTTGGGGACGGTATTTTACATGCTGGTGCTCTTTCCCGGTACCCATTTATATGCCCGGGCCCTGAAAAAGGGATGGGTGGACAAGGACATCTGGTTCCGGGACATTGAAGATATTCCCTGGTTTGAACTGGATCCCGGCCTAGATTTTGAACGGGTCAAAGAGTTTGGCGACCGCCTGCGACAGGCGTTTTTCAGCAGGCTCCACAGGTTTGTCCGGGAGATCGATCTTGTCCCGGACAAGGAAATGACCCCGTATCATGCGGATTTCCTCTCCCGTCTCGCCCTGACCTTTTCCCACGGGGAATATGCCGATGATCCGCGGATCAAAGATCCGGAACACATTGCGGCCACCCTATTTGAACGGGCCCTGACCTTTGCCCGAGATCCAAGGGCGTATTTGGGCCTTGGCATGATCCTCCAGAAAAACAAACAATTCCCGGAAGCGGTGGCCCGGCTGGAACAAGGACTCAAGCATTTTCCCGGGCACAAGGACCTTTGTGTGTGCATGGGGGTCTGCCTGATGAACCTGGGTGAATTTGATAAGGCATTGTCCTTTTTTACCCCCTTTGACAGTGACCCTGGCCTAGGGCATTATATAAAGATCTGTAAACAGCAAAATAAACCACCCAAGCGCGGTATAACGCCGTAAGAGAAACAAGATGACAGATACCCCAAATTACAAACTGGACAATATGGCCCGGAAGGCACTCAAACGCCGGGAACAGCGCGGAGAAATCCTTTCGAGCGAACCGGAAAAAGCCCTGGACATGATTCTGGAAGCCCCCTCCCCGGCCACCCTGGTCCAGTCTTTCCCGGACCAGGATCTCTACTACCTCATGCACAGGATCGGGGTCCATGATTTTGCCCCGGTACTGGCCATGGCCAGTTCAACCCAATGGGAGTATATCCTGGATGTGGAGGTCTGGGATGATGACCGCCTGGATACGGGAATGATGGCCCAGGCATTTGCCCAGTTGTTCAAAGCGGATCCCCAGCGGCTGCTGCGGTGGTCCATTTCCGAAAAACCGGATTTCCTGGAATTTTTCCTTTTCCATAATATGCAGGTCCATATCCGGGAGCATGATGAGCCCCCTCCCTCTGATTTTGAAGATTACACCACCCTTGACGACAAATTCTATTTCAGATTTCCGGACAAATCCCCGGACCCGTCACCGGATGGGGAGAACGGGGAAGAGATCCTTCCCCAGACCCCGCCCCGGGAACATGCCCCTTTTGAAGACACCCCGGAGTTGATTGAGAACATGCTCAAATCCCTGGCAGAGATGGACTTGTCCGTATTTCACGGCCTGCTCCTGGAAACCCTTGCCCTGATGCCGTCGGAATCCGAGGAAGAGCAGTTCCGGCTGAGAAACCTGCGCCTGGCGGAAAAAGGCTTTCTCCCGCCCCACGAGGCCGTGGGGATTTACCAGCCATCCCGGTTTTCCGATCTGCGAAAACGGCCCGGCAACGGCTCGACGACTCCTGTGTATGATCCGGAAACCCCTTTACCGCCCCAGTTTTTCGCAGGGTTTATCACCGGGGACTCCCTGTTTGTCAATGCCCTGGCCCAAGTGGATGACCAGGAACGGCACCTGGAACTCCAGAATGAGCTGGCCGCCCTGATCAATAAGATCATTTCCGCAGATAAAATAAAGATCCGAAACCGGGAATCCGTGGAAAACACCATGGAAAAGGCCAATGCCTTTTTAAGCCTGGGCCTGGAGGTGCTGCTTGACGGCGAGATTCATACCGGCAAGGCGGCCCAATTGCTCAGGACCTATTTTCTGGAGGATATTTTCAGGACCGGCTCGGGCGCGGGCATCCAGTTGAAAATCCGGGCCGGCCAATGGTACCGGAACAGTTTCCTTGAAAAGAACAACCTGCCCCTCAGCTTCCTGGGTGAGGCATACCTGGGGGTTGTGGGCGGCCTGTTGATTCAGCGGCCCATGTTCTTTTCCAACTATGCGGACAAGGAATTATACCGCCACTTCAGCGCGCTTCAGGATATCCGGTCCACGGAACGCCTGCTCGAAGAAATCATGGATCTGGACGGCTTCCTGGGCGGCCTGCCCATTGATATGGAAACATTCACCCAGGGGGTACTGACTTATAAGAGCGTGATACTGACCCTGTGGGTCCGGGACCGGCTCGGCCTCCAGCTTGATGAAGCGGATGCCCTGTTAAGCCTTGCACCGGTTCCCATGGACGGATTCAGGCAGTTTTTCACGGATTTGTTCCAGGGTGACACCGGTATTGCAGAGGACCGGGCTGGGAATCTTGGGCTCTGGGCGGCAGAGATATCCGGCCGGACACCACAGGATCTGTCTCCATCTTTTCAGGCGGTGTTGTATGCATTGGTCCGGGAGCTTGAGGAAGAGTATGGCCATGTGAAGCCGGAGGGGCTTGACCCGCGGTTTATTCCCCACATCCTGCTGGAAACCGACTAAAGAGAAAGAATCTTTACAGGGGCGGCAGAACACCGCCCCTGTTGTCAGGGGCTTGTTTTACCAGATTTGTTTTATAGGGCTTTTTATCGGACGATTCAGGCAAAGGTATTGATCAGGGTACTGACGTTTTCCTGATAGACTTTCCTGGCGTCGGCATCGGCATCGCTGGCATAGACCAGGACATGGTTTTTTGAGTAGGTGTAACGATTTTCCCCCTCACTCCGGATGGTGTCAATGGCATTGCCGATTTTGGTGAAAAACCCGTTGTCCCCGGCCAGGGTGTCATGGATTTCCAGAAACCGGCTTTTAAAACCGGTCTCAAAATCCGCTCCCACATCCAGGGAGCCGTCCGCGTTCAGGGTGATCCCGATATCTGCCAGCCCTGATTCCACTGTGGCATAGGGTTCCGTATTCACCTGGGGGGAAATCCCGGAATCGTCATAAATTTTAACATTCCCTTCCACAACGGCAAATGACTTGGTGGTGGTGCGCTCATGGGAAACAGTCTGAGTTTCAAGTACTGCTGAATTGAGTTCGCTGAACAGGGATGTTTTCAACGTGTTGCTGATAAAAAATTCGTTGTCGTCAATCCAGTCGATCAGGTCATTGTAGGCGCTGATTACGGTGGTAACGGATTCTGCGGCGGCGGTGAATCCGTACCTTGTCTCGATCTGTGTGGGTTCGCCGTTCGGGGATTCACCGGATATTCCGGTGAGATATGCCTGGACCGCTTCCCCGTCAATTTCAACGGTGTTGGAATAGAACTCAAACGGCTCCCCGTCCACGGTGTACGTGCTGTTCTGCCCGAATGCCACGGTCTGGTCCAGGCCGAGGGCGGCAATGATTTCGCCGCTGGTGTCCTCGACAAAAAAGGATTCGTCTTCCCCGGTACTACTGCTGGCAAGCTCCAGGTAAGAGGCCTTTTCAAGGCCGTAGTCCGCATAATGGGCGGAATATACCTTTTCATAGGTCTGCCCCACACTGGCCTGGACCTGGGCCCCGCTTGAATTAAATGCCCGTTCGAGCCGAACCAGCATGTCATGGTTGGTCAGGGGGGCAGTGTCGTCGTTTTCAAGGCCAAGCTCGATCCCGTAAACCTCGTCATCCATGGTCAGGTTGAATTCATAGGTACCGGTGTCAAAGTCTGTGCGGTCATCCGATGCCAGGTATACGGTGGTGTGGGCTCTGGCCCTGGCCAGGGCATCTGTTTTGAGCAGCCAGACGCTTTCTTCCGCATCGGCATACGCCTCAGGCACGGCCACATCCGTATCACTGGATTCCGCAGTCATGGTGAGCCAGGAAAAGGATTCGGAAAAGAAGAAGCTGAATGCCAGGGTCTTGTTGAAGCTGTCCAGCCGGGCGTCCAGTCCGGCGGCCAGTTCGGAAATCCGGGACCGGTTGTCATAGGCCTGTGCCGTATATTCGGAAGTGGTGTCCGCATCGGACAAAGGCACCTGGGGTTTCTTGTCCAGGGCCTCAAAAGGAAAGGGTGTAAGGGTATTGTTGTCGCTGACTGGCTCCATAACCACCTATTCTCGGGTCATAATTGTTTGATCATACCATATCTTTCTGCTGTCAACAATTTGAAATTTTTGACGAATTTACTCCCGGATGCACATCCGGCACGCGTCACGGCCCGCCACGGGGGATTGTCAAATGCCTGCGTCTGGGATATAGATCTGCCATGGCACACCGTGAGTTTCCCCATAAACTGGAATTTCAGCCCTTCCCGGATATCAAGATCCAGGTGCTGCAGATCCCGGATCTGCTCCGGTTCCTGCTGAATACGCCCCCGGTGCCCGGTCAATACCAGACCCGGCCGCCCCGGATATTTGACAGGAGTGATTTTGCCCGGGATTTTCTGTCGGACGATGAGCTTTCACGGCTCAATGCGTTCAAGGCCATGAAAAAGCAGGTGGAGTGGATGAGCGGCAGGTTTGCGGCCAAACACCTTGCCCGGCAGAGCCTTAAACAACCCTTCAGCGCCCTGCCCTTCAGGGATATTCATATCCGTTACCAGGAGCACGGGGCACCGTTTCTGGAGCAATGCCCGAATCTTTGCCTCTCCCTTTCCCACAGCGGCATTTACACGGCAGCGGCAGTTGCCACAACACCCGGAACCGTCATGGGAATCGATCTTGAAGCGGTGGGAGACCTGCCGGATAAGCATTTCATGAACACGGCATTTACGCGGGCGGAAATCCGGGCAATGGAAACGGCCCCGGCAGATGTCTTCCGCCACTGGACATTGAAAGAGGCCTATCTAAAATATATCCGTATGGGGTTTAATGAAAGCCTTCATCATGTGGAGATTATCCAGAATACAGTGGTGTACAAAGGCGTGGCCCAGAACCTCGCATGCTGGTCCCGGGACCTGGACCAGGGCTATATCCTGAGCATGGTGTCGGACCCGCCGGCCGGATCTCATTCGTAGTCAAATATATATCCCACGGACCTGCGGCTTTTAAAGTAGATGGGCTTTTTGGGTTTGGGCTCAAAGTATTTCCTGAACCGGACAATGAAGTTGTCCACGGTCCGTGTGGTGGTGTCCCTGGAATATCCCCACCCGGCATTGAGCAGCATTTCCCTGGACAGGGGCCGTCCCTTGTTGGCAATGAAAATCCTGAGCAGGGTGACCTCCTGTTCAGTGAGGATGATCTCCCCGGCTGCACAGGTGGCTTTAAAGGTGACAAAATCAATATGGTTGTCCCCGAATGAATAGGCATCCCCCTCAAACAGGGTATGGCGTCCTTTTTCCAGGGATTTGCCGGATGCGTACCAGTCTTTTTTCTTGATCAGCCTGGCCACGCGCAGCAGGAATTCATCCAGGTCAAAGGGTTTGGACAGGTAGTCGTCCACGCCGTACCGCAACCCCTTGACCTTGTCCCGGGTATCCCCCCGGGCGGACAAGATCAGCACGGGAATCTTTTCATCTTCCTGGCGGATGGTTTTCAGGATGGAAAACCCGTCGATCATGGGCAGCATGATATCCAGTATAATGAGGTCCGGATTCCAGCTACGCCATTTTTCCAGCCCTTCGATCCCGTCGGGTGCAACCGCCACCTCATATCCCTGCAGGTTGAGGTTGAGCCTGATGCCGTCGGCAATATGGGCCTCGTCCTCTATGACCAGAACACGCTTTTTTTCAACCGCTTCCATAATTTCTTCTCCCGGACACTGGCAATACTTGCCCGTGGGATGGTAATGGTGAACCTGGAGCCTTTGCCCTTGCCCCCGCTGGATACGGAGACGCGCCAGCCGTGTATCATGGCAATGCTCGACACCAGGTAAAGCCCCAGACCGGACCCGTTGATACTGTCGCTTTTCTTTGCTGCGGCCTGGTAAAATTTCCGGAATATTTTCTTTGCATCCCGGGGGTCCACGCCGATCCCGTTGTCAATGAAATCAATGGTGATCTTCTGCAGGTAACTCTTAAAGACAATGGTCAGGGCGGGTTGGGGACTCTCATTGTACTTAATGGCATTGGATACCATATTCATGAGCAGAATTTCAAACAGGAAAAGATTTACCGGGTATTCGAACCGCCCGCCCCCGGGATTTTTAATCCGGATATCCAGGTTCCTGAAGATGGAGGCGTTTTTCTCGCAAAAATTTTCCACCAGGGTGACCATGCTGTCCCGGGTCACTTCCGAACCGAAGTTCTGGCTCTCGATCCTGGCCAGGTTCAGGATCCGGTTGATGTTTTCCGTGAGCCGGTCAATATCCTTGAGCATGTTCTCGCTGTACTTGATGATGTCCTGCTGGTCCATGGGATGGCGGACAAAGGTTTCAAGGTAGATCCGCAGCGAGGTGACCGGAGTTTTGAGTTCATGGGTGAAATTATAAATAAAGTTGTGCTGGAGCCGGAACAGGTTCACGGTTTTCTGATAATAGATAAACGCCAGAAAAATACCGGCCATGACCACGACAATCAACAGGCTCAGGACCAGGACAGTCATCCCGGTTTTGGACGGGAAAATGGACTGGGGATCAATGTGGAATTTGAGGATGATCACTTCCAGGGCGGAACGGATCTCCATGTAAAGGCCCACGGTGAGCACCAGAAAGGTGGCCAGGGCAAAGATGGAGCAGGCAAAGATAAACACAGGGTGGAGATACCACCGGGACGGATTCAGGATCTGCATGGTTTACCGGCCCTCAGCCAGTTCCGGAAAGGTCATGGTAACGGTCACCCCGTTGCCAAGGTTGCTGTCCAGCACCACCGTTCCCTTAAGGGTCTGGGTCACCAGGTTAAAGACAATGGACATGCCGAGCCCGGTTCCCCCTTTGCCCCGCATGGTGGTGAAAAAAGGATCAAAGGCTTTTTCAATGCCGGCCTTGTCCATGCCGACCCCGTTGTCCCGGTAAACAAACCGCAACATCTCCTTGTCACGGACAATGTCAATGTCGATTTTCCCGCGTTCCATATCCCTGAAACCATGGATCAGGGAATTCATGATCAGGTTGTTCAGGATCTGGGAAAACGCACCGGGGTAAGAGACAATTTCAATCTCGGGGGCGCAGGACACGTTGATGATGTGGCTGGTCTTTTTATACCTGGGCCGCAGGCTGATGAGGATCTCGTCCAGGTATTCCCTGAGGTTGAACCGCCGCTGTTTTTCACTGGACTGGTCTACGGCCACCTGTTTGAAGCTTGAAATCAGCTCGGCCGCCCGGGCCATGTTGATGAGAATGGAGTTGGACACTTCCTGGACGGTTTTCAGGTAGCTCTCCAGTTCGCTCCGTTTCAGCTCCCCGGATTCATACAGGGTGGAAAATTCCTTGGTTTTTGCATCCAGGAATGATGCGGCGGTCACCCCGACACCCACAGGCGTATTGATCTCGTGGGCCACCCCGGCCACAAGCTCACCCAGGGCAGCCATTTTTTCGGACTGGACCAGTTGGTCCCTGGCCTGTTCAAGGGTCTCCAGGGACACTTTCAGTTCTTTGTTGGCCGTTTCCAGGTCCCGCTGGTACCGCGCCTTTTCCAGGATAAAGTCCTTGCGCTCAAATGCCTTGTTCACGGCATGAAAAAGCACGTTCATGTCCTGGATGGGTTTGATAATGTAATCCCAGGCCCCCAGCCTCAGGGCTTCGACCGTATCTGCGATATTGCCTGCACCAGAAACAATGATGATGGGCGTGTTGTCGTCCTGCTCCCGGACCTGGGCCAGCACCTCAAGCCCGTCCATCACAGGCATGCGCAGGTCGCAGAGGATAAGGTCCGGGGCTTCCCGCTCAAACCGCTCCAGGCCGGCCTGGCCGTTTTCCGCCTCGATCACTTCAAATCCGAAGTCTTCCAGAAACCCGGTGACAGAGTCCCGGATATAGACCTCATCGTCAATTACCAGTATTTTTTTCCCAGCGTTTTCGCTCATCAATGCCCTTATTCTCCGTGGGGGAAATCAGCGCTTCAGCGCATCCAGAATCATGTTCAGGTCCCTGACCGGCTTGATCAGGACTTTGTCACGGGACACACCCAATGCCCGGACCGCTTCGGGCGGGGCATAGTCCGCGGACCCGGTATGCACGACAAACCTGATGTCAGGCCTGATTTTATGGGCCTCGATCATAAAATAGTTTCCGTCTTTTCCCGGGAGACGGATATCGACCACCGCCGCATTGACCGGATGGGTTTTGACAAGCGACAGGGCCGCCTCACTGCTTTCAGCCCGGAGAACAGCATAGCCCTCATCTTCAAGAAACGATGCAATACTCTGACGGATGCTCTGCTCGTCATCAAGAACGATAAATAAATCTGTCTCAAGGGACATAAATCACCTTACTTCCTGGTACCGGCAACAGATACCGGACCGGTTACGCCGTTTGGGGGTTAAGCAGCAGTTGTATCTCCTTTGACAATGCGTCCACGGTGACCGGTTTCATCACAAACCGCCGGATGCCGGTTTCCTTGAGCACTTTCTGGCTGATGGCCGCCGTATATCCGGAGCAGAGGATCACCGGCAGGCCCTCTTTAATGGCTGTCATCTCCCTGGCCAGTTCAACCCCTGTTTTTCCGGGCATGGTCTGGTCGGTCACCACCAGGTCAATGTCCGGGTAATGCTGTTTGAAAAACGCCAGGGCGTCACTGCTTGAGGAAAACGCATCCACTTTGTAGCCCAGGTATTCGAACCCTTCCTTGCACATGGCCGCAATGTCATAATCATCATCCACCACCAGAAGCCGTTCGCCGGACCCGGCCCGCTCGCCGCCGGGTGCCCCCTGGGTGACCTCGGCATCCTTGTCCGGCTGGACCGCAGGAATATAGATGGAAAAACGGGTGCCCTTGCCCGGCGTGCTTTTCACCCGGATGTCCCCTTTACAGGACTGGATGATGCTGTAGGCCGTGGCCAGTCCGAGACCGGTTCCCTTTCCCTCTTCCTTGGTGGTGAAATAGGGTTCGAATATCCGCTCCATGATATCTTCGGTCATGCCGCAGCCCGTATCCGTGACATTGATCACCAGGTAGGTGCCCGGCCCCTGGGACAAGTTGGGATAAGACACCATGTCCGACAGGCCCAGGCGGGTCTGCCGCAATCCAACGGTCAATTCCCCGCCGGTCTCTTCCATGGCGTGGTACGCATTGGTACACAGGTTCATCAGGACCTGGTGGATCTGGGTGGGATCGGCAAATACCGCATCACAGTCCCTCTCGATCCTGTCGATAATGCGGATTGTGGAAGGGATGGATCCCCTTAACAGCTTGACCACCTCCCTTGCCACGGGATGGAGCTTGACACGGCGCCGCTCTTCTGCACCGCCGCGGTTAAACGCCAGGACCTGGCTGACCAGGTCCGCGGCCCGCAAGGCTGCCTTCTGGATTTTTTCACTCCGCTGGAATACACGGCTTTCCGGCGCGGAGGTTTTCATAATCATGTCCGCATATCCCAGAACCGGGCTCAGGATGTTATTGAGGTCATGGGCAATGCCGCCGGCCAGGGTGCCGATGGCTTCCATTTTCTGGGATTTTCGCAGTTGTTTTTCAAGGCTTTCCCACCGCCGTTCAGCCCGCCTCTTTTCCGTGACATCCAGCAGGGAGACGACCTGGCGATCGGTTTCCGGGATCCGGCCCAGGCTGACATACACGTATTTGGAACTGCCCCTGTCGTCCATAAGTTCCACTTCATACTGGAGGGAGATCTCTGTTGCGACATTGCGGGTGCTGAGATGGTTGGCCATGATGTCGATATCCCGGGGAGCGACAAATTCGTGCCATTTTTTGGCCCCTTCAATGGCGCTCCGTTTTATACCCACCAGTTCGGCAAATCTTGAATTTGCCATGGAAATGGTATCGTCCGCCTCAATGATAATCGCGGCGGTTCCCGTATATTCGAACACGGCCTTATACCGATGTTCACTCTTTTCCAGCTCCAGGGTCCGTTCCTTGACCAAATCTTCAAGGCGTTCCTGGTAGGCCTTGTTCTCTTTTTTCAGCCGGCTTTCCTTGAGGCATTTTTCAATGGAGTGCTTCATGACGCTCATATCTTCAATGGGCTTGAAGATATAATCCCATGCACCGAGCCGGAGGGCCTCGACCACGGAGGTCATGTTCCCGGTGCCCGATGCCACCACCACGGGGATATCAGGGGCTTGTTTTCCCAGGAGATCAAGGACCTGGAGTCCGTCCATCTCAGGCATCCTCAGGTCAAGGAGCACCAGATCGGGACAGGTCTCTGCAAAGACCTCAATGCCGTGCCTGCCGTTTTCGGCCTCAACAACAGTAAACCCGTAATCCTCAAGATAGGTACGGATACTTTGACGAATATAGGCTTCGTCATCTATTGTGAGGATTTTAAAACTGCTCGCCTGTTTCAAAACGCCGCCTGTGAAAATTGTATACCTCTCCGGTTTGTGTCTGCATTTCCCCTGCCGACCCTGCCGGATATTTCATCAATTCAATATTTCGTTCTTAAACCCCAATAAAAGCCAAGGCATTATAGCTCAAATGTGTGAAAAATGTTATAAAAAAAACCTTTTTTTACGATCCTAAACAGAAAACCAACATTAGCGGCAATCTCCGCCGGGACCGGTTTATGACAGCCAAGTGAATCGTTTTGCAGCAGCATAAATGCGATTGACAGCCTTACCATAAGGCGGGGCAAATGTCAGGGCCATCCGTGACTGGCTGAAGACCGGCCGAAGCTTGGAAAATTCCACAAACCCTTCATATCCGTGGTAATGGCCCATTCCGCTGTTTCCGATGCCGCCGAATGGCATGTCGTGCTGGGCCACATGCATGGCGCAGTCGTTGATGGTTACCCCGCCGGACAAGGTTTGCCCGATATAATCTTCAGACAGTGACTTGTCGTTGGTAAACAGGTACAGGGCCAGGGGACGTTCCCTGGCGTTGATGTATTCCATGATTTTCCTGTGGGATGTATAAGGGATTACCGGCAGCAGGGGCCCGAAAATCTCTTCATTCATGATCCGCATATCCGCATTGACATCTGTCACCACGGCAGGTGATATTTTTCGCAAGGCATTGTCCTCAATGGGGCAGGGGAGCAACCGGGTGATGCGGGCCCCTTTTGACGCAGCATCTGCCAGGGTGTCCCGGAGGCGGGAAAATGCCTTTTCATCAATGATGCTGGTGTAATCCGGGGTATGGATGTCCGGATACTGGCTTGCGGCAACCGTTTTTGCGGTATCGATAAACGCAGTGGCTTTTTCTTTGGGAATGAACAGGTAATCCGGTGCAATGCAGGTCTGCCCGGCATTCATCAGTTTGGCAAACAGAATGCGTTTCACTGCCGTTGACAGGTCAAAATCATCTGCGATAATTGTCGGCGATTTTCCTCCCAGCTCCAGGGTTACGGGTGTCAGATGGCGGGAGGCGGATTTCATGACGGTTTTGCCCACGTCAGGGGAACCGGTAAACACCAGATGGTTAAACGGCAGGGAGGAAAATTCATTGGCCCCGGCACCCGGGAGAAAGGCAATGTGTTCAGGGCTGATTTTCCCGGTAAATATCCTTTGCAGCAGGCGGCACAGGGTCTGGGAGTTTGACGCCAGCTTGACCATGACCCGGTTTCCGGCAGCAATGGCGCTGGTCATGGGACTGATCGCCAGGAACAGGGGGTAGTTCCAGGGGGTGACGATTCCCACCACCCCTTTTGCCTGGGGAATCACGCGGTTTTTCCCTCCTGCAAAGACCAGTGACACATGGCGCTTTTGGGGTGCCATCCAGCGTTTCAGGCGCTTTCGTGTATACCGGAGCCCCAGGAGGCTGGCTGTAATTTCCAATATCCGGGTTTCATGAACCGAGCGGTTGCCAAAATCCGTTGACACGGCCTCGCAAATCTCCCTGTCGTTCTCAATTAAAAGCGTTTCAATGGTTTTAAGCACCCGGATCCGGGTGCGGTAAGGAATCAACGGGGTGTTTCTGCAGGCGCTGACCTGGGCGTCAAATACGGAGCGGACAGCACTTGCGCTGCGATCGGTTACCGGGTCGGTCATGGATTGTCTCCTTTATCAAAATTACCCCATGGATTTGGGCAGGCATACCAATATTTATTAGCATTAAATAATAAATATCGCAGCCCTTTTCGAAAAAAAATCAAAACCAGATATTCCCGGAACTCAAAAAAAACGTCTTTTCTGGAGCAAAAGCATACCGAAGCAATGGAGTCGCCCGGCAACTCCCGGCCCCTGGATGGCGAACCAGGGACCGGGAGAACCAGGGTGTGACATCTCCGGCGGACAGTGCCGCGCAGAGACTTTGCCGGCCTGTTATATGACCGGCCGATGTCGGCAATCGGGAGATAAAGGCGGCATAACACCTGGCAACTGCCGACAGGCCACATCTGATAACAGAGGAGAAGAGGGCCTGAATCTCATTTCCCCGATTCTCAGATGAAACGCTTATCATGGGGAAACGTGGCAGCAGCCGGCAATAAAAAACCCCGGATCGTAATATTTACGATCCGGGGATATCCCTGTTTTTATCCAATAGATCCTATCGGTTGCCGTCGTGCCGCGCACGGTTTCCTATCATCCGGCAGGTCTTCTGACTCTCGGATCTCCCCCCTGTTGCGCCTTCCCATTATATATACAGTGGCGTTCATGCAACAGAAGTCCCCGATTACAGCGGCGGGCCCGTTTCCGATTTTCACGGAATTCCCTATTAAGCCGTTCGGCACCGGACAACTATGTCTTTCTGGTGCTACAAATCCGAGCCGCAATTGTCAAGCAAATATTTCCAGTTCCCCTTTTTTCATGCATGGGAACCCCCTTGAAATCCCGGCCCGGTTCTTAGTTCACCCCGGCATGATCCGGTATGAAAAGTGCCTGGGTCAGGGCAGAGAGGCTTGCGCTGTTCAAAATTTTAAGTTCCTTGTTGTACTGGTTGCAAAGTTTTTTCACCTTTAAGCAGGCGTTGTGGCTGTTGCAGCTTACCGGGCAAACCACCACGTCACATCGTTTGACTTTGGCGGCCAGATTGGCATTGCTGTTTTTGAGGTAGCCGTCATGATAATCAAACTCCCCACCGGCTTTCTCAACAATATCACGGTAGTACGCCTTCATCTTGGTAATTCCCCCGATCATGAACACCCGTTTGGCGCAGAGCTGGAAATTGGGGCAATTGTCGTCAGCGCAACTGCCTTGGGCCGGGCAGGAGATGAGGTCGTCCATGTCTTTTCCCGGTGACGCTGCAAGGCAGGCCTCATGCTCAGTCGTCACAGCCAGCGAACTGACAAGGTCCTGGATTTCGTTTCTGATCAATTCATTTTCATTTTGGGCGCTGAACAGGTCGATCTGCGCTTTCTTCCGCTCACGGTCCAGGCGTCTTGACCGCTCTTTTTCTGCTGCCAATGCTTTTTTAAGGCGTTCTATCTCATCATTCAGGATCGCACCTGTTTCCGGATCCACCCGGGCCTCCAGGGTTTCGACCTGCTTTTTCAACCCGGTATTTTCCCTGAGAAGATGCTCTGCGGAAAGGGTTTCCGCCTTTCTGGCACTCATTATTTCCCTGATTCTCGTATTTTTCTCAGCAAGCTTTTTCTGCTCCCGTCCAAGCAGCGCATCAGAGGTTTTCAACTTCTGTCGAACCCGGAACACTTCGGTCATGTTGGCATGGGCCAGCATATGGACTTCCCCGTGAATATCCTGAAGCAGCTCAATATCGGCATCTTCGTGGGCGACAATGGCGTACATCACCGGCCCGATCACCCCCTGGTCCGAATATGCCTTCCACAATGCCCGAACCCCTTCCCCGTCGCCATTTTCATAGCACAGGGCAATTTCATCCATGTAGCGTTTTGCCTGATGCCGGATAAAATTATTGACCTTAACGGACACAGCATTTTCATCGCCCAGGCATCCCATGATGTGGCTGTGGTATTCATAAGGTTTAAGCCGGTTGACATCCCATCCGCACTTTTTCAATATGCTTTTGTGCTTATCCACGGAAAGCATGGCCCCAACCACAGGGCATTTAAAATTTCTTTCGATTTCCCAGATGTTCATAAATTTTTTTGCTTGTTTGCGGTTCATTTTCAGCCACGTCCCCTTTCGCGGTTTACACAAAACTCAATTAAGTTTGATTTAACTAACTTTTCAAGCTTTTATACACATCTGTTTTCACCATGTCAAGCCTTTATCCGGTGAATATTTCCCATACAACGGGCCGGGATTTGTCAAAGCCATGTATAACGGTAACGTTACCGTTACGCACTATCGCGGCACAAGCCACACATAAATCACCAAAGATATCGAAGACTTAGACATAAAAACAAAAAAAATCTTCCACCTGGCATGATTATTGATTTTAACACATGGCACGGGCGATGGCCGGAACAAGGGCTTTAACCGTTTCACATTCACCGTTGATGAAAAGGATACAGATCATGATATGGACACTGCTCAATAAAATTACCAAACAACTTGTCATCGCCATCCCCGTTATGATGGTTGCCGGGTTCATTTTCGGCCTGCGTTTTTCCCCGGATTTTCTCAAAACCCTGATTGTTCCGTTTACCTTTCTTATGGTTTATCCCATGATGGTCAACCTCAATATCCAGATAGTTTTCAAGGGTGGGGACGTGAAAGCGCAGCTACTGACCCAGGCGATCAATTTCGGAATAATTCCTTTCCTGGCTTACGGTATCGGCACCCTGTTCTTCAGCCACTCGCCTTATATGGCCCTTGGCCTGTTGCTGGCAGGGCTTGTGCCCACCAGCGGAATGACCATTTCCTGGACAGGATTTGCCAGGGGCAACCTTGAGGCAGCCGTTAAAATGACCGTGATCGGCCTGACACTGGGTGCCCTTACCACCCCGTTCTACATCCGGTTTCTCATGGGCACAGCTATTGACATTGATTTTTTCAAAGTCATCCGGCAAATCCTGATCATCGTGTTCCTGCCCATGGGTGCCGGGTATGCCACACGGCAATACCTTGTGAAGGCATATGGGCAGTCAAAGTTTAAAAGCGAAATCGGTCCCAGGTTCCCCGGGTTGTCTACCCTGGGAGTGATCGGCATTGTCTTTATTGCAATGGCTCTCAAGGCAAAAGCCATTGCATCGGCTCCCGGCCTCCTGGTGGATATCCTGGTCCCCCTGGCGCTTTTATACGGGGTGAATTTCACGATCAGCAGCCTGGCCGGCAGGATGTTCCTGCCCAAGGCAGATGCCATCGCACTGGCCTATGGCTCGGTAATGCGTAACCTGTCCATCGCCCTGGCCATTGCCATCAATGCATTTGGCCGCGAAGGGGCCAGCGCTGCCCTGGTGGTGGCGGTCGCGTATATTATCCAGGTCCAGTCCGCCGCCTGGTATGTAAGATTTACCGACAGGGTATTTGGCCCGTCTGTGCCTGTGGCCGGCAATAGACAGGCCTGAAGGCATCGCTGTTTATTTTGATCATTTGATCATTATTCACTTGACACACATCAAAAGAAAATTTAAATTATGATCAAATGACCAAAACAGGAATAGAAGATGCCAAGACCCAAAACCCCCAGACAAATCACCGCCAAACCGGAAATCAGAGAATTCCGTCCCGTCGGCGACAGACCGGACACTCACCTGATTCTTTCCCTGGAAGAATATGAAGCCATACGTCTCATCGACTACCAGGGCCTGGACCAGAGCCAGGCGGCTGACATTATGAATGTATCCAGGCAGACCGTTGGAAGAGTGTTGAAATCCGGACGGCACACGCTTTCCAGGGCCATTGTGGACGGACTTGGACTAAAGGTCAAAGGCGGGTGCTATAAGGTCAGGGGCAGAGGGCGGCACCGCGGCAGACATCAATGCGGCCGGGGAAACGGATGCGGCCGAAACCGCGGGCAGTGAAGCGAACCCATATGAATTGAAGGAGGTATACACATGCCCGGATTAAATCACATGGGCCCTGAAAACAAGGGACCGCAAACAGGAAGGGGCCTGGGAGACTGTGCCGGAGACCCGGCGGATTTCTCCCGGCAGAATTTTGGTGCAGGAAGAAAATTCAGCAGGCAGAAGGGTGGGGGAAACGGACAGTGCCGCAGGCGAATGCGCCAAGGCAATGGCGGCCCCTGCCTGGCACACCGGCTGGATCGTATTGAATCGGAACTTGCCGGCCTGGCGGCCCGGTTTGAAACGCCAGCCGAGTAAACAAATCGCATTTTTAGATGGCAAAGGCCCGGTCCGGATTTCCGGCCGGGCCTTTCTCACCCCCGATACCCGGTATATCCCCCCGGTATTTACCGTTATAATGCCTGTCTTATACTGTTGATATATTCAGTGGTTTTTTCTTTAACCACATCGACATCGTCGGACCTCAGCCGCAGCAGGTAGCCCGAGTCACTGTGTTCAAGGTCGATCTCCGGTGCCGGTTTGATATTGTATCCCAATGCGGTTGACAACAGATTGGCAAAATGGACACAGAGAAATTCAGGCGTTGGATGTTCTATTTTATGAAAGTGGTCGTGATACATGGCAACGTCCTTGAACTCCTGGGGGAATCCCCACCGGTTCAGCAGGACAGCCCCGAATTTTCCATGGTAGGCTGTCAGGGTCGAAAGGATTTTGGCCTGGTCGTATTTTTCCTGGCCCTTTCTTTTAACCTCAAGTTCGCCAATCACCTGGATCAGAATCAGTTTGCCGATATCGTGGGTCAGTCCAAGGGCAAAAATATCGCTCTGGGTTTTCAAATGAAGCATGTTCAGAACAAATTCCGCGGCAAATGCTGTGGAAAGCGAGTGCTCCCACAATTTTCCCACCAGTGTTGAAAAGCGTTTGTTCTCAGAAGTGTACAGGCTCCGGTTGGCAATGATCTCTACGTATTGCCGCGTCTTGCCCAGCCCCAGCTTGGATATGGCATCTTCCAGCCGGGTGGTTTTTTCCACCCCCCGGTAAAGGGCCGAATTTGCCACATTGATGAGTTTTGATGTAATGGCCACATCCTGCCTCAAAAACTCTGCCACCTCTTTGAGATTGGCGCCCTGCTTGACGAGGTTGTTGAATTTCATGTTCATCTCCGGCAGGGTCGGCAGGTTGACGTCACCCTTTTTAAACCGGGAAATAATGGCCTCCATAAGACTCATTTCTTTGGGCGGCTCAGGAGGCTTGGAAATCACGGCCTGAGATGCAGATGTGGAAACGGCAGTGCTCCCGGTTCCGGCTGGGGAGGAACTCTTGGTATTCCGTCCCCTGACCACTGTTTTCTCGTCACGGATGTTGAGCTTTTCCCTGAGGCTGGAAATGGTCTCCTTTAACTCCTTGCGTTCCCGGAATTTGTTTAACGCATCGTCAATGGCAATATTCAGAAACTGAAAATACCCCCCGGTCTTTACGACATAATTAAACGCCCCCACTCGCAGGGCTTCTATCGCGCACTGGGGATCTTCAGACGGGGTGAGCATTAAAATCGGCAGGCTTTGTTTGCGAAGAATATCCATAAGGTAATCAATGCCGGAATTGACTGTAAAGTTATGATCCACTAAAACCAGGTCAAACCGGTTGTCATCGGCGGTCCACTCCCCGGGCGCGGCAATGACGGTTACGTCAAAGTGCCGCTTTAAATACTTTTTCAGCTTTTCCGCTTCTTCAGTATGGCTATTTGCGATTAGAACCTGTTTCATTACCATTCCGAAAGATGTTGTAGATTGTCATTTCAACTTGCTTATATACTCTGTCACGATATCTTTCTGCTCCTGGCTATCAAACAAAAAACGGACGCCTGCACCGTTTTTCCCGACCCAGGTAACGCTTCCCGTTATCTCCATCGGCTTGTCAGCCCCCCTGAAATTAAAGGACATCAAAAGCTTCTGTCCGACGAAAAGATCCTGAATGGTCTCAAGAAAAATCCCCCCCGGGCTGATATCCAGGATAAAATCATTAAAGCAGACTTCATCGGTTTCGCACATGATCTGCATCAGGTAGGGAAGCCGTTCATGCTCCCGCTGCTCCCCGATGAGCAGTAAGAGTTCTTTTTTCTGCATTTCGGTCATCCGGCTGATGGCTTCGAATAATCTGGCGGTAATGCCGGATGCGGAAAACTGCTTTTCAGAACTCGTCATTGATTCTACTCCTTGTTCAGCCCGGCGGGGCATCAAACTCCACCCACCGGAACCGTATATAACAAACCGACTATTCGTATCCTAAAAGGTCTCGTTTTTCGCAAACACGCTTCTGTTTTGAATGATTCAAGTATGACAACGACAATAATGAATGTCAATTATAATAATAGCAAAGCTTTTCAGCTTTTTCACCTTATTTTTTGGGGCCGGGTGCCGGACATGGACTGGAAAACGAAAAAGCCCTGATAAGATCAACTTATCAGGGCTTGGTCTTTTGAAGTGGCTCCCCAGCACGGACTTGAACCGCGGACCCATTGGTTAACAGCCAATTGCTCTGCCAACTGAGCTACTGGGGAGCAGCGTCTCTCAACAAGACTCGGAGTTTATATATCAGGCGTTTTTCTTTGTCAAGCAAAAACCATAAAAAAATTGACATTATCCGGGCACATGGTTATTCTTCTAAAAAGATTGATGGTTTATAACATGGAGGTTATCAATGGACATCAACCGCGTACAAGGTGCAAATGCATATGCAGGCAGTCGCCCTCTTGCCGAAAACAATCTGGTTCAGGAGCAGAACCGCGAAGCATCTGAAACCGATTTGAACCGGGAAAACACCCGGCCGATACAAGAGGCGTTTGAAGTCACCATCACCCAGGAAGCCAGAGAGCAGCAGGCAGCCGCGACCGAAGACAGGGAGCAGCCCCCGTTGCCTGAACCGCAGCAGAATGCGGAACAGGGCCAGGGACCTGAGCGTCAGCAGCCCAGCCAGATCGTAAATATTGTTGCATAAGCCGCCACCTTATTATATATGGTGCTCCAAAGGACGCTGACTCTGACCGATTGCGGATTCATACGGATGACGCTTATTTGAATTGAACAGGACCTGAACCATGATTACTGAAAACGGCATCGTTATAAGGGCGACAATGGAAACCGCCTGGGTTAAGACAACCCGGTCTGCAGCTTGTGAGAGTTGCACCTCCAAGGAGAGTTGCGGCACCAGCCACCACGGGTCCAAGGAGATGACCGTAAGTGTCAAAAACACGCTTGCCGTTGAAAAGGGAGATCCCGTGGTCATTGGTATTGAAACCAGGCCCATGATCTATCTGAGTTTCCTTCTTTATGTCTTTCCCATCATTTTACTGGTGATCGGTGCTGTAATCGGAGACAGCATTGCACCATCCCTCCAATTAAACAATTCCCTGGCCTCAATGGTTCTTGGATTTATCTGTTTCGCAGCCGCTTTTCTAGTGGTTCGCAAAAAGCAGGCCGACCTGTCCGGCAAGGAAGAATACAAGCCGTTCCTGGTCAGAAAAAGGTCCCGTTCAACACTGGATCATTGCGCCATTCTATAAATAAATCACCACTATTTTTTCCTTGTAAATCTAGCACCAATATAATATAAACGCTGCCAGTTGTGGGTTCGTCGTCGTCAAACTCTAACCCTAAATGTATTGAGAGAAGAATTATGACATCACAACGAGACCTTAAAGTAGCTCTATTGATCATGATCGTTCTTTTGGTCACAGGTATTGTTTGCTACGCATCTTTCTCATCCCCTGCCCCGGAAAATCCAGTAAGATTAATGTTTCAGAACCAAGCGGGCAAAGTTTTATTCACCCACCTCACGCACACAGACGCCTATAGCCTGGAATGTCTGGACTGCCATCACAACATTGAAGATGATGATACTTACAACTGCAGTGAGTGCCATGAGGAAACCGGTGATGAAGATTTGCTGTCGAGGGCTGACGCATTCCACGCCCAGTGTCAGGGATGCCATGAAGATTATGGTGCGGGTCCGGTAGAATGTAATTCGTGTCATGCGTTATAATTTGAAGGATGATTTTTAATCATCCTTTTTTTTTGGCCTGACTTAAGCTTTTACGAGACAAGGACTAACTATGATTAAACGATCTTTTTTTGCTCTATCCCAACCCAGGCTGACCTATGATCTGCTTGACACGGATCCTGCGGCGCCTGAGACCATCCCTGTTCCTGCCAGCCTCACCCTGCTTTTGCCCGAAGCCATTGACAGCACCAAACAGGCCTTGATCAAGCAAGGGGGAGCGGTCAAAAAAGGGGAAAAATTAAAACTTTACGAAGATAGCACGGCATATGTTCTGGCGCCTGCTGCCGGCACGATCAAGGCGTTTGATTCCTATTCGGACGATTTCGGCAATACGGCCACATATATCCTGGTGAAGCCAGACCCGGCCAGGACAGGAGACGAAGACGCCGCTGAATTCGAGCCCTCCGAAGATCTCCAGTTTGCTTCGGATTACCTGGGCCAACTGCCTGGAGCCCCGCCTTTCACTGACCTGGCAGATGCCGATTACCCCATCAAAACCATTGTCATTACCGGTTCGGATACGGATGTCATGTCCGACACATGCCAGTATGTCTGTACGGCCTATACAGACGAAGTGGTTGAAGGCGCAAGGTTGCTCAAGCGTATCACCCGGATTCCCAAGATCTGCATCACCATGCCGGAGAAACTGCAAACTAATGCCGGTTTCGGTGCCATCCAGACCCTGAAAACATCCGAGGTTTACCCGGCCACCCTGCCGGCCATGGTCATGAAAGACCACCTGGATACGCTCCTGCTGGCCGGTAAGACCCCGGAAGAAATGGGTGTCTGTTTTATCCGGGCCGAAGCCCTGGTCTCCCTGGCCCGGGTTTTTAAAACCCGGAAGCCGGTGTTTGAAAAGATTGTGACCCTGGTTGACAAGGCCGGAACCCGGCATCGCCTCACGGCAGCCATCGGTACCCCCCTGAGCAAAATTTTCGCCAGGTTTAACGTGCATATCAATGAGCAGGATCGGATCATCATCGGCGGTCCTATGCGGGGATTTGCCACATTCACCCCCCATCATCCCGTCACCCCTGAAATGGATACGGTCATTGTCCAGGACAGGGATACGGTTGCCGAGCTTGCGGACACCCCGTGCGTCAACTGCGGCGAGTGCATCAGGATTTGTCCCGCCAACATACCGGTCAACCTCCTGGTCCGCCATCTGGAAGCGGACCAGTATGAGGAGGCCGCAGACAAGTTCGACCTGGAATCCTGTATTGAGTGCGGACTCTGTGCGCTTGTCTGTAAGGCTAGAATTCCCCTCTACCAGTATATCCGGCTCGGGAAACATGAACTGCTGATCCTTCGCGCGGACGCTTAATAATGGAGACTGCCAATGAATAATACAAAATTAATTGTTTCCCATGCACCGTTCTGGCATGACGGAGACAGTCTTTTCCAGTTAAACCTGAATTATCTTCTGGCACTGCTGCCGGCAGCGCTTTTCGGAATATTTCAGTTCGGAGCCCCCGCGCTTGGCGTGATCGCCCTTTCCGTATCATCTGCCATGCTCTGGGAAGTGTTGACCAACCTGGCATCCAGAAAAGAGTTGTCCATAGGGGATCTTGAGTCCGCCGTCATCGGGCTGTTGTTCGGCCTGATGATTCCGGCCACCATGCCCTGGTGGGTTGTGGTGGTAGGCACATTTGTCGCCGTGGTTATCGGCAAGGTCATTTTCGGCGGAGTCGGAGCCAATCCCTTCCACCCCACCTTAGTCGGCATGGCCATCCTCATGATGTCCTGGCCGGCGTTCTTTGACTTTGACGCAGCGTATGTCAACTATGAATTTGAATATACCGCCCTTGCTCCCCTGGCCGCCCTGAAATTCCAGGGTGCGTCTGCGATAGATGCGTTTCCCCTGGGCAGTCTGCTCGCGGGCCGGGAAGTGGGCGGTATCGGTTCCACGTTCGGCATCGGCCTGATCATCGGCGGCATCTATCTCATGCTCAGGGGCTACACCCGCTGGGAAATAGTTGTTTCGTTCCTGACCGGTATTCTGCTGACCGCAGGCCTGTTTCACCTGGGCAACTCCGAGAGCTACGCCTCTCCCCTGTTCCACCTGTTTTCAGGGTACACCCTGATCGGAGCGTTTTTCCTGGCCACAGAAAATTCCTCATCCCCCGTGAACAAAATCTCCATGCTGATCTACGGGTTCCTCGGAGGATTCATGATCATTCTCATGAGGAACATCGGCGCGTATGCAGACGGTACGGTTCTGGCGATCTTATTGATCAACCTTGTGAATCCCTTGATCGACAACATTAGACCAAAAGCTTTGGGAAAGGGCGTGACCAATGCGTGAAATGATTAGTATGGTTGTTGTACTGACCTTTCTGACAGCAGTATCCGGAGGCCTTTTGGCTGCAGTAAAATCCGGCACACAACTCCGGATTGAGGAACAGGTTCTCAAATACCAGCAGGCCCCGGCCATTAATGAAATATTTGCCGATGTGACCAACGACCCCATCGGAGAACGGTTTAATGTCAGCACCGAGGGAATCAGTCTTCAGGTTTTCCCGGGTAAATTAGAGGATGGTGCCACAGCCGTTGCCTTTGAAACCAAGGGCAAGGGCGGATATGGCGGGGATATCGGTCTTATGATCGGTATCAACACGGACAATGACCAGATCATTGCCGCCAGGGTCACCACCCATTCCGAAACCCCGGGGCTCGGCTCCCGGGTCAAAGATGAAACCACCTTTGTCTCACAGTATTCGGACAAATCCCTGAATGAGAACTTCGACCTGAAAAACAACGACGGATCCATTGATGCCATATCCGGTGCCACCATTACGTCACAGGCAGTTGCCAATGCAGCGGTCCTGGCACAGGATCTGTACAAGAAACTCAAACCTGAAATCTTAAAACAGATTCAATAATACGGAGGCTGACAGATTATGGCACAATCCTTGGCAAAAGAATTTACAAAAGGGCTATGGGCTGAAATACCTCCATTCAGGCTTGTATTGGGGCTATGCCCGGTTCTTGCAGTCACCAAAACCGTTGAAAACGGCATTGGTATGGGTGTTGCCACGACCTTTGTCCTGGTATTTTCAAACCTGCTCGTATCCCTGCTGCGGTCCGTGATTCCGTCAAAGGTCAGGATCGCCTGTTATATCGTTATTATTGCGACCTTTGTTACCATCGTGGAACTGGTGATGCAGGCCTTTACCTATCCCCTGTTCCTAAAACTGGGAATCTTTATCCCGCTCATTGTTGTGAACTGTATTGTTCTGGGGCGTGCGGAGGCATTTGCCTCTAAAAATACTCCTGTCATGGCCATTGCAGACGGTCTTGGCATCGGGATCGGGTTTACCCTGTCCCTGTCCTCCCTGGGCGCGGTCAGAGAAATCCTGGGTGCAGGCACCATTACCATCTGGGGCGGCACACCTGTTTTTGACATGTCAACAATCGCCGCCGGATTCCAGCCTTTTTCCTTCATGGTTGAGGCCCCGGGCGCCTTTGTGGCCCTGGGCCTGATGCTGGCTGTAATGAACCTTATCCCGAGTAAATCATAAGGAGACCATCAATGGAGTATTTTGAACTCGCCATCGGATGTATCTTCATCAACAATATTCTCCTGGCCCAGTTCCTCGGGCAATGCCCGTTCCTGGGAACCTCCAAAAAAATGGAAACCGCCGTTGGTATGGCCATGGCTGTTGTATTTGTCATGGTTATGGCCGGGATTATCACCTGGATCGTGGATACTTACCTGCTCAAGGGCCTGGATGTGGAGTATCTGAGGACCGTATCCTTTATCCTGGTCATTGCGTCGCTGGTCCAGTTTGTGGAAATGTTCCTCAAAAAAAGCATTCCCGCGCTCTATGCCGGCCTGGGGATTTTCCTGCCCCTGATCACGACCAACTGCGCGGTAATGGGTACCTGCCTGTTGAACATTTCAAGTGAGTTTTCATTTGTCAAAGCCCTGTCAGCCTCATTTTTCTATGCCATCGGCTTTGGACTGGCCCTGATTCTTTTTGCAGGCGTCAGGGAAAGAATCAACCTGGCACGGGTGCCCAAACCCTTGCAGGATACATCTATAGGCCTTGTCACAGCAGGTATGATTGCTTTGACCTTCACTGCCTTCAGGGGGATGGTCTGAGCCTGGAATAAATCATAAGACTTTTGCGTCATGTTAAAAAACGGATGGTCCATTTTAACACGCTAAACTTTAGAAGGTGATTTTATGCTTCCAGCTTTATTGTTCATGTTAGGTATCGGCGCGCTCTGCGGTATCGTGCTCAGCCTTTCATCAAAGATCTTCTACGTGTATGAAGATCCGAGAATTGCCCAGGTGGAAAACAACCTGGCAGGAGCGAACTGTGGCGGATGCGGCTTTGCCGGTTGTTCGGCAGCGGCCGAAGCGATTGTTTCCGGCAAAGAAGATCCCTCGCTCTGTATTATCAACTCAAAAGACGGCGTAGAAGCAGTATCCCAGATCATGGGTGTTGACGCCGGCTCAGCCGAGCCCCCGATGTCCTATAACATGTGTGACGGCGGCAACCGTGCTGCCGACAAGTATCACTATATGGGCGTATCTTCATGCAAGGCCATGGCTGTTGTGTTCGGCGGCAAACGGGTTTGCGGGGTTGGCTGCATCGGTCTTGGCGACTGTGTGAAAGCCTGCAAATTCGACGCGGTTTATATGGGAACCGACGGCCATCCCGTGGTTGTGGAGGAAAAATGTGTGGGGTGCGGTGCATGCCAGAAGGCCTGTCCAAAGGACATCATCGAGGTGAAAACCCTTACTGAAAAACTGATGAAGTTCAATCAGAAGCACGATCCCCTGGCACCCTGCGCCCAGACCTGCCCGGCCGAAATCAATATTCCCAGATACATTCAGCAATTGAAAAACGGCCAGTATAAGGAAGCGGTCCAGACCATCCGGATGCGCAACCCCCTGCCACTGGCCTGCGGCCGTGTATGCCCCCACCCCTGTGAGGAAGAGTGCCGCCGGGGTGTTGAGGACGAGCCGGTTTCCATTAACCAGCTCAAGCGGTTTGTGGCAGACTATGAAATGAATACAGGCTCCAGAATTCCCATTACCTGTGCCCCGGATACTGGTAAAAAGGTAGCTGTCATCGGTGGGGGGCCTGCCGGGCTTTCCTGTGCATTTTTTCTGCGGCGGATCGGCCACCAGGTCGACATTTTTGAAGCCATGCCGGAACTTGGCGGTATTATCAGATACGGAATACCGGAGTACAGACTCCCCAAAAAAGTGTTGGCCTGGGAAATCCAGGGCATTCTGGACCTGGGGATCAAAGCCTTTACCCATGTCAGATTTGGTGAAGACTTCGGGCTGGGCTCTTTAATGGCCTCGGGATATAATGCCGTATTCATGGGAATTGGGGCATGGAAAGATTATGCGTTAGGCATTGAAGGCGAGGACCTTGACGGATGTTACAAAGGAATTGACTGGCTCCAGAGATTTTCCAGCGGCCAGGAAATGAAATTAGGGAGAACCGCTGCTGTCGTAGGCGGTGGTAACTCTGCCATTGACTGTGTGAGGACATTGATAAGGCTTGGTCTTGAAAAAGTGTACATTGTTTACAGAAGAACCAGGAACGAAATGCCCGCCAATGAAGTGGAAATTGTTGCAGCAGAAGAGGAAGGCATTGAATTTGTATTCCTTGCAGCCCCCACACGGGTTATTGGAAATGATGACGGTCAAGCCATAGGCCTTGAGTACCTGCAGATGGAACTGGGAGAACCGGACTCTTCAGGCAGAAGACGGCCAGTACCGGTTGAAGGATCTGAAACTGTACTGGACGTTGATATGGTCATCTCTGCCATCAGCCAGGCGCCGGACCCCTCATTCAAGGAGAATGATCCCCACACGAGAATGGATGATCTGGAATTGACCCGTTGGAATACCATTGACAGCGATCCTGCCACGCTGCAGTCTTCAATCCCCTATATCTTCACAGGGGGTGATGCGGCAACCGGTCCTGCACTTGTTGTTGATGCCATTGGCGGCGGCAGGCGTGCTGCCAGGTCCATTGATCTGTTCCTGAGAGGGAAACCGGTTGAACCGCCGGTGGATTCCCTGCAGAACAAGCGGATTCATGAATCCCTCTTCACCTCTGTGGACGGCATCCGCCAGATTAAACGGGCCAAGATGCCTGAACTCCACGTTGACCAGCGTCTGGACTCCATGGTTGAGGTTGATCTGGTTCTGCCGGAAGATGAGGCGCACAGGGAAGCAGATCGCTGCCTCAATTGCTGCCGGATCTGTTACAACCCGGATACGGATTTTCCCATTGCCAAATAAACCCATCTGGTTTAATTAAATAAGGGTCTGCCCGGTAGTGTATCGGGCAGACCTTTTTATATGGGCTTTTTATAGCTGTTCTCAAAATTCCGTTCCAATTCAATTTTTAACCTGGGTGGTTGCACAGCAAGTGACGCCTAAGTTTTCAGTGTTTTTTATTGAATTGGTACTCGCACCAGCGGTTTTTTCGGAACATATTTTTGTCATTTGCTATAGACGATCGGAAACCAATGCCGGAACCCTCCCCCAAGACCAGCAAAAATATAAGGACCGATAAAAAACGGATTACAGGATATATCCTGGCCGGGCTGGCCCTTATTATAATGATAACGGCAGGCATGGCCGCGTTATGGATGAAAACGTTCCTGAATACACCGGCCGATCCCGGTGCCGCGTCCCAGACCTTTGTCGTCTCGCCGGGCCAGAGCCTGGATACCATTTCCCGGAACCTTGTCCGGGACGGGTTGGTCACCGATGCCTTTCGCTTTAAGCTCTATACCCGGATGAAAAAATCCGCCACCCGGATCAAGGCCGGGGAGTACCACCTGTCCCCTGCCCTGCCGCCGGACCGGATTCTGGCGGCCCTGTTGTCAGGCCGGGTAAAGCTTTATCGGTTTACCATACCCGAGGGCCTGAATATGGAAGAGATTGCAGGGCTGGCAGAGCAGTCAGGCTTTTGCACATCGGAAACATTCCTAAGGCTTTGCCGGGATAAAACGTTCATCAGTGAACTGGGAATGCCCGGCCACACCCTGGAAGGGTATCTTTATCCGGATACCTACTATTTTCCAAAGGACACGGACTGCAGGTCCGTCATCCTTAAAATGGTCTCCACATTTAACCGGGTGTTTACAATGCAATGGAAAGAGCGGGCCAACGAGATGGGATTCAGTATCCATGATATTGTGACCCTTGCCTCAATCATAGAAAAAGAAACCGGCGATGCCTCGGAGCGGCCCCTGATCGCCTCGGTATTTCATAACCGGCTGAAAAAACGGATGCGCCTGGAAAGTGACCCCACAGTTATATACGGGGTAGACGATTACCATGGCCGGATCAGGTACAAACACCTGCGGCGTAAAACCCCTTACAACACCTACCAGATCCGCGGCCTGCCCCCGGGCCCTATTGCCAGTCCCGGGGCGCTGGCGCTTGAAGCGGCTCTTTATCCCGCCCAAAGCGACTATCTTTTTTTTGTTTCAAAAAACGATACCACCCACAAGTTTTCCAGGACCCTTAAAGAACATAACCGGGCCGTTAAAAAATACCAGCTTAATCGTTAAACTGGTTCAGGTAGACGATGACAGCCCCGCTTTTGCTTTTTTTCCGGCCTTTCCATGTGTAGTCCAGAACGACTTTTTCTTTTTTCATCTGTTTGAGCAGATCATCCATCACATGGGGCAACACCGGCCCCTCCTGGGAATGCAGCCCTCTGCCCACGATGATGCGCAACGTAAAAAAGCCCTGGCGCTTGGCACTGTGAATAAAGGATTTGGCCTTGGCCTCAGCGCCGATGGCGGTAAACCCGTGAAGATCCAGGTCAGATTCCGGCGGAGGATAACGCTTGAGCCGCCGCTTCAGGGGTACCGGTTTGGGCGTGGCTTTGGATGGTTTTTGATGCTGCAGGGAATCTTCCAGAAGCAGTGCAAAATCTTCCTCGAGGGTTTCATCTGCCGGCGCATCTGGCACGGCACTCTCTTCACCTGATTTACCAGAGGGGTCAGGCATCTCCGTAAACCGGGTTTCATAATCCTCAATAAAGGGGAGGCCATGTTTGTTTCTGCGGCCGGATTCCTTTTTTTCCTTTTCTTTTTCCCCGGTTTTCCTATGCGTGTTTTCATCAAGGAAGGCGGCCAGAAAATCCCGGTCGGATTCCAACACGGGCAAGTCATTTTTTTTCTTTGTTTTTTCGATATTTTTTTTCAAATTTTCCCTTTTGCTCATGGCGATATCCTAACGTATACAAGGCTTATTTTCAAGGCGTGGAACAGGTTCCTATATTTGACTTTGCCCCCCCTTCCTGTTATTGTCCACTTCATGAATATTGGCAGCATTGTAGAATATATAGATCAGCAAAAAATTATATCTGCGGTCATCTTGAGCGAGAAAAAAGGCAAGCTGAGATTGCTCAATGAAAACAGTCGGGAAGTCAATTTTTCCGAGAAGCGTCTCTCCCATGTTTCCCAGGCCAAACTCGATACGGAACAGTCCAGGATGGTTCTGGTGAACCATCTGAAAAAAGTGACCGAAAACCGCAGAAAACTGTCTGAATCTATCAACATCAAGGATCTGTGGGAAATCCTCCATGACGAACCCGGAGAGATTGATATTCCCGCCATGACCCTTTTCTGCTTTGACCCGCCGTTGACCCCGGACCATGAAGCCGCCGTAATCCGGGCCTTCTTCAACGACCGCCTCTATTTTAAATTCAATAAACTGCTTTTCCTGCCGTATACGGAAGCACAGGTAGAAGCCAGGAAACGCCAGATCAGGGAAACCCGGCGCAGGGAAGAGATGGTCCTCAAAGGGGCGGCATGGCTCACCCGGCTCCAGAAATCCGGCAACCCCGTTGATGCACCAGATCCCCAGGTGGTTAACATCCTCAAAGACTATTACCTGTTCGGCAATGATGCAGACCTTTCGGGCGTGGCCAAACAGATCATCAAAAAATCAGGCCTGAGCCTTGCCGAACAATTGTTTGATATTTTTGTCAAAGCCGGGATATGGGATATTGACGAAAATATAGATCTTCTGGCCATGCAGATCCCCACGGCATTTTCACCGAATGTCACCCGGGCTGCCGACCGTTTGTGCGACACCGCCGCCAAGGTGCTTGACGATCCCCGGCGCAGGGATCTTACCGATCTGCCCCTGATCACCATCGACGGCCAGTCCACCCAGGATTACGACGATGCCATCAGCCTGGAAACCACTGAAAACGGATACCGCCTGGGCATCCATATCATCGACGTCGGGGCGTACATCAAGGACGGCGATCCCATTGACACGGCTGCCCGCCACAGGGCATCCTCCATTTATATGCCCGATGACAAGCTGCCCATGATTCCCCCCAGCCTGTCCGAAGACCTGTGCAGCCTTAAAGAAGGCCAGATCAGGCCGGGAATATCCACCCTGGTGCACATGAACCGCTTCTTTGAGGTTCTGGACTATGAAATCGTATCCAGTGTCATCAACGTTCACCAGCAGATGAGTTATTCCGAGGCCAATCTGCTCAACGGTAAAAATGATCCCATTACCAGCCTTTATAAAATGGCCACCCTGCTCAGGGAAAAACGCCTGAAATCCGGTGCCATCCAGATCACCCTGCCCGAAGTCAATGTATGGCTGGACGAAAACCGAGAAATTCACTACGCCAAGGTTGACCGGGAAAATCCGTCACGCATGCTGGTTTCTGAAATGATGATCCTTGCCAATGCATTGATGGCCGAGTTCCTGTCCGCCAATGACATGCCGGCGGTATTCAGGTCCCAGGCACCGCCCAAACAGCGGATTTTCAAAGGAATTGAAACCCAGCTCATGCCCAACTTCATGCAGCGTAAACAGTTGAGCCGGGCCATTATCAATACCCATGCCGAAGCCCATTCAGGACTTGGGGTCAAAGCCTATGTCACGGCCACATCTCCCATCCGCAGGTATCATGACCTCTTGACCCAGCGCCAGATCAAGGCTATTCTTGGATTTGGAACACCCTATTCAATCCAGGAGCTTGAACATATTCTCCAGGTCATTTCCATTCCAATGGCCAATACCGGCCGGGTCCAGGCGTCCCGGAAGCGTTACTGGCTGACTAAATACCTGGAAGGCATGCGGGGAAACAGTTTTGAAGGGCTTGTCCTGGATTGTCACAGGGATCATTACAATGTGCTGCTCAAGGAGTTCATGCTGGAGGCCAGGTTGCCCGCATCCGGTTTTAAGCTCAAGCACGGCGACCTTATCCAGGTCACCATCCAGCATGCAGATGCCAGGCGGAATCAGCTCACCCTTTTTGCAGCCTGAATCCGTATATCGCCTTATTACAGCAAATGACACAAGGGTGTTCGTTACAGCCAGATGTCTTTGTATGCCAAAAACGAACGCAATGCATTACAGATCGTGTCATTTTCATTTGCACATTAACCCGGATGGGTGACGTTATTTTTATCGGAACATCTTTTTGGCAACGGCTATAATTCGTAAGTTAAGCGAAGACCGTCACAAGACAGATCTGTTCTGTCTGTTGATTTAATTACATTACAGACAAATGAGGCTTACATGGAAAAAATCGCCAGCATGTCATTACTGGTTGTGGAGGATTCGGATTCCGTCAGGAACCTGATCGTCAAAATCCTGAAAAGAAACGGTATTGAAAAAATCACCCAGGCCAAAGACGGTAAACAGGCCCTGGACATCGTCACCGTTCTCAGGCCGGATCTGATCATCTCCGATCTGATCATGCCCAGGATGAATGGGGTGGAACTTTTGGCCAACATCCAGAAGGTGCCGGAATTCAAGGCCATTCCTTTTGTGGTCCTGACCTCGAAAACCGATGACAGCACCTTCAAGCAAATCATGAAAATGGGAGCGGCAGACTATATCCGCAAACCTTTTGGAGAAGAGGCATTGATGGTGAAGATCAAATCCGTGGCAGAATGGCTACCCTGATCTGAGGTTTCCAACGCATTACTTTTCATCCCCATTTGACAACGTAATGCGACCTTCTTACTTTCTGTTAAAGGTGATTCACTTTTGTAAAGGAGGATCCCATGAAACAGAAAACAAGAAAACACCACCATTGGGTCAACCGGATTCAGACCGTCCTGCTGTTGATTTCCATGGCCGGACTTCTCAGCGTTCTCGGATGGTTTCTGGCGGGCCCTGCCGGAATAAAAGCCGCCATGATCGTTACGGTCCTGGCCTTTGTCTTTACCCCCAGGCTGCCCAGCAGGCTTGTGATGCGGAGTATGAACGCAAGACCCTTAAACCCCAGGGTGACGGCAGAACTCCATACAATTGCCCGGCAACTGGCCCGGAAAGCCGGCCTGGAAACTAATCCCGTGCTCTATTATCTGCCCACGGCCAAATTGAATGCCTTTGCCGTAGGCGATGGTAAAGATTCCGCCATCGGCATCACCCATGGGCTGCTTTCAGCATTGAACACCCGCGAAATGGCGGGGATCCTTTCCCACGAAATCACCCATATTAAAAACAAGGACATGGAGGTCATGGCTCTGTCGGCCGTATTCGGCAGGATTACGGGCTACCTGTCCGTCGCAGGCCAGATTCTCCTGGTTCTCTCCCTGCCCCTGATGCTTGTGGGACAGACCTTACCCAGCCTGCTTCCCCTGCTTTTCGTGGTACTGGCCCCGGCGGCAAGCACCATGCTGTATCTGGCCTTGTCCCGGACCCGGGAGTTTGAGGCGGATCTCGGCAGCATCACATTGCTGAATGATCCCCATGCCCTGGCCTTGGCCCTGTCAAAAGTGGAACAATTCAACACCCGGTCCTGGAAACGGTTGTTTATTCCCATGCCGGCCAGGCAGGACCACACCCCGTTGCTCCAGAGCCATCCGCTCACCAGGGAACGGATTCGCCGACTGCTGGCAATGGCCCCGCCTCCCAAACCCGGCAAATCATCACTGGGGTCCGGCAGGCGGGTCGTATTGCTGTAATCAGCCGATATTCTCCAATATCCCGTTCAATGTTGCAGAGGGGCGCATCTCCTTTTCCAGAAGCGCTTCTGAAGGATGGTAATAGCCTCCCACATCCACAGGACTGCCCTGTACATCAAGCAGCTCTTTGAGGATTGCGTCCCTGTTCGTATCCATGGCACGGGCCACGGGTTCGAAAATCCGTTTGAGTTCCGGATCTTCGTCCTGTCCGCCCAACGCGTCCGCCCAGTACATGGCCAGGTAAAAATGGCTGCCCCGGTTATCCAGTTCATTGACTTTCCTGGACGGGGACCGTTTTTCCATGAGAAACTTCGTATTTGCCTTGTCCAGGGCCCTGGCCAATACCATGGCCCTGTCATTGTTGCTTTTTTTGCCCAGATCTTCCAGGGAAACGGCCAGAGCCAGGAATTCGCCCAGTGAATCCCACCGCAGGTGATTCTCCGCCAGGAACTGCTGGACGTGTTTGGGAGCGGAGCCGCCTGCACCGGTTTCAAAAAGCCCACCCCCGGCTAGCAGGGGAACAATGGAAAGCATTTTGGCAGAGGTGCCCAGCTCCAGGATGGGAAACAGGTCGGTCAAATAATCCCTGAGCACGTTGCCGGTAATGGAGATGGTATCGTCCCCCTTTCTGACCCGGTCCAGGGTAAAATCCATGGCATCCCCGGGCGAAAGGATCCGGATATCAAGGCCGTCAAGGTCGTGGTCCTTAAGATACCGGTTCACCTTTTCAATGAGACGGGCATCATGGCCCCGGCGGGCGTCCAGCCAGAAAACAGCCGCCGATCCCGTGGCCCTTGCCCTGCCGACACCCAGCCCCACCCAGTCGCGGATGGCTTCGTCCTTGGTCTGGCACATGCGCCAGATATCGCCCGTTTCGACATCATGGGCAAAAATGACCTGCCCGTCCTGATCCGTCACACTGACCTTCCCGTCGCTTTCCATAATAAAGGTTTTATCATGGGAACCGTATTCTTCAGCCTTTTTGGCCATGAGTCCCACATTGGAGACGTTGCCCATGGTGGCCACATCAAACGCCCCGTGTTTTTTGCAGAAGGCAAATACCTGCTGGTAAATACCTGCATAGGAGCGGTCCGGAATAATCGCTTTTGTATCGTGGAGCTTGCCGTCCGGTCCCCACATTTTTCCGGAAGACCTCAAGCAGGCAGGCATGGAGGCATCAATAATCACATCGCTGGGAACATGAAGATTGGTAATGCCCTTGTCGGAATCCACCATGGCCAGGTCCGGCTGTTTTTCGTATATTGCCCGGATGTCTGATTCCACGGCGTTTCTGGTCTCCTCATCCAGATCCCGGAGCTTGGCGTGAAGATCTCCCAGGCCATTGCCGGGGTCCACGCCGATCCGGCCGAACAGCTCCGCGTGCTTTTCAAACAGATCTTTAAAATAAACCGACACGGCCTGGCCGAAGATATAGGGATCGGAGACTTTCATCATCGTGGCTTTAAGATGGACGGAAAGCAGAAGCCCCCCGGCTTTTGCCTCTGCGATCTCAGCTTCCAGGAACGCTTTCAGGGAGCGGATGTTCATCACAGCCCCGTCAATCACCTCTCCTTTTTCCAGTGCCAGGTCTTCCTTGAGGCGCGTGGTGTTCCCGTTCTTGTCGGTAAAATCGATGTGGACCCGGCATGGCCGGTCCATGACGCTTGAGACTTCACTCCCGTAAAAATCATTGGCCTGCATATGCGCCACATGGGACCTGGACGCCCCGGACCACTCTCCCATGCTGTGGGGATTTTTCCTGGCATATGCCTTGACCGCTCCTGCCACCCTGCGGTCTGAATTTCCCTCCCTGAGCACCGGATTCACCGCAGATCCAAGCACCCCGGCATACCGACCCCGGATCTCTTTCTCCGTCTCATCTGCCGGCTCCTCGGGATATTCAGGCACATTGAATCCCTGGTCCCGGAGCTCTGCAATGGCGGCTTTGAGCTGGGGAATGGAGGCGGAGACATTGGGCAATTTGATGATGTTGGCCCGGGGGGTTTTGGCAAGATCCCCCAATTCAGACAGATCATCACAAATTTTCTGATCCTCTGAAAGGTTTTCCGGAAAAGCGGCCAGGATACGCCCGGCCAGAGAGATGTCTTTTGTGCCGACCCTGATGCCCGCAGGTATGGTAAAGGCCTTTACAATGGGAAGGAGTGACCGGGTGGCCAGTGCCGGGGCCTCGTCCGTAATGGTGTAGATGATATCGGGTGTTGTCATGGCGTCCTCGATCTGTTTGGGTTGATTTTAATTGTTGATGGTATAGAGATTTCACGTTACCACAAACCATGGCGGTTGCCCATAGCTGTGTCAAAAACTTTGCAGGCCTGCCTGGAAAGCTCGGAAGGGTCAAACCATTCCCGAGGCTGCCTCCCAAAATCAAAACGCCGGGCCTTGCGGCCCGGCGTTTTTTCTTAACGGCTGTGAAAGCATCAATGCTTGAAACTTCTCTGCCCCGTATACAGCATTGTGGCGCCGTTTTCATTACACGCCTCAATGGACTGGTAATCGTTTAAGGAGCCGCCGGGCTGGATCACGGCCTTGACCCCCTGGCGAAGCCCCACGTCAATCCCGTCCCTAACGGGGAAAAAGGCGTCGGAAATCATGGCAGAACCGATCAGACCGCCTTTTACATTGGCCACGTCCGCCTCAATTTCGGCCCGTTTGCCCGGGTCGGTCATATCGGCGAATGCTGTGTTGTACCGCTCAAAGCAGTATCTGTCGCAAAGCTTCCGGTATGCCTTGTCCACGGCAATTTCAGCCACGCCGACCCGGTCCTGCTCACCCGTACCGATACCTACGGTGCAATTGTCTTTCACATAAATGACCGAATTGGAGGTAATACCGGACTCCACCAGCCAGCCGAACAGCATATCCTGGTATTCCTGTGCCGTGGGTTCGCGCGTCACCGAGAACCGGTCGCCCTTGTATTCGGTGGTGGCTAGTGCCAGGTCTTCTTTTTTAAGGGTTTCGGGTACAAAGGACCACTGGGCTACAATGCCGCCGTCCATAAGGCTTTTAAAATCCACCACCCGGTCTCCGATAAATGACTGGAGGCGGTCAATGGCATTGATCCGGATGACCCGCAGGTTTTTCCTGGCCCCGAGAATGTCAATCACGCCGTCTTCAAACTCAGGGGCCACGACCACTTCTGCATACTGGGCGGCAATGGCTTCTGCAGTGGCCTTGTCAACCGCCTTGTTCAGGGCAATGCATCCGCCGAATGCAGCGACACGGTCCGCCATGTAAGCTTTGTTGTAAGCCTCCTCCAGGCTATCGGCCCGGGCAGCCCCGCAGGGGTTGTTATGTTTGACGATCACAGCGCACGGGGTGTCCGTGAAATACCTCAGAATGTTCAGGGAGTTGTCTGCATCTGTCAGATTGGTTTTACCGGGGTGTTTGCCCGACTGGAGCAGCTCGATGTCGGACACCAGGTATTTGCCCGGTGTAATGGTCTGGGCATTGCCCAGCGCCAGGTTTCCGTTGACCAGGCGGTAGAGAGCAGCCTCCTGGCCCGGGTTTTCTCCGTAGCGCAGCCCTTTTTCCACCTCATCAATAACCCAGGAGACTTTTTCGTAAAACAGGGTCTGGCGGTTGTCCCCGTCCACGAAAGAGATTTCCATCGCCGGGGTAAAATGGTCGTCCATGATGGTTTTATACATCTGCTTTAAATCTTTGGCCATGATTCAGTCTCCTGTTAAATAGCAAGATTGCACCTGGGAAAATGCCTGTGACCCCAGGTAGTCGGAAATGGTCCGGTCGTAAACCGCCGTATGTTCAAAGGCTTTTTTGGACAGGTCATACCGGTCCGAAAGTGTCAGCGCCCCGTCCTGGGACCGGACTTTGTCCAGAATATCGCCGTAAGTACCCGGGTCCACCACGGACGCCACACGGATAAAGTTCTTTGCAGAGGCGCGGATCATGGTCGGACCGCCGATGTCAATGTTGCCCCGGGCGTTTTCAACGGTGACCCCTTCCCGGGCAATGGTCTGGCTGAAGGGATAGAGGTTGACCACCACCATATCAATGGACAGCGCATGGGTGCGCTTGAGGTCATCCTGATGGGCGCTGTTATAGGTCTCGGTGAGCAGTCCCAGGTAGATTTTGAAGTCCAGGGTTTTGACCAGGCCGCCCTGGGTCTCGGGCTGTCCCGTATATTCAGACACCTGTTTGAGGCAGGTTGCGGCCCTGTCCCCCAGGATGTCCTTGATCCTGGCATAAGTGCCGCCGGTTGAAAGAATCAGAAGATCGGGATTGGCATCGACCATTCCGGGGATAAAGGTATCCAGGCCGGTTTTGTCCGACACACTGACCAGCATGGTCCTGATCTTTACCTTGTCGTCAATCTTGTCTACCACATTTTTTCCCATGGTCCGTCCTTATTCATTATTATGGGGGTTAAAATTGCATGTATTCGCGCTGATACTTACCCCATTCCCCGGCAGCAAGTCAAGCAGGGGCGGGCGTTGCACCGGCAGCACCTGCGTCTGTTACGGTGCATGCACTGAGTTTTTCAAGAATGGGAGGCATCTGGCTGCGGTGCTCCGGGGGAATCATCAGCGCCGGAATTTTCCGGTTCCGGATGAATCGTTTTGTTTTATCAAATTCTTCCGGATTTTCAAGGGCCAGATACGGCGGTACATTGCCTCTTTCCCCACCCGGTCCGCCGGTTTCCAGGTACAAGCCTAACATATCGGTTAAATTCCCGGATATCCCGCCTGCATCCATGTGTTCAATATATTGCTGGATCACATTGCTGATGGTCAGGGCCAGGGGCGGCATTTGTGCATAGCCGGCGTTCCGGCACACGGCTTCCGATATCATGCTTCGGCAGCCAAACGGCCGGGCATCGTAAACCGTACACCGGCCGTCTTCAAGCAGGGGACACTCTCCCCAGGCAGGATCGTTTTCTTCCCCACCGGTATTGCGCCCTTCCATGCAGGCCCGGGCAAACCCGTTGGTGGTAAATTCGGGGCGGTACCGTTTTCCCGTACCTGACCGGTCTATTTTCGTCCGTAAGCGCTCAATCCCTTCCGTATCCAGGCGGGAAAACATCCAGGCGGCTTCCAGGCCGGTGACCACCACATTACAGGTGCAGCAGTCCGGGCAGTTCTCCTTACAGGCCAGGGGGAACGGCGTTACAGCAGCATCAAATATCCGGTAAACCCGCTCTAATGCCGTTAATTTTTCAGACAGAATTGTCATTGAATCTCTCCTAAGTTGCCCCTTTCCTCTACCTTAATTTAAGGAGCCCGTCAAATGCCCGGGCAATCCGGAGCAGGTACATGTCGTTTTGGCACATACGTTTAATCCATCATCTGCTGTAAAAAAAGATGAAGAAGAGATCCGCAGCCTTGTGGCAATACACTTCGCCCGTGGCCTTTTAAAAAAGATGCTGAAAACAACACGGGATCTGTGTTATAAATTCGGTTAAGGACTTACGATCTGGTGGCCGTTTTCATACGCGCTCCGATTTCAATCTGCGGCACCCCGGTGAATTGCGATTTTCATAGACGATGTTTCTTTTAATGCATCTCTTTCATCCGGTTTTTGGATACCGCAGGGGATTACAGAACAACCGCTTATTTCCGTTTCAGAGACAGAATTCATGAAATATGCCCGAAAACCCAGCATACTGATCATTGACGATGACCGTGGGGTGATCCGCGTTGTTTCCAGACTTGTGGAAAAAATGGGCATGGACGCCGACTACGGCCTGACCCTGGAGCAGGGTATGGAAAAGCATCGGTCAGGCCGGTTTGATATTGTGCTGCTGGATGTCCGGCTGCCCGACGGCAACGGCCTGGATGCCATTGACACGATTCTGGAAGGCGATGCCCCGCCCCAGGTCATTATCATGACAGCATTCTTTGACCCGGGCGGGGCAGCCCTGGCCATTGAAAACGGAGCCTGGGACTATATCCAGAAACCTGCATCCCCCCAAACCGTTGAACGGCAGATTATGCGGGCCCTTCAATACCGGGAGCAAAAAAGAACGGCAGAGTCGCTCCCGGATTTCAAATATGACAAAATCATCGGCAGCAGCAAACGGATCCGGTCCTGCCTGACCCAGGCTTCACGGATTGCATGTTCCCAGGCCAATGTACTCATCACCGGGGAAACCGGCACGGGAAAGGAATTGTTTGCCAAAGCCATTCACGACAACAGCCCCCGGCGCCATAAGGCATTTATCGTTGTCGACTGCAGTATTTTAACCGAGACACTCATTGAAAGTGTATTGTTCGGCCATGAAAAAGGGGCGTTTACCGGTGCGGACAGGGACCGGAGCGGACTTGCCAAGCTGGCAAACGGCGGTACCCTTTTTCTGGACGAAGTGGGTGAACTGCCGGAATCCGCTCAGTCTTCATTCCTGAGAATGCTCCAGGAAAAAAAATTCAGGCCTGTGGGCAGCGACCAGGAAATCGCCAGTGATTTCAGGGTGGTGTCCGCAACCAACATCGACCTTGACAGGGCGGTGGAAACAAGGCGGTTCAGGAGCGACCTGCGTTACCGCCTGCAATCATTTACCCTTGCCCTGCCCCCGCTCCGACTCCGGGGCGGCGATATTCTTGATATCGCACGGCATTACACGATGCGTATCTGCCGCCAAAATCATCTTTCCCCCAAGGAGTTTTCACGGGATTTTATGGAAGTCATTGAAAAATATGACTGGCCGGGAAATATAAGGGAGCTGATCAATGCCGTGGAAGTCAGTGTTGCGTCCGCACTCAATGAAGAGCGCATCTTTGCCTTTCACCTGCCCCGCCACATCCGGGCCAGGGTGGCCCAGCAGTCTTTCCGGGACCAGGCGCAATTTTTGGAAACGCCGGTGGAGCCGTCCCCCCGGTTCACTCCCGGGGAGACATTAAAAGATGTCATTGCCCGGACGGAAAAGGCGTACCTTTTTTCGCTTTACAATCAGATGGAAGGCAATATCAGAGACATATGCCTTTCTTCGGGGGTTTCCAGGGCAGTCCTTTACCGGAAACTGAAAAAACACAGTATTCGCTGACCGGTTTCGTTCCAGTGCGCATCATGGCGTATCATCATTGAGAAAAATCTCAAAAACGAGACCATTACCATCTCATTTTTGAGATTCGCCGACGCCTCTGGGAGCACGTTCGCGTTGGACCTCACCCCAACCAATTTAATTTAAAGGATAAAACAACAGCAACAACCGACAGGACCTTCTGGCATGCAACTTGGATATCCACATGGGTAATATTCCAAATTAAGATCAGGGCAACTCCCATGCAGACCGAAACGGATCTGCTCCGGGTCGTTCTTTATTGCCGGGGCAACACCGAAACAGAACACAAGCTTCTTGAAACCGTCCGTAACGTGGTACCGGGTGACCGGATTTCACATTACCAGGATATGGCGGGAATTTCCCAGACACTGGCAACACCCGGCAGCAAGATTCTTGTTATCGTCATCCAGGACTCCGGTGAGCTGGACGCCTTTGTCCGGATCAGAGAGCAGCTCCAGGACCGGGCGATTATTCTTATTTTGCCCGATGACGGCCCGGAGATCATGCACCGTTCTCTGGCGCTTTACCCCAAGTACATCAGCAACAGCCGGACCCAGTTCACGGATGTCGGGCTTGTTCTGGAAAAAATAATTCAACACCGCAAATATGGAGGGGAGTAATGAAAGGCGCAGTGGCGACAATTGATGCAGCCCTGGCATCTGACACCATGGCAACGGGAAAGTACCTGACCTTTTTTCTCGGTGACGAAGAATACGGCATCGGCATCACCAGGGTGAAGGAAATTATCGGCAAGATGCCCATTACCCCTGTTCCGCGAACCCCTTTGTTTATCAAGGGGGTGATCAATCTTCGCGGAAAAGTCATCCCGGTGATTGATCTGAGATCCAGGTTTGATATGGAGGAGGTCGGCTACACGGACCGGACCTGCATCCTTGTGGTGGAAATTGATACGGCATCACTCTCTATTTTAACCGGCATTGTCGTAGATTCGGTGTCGGAAGTGCTAAGCATCAAAAAAAGCGAAATTGAACCGCCGCCGGCCTTTGGAGAGACACGGCTCAACAGCGATTATATCCTGGGCCTGGCAAAGCTGGAAGATGGTGTCAAAATCCTGCTCAATGTCGACCAGGTACTGGCCGGCCAGGAGATCACGGGAATTGAACAAGCGGCAAAGATGACAACAGATTAAGCGTAAGGAGCATTCCATGAAACGTCTCGGTTTAGGCATGAAAATTTCCTCGGGATTTACACTTCTCATTCTTATCTCGTGTATCCTGGGAATAACAGCAGTATGGAAAATGGGTGCCGTGGAAGAGCGCAGCGCGGTGCTAGCCCATGAGTATATTCCCGAAGTCGAGGTGGCGGTTGAATTGCGGGGTGCTGCCAACCGGCTGATGTATGAAATGCGGGGATACGGGTTTACCGAAGATAAAAAATTCTACGACCAGGCCCAGGTGGAGCTGGCAGCAGTTGCGTCCGCCCTGGAAGAAGCCAGACAGCTGGAAGCGGTATCCCCCCACTTGAAACAGCTCAAAGGCCAGTTGGAACAGGCGACATCCGCAGTGAACAAATATAAAGACCTTATTCAGGAAACCGTTGACACCAATGCCAGGCTTGCGGCAAACAGGGAAATCCTGGATACCTCCGCCGCCAAGTACATGTCCAACAGTATGGAGTTTCTCAACGGCCAGAATGAAAAATTCAAAAAAGATCTTTCGGAACGCCAGGAAAAAATCAGGATTGTGGCCCTGCTGGTGGACACGGGTTCGGCCACCCGGGTGCTGAACTTTAAATCCCAGGCCCTTGGCCAATCCGCGCTTATGCAAAAGGCAATCGCCACCATCGGCGAAGTGGACGGCCTGCTTAACGAATTGAGGGCCATCACCAGGGATGATGAAGATATCATACGGATCAAGGCCACGGCTTCCGCTGCACACAATTACAGCAGCGCCATGCAGAAATTCCTGGCGGAATCTGCCAAGGGCAGCCTTGCCAACCGCGCGGCCATGCAGAAATACCGCCGCCAGATGGACGAAAATGCAGGCATATACGTCAAAAACTGTGATGATTTTCTAAGCGGCCAGCAGGCAAAACTGACCAATGACATGATGGAACGGAACGCGAAGATCACCCTGGTCGGCGACATTATCAACCTGGGCAACGCCACCCGGATCGGTGCGTTCAAGTCCCAGGCCTTAAGAAGTCCCGACATCATGACAGAGGCACTCGATAATTTTTCAGCCATTGACGAAAAGTTCAATGCCGTGAAAAAAATCACCCACCTGGCCGAAGATATCAAGCGCATTGAAGAGGTCATGGCTGCGGGCAACTCCTACCGGATGGCCATGACCGCATTCCTGGACAACTGGGTTCTGCTCCAGGAACTGGGGAATAAGCGGAACGACGCAGGCCGTGCCGTTATAGAGGCCTGTAAAATCACCGCCAGTGCAGGCATGGATGCCACCGACATGATTGCAGAAGAGACCGTAACAGCGCTTTCCAGGGCCTCATTCATCGTCATTGCCGGGCTTGTCGGCGCTTTGATTGTCGGTATCCTGGCAGCCTTTTTCATCACCCGGAGCATCACGGCGCCGGTGAACAGGATCATCTACGGGCTGAACGAAGGCTCCAACCAGGTGGCCTCGGCGTCCGGACAGGTATCCTCGTCCAGCCAGTCCATGGCGGAAGGGGCGTCCCAGCAGGCCGCCTCCATTGAGGAGACATCCTCTTCAATGGAAGAAATGGCCTCCATGACCAAGCAGAATGCCAACAATGCCGCCAATGCAGATTCCCTGATGAAAGAGGCGAACCAGGTGGTAAAATCCGCCAATGACGCCATGCAGAATCTCACCCTGTCCATGGAAGACATCTCAAAAGCCAGCGAGGAAACCTCCAAGATCATCAAGACCATTGATGAAATCGCCTTTCAGACCAACCTGCTCGCATTAAACGCTGCGGTTGAAGCGGCCCGGGCCGGAGAGGCCGGTGCCGGTTTCGCCGTTGTGGCCGATGAGGTCAGAAACCTTGCCATGCGGGCGGCCGATGCAGCCAAAGATACGGCGGTCCTCATCGAAGGCACGGTAAAAAAAGTCAATGACGGCTCGGAACTGGTATCTGAAACCAACGAAGCGTTTGTCCGGGTGGCGGACAGTTCTGAAAAAGTGGGCAGCCTGATCTCGGAAATATCCCTGGCCTCCGATGAACAGTCCAACGGCATTGACCAGGTCAACAATGCGGTCACGGAAATGGACAAAGTGGTCCAGCAGAACGCGGCAAATGCAGAAGAATCCGCGTCGGCAGCCGAGGAAATGAGTGCCCAGGCAGAGCAGCTCAAAGAGTATGTGGATGAACTGGTCATGCTCGTTACCGGCAAAACAAACCGGGCAGGCGCACAAATCGCCCATTCACCGTCAAAAGCCATTGCAGGGCCGGACCATGCCCCAGCCCCGAAAAAACAGATCAGCACCCCGAAATCATCGGAAGTCAGGCCGGATGAGATCATCCCCTTTGATGAGGATGACGATTTCAAGGACTTCTGATCCCAAGTTATGATTCACCGGGCCCGCGCGCCTGGTAAGCGGTATCCTCCCAAAGGCCGGGACCGCCTGAATTCTGCAGCAGGCGTCCCGGCCTTTTATCCCCTGATACGCCCAGAGACGCATCCGGGCCGGCGGATATCCGGTATTGAATTTCCGGGCGGGATGCCGTATTTTGACAGACACACACCTGACCCGGAAATAATGTGACACAATGTACGAAAGGAGACCGTTCATGGGTGCGGATGTTTTTTTCATGGACCTGACAACCACCTCCCGGGAGAATCTTCCCCAGAAACTGGAGCGGCTGGTGACTGCCGCCGGTATTCACACGACACTCGCAGAAAACGACCTGACCGCGGTCAAGGTTCATTTCGGGGAGCAGGGCAATACCGCTTTTATCCGGCCCGTGTTTATCCGGAAAATCATCCGGGTGATCCGCAATGCCCAGGCCGCTCCTTTTCTGACCGATGCCAATACCCTTTATGTGGGCACCCGCTCAAACGCAGTATCCCACATCAAAACAGCCGTGGAAAACGGATTTTCCTACTCATCCATGGACGGAGCACCCCTGGTCATCGCGGATGGTTTGTTCGGGAAAAGCGAGACCCCCATCCAGGTGGATCTCAAACATTGCAACACGGTCTATATCGGATCTGAAATCGTCAATGCCAATGCCCTGGTATCTGTGGCCCATTTTAAAGGGCATGAGCTGTCAGGATTCGGCGGCACCCTGAAAAATCTGGGCATGGGGTGTGCGTCCCGGCGGGGTAAACTGGAGCAGCACTCTAACGTCAGCCCCAAAATCAAACGGAAAACCTGTATCGGCTGCGGCCAGTGCGCAGACCACTGTCCCGGGGAAGCCATATACCTTAAGGATAAAAAAGCATATATGAACCAGGACAACTGCATCGGGTGTGCAGAATGCATTGTCCGCTGTCCCACATCATCCATCAACATCAACTGGAATCAGGACATTCCCGTGTTTCTGGAAAAAATGATGGAATATACCGCAGGCGTGCTCAAAAACAAAAATGGCAAAGGCTTTTTCATCAACTTTATCACCAATGTGTCCCCGAAGTGCGATTGCCTTCCCTACTCCGAATCCCCCATCTGTAACGACGTCGGCGTGGTGGCCTCTGTGGATCCCGTGGCAATCGACCAGGCAAGCGCTGACCTGGTCAACCAGCAGCAGGGATTGGCCGGAACCGTCCTGAACTGCAACCACGCTCCGGGAGAAGACAAGTTCAAAGGCCTTTACCCGGATGTGGAGTGGGAGCGGCAACTGGCATATGCCCAGGATATCGGCCTGGGCACACGCACCTACAACCTGGTGAAACTGGAAACCCGGGCCTATAAAAACCCCGGCGCCCATTCCTGACAAGGGAACCGCCCCATGGCAGCACCCCACCAACTGTCACCTTCCCATACCTGGGTGGATACCCACGGCGACTATCTTTACACCATGGCCCTCTACCGGGTCAGGGATGAAGAGATTGCCCAGGATCTGGTCCAGGAAACTTTCATGGCAGCCCTGAACGCCCGGAAAAACTTCAAGGGGCAGGCCACGGAAAAGACCTGGCTGACCAGCATACTCAAGCACAAAATCCTGGACTGGCTCAGGAAAAAGTACAGGGAAAGCGTTGTCCTCCGGGTTCCGGCAGACCAGGAAAACCCGGTGGACTGGTTTGACAGGAAAGGCCAGTGGAAAAACGGCCCCACGCCCTGGTCGGACAATCCCGAGCAACTCCTGGAACAAAAATCTTTTTTAAACATGGTCTTGCAATGCCTGGAAACCCTCCCCAAAAAACAGGCCAGGGTGCTCTCCCTGAGAACCCTGGACAATGAATCCACAGAGCACATCTGTAAGGTCATGAACATTACCCCGACAAACTGCTGGGTGATCCTCCACAGGGCCAGGTCCCTGATGAGAAAATGCATCCAGGCCCGGTGGCCCGGTAAAGGAGAACAGCATGATGAATCACTGGATATTTAGATGCAAAGACGTTTCCGCCCTGATATCCAGGTCCATGGATACCCGCCTTCCACTGACCCGGCGGCTGGGCATCCGGTTTCACCTCATGATGTGCCATTTTTGCAGGGAGTATAAGCGCCAATTGCGCCTGATGTCCCTGGCCATGGAAAAAATGGATGTGTCTCTTTCCCAGGACACGCCGGCCCAAGGACGGCTCACCCCGTTACCGGAGGCGGCAAAGGCCCGGATCAAGCGTAGGATTGAAAATTTCCGCTGACCCTGTCCGGCCCACCGGCACACTCCCGGAACACCTTTTGTTTTATGGCTGTACAGATTTTTTTGCAGGAGGTATCATTCATCCATGTACCTGGCCAAAGTAAAAAAAGACAAGGCAGTGACTTATATTCTGAGGGAATCCGTTCCTGCAGAGGGAGAACCCGGCTTCAGAGATATTTATGACCTGGGCCCTTCTCCGGGCACCTGGATCGATTATCCGGGCGGCAACGCATGGTATCTCAGCCCGGATCTGGAATCCAGCATCGCCCAAAGCGCCCGGGAATATGACCCGGATCTCCTGGAGGATTTGTTCTGGCCGTTTATACGGCCCGATATCCGAAAAGCCACACAAACATTCAGGCAACGCTCCCCATCCGGGTTCAAACGGATGTCCAAACGGGAAAAAGAAGCGGTCGCACGCGCCACCCATGCCTTTGACAAACGCAGAGCCCATTTTCTGAAATTCGGCAATATGGACCAGGGGCCCCTGGTGAATATACCGGCCGTGCTCTTCAGAACCCTTCAGAACAAATCCAGGGATGAAATCGAGCAGGGATTCATGGCCCAGGAGATGTGTCTGAAGCCCAAGGAACTGAAATCCTACGTATACACCATATTTGACCTACAGCGCTTCTTCAAGGGCTTCATGGCCAAAAAGATGCCCCATGTGCTGGACCAGGACAAGGTGGAAACCTATTTTATCCAGGAGGTCTGCCTTCTCAACAGCACCCTTTTCCACCTGACCGACCGCCTGCACGAGTATATGCTCAGGTATGTAATCATGTTTTTCGACCATAGTTACGAGGGCACCGTGCTGCTGGAGGAAATGGAGCGGGATTTCAGGTTCCGGGCCCGGGATCGTTTTTTCAACCCGCCTCCCAAATCATCCGTCCCATTATCCAGGGCCAGGCAGATATTCAACCTGGGCAGGGACACCCTTAAAACCATGGACAAAAAATCCCTGACCCGGCATTTCAGGAAACTGGCCCGGGAACACCATCCGGACAGGGGCGGCGACCATGACAGGTTTGTGGAAATCAACGAGGCATACCAGGCCCTTCTGGAAAAAATCGCCCCCGCATCCTAAACAGACACCTCTTTTTCAGGCGATGCGGATTCAACCGTTTTGCCTGCCGGTGCCAGAGCCCCCAAAACAATGGCGCACAGCACAAGAACAATGCCCACGCCATGCGCCACGGTAAACGTCTCTTTGAGAAAAATGCAGGACAGGGCCACGCCGCTCACAGGCATAAACGCAGTGAATATGCCTGCGGTGGCTCCGGAAATCCTGGACACCCCCCGGAACCATAACAGGTAGGACAGCACCGTAAACACCGCCCCAAAGTAAATCATGGACCACCATGCCCCGGCACTGACATTGCCGAAATCAAACCCCACAGCCTGGTATGCGGCAAAGGGAAGAAACATGAGAAATCCCGCAAAACAAAGGTAAGCCGTCAGGGCCATGTTGGAGACAGCCGGAGAAATCTGTTTTCGCATCAACAAAAAAAACGCCTCTCCAAATACAGCCCCGACCATCATCAGGTTGCCCGCCATATGGCCGGTCTCCAGACTGCTGTCCCCAGTTGCCAGCCCATTCACACTGAGAATCCCTCCAACCGCCAGCAACGCCGCAACGGTTCGCCAGGCCCCCGGATGCTCCCGGAACAGCACAAATGCCACCAGGGTCATCATGGCCGGAGATGTGCTGGTAATAATACCGGCCTCAATGGCAGAGGTATATCTCAACCCCAGCAGGACCAGGGCTGTAAATACAAACTGGCCGCAGAACGCCATGCCGATCAGGCGGATCATATCCTTTTTCCCGATCCGGAAGGGATGATTTTCGATTTTCACGAGCAGGGGCAGTATGCACACCGAGGCAATGGCAAACCGGATCCCGGATGCCAGGAAAACAGGAAACTCTTTTGTAATGATTTTTCCGAACACCACGGAACTGCCCACAATGACCATGGCCAGGCCCAAATTTAAATATGCTGTCCCCCGGTACCCCATACTCCCTCTCCCTGGTCTTTGTGTTATCTCTTTGTGTTATCATTAAATGCAATCAATGCACCCCCAAACTGCCATATCCTTATGTGGTTTTCTTGGATAAAATTGCCATCCCCAACCCGAGTGTTTTGCCAGGCGGGTTGATCCAAAAATATCTACCCATTTTCCTAGTTTACTTGACATTCCGCGTCTTTCCATTCTAAATCTGAATCAGATTCATTGTGTTTTATATGGACCGGGTTATCGTGAGCGCCTCTAAATCTTTATCCCCAAGGACAGACCAATACCAGAAAATACAACATTATTTCAAAGTGTTAATCATAAAACCAGGCATGTGTTGCATCCCATCAATGCGTTAATCTGCCAGGCGGAAGGGTTATGTCAAAAAAAAGAATTCTGATCGTAAATTGCTATTTTGATGATAGTCATTTTATCACTGCACGAAAAACAAAGATCCCCCAATCCATCACACCGGCCTATCTGGCAGGCGTCTTTTCAAAACAGAACTGTGATGTCCGGCTGTTCAGTGAATTATACAGCGGCCACCTGGAAGATCCGGGCATCTGTGCCTGGCCGGATATGCTGGTGCTGACGGGGTTGAACTCGGCATTTGACCGTTTTCTCCATATCACGGCATATGTGAAATCAAAAAACCCAAAAGCAGTGGTGGTGGCGGGCGGATCGATCATCAAGGTGCTGAAGCGCTATGCCCGGCCGTTTTTTGACTATTGCTGTTATGGCAGTATTGAGGAACTGGCTGGGGTTGTTGAAGATGTATACGGCACTGCATACGTATGTCCCGAATTTAAGGAAAAAGGCTGGGTGGTTCCCAGATATGATCTTGCATACTGGATGAAACTGATGTCTTATGTCGAATCCAGCAGAAACTGTTATCACAGGTGTTCTTTCTGTTCGCTCACAGCCGAGGAAAGGCGATTCAAGCCCTATGACATTACATATCTTGAGCGGCAATTTGAAGCGCTTGGGAAACGGAACCTGCTGTTTTTCATGGACAACAATTTCAACTGCCTTCATGGCCCCTATTTGCGGCAGCGGTTCGATCTGCTGGATGATCTGTATCGCCGGGGGAAATTCAACGCGTGGGGTGCAGAGGTGTCAAGCGACTTTTTCAGCAGCGATGAATACCTGACCCGGGCAAAGCAAAGCGGATGTATCTGCTTTTATTGCGGACTGGAATCGTTTGATGTTGAGACCCTGAGCAACTTCAAAAAAAAGGGCAATGTTCAATTGTCCCAGTTTGAGGTGATTAAAAAATGCCTGGATGCCGGTATCTTTTTCTCTTACGGCCTGATGCTGGATGTTGTCAACCAGTCCGTTGAACAGTTAAAGCAGGAACTGGATCTGATTTTTGATCATCCCCAGATCACCCTGCCTGCGTTTCTGACCCTGCCCATCCCATTGGTCGGCACGCCGTATTTCAACGAATGCGTGAGCAAAAACCTGTTTATGGAAAATGTCCGGTTGAGAGACCTGGACGGCATGACACTCAACCTGAAACCACTTGATCCCCTGGACAGGGTGGTCCGGTTTTTTGCCGATGTAAAAAAACTAAAGGGGTACCGGTACAAAGCCCTGAAACACCAGGTTGGATTTTATAAACATTACCGGAAAAAACTGGCCTTTTTGCCAATGTCGTTTTCCATCAACAATCTTTTGTTATTGATGGACGCCCAGATGACAACGGCACCGACCGAGGCAATGGCGATCCTCAAGCACCGGATGTTCGGCGCAAAAAGAGAATATATCGGCCCAAAGGGCCCGCTGGACTTGGCCTACCGCCCGAAATTCAATATCGATTCCAAATTTAAAAATTATTTTACCCCCACAATGATCACAGACCATGAAGCGCGTCTTATGCCCTCCCTTTATCCGGATTTAATGGAAAATTGATTTGAACCAACTGACAAATTTCAATATAAAGAAACGCAGAAAAATCGGCATTCTTGAGTTGGTAACGCCGAAACCATGCACCTCTCTGTACGATAAAACCATCACGGCCAATTTCTCCTCCCCCATGCCCGAAATCATTGCCGTATGGGTGGAAGAACTGGGATATGAGGTGAATTTTCTGTCGTATACGGGCAGGGAGAGCATTGAGAAAGAGGTGACATTCGACGTCGATGTCCTGTTTGTCTGTGCCGCCACCCAGGCAGCTTATCTGGCGTATGCCATTTCAAACATGTACCGCCGGAAAAACATCATCACGATTCTGGGCGGCCCCCATGCCCGGGCCTATGCCGGTGACGCTTGCCGCTATTTTGACTATGTGCTTGGATTGACCGATAAGCATCTCATTGATGATGTATTGCGCGCCGCCGCCCCAAACCGTTCTTCAGGCGTATTCCTCACAGCAGCTTCCCATCCGTCGGAAATACCGGCAATGGCCAAACGGTGGAAATTCCACCGGCAGACCATGCAGCGCAGGAAATTTGTCCATTGGGTCCCGCTCATAGGCAGTTTCGGCTGTCCCAACCGCTGTGCATTCTGCATTGATGCGGGCGTGGCATACCAGCCCCTGCCCCTTGAAAATATTGCCCGTGACCTTAAATTCCTGCAACACCGCCTGAAACGGCCGGTTATTTTCTGGAGTGATCCCAACTTTGCATACCGGTTTGATAAATATATGGGGGTTGTCGAATCCGTGGTGAAGTCCGACAGGATCGCATTTTTTGCCGGCCTCTCCCTGGAATTGCTGTCCCGGGAAAACCTGGAACGGATGCAGAAAAACCATTTTAAAGGCATCATGCCCGGGGTTGAATCGTGGTTTGCCTTTGACAATAAAACCGGGGCAAAGCGATTATCCGGCCCGGAAAAAGTGGCAGCGGTTTCCAACCATCTCAACCGGATTCTCCGGTATATTCCGTATATCCAGGTCAATTTGATCTTCGGGCTTGACGGGGACCGGGGAGACGCCCCGTTTGACCTGACCCGGAAATTCATCGAAGAAACACCGGGTGTCTATCCGGCCTTTGCCCTGTTAACCGCATTCGGCAACCAGACCCGGATGAATCTGCAATACCAGGCGGAACAACGGGTCATTGATATTCCTTTTCCCTTTCTGGATACACGGACACTTTATAATACCCGCTTGCGCCATTACACCCATATTCAATTTTACGATCATCTGATTGACCTGATGTCATTTGCCTTCTCAAAACGGATGATCTGGCGGCGCTTCCGGGCGGGCAGGCATCCAATGCCCCGGTGGGCCCATGTTCTTCGCGCCATGTATATTGAACAAAAACTCATCGGGCTGTTCAAAACATTTCGCCATTGCCTTGCAAATGATCCGGAATTCATAGGATTCTACAACGGCGACACCTGCAAACCACCACGGTTCTTTGAAAACGCAATCAAAAAAGACCTGGGCGCTTTCTGGGAGTACCTGCCCGGCCGCATCAAACATTATCTGCGCAACGGGGAGCCTGTGAACAATCCAAGGCTCCGGACTCCGGATACAGGCAACAACACAGCACCTTTTCACAAACAATAACGACCTGCCCGGATGCCCATCATTCTGGCGGCGCCTGTACCGGCCATGGCGTTGGGTCCGGAGCCCCCCCGATTCATTCAAACCGCCACCGGGCTAACCGCACCGGGTGTACCCGCAACAATGGCATGTCATGCACCCTTCCTCAAATGCAATGGCCTCACCGCAGTCCGGGCAGAGTTCTGATTTGAGACCGTTTTTCCGGGTCTTTTTCCCGGTGCCGTTTCCCTTGGGCATATACCTTTTTTCAAGCACCTTTGATATGCCATCCGGAATGGAATAGACAAGCCCCCCGTCCTGGAAGACCGCATGCTCGCCACGGATGCCTTTGATCTGGTCTATGATCTCCTCGACCTCAATGCCCGACCGCAGGGCAAGGGAGACCAGTCTGCCGATGGCTTCGGTTTTGGCCTGGGTGGATTTACCGGATTTTCCAATGGTGGCGAAAATCTCAAAAGGACGGCCATTGTATTCGGACACGGTCACATACAGGGCGCCCATACCGGTTTTAATCCGCTCGGTGAATCCCTCCAGAATATCGGGCCGCTCTTTGCCGGCGGTGAGAAATTCCGTGTTGTTTTCCCCCTTGCCTGTGACCGAGAGGACCTGGTTGTCCTTACTGCCGTCCCGGTACACGGTGACACCCTTGCACTTGAGCCGGTATGCCTGGTCATAGATGAACCTGACATCCTTTTCCCCGGCATCTGACGGCAGGTTAACGGTTTTGGAGACGGCATTGTCCGTATACCGCTGGAATGCAGCCTGCATGTTGATGTGGACCCCGGGCTCAATATCATGGGCGGTAACAAATATGTTGCGCAATTCCACAGGGATCTGGGGATTCCCTTTTACGGTTCCCTGCCGGGCGATTTGGGCCATCAACTCCTTGCTGTAGAACCCGTTGTCCCTGGCTGTTTTTTCAAACACCGGGTTGACTTCCACCAGCCGGTCATTGTCCATGACATTCCGCCCAAAACTCAGGGCAAACACAGGTTCGATCCCGCTGGAGCACCCCGCGATAATACTCAGGGTGCCTGTGGGGGCAATGGTGGTGACCGTGGCGTTCCGCATCAGCACCTTGCTCTCCTTAAAAACACTGCGCTCGTAATTGGGGAACACGCCCCGTTCTGCGGCCAGTGCTGCGGAGGCGGCATGGGCTTCCTTCTGGAAAAAGGACATGACCTTTTCCGCCGTATCAATGGCCTCGGAAGCATTATACGGAATATTCAGGCGGAAAAGCAGGTCTGCAAACCCCATGACCCCCAGCCCCACTTTCCGGTTGGCATAAACCATTTCCCGAATTTCCCTGATGGGGTATTTGGACATGTCAATGGTATTGTCCAGAAACCGGACTGCCAGGTGAATGGTCTGCTTGAGGCGTTCATAATCAATACAAGGCGTTTTCTTTTTCACGGTGACGAATCCGGCCAGGTTCACCGACCCCAGATTACAGGCCTCCATGGGGAGTAAGGGCTGCTCTCCGCAGGGATTTGTGGATTCAATCTCGCCCACTTCCGGGGTGGTGTTGTGGCGGTTGATTTCATCCAGAAAGATGATTCCCGGATCTCCCGTGGCCCATGCCTGGCGGACCAGTTCCTCATACACGGCCGGCGCGTTAAGCGTCCCGGATACAGACCCGTCCCTCGGATCAACCAGGTCATAGTCCTTGCCATCGGCCACGGCCTTCATAAAAAGATCCGTAACCCCCACGGAAATATTGAAATTGTTCAGCTCATGCTTGTTGCTTTTGCAGCGGATAAAAGAGAGGATGTCCGGGTGGTCCACGCGGAGAATGGCCATGTTGGCGCCCCGCCGGGTGCCGCCCTGCTTGACCTGCTCGGTGGCGGAGTTGAAAATTTTCATAAATGACACCGGGCCGGACGCCACGCCACCGGTGGACCCCACCCGGCTGTTTTCCGGCCGGAGACGAGAGAATGAGAACCCGGTTCCCCCGCCGGATTTATGAATGGTCGCGGCATGTTTCACTGCATCAAAAATACCGTCAATGCTGTCCTCCACCGGCAGGACAAAACATGCGGCCAATTGTCCCAGGGACCTTCCCGCATTCATCAGCGTGGGGGAATTGGGCAGGAACGCCAGCCCCGCCATCATCCCGTAAAATTTTTGGGCCATGGCATCGACATCGGCATTTCCGTCATAATTTTTCTCCGCACCGGCAATGTGGCGTGCCACTCGCATAAACATCTGCTCGGGCGATTCCGTCACTTTTCCGGAGGTGTCTTTTTTCAGGTAGCGCCGCTCAAGAACGATCCTGGAATTTTCAGAAATAAAGGCAACGGGTTCTTTTGTTTTTTGGGATGGGGACATTGGGTCAACTCCTGTTGTGGTATGGGATCTTTAGTGGTTCAAACTACGCATATATACCATATACTGCATTCGTGCCAAACACCCAATACCACATATAGAAAACCATACATATCCATATACGCCCCGGCAAGCAAGCGAAGTGAAAAGACAGTGCATTTGTTGTGTACTGTGCCGGCCCGGATCACTTATTATTTAAAGCCATCGACAGCGGGTGGGGTTAAAAATCCGTTTTTTTAACAGCGCCCCATTGAAAAACCATGGAAACAACCTAGAATATCCATTTTAACACTATTCAGTTATCAGCAATGCTGAGAGGAATATTATGGCAAAAAAAGTGATCATTATCGGCGCAGTTGCCCTAGGTCCCAAAGTGGCCTGTCGTCTCCGGAGGCTGGACCCTGAGGCGGATATTACCGTCATTGACAGGGACAGTCTTATCTCTTACGGCGGATGCGGAATCCCTTACTATATCGGCGGCGATATCACGGATATCGAAGAGCTGTTTTCCACCACTTCCCACGCCATTCGCGACCCTGAGTTTTTCAGGACCTGTAAAGGGATAAAAATCATTCCCCGGGTGGAGGCCGTATCCATAAACCGCAGGGAAAAACAGATCATCACCCGGCACATGGACAGTGGTGCCGAGGAAGCCCTGGACTATGACAAGCTGGTCATCGCCTCGGGAGCCACCCCGGTCCGGCCGCCCATCCCCGGTGCGGAACTGCCCCGGGTGTTTACCGTATCCAACCTTCATTCGGCCAAGAACATCAAGGAGATGATCGCACAAGGCGGGGTGGGCAAGGCGGTTGTGATCGGTGCAGGCGCCATCGGCATTGAAATGGCCGAAGCCCTCACAGACCTCTGGGGAGTGGAAACCACACTGGTGGAAATGGCAGACCAGGCGCTTCCCGCAGCCCTTGGTAAAAACATTGCCCGCATGGTGGAAAACCAGTTGGAAAAGAATGATGTCAAGGTCATGCTTTCCCGTCAGGTGACCCGTATCCTGGGAGATCCCGACACCGGGGTCACCGGTGTTGATATCGGCGGCACAATCCTGGACTGCGATCTTGTGGTCATGTCAGCCGGGGTCAAGCCCAATACGGTCTTTGCATCAGATGCAGGCCTGGCTGTGGGACGGACCGGGGCGCTGATCGTGGACCGGAACCTCAAGACCACGGACCCGGATATTTATGCGGGTGGTGACTGTATTGAAATGCGGAACCTGGTCAGTGGCGACAACATGACCATGCCCCTGGGCTCCCTGGCCAACCGCCAGGGCCGGATTATCGCCAACAATATCCACGGCAGGGCCTCCCGGTTCAGGGGAACCGTGGGCACGTTCTGCATCAAGGTGTTTGATATGGGAGCGGCCACGGCCGGCCTCACCGTTGCCCAGGCCAAGGAAGCCGGGTTTGATCCGGTTCATGCCCTAGTGGCCCAGTTTGACAGGGCCCATTTTTACCCGGATTCCAAATTCATGTTCATCCAGTTGATTGCGGACCGGGCCACCCGGAAAATTCTCGGGGTCGAGGCCATTGGTGCCCAGTCCGATGCGGTGAAAGCCAGGGTGGATGCCATTGCCCCCCTGCTCGGCACCGGTCTGGATGTAGACGACGTCTGTGTGCTTGAAACCGGCTATGCCCCGCCGTTTGCCTCGGCCATGGATGTGATCAACAATGCAGGCAATGTCCTGGACAATATCCTGGAAGGACGGAACACCCCCATGGATATGCTCGACTTTCTGGACCTGTTCCGGAACGGCAATATCAGGGTACTGGACCTGAGGGACCCGTCCGAAGCCGCGCCATTCATCGCGCAGTACGGGGAAAGGTGGCTGAATATCCCCCAGGCAGAACTGCGGCAGCGGTTCGAGTCCCTGCCTCCGGACGAGGATTTGTACCTGCTTTGCGGCACAGGGGCCAGGTCCTATGAATCACAGGTATTTTTGAATCAGAAAGGGTTCCACCGGATCAGGAACATCCAGGGTGGCTATGCCGTGCTGGCCATGACCGATCCCGCATTTATCCCCGAACAGGAATAAGAGAGACGGAAACGGCCCGTACCTGGAAAACCCGTACCTGAAAAATTGGGGCGGGCCGTTTTGTTTGCCCGGGCGTTATCCGGGTGAAGGCGGCAGCAACGCCGTGGTTTTGCCGGTAAGATAGTAAACAGCCAGGCCTGTCCATTCGTGCAGGCCGGTCTGAAGCGCATCCAGGTTACCCGTAAAATTCAGCGAAAAAAACGAGAACACAGACCGGGCGTCCAAGGGGTATCCCGCATGATCCACGGGAAAGGGGATCACCTTCCACCCCAGTTTTTCAAAAACCCCCACCGCCCTGGGCATATGCCAGGCCGTGGTAACCAGAACCCATTGCTGCCCCGGGGCCGGTTTGATCATGTCATAAGAAAATTTCCCGTTTTCATAGGTATTTCTGGAGGCGGATTCGAACCGGATCCGGTCCACGTCAAATCCCAGTTCCAGAAACATCTGCCGTGCCATATCAGAAGATTTATAACCCTGGGTGACAAGGCTTCCCGTACCGCCGCTGAACACGGGCACGGCATCCGGGTATTGCCGCATAAGCGCCATAAAATAGTGGAGGCGGTCGGCGGCACTGTTCAGGGCAACCTGCCCCCAAAGCACCCCTTTATAGCTGTCTTCCGCACCGGCAAGTACAATGATCCCGTCGATATTTTCGGGCAGCTCAGGATTGGTCGAGAACCTTGATTCCAATGGGGAAAGCAGCCATTTTCCGGCCGGAAACACCGTAATTCCAACCATGAAAAGCGTCAGAACGGTCAGGATGGCCAGGGCTTTTTTCCTGGCACCGGCATAAAGGCAGATCAGCCCGGCGAGCAGAAAGCCTACCAGAAGGATATCCGGCCTGAATGCATACCAGCCCAGCTTGGAAATCCAGAAAAAAAACGTATCCATATGTATTATCGCCCTTTATATAAACGCAGACCGGATGCCGGCGTGTATGTTCGTTAAACCGTCAAATTCTACCGGCTGGAATACGTTGTGGCAACAGGATTTTTTCGGAAACGGCCTGCGCCGGGAAAATCACATGGTGCCAACTGCGGGGTAACGGTGTTCAGCCCCGCCGGCCGGCACGGCAATACAGCCCTGGCGTAATTCCGTAAATCCGCTTAAAGATGCGGTTCAGATGGCTTTGGTCGAAAAATCCTGCGGCCAGGGAAACCTCTGCCAGGGAAAGGCCCTTGTCCATCATTTCCTTGGCCCTGGCGGCCCGGACATGGGAGAGATAGGCATGGGGCGTCAGGCCGGTCTGGGCGGAAAACATCCTGAGCAGATAATACTTGCTCATTTGGCTGATGCGGCTCAAATCATCCAGAGTGATGGACGTATCATAAAGGTCCTCAATATACGCCCTCACGATGGAGATCCGTTTTTTCTCCTGCCCCTGCCGGGGCAAACCACCGGGGACGGCCGGATTTGCGGTGTGGCGGCGCACGGCCTGGTGGACAACCGTATAAAATCTGGATTCTTTTTCCAGCATGGAAACGGATGGATCATGGAAATCCTCGTGCAGACGGACAAGTTTCCGGGCGAGCCGGTTGTCCCGGATCACGCCCCGGCGGAAAAACGGCATGTCAGACCCGCGGGCATCTTCGCTGGCAATACGTTCCAACTGGCCCTGGGCCAGATAAAACATGCGGTACTGCCACCCGGCTTCACTGGCGGCAAACCCGTTATGCACCTCACCCGGATCTGCCAGGTTGATCTGCCCCCGGGAAGCCACAAGTTTCTCCCCCCGGTAGTCAAAGCCGAGATGCCCCCGTTCAATAACGCCGATGACATGGCCCTCGTGAAAATGGGGAGAAAATCTTTGCCCGGTGTAGCAGGCATGGAGCAATTCCAGGTTTCCCAATTCCGGGACCTTCAAAAAACGGGTGGTTTCACTGGTAGTCTCACGGATGGTCTCCCGGGCCGTGTTTCCGGATGATTTCACCGGCATTCCTTGATCTTTAGGTAAACATTCAGGGTATCTCTAATAATCAGATCAGGTATTATACCCGATCATAGCAGCGATCAAAATGGCAGTCTTGGATAAAATTGCCATTATCCGGACAGATGGCAAGACCACATGGTCCCGCGGCAATGAAAATCAACAGGCCTGTCCATAAAAAAATGCCGGTACCCCAGAGGGATACCGGCATTCTGAAAACGCAAATGATCTGCTGAAAGGAGAGGTGTTAAACCATAAGGCTCCAGAGCACACCCGCTGCAATGGCCGAACCGATAACACCGGATACATTGGGGGCCATGGCATGCATCAGCAAAAAGTTGGTGGGGTCTTCCTGCTGGCCGACCATCTGAACCACCCGGGCGGAGTCAGGTACGGCGGAAACACCGGCCGCACCGACCAGGGGATTGATCTTCTTTTTGAGAAACACGTTCATCAGCTTGGCGAACATCACACCACAGGCCGTGGCAATACAGAAAGAGACGGCACCAAGAATGAAGATCCCCACAGAACTCTTTGTCAGGAAAACATCGCCCTGGGTGGACGCGCCCACCGTTACCCCCAGCAAAATGGTGGCGGTATCAATCAGGGCGGTCCTGGCGGTTACAGCCAGGCGCTCGGTCACCACGGCTTCCTTGAGCACGTTGCCAAAGCAGAGCATGCCCAGAAGCGGCAGGGCGGCCGGTGCCAGGAAGCAACAGAGCAGAAAGGCCACAATGGGGAATATCATCTTTTCGCGCTTGCTCACCTGGCGGGGCTCTTCCATCCGGATCAGCCGTTCTTTCCGGCTGGTCAGCAGTTTCATGATGGGCGGCTGAATTACGGGAACCAAGGCCATGTAAGAGTATGCTGCCACGGCAATGGGACCGATGAGCTTTGGTGCCAGTTTGGCGGTCAGAAAGATGGCGGTCGGGCCGTCGGCACCGCCGATAATCCCGATAGCGGCACATTCATTCGGGGCAAACCCCAGGGCCAGTGCCCCCAGGAATGTAATAAAGATACCGGCCTGGGCGGCCGCGCCCAGCAGCATCAGCACCGGCCGGGCCAACAGGGTTGAAAAGTCGGTCATGGCTCCGATCCCCAGAAACACCAGGGGCGGATAAATCCCCTGGGTCACCCCGAAGTAGAGGTAGTGGAGTACGGAGTTACTCTCATAAATCCCCAGTCCAAGGCCCTTGAAAATGGGAATGTTTCCAATCAGCATCCCGAATCCGATGGGAACCAGGAGCAGGGGTTCATAATCCTTTGCAATGCCCAGGTAGATAAAAATCATACCGATCAGGATCATAATGATATTTCGATAGTCGCACAGGTAAAACCCGGTGTTCTGAAAAAACTCTAAGAATAAGGCATCCATTCGATTATTTCCTTTGGTCGGGTCTAATATGAAATGGTTTGGTTGAACTGATTCTCATCCCAGCAGAAATACCCCTCGCCGTCCGGCGTGACAATCCCGGATTTCAGCAAAAGATTCAGGTGTGCGCAAGGGTCTTTGAGCCCTGACACCCTGGCCAGGTGAAGCAGCCGCGGCAGGGAAAAATGGTCGTCCATGGTTCTGGCCAGCAGGGCATATTGCCTGACCACTTCCTTCTGGTCTTCCCGCAGCACCATGACAGGCGATTCCGACACTTTGGCATCGGGTTTACCGGCAAACCAGGCTTTGATTTTATGGGGATTTTCAAACAGGTCAACTGCCTTGTGAAGTTGGGAAATAAGTAGTGACAACGAGACAAGGCCGCTGAAAACAATGGTAATGCCGACCGCTGAAATGGCCCAACCGTTGTTGGCATTGATGGCTTCAAGTCCGTACAAGGGCACCTCCTTTGTTAAGATATGACCGGGGCGTCAATGTCCGCGATCACTTTTGCAAACCCGGCCTTGGCATCCAGAAAAATCTGCCAGGCAGCCATAATTTCAGCCGCCGCCGGTGTGTCCTGCCGTATGAAATCGAAAAACGCTTCCCTGGGTACAGCCCAGGCCACCCCGTCCTCCAGGGCGGTAACGCTTGTGGTGTATACCCCTTCCCGGCTCATCAGCTCCATGGCGGCAAAGTCGCCGGCACTGTCCAGAACAACGGCTTTTCCGCCGTCCATGGCCAGCAGCAGGGTGCCTTTGCCCAGAAGGAAAAAAAACTGGGCAGAGTCACCGGAAGCCGTCAGCACATCCCCGGTATGGAGTATCCGCTCATGAAACAGCGGCATGACCATGTCAAGGTCGCCAGATTCCAGTCCTTTAAAGATCTGCGATTTTTTTAAAACATTTCCAAGGCTATTCATAATACCCTCAATTTCATGATGGTTTGAACTGAACTTCCCCCCAAAAAAGGCATATTCAAACATATTTTCCTGTTTCTGTCGACAGAAAAAAATCGATAAAAAAATCGATAAGTTCGCTGTTTTGCCGGGGTTCGCGCCAAAACCCTTTTACCTTTGGGGATTGCAGGGATCATAATGGTTGACTGGAAACCGTTAAATATCGTATGATCCTTCCCAATTTTTTAACCTGATTTTTACTCAACCGTTTTACATGACTTTTTTTCATAAATTATTTTTGGAGAAGCATATGAAAACAAAATTTTGTGCCGTTACGGTGTTTTTCACCTTCCTGTTTACCCTGTTTTTAGCCTCCCCGGGTGTATCCCAGGCGGAAAAGGGCAAAAAACTCAAGGCAGGATTCATCTATGTCGGTCCGGTGGGCGATTATGGCTGGTCCCATGCCCATGACATGGGCAAAAAATATGCGGAAAAGAAATTTCCCTGGCTGGAAACCATAATTGTCGAATCTGTTGCGGAATCCGACAGCATGAGAATCATCGACCGCCTGATCCAGCAGCAGAAATGCGACGTGGTGTTCACCACCAGTTTCGGCTACATGGAAGACACCATCAAGGCCGGCGCCAAATACCCGGACAAAAAATTCATGCACTGCTCCGGCTTCAAACGGTCTGAGAACGTGGGTACCTATTTCGGCGACCTTTACCAGATGTACTACCTGAACGGCCTTATGGCCGGTGCCCTGACCAAAACCAATAAAATCGGTTATGTGGCGGCCTTCCCCATTCCCGAACTGGTCCGCCACATCAATGCCTATGCCCTGGGAGTCAAGGCAGCCAATCCCGAGGCCACTGTGGATGTGAAATGGATCTATGCCTGGTACGGCCCGGACAAAGCCAAGGAAGCGGCCGAGGCCCTGATCGCGGAAGGCTGCGACACCCTTGCCTTTACCGAGGATACCCCGGCTGTTATTGAAGTGGGCCAGGACCATACGGAAAAAGGCAAGCAGATCTACACCTTCTCCCATTACTCGGCCATGCAGCCCTACGGCGAAGACTCCGTGGTTTCCGGCCAGCTCATGGACTGGGGCGGCATGTACGCCAAAATCCTGGAAGATATCTACAACGGTACCTGGACCAACGAAGACATCTGGTGGCTGGCCAAGGAAAAGGCAGCACTTCTGGGCGGCAACGACACAGACACCATCAATCCCAAATTTGTTCCGGCACTTAAGGCGGCCATGATTGACACACCGGAATTCGGCAAGATCTCCGCCTATGATCTGGTCATGAAACGTTATGCACAGATGCAGCAGGGTGTTGAAGTATTCGAGCCCTTTACCGGCCCCATCAAGGACAACACAGGCGCCGTTCGCATCAAAAGCGGCGAAAAGGCATCCAAGGAAGACCTGCTCAGCATTATGTACTATGTGGATAATGTAAACGGTAAAATCCCCCAATAAGCCTTAATATTTAAAATCTTTACAAGGCCGGGAAATTTTTCCCGGCCTTTTTTAAATGACTATGAAAAAGATACAGCGTCTTGAAATGGTGGACATCTGCAAATCATTTCAAGGCATTCATGCCAACAAAGATATCAATCTCACCGTGAACTCCGGTGAGATTCTCGGACTTCTGGGTGAAAACGGTGCCGGCAAAACCACCCTGATGAATATCCTTTACGGACTTTACCAGCCGGATTCGGGCCAGATCCGCATCAACGGCAACCCCATCAGGATTTCCAACCCTGTGGAATCCATTGACCACGGTATCGGCATGGTCCACCAGCACTTTATGCTGGTCCAGAACCATTCCGTGATCGAGAATATCGCCCTTGGATACAAAGACACCCCGTTTTTCTTTCCCAAGATCAAAATCCGGGAACGGGTCGAGGCCTTTTCCCGGCAGTTTGACTTCACCATCGATCTGAACCAGAAGGTCTGGCAGCTTTCCGCAGGCGAACAACAGCGGGTGGAAATCATCAAAGCCCTGCTCAACGGGGCGGACCTGCTCATCCTGGATGAGCCCACATCCGTGCTCACCCCCCAGGAAATCCAGGAGCTGATCGAGATTCTCCGGCAGATGAAGGCCGAGGGCCATTCCATTATTTTCATCTCCCACAAACTGAACGAAATCATGGACATCTGCGACCGGGTCACGGTGCTGCAGAAGGGGCAGATCGTGGGGGGTGCCAATACGGCGGACACGGATAAAAAAGGGCTTGCCCGGATGATGGTGGGAAGGGATGTGGCCTTTAAGGTCGACCGGGAAAAAATGTCCAAAGGCGACCAGGTCCTGTCGGTGGAGGATATCCACGTCACCGGCGATAAAGGGCTGCCTGCGGTCAAGGGAGTATCCTTTGACCTTTACAAAAACGAAATATTCGGGATTGCCGGTGTGGCAGGCAACGGCCAGCGGGAACTTGCCGAGGCCATCACGGGCATCCGCAAAATTGACCGGGGCAAGGTAAGGGTCAAGGACAGTGATATTACCAACATGTCCCCGAGAAAAATTTATGACTACGGGGTTTCCCATGTGCCCGAGGAACGGATCCGGTTCGGCATTGCCCCCGGGCTTTTTCTTTACGATAATGCCATTTTAAAACAGCATCACCTGAAAAAATTTTCAAAACGGTACTTTCTTAAATATGACCAGGTGAAAAACCATGCCAAAAGCATTATTTCCGACTTCAGGGTTTCCACCCATTCCATCAACAACCAGATCCGGAACCTGTCCGGCGGAAACATCCAGAAACTGATCCTGGGACGGGAAATCAGCGAACAGCCAGAATTGCTGGTCGCATCGCACCCCACCTACGGGCTGGATGTCGGCGCAACCGAATTCCTGCGACAGCATCTTCTGGAGTTGAGAAAACAGGGCAGCACGGTCCTGCTGTTTTCCGAAGACCTTGAAGAAATTTTTGAACTCTGCGACCGGGTGGCGGTCATCTTTGACGGTGAATTCATGGGCATCCTTGATGCGGATGACGAACGCCTCTGCGATATCGGCATGATGATGGCCGGGTCCAGGCGTTTTGACAAAACACACCCTGCAACCAACCAGGTCTGACAACACCGCCTGGCATGACATTTAACACAAAGCCATTACCATGATACAGATTACAACCAGTGATCGATACAACATCACAGCATTCAGATCCCTGATGACCAGTGTGGGCGCATTTGCCGCCGGCCTTCTGGTTATCAGCATTATTTTCCTTGCGGCCGGGGTCAACCCCCTGTTTGCCATTTCCGAAATTTTCATGGGCTCTTTCGGGTCCATGTACGGATTCAAGGAAACCGTGACCAAGGCCATTCCCCTGATCCTGATCGGTGCCGGCCTTACCCTGGCCTTCCGGGCCAAGTTCTGGAACATCGGTGCCGAAGGCCAGTTGCTCATGGGCGCTATCTTTGCCACATGGACCGGCCAGACATTCGGCCAGGCACTGCCCTCCTACCTGATTGTGCCCATGGTCTTTGCCGCGGGTTTCATCGGCGGGGCGCTCTGGGGCATTATCCCGGCCATCCTGAAAATCAAATACGCCATCAACGAGGTCATCACCACCCTGATGCTCAACTATATCTGCGCGGAATTTTTAACCATGCTCATCGTGGGCCCCTGGAAAGGCAAAACCCGGTTTGGTTTCCCGGGAACGGACAACCTGCCCGATGCCGTCATTCTGGGCATTATACCGGGGTCGCGGATTCACTATGCCACCCTTATCCTGGCCATTGTTTCGGCCATTGTGCTCTGCGTGGTGATTTATAAAACCCGGTTCGGGTATGAGGCAAGGGTGGTAGGAGAAAACCCGGACGCAGGCAAGTATGCGGGCATTAACTTTTTAAAGACCAGCCTCATCCTCATGGCCATATCCGGGGGGCTTGCCGGGTTTGCCGGTGTGGGCGAAGTGGCGGGCATCCACCACTATCTGGGATACCCGGCGTCGGTATCGTCGGGATACGGATTTACCGCCATTATCGTGGCCTGGCTGGCCAAGCTCAATCCCCTTTACGCCATCTTGTCCGGGCTTGTGTTCGCCGGCATCATTGTGGGCGGCGACGCCATACAGATTTCCCTGGGGCTGCCCGCAGCCACGGTGGAAATTGTTAACGGCACCCTGCTGATCTTCCTGATCATGGGTGACTATTTTTTACACCATAAAGTAAAAATCCGGTTCGGAAAAACACGTTAGGATACACCATGGAAGAGATCATCATATCAACCATCCAGAGAACCATGGTGGCAGGCACCCCGCTGCTGCTGGCCACCACCGGGGAAATCTTGTGCGAACGCTCCGGGATCCTGAATCTCGGTGTCGAAGGGGTCATGGCCGTAGGGGCGGTTGTGGCGTTTATCGTCACTATGACCACGGGGCAACCCTGGCTGGGCGTCCTGGCCGCTGTGGGTGCGGGCATGGCCATTTCTGTCATCCATGCCTTTACCTCGGTATCGCTCCAGGCCAACCAGGTGGTATCCGGGCTTGCCCTGACCATGCTGGGTTTAGGCCTCTCCGGCATGATGGGAAAACCCTACGTGGGACGTCCCCTGTCCGTTAAAATGGAAAATGTGGCCATTCCTTTTCTCTCCGACCTTCCCTATGTGGGCCAGGCCCTGTTCAACCAGAGCCCGTTTTTCTATTTGGCCGTTGTCCTGGCCTTTGTTGCCTGGTTTTTTTTGGAGCGGACCCGTCTGGGCATCCAGGTCCGGTCCACGGGCGAAAACCCCAAGGCTACGGAAACCCAGGGGGTAAACGTTTATTTGATCAGGTACTGGTCCGTGATCATCGGCGGTGGATTTTCCGCCCTGGCAGGGGCACATCTTTCCATATCCTATTCAAAATCCTGGGTGGAAGGCATGACGGCCGGGCGGGGATGGATTGCCATTGCCCTGACCATATTTGCCCTGTGGAACCCGGGCCGGGCTATCTGGGCCGCGTTTGTGTTCGGCGGCATTTTTGTGGTCCAGTACCTGATGCAGCCCCTGGGGATTTCTCCCAACTTTCTTGCCATGCTGCCCTATATCGCCACCCTGCTGATCCTGCTGTTGATGAGCCTCAGGGATGCAAGGAAACTGAACGCCCCGGCCATGCTCGCCACCCCCTACAAACGCGGGGAGCGGTGATAAACATTTGACATTTGTCCGGATATTATTGATAATTTAGCGATGATTTTCATTCAACCCATGTATATCATTTAGCCATATTATTGAAGGAGATCCCATGGGAATGCCCAATGTCCTTTCCATTGACGAAATTTCAAAAATTTTCCTGACCACGGCCCAGAAAACCCTGGAGACCAGTACGGGCCAGGAGGTGACCTATTCCTCCACCATCCAGAAAATCCCCAAAGTTTCAATGAAACCGGACCTGACCTGCTTTGTCCAGTTTGACGGGGACTATATCGGCCTTGTCATTCTCAACTTCAGTGCCGAAGCCGCGTTTGAGGTCTATAAAAGATATATGCTGACCATGGGCATGCCCAAAGAGGAACTGGCAAACTCAATTGCCGCCCCTGAAGTTGCCGACACCATCGGCGAGCTGACCAACCAGCTCATGGGACAGGTGATCAAGGATGTGGAGGAGGAGTTTGAACTCAATGCAGTGATCGGCCAGCCCAAGGCCCTGACCCTCAATTCTGCCATTACCCTGGTGATTGATGCCTATTATGCCGAAAACAGAAGGCTCTCCCTGAAAATAGGCAACTACAGCTTCCGCATTGAAATTGCCATGGAGCACACCGAATTTGTAAATATTTGATTCCCTGCCCGGGAAGGAAGACCGGTTTCATTGATCCATGATATGTTTTAAACGCCTGACAGCCGCCTGCCTGATACTGGTTTTCCTGGTGACGTCCAATGCCGGGGCCATTTCCATACCCGACGAACAAAAGCTGGGAAAACAATTTATGAAAATGATCCGGGACCGGGGACTGATCCTCCAGGATCCCGTGGCCCGGCATATGATCAACACCGTGGGCGAGCATATCGTCGCGGTGCTTCCCCCCCAGCCCTTTCGTTATGATTTCAACCTGATCGACGATGGCTCGTTTAATGCCTTTGCCAGCCCCGCAGCCAATATATTTGTCCACCGGGGACTGATCGCCACCCTGGAAACCATGGATGAATTTGCCGGTGTCATGGCCCATGAAGTGGCCCATGCCGCCAGCCGCCATGTGTCCCAATCCATTGACCGGTCCAAGATGGTTGCTGTGGGCAGCCTGGCCGGTATGCTGGCGGGCATCCTGCTGGGTTCCGCCAGTGACGGGGAAGCCGGATCGGCAGTAACCCTGGGCGCCATGGCTGCGGGCCAGTCATCCATGCTGGCCTTTACCCGGGAGAATGAAACAGAGGCAGACCAGAAAGCCATCCTCTTTCTTGAAAAAACCGGATATCGTCCCCAAGGGTTGCTGTCCGGCCTGAACAAGATTCGGGAATCGGATTACCAGGGTATTGAAAGCATTCCGGATTATTTTAAAACCCATCCGGGTACAGGCAGCCGTATCGCCCACATCGCCGGCATCCTGGCCGACTACAGGCCCCCGGCAGGCAAACCGGCCCCGCCGGAAAACTATGACTACCAGATGGTAAGATACCGGATTATCGGCCTTTACGGAGATCCGGACGCCCACCTGAACAAGGTCAAACAAAAACTCAGGGAATCCCCGGATGACCCGGCCCTGAACTATGGCATGGGCTTGCTCTACGCCAGGACCCACAAGCTGGATCTCGGCATTGCCCACCTGCAGAAGGCCTTGAACATTCTGGTTTTCGAACCCATGGTCCTTCTGGAACTGGGCCGCCTGAACCTCCGCAAAGGCGATTATGACACCGCCCTTTCCGTCCTCAAGGGGATCACCCAGGACAAGGTCATGGGAGATACCGCCACCTATTACGCGGCGGTTGCACAGATTGAGACCGGGGACCTTCCCGGTGCCCAGGCCGCCCTGACCCGGGTCCTGGAACGGAACAAAACCGGATTTGCCCGGGCCAACTACCACCTGGCCAATATCATGTCTCAGCAGCAGAACGCCCCCATGTCCCATTATTACCTGGGGATTTATTATGCAGAGATCCGGGATTTGAAAAACGCATTGCGACACTTTGGCCGGGCCGTTGACACCCTTGAAGACAACAAAACCAAAGAAGACGCCCAAAAACGCCTCCAGGAACTCAGAGACGGCGCCCCCAAACAAAAAGCCCGGTCATAGCAACGCTATGCCGGGCTCCAGATCTTGTCCGCGGTTACAGCGGCCCTGTCTTTTTACACCTTGTCAAAACTCTTGAACTGCATGGTAAAGGTTCCCCGGCCCTGGGTCGCGGACCGGAGTGCAGTGGAATACCCGAACATCCTGGCCAGGGGAACAACCGCCTTGACGATCTGGATGTCCGCTTTCGGATTGATGGACTCCACCTTGCCGCCACGGGTGTTGAGATCGGCAATGGCATCTCCCATGTTGGCATCCGGCACAAACACCTCCACATCCATGATCGGCTCCAGCAAAGCCATATCAGCGGCTTTCAAGGCCTCTTTACAGGCCATGGCACCGCAGACGGAAAAGGCAAGTTCGGAACTTCTGCCCTCTTCGCATCCGCCGTTGGAAAGGACGATTTCCACATCCACCAGGGGATAGCCTTTGAGAAAACCGCCCTCAAGGCTCTCGCGAATGCCGGTTTCAATATTACCGATATATTGTTCCGGGATCTGGTCTTCGGACACAAGGGACCGGAATGCCACACCCTTGCCCCGTTGGAGCGGGTGAAGCTCCACCGTGACATTGGCATAGTGGGACTTGCCCTGGATTTCCCGGTCAAATATTGCCTGGCCCCTGGCCGGTGCCGTGACGATCTCCCGGTAAACCACCTGGGGCTTGCCCACATTGACGTTGGTATTAAACTCCTTGACCATCCTTGAAATAATGATTTCCAGGTGAAGCTCTCCCATGCCCGACAGAATGGTCTGGCCGGTTTCTTCATCCTTTCTCACCTTCAGGGTGGGATCCTCAATCATAAATTTTTCCAGGACCGTGTCCAGCTTTTCCTGGTCCGCATGGGTCTTGGGCTCAATGGCAATGGAGATGACCGGATCTTCATATTCCATTTTTTCAAGAAATACCGGTGCATCCTTTGCGCAAAGGGTTTCGCCGGTGCCGGAATCCTTGAGCCCCACAATACCTATGATATCCCCGGCAGAGGCCTCGTTAAGCCGTTCCCGCTTGTTGGCATGCATCCGGAGTATTCTGGAAAGTTTTTCCTTACGGTTGAGCGCCGGGTTGTAAACATCGGAACCAGCCTCAATACGGCCGGAATAGATCCTTGCAAAGGAAAGCTTGCGCCCCTCGATCATGGAGACCTTGAAAATCAGAGCGGCCAGGGGGCCGTTCTTCTCAGGAAGGAACTCCAGCACATCCCCGGAATCCGGATGCACCCCTTTCACAGGCGGAATATCTTTGGGGCTGGGCAGGTAAAAATCAATGGCGTCCAGCAACGGCTGCACCCCTTTGTTTTTAAGGGCGCTGCCACAGAGAACCGGTACAATTTCCCGGTTTATAGTGGCCTTGCGGATGGCGGCTTTCAATTCCCGGGTCTCAATCTCCTCCTCGCCAAGGTATTTTTCCATGATATCGTCATCGGTTTCAGAAATCGCTTCAAGCAATTTCTCCCTGTGCTCGGCAGCCAGGTCCTCTAAATCACCGTCAATGTCCCCGGCCATATATTCGGCACCCAAGCTTTCATCATCCCAGGAAATCTGCTGCATGGAAACCAGGTCGATAACGCCCCGGAAACGGTCCTCGGCGCCAATGGGCACCTGGAGCATGACCGGGTTGGCTGCCAGCTTTTCCCGGATGGAATCCACGGCAATAAAAAAATCGGCCCCGGTCCTGTCCATCTTATTGATAAACGCCATCCTGGGCACCTCATACCGGTCTGCCTGGCGCCACACCGTCTCGGACTGGGGCTCTACACCGCCCACGGCACAGAATACGCCGATGGCACCATCCAGAACCCGCAGGGCCCGCTCCACCTCCACGGTAAAATCCACATGGCCGGGGGTGTCGATAATCTGGATATTGGCCCCTTTCCACTGGCAGGAGGTCACCGCCGAGGTGATGGTGATGCCCCGGTCCTGTTCATCCTGCATCCAGTCCATGGTGGCTTCGCCGTCGTGGACCTCGCCGATTTTATGGGATTTTCCCGTATAATAAAGGATCCGCTCGGTCACGGTGGTTTTGCCCGCATCAATATGGGCCATGATACCGATGTTTCTTATTTTGGCTATGTTCTTTTGTTTGCTCATATCACCATATCAGTTTTAATCTATTTTACGATCAACATATTGGTTTTAAAAAATCTGTTCAGACGCAAATGGTCGCCCAGGCCGGCAGAATCCGAGCCGTTCACCAGTATCCGCACCTGCTTGATTTCAGGTATGTTCACTGTCAGGGTATTGACCAGGGCGTAAATCCCCAGGTACTCGGTCATGGTATCGCCCGGCCCTGTATCTTCCGGATCCAGACCGAGATCCACATATGCATTGCCCTCCCGGGTGATAAACAAAGTGTTTACCCGGGTATTTTCCGGCAGGGCCCTCACAAGGCCCGGTGCCGGGGGTCCGGAGGTGAGTGCGTCCAGCACCGCCCGGCCCGATGCATGGGCATCGAGCCCCGGCGGCAATGATCTTGGAACCGCTTTCAGGTGGGTTGTGGCAGGATCTACATAGTATAAAAACGCTTCAAACGGCTCCGGTGCAACTGCCCGGGTGCTTTCCCGGGTGTCGGCTTGCACCCATGCAACCGGCCCCGAAAGCATGGCCAGGCCGGCAATAATCAGCCAAGCCGCCCACCGGCTTGCCGCCTCCCAGAAAAAGATCCTTTTTTTGTTTGGCACGGCAGTATCTTTCATGGGAGCAAAGGTCCTAAATTCATTGATTTGAAATGTTATTTGATACAGTATTGCCCTTATGGTGTCAAGAAAATAGCTTGCAAATCCGCCCCAAGTTTAATAAAATCTATTGCCTTAAAACAGGGAGACTCCTTGATCGGGCATTCCCGCAAATACCACCTTTTACAGCGGCCTTTTCGGCCGGGAGCCACGACGACAAACAATGATTCCAGGGTTTGAAGCCATTGTCGAAGAAAGGATAAAAAAGGCGCAGAGGGACGGGGCATTTAAAGACCTTCCCGGACGGGGGCGCCCGCTGAATTTTGAGGACATTGACGTGCCCCCGGAATTCCGCATGGCCCACAAGATTCTTAAAAATGCCGGTTTCCTGCCCCCTGAAATCGAACTCAGAAAAAAAATCTCCCATACCCGGGATCTCATGGCCTCCCTGGCGGACGAGTCCCCTGAAAAAGCAAAACTCCGGAAGAAACTCAACTATCTTTTAGCCAAACTGGATGCCGGCCGCGGAACAAGCGCCGCCTCAGCCCTGGCAAGGGATCAGTACCGGAACAATATCCTGAAAAAACTATCATAAGAAAAGCTGTCATGAACATTCGAAAAAAAGATAAAGAAGGACTGTTTAAAAGTATATTTACCGCATATTTCATCCTGCTGCTCCACGTGTTCCTGCTGGCAGGGGTCGGGCTCACCGTTGTCCTGTTCAAGGGGGTTTACCATTACCTGCCCTGGATCATGGCCGGGATCGGTATCCTGGTACTGGCAATTGCCTGGATCATATACCGCAGGATGCGGGAAAGCTCTTCCAGTCTCCGGGAAGTTCTGGGGACACCTGAATTTCAGGACCGGGCCGTGGAAGTCAAGCTTCTGGGCGGACTGGCCTCGTTTAAAATCAAGGCCAAGGAACCCCAGGCCCTGTTGCCGGAGCACCCGGACTCCCAGATATATACAGATAGCCGAGATACCCGGCTCATTGAAAGCTCCGTGGAGCGGGCAGAACGGAAAATGCTTGAGATCAACACCCTTTATGAGAAGAACCTCATTACCCGGGAAGAATTTGAAACAGCACGGCAAACCATTATACAGGGGTGATCCCACCACCCCCAGCGCCCAAAGGAGAACCCAATGAAAAAAATCAGGCTGGCCCTTTTATCCGGCGGTGTATCAACGGAACGGGAAGTATCCCTGAACAGCGGGCAACAGGTGTTTGACGCCCTGGATAAAGATAAGTACGACATCACCCGCTATGATCCGAAATCCGACCTTTTGAAACTGGTCACGGACGCCCCAGAAATCGACGCCGCCCTGATCATCCTTCACGGCCCCTTTGGCGAGGACGGCACCGTACAGGGACTGCTGGATCTTCTGGACATCCCCTACCAGGGTGCCGGGGTTCTCGGTTCTGCCGCCGCCATGAACAAACTCACCGCCAAGCAACTCTACGACAGGTCAAAAATCCCCACTCCGGGATACCTGGCCTTTGATTTTACAGATGACATTTCCATCCCCGAAGTGGTTGACACCCTGGGTCTCCCCATTGTCGTAAAACCGGCCTGCGCCGGTTCCAGCGTGGGCATGACCATCGTTAAAACCGAAGAGGCACTTGAACCTGCCATTAAAATGGGGTTTGACCATGACGACACCATCATTCTGGAACGGTATATCAACGGGGTGGAGCTGACCTGCGGCGTCCTTGGCAACCAGGATACCGAAGCCCTTCCCGTTATTGAGATCATCCCGGGGGACAACCACGAATATTTTGACTATGAAGCCAAATATGTGGCCGGTGAAACCGAAGAGATCTGTCCGGCCCGTATAGACGACGACCTGACCCAAAAGGTTCAGGAGTTGGCGACGCGCGCCCACAAGGCCCTGTTCCTGAAAGGGTACTCCCGGACCGATATGATCCTGAAAGACGGGGAACTTTTTGTCCTTGAAACCAATACCATTCCGGGCATGACAGCCACCAGTCTCTATCCCCAGTCCGCCCAGGTCGGCGGCTACAGTTTTTCAGCACTGCTGGACAAACTCATTGAACTTGCCATTGAAGAGAATAAACGGACTAATTTAAGGAGAGCAAAATGAAAATTCTCGTTGTAGGCAGCGGCGGACGGGAGCACACCCTGGTGTGGAAAATTTCCCAAAGCCCCATGGTGGATAAAATCTACTGTGCCCCGGGCAATGCCGGCACCCGGACCCTGGCTGAAAATGTAGACATCAGTGCCGGGGACATTGCCGCCCTGGCCGCATTTGCCAAGGACAATGACATCGACCTCACTGTGGTGGGCCCCGAAGGCCCCCTGGTGGAAGGTATTGCAGATGTATTCCAGGAAAACGGCCTGGCCATATTCGGTCCGTCCAAAGCAGCCGCACGCCTTGAAGGCTCAAAGGTCTTCTCTAAAAACCATATGCAGAAATACGGGATTCCCTGTGCAAAGGGCAAGGCGTTCACAGATCCGGGCAAGGCCAAAACCTATGCCCGGGCTCTGGGCGCACCCTGCGTGGTCAAGGCCGACGGCCTGGCCGCCGGTAAAGGCGTGATTGTCTGCGCCACCATTGAAGAGGCGGATGAGGCCATTGACGGGATGCTCAACGACAATACCTTTGGCGATGCCGGGGACCTGGTGGTGGTGGAAGAATGCCTTAAAGGCGAGGAAGCCTCTTTCATCGCCCTTACCGACGGCAAGACCGTTCTTCCCCTGCCCGAATCCCAGGATCACAAACGGATTTTCGATAATGACGAAGGCCCCAACACCGGCGGTATGGGCGCCTACTCCCCGGCACCGGTCCTGGATCACTATCTGCGGACCAAGGCCATGAAAGAGGTCATGATTCCGGCGGTCCAGGGCATGGCCAAGGAAGGCACGCCCTTTAAAGGGGTTCTTTATGCCGGCCTCATGATGGACAAAGACCAGATCAAGGTGCTGGAGTTCAACACCCGGCTGGGTGATCCCGAAACCCAGCCCATACTCATGCGCCTTGAAAACGACCTGGTTCCCCTGATGGAAGCCTGCTGCGACGGCACCCTGCACAACCACACCACAAAAATCGATCCCAGAGCCGCCATGTGCGTGGTCATTTCATCCGGCGGATATCCCGGTTCCTATGAGACCGGCTGTGAGATTACCGGGCTGGATCAGGCCAATGCCGTCAAAGATACGGTTGTTTTCCATGCCGGCACTGCCATGGACGGGGACCGGGTGGTCACCTCCGGCGGACGTGTCCTGGGTGTGACCGCATTGGGCGATACCGTGGAAGCGGCCATCAACACGGCATATGAAGCCTGCGGCAAGATCCGCTTTGACAACTGCTTCATGAGAAAGGATATTGGTGCCAAGGCTCTGAAAAGAATGGCAGTCCCCCCCCAGGTCGGTGTGATCATGGGATCGGACTCGGATTTCCCGGTCATGGAAAAGGCCCTGGTCATGCTCAAGAAATTCGGCATCCCCTATTACGTAACCGTGGCCTCGGCCCACAGGACGCCGGACCAGGCTTCCCGCCTGGCCACAGAGGCCAGGGAAAAAGGCATCAAGGTGTTGATCTGCGGTGCCGGCCATGCTGCCCATCTGGCAGGCGTCATTGCCGCCCATACCACCCTGCCCGTACTCGGAGTGCCCATTGATTCGTCAGCCCTCCAGGGACTGGACGCCCTTTTGGCAACAGTCCAGATGCCTCCCGGCATACCGGTTTCCACCATGGCCATCGGCAAATCCGGGGCCCATAATGCAGGCATCACAGCCGCCCAGATCATTGGGGTGTCTGATCCTGCAGTGGCGGAAAAACTGGCTGCATTTAAAAAGGATATGGCAGCCAAGGTATCCAAAAAGGCACAGTCCTTTGCCTGATTCCCATGTCCGGACCTGAGATTTCTGAAAACAGGGTCCGGGTGGACAAGCGCCGCCCGGATCCGGACATCATTAAAACGGCCGGAAAAATCCTCACCCGCCAGGGTGTGGTGATTTTTCCGGCCCAGTGTCTTTACGGGGTGGCGGCCAATGCCCTGGATCCCCTTGCGGTTGAAAAAGTATTCAGACTGAAACAACGTCCCCGGAGCAACCCCATCCTGGTATTAATCCGGCACAAAACAGATCTGGACAACCTGGTCACCCATGTGTCTGCCCAAGCGGAGCGCCTCATGGACCGGTTCTGGCCCGGGAACATCACCCTGGTCTTTAAAGCAGCAGACCATATCTCCCCCCGGCTCACCGCCCATACCGGAAAAATCGGCATCCGCCTGCCCGGCCATCCTGTGGCCCGGGCCCTTGCCAATGCCGTTGGATTTCCCATCACCGGCACCTCCGCCAACCTGTCCGGCCAACCCGGCTGCCACAGGGTGGAAGACTTGCCCCCGACCCTTGTCAATGGCGCAGATCTTGTGCTGAACGCAGGGCCTTTAGACGGTGGTGCAGGCTCCAGTATCGTGGATGTCACCCACAGTCCGGTACGGATACTTCGGCAGGGCGCGGTTTCAGAAAAACGGATTCGCAAAACCCTGTCCTGAGACAAGTGAGTTTCTGTGCAGAAATCCCATTGACAAATCTCCCCTTTTCCTTTAAAAGAGGGGATCTTGTGCGTGCCGGAGTGGCGGAATTGGTAGACGCAGGGGATTCAAAATCCCCCGGGTGTATGCCCTTGCGAGTTCAAGTCTCGCCTCCGGTACCATGTGATTGTAAAGGCTTTTTCGCACTTCAGCGATAAGCCTTTTTTTATGCAGATTTACCCGAATTGTAATTCTGGAAAATTTTTAAGGCAGGTGCTCCGGCGCGTTTACGCTGCCCGTTGAACGGCCATTCCGCAATGCTCGGCAATTGCCATAGCCAGGCTGATATCCGCCTGTGTAAAGTACCGGACCTCGGATGTCAGCAAACGGAGTATACCGATGACTTCATCTTGGGAGTAGATGGGAACGGCCAGAATACTTGCAATCCCTTCTGCCTTGGCCTGCTCGTGGTAGATGGTGTGAATATCTGTTTTGGCATCCAGGATGATCAGGGGTTCACCTTCCCTCAGGTAATAGGTAGCCGCTTCCCTGTCCAGTGATCCTCTGGCCAGATACTCTTCACTTAAACCGTATGCCGCCTTCAATGTGAGCCGCCCCTTTTGCTCAAAAAAACGGATGGTAGCTGCTTTTAGTTTCATTATTTCCGGTAATCGCCGGACAATCAAATCCAAAATATCGCTTAGCCCCCGGGTGGCATTGATCTGTTTACCAAGCTCATGGATCATGGCAAAATAATTGAGCTGGATTTCCTGCTGTTCTACAAAGCGTGCATTTTCGATAACAATGCCGCATTGATCGGCAATTGCTGAAACAAATTCGATTTCTTCAGATTCAAATTTCCGGGGATGTTTGGTCAACAGCCGGAGCACCCCTTCCACTTCTCCCCTTATTTTAATGGGAATCACCAATATGGTATGGATTCCTTCCTTACGGGTCGCTTCTTTATAGACAATCCGGTCATCCGTTGCGGCCTGATCAATGCGGATGGGATCGCCTTCAAGGGCTTTGAAAACAGGTTCCTCCGCGTCAATTGCCCCCCGGTTTAAATACGCTCTGCTTAACCCGACCGCAGCTTTCAACACCAGCTTTTTTTTTGACGAATCCCTCAACCGTATTGTTACCGCATCCACATCAATAATTTCAGCAAGCTGGACGCTAATAAGGTTAAACACTTCATTGAGATCCAAACATGAAGTGAAAAAGTTAAGATCTTCCCGGACAGTTTGACGTTGCCACGGGCGTAGCCATCCTTCTCTGGGGACCAACAAAAAATCCCCAGAGAAGGATGGCGGTGATAATGCCTCTCAGGTATAGTTTTTACGCCAATAAAAATTA
>JBAJNJ010000010.1:0-193999 GCA_036881925.1 Desulfobacter sp.
CAATACATCCGTAACCAAGAACAACACGAACAACAGATGGAACTTGACTTGAGATAGCCCCAACGGGGCTTTCCTAACCCAAACGCCCCCTTTTAGGGGGCTACTTGAGGCCACCCGCTATGCGGGTGTGAGATTCACTTTTTTATGTATAATGAAGTTATATTAAACTAGAATATCGTAAAGGAGTCACCCATGGAAAATCGTTACGGAACCACCGCGGATATGGTCATTCAGGAAGTTGATTTGGGCGGGATTTCCCGGCTCATCGCCATTGACAATAAGGGGCTTTATCTGACCACCCCGGACCGGGTGGACCGGATGGTGGCCGATGTCAACCGGTACGGCGTGTCCAGAAAAGAGGTCAATCGCCAGCTTGAACAACAGGGGCTTGATCCGTTTGAACTGTTCAATGCCAACAAATATAGAGTCAGAACCGGCACCGATGGCGTCAAGGGCAAAGCTCTGAACCCGATCAAGGCATCCAAACGGCGTATGTGACAACGCATTGCACAAGGCGTTTACAATCCGGGAAGGGACACAAGGCCCTTTCCGGTTCTTCTCCGGTGATACCGTGATTATACCGGATTATTTATTGAACCTGTGCATCTGGTTTCTGGGAACCAGAAGGAGCTTGCCCAGGATTTTCATTTTCTCAGAATCCGCATCCATGCATATTTTCCTGGCTGCATTGATCACCCGGGCCGCCACGGTTTCCCCCCAGAACCAGTCAGCAAGGCTTTTGCTGTCTGTGGGCTGTCCCGGCTGTGCCCGGACCGCTTCAAGGTAATAGGCCTTGATGTCCTCGCATGCCAGGCGGAGCCTGTCCGAAAGATTTGGGTCATCCATCAGTTCCGTTCTTGACCGGGCATCTATAAACCGGTTGATAAAGTCGGCAGTATCCTGCGGCGACATCCCGCTGATGCCCATTGTGGTCCTGTTACGGGTATTCAGGGAAATATCGTACCAGGTGCGCATCTGTCCGGCCTCGGACAGGAATTGCTCTGATAAGCGTTGGGTTGACGATTGTGTTTCCGAAGCCGGCCGGAAACTGACAGGGCATGCCACGGAAACGGGTTGGTCAACCGTGTCCGGGGCATCATGGGGAAAGTCCTCAAGAACCGGTCCTGACGGCGCTTTAAACAGGGACAATGCATGTTCGAGCACGGACAACTGAAATTCCGCATCATTGGGACTCCCTAAAGGGCGGCCCAGGTCAAAGGAAACCCACAGGGCCCGGGGAGGCTTGATCTTTTCGGTATGCTCCCGGATCAGGCTGATCTGGGTGGTGGGGATTCCCTCGTCTTCAATATAATGTGCCAGCCCGCCCACGGCGCGCGTGCAATTGGGTCAGACCGGAACCAGGAGAACGGCACTCACCCGGTCTTTTTTCATTATTTTTGCCAGGTCCCTGGCAGTCCCCTCCATTTTTTCAGGCTCGGTGGCGCCCATGAATGAATAATGATATGCTGCCACACTGCCTATAAATCCCTTGCCGGCCAGTTCGTTGAGTCTGTCCAGGGGAAAGACCGTGTTTAAGTCCATCTGAAAACCGGTGCGGTCGAAGTTGGTGGAAATATGGCTCATCACAAGATCGCCTGCCGGAGTTTCAGAAGGAATCAGCCTGTAATCGGATGCCCCCATATCAAAGGGACGGTCGCCTTTTGTATGCAGGCCGGCCGTGGAAATCACCGCCACCCTGAGCATGTCCAATTCAGGTGCGGCTGCAAACGGTGCAGTGTCGAATTCAGGGCAGGGCAGCCCGAGAAGATGGGCGCGTTCGCTTTCAGAATACTGGTCCAACCGGGTCATGATAATACTCCTTCAAATTATTATAGGTTCCCTTTATTGGATAAGGTCCGGTTATTGGATAAGGCCCGGCAGTTGTGCAAGATCATGGATTTCAGCATCCGGGCTGCCGGGGAGCCGTTCCCTGGCCTGGCCGAACCGGTTCACCCAGGCGACCCTGAACCCGAACGCCGATGCACCGTAAGCATCCCAGGCATTGGAGGACTGGAATGTGATCTCATGGGCCTTGAGATCAAGCTGGTCCACTGCCAACGCGTAAACTTTGGGATCGGGTTTGAAAATTTTGATTTCCTCCACAGAGATGGTGCTGTCGATGAGATCTGCGATCCCCGAGTTTGCCACGGCACTGTCGAGCATTTCAGGGGTCCCGTTGGACAGGATGGCCAGTTTGAATCCTGCGGTTTTGAGGCGGGACAGGGTTTGGGGCACCTCGGGATAGCATTCCAGGCGCAGGTAGGCCGCCATCAGGTCATCTGCCAGGGCCGGATCATCAATGCCGTGCATGTCAAAGGCGGCATCCAGGGCATCCCGGGTGACCTGCCAGAAATCGGCATGGCGTTTCATCAGGCTGCGAAGCCAGGTATACTCCAGTTGCTTGGTCCGCCAGGTTGCGGAAACCTGGTCTGCCAGGCTGTTCAGCCGGGCCTTGTGCTGTCCCACTGCTGAATGAACGTCAAAAAGGGTGCCGTAAGCGTCGAACACACACGCCTTGATCCCGCCAATCCGGTCTTGCTGCTGCATGGTATCCCTCCTTCGGACTCCTTTACAGGGCCGTCTATAGATTATAGATCCTTTTCCAGTGCGTCCCAGGATAGGATACCGGTGTCAAATTTTCTGTAGCGGCTGCTACATGATTCAAAAAAAATTGGGGCCGGGGCAACATCGTATTTATAATGCCGCAAGGTCTGCTCATGTCACCTGACCAGCAGGATCTGGAGATCCATGACATTGGTGCGGGTGGGGCCGGTGACCATAAGATCCCCCAGCCGGTGGAAAAAATGGTAGGAATCATTGTCCGCCAGGAAGTCCCGGGCAGAAATACCCTGTGCCGCCGCCCGGGAAATCGTGGCGGTTCCGGCAAAGGCACCTGCCGCATCCGTGGGGCCGTCAGTACCGTCGGTGCCGGCGGAAAGCATCAGGATCTCCGGCCCTTCTGCCAGTTCAATTGCCCCGGCCAGTGCCAGCTCCATATTCCGGCCGCCTTTGCCGCTGCCTTTGAGGGTGACCGTGGTTTCTCCGCCGGATAGCAGGCAGGCCGGGGGCGCCACAGGGGTGCCGGACCGGGCAGCCTCCCCGGCAATGGCGCAGAGCACCTTGGCAACATCACAGGCTTCGCCCTGGATCCGTGAGGATAGAATCATGGGGGTGAACTCCTGGCGCTCCGCTTCTTTTTTGGCGGCGGCAAGGGCATCGGACAGGCTGCCGATCACAATGTTGTTTACCTTTGAGAACACCTTGTCACCGGGATGCGGCGTTTCCGGAACCCGGCCGGCAATGCCGTCCATGATCCGTTCCAGGGCGGCACCGGGGATTTTTTCCCGGATGCCGTACCGGTCCAGTATCTCTTTGCAGTCACTGAAACTTGACCTGTCCGGGGCGGTAATCCCGGACCCGATGATATCCAGGTCATCCCCGATCACATCGGACAATATCAGGGAAATGATCCGTGCCCCGCCCGCCTTTGGGCAGAGTTGGCCGCCTTTGATGCGTGACAGGTGTTTGCGGATGGTGTTGACTTCATGGATGGTTGCCCCGCAGCCCAGGAGCTGCCGGGTGGTTTCCTGTTTGTCCGCCAGGGAGATCCCCGGGGCAGGCGCCGGGGTCAGGGCAGAGGCCCCGCCGGAAATCATGCAGAGGACAAGATCCTGTGGGCTGGCTTGGGATAAAAGGTCCAGGAGCGCTGATACGGCATCTGTTCCTGCCGCATCCGGCACGGGATGGCCAGCCTCCATGACCCGGCAGTGGCGCAGGGGGACCCCGTGTCCGTATTTGGTGATGATCAGTCCGTCGTGGATACGGTCCCCCAAAAGGGTTTCAACCTCTGCAGCCATGGCGGCCGAGGCTTTGCCGAAGCCAACCAGATAGATCCTGGGGATTTCTTCAAGGTCAAGGCGGATTTCTCCGGTCCGGAGTATGCTGCCGGCAAGGGTGACATGCCTCCGGATGCAGGCCTCTGGGGCCACGGCCCGTATGCCGGCGGTGAATATGGATACGGCGGCATCTTTGAGTTGGCGGGAATGTTCAGACTGGCCCGGGATATTCATTTTTAACCTGCCCTTTCGTTGTTCGCGCCCGGCATTTGCGGCGGAAAAACTCCTGTTTAAAAACAATGTCCATGAACTTGGTTGTCAGACAACCCTCTACCAGACTTGGCAAGGTCCTGCAACCAGGCCGGGGTAAAATTGAAGGTTCCCCAAAAGAAGAATTATATCCGTTCACTATTCCTGTTAAAGGCTGAAATTAAGAAAAATTTTATGTAAAAGCCACGGAAAAACAGTCCTGCGCTTCCTATGGGTAGTGTCTTTTTTGTCTTTAATATCAATGGTTAGTAAGTGAATGTAAAAAAATGTTGCCACTAATAATAACAACGTTAACGAAAAAGAACTTGACACATCAATGCGAATTTAAGTAGGAGATGACTGTATTTTTGAACTCGTTAAAAAAGGAAAGTGTCAGAAAAAGCTTTTCATTCTCATAATAAGAATCTTCTTCGAACGGGCTCCCCAACTGGTAAAACAGTCATTCTCAACGTCTCTTTCGGTATGAGTCCCGCGCTTTAAAAGCGAAGAGCATTTTGGTGCAGCAGGCCGCAGGCTGGTATTTGGGTATAAATTCCCCAAAATTCTTCAGCCGCCCGGTGCACGATGGCCTTTAAAAAAAAGGCCGCTTTGTAACAACATAAAAAAGACCCCCCTCAATGTGGCGATTGAAGGAGGTCTTCATGATGGCAGAGCTGATATTACTATACCAACTCGTAACAGAATCTTAATATCAATCTCCCCATCAAATATCAAGGTCTATTGTGATGAATTTTTAAAAATTCATTTATAAGGATCTTTGTCAAAAAGGTAGTGTTAATTTAACGTATTGATATCGTTGTGTTTACAGGTTTGGAAGAGGGGTCTTCTGACCGTTTTTTCCTGAATTTTTAACCGGGATAAATTTTGGAGATATCACAGAAAGGAGGTGACGGGGGGATTACATCCGGTACTGATGCAATAATGCCGGAAAAAAGTGCGTAACAGTCTGAAACACGAACAGATCTAAACTTGTGAGGAGTAGAATATGAACAATGCTTACTGGAAAAAATTTGAACATGTTTTTGGGAAAAAAAATGCGCTGCTGTTTAAGCTCTCAGGGATAAAAGCCTCTGAAATGCAGGGAAACGGTGCCTGGATATATGCCAGCAATGATGAAAAGTATCTGGATTTCGGTTCATACGGCATCCATCTCCTGGGCCACCGGCATCCGGAAGTGCTTAATTGTGCGGCGGAACAGCTTGGTAAAATGGGGTTGTCCACCAAGATTCTCGCCAATGAAGAATCCGTGACAGCCGCTGAAACCCTTTTGGGAACACTGCCGGACTCTTTCCGTTATGTGATTTATGCCAACAGCGGGTCTGAAAGCGTTGAATTCGCCATTCGCTCGGCCATGCTGACCACGGGGAAAAATCAGTTTATCGCGTTGCGAAACGGATATCACGGAAAAACAAGCGGTGCGTTGAGCCTGACCCACTATGCCGCAGGCAAGGCCATGGGCGAGGGATCAACCCTGAAGGTGGATCATATCACGCCGGACGATGCAGGCCTGGAAACTGCCAAGGGCCTTTTGGAAGGGGGAAAAATCGCCGCTTTTATCATGGAGCCTGTACAGGGCGAAGGCGGGATCCGGCCGGTTCCCGAAGATTTCGCCTATGAGATGGCATCGCTGTGTAAAGCGCACGGCGCAATGTTCATTATGGATGAGATACAGACGGGCCTGGGGCGCTGCGGACGGGTCTGGTCGCCGCTGACCATGGCGGGTGTACCGGATATCCTGGTGGTCGGGAAAACCATTGGCGGCGGGTTGATGCCCATTGCCGTGGTGGTGCTTAAGGATGGCAGTGAAATCCTGAACAACCCCACCATGACGGCATCTTCATATGCGGCAAGTCCTCTTGCATGCGCAGTTGCCAATTCCGCGATCGAAGTGGTGTCGGAAGAGCCTTTTCTGGCTGCCGTTCGCGAAAAAGGGCAGAAAAGCCTTGATATGCTGGTCGAACGGCTCGGGTCCAGGGATGGAATTCGCGAGGTCCGGGGTATGGGGCTCATGATCGGGATTGAATTCGTCGACAAGGATGCCGTTGCCAAGACCTTGATGGCGTCATACGCCAAAGGGGTGCTGACATCGTTCTGCCTTACCTGCCCTGAAGTCCTGAGAATATACCCGCCGGCCGTCATTGATAACGATGACCTTGAGTGGGGCCTGGAAAGACTCATCGAAGCTGTAGAAGAAAGCTTATAACATACTTTAGATAATGAAAGGATAAGACCATGCCTGTTGTAAAAACCTCTATGGAAATTACTGATATTGATATTGATGTCCTGTGGAAAAACATATCTGCTTTTGACCGTTACCCGAATTTCATGGACGATGTCCTGGAAGTGACCTGCGACTCGGATGAAAATGGTCCCACCAGTGCCTGGACAGTCATGCTCAACGGCAGCGAATTGAGCTGGATCGAAAGAGATGAATTCCATCCGCCTGAAAAAATCGTCTTTGAGCAGATCGAAGGGGATGTGGATGTATATAAAGGCACCTGGGAGATTGATTATAACGAAGCCGAAAGAAAGGCTGTGGTGACCCTGGAAACTGAATTCGACCTGGGAATTCCGTCATTGGCAGACATGCTCAATCCCATGGGAATTGAGGCCATTAAAAACAACAGCGCAAAGATGCTGAGCGCCATCCAGAACATGTGAGGGAAAGAAAATGACCAGATTAATAATGTCCGGTGGTGCCGGGGGGATCGGAGCGGAACTGGCAAAATCCCTGTACACATTTGAAGGGGTTGACCAGATTGTAATGCTTTACCGCAAAAGCGTTCCTGTGGAGGTTGATGACGCCCGGGTCTCTTTGGTAAAATGCGACCTGCGTGATGCCGAGGATGTGAAACGGGTGATTGCACAAATCGGAACTGCGGAACATAACATCGGGATCCATTGTGCAGCCGATGTCTCCTGGAACAAAAAGCTTGAAGATATCTACGGCACCAATGTCACAGGGTCGCTCAACTTTGCCGAGCTGGTAACGGCCACGGGAAAACGGAATTCCATGGTTTACCTGTCCACAGCCTTTACGGATACGGAAAACTGGGACTATAAAAATACCTACGAAGAGTCCAAGGCCATTGCCGAAAGAAAACTCCGCGAGACTTTTCCGGACCTGCCGCTCTGGGTGTTTGCCTTCAGCCTTGTGGTGGGCCGTTCCGATAACGGTGAAATATCAAAATTCCACGGCCTTTATCCCCTGCTTAAAAATATGTTTATTTACGATGTGCCTTTTGTTGTGGGGACCGAAGACCGCTTTGCCGATATTGTTCCCATTGACTGGCTGGTTGACGAGTTTGAGCACCTGGTCCGTAAGATCATCAACGGTGAAGGCGGAAAAGGGTACAAAGTGGTGGCGGCAGCCGGTGAAAATAAAATGACCATTGGAGAGCTTTTCCACCGGATGAACGATGCCACCAACAACTACCGGGGAGAATACGGCTACAGCCCCAGGGATTATCCCGTATTCATCTCTTCCCGGCGGTGGAATTTCCTGAGGCGGTCGTCCAAGGCATGGGATGTCGAAGACACCTCGCCGGGCAAAATTTTTGATTTGATGGATTTTATCGATATTTACAAGAATTACCTGGACCTGGATGAAGTCCTGCCGCCCAGCAATGTTTCTTCTCCGGCACCCCATCTTGGTGATTATATGGATACTATTATTGCCTACTGGTTCCGCCGGAACGGAGAGTATATCCTTGGCCGCTGGGACAAGGAAAGAAAGCGGAAACGGGAACTGGAGGAAAAGAAAAAAGAAGAAGTGGAAACGGTATGACAATGCCGTGGGGAAACCTGCCTGTCTCTTGTGCAGGTTTCCCCGTTTACCCCGCATGGTATGGGTGAAAATATGTGCCGTGCGGTGACCTGCAGAATAAATTTTTAAAATGGATCAAAAAAACCTGTCCAAAGACCGGGTGGATACGTTACATACCTGTATTCAACTGGCGGGCAAAACATCATTCTGACGTTGCACCGGGTTGGCCTGAAAATTTACAGGCCGGGCGCGGAAAAGCGCCCGTAATCCCGGCAGGCATATCCGTCATACCGCCGCACCTGCTGAAAAAAAGGAGACAGCCGGATGAACGATCTGATCAGAAACGTGGACAGGGTTGAAATTACAAGTCTTCAGGACAATTACGTGGATGTGCTGGCCATGGACAGCGACGGAGTGGTGGCACGTCCCCTGCCGGTGGCCCCGGCCGGGAAAAAAGGGTTGGTGCTGACTGCCAGCCCCCTTGCGGAGCACGGGTTTTCCGCGTTTATACGGGTGGCGGACCCGGACGGGTCCCGTTGCATGCTTTTTGATTTCGGGGGTTCCGGGCACGGGGCCGCCTACAATGCAGACCTGCTGTCGGTTGATCTTGGTGATGTGGAGGCCATGGCCCTGTCCCACGGCCATGCCGACCATTTCAGGGGATTGGAGACCCTGGTCCGGAAAACGGGAAAGAACGGCCTGCCCCTGGCATTGCATCCCGCCGTATTCCGGAAGGACCGGTATATGAAAGTATCCGGGGGTCTGGATGTTTTTTTTCCGGAGCTGGAACGGGAGTGGGTGGAAGAGGCCGGAGCCGCAGTCCGGGAAACAATAAGTCCCATGCCCCTGCTTGGGGGGCGGGCCGTGTTTCTCGGGGAAATCCCCAGGACGGTGGAATTTGAAACCGGCATGAGCAACGCATTCTATAAGAATGGCGACCGGGATCTGCCGGACCGGCTGGAAGATGATTCCGCAATTGTTTTCCATGTCCGGGACAGGGGGCTTGTGGTCCTTTCCGGCTGCGCCCATTCCGGGATTGTGAACACGGTACAGCACGCCTGTGACGTGGCCGGAACAAACCGGGTCATGGCGGTCATGGGCGGATTCCATTTGACCGGGCCGGACGGTGCAGACCGGGTGGAGCCGACCATCCAGGCGCTCAAGGCCATTGATCCGGAATTTGTGATACCTGCCCACTGCACCTGCCGGGATGCGGTGATGGCCATTGAAAAGGCCATGCCGGACAAGTTCCGGATGAACATGTCCGGCACCACCATGACGTTCGGAAGCTGATAATAAAAAATACCGGCAGCACCGCCGTATAGGGGCGGTGCTGCCGGATTGCTGTTCTTTCGGACTTAGTTGCCCTGCATCATGGCGGTGATGTCTGTATCTGCATCACTGATGGGCTTGATGTCAAATTTTTCCACCAGTACATTGAGCACTGTGGGAGAGACAAAGGCGGGCAGGGAGGGGCCCAGCCGGATGCCTTTGACCCCGAGGAAGAGCAGGGCCAGGAGTACGGCAACCGCTTTTTGCTCATACCAGCCGATGTCAAAGGAGATGGGCAGTTCGTTGATATCTTCCACGCCGAACACTTCCTTGAGTTTCAGGGCCACAACAGCCAGGGAGTAAGAATCGTTGCACTGACCCGCATCCAGGATTCTGGGGATGCCGCCGATATCCCCCAGGTCCAGCTTGTTGTACCGGTACTTGGCACAGCCGGCTGTCAGGATAATGGTATCCTGGGGTAGTTTCTCCGCCACTTCCGTAAAATAATTGCGGCCCTTCTGGCGGCCGTCACAGCCGGCCATAACCACAAACCGCTTTACTGCGCCGGAATTTACGGCTTCCACCACCTTATCGGCCAGGGCAAGCACCTGGCTGTGGGCAAACCCGCCTACAATAGTGCCGGTTTCCAGTTCCTTGGGGGGATCGCATTTTTTGGCGGCATTAATGACCCGGGAAAAATCCTTGGCGTTTCCGTCTTCTCTTTCGGGAATATGGCCGACACCCGGATAACCCGTCACACCGGTGGTAAACATCCGGTTCTGGTAGGTGTTCTTCTTTTTAACCGGAATGATGCAGTTGGTGGTCATGAGGATGGCCCCGTTAAAAGCTTCGAACTCTTCGTTCTGATGCCACCAGGACCCGCCGTAGTTGCCCTTGAGATGGCTGTATTTTTTGAATGCCGGATAGTAGTTGGCCGGCAGCATTTCCCCGTGGGTGTAGACATCCACGCCCGTATCCTGGGTTTGTTCAAGCAGTTCTTCCATATCCTTGAGGTCATGGCCGCTGATCAGGATGCCGGGGTTGGTGCCCACGCCGATGTTGACCTCGGTGATTTCGGGGTTTCCATATGCGCTGGTATTGGCTTCGTCCAGGGCTGCCATGGTGGTGACTGCAATTTCTCCGGTTTTCATGACCATGGCCACCATCTCATCCACGGAAAGGTCCTGTGTGGTGGAGGCCAGGCCTTTGAGCAGGTGCGCGTAGATCTCATCTTTTTCCACGCCCAGGACTGCGGCATGATCGGCATAGGCGGCCACACCTTTGAGTCCCAGGATCAGCAGTTCCCGGAGGGACCGGACATCTTCGTTTTCAGTGGCCAGGACGCCGACGGTTTTGGCTTTGTCCTGAAAGCCGGCAACATCCCCGCCAACCCAGAGTGCGGATTCATGGAGGCTGGTTGCGGCATCAGATGCCGGGGCATCTGCAAACAGGCCCTTGATTTTTTCCCACAGGGACGCTTTTTCCTCGCCCGGGGCCATGGCATCGAATTTGGCCTTGAGCTGTTTTTTCATGGTCAGGGACTGCTGAATCCAGTGGACCAGGCTGTCATCATCAAAATTGGCATTGGTAATGGTGGCAAACAGGGCTTTGGCAGCAAACCTGCCGATATTCCTGTCCGTATCAATTCCCTGGGCTGTCAACTCCCGGTCAAGAACGGCAATCCCTTTTAAATTGTAAATCAGAAGATCCTGCAGGTTGGACGTGGTTTCCTCTTTGCCGCACATGCCTTTGACTGTGCAGCCTTTTCCTTTTGCCGCTTCCTGGCATTGAAAACAGAACATGTAAACTCCTTTCTCCTTGGCTGGGTAAATTCAAATGCTCCTCAATATCCTGAAAACGGACGGGTTTCTTTGACCTGGATCAAGATTCCTGAAAAAAGCACCTGTAATGTAAAAAAATGAAAATTTTTTAGGGGGGCATTGACAAGCCCGGGGCCGGGGCTCTATCTCTATTAATATGGATCAATACTACAAAGAGCGGCTTCACATCCAGAAGCGGTTGATTCAAAAGACCGCCCCGGTGACTGAAGTCAATGAGATCATTGAAATGGTCCGGGATGAGTTGCGCACCCTGATTCCCAATGCCATGGAGGTCTGTATCCTTCTGCTGGATCCGGATGCACAGACCTATACCCGGCCGCTTCAATGCGCCCTTTACGATACCCCGGTGGACTGCCAGGCCTGCAAACGGAACCGGCCCGCCGTCCAGAAAGCCGTGGACCGGAAAAAGATTGTTGTGGTCCGCCAGAGCGAACCGGTCAAACGGTCGGACAATACCGTAGTACCCGTGGGAGCGGAATGCGCGGTTCCTGTTTTGGTGGAAGGCAAGGTTTTGGCTGTGGTCAGCGTGGTGATCCAGCCGCTGACCCGGTTTTCCCGGTATGATTTCTTCCTGGTCAGGGATGTGTCCGAAATTTTGGGGACCTTTATTTTAACGGCCAAGCGCCAGTGGGAAGCCACCCGGGAAAAAATCCGGATCAGCCGGGTCCTGAACCACCTGTCTCCCTTTGTGCCCGAATCCGTGCGCCAGATCGCGGATAAAAATCCCGATCTCCTGGTTCAGGATAAAAAACGCCGGGACATTTCCGTGCTGTTCCTTGACCTGGAAGGCTATACGTCCCTTTCTGCGGTCTGGCCCGAGGCCGAGGTCAATGCGATCATCGAACGGATGTTCTCAAGCTTTGTGGACCCCATCCACAGGTCCCACGGGGATATCAATGAAACTGCGGGCGACGCCCTCATGATTCTGTTCAAAGAACATGATCCCGTGACCAACGCCCTGAATTCGGTCAAGGCTGCCTTTGAAATCATGGGCCAGAACCGCCGCATCAACCATTCCCTGCCCCGGGACATGGACCCCATTGAAGTCAATATCGGGATCAACTCGGGCAGCGCCCTGGTGGGCATGACAACATTCAAAGGCACCCTCAACACCCGGATGACTTTCACTGCCACCGGCTCGGTCACCAACATCGCCTCCCGGCTCTCTGACCATGCCAAAGGCGGGGATATCCTTATCGGGGAAGAAACCGAGAAAATGGTCCGCGGCGTATGGCCGGTCCACGATAGGGGCCGGGTCGATCTCAAAGGCATCAAGGCCCCGCTTCAGATATACTCCATGCTCAAACCCTGCACGTGATTTAGGCATATTCTTTGTTTACCGTTTCGTGAACAAAACAGTGTGAAACGGACTGAAAGCAGAAGCTTAACTGCCAAACGCGGCTTTAAGTTTCTGGTGGAAAGCCGCTCCCTCTTCTTTTGTTTTTTCAATATATTCAAGTTTTTCGGGATGTTTATTGATCTTTAAAATATTCCATTCAGAAGCAGCCCAGTCTGCTTCTGATGTGGGGCGAATCCCTTCAAGGTCAGGGTTAATGTAAACAGAGTATCTTAAAAATTTCGAGGTATTGGAGGTGCCTGTAAAAACATGGGATGTCATTATGAAATTACCTGGAAGAACAAGCTTATTGTCCTTAATGTATTGAAGAGCCTCTTTATTGGCACGGGTTTTCGTTCCTGAAAAAGATAGACGGATGTGATTGATATACCAACCGTCCTGTCCCCTGCCTGACATTTTCTTTTTGGATGTTGAATATAATATGTCATCTCTTTTGAATGCCTTGATAGGCTTATAACCGGTATATTCCGTGGTCGCGGAGTCCCGGATAATAAAAATTGCTGCATGTATCTGATCGTCAACAACTTTATTCAAACATATTTGCAGGTAATTACCAGAGTCTGAAGGGCCTCTTCCAACAACCACCCCTTTTCCTTCCGGCAGTGGAAGCGTCATTTCTCTCAGCGTTATAGCGTCCTCGTATACTTTGCCAATGGGATTGGTTTCAATGATGTTTGAGTGCTGAACACATCCGGAAAAGGATATTGTCATCCAAGTCAGGAGCAGCAATGTCAATATGCGGGCCATGATTCCCCCTTTCAATGTATTGGTAACAGGTTTGTTGGATTTAATTTGCCCCAGCACCGGACTGCGGCAGCATACCTTAATAAAAAAAACAACCGTTGTAAATCATAGAGTCCTGAATAATTGATGAATGTTGATTGAAGATTTCCAGCCCCGCGTTTTTTTAACTTGCGGCTTTTAAAAAACGTGCTGAAATTAAATGCGATTGCCATGGTTTCAGAAGGGCCTGAAATTAATTTTTTGAAAGGGCCAGGCGGCCTATTGGGAGCAGAGGCAGGCCCTGCATAAGAGCATCTGATTCCGTGGCCGGAGAATAGGACGGTTCTGTCGTGAAAACAGCACATGTGGATGGCCCTCCCGGTTTCAGGAGATCCGGTATGGAGTTGGTTGCCGGGATAAAAAAGGTCCCGGTATGGATAGCAAGGTCCCGGGCTTCTGCCAGAATACCCCTGGACCCCACAGGTACAACATCATGGATACCTGGTGTGTTCAGCAGGGACAGAATATGGGCAGCGGAAAGAATGGCAGATTCAGGGGCCATGGCCACCTCATCCCCTACAAGGGGAAGACCCAGCACATAAACGTTGTCTCCGGGCTGTGATCCGGCGAGCCTCAGGTCTGTTTCCATGCAGGTGCCGGTTACACCGATGCCCAGGCCGGTCTGGCCCGGGGTAAAGTTTTTTTCCGTGCTCACGGCCAGTGCAAGGTCCGGAAATCCCGCCCATTCCAGTTCTTTACGCACCCCTGAAAGAATTTCACTGCCTGTGGGATCAGGCTCGGATGCAATGCCAACGGTCATGATCCGGGGCCGTGCCCCGACGGCAATGACTTCCATCAGGGCTACGCGGGCGGTGAATCGCCCCACCAGGCGGGCCGGGGCACTGACCTGGTCCAGATCCTTTTCTCCCACAGCCCCGCAGGAGTCGCATGCCCCGACCAGGCAATGCCCGTTTTCCAGCATCACCACTTCAACATCCCTGCCTTTATATCCCATATGGTGCTCATCCTTTCCGGACTGTTCATAAATTACGTGCGTCTGAACCTGACGGTGGAGAACCCGTGCGATCCGTACAAATGACGGGCAATCCACCCCATTTTCCGATCATACCTGCCAGGGGCAGCAAACACAACTGCCGCCGCCAATGTTTTTCTACCCGGATTTTCATTATTTTTTCTCATGCGATTCATTCGTTTTAATCGTTTGACAGTATTAAATCGTGAACGATAGGTATACGCCCAAGCCGGTGATCCCGACGGCAAAGGCAGATCAAAAATAAGGGCAACGATACAGATGAGGACAATGACTTAAAAAAACAAAATTAAGGAGAACGGCAATGCAGGCAGACTATGGGTTTTTGACACTACTTCCACCGCTGATCGCGATTATTAGCTGCTTTATTACCAAACGGGTATTGCTCTCGCTGTTTTTGGGTGTTTTTACCGGCGGGATGATTTTTTCAACAGGCAATCCCTTTGCTGCATTTGTCTATTCCCTTGAGGCTGTGATCCGTTCAATGACCGATGAATGGAACGCCCGGCTTTTGTTGTTCAACCTGTTAATGGGCGCAGGTGTGGCCCTGATCTGGCGGATGGGCGGCAGCAAGGCATTGAGTATCTGGGCAAAGAAAAAGATCAAAACCCGTGACCAGGCCGGAATTGCCGCCTGGGGCCTGGGGCTTTTTATCTTTATCAACGACTATATCAATGCCGCCATCGTGGGCAACGTGTTCCGTGATATTTTCGATGAAATGAAGATCTCCAAGGAAAAACTGTCATATATCGTGGATTCCACAGCCGCGCCCGTGGCCACGTTTTTCATCTCCGACTGGATCGCGTTCCAGATCGGCATGGTCCAATCCGGGATCGATGCGGCCGGCATAACGGATATTTCGGCCTTTGAAGGCTATCTGCGGGGCATTCCCTTGAACATCTATTGCATCCTGGCCGTACTCATGGTGGGGGTAATCCTGATCACTAAAAAGGATTTTGGCCCCATGAAACGGGCTGAAGACCGGGTCATGACAACGGGCAAAACCTTCAGTGACAACGCCAGCCCCATGATGGACGTGGCCGATGAAATGGGGGAGGCCAAAGAGACCCGGCCCATGCTCATCTCCTTTTTCCTGCCCATCCTGGTCCTGGTTCTGGTGACCCTGTTCGGGTTTTACTGGACCGGGCAGGGACCGGATAAAACCTTTATCCAGACCCTTGGTGATGCAGACGCGGCAAAGGCCCTTCTCTGGGGAGCATTTTACATGGCCCTCACCGGGGTGACCATTGCCCTGTCCTACCGCATCATGAATGTGGCCGAAGTCATGGATACCATTATCGACGGCTTGAAACTCATGCTCCTGGCCTGCGCTATCCTGGTGCTGGCATGGACCCTGGGCGGCATTACCAAGGATATGAAGCTTGCCGATTTTATCATCCAGGTGATTGGAAAGAGTATTCATCCGGGTATCCTGCCTCTGGTGGTCTTCTTTTTCGGCTGCATCATCGCCTTTGCCACAGGCACCTCATGGGGCACCATGACCATATTGACCCCTGTTGCCATTCCCCTGGCCTATAAGCTCAGCGGGGACCCGGTATCTGCCCTGGCAATGTCCGGGGTGGTCTTTTCCGGCGCGATTTTCGGAGACCACTGTTCCCCAATTTCAGACACCACAGTGCTGTCCTCCATTTTTTCCGGGGCCGACCACATGGACCATGTCTCCACTCAGATTCCCTATGCCCTGACCTGCGCTGCCGTCACCAGTGTGCTTTACCTGGCATATGGATTTGCCGGAGTCAGCCCCCTGGTGCTCATTGCCCTGGGATTTTGCGTTATCGTGGGGCTGGTGTATCTGCTGTCCGCCCGTTGGGCCTGAGCGTCTCTCTTTGCCTGCCATCAATTGTTTCAGCTCGCCCACTGTCCCGAATGCTCACGGGACAGTGGGTCGGGTATTGGCATCCTTGTATTTTTCCGGCAAATTTATTGATAAGCGGAACACGTGTTTGACACCGGATGGGTCAACATTCAAAGAATTATATAAAAATTTTTGAGATACAGCTTTGAATAAATATTGAAACATCATCGGAAATGAAAAATTGACAAGACTCCGGTGCCATATCAATTTTATTCCTTGAAAGATCCGACTCTTCTGACGTAATCACTGCCTGATAATGCATCTTTAATGTTTACAGGGAAATATAAGAAGAATCTGTAGTTATAGATGCATTCCCTTTTAATGGACGAGGATCAATATCCGGCCGGTCAAATTATTTTTATAGCTGTTCTCAAAATTCCGCTCCGGATTAATTTTCAACTTGGATGGTTGCACAGAAAATGACGCTTAAGTTTTCAGTGTTTTTTACTGAATCGGTATTCTTGTCAGCGGTTTTTTTCGGAGCATAATTTTTGTCATTTTGCTATATCTGCCAGAGAACCAAAAATGACTGGCAGATGAATCCGCGAAGACTTTGCTACCGGAACTGCACTGGGGAAGGCGGGGAAAATACAGTTGATGTTCGATCGGGATAATAATGTAAAACCTAATTAATTTAGGGCTTCGTTAAATAAAAAAAAGAAATTGACTTTTATCTTTTTTTACTCTAAACAATCCCGAATTACGATATTCAATATATTTCTTCAAGGATACAATCAAAATGATCAACGCTGGATTCTCTCAACTTTTTCTTTCATCACAATGCAATCAAGACCTTTCTTCTTTGGATAATTATAATGGCGTTATATCTGGGGCGTTACCCAAAAGTTAAGTTCACAGCTCCTTGTTATCCGGAGTATTTAACACCGGCTGAAACATACTGAAAATTATTAGAAATTTAGGAATTTTGTAACGCTTACTCATTGGTGCCTTAAATATTCTTCCTTTCTGAGTTCTATTTTACCTTTCAGCATTTGAGGACTGTTCCCGAGTGGCAAAATGATTTCCATCTTCATTTCACAAAAACAGAAGACAAGCCTCCTACATTAAAAGGCATATACAAAAATTCGGGTGAAACTATAGCAAATGACAAAAATATGTTCCGAAAAAGCGGCAACGTAAATACCGATTCAGTAAAAATGCTGAAGAGTTAAGCATCGCCTGCTGTTTAATTACTGAAGTTGAAAATTGAACCGGAACGGAATTTTGGCAACCGCTATAAGCATATTACGAACCATCATAAACAACATTGAGAGGTAAAAAATGTATGAACAATTGTTTACAGACAAGCTAAACGGATTGAAAGAAAAAGGCCAGTACCGAACATTTATTAATATCAATAAACTGAATAATCAATATCCGCGTGCATTGTATACAAGTGAGGCACAATCGGAAAGCGAGGTCATTGTATGGTGCAGTAATGATTATCTTGGGATGTCTCAGCATCCTGAAGTAACTCTTGCCATGAAAGAAGCCATTGACAAATATGGTGCTGGGTCCGGCGGATCCCGAAATATCGGGGGAACCCACAGAGAGTACCCGGCATTGGAGGCGAATTTGGCGAAACTCCACGCAAAGGAAAGCGGGCTTGTTTTTCCAACAGGCTACACATCAAACGATGCCAGCATCCAAACTCTGATTAAGCTGCTGGGAAATTGTGTTGTATTTTCTGATGAATTAAATCATGCGTCCATTATTCAGGGAATTAAAAATGCAAAATGTGAGAAATATATTTTTAAGCATAATGATTATGCTGATCTGGAAAGCAAGTTGAAGGCGGTTTCACCGGAGCGCCCGAAAATAGTTTTTTTTGAATCAGTTTATTCCATGGACGGTGATGTCGCACCGATTAAAGAAATCGTGGATGTTGCCCGTAAATACAATGCAATGACATTTCTGGATGAGGTCCATGCAACAGGAATTTATGGGCCCAAAGGCGCCGGTGTGGCGAGTGCTTTAGGGATATCCGACGAAATCACAATTATTCAGGGGACACTTGCAAAGGCTTTCGGAGTCATCGGTGGTTACATTACTGGTCCATTGGACATTATTGATGCCGTCCGCAGTTTTGCATCCGGATTCATTTTCACGACATCTCTTCCTCCGGCAATTGTTGCGGCCTGTAATGCAAGCCTGAGTCATTTGATGAATTCTGATGAAGAAAGGGAAAAACTGCTTAAAAACACAGATATCCTTAGACGTATTTTTAGCGATTTTGGAATTTCGGTGATGGACTGTTCAACAACTCATATCCTTCCTGTGAAGATCGGATGCCCCGAAAAGTGCAAGTCCGCTGCCCATCGTTTACTGCATATGCATAATCAATATACACAGCCAATCAATCCCCCTTCAGTTCCAATAGGGACCGAGCGTTTTAGGATAAATGCCACACCAAATCATACGGAAGACCAGATGGTCCACCTTGCTGAATGTCTGGTGGAAGTATTTGAGCACTATGAAATCCCGCTTGAAAAATAACAACGGCAGATTCCCGGGATTTTGAAAGAACACTTCAAAATTATGGACATCTGAAAATGCTTGTGGTTACGTTATGTGTATTGTAGAGCATACGATTCCAGATGAGGCAGAGGTTCGATAATAGAATCAAGTCATCCCATCTCGAGAAAGTATGACAGTGGTCTTAAACCAAAAGACAGTCGTGTCATATTTGTCGATATCTTTATGGGTTTTGAAAACAGATTCCATTGAAAGAAGATCCCCCGTGTAGAGTAATAACTACATAAAATCATTTGCAGGCTTAGAAGGTAAACCAAGTTTGAAATCAACATTAATGTATTTGTTTTGTTCTCTTACATGGGGACTGAATTTTTTGGTTATAAAAATCCAGGGGAACACGGTTCCCCTGGAAATATCTCTTTTCTATCGGTTGAGTGCAGCCTGTATTATATTTTTCCTGATTGCGGCAATCGGCAGAAAACCGTTGTTATTCAAGAAAAATCAAAAATTTTTGTTTCTGTTCGGCGCATTCAATTTTTGTATCAGCTATTTGCTTCTTTACTATGCAACTTTTTATGTGTCGTCTATGTTTGTTGGTGTTGTTTTTTCATTTAAAACAATAATAACCCCATTATTTGTATTTCTTTTCCTAAAAGATGAATTGGATGGAAAGGTAATGGTTGGCGGGTTGATTAGTATTGTGGGTATTATTGTACTACTCTACCCAAAATTGTATACGCTGTTTGACGGTAATTTCCTTTTAGGTTGTATCATTGCACTTTTCGGCACCATTGTAACATCTCTGGGGGACGTTTGCTCTGCTAAAAACAGCCGGGATGCTATTGAGCCGGTTCCTGCGAATGCCTATGGATTTTTTTATGCATCAATTCTTTTATTTGGATATATAAGTTTTTCCGACATCCCTTTCTCATTTGACACTTCCTTGTCATATGTTTTTTCTATCGCATATTTATGCTTGTTTGCTTCTGTTTTTGCCTGGTTGTTTTATCTGAATTTAATTCAGGCCATTGGCGTTGAGAAAAGCAGTTATATGGTTGCCACTTTTCCTGTAATTGCGACCATTGCCTCTCTTTTATCCGGTGAAGTCAGGCCGGATGTAAATATCGTTGCCGGAAGCCTTATTTGTACTGCAGGTGCTTTTATTGCACTAAATGGCATCGGTTTTACCAGATCGCCCCATCCGCTATCCCCTCAAAAAAAGTAGGAATACATTCTGTAATGAATATCCGCCGGTATAAGATGACGGTATGGCCTGTTACTGGCTTCGCTCAAACCGGCTGAATCCTTTTGACCGGAACGGCACCAGCCGTTTGCCCTGCTTTTGGATGATGAGGCATTCGGTGTTTTCAAGGCTGTTGACCATATCGATTCCCTGGTCCGTGTCCATGACCATGAGGGCTGTGGCCAGGCCGTCCGCCCGGGTGCAGGTTTCTGCGATGACCGAGGCGCTGACCACCTGATTTTGAACGGGATGCCCTGTTCTGGGGTCGATGATATGGGAGTAGGTTTTTCCCTTGATTTCAAAAAAGTTCCTGTAATTGCCACTGGTGGCGACGGCCATATTGTCCAGGGTGATGACCCTGTACAATCCGGTATTCAGGGCGTTTTTCCGGGGCTTTGAAATTCCCACTGACCAGGGCTCTCCCCGTTTGTTTTTCCCGGCGCCTGCAAGTTCTCCCCCGATTTCCACAAGATAGTCGCGAATACCGGCATCGGCAAAAAGCCGGGCGATTTCATCCACGCCATAGCCTTTGGCAATGGATCCCAGGTCCAGGGTAATGCCGGGGGCGGTTTTGGTGAGGAACAGATCTTTTATTTCCAGCTTGGCAAACCCGGTTGTTGCCATGGCCGCCCGGATGGCTTTGGCCGGGGGGACGGTTTGGGAGCGGCCTTTGGTGCCAAATCCCCAAAGATCCACCAACGGCTTTACCGTGCCGTCCCAGGCCCCCATGGTCCGGGTATGAATATCCCGGCATTCCAGGAGGACCCGGTGAAAATCCTTTGACAACCTGAAGGGCTGGTGTGGCCGGGTGGCGTTGAACCGGGAGATTTCACTGTCTTTCCGGTACATGGAAAGCCGGTCATTGACCTGCCTGAGCCTGGTATCGGTTTTTTTCTGCCACAGTTCCGGGGACAGGGGAGTGGAAGAGATAAACTTGACCCGGTAAAAGGTGCCCATGGTTTTACCGGTCAGGGTATACTCGGTTGCGGCCGCTGCCGTGGAGATAATGAGAGCCGACAGGATAACGATCAGGGCCTGGATGTATTTTTTTATATCATGCATGTTTTTTCCTTTATCTCTTTTGATCCGGCGGCGCCATGGCGCGTGTACGGGATGGTTGTTTTTCCTGCATGCGACTCCGTTGTGACTGCGGCCAGCCCAATCCTCCCATTAACATAAACCCGGGACCTCCACAAGGGGTCTGCGACGCCGGTTCCGGCAAATAAATTGATATTTTTCCGGGAATTGATATGATGGAAACATACAGACCCCGACAACCATAAACGGCCTTTTCGTCCGGAAAGGCCCTGCCACAGGAAACAGATGATGAAGCTTTTTATTGATTTTGAGGAGATGACCCGGGTGTTTTCCCAGGCCGCGGCAGAGGACCGTTACCAGCTTTATGAGCATGAAACCTATGAACTGCTCAGTGCCCTGGGATCGGAATCCGTGCCGGAATACCTGCTGTTTGCCAGGAATCACCGCCTGAATTCGGATGTGCTGGTGCCGTTCCTGGGCGAAAAAGTGGTGATCAAGGTGGTGAGCCCGGATGTGGTTCACAAGTCGGATGTGGGCGGGGTCAAGGTGGTGCCCAGACTGGCCGGCAAGGTCAGGAGCGAAAGCCGCCGCATGGTGGATATGGTCAGCGACCGGTTTGCCCGGTTTTTGGAAGATACCCGGGAATCGGGACTGCCCCATTACCAGGGGCTTTCGGACCGTAAGCTGCGGGAAGCCGTAAATAAACGGATACAGGGGGTGCTGATTACCCAGTACCTGCCCCCGGAATCCGATGCCCTGGGCAATGAACTTTTGGTCTCGCTCAGGTGGACCCGAGAGTTCGGCATGGTGATCACGGCAGGCCTTGGCGGGACGGATACGGAACTTTACGCGGAACGGTTCCGGCTGGGGCAGGCCGTGACCTCTGCATCCACGGCTGCGGTGACCGGGGAGGAATTTTTTGATTTGTTCCGGAAAACCATTGCCTATGAAAAATTGTCCGGCCAGACCCGGGGGGTGACCCGCCTGGTGTCGGATGAACAGCTCATGGAGTGTTTCGGGGCATTTATTGCCGTGGGCAACTATTTTTCGCCCATGAACCCGGATGCCCCATATGTTATTGAGGAGCTGGAAGTCAACCCCTTTGCCCTGGTGGATTATGAAATGGTTCCCCTGGACGGTCTGTGCCGGTTTTCGCCGCCATTCAGGCCGTCTATTCCCCGGGGGATTGACCGTATCGGCAGCCTGCTTCATCCCAACAGCCTGGCCATTATCGGGGTGAGTGCATCCAAGATGAATTTCGGCAGGAACATCCTCCGGAACGTGATCCGGGCCGGTTTTCCCACGGACAGGATCCGGGTGATTTCACCCAAGGCAGATGAGATTGACGGGGCTGCCTGCGTCAGGGATATCACGGAGATTCATAATGTGGATCTGCTGGTAGTGGCAGTGGGGGCGGGCCATGTCCCGGCCCTGATTGACGACATCATTGACCATGACCGGGCCCGCAGCGTTATCCTGATCCCCGGCGGCCTCGGGGAAAAAGAGGGAACCGAGGACCGGGCACGCGCCGTGACAGACAAGATTCACCAGGCACATACCCTGGAAGGGGGGGGACCTGTGTTTCTGGGCGGCAACTGCCTGGGCATGATCAGCCGGACCGGCCGCCTGGATACCTTTTTTACCCCGGATGCCTGTTCACCCAAACGTATGGAAAGTGCGCCGGCACCTGTGGCCCTGATCAGCCAGAGTGGGGCCTTTGCCCTGGTAAGGATGACCGGGATTGTGGCAGGAGATCCAGCTTATAATATCACGGTGGGCAACCAGATGGACCTGACCATCGGGGATTTTGTCACCTGGATGGCCGATGCGGATGATGTGGACATTATCTGTATTTATGCGGAAGGCTTCCAGGACCTGGACGGCCTCCATGCCTGCCACGGCATCCGCAAAGCCGTGGAAAACGGCAAGGAAGTCATTGTATACAAGGCCGGCCGGACCCCGGAGGGAAAAAAGGCCACTTCCGGCCACACCGCGTCCGTGGCAGGGGATTATATGGTGTGCACGGCCTGTCTGAGCCAGGCCGGTGCCCTGGTGACCGATTCCCTGGAAGAGTTTGACGGGCTGATGAACCTGGCTGCATTTCTCCGTAAAAAACAGGTCACCGGATACAGGGTCGGGGCTTTGAGTCCTGCCGGATTTGAAACCGTGGGCATTGCCGACTCCCTCCAATCCAGGGATTCCTGTCTGGATCTGCCCGGGTTTGCCCCTGACACCCGGGCCGCTGTCGAAGCTTTGTTTGACCGGGCAGGCCTGACCGATATCATGGATATTAAAAACCCCCTGGACCTGACCCCTGCGGCCCCGGACCATGTATACACCGGCACCATCCGGGCCCTGCTGGCGGACAGCGGTATTGATGCCGTGGTCACCTCTCTGGGCTCCCTGGCACCTGCCACGGCAGACACCCCGTCCCCGGATGATCCCCGGGGATTCACATCCCGGCCGGAAAGCCTGGTGAATTGCCTGCCGGAGATCATCCGGGAAAGCCAAAAGCCCGTGGTGGTATTCAACGATGCCGGGCAGGCCCATGAATCTATAAACAACCGCCTCAGGGAAAAAAAGGTGCCGGTGTTCCGGTCCTGTAACCAGGCCATGACGCTGCTAGCCAGATACACGGCGTACCGGCTCCGGCTCAAGGGGTTCCGCAAACCCGGAGAAGAATAAGCCGGAGAGCCCCGGGATGTTTACAAAAGCCCTTTGTTTGACAAGCGAGAGAGCCGGTGGTATCACCGGCCTGGCGTTTAAGTGGCCAAGAACCGAGTGAACAGGAGTGATGCATGGATGTGCCCATAGATTTTAAGGGGATTACGGAAATATTCAACCGGGCCTGGAACCAGGGCCGGGATTTTCTTTTTGAGTACGAGGTTTACGAACTCCTGGCCCGGTCCGGGGCGGAAACCCCGCCCAAGAGCAACCTGATCCCCAGGGGGCGAAGGTGTTCGGATGAGGAACTCACCGTCCTTCCCGGCGACAGGACCGTGCTCAAGCTTGTTTCTCCCTATATCATCCATAAAACCGAGGTGGGCGGGGTCCGCATCGTGGACAAGGATGCCAACCAGATCCGTTCCGCGGTCCGGCGGATGATGTACGAGGTGCCCGAAGCATACGCCGCCCGCATGGCCCGGTATCCGGACGCAGTGCCGGACCATTACCGGGGGCTTACCGGCGATGCCCTGCTGGAAGCCGTGTCCGGGGATCTGAAAGGCGTGCTCCAGGTCCAGTTCATGCCACCGGATTCGTCGGCATTCGGCAATGAGTTGATCGTGGGGCTTCGCCATACCCGGGAGTTCGGCAGCATTCTTTCCGCGGGCCTGGGGGGAACGGACACGGAGCTTTACGCCAAACGGTTCCGGAAAGGCCAGGCCATTGTGGCTTCAGCCACGGCCCTGACTGACGGAAAACAGTTTTTCCGGCACTATTGCCAGACCATTTCCTACCGGAAGCTGGCCGGGCTGACCCGTGGCCAGCGGCGGATCGTCACAGACGAGCAACTGGTGGAGTGCTTTGAGTCTTTTATCCGGATGGGAAACTATTTTGCCCAGGAAAACCCGGATGCCCCCTTTGTGATCGAAGAACTGGAAATCAACCCCTTTGCCTTTACCGATTATCTCATGGTGCCCCTGGACGGTATGTGCCGGTTTACAAAACGGCAGCCGGTGTCCATGCCCCGGCCCGTGTCCCGGATTCATCATCTGCTTCACCCGGAGCGGATCGGGATCATCGGGGTGTCTGCCACCCGGAAAAACTTTGGCAGGATCATCCTGGACAATATCCTGGCAGAGGGATTTGATCCGGAACATGTGGTGATTTTCAAGAAGGATACGGAAACCCTTGAGGGCGTTGCCTGCCTGCCGGACCTGGATGCCCTTGAAAACCGTTCGGAACGGAAACTGGACCTGTTTATCGTGGCCGTGGGCGCGGCCCAGGTCCCGGACCTGGTGGAAGAAATCATCCGGAAAGATGTGGCCCACAGTGTGATGCTCATTGCCGGGGGCATGGGTGAAACCCATGACAGCCAGGCGCGTGCGGAACAGGTCACGGCCATGATCGATGTGGCACATCGCGGTAAGGACGGTGTCACGGACGGGCCGGTATTCCTCGGGGCCAATTGCATGGGAGTGATCTCCAGGCCGGGCCAATACGATACCTGGTTCATCCCCGAGGAGAAACTGCCGAAAAACAGGGACAGCGCCGTGTGTCGGGCAGCCCTGGTCAGCCAGAGCGGGGCCTTTATGCTCCACCGCAGCCACCAGTGTCCCCAATTGTCCCCGGCCTATATGATTTCCATGGGCAACCAGACCGATCTTACCCTGGGGGATATGGTCACCTATTTTAAGGATTCGGACCAGGTGGATGTGATTGCGGTATATGCCGAAGGGTTCAACGATCTGGACGGCCTGGCCTTCTGCCGGGCCGTGCGCGGGGCGGTGCTGGCGGGAAAAGAGGTGGTGTTTTACAAGGCCGGCCGGACCCCGGCGGGCAAGGCTGCCACATCAAGCCATACTGCTTCCCTGGCCGGGGATTACATGGTGTGCGAGAGTTGTGTGTCCCAGGCCGGCGCCATTGTGGCCAGGAATTTCAACGAGTTCCAGGAGCTGATGCTCCTGGCGGAAACCCTGAGTCGGAAGCCCATCCGGGGCAACCGCCTGGCTGCGGTGAGCGGTGCCGGGTTTGAAGCGGTGGGCATAGCCGACAGCATCCAGTCCGATGATTTTTCCATGGAACTGGCCGAACTCAGCCCCGAGACCCTGGAGGCGGTGCAACAGGTGCTGGCGGACAAAAAACTGGACCGGCTGGTGACCCTGTCCAATCCCCTGGATATCAACCCGGCCGCAGATGACGAAGCCCACGGGGAAATCGCCCGGATCCTCTGCCGGGACCCGGGGGTGGATGCCGTTGTGCTGAGCCTGGATCCCATGTCCCCGGCCATGAAAACCCTTGGGGACAGCGCAGACAAAAATTTTTTCATGGACCATCCCGGCGCCATCCTCAACCGGCTGACGGTTCTCAGGGATGCCTCACCCACGCCTGTCGTGACAGTGGTGGATGGGGGGCGGCTCTACGATCCCCTGCGGGACGCGCTGACCACCCGGGGCATTCCCGTGTTCCAGGTCTGCGATAAGGCCATTGCGGCCCTGTCTCTGTATATCCAGGGGCGGCTCAGGGCCGATGCCATCCGGTGCAGCAACGGGCCGGCAAAGGAGGAAGGGCACCGTGACTGAACATCGGACCGTTTACCTGACCCGTTCCCCGGTTGAACTTTACAAGGTGCTCAAGTTTGAAAACCTTGCCGCCAGCGGGGGAGAGGCCAAATACCTGATTGCGGACGGCCTGGTCCGGGTCAACGGGGAGACCGAGACCCGGAAGCGGAAAAAGATTTTCCCGGGAGACACCATTGAACTGGACGGGATCTGCCTGAGCATGGAAGCAGAAGCACCGGACACGCCGTAACCCATCTGCAGGCATGGGGTATCCGGAATCTGAGAAATGAACAGGAACGATGCGACATTCAGGTCATGCATCCTGGAGAGCGGCCAGGAGTGCCTGGTATATGGGGCGGATAACCTGGCCCAGTTTACAAGGCCGGCCGGCAATGTTTTTTCCAAATGCGACCGGGCCCTGGCATGTGCCACACAAGCGGATGTGGTGATCCTGGACCACCGGCCTGATCCCGAATACCAGGCCTGGTTGCGGGGCCTGGGCCTGGGAACGGACCATCTGGCGGTCTATACCCCGGAAAATCCCGGCAAGCGGCTGGCAGACCTGGTGACGGAAGACCCAAAGCCGGCCAGGGCGGCCATTGCAGCCGCAGGAAAAGACCCGGTTTACTTTCCCTGGCTGTCCGGGGATCCGGAGCAGATGGCAGCTGGCTGTCTGGGGGCGGACCTGTTCGGCGCCCGGGCAACGCTTACCCACCAATACAACGACAAGATACAATTCAAGCAAATATGCCGGGATCTGGGGATTCCGGTGGTTGAGGGCGGCCATGCCCGGATTGATCCGGATGATGGCGCCAATTTTGACGCTATCCGGGATATGGCCCGGACCTGCCTTGGCCGGTCCCCTGAAATCCTGATCCGTGCGGCCGTGGACAATACCGGGCTTTCCATGGCGTACAGGACCGATGGCCGGGATCTTGCCGGCCTTTATCACACCTGGACGGGGTTGAAGATCGACAGGGTGGTGATCGAGCCGTTTCTGCCGGTGCGGTATTCTCCGGGCGACCAGTGGCTCATTACCCGGTCCGGCAGTATTGTCCACAGGGACATGCGCAACCAGGTCATGGACGGCCAGTGGCATAAGGGGAACATCAAAACCCCCCATGCCCATATATTTGACTGGGAAAAGATCAGGGAAACATCGTTCAGGATCGTGTCTCATATGGCCGGGGCCGGATATGTGGGGGTGGTGGGAATCGATTATATCCAGACGGATGAAGGGATTTACCCGGTTGAAAACAACGCCCGGGTCAACGGATCGACATATGTGCTGATGATTGTCGACCGGATCGAAGCCCTTTCCGGCCCTGTGCCCTGCTGGAAATCCCTGAAAGCGCAAACCACGCCCTGCGGATTCCGCGACCTGGCCCGCAGGACCGAAGGTATTCTATACAACGCCGGCACGTCCCGGTCCTATTTTCCCTATAATTGCTTTGCCCTTGATAAAACCGGGGCCTTTGCCCTGATCCTCATGGCGGAAGACATGGATGCCCTGGCAGAGCTTGAACGGGAACTGAACGGGCTGGGAATTCACTGAGACTTCCCCTTAATTTCGGTCTACCCGTGCTATGTGAACGTGATTACCAGGGTGATGGCCAGGCAGTAAACGCCCAGGGCCGGGAACCATTGGCTGCCGAATTTGGGCGTCCTGACCGGGGCCAGATTCAATATCGCCAGTCCTGAAAACAGACCGGCAGCGGCAAGGGGAAATGCCTGGGAAGGAATCCATTCCCTGAAAATAAACACCAGGCTGAGCACAAGGATATTGTTGTCCAGGGCCAGGCCTATGTAGCTGCCGGTATCGTCAAGGCCGAAAATATTGAACCAGCTCAGGCGTATGGCTGCCGCAGCAAGGGGGATAAACGCCGGGATCAGCCACAGGGGCTTGAAATCGCCAAGCCCCAGCAAAAAGACTGCCGGGCAGGCCCCAAAGCTGATCATGTCGATGAGGGAATCCAATTGGGCCCCATATGCCCTGTGCACATCTGTCCGTCCTTTAAGCTGCCGGGCGACAATACCGTCCGCCCAATCGAAAAACACCGCCCAGACCATGGCGATCACGGAAAGGCCGAACTGCCTGGTCATGCTGGCGTAAAGGCTGACCAGGGCGAAAAAAAGCCCGGCCAGGGAGCAGAGGTTGGGCAGGTCCCGGACAAATGCGAGCATGGCAGGCGGGGAATCGGGGGGCGTTGCAGGGGAGTTTTTCATTCCACCTCCAAAACGGTGTCCAGTGTGGATGCCAGGGCACTGGCCAGTGTCCGGTTCTCTTCGGGGGTGCGGGCGGCGATGCGAAGATACCTGTCTGCGACGGGCATGGATTTGCCACTGCAGTCCTTGACCAGGATGTTATGGGAAATAAAAAGTTGGGCAACAACGGCAGGGGCCGGCGGGGTCGTATCCGGCAGCCTGCAGAACAAAAAGTTGGCATCCGTCGGATACACGGTCAGGTCAGGAATCCGGGAGAGGTCCCGGAAAAGTGCATCCCGGTCCCGGACTACTTTGGCGCAGCTTTGATGAAACTGGTCTGCAAACCCGGGGAGCTGCCGCAGAAACTCTTCGGCAAATCCATTGATATTCCAGATATGGACGCCTTGCCTGAGACGGTCCAGGAGGTCCTCATCATGTGTGGCCAGGTAGCCGAGGCGCAGGCCGCAGATCCCGTATGACTTGCTCATGCTCTTGATCACGGATAGATTGGGGTGCCGGTCCAGGCAGGACTCCAGGGAAAAGACCCCTTTGGTGTCACAGAAATCAATAAACGACTCATCCACGATCAGGCGGATATTCCGGGATGCCAGCCGGGTTGCCAGCCACTGGAGATCCCGGGCCGGGACTGCCAGGGCAGTGGGGTTGTTGGGGGATACGACCACGGCCGTATCTGCCCGGGCGGCGATTGCCTCCCGGACGAGCCGCTCCGGGTCCAGCCGGAAATCCGGGGGGGCAAGTGCGAATGTTGCGGCCTGTCCCCTGGGGGCTGCATTGATGTACTCATTAAACGAGGGAACCGGTACGATAAGCCGCTGGGAAACGGCGGTGCAGATGATTTTAATGAGTTCCGCAGCCCCGTTCCCGACCACCAGCCTTTGGCCCGGAATACCTGTGGCCTGTCCTACCAGTTCTGCCAGGTCCTGCTGGGCAACAGGATAATTCCGGATCAGGTCCGGCATCTGGTTTTTGAGGTGGTCGATCAGTGCCGGGGGCGGAAAGTAGAGGTTGTACAGGTAAGCATGGTCCGTGAATCCGTGGCGGTGAAAACCGCCGTGCTGGGTTTTGACGAATGCGTATAATTCTTTTGCCGTCAGGTGTTTTTCTGTCATCTGATGCCTTGGGTTGCGGGGGTTAAAGAAAAAATATATCAGGGGCCGGGCCGGTATGCCGGGCTTCCGGGATATGGGGCCGGGGAACGCCGGCAAACAATTTTTCCGCCTGTTCCAGGTCCCGGGGGGTGTCGATTTCATACCCTGGAATGTCGTCAAAAAACACCGGGGTCAGGTCGAGCTGTTTTTTTTCAACCAGGATTTTGAACACCGACTCATAATAGACCTGGGTGCTGCCGCCGGCAACGGCATTGTCCAGTTCCCGGCACACCACGGCCCAGGAATCTGTGGACAGGCTGTACATGTTGACGGTTTTATAGGTGTGCGGATGGCTGTCTGGCCCACCGATGTCCAGGAAGCGGTTAACCCTGCCGCATTGGCCGAGTGTGACAGCCGTGCCGTTCATCCACGGCTTGAACCGGGCAATGGCGATCCGGTCCGGCTGCTGAAGCGCCCGTAGGCATCCGGCGTCAAACACCAGGTCACATTCGACCAGCAGGAAGGGCTCCCGCACAGCGTTTCTGGCCATCCACAACGAACAGATATTGTTGGTGGTCCGGTACTGGTGTGCATGAATGTAAAACAGATCCAGACAACTGCCGTAAGGGGCCAGAAAAGACCGTATGCAATGTTCCAGGTGGCCGGTGACAACGATGAGGCGCTTGAATCCGTTTGCGATGAGGCCCGAGACCAGGTGTTCCATGATGGGGATACCGTTTACAGGGGTAAGACATTTGGGAATGTCGCGGGTCAGGGGATCCAGGCGGTTTCCCATGCCCGCGGCCAGAACAAGGGCCGTGGTGACGCGTTGACCAGAAAATGACAAATTAAACTCCCTTTAAACAGAATTTGGGGGTTAATTTTTTTCCTTTCCAAGATGAAGGATAATATCCCGGATCAGACCGGGCAATTCATTGAAATTTTGTTTGATGCCCGTGATATCGAAAACCGAGGCGCTTTCCAAAAGATCCCGGCTGAACACGATCAAGGGTTTTAAATTATGTTTTTCCGCAGTGCTGAGAAGCTCTTCCCCGTAAGTAATGACCCGGCTAATGACCAGGGAGTCGTCAAACATATGGCAGCGGGGAAGGAAGTCGGTTTCCAGAAGATGGATCAGGGATTCGGGATTTACGATTTCTTCCAGGCGCAGGGCATCCAGGTAATCCTGGGGCCGGGTGTCGCTTGCGGATTCGGCAGTGCCAGGCTCTAAAAAACGTGACAATTCATCCAGCAGGGCGTCAAGTTTTACGGGCTTGGCCAGGTAACCGTCATAATAGGGCGTATCAGACGGGCTGCCGTGCCGGGAAACCAGATCTCCGGTCAGTGACAGGATGGGAATATCCTTTGTTTCGGGATCAGATTTAAGGGCCTTTGCTGCGGCATTTCCGTCCATGACCGGCATGCGGACATCCATGATAATCACATCCGGGGCTTTTTTCCTGGCCATGTCAACGGCCTGCCTGCCGTTTTCAGCCTCGATCACGTCCTGATTGAGTTTGGCCAGCAGTTCGCTGAGCATATACCGGTTGAATGCTTCGTCATCCACCACCAGGACCAGGGCGCTTTTAAATACAATATCTTTTCCAATGATTGCTTTGGCTGTTTCCGGCTCTTCAGCCCCGGAAACGGCAACATCTTTCAGGCGGATCTCAAACCGGCTGCCCTGTCCCAGGGCGCTTGTGACGCTGATCTTCCCGTTCATGGCCTGGACCAGGCGCTTGCAGATGGTCAATCCCAGGCCGGTGCCGCCGTGGTTCTTTTTCAAATGGCCGTCTGCCTGCCGGAACGAGTCAAATATGATGTCCAGGTGTTTGGGGGCGATGCCCTGGCCCGTATCTGTCACCGACAGCACCAGGTCAAGCTGTTCGCCTGTTTTTCCGGGCTCTGTTTCCACAGCCAGCCCGATATGCCCCTCCCGGGTGAATTTTGTGGCGTTGCCGACCAGGTTCAGGAGAATCTGACGGATCCTGCTTTCATCCAGATCCAGGTAAGGGGGCATGTCCTCTTCCAGGGTCATGATGAATTCAATATTTTTCTCTGCCAGTTTTGCCTTGAAGATTTGTTCGATCTCTTTAAATATTTTGGGGATGCTGACCGGCCCGTAACTGAGTTCCATCCGGCCCGCCTCGATTTTGGACAGGTCCAGTACATCGTTGATCAGGGTGAGCAGGCTATTGCCGGAAATTTTAATGGCATCCGTATAGGCCAGTTGTTTGGGGTTTTTAACGTCATTGGCCAGCAGTTCGCTGAATCCGAGCAATGCATTTAAGGGGGTGCGGATTTCATGGCTCATATTGGCCAGGAATTCGGTTTTTGCATGGTTGGCTGCTTCTGCCGCTTCCCTTTCCCTGTGGGCGGTCTCGATTTCCCTGCGCTGGGTAATATCAACGATATACCCTTCGAAATAGACCTCCCGGTTTTTGGAGTTCGTCAGTTTCCTGGCGGAAATAGAGCACCAGAATGCGGTTTTGTTTTTTCTGCGCAGCCGGGTTTCATACCCGATGACTTCATTGTTGCCGGTATTGAGGAAACGGGAGATTTCCATCCGGGTTTCACCGGGCACGAGAATCAGGCTGAGAATTTCCCTGTTGCGCACGTCGTCCACGCTGGCATATCCCAGGATATTTGCCAGGGAGGGGTTGGCATTAATGATGACGCCCTGCTCCGTAATTTGGAAAATACCTTCGACCGCGTTTTCAAAGATGCTCCTGTACTTTTCTTCGGCCTGTTTCAGATCGGCTGTCCGTTCCTCAACCCGCTGCTCCAGTTCATCCCGGGCCGTTGCCAGCATCCGGTTCTGCTCTTTGATTTTGGCATCTGACAACTCAAGGTTCTGGGCCATTTTATTGAGCGCCAGTCCGATTTCACCGACTTCGTCATCCGGGTGCCGGATATCCAGGCGGAAATCCAGGTTGCCCTGGCCCATCCATTTCAGGCCGGAAACCACATCCCGTATGGGCCTGGAAAGAGAACCCGCGACCAAAAAAAGGACAATGGAAAGGATCAGCACCACGGCCGTGGTCACCAGGGCGTTGAACTGCCTGAGGTTGTTGACGGGAGAGAAAATTTCACTTTCCAGGGCACAGACCACGATGGTCCAGTCCAGTTCCCTGAGTTGTTTATACGCGGCAAACATGGCATGCCCGGCAAGTTTATACTCGATTTCCCCGGATGCGGATGCCTGCATCTGTTTTCCGAATTGAAACTCTTCAATCTGACGGCCGAAGAGTCCGGTGTTTTCCGGATTGGAAATGATCATTCCATCCCCGGTGTAAATATATGCATACCCGTGCTCGCCGATGCCGATGGGATTGATGAATGTGCCGGCAAAGGCAGTGACGTCAAATATGGAAAAAAGAACCCCCACCACCTTGTCCTTGTCTTTTACAGGGGCCGAGATCATGAACACGTGTTTGCCGTCCACCTCGCATTTCACGGCATGGTCCGACAGATAGGTGTTGCCCTGCAGGGCTTCCCGGAAAAATATATCCCGGTCCGCATCCAGGCGGATTTTAAGGGCGTTATCCGCAGCCGCGACAATATTCCCGGCAGCATCTGCCAGGACAATGTTTTTATAATACCCGTAATCTTTTTTGATCCGCTGGAGCTGGGCAGCGGCAAAATCCCGGGCAGCCGACCCGAGAAAAGAGGGAAGAAGGGCCTTTCTATATACCCCCTGGCGGCTCCAGTGGCCGATATCCAGTTTCCGGTCGCAGATCCATGTAGACATGGAATTGACCGTTGTGACCGCCACATTTTCAATTTCGTCCTTGATGGTGTGCGTCAGAGCACTCTTGGCTTTGTAATGGGCGAAAACGGAAATGGTGCCCATTCCCAGGACAATAATGAGAAGTGTAGGAATCAGGAATTTATATTTCAGATTCAGGTGCATATCCTATTTAAAGTACCATTGATCCGGCCGGTAAGGATAGGTGTAGCCATAATAAAAGGAGTTGACCTTCCACGCCGGCACGTTTGCCAGGCGGTCGGACACCACTGTAACCAGCGGCACTTCGGACAGGGTGCCGATGGCATTGAGATTATCAAGGTTGAGGCGGATGATCTGCCTGCCCAAAGCATTGTACCAGTCCGAACCCGGTACCAGGGTGACGAATTCCTCGCCGACTTCCCACAGGTTTTTAACCCACTGGGGCGGTTCCTCCCCATGGGTTCCGTTGCTCTGTTTCCACTGCCACCAGGGAATGCCGGTCACGGGATAGGCGGTTCCATAGGGCGGCATAAAGGTAATGGGCGAAGCAAACAGGGTGGGTTCGAACGGGGCGACCCATTCATTGGTAATGTCATTGTCATTTGACAGCTGCCTGGCCCGGGCCGCCTCCGTGCTCACCTCCCTGAGGGCCACTTTCAGGCCCACGGCATTCCAGTCCCCGGCGATCTGTTCGGGCAGTTCATGGGACCAGACATACTGGAGGGAATAGTCCCAGCGGATCGTCAGGATTTTTCCGTCCGGTCCCCGCCTGTAGCCGTCCGCTCCTTTTTTAAGCCCTATCCGGTCCAGAAGCTGGCCGGCCTTGCCCGGGTCATAAGCGGCCATGAACTGTTTGTCTGCCTTGGTGGCAAAGGCCAGGTTCTGGGGAAGGGCCTGCTCGGGTTTGCAAAGCCCCATGAACAGGGTCTCGTTGATCCGGGTCCGGTTGATGGCCAGGGAGGCGGCATAGTTGAACTCCGACTGCCCGTAAATGGCTTTTTTGACGGGATCTTTATGGGTTTTGTTAAAAAAGATCACCGGCCCCAGGCCCGTGGTGGGCAACTGGATGGAATACCCGCCGTTCGCCTGGTTTTCCTTGAGCCGGGTATAGACGCCAAGGGGCATGTTCTGGGATTTCTGGTCCACCCGGCCCGCTATGATTTCGTGAACCCATTTTTCTTTTTCAAGAAACCGCTCGTGGTGATAGTCAATATACGGAAGCTGGTTGCCGTCCGTGTCGATTTTAAAATAATAGGGGTTTGCCTTAAACCACCGGCCCTGGGGCGTGGGTGCCTTGAAGAGGACATGGCTTTCAAGGGTCGGGACTTCAAGGCCGGATGCCTTGTTGACCACGGCGTCTTTCCACCGGTCCCAGTAATTGCGGAACCGGTCCGCCCAGTTTTTGAACCCCAGTGCCCTGGCCTGTTTGTCCGCCTCAGGATTGTACCGGATGTGAAATTGTTTAAGAAAGTGTTTGGGTGCAAACGGGTCGTAATAGGAACCGTTTCCGCCCAGGTAGAATAAAAGCGATGTATAGGGTTTTTTAAATTTGAAGACAACGGTTGTTTCGTCTGTTTTTCGGACCTGTACCCCGAAATCCCGCCAGGGCGCCGGTGTCTTTTCGTGGAGTTCCTTGTTCAGGATGATATCGTTCATGTAAAAGACAAGGTCATCTGCCGTAAACGGATGGCCGTCAGACCAGCGATGGCCTTTCCGCAGGTAAAAGGTGATCTGCGAATGATCCTGGCTCCACTCCCAGGCCTTGGCCACATTGGGTACGATGGTGCGGTTGTCGCTGCTGAACCGGACCAGGTTTGCCTGCCGCCAGGACAGGATTTCCGATGTTCCGGACTCATAGGAAAGCGCCATCCCCCTGAGGGTGCCGCCATAGGTGCCTGTACGGGTTTCGGGGATGACCACCAGGGGCTCCTCGGGAAGGCGATGGGCCACATCCGGCAGGCGGTCTTCTGCCACGGATTCTGCAAACAGGGGATTTTCGCTGAATTTCACCTTCCGGCCCAGGTATGCTTCAAGCTCGGCCAGTTCCATCTGGTTCCGGTAGTTGGTGTTCAGGTGTTTGGCAGAGTCGACGGTCAGGGGAGCGGCTGATAATACAGTGCCGGCAATCAGGAGGAAGAAACAGCATACCACTAGACGAACAGACAGATACTTCATGTAAAGCCAGTACTCCTTGGTTCCATTGCTATAATAAAAGATACGTATATAGCTAAATGATTTTCACCGAATTTACAAGCGATTGCACCAAGGATTTGCTTATATTTACAGTTTTATGGAATAAAACAGCCGGGTCGCTTAATACGGGTTGGCAGCTTTGGGGACCGGATAATGGAAAAACGGTTCTGCCGTGGTGATAAATGCGGGTTGCTTTTTGAATTGTTGACAAAAAAATAAATCTTATTTAGGCTTATCTGGTGATCTTTTGTTGGATTATTGATGCGTATTTGCTTAATTAATTCAAATTCCGGAAAGGAGAAAACATGTCTGAAGACCTGGCATTCCGTATCCAGTTGGGTATTGTTTTACCAAAAATGAAAGAAAAAATTGCAGATGATTTAAGTGAGATCGTCGGTGAACTTGTTGATACCTTGAAACAAGGAACCCTTGGGGATGAAGAGATCACTGCGGAACCGATTAAGGAAATCCTGATGAAGGATTTTGAGATTTTTATTGACGAGGCCATTATGCCGGATGTGGAGAAGAAAATTGCTCCGCCTGAAGAAGAGGCTGCGGCCGAAGAAGAGAGTGACGACGGCGAAGAGGAAGAAGAGGCACCGGCAGACGAATAGCCGGCCCATAAACAAAATACGCCCCTGTTGCGAACATCTCTGGTTTGCAACAGGGGCGTTTTGCGTTCTGCCGCCTGCTTGATCCGGCAGCTTTTGGGAAGGGTGTTAACGCGTGTTAAAACTTATTAAAGCGTATTACCCGGATTCGGCAAGCTTTCTGTACAGGGTCCGGATGCTGATGCCCAGTTCCTGGGCCGCCTTTTTTTTCCCGTTGACATCATTGCCGTACCTGGCAAGGCATTCCCGGATCGCTTTGGCCTGTGCCCGGGCGGTTTTCTGGCGGATGCCCTCGGGCGGGGGATCTCCATTTTCCCGGCTGCCGGCCGGTATCCGGGGCGGGGTTGCGCCATCCAGGAAACGCTGTGGCAAGTCTTGGCGGGTGATGGTGTTGCCGGGGGCCATGTTTACGCCGTACTCGACAAGATTCTGGAGCTCCCTGATATTCCCGGGCCAGTGGTGGGTGTAAAACAGATCCATGACATCGTCCGATACTTCTGTCACAACGGTTCCCGCCTTCAGGTTTGCGGCGCTGATAAACGCGCTGCAGAGCAGCGGCAGATCCTTTTTGCGCAGTGACAGGGGCGGCAGTTCCAGGGGAATGACGTTGAGGCGGTAAAACAGGTCGGCCCTGAATTTTTTCTCCCGGACCAGGGCTTCCAGATCCTTGTTCGTGGCCGCGATAATCCTGACGTTCACCCGGATGAATTCCAGGCCGCCAACCCGCTGGAACGAATGGTCTTCAAGGGCATTCAACAGTTTGGCCTGGAGGCGGAGGGGCATTTCACCGATTTCGTCCAGGAACAGGGTGCCCTGGTGGGCCAGTTCAAACCGTCCCGGTTTCCCTCCTTTTTTGGCGCCGGTAAACGCGCCTTCCTCATAACCGAACAATTCGCTTTCAAACAGGGTGTCGGGAATGGCCGCACAGTTGACCGGAACAAACGGCCGGTGTTGCCGGTTTCCATTGTCATGGATGGCCCTTGCCAGCATGCCTTTTCCCGTGCCGGTATCACCGGTGATCAGCATGGTGGACGCAGATCCGGACAGCCGGTCCGCTGTTTTTTTAACCCGGACCATGGCCGGTGTATTGCCCAGAACCGCATCAAATCCTGTGCTGCGTTGCTCCTGACATTTCCCGGGGGATGCGGACGGCCCGGGCCTGGGGCACGGTTGATCTTCCGGGGGCCGGGACAGGGTCAGCACGGCACCGGAAACATCGCTGCCGGTATGGACCGGCCGGGCGGACAGGAATGTGTCCCGGTTGCCGATCTTTATATTGGCGGCCTTGATGTGGCTGCCGTCCAGTATTTTATCCGCCACAGGGCCGGGAAAAATCTGGGACACCGACCGGGTGCAAATATCGCAGGATGCAAACAGGTCAAGGGCCCGGGCATTTCCCCGGGTGACCATGCCCTGGGTGTCGACGGTGAGTACGGCATCCCCGGACAATTCCATAAGGGTATGGATAATGTCCTGGGATTCTGAAAATATCCTGGCCCTGTCACGGTCATGAACCAGGCCGGCAGTCCATTCGGAAAAAAGTGTGAGTGCATCAATATAGGTCTTGGTATCCCGGGTGATCCGTTCATGGCCCCGGCGGGAAAACGATGTCAGGGTCATCACGCCCAAAGGGCCGGCCGGTGTACCGAACCGCGTCAGGATTTCTATTTTCGCCGGACAATTGCCGATGAACCGGCACCCGTCGCAGGCGGCCATGTGGCCGGGCCTGTTCACCACCACACTGCCGTTGGCAAGTACTTCCCGGATGGACGGGGCATGGACGCTGCGGCCTTTCTGGCGGATATATTCGTCGGTTGCCGCCAGCAGCCGGCTGTCCAGGTCAAACACGGCCGCATCCACATCCAGCAAGGATTTGATCATTGTGGTTATGGTTGTCAGTTCTTTTTTATGGGCATGGATATCGATCATGGCATTTCCTCGGGTGTTCATTGATTCAGGGTGTTTATCCTACGCGGTTTATGGATGATTGACAATGATTTTGCCAAAGGATGCAGGCCTGTGTCAAAAATGGCAAGTATTCTTGCTTGACCATGGGACAACACAAAGGGCTGTCACAACATTTCTGATTGGTTGTTTGGGGTTTTCAATATTAAAATTAATGGGTTATGTTTCTCCTGGGCTGCGGATCCGTTTCCTGGTATGGAACCTGCTCTATGCTGGGATATTGACAAAACCGGTATCCGGCATTTCACCGGGATACCCGCGGCCCGTATTCATTTTTGCAAGGAGAAGCATATGGCTGTCAACGGTGTGAACAACCACCCCTATATTCCCAATTCAGCCCCCGGGGTCCGGGCGGAAATACTCCGGGAGCTGGGGTTGTCTTCCCTGGAAGACCTCCACGAAGAGATTCCCGGGTTCCTGAAACTGGACCGGAAACTGGACCTGCCCGAAGCCATGGCGTCCGAACTTGAACTCAAGCGCCATGTGACGGGCCTCCTGTCCCGGAACAGGCATTGTGAAGATGTGCTGAGTTTTTTGGGCGGGGGGTGTGCCCAGCATTATGTACCGGCGGTCTGTGATGAAATCAATTCACGCGGAGAGTTCCTCACTGCCTATGGCGGGGAAATGTATAATGACTTTGGCCGGTTCCAGGCGCTGTTCGAGTACCAGAGCCTGGTCGGGGAATTGGTGGATATGGAGGTGGTGAATGTGCCGACCATGGACGGCTTCCAGGCGGCGGCCACCTCAATCCGCATGGCCTGCCGGATGACCGGGCGGCAGGAGGTCCTTGTTCCCGATATCATGGACCCGGATAAATTCATGGCAATCCGGAATTACTGCAGCCCGGACATCCGGCTGCTCCGGGTGGGCCATGATCCGGAAACCGGCCGGATAGACCTGAATGACCTGGCAACGAAACTGTCGGGCAACACCGCGGCCGTATATTTTGAGAATCCCTCCTTTCTGGGCGTTCTCCAGACCCGGGCACAGGAGATCTGCGCTATGGCCCGTAAGGCCGGGGCGGAAAGCATTGTGGCGGTGGATCCTATTTCTCTGGGCATCCTGGCACCGCCGGCCCAATACGGGGCAGACATTACCTGCGGCGACCTCCAGCCCCTGGGCATCCACATGAACTACGGGGGCGGCCAGTCCGGTTTCATGGCTACCCGTGACGAGGAACGGTATGTCATGGAATTTCCCTCCAGGTTATTCGGTATCGTACCCACCTGTAAACCCGGGGAATACGGATTTGATGACGTGGCCTATGACCGGACCTCCTTTGGCCACCACCGGGAGCATGGGAAGGAGTATGTGGGCACCCAGTCCGCTCTGTGGGGGATTACCGCAGGGGTCTATCTGGCCAGTATGGGGCCCCGGGGAATGGAAGAGGTGGGCCGGAGTATCCTGGACAAATCCGGGTATGCCCGCCAGGTGCTCAATGCGATTCCCGGGGTCCGGGCTCCCGGTTTTGCCTCGCCTGCGTTTAAAGAGTTTGTGGTGGATTTCACCGGGACGGGCAAAAGTGTCGCCCGGATCAACCAGGCGCTGCTTGATGCGGAAATCTTCGGTGGCAGCGATCTGTTCGGGGATTTTCCGGAACTGGGGCAGACCGCGCTTTACTGCGTCACAGAGATTCACACCAAAGCGGATATTGACCGTCTGGCCGACGCCCTTGGCCGGATCATCGCTTCATAAACGCCTGCATGGGAAAAGGAACACAACATATGGATCTTATCGATAGAAGCGCAACGGTCAGAGAGAATTTTCACCAGGCCAAGTGGGACGAGCCCATTATTTTTGAACTGGATACCCCCGGAGAAAGGGGAATCCGGGTACCTGAAGCAGAACCCGAGATCCGTGCGGCACTCGGGCAAAACGATCTGCCGGATGCCCTGCGGCGGAAAACACCGCCGGCCCTGCCTGAAATCGCCCAGCCCAGGGTGCTCCGCCACTATATGCGCCTGTCCCAGGAAACCCTGGGCGCAGATGTCAACATTGAAATCGGCCAGGGCACCTGTACGGTCAAGTACAGCCCCAAAATCAATGAACTGCTTGCCAGGCAGCCCCAGATCACGGCGCTTCATCCGCTCCAGCCGGAAGAGACGGTCCAGGGCATCCTGGAAATTTTTTATAAAACCGATTGCTTTTTGCGTGAATTTTCAGGCCTTGACCGGTTTACTTTCCAGCCCGGCGGCGGCAGCCAGGGCATCCTGACCATGGCGTCTGTGGTCCGGGCGTATTTTGAGGAAAAAGGAGAGGCAGAACAGCGGGACGAGATCATCACCACCATTTATTCCCATCCGTCAGATGCGGCAGCCCCTGCAGTGAAGGGGTATAAAATTATTCACATCGGTCCGGACAAGGACGGATATCCCGATATTGAGGCGTTCAAGGCCGCAGTGGGGCCCAAAACCGCCGGGTTCTTCGTGGCCAATCCCGAAGATACGGGTGTGTATAATCCCAGGATCCGGGAATTCACGGGCCTTGTACATGCCCACGGCGGTCTGTGCGGATATGACCAGGCCAATGCCAACGGGCTCCTGGGGATAACCCGGGCCAGGGAGGCCGGGTTTGACCTGTGTTTTTTCAACCTGCACAAAAGTTTTTCCACCCCGCACGGCTGCGGCGGGCCTGCCTGCGGTGCCACAGGGGCGACAACAGCCCTGGAGCCGTTTCTGCCCGGCCCCCTGATTAATAAGGCCGATCGGGCGGGCAAGGCCTGGTACTGTTTTGACCGCAGCTACCGGCAGGACAAGCGGTCCATCGGCAAGGTCCGGTCCTGGTACGGGGTGGCACCGGTGGTGCTCAAGGCCTATGCCTGGATCATGAGCCTGGGAGCCGAGGGCCTGTATGAAGTGGCCAAGGTCGCAGTGCTCAACAACAATTACCTGTTTAAAAAGCTCATGGAGATTCCCTGTGTGGATGCGCCTTACATTCCGGGCCGGCAGCGGGTGGAGCAGGTCCGGTACACCATAGAAAAGCTGGCGGCTGATACCGGGGTGACATCGGGTGACATCCAGCGCCGGATGATGGATTTCGGCATGCATTACTGGACCAGCCACCATCCCTACCACATCCCTGAACCCATCACCCTGGAACCCACGGAAACCCCGTCAAAAAAAGACTTGGATGAATATATCGAGACATTGAAGCATGTATTCCGGGAGGCTTATGAGACCCCGGAGGTCATCAAGACCGCACCCCACCGGAGTGTCTGCCACCAGGTGGATGCATCGCCGTCGGATGACCCGGAAAGATGGGCGGTGACCTGGCGGGCCTATCTGAGAAAAACAGGTCGTGGCAAACCGGGGCAATCACCCGCATGACCCGGATCGGACTCATCATCAACCCCATTGCCGGCATGGGCGGCCGGGTCGGGCTCAAGGGCACTGACGGTCTGGCGGAAAAAGCCCGCGCCCTGGGCGCGCCTGCCCTGTCCCCCCAAAAAGCGGCCCGTGCCCTAACCGTGCTTGCCAGGTCACTGGCCGGCACCGGGAGAGCACCCGGGGAGGTCCGGCTGTTTGTCCCGCCCGGTGACATGGGCGAGACCGTTGCCGCCTCCTGCGGGTTCCGGGTGCAGGTGCTTGATCTGCCCCGTGCGGCGGTGACTAATGGCGGGGATACCCGCCGGGCCGCCGGGCAGATCCGGTCCCGGGGCGTGGACCTCCTGTTGTTTGCCGGCGGGGACGGGACTGCCAGGGATATCTGTGCGGCAGTGGGGGAGGACCAAACCGTAATGGGCATTCCCGCAGGGGTCAAAATCCATTCTCCGGTATTTGCACAGACCCCTGAAGCCGCCGGCCATTTGGCTGCGGATTTTATTCGTGGAAACGTCAGGCAGCTCTGCCTGGGAGATGTTCTGGATATTGATGAGGCCGCCTACCGCCGGGGCAGGGTCCGGACCCGGTTTTACGGGTGCCTTTCCCTGCCCGGTTCCGGCAGGGTCCAGGCAAGAAAAGCCGGCTCTGAAGTCAGCGAAACCGCGGCCCAGGATCTGATTGCCCTGGATTATATCGATGCCATGGAAAAAGACACGGTATACCTGATCGGTCCGGGAACCACCACCCGGCCGGTAATGACCCGTCTCGGCCTTGACTACAGCCTTCTGGGTGTAGATGTGGTTGAAAACCGGCGCCTTGTCCTGTGTGACGCGCCGGAAAAAGAACTGCTGGCACTCACCCGGAATAGATCGGCCCGCATCTTTATCACCCCCATTGGCGGCCAGGGATACCTGTTCGGCCGGGGAAACCACCAGATCAGCCCCGGCGTGATCCAGCAGACCGGGGTGGAAAACATCCGGGTGGGGGCCACCATGGAAAAAATCGGGCGTCTCAAAGGGCAACCCTTTCTGGTGGATACCGGTGATCCTGTGACCGACCGGATGTTCTCAGGCTACACCCGTGTCATCACGGGGTATCGCCGGGAGATGGTCTATCCGGTACTGTGAGGCCGTGATGTCGCGGTTGGCTCTTTTTCCGGCGGTTCAACGCGAAGGGGTTTTCCCCGTTGGCGTTTTTATGGTTGGATGCCTTTTCTGAAAAGGGTTTCGCAGGTTCGTCTCCATATCGCATAACTCTTGAATCATATTGCGTTAAAGGTTGATTCCGGCAACCGGGTCATGGTATGAGTTTTGGAACTGAATACTGAACGCGGTCCCTCATCCGGGATTGAACTTGTCTGTTTGATGCCGGCTCACAACATGTGGATGTGCATATGATTGATCTGGAAAATATGGCGATCCTGATAGTGGACGACATGAAAAGCATGCGTTCCATTCTCAAAAAGACCCTGCGAAATCTGAATATCGGGAGGTCCATCTATTTTGCCGAAAACGGTAAGGAAGGCATGGAGCGCCTTCGTGAACGCCGGATTGACCTGGCCATTGTCGACTGGCGAATGCCTGTGATGAACGGTGCCCAGATGCTGGAAGCCATACGCAATGATACTGAGTTGCGGGATATGCCCGTGCTCATGGTTACCGCAGAGTCCAAACGGGATGTTGTTTATGAGGTCGCTGAAATCGAAGTGGACGGCTATCTGCTCAAACCCCTGGCCCCGTCCGTGCTGGAAGATAAAATTCGGCAGATAATCCAGCAGGCCAATCACCCGGATGAAGCCACCCTGCTGGTCAGGAAAGCCAGGGACATGGATGAAACAGGCAAGTTGGAGATGGCCATCCGGTGCCAGGAACGGGCCGTGGCTATAAAACCCAATGCCTCAAGGCTCAAACGGAACCTGGGCGTTCTTTATGGAAAAGCTGGCAGGACAGGGGATATGGAAACCTGTTACCTGGAAGCGGCGGCCGTTAATCTCCAGGATGCCGTGACCCGGCATCTGCTCAGCAAACTTTACTGGCGCAAAAAAGAATGGGGGATGTCCGTAAAATATACCTGTGAGGTTCTGTCGCTGACCAACCGGTTCAATAAAAACGCCATCAAAAAAGGCAAGCAGCTCCTGTCGCTGAAAAAAAATGCCTTGGCCGTGGCTCTGTTTTCACGGCTGCTGTCATCCCTTGACAAGCATCTGCCGCTCAAAGAGGAAATCCTGGACCTGTGCATTGAAAACGAAGAGTATACTTTTGCCAGGACCCTGATTTCGCGGCTGCTTGAGGAGTTTCCCTCGCATCACGGCCTGTTGTATAAGGCCGGGCTGGTATATGAGGCCCTGGATGATAATGAACAGGCCCTTGAATATTATCTGGAGGCGGACAAGAACATGATCCATCCCGTCAAATCCAAACTCAAGATCGCCCGGCTTTATTATGTGAAAAATAAAATTCTCCAGGCCGATGATTTCCTTTCCGCAGTACTCCGCATAGAACCGGACAATGAAGAAGCCCTGGACCTGCGGAGAACCATTTAAATCTCCGCAGACCGGCCTGCCGGCACGTGATTCCTGCGCAATGGTCATGAAAACCGGGTCCCCGCCCTTTTTGCTGGCGGAACACCCGGAACAGGTACCTCCCCTTCAGATCGCGGGTACGGGAAGGCCCTGCCGGATAAAATAGTCCGCAAACACCTGGCGAATCTCACCGGTTTCCATCATGGTCGACAATACCGCCTCAATATCTGGGAATTTTATCAGAATGTTGGATTTTTTAGAGATTCCCACAAAGATTTGTTTTTCACTGCTGAAACGGTACGGGGCAAGATCCAGTTTTTCTGAGAGGTCCATTTTCCGGAGAAGGTCCACATATGCCCCTTCGGGCAATATCACCGCATCCAGGCGCCCAAAAACCAGTTTTTTTAAATTCATTTCCATCCGGGGAACCGCTTCCTTGGCCAGGCTGGTGTCCGTGTCAAACCGTGGAAAATATCTGGCTCCCAGTGTCGTGCCCAAAGTCAGCCCGTAAAGATCGGTGTAAGTCCTGATGGTTCTCGTGCCGGCCTTCGGGACCAGGAACACGGTGTCGGACCTGTTTTTATACGGGGGGTGGATGAACCGGATAAATGCTTCTCGCTCCTGTCGTTTGACCAGGCCCGGCAACAGGTCTACGGTGCCGTTCTTTATCATGTGAAGCCGCCGCTTGAACGGTGCATCATGAAGGACCAGCCTGGCATTGAGGCGGCGGGCAATGTGTTCCAGGATATCAAGTGAAGGACCCCGCGATTCTTTTTTAGACACGGCGGAAACCAGCACTTCACGGGCGGACACCCCGGATTCGGTAATGATGAAAATACTTAAAAACAGACAGGCCCGGAGTATTGCTGCCAGGCATGCCCTTGGATGCCATCCAAACATTTGCGTCATGTATCTTAACTTCAGTTTATCTGTACGTCAGCCATCTTTATCTTTTACCGGTTCATACCAACAATTCACCGGCCTGTAAACCGATAGGGATAAAGGGGGTGGTACATGGATACATCAGGAGCGAAAAATCATTGAGATTTTTGGAAAAACGCCGTAAAAGGCATTTTGGTATGGATTGTTACATCTCTGCGTTTACATAGGTGTAATGTGTTACAGGGTTTGGGGCGGCGCCCGGCAGATACGGCATGAGCCGGTTGGGTTGACCGCCTGAAAACAGGCTAGGGATCGTGCCGGGATGCAAAAAAAAACGCCATAAGATGATGGCACGCTTATTGAAATGTGAAACTTGAATTCGGACGCGCATCATGTCCGGAACGGACTGCCTGCGGAGGGTGGATCGGATGGGATCACACGGACTCTAAATCCGTGCAGCCGGGTGCGACTCCCGGGCTCTCCGCCATTTTAGCCGCCATGGGCGCGGGAATAGGCAGTTCCTGCAATATGTGATATGGGCCGGCGCCGGGAACAGGCGCTCCCGGATGGGCCGTGCCCCGGAGCAGAATACGAATAAAAAAAATTTAACAAATTTTTTTTATAATTATTAAATTATTTTGCATTTTTAACAAATTTAACAAAAACGGACAGGAGAAGACAAATGGCAGATTTTAATGCAATGCAGGAAGCGCTGGTAAACTGTGATCAGGCAACTCTGGAAAATCTGGTGAACAGTGCGCTGGCAAGCGACACCCCGGCCGTTGATATCCTTAACAACGGCCTGATCGCCGGTATGGATATTGTGGGTGAAAAGATGGAAAACGGCGATATGTTTATTCCTGAAGTCCTGATGGCCGCCCAGGCCATGGGCGCCTGCGTAGCCATTTTAAAACCCTTGCTGGGAGACGAAGGGGATGCCCAGGGTGCCTCTGTTGTGATCGGAACCGTTAAAGGCGACCTTCACGATATCGGCAAGAACCTGGTGGCCATGATGATGGAAAGTGCTGGAATGACAGTCCATAATGTCGGTGTTGACATTGCGCCCGAAGATTTTGTAACCCACATTAAAGAGAAAAACGCGAAAATCGTCTGCCTGTCCGCGCTGCTGACCACCACCATGCCGGCCATGAAACAGACCATCGACGCCATTGTGGAAGCCGGCATCAGGGATCAGGTCAAAATTATGGTGGGTGGCGCGCCCGTGACCCAGGCCTTTGCCGATGAGATCGGTGCGGACGGCTTTGCTGCTGACGCAGGGTCTGCATCCAAGATGGCAAAAGCGCTTGCCGCTTAATCATTACAAGTTGAATATACCGAGGAAACAAAGGAGATCCAAATATGTTTGAAGTGATCGGGGAGCGGATCAACACCTCCCGGAAAAAAGTGCAGGAAGCGGTAGCGGAACGGGACGCCCAGTATATTATCGATGATGTAAAAAAACAGGAAGCTGCCGGCGCCACTTATATAGATGTGAATGCCGGTGCCAGGATCGGCCATGAAACCGAGGATATGAAATGGCTGTTGTCCGTTATTCAGCCCGAGGTCACGCTTCCCCTGACCCTGGACTCCCCTGACCCGGCCGTTCTTGAAATGGCATTCGCCATGGTGGAAAAAACCCCCATGATCAACTCCATCTCCCTTGAAAAGGACCGGTTTGATGCCATGATTCCTTTCCTTAAAGGCAAGGATTGCAAGGTGATTGCCCTTTGTATGGATGATGCCGGCATGCCTGAATCCTCCGATGATATTTTCGGCCGGGCCAAAACCCTGGTCCAGGAATTGAACGACGTCGGTATCCCCACGGCCAATATTTATGTGGACCCCCTGGTGCAGCCTATTTCCACGGACTCCAACAAAGGTGTGATGGTTCTGGATGCCGTGCGTGCCATTAAAGGCGAATTTCCGGAAGTCCATATCACCGGCGGCCTGTCCAATATTTCCTACGGCCTTCCCCAGCGCAAGATCATCAACCGTACCTTTGTCACCCTGATGATGGATGCGGGAATGGATTCCGCCATTATTGATCCCCTGGATGAAAAGATTATGGCCACCATCAAGACTGCTGACATGCTCCTGGGCCATGACCAGTTCTGCATGGGATATCTCAAAGATGTCCGGGCCGGTATTATCGAAAGCTGATGATTAAGGACGGCACACGATATGCCTGTTAAGGACAAAAAACTGGTCTCCCTCCTGGAACTGCTGGAAAACGGCGGTTCCGTGGGGGAACCGGATATCCGGTATCTTCTGGATCTGTCTGATCCGGCCCGGACCGGGCTGCTCTTTGATGCGGCAACCCGGGTCCGGGCCCGGTATTTTGGGAACCGGATTTTTTTCTACGGATTTCTTTATTTTTCAACCTATTGCAGGAACAATTGCCTGTTCTGCCAATACCGCCGGGACAACACCGGATTTGCCCGGTACAGGAAATCCCCGGAACAGATTCTGGCCGCGGCAGGAGAAATGGCGGATTCGGGTGTTCACCTCATTGACCTGACCATGGGAGAGGACCCGGTCTGGCACGGGCAGGGAGATGCCGGATTTGACCAGCTTGCGGCGCTGGCCGGGGAAGTCAGGCGCAGTACAGGCCTTCCGGTGATGATTTCGCCGGGTGTGCTTCCGGATACCGTACTGGCGCGGCTGGCAGATGAAGGTGTCCAATGGTATGCCTGCTACCAGGAGACCCATAACCGTGAATTGTATGCCAGGCTTCGCCAGGACCAGGATTACAACCTGCGCTGGGCGGCAAAACAATCGGCCCGATCCCTGGGCATGCTGGTTGAAGAAGGCCTCCTTACGGGAGTGGGCGAGTCCCTTGCCGATATTGCGCAATCCATTATCCGGATGCGGGAGTTTCCCATGGATCAGGCCCGGGTCATGACCTTTGTGCCCCAGGCCGGAACCCCCATGTCCGGTACTGTGCCCCAGGATAACCTCCGGGAACTTGTGATCATTGCCGTGATGCGGCTGGTACTTCAGGACTGCCTTATTCCGGCTTCCCTGGATGTGGACGGCCTTGACGGCCTTGAGGCCCGGCTGGCTGCCGGGGCCAATGTGGTGACCTCGATCGTTCCACCCGCCCAGGGGCTGGCCGGGGTGGCCAACCATTCCCTGGACATTGAAGCCTCCAGGCGCACCCTGGATCATGTCCTTCCGGTTCTTAAAAAGGGCGGCCTTGAAGGGGCGTCTGCCGGAGAATATCAATCCTGGGTGGCATCGCGCCGGGAATCGCAGGTTTCACAACAAGAAAACACCGGCGAACCGGCATACGCAGGATAACATCACGCCGGCCGGGCCGGTTCAGAACATTTCAACGCATCGCTTTGTCACATTCGACGATATGCACCGTATAGATTTTCCGATCGTGTAACATTGGAATGGTTTTGGTTTTTCTGTGCCTTACACTTCTGTGTTTACACAGGTGTAAGATGTTGCAGTTTTTCATCCTTCCGCATTATAATCCTTTTTTGAAATTTTCGATTAACTACTTGGTTTTATAGTTTTTATTGCTGATTCGTCACTGCCGGGCCACTGGCACGGATGTTGATTTAACATTCCCAAGTACATTGAAGGCAGGTGTGTAAACGGGGCAGGTCCTCCGCCCCGGGAATTAATGGACTCAAAACAAGGAGAAAGAATGGAATCAAGCATGGCAAAAGCGGCGACGCAGGAAACCGACATTCCGGCGAGAGAACCGGAAAATCCTATTGAGAAATTATTGGGTATCTATGATGCCCCGTTATTCTGGCCGGTATTAATCGCCTTTATATCAATTATTATCTGCGCCCTGGTATTCCCGGATGCCACGGCAAAGACCCTGGTCACCATCCGTAACTTCCTCATTTTCAACTTTAGCTGGGCATTCCTTTTAGGGGTGGGCGTCACGCTTCTTTTCTGCATTTTTCTGGCCATCAGTCCCTTTGGAGATCTGAAACTGGGCCTGGACACGGATGTGCCTGATTTTACATTTTCTGCATGGATTGCCATGCTCTTCTCCTGCGGCCTGGGGATCGGGTTTGTATTTTACAGTGTGGCAGAACCCCTGACCCATCTGCACCAATCCTCCCATGTCATTGATATGGGTGCCCAGGGTACGGCGGCTGGTGTGCCAAAAGCCATTGAAATGACACTCATGGACTGGGGCATCCACGGCTGGGCCCTGTTTGCTCTGGCCGCCTGGGCCATTGCCTTTCCCGCCTACCGTCTGGGTAAACCCCTGACCGTTTCCACAGGTCTTTACGGTATCCTGGGAGACCGTTGCAACACCAGTATCTGGGGACGGATTGCAGATGCACTGGGCGCCCTGGGCACCATCGGCGGCAACGCAGCCATGATAGGTCTTGGCGTGGCATCCATCAGCTTCGGTATCAAAACCCTGTTCGGTATTAATTTGAGCACGGGCGGCCAGGCATCCGTCATGCTGCTCCTGATCGTCGCTTATGTCATCTCTGCCGCCACAGGTGTTGAAAGGGGCATTAAGGTTTTGAGCCAGGTCAACATGGTGCTGGCCGGCGTGGTTCTCCTTGTTCTCCTCTTTTTTGGACATGCACCCACCCAGTACCTGTTCAATATGATGACCCAGCTCACCGGGGATTATTTTTCAAATATTATGACTTACACCTTCTGGGCGGATGCAGGCAACTTTGAGCAGAGAGACTGGCTGGGCTGGTGGATTGTATTCTACTGGCTGTGGTGGATCTCCTATATTCCTTTTTGCGGCGGTTTTATCGCCCGTATCTCCAAGGGCCGTACCCTCAGGGAATTTATGTTCGGCGTGATTTTTGTGCCGTCCGCCCTGGCCATCCTCTGGTTTGGCATCTGGGGCGGGTCTGCCGCTTATGCGGAACTCAACGGTATCATTCCCTTGTGGGAAAGCGTACAGTCCAATCCTGAAACCGGCGTATACAACCTTTTGGGCAGCATGACCGGCGGCTGGTGGATCAGCCTTATCGTCCTGTTCAACATTATTATTTTTGCGGTCACCACCTCTGACTCAGCCTCGTTTTTTGTGGCCATGCAGATGTCCAAGGGCGACCGGAATCCCAAAATCGCCATGCGCCTGCTCTGGGGTGTGATCATCGGTCTTACCGGTATCATCTTCCAGCTCACCGGCGGATTCAACGCCATCAAGAGTTTGGCCATTGTTGTAGGGGCACCCTTCTTTGTGGTGGGCATCGCCTTTATTTTTTCAGTATATGCCATGCTGAAATTGGCCAAGGCCGGTGAAATATAGTTTGATCATTTGATCGCTTCTAAAAAACAGACAGCCGGGATTTCCGTTTGGAAATCCCGGCTGTTTTTTTATCCGGTTTTACAAATAGTGCCCGGCGGACCCGCCACAGGCATCAGCAATTGTCGTACATCCTGATAATCTGGCCATTATCCCTGCCAAGTACGCTTTTTACATACGCGTTGACCACCTTTGCCATGGGAATGGGATTGTGCCCGGGAAAATATGCCTCATATTTGTCCACGGCATCTTCAACCAGCCCCGAAGACACTACATTGATCCGGGTATTGTTTTCCAGTTCCAGGGCAGACGCTTTTACAAAGCTGTGGATACCGCCGTTGACCATGGCCGCGCTGGTGGTCATGGCCACGGGATGGTCGGCCAGGATACCCGTACTCAGGGTAAACGATCCCCCGGCGTTGAGATAATCCCTGCCGATCCTGACCAGGTTCACCTGGCCCATGAGCTTGCTTTTCAGGCCGATATAAAAGTCTTCTTCGGTCATTTCGGCAAAATCTGCCCACTTGGCTTCACCGGCAATACAGACAATGGCATCCACCCTGCCCAGCGCCTCAAACATGGCGGAAATGGACGCACTGTCCGCAATATCAACCGTTACATCCCCGGAATTCCTTCCGGCAATGATGACCTCATGGGATTGTGAAAAATGCCGGCTCACTTTGTTGCCGATGGTTCCGTTGCCGCCTACGATTAAAATTTTCATGGTTTCTCCTTGGGTTGGTAAAGGGTATTGGATCTTGATTCATACTTTAAATCTGGTAATATGATTTGTCTAATGAATAGTTTTGATAAAAATGATTTGAGTTTGTGATGAATCTCCAGATTGATTACCTGAGAACCTTTATCGCCCTTGCAGAAACAAAGGGGTTTACCAAAGCCGGCATCCGGGTCAACCGCTCCCAGTCCGCCGTGAGCATGCAGATCAAGCGGCTTGAAAGCGAAACCGGAAAAAGGCTTTTTGACAGGATCGGCAAGTCTGTAAGCCTGACGCCGGACGGCCGTACCCTGATCAAATATGCGGCAAGGATTGTCAAGGCCCACGACGATGCGGTCCGGGCACTGTCAAAGCCGGACCTGGAGGGTTTTTTACGGTTTGGTTCCCCGGAGCATTATACCATAGGCCTTTTGCCCGGTCTCCTGGCCGGGTTTTCCACAGCTTATCCCGATGTCCTGGTGGAAATGCAGTGTGACAACAGTGACCGGATAAAAGCGGCGGTGGAGCGGGGGGACCTGGATGTGGGACTTACCACCCAGATGCGCAGGGGGGGGCGGGTCATCCACCATGATCCCGTGGTCTGGGCATCAGAGCCTGGATTTTCCCTTCAGTCACACCATATCCTTCCCATTGCCGTATTTGACGAGGATTGTATTTTCAGGACCTGGGCCATTGAATCCCTGGAAAAAGCAGGTATACCTTACCGTATCGTATATGTGAGCCGGAGTATTTCAGGCCTGATTGATGCCGTCCGGGCCGGATTTGCCGTGGCTCCCCTGATCCGCAGCAACCTGCCGTCCGATCTCAAATGCCTTGGCCCGGAAAACGGCCTCCCCCTGCTGCCGGTATCCAATATTGTCCTTCATAAAACAGGGAAAAAAACATCTGAAATCATCGAGTGCTTTTGCGACCATGTGATCAAGTCTTTTGCAGACCGGGCGTGAGAAGTTAGGGCTTCCGTAAATAAAAAAACAGCCCCTGAAATGCAAGGGGCTGTTTTTTTTAAGTCCAGTAAATGCCTTTCGGCTTAAATGCCTAAAATATGGATTTATACCCGTTCAGTGCAAGGTCGTACTCCCAGTCAAATGAGATGCTGACATTTCTCATGGTGGAGCTGCCTGTTGCAGGGGTATAGTATCTGAAATACCAGACCCGTTTGACAAAGTTGTTGGGGATATTGAAATACCCCGAGTTTGAAGAAGAGACGGTTGATCGATACCAGGACTGGGGAGCATCAAACGCTACCTCGTGATACACGTTGCCCTGGCTTGGTGACTGGGTGCTATCTGTATCAACATCGGTAAATATTGCGCCTTCGGGTATATCAGCGTTATTGCTTAAATCAAGATTCAAAACACTTGAATACAGCGTGTAGCTTGATTTGCTGGCCGTACCGCTGAAATCAAATGTTTTTCCACCGGTTTTTATTCTTTGATTTATAGTTACAGCTTTAAAATAAAGTTGATCCTGTTTTGCCGAGGGTTTGAAGATGCCTATATAATATGTCTGGGTGCTGCTGCTGGTATTGTTTACGTTGAGCGGAAGGAATGTTGAGATCCCATCGCCTACGGTATGTTCGGGGAGTGCTGCTCCAATTAAATTCTGACTTGCATCATAAAGCCCGGCAGATAACCCTTCATCAGATGAAAAGCCATTGCTTATGGATACGTACAACCTATGGCCGGCCGTGACCTGGAATTTGAAATAGCCGACGTTTTGTTTTTCAGCAAGAATCATCACATCAGATCCGAGCGTGAAGGTGATATCATTCCACTCTCCAATATAATTGGCCGCATCAAAGGTGGCGTGCTTGACTTCTTTTACAACTAGGGAGTAGGTATCCGTGCTGCTGTAACTGCCGTCAAGGCTTCTCACACCAAAGTAGTTTATCCCGCTTGAAAATGAGTAGATGCCGTCGGGAGCCGTGTAGACATTTTGCCCGTCGCCTGACCACAGGGATTGATATGATTTCCCGCTGGGTGATACCAGCAATATCTGGTACAATCCGTCGTTGGGCAGGTTGATGGAATAATAATCAAAATCCGAAGGGTTGTCGATGACAGCGTCAACCGTTGCTGTGGGTAATGAATAGCCGTTGTTGTCATCCAGGACCAGGGGGCTTGCATTGGGCATGATATCATTGATTTCATGGCTGATATCCTGGGTGGAGGTATATATGGTATAGTTGAATATCCCGCTTCCGCTGGCGCAATGAATCATGAAATAGTATATTCCCGCATCCACAATATTATCTGTGTAGTCGGTTGCACCCAGGCCTGCAAACGTAGAATGGGCAAACAGTTCCAGTTGCATGGTGGTTTGGTTCAGTTTGTACACATATAAGTTTGCATCCAAAGTGGTATCACTCAGCAGCACTGCCGACAGTTTTGACTGGGTTGTGAACTCCGCCACATACCAGCGTTGTTCGCCAACGGCGGCAAAGGTGTCCCCTGTGGTCAGGTCCGGCGGGAGAACCAGCGCGTTGTTGGGGTCGGTATTGGTTGCTCTTGTGGTTGCCTGGGGAAGGCTGTCCAGTTCATATACGCTTTTCAGCTTTGCTTCCGGATTCTCCACCTTATGGTGTTTAATGTCAGGGTTAAGCATTTCAAGATCATCCAGGCTCATGATTTTGTTCGCCTGGTTACTCTCAATCTGTCCGATGTCATTTACAGCAAACGCCGCAGTGGACATCATCATTATCAATGCGGACGCGATTGATAACAGCTTACTTGTTTTGGCCATTGTTTTTCCTCCGATAATGTTAATAGGTTCTATCTTGCTTTAATACTGCCAATACAACGTACGACATTTATTCTGCTTTCCGGCGTGCGTGGCTGCCGGAAAACCATATGCAATACAACTGCATAATTTCTATCTGGCGTTTATAATTTTTACTTTTTTTCTATGAGGGTTATGGCTGAAAATACGAATGGCCCACCTGGAGAAACGGGCAGTGCCGGAACGTTTCCTGCCGGGTTGTACCATCTGGCAAAGCGGGTATTAAAATTGTTGGGGCATCGGGATTGAAGGTTTTGTGGATGCAAGGCACAGGGTTGAGTAGTCATTTGCCTTCCTCTTGAAAATAATAGAATGAATCTTGGAGCCAGGGTGAAAATTTGATGCGCTCCAAATTGTTATAATGAAGGATCAGGAAAAGAAGGATCCTTTTATCGATAACTCGTTACGTCTTTTGAAAGACGTTTTTCCTATACCAATCCGGGTTGGCTTTTTCAAGCGAAATCTAAAGCGGAATGATATTTTAACCAAACGCTGGTAATCATCTGGGGAACGGCCTTGATATTATGGCTTTTCAGGTGTCGTTGTGAGAAGTGTGTGAAGAGAATGGGTGAAACGTTAATGCCTCGGAAAGAAAGAAAATTTTGACCATTGACCATTTGTTTTGCACAGAGGAGGTATCCGGACCGGGGCTATCCATACCGGCCCGGAATACCTGTAGGGATATCACGGCACCTCAGGTCTTTTTAGGCGTACCCGTGATCCGTTCATATGTTTCCCGGAGCAGGGGCTGGGCAACCCCCCGCTGGTCTCCGCAGGCCAGTGCCGATTCCATGTCCGAGATCATCTGAACCTTATTGCCTTCCTGCCGCCACTTGTTTGACAGCTTGTTCAGTGTTCTTGACGGAGCTTTGCCTTTTTTGATGTCTGCTCCCAGTTTTTCACCCAGATCCCTGAGCGGCCCGTCCGTTGCCAGGGCGGTAAAGGTGGCGGTCCAGGGAATGCTGCCCGCAGTGAATGTGTCCGGGGACGCTCCCATGGCAAGGGTAAGGGTCCTGGCTTCATCCGAGGCTTGGGCAAAGAGTCTGCCTTTGACCACTCCCTTTTTTCCCGGGGTGCAGGCTGCAAGGGTGTTGACGCACAGGGCATAGACCCGGGCCAGGATGTCTGCGGCCTGGACCCCGATGGGATCGGTGGACAGTTCGGGATTCCCGTCCGGGCCGAGGATCAGGTCGGCCACCTCATCCAGTGCTGGCGCAGCCCCTGCGATAATGCCGGTAATGGTGCGGGCTTCCACCAGGTCATCGGTCTCAAGAGGACCGGCAAGGGTGAGGACATCCATGTCGGTGCGGTGGAACTCCACCAAAAGGTTCTGGACCAGGTGGAAGGGCAGGAGGGTGGTGCCCGGGATAAATCCCCGGGTGGCGATAACGATTTTCATCTGCTGCTCGGATACGGCAAGGATTTCCCGCATCTGGCGTTCGAACACTTCGGGTTTGGCCGCAATGATCACCTCACTTGCCTTTCTGAATGCACTGGCAAGGTCATAGGTGACAAAGAGGTTCTTTTTCAGGCGTTTGTCTTTGAAATGCCCGGGACCGAGCCGCTCTTTTCCCATGTGGCGGACCAGTTTTTTCCTGGGGTCGTAAAGGGTGATGCCGGCATTGTCATAGGCTTTGTCCGACAGGATGCGGCCGGCCACAAGGTTGGCCAGGGCAAATCCCCAGTTTCCCGCCCCCACAACCACGATGTTCTGGTCGGCCGTGGGCGAGTACAACCGCCGGTCCCCGTGGGTGGCATAGTAGCTGAGTCCGATCTCGTCCGTGACCGCAGGAAGTTTGTTGTCGTCCCTGAACCATCTGCTCAGGATTCCCCGTTTGCGCAGGGTGTGGATGCCGTCCTTGAGCACCAGTTCCGCAGGGCTTTTATCGATGAAATCCTCAAAGTCCGGGGCCTGGGCAAATGTCTGGCGGTGGTAGATCTTAATAGTTTTGGTTTCATCCCGGATGCCTTTTTCAAGGTCGGTGAGATTGTTTTTCCTTGCCCCGGTCAGGGTCCTGGCCACAAGCTGGCTGGCCATTACCTTTTTTTTGCGGGCAATCTGGGTGATGGCGTTGAGGGTGACGAATTCGTCAAAATCCGTTCCCCGGGGATCCTGCTGCCATTCCTGCCGTAACCGGCTCAGGCGAGCGGGTGGGGGAAAGGAGACATAGCACCGGGAATAGATATTTTCCAGGGCATCCCATAAAAAGGACCGGGGATGCAGGGGCATACGCATCAGGGCCTTGGCATAGCGCATCCCGTTGATCCAGGTTTTGCCGCTCTTCCTGGCGCACATCATCAGATCTTCGGGCACCACGGAATAGGACAGGGCAACCGGCTGGATGACCAGGTCCTGCCCCTTGTCCAGGTCAATGGCTCCCCGGACCGCCACCAGCCGCTTGGGATACCTGAGGCTGCCGTCCCGTGTCCTGGCCCCGCCCCGCCAGGCCTCAAGGAAAATACCCTGCTGGGCTCCCTGCCTGCTCAGGGCGCTGCAGTAGTTGTACAGGGCCGCCATCTGGTGGCGGGAGGCGCCTTTTCTGAGCACCACGTAAGAACCGGTCATGAGCACCTTGGCAATGCTGTCGATGACCATCATGTTCTGGCCGGCGGCAAACACGGGAAGGCCGATGCCCAGGTCCTGCATCAGGCTGTTGAAAATAAACTCGTCCAGATGGGAGTTGTGGTTGATCAGGTAAAGCACCCCAAGTCCCTGTTCCCGGTAAGTTTTCAGCGTGTCGATATGTGCAAGTTCCCTGCGGTCGGGGGAGGTAAAGGGCAGGTCCGGGTTTTCATGGTCAAAAAGATGGTCAAACACCACCCTTGCGGCGGCTGCCGCATGCAGGTGAAGATCCCGGTCGTAACGGATTTCGATCTCCCTGACCAGGTCCGCGATTTCATCCGGGTCCACGGATATATTTTCATTGGCAAGCTGGTTCAGGGTCAGGTCAACGGCCAGGGCGCTGATCTCTTTGGCGTTTGTCCAGTCCGGGGGAAGTTCCCGGTATCTTTCCAGGTGGGGACGGCCGTTTTCACTGGTGGCGATCCTGTGTATCTGGCCGATAAAATCAACCCTGTTTACCGCACGGGCAACCATGCGCGAGACTATTTTTTTTCCTTTTTTGATCATGCGTTGTCCTCCGGGCCGGATTCATACGGTCCCATGCCAAATATTCATGCGAAAATATCCAAATACCAGACATCCAAAGACGGCCCGGTTTTCTTTTCCGGGCGATCCGGGATATCTTTTGAAGGATCGGGCGGATATCACGCCAGGTGCTGTTTTTTTATTTCATCTGTCCTGTTTTCTGGTGTAAAAGGAGGTTTGGTACAACATGTGCTAAAACATATCTAATATGCCAACACATGTACCCATATATAACATGTAAGATACTACTATCACATATGGTGCCGGGGCGCGTAATATTTTTTTTAACAGAAGACGGATCAGGCAAAATCTGGTAGAAAACCAGGGCCCGGAAAGGGCCGGGCAGCTTTTACAATATCCTGATTACGACAGTACTGCGGAAGGCAGACAAAACAATGCCAATTGCATTTCAAGATAATGATCCGGCAAATACAGGATTCCAGTTTCTGGAAGACCTGTCCACAGCCTACTGGTATTCCCAGGTGCTGTTCACGGCGCTTGAACTGGAGCTGTTCCGGCACATGGAGCAGGACAAGAACACGGCGGAGGACATAGCGGCGGCCGCATCCTGCAACCCCGGGGAACTGGCCCGGCTGCTCACAGCCATGGCCCGTACCGGCCTTGTGCTGCACAGGGACGGCAGCTACTACAACACCCAGGCCGCATCCCGGTTCCTTATCCCGGGAAAACCGGACTATATGGGGGATTTTTTCCTGTACCGGCAGTACATGCGCCCCCAATGGGACGGCCTGACCCAAAAGGTATCCAGAGCCGCAGATTCGCCCCCTGAAGACCTCTCTTATGAAGAACGCAACCTGAAATATGTGGCTGCCATGGATACCCTTGTGCGGCAGAAAGCTGTTGAGATACAGGCCCTTTTGGCTGCGGAAAATATTTCCGGCACCATGGTGGATATCGGCGGGGGCGCGGGCAGCCTGGTCCGGGCCGTGCAAACGGCAGCGCCCGTTGACTCGGCCCTTCTTTTTGATATCCCCGAGGTGATCGGTGCGGCCCGCCGCCTCTATCCCCGGGACAAGGACTGGAGGGGAATTGAGGCGTTGGGCGGTGATTTCAGGACCCATGAATTTGACCGCACCTTTTCCCTGGTCTGCCTGAGCAATTTTCTGCATGCCTATGGGCCGGAAGAGGCAAAACCCCTTCTTTTCAAGGCGGTTTCCCTCCTGGAACCGGGCGGGTTGCTGGTGATCCATGATTATTTTCCCGACCGCAGGGGCCCGGTTCCCCAGAAAGGGGCGCTTTATGATGTGTGCATGATGGTGAATACCTTTAATGGGGCATGCCATGATGCCGCCACAGTGGTCGGGTGGTGCCGGGAGGCGGGCATGAAGACCTGTTCGGTAAACGACCTGTCAACAGACACAGCCGTTATTCTGGCAAAGCGGGAAGGGGAACTTGTCCGGCCCCATGATCCTTTGGAATCCTTTGCCATTGAGCTGGGGTTTGACAACATGGTCGGGATCTCTGCCCGGGATGTGGTCACCGCACCCTGGGCCCGTCAGAAATGCCGGTTCGGGTGTGATAGATTCGGCAAGGGGCTTCAATGCCCGCCCCATGGCATGGACCACGTCCAGACCCGGGAACTGCTGGATGCCTATTCAAGGATTTACCTGCTCCGGGGTGCGCCCCCGGGCAACAGCTTTCACAAGGCCCTGCTTGCCCTTGAAAGAAAAGCGTTTCTCAGCGGGTTCCACAAGGCATTTGTATTCGGAGCCGGGCCCTGCAATGTCTGCCCCGAGTGCCCGGAAGACGGCAAATGCCGGAACCCGAAGCTGGCACGCCCCTCCATGGAAGGATCGGGCATTGATGTGTATGCCACGGCGGAAAACGCAGGAATATCCCTGAAACCTGTCACCAAAAAAGGGCAGTATGTCACCTATCTGGGTCTGCTGCTGGTGGAGTAAGATATGAACCTGCTCCTGGTACAGGTGCCCACCTCACACATGGGTGCCGGTGAAAAAGTATATCCCCTTGGGTTGTCGCGGCTCTCCTCCCTGGTGCCTCCGGACGTGGACAAGCACTGCCTGGACATGAACATCTGCCCGGACCCCTGGGAGGCGTTGAAAACCCTGGCCGAGGCATCCAAACCGGATATGGTCTGCCTGTCGTTCCGGAACCTCGACCCCCTTGCCGGCCACCAGGCCTCTTATCTGTCTTCACTGAAAACTGCGGCGCAACTGGTCCGGGCCATTGTCCCGGACACCCGTATCCTGGCAGGCGGCCCTGCGTTTTCATTGTTCGGGGAACGGCTGATGCAAGAAATTCCCCAAATTGATATCGGCATTGTGGGGGAGGGGGAATTGTCTTTTCCCCGGCTTCTGGACCCGGACCCGGATGTTGAAAAGATCCCGGGCATTATCCGGCGGACAGGGGAAACGCTGATCTGTCATCCAGCCGGCCCTAAAATCCATATGGATCATATCCCGGACATGGATGTGGCTGCATTCAATCCCAATGATTATGCCGGAGCCAACACCTATGTGGCGGCAATGGGCATTGAAGGCAAGCGGGGGTGTGACTTGTGGTGCGGGTATTGCCTGTATCCGTTCCTGGGGGGCAATGGCATGCGCCTGAGAAGCCCGGAACAGATCGTGGACGAGATCCAGATGCTGAGAGATGATTTCGGCATCTGTTTGTTCCACTTCACGGACGGGGTGGTGAACCGGCCGGCCGATCATTTTGAGGCGGTGTGCAGATGCCTGATCCACCGGAAACTGGATATTGCCTGGACCGGTTTTTTCCGGGAGGACGGATTTACCCCGGACAACCTGGCCCTTGCCATGAAGGCCGGCCTTACCGCGATTTACTTCTCGGCCGACGCCCTGACCGACCCGGGCCTTAAACTGCTCAACAAGCGGCTGACCACAAAAGATGTTCTGGACGCGGCAAAGCTGACCGCGGACCACGGTATTCTCACCATGTGCCATTTCCTGGTCAACCTTCCCGGGGAGACCCGGGAAAGCATTGATGCATCCCGGGAAATGCTGGACCGGCTCCTGGATATCCACGGCCCTGCCGGCAACCTCGGGGCTGTGATTTTCAACCATGTCCGCCTGTATCCCAATGCTCCCCTGACCCGGCGCCTGATCCGGTCAAAGGAACTGCCGCCGGACACGGATCTGCTTTATCCTGTGTATTACAATCCCCCGGCGTTCAGCCATGTGCTCCACGAATTTGAAGCCCGCTGCCACTCCGCCGGTGTTTTTTCACGGCTCGGCATCACCCCGGTGCCGCCGGAAAGGCCCACCCCATGAAAACCATTGTTCTTGAACACCCGAGAATCGCCTCTGAAAAGCGGTTCAATGATATTGCCAACACCCCGCTCTGGTCCTGCCTCATGGGCGGTTATGCCGTATCCGCGCTTGAATCCCAAGGCATTGAGACCGCATTTCTCGACCATGCCGTGCCCGGTGCCGGGTTTGACCGGACCATGGATGCGGTGTTTGACCTGGGGCCGGATCTGCTCTGTGTGAACACGGTGTACTTCTGGGAACATACCCGGGTGTTGTTTGATTTTTTTGACGGCCTGAGAGCCCGGGGCTGGGACGGCCATCTCAACCTGTTCGGCTTTTTTCCCTCCCTGATCTACCGGAACATCCTGGAGACCTGCGCGGCAGTGGACTCCATTGCCGTGGGGGAATTCGAACACACCCTGCCGGAAACGGCCATGGCCCTGACGTCCGGCCGGACCCTGGAACAGATCCCGGGGCTTGCCCTGCGGTCCTGTCTTCTGGATCAAAAAAGCCGGATGCGGCCCCCTGAAAAAGATCCGGATGTGTTTGCCTTTCCCAAACGCTCGTCCCTTGAAGGCACGGTTTCCGTGCTTGCCAGCCGGGGGTGTTACAACCACTGCAGTTTCTGCCCGGTCCCCCCGTTCTACAACCAGGGCCGCCTGTGGCGGGGCCGGTCCCCTGAAAACATTGCCCGGGAGATCCGTATGCTCACGGAACAGGGCGCCACCCGATTTTACTTTTGTGATCCCAATTTCATCGGCCCGGGCCGGAAGGGGCGGGAACGGACCATGGCCCTCATGGACCTGATCCGGCCCCTGGATATCCGGTTTGGCATGGAAACCCGGCCCCAGGACCTGGATGACGCCGTGCTTGAAAAATTGACAGGGGCAGGGTTTGAAAGCCTGCTCATGGGCATTGAAAGCGGATCTGCCAATGTGCTGAAGCGGATCGACAAACAGGCGGACGCCACCCTGGCCTCGGACGCCATTGCCCTGTGCCGCAGGCACGGTATTGAGCCCGAAGTGGGATTCCTCATGTTTGTCCCGGACAGTGGCCTTGCCGACCTTGCCCAGAATATGGCGTTCCTGTCTCAAAACAACCTCCTGGACCGGCTGGACCGGACCGCCAACTTGCTGAGCCATACCCAGATTGTCCTCGCCGGCACCTCGGGATATCAGCGGTTTGATGCGGAGAACCGGCTTAAAAAAAGCGGGATGTTCGGGTTTGAGGCGGATGTGATATTTTCAGACCCGGCTGTGGAATGGGTGGCCATCCTCCTGACCCATGCCTGCCATATGGTGTTGCGATGCATGTCGGACAGTGCTTCCCCCATTTACTGGGAAAAAGACGCACTCGGCATCAGCAAGGTGGTTAATGACCATCTTGTGGCCTTGGCCCGGGACCTGATCCGCAGGGCAGAAACAGAGGCAACCCCCGGGGACCCTGAACAGCTTCTCCGGGAACGGGCGGCTATCCGGGACGGGATGGCACAACTGCTTCCGGGATTGTCCGCCGGGTGAATCCGGCTGGGGAAGCAACTGGTTTTTGAATAAAAAAAGCGGCGTCCGCAATGGGACACCGCTTTTTTATTATCCGGTTCAAAGTTGGGCAGGACGGCTATCCTGCTTACTTGCCTGCCCGTTCTTTTTCTTCCTGGATTTCAGCTTCACAGTTTTCCACAATGGATCTCATCTTGGATCTGACATCGTCGGAAAGCGGTGTGGGCTTATGGGTCTTCAAAATCTCACGGGCCTTGTCCATGGCTTTTTCATGCATGGTCTGGCCGCCGGCCTGCTCCCATTTATCCCGAACCCTGCGGTCAATGAGTGCTGGCTGTGACATCTTTTTCATGTTTTCAAACGTGTGTTTTTCAGTGATGAACTGGCCCTGGGATCCTACCTTGCCAATAATATCAACTGCCAGGGTATCCTCGTTGACGGGGATCCCGTTTACCACATGTTTGATCATCTCTGCGAACTCGTTATCCATGACGAGCTGACCGTAGTCAAAAGTAACCCCTGATTCCAACATTCCCAAGCCGTAGATCAGGTTGGCACCTGCCAACGCTGTTAAGAGACCTGTGAGTGTTTTCTCATGAGCAGCCTGTCCGTCGGGTACTTTTGAGTCAGCCTATCCGCCTGCAACCCACGACGGCAGCATGTAGTAATTGGACAGGGCCGCAACGCCGGCATTGATCATGCCGCATTCCGGGGACCCGACCGTTGCTGTTGCCATACGCAGGTCTAGTGGGCAGGTGGAGCTGCCGAACATCATGGGCGTGCCCTTGCGGACACACTGGCCGAGTACGATGCCGGAGAGAACTTCGGCATTGTGAACCACGAGGGTGCCGGCTGGGGTAACCGGTGCGGAACCGCCTGCCAGGGCCTGGGTCAGGACGTTGACCAGGGCGCCGGCACGGGCACCTTCAATGATGATTTCCGTACAGTCCCGGACCAGCTTCAGGGGGCTGATGGGACACGTGTTAAAAGAAATAATGGGCCGTTCCCTGAATTTGTCGTGGCCACCCTGGATGGCTGCTGCCATCTCAATGGTTGCCTTCATCAACTTGCCGTTGCCGGCCCCGTGGAAGCAGTGTTTGGTGGTGTTGGACAAAAATGCCTCTGCATTGTGCAGGGGCTGGGCATCCTGGTTTACATCATGGGCGCCTAACGCACGTTCGTAAACATCAATGCCGTCCAGATAATCCACCAGGACAGCACTTTCTTCCACATCCCTTTTGACGGTTTCCCTCAGGATACCGGTTTCGATATCCACAATGGATATCCCTTCACCAAAGTTGGTGAAGCCGACCCGGTTGTTCCCCAGAAGGTAATCATGCTTGGGGTCCCTTCCGGCCAGGTTGACCGTTCCGGGGGCCGAGCGGATGGCGTCTTCGACCATGTAAGGCGGGAATTTTACAACATGTGTATCCGGATCAACGTTTGCACCGTTGTCCCCCAGGATTTGCCGGGCTTCTTCGTCTTCGAACCAGATGCCGGTGTGCTGGAGCACATCCAGGGTGGCCAGGTGGAGCTCGTAGAGTTCATCCTGGGTAAACATGTTGAGGCTCAATCCCCCGCTCTGCAGATAACCTGCATGCTGGTTTCGTTTCAAAACAAACCTCCTCATCGTGTTATTGTTTCAGGGTGCCCGTCCCAAGGGGGACAGGCACCTTACCTCTAACCTATTCGCCTGAATTCTTGACACACCATGTGTCGGTTATATAAACGGGGCCTTTTATCTGGCACCCCGGATATATCCTGCAAGGGCCTTGTCTGTTTCCGGGTCAATGATCCGGTCCGGGCAGGCCGCAAGGATTTCCTTAAATTTGGCATTGGCAGCCCTGGCCACATCCATGCTGCCGTCCTTTTCCCAGACTTCATAGCTGTCCATGGAAGAGACGCCGGGGGTCCAGAACCCGCGGCAGTGTTTCATGGTGGACGGATGCATGAGATAGGAACCGCCGTGGCCGATTTCCTTGATCATGTTTTTTGAGAAATCCGGTTCCAGGGGATCAATGCCCTTCATCACACAGGCCGCCCTGGACATGATTTCGTCGTCAATGATGAATTTTTCATAAGATACCGTCATGATGGCGTCCAGGATGCCGTAGCACTCGTTCACCATGTTAACGCCTGCCATGGCCAGCATGAGATAGGTCTGCATGGTTTCGTAGCCGGCCTGGCAGTCCGGGGTTTTGGCATCGGTCAGTCCGGCCATGCACCTGGACGGGACATGGTAAAGTTCCCGGGCCAACTGGATGCCCACCATATTGATCAGGTTGGACACCGGGGAACCCGTGATATACGAAGCGGTCCGCATGTTGGGAATGGCAGATGCCGGGGAATAGACCACCGGCGTTCCCGGGTTGATGAGCTGGGCCAGGGTCAGCCCGGCCAGGATTTCCGCATTCTGGAGCACCACCGTGCCCATGGGATCCACAGGGCTGGTCACCCCGGCCATGGCGCAGGTCAGAACCATGACAGGCTGGCGGCGTTTGGCAAACGCCAGCAGGGTCTGGCAGGGGATCTCGTCAAACTGGAGCGGGCTGAGCGGGTTCAGGGACACGGCAATGCGGTGGCTGTCAAATACGGAATCATCATCCAGATCCGCCCCAAGAGAGATACGGATCATGTCGAACATCCGGCCCACTTCCCCGGTATTGCCCACGTATCCGAACAGGGGTTTGTCCGAATGCTTGAGCAATTGACGGAAAATGTCCAGGTAGCGCAGGGGATGGGTAATGTCGGCCGGTTCCACCGGGATCTGTCCGACAATGGAGCAGGTGCTGCTCTGCTGGGCCAGCTTGTAAAGGTTGATCAGGTCGTCCATGGTGCCCAGCCGGCGGCCCAGGTCCATATCCTGGATGTAAATGGGGCCGTTGTTATGGCTGACATGGATGCCTTCCTGGTTCGCACCCAAGGTAATGGAGCGGTCCGGATTCCTGGCCTCCCATTTAAATTCCGCAGGCGTGGTTTCAATGGCCTTGTTCACCATCTCTTCGGGCATGAATACGGTCTGGCCTTCGACTTTGGCGCCGTGGGCCTTGAAAATTTCAAGACATTCGTCGGACTGGAATACAATACCGGTATTGGCAAGGATATCCAGGGTGGTTTCGTGAAGTTGCGACAGGGTGTCTTTGTCCACCAGCCGGAAGTGTGTTGCAATGCTCATATGTGAATTCCCCAAATTTGTATAATATACTGCCATGTGTCCATGGCGGTTCCATGGTGTAAACCTGTGTTGCCGCGATAAAAATTTACAAGAAACATGCCATGGATACACAAAGGAATATGCGGGAAAAAATACGCCTTGAATTCAGGTCATTGGGCCGATCCGGCGTGCCCGGCAGAGGAAAAATGCGTAAAGCAGTACGGCCGAGATAACAGATGTGTAACGGGCACAGGTGTAACAGGGTTGCACTTTTATCCCGGGCAGGCCATCCGCCAGAGCGGCGTCCGGCAAGGAAAGCCCGGGCCCGGCCGTCCTGAAAAACGCCTGATGCCGGCGGGTAACGGATTGTGAACGCATATCTGAGGGCAGGGGACAAGAGAACGGCCATGGAAAGGGAGGATGCGTTTCCATGGCCGTGTCAATACCTGCCCGGGGCATGGCCCGGGCGGTATAAATCTAAAGAACAGCCTTTAAGCCGGTCAGCAGCCTTTCGACATTTTCCGGCCGGGCGGTGTGGCCCATGAGGCCGATGCGCCAGATCTTGCCGGCAAGGGGGCCCAGGCCCGCCCCGATTTCGATTTTATAGGTATTGCGCAGGGCTGTGCGGACACCGGCATCGTCCGCACCTTCGGGGATGCGTACGGAGTTGAGCATGGGCAGGCGGCAGGATACATCCACCAGCATCTCAATTCCCAGGTCGCCAAGTCCCTTTACCAGGAGCTGGTGGGCGTCCATGTGGCGCTTGTAAACGGCCTGTTCGCCTTCTTCGCAGATTAGCCAGAGGGCCTGGTACAGGCCGTAGAGCATGTTGATAGGGGCGGTGTGGTGGTAGGCCCTTGTGGCCCCTTCCCAGTAATCAATGATCATGGCCAGATCCAGGTACCAGTTGGGCACTTTGGTTTTTCTGGCCTTTACCTTTTCCACGGCCTGGTTGGAAAACGAGAGGGGCGCCAGGCCTGGCGGGCAGGACAGGCATTTCTGGGTACCGCTGTACAGGGCGTCAATGCCCCATTGGTCCATCTGGATTTCCATGCCCCCAAAGGAGGTCACGGCATCCACGAGAAACAGGGCCCCGGTATCTGCCACCAGGCGGCCGATCTCTGCCACCGGGTTTTCCACGCCTGTGGAGGTTTCGGCATGGACCACGGCCACCAGATCGTAGGTCTTTTCCGCAAGGGTGGACCGCACGGCATCCACAAGAACAGGTGTGCCCCACTCAAATTCAAGGGTATCCGTGTCTGCCCCCAGCCGGGTGGCCACATCCTGCATGCGCATGCCAAATACCCCGTTGATCAGGACAAGAACGCGGTCCCCTTTTTCAACCAGGTTGACGAATGCAGCCTCCATACCGGCGGAACCGGTGCCGGAAACCGGTATGGTCAGGGGGTTATCCGTATGGAGCAGGGTTTTCATCTGCGCTTTGATATGATCCATGATATTGATAAAAGCCGGGTCCAGATGGCCCAGGGTGCTTTTGGACAGGGCGTCCAGCACGGACGGGTCAACGCAGGAGGGGCCGGGCCCCATCAGGGTGATCTCTTCAATGGTGTTCAGAATGTTTTCCATGGGTGTCCTCGTTATCTGTTAAGCGTTGTGATGTTCATTGCCGCCGGCACTGCCGTCATCCGAGGCATAGGCCTGGATGAACGAGGCGCAGATGCCGGCATGCTGCCGGGCCAGTATCCTGGCCGATTCCACATCCTTTTCCCTGATGGCCTCAAGAATGGGCCGGTGCCGGTTCAGGGCCTCTTTCCAGTCTGTGATGCTCCGGGCGTACTGCACCAGGAAAAATCGGATCTGGCGGTGCAGTGCCTGGTACATGGCATGGAAGAACTCGTTGCCGGCAATTTCCGAAAGGGCCAGGTGAAATGCATAGTCCCGGTCCGCAAAGATTTCGGAACTTTTAATGGCGGTCTCATCATATTGCAGCAGCCGCTCCAGGTGGCGGATGTTTTCCGGGGTCCGGGTGGCTGCCACTTTGGCTGCAATTTCCGATTCGATGAGGTTCCGGGCCTCGACCAGGTCCTTCATCCGCTCCCGGTTCTGCTGGGGGAACATGGGGATGAGGACGTTTTCAAGGGCAGGGATGCTGACGCTGGCATTGACGAACGCGCCTTTGCCGTGCCGGACCCGGATTATTCCCAGGGCGGCCAGCCGCGCCAGGGCATCTCTTAAGGTCAGGCGGCTGACACTGTATTCCTTGAGCAGTTGCTGTTCCGAGGGAAGTTTTTCCCCGGGGCCGAACTCGCAGGTTTGGATTCTTTCCTTGAGGTTTTCCACAAGGGCTTCGGTGGCGGTGACTTTTTGCAGTTTTATATTCATTCAGGCTCCTGGTACATGGTATCTGTCCACATGTTATACTTATCTGATGAGTTGTCAAGCAAATTCATAGATATCCCTGTAACCGCATCAAATACTAATACCGGCACCGGACCTGCTGTGCAGCCAGGGCGTTTTGAATCTGTTCCACAGGCACCCGGCGGCAGGACAGCTCGGCCTTGGCGGCCACGGCTGCCGCCACCCCGGCGCCCTGGCCGGACACGGCGCAGCACATCATGTTCCGGGTGGCAGCGTGGGACACGGGATCACCGGCAATGGCCCGGCCCGCCACCAGCAGGTTTTCTGTCTTTTGGGGCAGGAGGCTTCTGTACGGCACCTGGAAGTAACGCCCGGTAACAGGCAGACGCAGCACCCCGAATCCATCCACAAATTCCGGGAAAATCCCGATGCTGTCATCGAACCGGGCCTCGTTCAAGACATCCTCACCGGTGAGGCTGTACTCGCCGATGATCTTCCGGGAATCCCGGGTGCCAAGGGTCATGGCAAAATTCCTGAGCCTGGCCTTTTCAAAGCCGGGAATGGTGTGGTTCATGGCCTTGATGGCGTCCAGGACCTGTTGCCGGCCCTGGATTTCCGCCCGGGTCAGGTCCCGGACATCCGTGATGTCCACATGGCCCAGGTGCACCAGATTCAGGTAGGTGGCCTGGCCGCCACGGGTGATGGTGGACCAGGACCCGCACAGATCCCAGTCGGACGCCGGGATGATATTTTCCGCAATGGCCCGGTCAAACTGCTTCTGGAAATAGGGGCTGAACATATCGTTTTCAAGGCCCGAGGTCTGCTGGGCCCAGTCTTCGCCCCAGTCCCCGTAGGTGGCCGGGTCCGATAGGACATACTCCATGAACCGCTGCCGGTCGATCCCGCAACAGTTGAACACCAGGGTGACGGCCTGGCGCTCGGCCAGGGGGCTTAAGGTGCATGGCGCGCCCGCCCGGAAGGCAATGTCCGCATCCCCGGTGGCATCGATAACGGTATGGGCCAGTACAGCCATGCGGCCGGATTTGCTTTCCGTGACCACGCCTTTTATGGTGTTGCCTTCCAGGACCGGTTCCACCCCGTAACAGTGGAGTAGGGGAATCACCCCGGCCTCGGTCACCAGGGTATCGGCCACATGCTTGAACAATTCCGTATTCAGGGCCTGGCTGTCGGACTGAACCTCTTTGGCCGTGGCCCCCATTTGGGCGGCCCGGGTTTCAAATTCAATGCCGATGCCCTGGGAGTCAATGGTCTTTTCATGCCGGTACCAGGCCAGGGACTCCACCCCCACAACGGTCATGTTTCCCCCGAAGCAGCCGTAGCGTTCAATGAGGATGGTTTTGACACCGGCCCTGGCCGCGGCAATGGCCGCAGCCAGGCCGCCGGGGCCCGAGCCGACCACAAGAGCGTCTGCCGTATCCAGCACCGGGGTTTGTCTCTCTCGTTCAATAATATGATCCATTGGTACAGCCTCCTTTGAATATCCGGACCGTTTAATACCCGAACAGCCGGGGTAAAAACAGGGTGGCCTGGGGTACGAAGGTAATAAAGAGGAGCACGCCCACAAGCACGCCCAGGAACGGCCAGATGGCCCGCATGACCTGCTCGAACGATACCCCAGCGATATCGGCGGCCACATAGGCGCAGACGCCCAGGGGCGGGGTGATCAGTCCGATGTTCAGGTTCAGCTCCAGGATCACCCCGAAGTGCATGAGGTCAACCTCCAGGGTTTTGAGCAGGGGCAGGAGGACGGGGATGATGATCATGAGCACGGAAATGCCTTCCATGAAACAGCCCAGGATCAGGATAAAGACATTGAGGATCAGCAGGATAACGTATTTATTGCTGCTGATGCCTGTCAGCAGTTCGGTCAGCATGGCCGGGATGCCTTCGTAGGTCAGTATCCAGCCGAAGACCGAGGCAAACGAGACAATGAGCATGATTTTGGCCGTGCCTTTGCCCACATGAATGATGGTCCGGATAAACCCCTTGAGGTCCAGTTCCTTATAGATAAAGGCGCCCAGGAACACGGCGTAGATGATCGAGAGGACTGCCGCCTCGGTGGGGGTGGCAAACCCGGTCATGATGCCGGCCAGGATGATGACCGGGGTGAGCATGGGCAGAAAGGATTTGCAAAAAGCCATGAGAATCATGGCCAGGGTGGCCCGGGGATAGACTTTGAAATTCCGCTTTTTGGCCTCTACATAGACAATGCCCATCTGGGCCGCCGTCATGAACAGGGCGGGCAGGATACCGGCGATGAACAGGCCGGCAATGGAGGTGCCGGTCATGGCCCCGTAAATGACAAACCCCAGGGACGGCGGCATGATGGTGCCCACGGTGGAGGAGGCAGCCGTAACGGCCGCGGCAAAGGCAGGGTCGTATTTTTCCTTTTTCATATAGTTGATCTCAATGGCGCCCAGGCCGGCGGCATCGGCCGTGGCCGAACCGGACATGCCCGCAAAAATAAGCGAGGACACGATGTTCACATGGCCCAGGCCTCCGGGCACATGGCCCACCAGCTTTTTGCAGAAGTCAAAGAGCCGTTCGGTCACCCCGCCCATGTTCATGATCTGGCCGGCCAGCATGAACAAGGGGATGGCCAAAAGGGTAAAGGATTCAAATGTGCCCAGCATGATCTGGGGCACGGTTTCAAGGGGTACGCCGCTGGTGACAAAATAAAACAGGCAGGAAAACCCCAGGCTGAAGGCCACGGGCACCTTGACAACCATGAGCGCGATAAAAACAGGCAAAAACAAAATGCTTCCCATCAGAATATTCCTTAACCGGATAAGTCGTGCGGATTAACGCCAGATGCCGTATCAACTGCTGATTTTCCGGATCAGGTGATACAGGGTGAAGACGGTGATGCCGGTGAATCCCAGGAAAATGGCCAGGGTGTACCAGGGCACGGGCAGGCGCAGGGCCACGGATGTGATGCCTGCCTGGGCCTTCATGGCAACGGTTGCGTCCCAGACCATGAAGATGCTCAGGATGCTGACCAGGAACAGGATGCAGATATCTGCGGCTTTTTTCACGCCTTTGCCCATCCGGTTGTAGAAAAAGTCCACCTCCAGGTGACTGTTTTCCCAGGAACAGACGGCACTGCCGGTAAAGGTGAACCAGCAGAAGGCAAACAGGGAAATTTCCTCGGTCCAGGTCAGGGGCTGGTTGAAAATATACCTGGAAAGGATCTGGAGGATGACGCATACGATAATGGCAATAAAGGATATGAACAGACCCGCGACAAAGAGGGTGTTCAGTTGGTCGAGTCTTTTTTTCATGGTGATCTCATTTCCCCCTGAAAAAAAGGCCCCGGTCTCTTTGGTCGATCCCGGGGCCCTGGTATTCATGGTTCACACGTGCGCATCTTACCTGAGCATGGCCTGGATATCGTCCCAGAGCCCAACCTCCCATTCCCCGGCTTTTTCCGCGGCTGTCATGGCGTCGGGCACAACCCTGGAAATAAATCCTGCCTTGTCCACGGTATGCACCTGGACCCCGCCTTCCTTGACCATCAGGTCAATGTATTTTTGCTGAAGGGTTTTATTCTCCCTGACAAACCAGGCATCCACATCGTTGAAGGTGTCGATGATGAGTGTTCTCTGATCATCGGCAAGGCCCTTCCACCATTTGTCATTGACGATGAAACCGGTGATATCGTAGGAGTGGTCCGTGATGACCAGGTGCTTGGCCACCTCAAACCATTTCATGTTGTAGAGGGATTCCACATGGTTTTCGGCCCCGTCCACCACACCCTGTTTCAGGGCCAGGTAGGTTTCGCCGAATGCCACGGGGGTGGGGGATGCGCCCAGCGCCTTAAAAGATTCAATATAGGCGTAGACTTCCGGCACCCTGAGCTTTACATTTTCAAGGTCCGCCACACCGGTCACGGGCCGGTTGACCATAACCTGCCGGGGAAGCCGGGTCCATCCGGCCGTGACAAAACGGATCCCGTGCCGGTCAGCGAGTTTGTCGTTGAGCATTTTCAGGGGAGCGGAGTTGGCCACGATTTTGGCCTGGGATTCGGAAGTAAGGGTAAAGGGAAAATCCAGCAGGGAAAAGCCCGTGTCAAACTGGGCCAGCCAGGAAATAGAGCCCCGGAACGCCTGGAGCGTACCGGATTTGACCAGTTGGAGCTGCTTGTTGGCACTTCCCATCTGGGAGGCGTGAAAAGCCCGGACAATGATGGTGCCGTTGCTTTTCGCTTTGATCTGGCCGCTGAACCGGTCCAGGGCCACGGCCCCGAGATTGGCGACATTCTCAATGTCCCCCACCCGCATGGTGATTTTTCCGGCATGGGCCGTGACCGCCATCACCATCACCACACCCATTGCCGTTACTGTTCCAGCCGTTTTTTTTGTCAAATGCTTCGCCACACGCTTCATCAGATTTTTCACCAGAGGCCTCCCTAAAGTTAATCTATCATTTTTGACCATGTCTGCTCATAAACTTATATCACTCATCTGATTAGTTTATGAGGGGCAGGTTTGTCAAGGGGGGGCTTGAAAAAATATATTTAGCCGGCGTCTGTCTGTTCCAGGCCGTATTTTTCCAGTTTCCGGTAGAGTGTGGGGCGGCTGACCCCAAGCATCCGGGCGGCTTTGGCCTTGTTCCAGTCTGTTTTTTCCAGGATGGAGATCAGCACCTGTTTTTCTTCGGACCTGGGTTGGGCACTACCCAGGCCTTCCCGGTCCGTGTGGAGAAACCGGGTGATTTCCGAAGGAATATGGGCGATGTCAATGACATCCCCGGTACACAGGACAAACCCGTGTTCAATGGCGTGCTCCAGCTCGCGTACATTGCCGGGCCAGGGGTAGGCGGTAAAGACCTGGACCACCTCGGCAGAGACCGCACGGATGGATTTGTTGTATTTTTTCCTGAAGTGGTTGAGGAAATGGTCCACCAGCAGGGGGATATCGCCGTGGCGTTCCCGCAGCGGGGGCATCCGGATTTCCACCACGTTGAGGCGGTAATAGAGGTCTTCCCTGAATTTGCCGTTGCGGACCTCTTCCTTGAGCTGGCGGTTGGTGGCGGCGATGATCCGGGTGTCCACCTTCACGGGCCGGCTGTCCCCCACCCGTTCATATTCCCTGTCCTGGATGACGCCCAGCAGCTTAAGCTGCAGCACCGGGGAGATTTCCCCGATTTCATCCAGAAAGATGCTGCCTTTGTTGCACATCTCAAACCGGCCCACCTTGTCATGGATGGCCCCGGTAAACGCGCCCTTGACATGTCCGAACAACTCGCTTTCCAGGAGCTGCTCGGCCAGGGCCGAACACCTGACCGTAACCATGTTGTGGGCGGACCGGCCGCTCAGGGCATGGATTTCCCTGGCCACAAGACTTTTGCCGGTGCCGCTTTCGCCTGTAATCAGGACCGTGGCATCGGTGTCGGCCAGAGCCCGGATCAGTTCAAAGACCTTGTCCATTTTATAGGAGTTGCCGATGATCCGCTTGAACTCACTGGTTTCCCTGAGCCGGTTCTCAAGAAAGTGGATCCGTGTCACATCCTTGACCACCAGGGCCGCACCCAGGGATCTGTTGTGTTTGCTCAGCAGGGGGGAGCAGCTCATGGAAACAACGGACTGGGCCCCTTTGGCATCGGTAAATGATTTTTTTTCATTTTTAATGGTCCGGTTCCGGTCCAGCACCTCTTCAATGGTATCCCGGCAGGCGGCCAGAAAGGGGTTGAGGCTCTCCCGGATTTTAAGGCCGGTCAGGGGCATGGTGTCTGCCGTGCCCGGACCGGGCATATTGGAACTGTAGATTTCAAAGGCGGCATTGTTACAGGCAATGATTTTCCGGGAATTGTCAATGGTGATGATGGCATCGTCAACACTGGCAAATACGGCTTCCAGGTGGTTCCTGTAATGGTCCTTTTCCGCCCTGATCCGCTCTTTCTCATCCATGAGCTGCTTGTTTTTCAGGGCGGTCCGGCAGACCCGGAGCAGGCTTTCCTTGACAATGGGCTTGACCATATAGTCATAGGCCCCCAGCCGGACCGCTTCGGCAGCGGTTTCAATGCTGGGCTGGCCCGTGATCATGATCACGGGTGAAAAAAGCCCGAGTTCATTGACCTTTTCAAGGAGCTTGAGGCCGTTGTCGTCCTTGAGAATAATATCCGAGAAAATAAGGTCCGGCACCTGGGAGGCCACAAGGGCCATGCCTGTTTCCAGATCCGGGGCGCAGGCCACTTCATAGCCTTCGTTGATGAGAAATGTTTCAAAAGAATACCGGATGCTTTCCTCATCGTCCACAACCAGAATTTTTGCACTCATAGTTCTATTGTCCTGAATAAGATCCACATCAGGATCTCCACCTGGGAAGATCCATCACCACCTCTGTCCAGAGGCCGTGAACACTTTGAATATCAAGCTCCCCGTGATGCTCCTCGATAATGCCGTAACTGATGCTAAGGCCCAGGCCTGTACCCTGGTCCGGGGGCTTGGTTGAGAAAAAGGGGTTGCATATTTTTTCCATAATTTTTTTGGGAATACCCGTGCCATGGTCCCGGACCACGGTCCTGATCATGGGGTTGCCGTTGTCCCGAATCTCTTCACAGGTAATGAGGATTTTTTTGTCCGGATCTGCCCCGGGATATTTTTCGTTCAGGGCATACCTGGCATTGGAAATGATATTGAGAAGGATCTGCCGGATTTGGTGGACCACGGCCCTGGCCGCGGGCAGTGCCGGCGGGATGTCCATATCAATGATGATGTTTTCCTTGGTGAGCATGGCCCCGGTCAGGTCCAGCACATCCTCAATGGTTTCCCGCATGACCAGGGGTTCTTTTTTTTCAATGCCGGACCGGGCAAAGGAGAGCAGCTTGCTGACGATAATGGCGATCCGTTCTCCCTCCTTGATGATCCTGGACGGGAGCTGGACATGGGGGGATTTGGGATCGTCCGGACCTGTATCTTCAATGATCTGGGCATAGTTGATGATGCCGTTGATGGGGTTGTTGATCTCGTGGGCGATGCCTGCGGCCAACTCTCCCAGGGCAGCCAGCTGGGCATTTCTCAGGACTTCGGCCCGGAGCCGTTTTTTTTCGGTCAGGTTCCGGAACACCACCACCACCCGGCTGACACGGCCGTTGTTGCGCCGCTGGACCACGCTGCAGGTGCACCAGAAATCCTGGAATTTTCCCGTGTTGAGCAGCCTGATTTCCGTGTCGTTCTCAATGCCCGAAGAAAAACAGTCACGGATGATGCAGTCATCCGGGGGCTCTGCCTGCTGGTAGAGGATTTCATAATACGGGCTTTCCTCGGCCATGTCCCCGAACAGTCTCCTGCCCTTGTCATTGATCCACCGGATCCGGTCCGAATCATCCACCATGAGCATGGCGTCATTGACCGCGTTGATGATGCCCGAGATTTTTTCCTCGCTCTGCTTAAGGGCCCGCCTGGCACTGTCCAGGTCATGAAGCCGTTTGTTGATGTTGGCAAAGGAGGATTTGGTGGCCCTGGCCATGGAGTTGAACTGCCGGGTCAGAATCTCAATTTCATCGCCCGTGGATTTGACCGGGATCTCTATGAAACGGCCGTTGGCGATCTGTTCCGCGCCCCGGGTCAGCTCCCTGACCGGCCGCATCAGCCGCTGGATCAGGAAAAAGACCAACAGGCAGGAGAGGGTGCCGCCGGCCCAGAGGATGATGAGAAACAGCTCGGTGTAAAAATGGATCAGGTCCTGGATCATGCTCCAGTTGCCCTGGGTCACGATGCCCCAGCCGGTCCCGGGAACCGGTGCAAATCCGGAGATCACCCGCTGGCCGGAAGCGTTCTGCGTGATCATGGCCCCGGTCTCGCCCTGGAGCACCTTTTCAACCGGCTCCCGGTTTTCCATACCGGAGCCGATCAGGGAGCTGTGGCGGTGGTAAAGGGTGCGGCCGTTCCCATCCACCAGAAAGGCATAGGATCGCTTGCCCGACTTGTATTCCAGCACCTTGGTGTAGGTGGTGCCCAGGGTCGAGTAATTCACGGAACTGATCCCGGCCACCACGCCGGCGCATTCCCCGTCAGCCCCGATAATGGGAACCCCGATGACGATAATTTTCCGGACCGGGGTGCCCGTGCGGATAATATCGGAAAAAAACGGCCGCAGGCGGGTCCGGATGTGATCAAGGCCTTTAGGGTCCGGGAACCGGTCTTTGGGGGCAAAGTCTTGCGCGGGATAAGACCAGGTGGGCCTACCCTCTGCATCATAAATAAAAATGCCGCCGTCAAAAATATGGAGCCAGTTCCGGGTCAGGGCGATGATGGGAGCCATTCCCCCGTTCTCCATGGTATGCAGGGGGTCTTTTTCCGCGAGGGTCTGGAGAAGAAAGGGGTATTTCTGGAGGTTTTCGGACAGGCGGTTGGCAGCGATTTCCGCCAGTTCCGTATCCCGCTGGATCACCACCTCAAGGGCCGTGCTTTCAATGGTGACCAGGGCCAGGAGGGTGATGACCCCCATGACAAAAAGGACGGGAATTAAGGCGCCGAAAATGATTTTGGTATGAATCCGTTTGAAGAACCGGCTCAACGATCGTTCTCCTGCTCTTTCAGGGCCTGGATGGCTGCCGATGCCAGGGCGGTTCTGATCTTTTGGGCGGCATCTTCCGTGACCCATGTCTGCCAGGTCTCGGGGTAGGCGTTGAAAAACCGCCGGGCCATGTGTTTGAATGCCTCGGGTGCAACGCTCCGCCGGGCATTGGAGAACAGGATGTCGTCAAACACATGGACGGGAATGATCATGTTTTCCAGCATGCGGGCGGCATCCGGTGCTGTTTCCAGCAATTTTCTGTGGGACAGCTTATGGACGCTGATCTCTTTAAAGGCGCATGCGGTTTTGGGCCGGGGGGCATCCGGGTCTGTTGCCGCCTGGATGATTTCTTCCCAGACCCCGGGGTCATGGGCGGGTTCTTCCAGGGCATACCAGTCCTGGCTGGCGGTCAGGGCGTTGGGTTCCCAGTAGTACCCGAACACGGGCAGTTCGCGCATCCGGGCGTTTTCGTAGATGGACTCCAATGCTTCCGGGGAGGTGGGGGAGACCGTGTTAAAGTACCGGTCCAGGCCGTAGGCCTCAAGCTTGACCCGGTTGATGTCCCGGCAGCTCCACCCGAAAATACAATTAAAAAAGATGCCTTTGGACGGGTCTTCCGGGTTGGCAAAATCCCGCCAGTGCTGCTTCATCTGGAAGACACTGGTGATGTTTTTCTCCCGGGCATACCACCGGGGAATGATCCAGTACTGGCGCCCGCCCGTGTAAATGGGCCCCAGATCCACGACATCCCCCTTTTTTTTCGCCATGTCATACCAGGCCAGGTTGTTGTCTTTCCACATTTCAAGGGTGACGTCGATATCCCCGGCCGTGAGCCGTTCGTGGACCTCTTTGATGGTGCTTTCCACCATGGTGACCTCGTAGCCGTACCCCTTTTCAAGAATGAACCGGGCAATGGCGTTGGTCAGCTTTTGTATATCGATCTGGTCGTCGTGAAGGCGGATCTCTGCCCTGTCGGTGTTGACGGCAGCCACATAAAACACCGCCGCCCCGAGAAACAGAATAAATGCGATGATCAGAATCCGGTATGCAGACGGCGTTTGTGTATTACCCATAACTGGTTTTCCTTTACGCGAATGTTTTGTCCGACTTTATCATACCTTTTGTGCCAATACCATGGGGGTATCCCGCCGGGTGGACGGCGAGGACACTGACGAAATCGGGATCAAGATCTGTGCCAGGGGCAAGGGAGAATCGCCCGGGGCACGGGGATGCAGGCAGACGGGCAGTTGCAGGGCCCGGGAGGTTGTACTATTGAAAAACAGAAGTGTAAATCATGTGCCGCATGTGTAACGATTAGAAGTGTAATTCGTTACGTTTTTAAAGGGGAAGGACCGGGATGTTTGGGGCATCCCGGTCTTTATCTCTTCCACCGGCTGGTTTCTATTACATGGTACGTTGGGACCGGAGGAAAATCGGTAGTTCCGGAGCGGAACCTATTTTTTCAATTCTGCGGTAATGGCAGGCACTACCTCGAACAGGTCGTCCACAATGCAATAATCCGCAGCCCTGAAGATCAGTGCATCCGGATCATTGTTAATGGCAACGATGACATTGGAGGTGGACATGCCGGCCACATGCTGCATGGCACCGGAGATGCCGCAGGCAATGTAGAGTTTGGGAGAGACCACCTTACCGGTCTGGCCCACCTGATCGGACTGGGGACGCCAGCCCAGATCCACAGCGTTCCTGGAAGCGCCCACGGCACCGCCCAGGACATCTGCCAGTTCTTCGAGAACGGAAAAATCGTCGCTTTCCATGCCCCGGCCGCCGGATACAATATAATCGGCTTCGGTCAGTTCGGCCTTGGCGGACATTTCGATTTTTTCCTCGATCAGGGTCACATTGACCTCGCCCAGGTCCACAGCCACGGACTCAAGTTTGCCCGCGCCGTCGGCCTTGGTTACCTCAAATACATTGGGGCGGATGGAAGCCATCTGGATATCGCCGTCAATATCCACCGTGGCAATGACCTTGCCGCCGTACATGAACCGGGTGGCCACCAGGCGTTCCTCTTCAAGGGCAAAGCCGGTGCATTCCACGGCCAACCCGGCGTTGAGGCGGGCAGCCACGCAGGCGGACAATTCCCGGCCCTGGCGGGTGGCGCCGAAGATCACGATGCCCGGGGCCTGGTCGCCGATAATACCGGCCACAACGTTTTCATATTCACAGGGCCGAAAGGTTTTCAGGCCCGGATCCTGGGCCATGAGGATAGTGTCTGCACCATACTCGGCCAGGGTTTTGGCATGTGCTTCCACAGCATCGCCCAGTACCACTGCGGTCAGGGATGACCCCAGTTCATCTGCCAGACGCCTGCCTTCACTTAACGCTTCCAGGGAGATTTTCCGGAATGCATCATTCCAGATTTCGGTAACGATCATTACATCTTTTGCCATTGGATTTTTCTCCTTCTCCTTAGATGACGTTGGCTTCTTCTCTGAGCAGTTTGACCAGTTCGGCGGCTTTTTCAGCAGGGCTGCTGCCTTCGATCCGTTTGCCTTCGGCCCGTTCCGGCGGGAACTCAAGAGAACGGATTTTGACCTTGGCACCGGCAGCGCCCAGTGTTTCGGGGTCAAAGCCGATCTCGTCAAGCTCGCGTTCATCCACTTTTTTCTTTTTGGCTTTCATGATGGCCCTGAAGGCCGGGTAGCGGGGTTCGTTCAAGCCTTTGTTGGCCGTGATGATGGCGGGCAGGGAGGCCTTTACAACGGCGGTGCCGCCGTCAATGCTCTGCTCGCAGGTGATCTCACTGCCTTCAATGGTCTGTTTGGTGACCAGGGCGATCATGGGCAGGTTGCACTGCTTTGCAATAAAGGCCGGGACCTGGTAGTTGTCATCGTCCACCGCCCGGTTGCCCGCAATAATCAGGTCATGGGGGGTATCTTCCAGAACCTTGGCAATGATTTTTGCGGTGGTATAGGCATCTGCGGCCCCGTATGCCTCGTCATCATATTCATCATTGATGTGAATGGCGTTGTCCACGCCCATGGCATAGGCCACCCGGATGGCTTCGGAAACCCGGTCCGGACCCACGGTGATCACGGTGACGGTCACGTCATCGCCTGCCTCTTTGATGAGCAGGGCCTCTTCCAGGGCGAATTCATCATAGGGGTTGATGGCCCATTTGATATCCTCGTCGTCCAGGCGGTCTTTGGACGCGGCGATTTCCACGGGTGCTTCCGTATCCGGCACCTGTTTCATGAGTACGATAATATTCATTGATGTGTTCCTTAAGGTTAAATCGTTGTGCGGTATCCCCGGCCCGGAGATGTGCCGGGCCGGGGACGGTACCTCTGTTTACGGGGACGTTTACATCTTGGTCCGCTGGTTTTTGGGATCATAGGGAGAGGACAGATGGAGCTTGGCCGCTCTCAGTTTGCCTTCTACCATGATCTCGTATTTACCGGCTTGAATCCATTCCTTGGTAACGCCTTCGGGGTTCTTCAGGTATCCCATGGCCACGGCTGCACCGACTTCAAACCCGTATCCGCCGGAAGTGGCAATGCCGTTGTACTCACCGTCCCTGTAAATGGGTTCGTTGCCGTAAAGCATGATATCCGGATCTTCCAGGGTGAACATGGCGATTTTCCGGGTCAGGCCTTTTTTCTTCTGGGTCATCAGGGCTTCCTTACCGATGAAGTCGCCCTTGTCCAGTTTTACGCCAAAGCCCAGGCCTGCTTCATAGGGCGTGTCATCCGGTGTGATATCGGATTCCCAGTGACGGTATCCGGTTTCCAGGCGCAGGGAGTTGACTGCCTGCATGCCCACCAGTTTGAGTCCGTGTTTCTTGCCCGCTTCCATGATGGTGTCAAAGGCAGCCAGGGTGTGGTTGGTGGGGATGTACAATTCCCATCCCAGCTCACCCACGTAGGACATGCGTACCGCAATGCACCGGGTGTATGCCAGGTCGATTTCCTGGGCTGTGGAAAAGGGAAAGGCTTCGTTGGACAGATCTGCATCGGTGAGGTCGGCCATGAGGTCGCGGGATTTGGGTCCCATGATTGCCAGCATGGAGTAGCCGTGGGTCACGTCAATAATCGTGCAGATGGCGTCTTTGGGCGTGCGGCGTTTGATATAGTCCAGATCCCGGATCGGGGTGCCGGCCGCTGTGACGATGAAAAAGGTCTCCTCATCAACTTTGGTGACCGTGATATCGGTTTCAAAACCGCCCCGTTCATTGACCACCGGGGTGTAGGCTACCGAGCCGATGGCCCCGCCGATTTGGTTGGTGCACAAGTTCTGGAGAACCGCTTCCGCGTCCCTGCCCTGGACCATGAATTTACCCATGGAGGTCAGGTCGTACATGCCCACACCGTTGCGGACGGCCAGGTGTTCTTCTTTCTGGTAGGGCAGCCAGTTGGGGCTTCTCCAGTCGTACTTATGAACGGCTTCTTCCCCTTCAGGGGCAAAGAAATCCGCCCGTTCCCATCCGGCGATCATGGAGAATGCCGCGCCGTTTGCCTTGAGCCGGTCATGGACCGGGGAGCAGATCACGGGGCGGGCCGTCTCACGCTGGCGGTTGGGATAGTGGTGTTCGTAAAGGATACCCACGGATTCCACAACACGGTCACGCAGGTATCTGGAGTTTTTCTGCCAGGGGAACCAGCGGCGGACGTCAACAGGCCAGAGCTGCTCTTCGGGATAGCCCTGGGCGATCCACTGGGAAAGGGCGCGGCCCACACCGGCGGAACCGGCAATCCCAACAGAGTTCATGCCGCAGCCCACAAACATGTTTTTCACATGGGGAACTTCACCGATCATAAAGGCGTTGTCCGGGGTGAAACTTTCTGCAGAGATCTGCAGATGACGGATCTGGGCTTCTTCCAGGGCCGGGAACCGGTCAAATCCGCAATCCATGAACGGCTCCAGGAGATCCCAGTCTTCGGGAAGCTCGGTGAATTTCCAGTTGTCGGGAATGCCTTTCATGCCCCAGGGCTTGGCGACTTTTTCAAAACCGCCCAGCAGGATGCCGCCGGATTCTTCTTTAAAATAGGTCTCGCCGTCAAAGTCACGGACTGTGGGGAAGTGTTTTTTCAGGCCTTCGATGGGCACGGTGATGGCATGGAGATGTTCGGCTGCATGCAGGGGCAGGCTTACATTGACTTTTTTGCCGATGTTGCGGCTCCACATGCCGGCGCAGGTGACCAGGATCTCGCAGGCCACTTCGCCTTTTTCGGTTTTAACGCCTTTGACTTCGCCGTCTTTGGTAATGATGTCCAGGACCTTGCAGTTTTCAATAATAGTGGCACCGCCGTTCCGGGCGCCTTTGGCCAGTGCCTGGGTGGCGCCGATGGGATCCACCTGGCCGTCGTTGGGCAGGTAAAAGGCAGCCTTCAGGCCCTGGGTGCTCATGCCCGGGACCATGTCTTCGGCTTCTTTCAGGCTGATTTCATGCATGTCAATGCCGAATGCCTTGGCCATGGCCGCACCGCGCAGCCATTCCAGGCGGCGGTCTTCACTCTGGCAGACACCGATGGCACCGGTCCTGACAAAACCGGTGTTCACGCCGGTCTCTTCCCCGAGGGTGGCGTAAAGTTCAGTGGCGTATTTGGCCAGGTTGGTCATTTCCTGGTTCTGGCGGAGCTGTGCCAGAAGGCCGGCTGCAGCAAAGGTGGTGCCGGAGCCCAGTTCTTTTCTTTCCAGAAGAAGCACGTCTTTGTACCCTGCCTTGGTTAAATGGTAAGCAGTGGAACAGCCGACAATGCCGCCGCCGATGATAACGACCTGGGCCTGTGTGGGAAATGAGGTTGTCATTATGAACTCTCCTTAAATATGGTTAACGTTAAAAATTGTTTGTCTCGTGTGGCAGCTTGATTAGCAATAGATGTGCCAGATGGATTTGGGACAAACCGGGAATGCCAACGCCCTCACAAGGGGCGGGCGTTGGCAGGTATGAAATGTCAAATGCTTTGGCAGGAAGGGGATTGGGAAGATGAATCACCCATGCGCGGGTGAATCACCAGGGTGAATATTGATGTAAATATGAATCACTGCCGGACCCGGCCCGGGTCCGGCAGTATATACCTTAGATACTTCTGCCCAGCATGTTGAGGATTTTTTCAAGTTTATCCTTGCCGCCGATGCTGTCGTAATACTTGGGCCACACCGCAGTGGTGGCTTTCTGTATCCATTGTTTTTCATTGTCCGCAGGCGGGGTGATCTTCATGCCTTTGGCAACCAGTTCTTTTTGAATGGCTGCTTCGGATTTTCGCAGGAAGTCTGCGGAATGCCGGGTGGCTTCCATGCCTGCGTTCAGGATAATGGCCTGCATTTCAGGAGACTGGCTCTGGAACAGTTCTTCGGAGATGATCAGGGGTTCCAGGGAAAAGATATAGCGGATCGGGGTGATGTATTTCTGGATCTCGTAAAACTTCATGGCATACACCGTCATGTAGGGGTTGTCCTGGCCGTCCACCACCTGCTGCTGAAGGGCGGTAAAGGTTTCAGACCATGCCATGGGCGTGGGGTTGATGCCCCAGGCCTTATAGGTATCAATCATGATGGCGTTTTTCGGGACCCGGATCACAAGACCTTTGAGGTCCTCAAGTGTGGTCACGGGTTTTTGGGAGTTGGTCAGCACCCGGAATCCGGTATAGGTCCATGCAATGATCCGGACACCCGCGTCCCTGACCGTGTTTGCCGTCAGCTCCTTTCCAATCTCACCCTGGGTGATCTTCACGGCCTCATCAAGGCTCTGGATCACATAGGGCAGGGACAGGCTGCCCACGGTGGGGGAAAACGGGGTGACATTGTTGATGGCCAGCAGGGAAAAATCAAGGGTGCCCATGGCACAGTCATTCACCGTATCCTGCTCGGAACCGAGCTGCCCGTTGAGGAACAGGGTGGCCTTGTACTTGCCGTTGGTTTCCTTTTCAAGCACCTCGGCAAACTTCAGGCCGGTCTGCTCCTGGGGGCTGCCCCCGGAATCTCCCACGGCGATTTTCCATGTTTTGGCGGACACGGGCAGGGACCCCGCAATGATCAGTGTAAGTGCTGCAAATCCTGTAAACCACTTTAACCAGACACGTGTTTTCATCTTCACTCCTTTAAGAATAAGACCGGGTTGAAAATCGATACTTGCACGCCTTGATATGCGTACATATGCGGGAATTGGAACAATGATAATCCCGCAGACCAAATACTGCATTCAGGAAATTACCGAACCTGAAATAAATGTCCCGGCCTGCCGGAAAACAAAAAGAACTGCCCGGAGCCGGGTGTCACTTATTTACACTCCGGACTGAGCAATAAATATGCCATTTTCCGGAAAACAGGCATTTCAAAGGAGAAAAGGACGTACCCGGGTGTAAAGCAACAGATTACAATAGTGTTTCAAAATACAGATTGCGGGATGAAGAGATGTAAAATTTTCACGGTTCATCCAACTGGCAAACCAGTTTTTGATGCACGCCTGCATCATGAATTTCCAAATATGCATATTTGAATCAGTTTTTTCAAAATAATAATGAAATGGTTAATTAGGTATTTGGCCATCTCGTTTTCATAGCTTCTAAAATATGTTGGAGTTTTTGCACTGCTTCTTTTTCATACGAAGAAATCAATTCATCTAATTTGACTTCTGGGTGGGATATATTTTTTAAAGGTTCGGAATAGTCATTTACTGATTCTGGCTTCTCCCATTTTTCGTATGTTATTTTTTTATATCCTCCAAAATTGCGCCCCATAAAAGTCCTCGTCTGAGGTTTTGATTTTGGTCGGTTTCTTTTCACTGGATGGCCTGCGCAAGTATTTCTTAAGAAGCGTAACTTCATCCATGAGGTTAGCTCTTTAGTATCGAGTTTTTTTCCCTTTACAGATTCATATAGTTCACAAATGGAGTCTTGCTGGATGATAATCGCCTGCATAATCCCCCAAAACTCAAGATATGCCCTTAAAGGATTTTTGGAAAATCCTGTTGCGCGGTGAGCTGATAGGCTTTCAGTTGTATCTGCCAATAAATACATGCTAGTATAATAAGCGACGTATTTTTCTTCATTTTGGGGTTTGTAAAAGAAATTTTGGCATGCTTCATTAGAATGAAAAAAATCATAGATTTGACCACGGATTTCTGAAATCATTTAAACACCTATTATCAATTTTGAAGCAACTATATTACACGTTCTAAAAAAATAACTAATCCAAATGGGAGGCTCGATATTCTCGAGAATTAAACATCCTCTCGTCGAGAATTACAAATGTAAAAACAAGCGTCCCGAAGAAACGAAAGTGCCGTTAATCCAACTCGGTGGCCAGGCCGGGGTGCGGGTGGGTGCTGGAGTGGCGTGAGGGCTGTCGGCTGTCAGGACGGCAGAGGCGGCAGCCCGCCCGCTGCGCTCCCGGTCAGGACGACCGGGAGTGGTTTAACGCAAGCACCTGCCCGGGCCCCGGCCGGGTAAACGGCAACACGCTCCCCTCCATCCTCTTTCCCTTTTACGTTTTACCCTGGCCGTAAGTACCGGGCCGGCGTATATGAACCGGGATTGGCATGGCAGGGTGGGTTTAGCAGGATTGGGTTTGACAAAAATGAGGGGGGTGGGATATAAAATCCGGGCAACCATCCTCCTGTTTTTTAAAGGAAAGGACCTTCCGCTATTATGTTTAAAGACAAACTCGGCATTTCAAGCGCGATCCGGCCAGAGGATTTTGAATTGATCTTTGAGTCGATAATGACCCATTCAAAAGACGGGCTGTTTGTCGTGGACAAAGATGGAGTGGTGGTCATGGTGAACCGGGCCACGGAAAAAATGTTTGAGTTCAAGCGGACCGATGTGCTGGGACGGAATGTCCGGGATCTGGTCAAAGAGGGATTTTATGAGCCGTCGGTGTCGGTAAAGGTGATCCGGCAGAAAAAGGCGATTTCCCTGATCCAGACCACCCGGTACCGTAAAAAAATCCTTTCTACGGGCATCCCGATTTTTGACGACCAGGGACAGGTGAGGTTTGTGTTGGTGAATGACCGGGATATTTCCCATATCAATATGCTGGCCCAGAGCCTTTACCCGGATGAATTGCCTGAAGAAGCCCTGCGCCTGGACTTTTCCGATGTGGACCTGGCATCCACGGAACTGGAAAAAATGGTGGTGAAAAGCCCGGCCATGATCAAGGTGATCCAGACCGTGGTTCAGGCATCCAAGTTTGACGTGCCCATGATCCTTACCGGGGATTCCGGGGTGGGAAAATCCATGATTGCGCGGCTGATTCACCAATTGTCCCGGCGGCGGAATTATCCGTTTATTGACCTGAACTGTGCGGCCATTACCCCGTCCCTGATCGAGTCGGAGCTGTTCGGCCATGAAAGCGGAGCGTTTACAGGCGCGTCTGCCAAGGGAAAGGAAGGGCTGTTTGAGACTGCCCAGGACGGGACCCTGTTTCTGGATGAAATCGGGGAAATTCCTTTGCCCATCCAGGTGAAGCTTTTAAAGTTCCTGGAAACCATGGAACTGATCCGCGTAGGCGGGACCCGGCCCATCAAGATCAATACCCGGGTGATTGTGGCCACCAACCAGGATCTTGAGCAGATGGTGGAAGAGGGGCGGTTCCGGCAGGATCTCTACTTCCGGCTGAATGTGGTGCCCATTACGATTCCGGCATTGTCGGAACGGCCCGAAGATATTGTTCCCCTGGCCCAGTCGTTTATCAGCCGGTTCAACCAGGAGTTCGGCACCCGCAAGCAGATCTCCCAGGCGGTTTGCCAGGTCCTGTCCCAATACCATTTTCCGGGCAATGTCCGGGAACTGGAAAACCTGGTCCGCCGCCTGGTGACCATGACGGAAAACGATACGATTGACCTTGGGGACCTGCCTCCCATGCCCCAGGGTCCGGACGGCCCTGTTCTGGATCTGGCATCGGACGGGCCGGGATACCAGGATGAAGTGGCAGCGTTTGAGTACCAGCGGCTGTCCAAAGCCGTGGCCCAGTACGGCAGCCAGCGAAAGGCGGCCAAAGCCCTGGGCATCAGCCAGTCCACCCTGTCGAGAAAGCTGAGAAAAAAAGGGAACTAAACCTGGCGCAGGCGGTTTGCTGCCGACGCCAGGCCGGGAATTAAAACATCCAGGTGATGCCGACCCCGCCGATCAGGGCGGTGGAATCGTAGAATTTGATGTTGGCGTCTTTTTTGGTGAATCCCGTGAAAATATTGACCATAAAATCCTCATATCCGAACGGAGCCATGTAACCCGCACCGATCACAGCGCTGTACTCCCACTGCTTCCGGGTTTTGTCAAATACCGGGTTGCTCTGGTCGTATTCGGCATGGGCCAGTTCCAGGGTGGTGAAAAGGCGGCATCGGTCCATGGCCGTGGTCAGGGAAATCTGGCCGCCGAACTTGTCAAAGCTGTTGGCATCGCCGTCTGCATCCCCGCGAGTATAGGTCAGGCCGGGTTCAAGCATGGTATTTTCCCCCAGTTGAAACGCATACAATACCTGTGCCCGGTGAAAATCCCCGGAACGTTTAAGATCGTTGAGATCACTTGTGGTGAGGGTGGATCCGGGCTGCTGGGACAGGTAAAGGCCGGCCTGGTCCGTGTCAATGTCCTGGGTGCCGAAGCCATAGTTGAATGACAGGGCAGTACCGAAAAGAGATTCGGCTGCCACACGGAAGGCATGGGCCTCCCGGTCGGTTTCCGAACGGTTTGACCCCAGAAGATAGGGATCTGCCCAGACTTCGTCTTCCAGGCCCGGGATGCCGGGGATGTATGCGGCGCTCAGCACGGTGCCGTTTAAGAGTTTCTGCTGAATACCCACTTCAAGAAAAGAGATGCTGTCAATGACGCTGTCTTCGGAACTGCCGGCGAAAAATCGTGTGGTACCGTTTTCCAAGGTATAGCCCATGTTCCAGAAAATCATGGGGATGAAATCGGTTTCAGATTCGGCATCCTGGTCCAGGGAGTCAATCCTTTCGTTGTCGTCGCCCACATCGGTCTGGGATTTTGAATACCCGATACCGACCATGGGACGGATGTATCCGCTGAACCCGGGGGTAAAGGGATCATTCCCGTCTTTTTCAGAGGCGTCCCGGGCAAGGGCAGGGCTTGTGGCGGTGAGCAGGAAGATGAACATACAGAAGAGTGCAGGGATTAATTTTCCGGTATTCCGGGTCATGTGTGTCTCCATTGGTTTTAAGTTTCGGGATGTGTTGTGAAACGGTTATACTGCATTGTTACGCATGAAAATACGGGCAAATGGTAGTTTTTTGTAACAGAATGTACCGGCAGGGCCGCAGGGGTCAAGCCGATTTTTTTTGGGTGAGCCTCAGAAGAATGAAGCCCCCGACAAGGGCCGTGATGGGGGCCACCATGACTAGGCCGATACTGCCGATAAGCGTTCGCATAACTTCGGCGGCAACGATTTTCAGGTTGACCATGCGCATGAAGCTGGGGTCCTTAACCTTAAAAATCATGAGCAGGGTGAGATAGCCTCCGGAATAGGCCAGGAGCAGGGTGGTGGTCATGGTGCCGATCACCTGGCGGCCCACGGTAAAGCCGGAACGGACCAGTTCGCGTGGGGTGATGTCGGGCTTTTTGATGCGGATTTCATCCATGGAGGCGGCAATGTCCATGGCAATGTCCATGGCGGCGCCGGAAGCCCCGAGAATGATGGCCGAATAAAAGATCTGGCGGATGTCCAGATCGTAATAACCGGAAAATATCAGGGCGTTGACATAGGGCTGGGTCATGCCGAACAGCCCGGTCCGGCCGCCAAAGTAAAGGGTGACAAACAGGGTGATCACAAGGCCGCTGACCGTGCCGATGAACGCGGTAAGCCCCCTGCGGTTGAATCCGGCCACCATGAAGATAATGATGGCTGACAGCAACACCAGGGTCACGGCAGTGGTGATGAGCGGGGGATGGCCGGCGAGGATCTGTGTGACCAGGATTTCCCAGATGATGAAAATGGCCAGGACAAATGAAATCAGGGCTTTGACGCCGATGATGCCCGCATAGATAAGCAGGGCGGCCACAAACACCAGGAAAAGATGCAACAGGCTGTCCTGCCGGTAAAAGTCCACGGCTTTGACATGTTCGATTTGGTGGCCGTCCGGGGCCAGGATCAGGGCGGCAATGATGGTGTCACCGGGCCGGAAAAGGTTTTCAAGGTCCACCTGTCCGTTGAGGCTGTTGATTGCAGTGGTTTTGCCGCCTTTGAACCGGGTGTCAAGAATTTCAACGTCAAGGGTCTGGTACCCGATGTGGGAATAGCCGGATGACCGGACTTCGGAATCATCTGCGGATATCACCCGGGCCCGGGCCTCCATGGTTCCGGGGGACAGGGAGGGGGCGTGGGTGTAATAGTAGAGGGCCAGTCCGGCCAGAACGGCAATAAGTCCGCCACATGCGGCCAGGGAAGATGGTTTCATAGGGTGAATATAGCCGCGGCCCTTGCAAAATGCAACAGGCCGCGGCAGGGGATCGGGTGTTTCAATCCATTGGATTACAGATTGACGCCAAGAAGATAGGCCATGGTTTTGGCAATCTCGGTATTGTCTTTGTATCCGCCGAATTTGGCTGCGCCCACACCTGTGGCGGACATGGGAATCATGGTGGCGGTGTGGATGGTGGTGGTCCAGTTGATATTGGCCCGCTCGGACAGGATATGGGCGGCGGTCAGGGCGGCAGGGTTGACCTTGTAGTATCCTGCTTTTTCACCGGCATCTGCGGATGCCATGGCTTTTTCAATCCGGGCGGTCTCGGTGTCGGTGAGGTTGGCAAGGCCGAATTCCTTTGCCAGATACGCCTTGTACCCGGGTTTGTCTCCCTTGTACTGGCCGCTGCCGTAAGACAGGGTGTCTCCCACGGATACTTTGGTGGCCATGAGGGAACTCATGTCCAGTTTGTAGCCCATGCTGTCCATGCCCAGGCCCATGCCGCCGGTTTCATGGTCGCCCACCACAACGATGAGGGTGTCGTTTTTGTGTTTCTGATAGAAATCAAATGCCACCTGTATGGCATTGTCAAAGGCCAGGGTATCGTAAATCACGCCGGTGGGATCATTGGCATGGGCGGCATGGTCGATCCGGCCGCCTTCGACCATGAGGAAAAAGCCCTTGTCGCCTTTGGACAGGGCATCAATGCCTGCACGGGTCATGGCTGCCAGGGAAGGCATATCCTGGTACTTGTTTCTCCGTTCAATCTCGTACGGGGTGTGGGTATAGGTAAAGGCGGCAAATACCTTGTCTTGTTTTGAAAAATCGGTTGTGTTGAAACCTTTTGCACCGGCCATGCCGATAAAGGTGGTGTATCCTTTTTCTTCAAACGCCTTGACCAGGTCTTTGTCGTCTTTGCGCTTGGACTTAATGGTTTTGCCGATGGCATCCCCGTTTTTGATGTTAAGGCTCTGGGGGATAAAGTGGCGGATGCCGCCGCCGGCCATGAAATCCACACCGCTTTTAACCAGGTCTTCGGCAATGTCGTTTTCATTGCTGCGGGAGATATTATGGGCGGCAAAGGCAGCAGGCGTGGCATGGGTGAGGCGGGTGGTGGTGACCAACCCGGTTTTCATTCCTTTGTCCCGGGCCGCTTCGGTGAGGGTCCTGACATTGTTGCCGGCCGGATCTTTGCCCACCACCCCTTTGTTTGTCTTGATGCCGGAGGCCAGGGCTGTGCCTGCGGCGGCGGAATCGGTGATCAGGGTATCGGCGCAGTAAGTGGTGTTCATGCCGGCCACATCAAAGGTATTCATGAGCAGTTGCTTGGAATTGTCCCCGGTTTTTTCGCGGAGAAAAAATTCGCTGAACTGTCTCTGGGACGCCCCCAGGCCGTCGCCGATAAAATAGAATACATACTTGGGCTGAACCGCAGCCATGGCCGGTGCTGTAAGGAAAAGCACCAGCAGGGCCATGCCCAGCAATTGTTTGAGTCGTTTGAACGGGATCATGATCATCTCCTTAATAAGAAATATGGTGAAAATTGATGAATACCTGGTTCAGGCGGAGATTACCCCGCCCTGATTAGCGCCAGACGTGAATTTTATTCGAAAACGGTTAGAAAGGTCAATGGGGCTGTCAGTTGGGCAGGCCGGTTTCCCTGGATGCAAGCTGGCAGGCGATATTGTCGTATGCCTTTTGTTTGAGGGCGTTGCCGTCCCTGTCCCGGAGCACAGGGCCGAAGGTCAGGGTGGCGTTGAGAGGCGAGGTTTTAAAGATGCGCAGGAAGTGGGGCACGAAAAAATCATCTCCCACCCAGGCGGCATCGGGATTGCCATAGGTTATGGATACCGGCACCACGGGAATGTCCCGTTCGGCCGCCATATGAAATATTCCGTTTTTAAAGGGCAGAAGCCCGGGACCTTTGAAGGTGGTGCCTTCGGGAAACACCACCACAGAGATATCCTGGCAGATGCGGTCTGCCAGATCCTGCCTTGCCTTTGACCGGCTTTGGGCATCGGACCGGTCCACGAACACGGTGTTGCCTTTTTGGGCGGCATATCCGAACACGGGCCAGGATCTTAGTTCCGCCTTGGCCAGGAAGGCGGCATCCATGTGGGAGAGAATCACCACAATATCCAGATAGGACCTATGGTTGGAGACGACCAGAGCCCCGTGGCCGGGAATCCGGCCTTCCAGTGAGATCCGGATGTCAAGCCCCCTGACCAGGGTGCTGGCCCATTGCCGGGCATGGCTGGCCACAAGCTTGCCGCTCCATCCCCGTGCGGATACGGTGAAAAACAGCCGGATCAATGCGTACAGGGTCACTTCAACGACCCAGAACAGCCGGTACAGGGAGTTGAGGGTGGCCATGGCGTCAGAGTTCCAGGGCAGGCCGGGGCTGCTGGTTGAGTTTTTTCATCCGGTGCTGGCGCAATATGTACCTGACCACGGAAATGAGCCGGAAATACCCGATCTGGAGCACTTCGTCTCCGTTTTCAAAGTTCATGATGTTGGCATAAAACCGATTCAGCCCGTTTTTTCGGTGGTAAAAGGCAGAGTCGTCTTTTTCCTTGTGAAATACGGTGTTCTTGACACTGCCCTTGAAAATAAACCGCTCTTCATCAAGGATGGCTTCGTCAAGCACATACATTTTGTCCCTGAAATGCCGGTCAATGGCCCTGGCGATGTTTACATGGGTGGGGCCGGGATTTTCAGGGTAAAAGGGCGAGGGAAATACCTTTTCAAAATGCATGGCCACATTGCCCAGGCTGCTGAGCACGGCTGCGCAGTTGGATACCCAGACTTTACCAAAAGGGTTTTGTTTGAGCAGGTAGCCGGTGAGGGCTTTTTTGACCAGTGCGTGGGTGAGCCGCCTGCCCCGGGCTTCGGGACGGACACAGGTCAGGCCCAGGTGAAGCACGCGCCCCACATCCGGTACATTGAGAAAGACCATGGAGCAGAAGCCGCAGGCCGTGCCGGTATGGTCCCTGGCAATGCTGATCAATTTGTCCGAAAGCGCCTCCCGGGTCCCGACCATGGCCTGGTAATCCGGCATGGTGTGGAAGCAGGATGCTGCAATGTCACGGATGTCCCGGGAAAGGGTTGAAAAGGCCTCATCATCAAGATATCGGCCCGGCTTTTGATACACATCAATTTGGAACTGTACGTCTGAAGGGTGGCCCATAAATGATCCTGTTTGTTTGGGTTGCATTGGGCCAGTATTACAACGGGGAGTTTAAGAATCGGTTAACACGCGGTTAGCAAGGTGTTTGAAAACATTGTTATCGCCTGGGGTACAGGCGTCTTGGAAAAGATGTTGTCGGAAAGGGTTGCCGGCAGCACCGGGAGGGCTGCCGGCCGGAATCGTTTTACAGGCTGCGGACAAACTGGCTGCCGTATGCCCGGCAAAGCGCCATGTTTTCCTCATCCGGGGCCCAGGTCATGCGCAGGCCCTTGTCAACCAGGGTGAAGCCGGAAGCATCCAGGCGCTCCAGCATGATCTTTACGGCTTCCCCGCTCCACCCGTAACTGCCGAACGCACCGGCAGCCTTGTTTTTGAATTTCATTCCCTGGATCTCTTCAAGCAGGGCGGCCACATGGACCAGGATGCCGTTGTTCACGGTGGAGGATCCCATGAGAATGGCCTTGGATCTGAACACCTCAGTAACGGCATCGTTTTTATCTGTTTTGGCAAGGTTGAACAGCTTGACTCTGACGTCGCCGTCCGCTTCCCGGATGCCGGCGGCAATCTGTTCGGCCATGGTCCGGGTGCTGTCCCACATGGTGTCGTAAAGGATGGTGATCTGGTTTTCCTGATAGCTGTCCGCCCATTTGAGATAGGTTTCGACGATCTGGGCCGGGTTGTCCCGCCATATGATGCCGTGGCTGGTGCAGATCATGTCCAGGGGAAGGTTGAGGGCCAGGACATCCTTGATTTTTTTGGTGACCAGGGAGCTGAACGGGGTCAGGATATTGGCATAGTACTTGATGCATTCCTGGAAAAGCTCGGCCTGGTCCACCAGGTCGTTGAACATGAATTCCGAGGCATAGTGCTGGCCAAAGGCGTCATTGCTGAACAGGACGGCATCGTTGTCCAGGTAGGCGAACATGGAGTCGGGCCAGTGGAGCATGGGCGCTTCGATAAAGGTCAGTGTCTTGCCGTTGCCCAGGCTCAGAGTGTCCCCGGTTTTGACGGTTTTGAAGTTCCAGTCTTCGTGGTACATGCCCTTGAGAATTTTCGCCCCGTTTTTGGTACAGTAAATCGGCGTGTCCGGGATATGGCGCATCAGTTCGGGAAGGGCCCCGCTGTGGTCGCTTTCGCCGTGGCAGGCAATCACATAGTCTATTTTTTCAAGATCCACTGTTTTTTTCAGGTTGTGGACATATGCTTTGGCAAACGGACCCCAGACCGTGTCGATCAGGACGGTTTTTTCTTCCCGGATCAGATAGGAATTATAAGAGGAACCCCTGTGGGTGGAGTATTCGTCACCATGGAACTTTCGCAGTTCCCAGTCGATTTTTCCAACCCACTGGATATTGTTTTTGACAGTGAAATTCATGTTTTCCTCCTTGTGCGGTTGAGGTGTTTTCCGGCTGGCACGGCACCTGGCCAGGTGATGTTACCCGGAGAGTATGCAGAAGCGATCGGGCCGTATCATTGATGTATATCAATTTTTGGCGGTTTTATAAATAGGCGTGGAGCGAGGTGGGCCGGCAAGGCAAAGGAATGTGTTGCATCAGCAGTCAAAAGGCGTCATAAAATAGATTGCCCGGTAATGGAACACCGGGATTCAATCATCCCTGATTTTGAAAGGAACATCAAAATGATACCGGATCAACGCCATATGTTCAGCATGCCCGATGATGTCGCCTATTTGAACTGTGCCTATACCGCCCCCCTGCTCAAGGCGGCGGAGGCCGCCGGGAAAAAAGCGGTTGCGGCCAAGACCATGCCCTGGCAGATCACCCCTGCCGACTTTTTTTCCTTTATCCGGCCGGTACGGGAAAAATTCGCCGGGATTGTCCAGTGCCGCCCCGGAGATGTGGCCATTATCCCGTCGGTTTCTTACGGGATTGCGGTTGCGGCCCGCAACCTTCCCCTGGAAAAGGGACAGGAGGTTCTGGTGCTTGAGGACCAGTTCCCTTCCAATGTATATGCCTGGCAGCGGAAAGCAGCTGAGACAGGGGCAGTTGTCAAAACCGTGAACAGGCCTCCGGACCATGACTGGACAACGGCGGTGCTGGAGGCCTTTACCAAAAAGACAGCCATTGCGGCACTGCCGAACTGCCACTGGACGGACGGCGGACTCTTGGACCTTGTCCGCATCGGCAGGCACTGCCGGGAAAACCATGCGTCCCTCTGTATTGACGCGACCCAGTCCCTGGGGGCCATGCCGTTTTCCGTGGAAGAGATTCAGCCCGATTTTGTGGTGACCACGGCACACAAATGGCTTTTGGGGCCTTACAGTTGTGGATTCCTCTATGCTGCGCCCCGGTGGCAGTCGGGAACGCCGTTGGAGGAGAACTGGATGAACCGGAAAGGATCTGAGGATTTTTCACGGCTGGTGGATTACCAGGAAGATTACCAGGCCGGTGCCATCCGGTTTGACATGGGGGAGGTCAGCAATTTTTTTCTGTCCCCGGTGGTGAATGCAACCCTAGGCCAGATCTTAGACTGGGGGGTTGCCAATATTGCACAAACCCTTGCCGGGAAGATCAATGCGGTTGTGGACAGGGCGTCGTCACTGGGCCTGCTGACCGTTCCCGAAAAAATGCGGTCCCCCCATATGACAGGGATCGGTTTTTCCAAAGGGCTTCCCAAGGGGCTGGTTGAGACACTGGGAGCGGAAAAGATCTTTGTCAGCATCCGGGGAGAGTCCATCCGGGTCTCTCCCCACCTCTATACCCGGGACAGGGATATTGACAGGCTGTTTGACGCGCTGTCCCGGCATTGCGGGTAGTCCCGGATCTGCAAGATATTAGGCCACTTTTGACGATGGCATCTTCATTCTGGAGATGTCCATGGGCCGGGATCTGACCCAGGTTTTTTTCAAAATATGAAAAATCTCCCCGGGCATGCCCTGGGGCAGGTCCACCATGGTAAAGTCTTTTTTAATGGTCACCCCGGTGATGAATTTGCCTTCAAGGCCGGCTTCGTTGGAAATCGCGCCCACAATATCCCGGGCCTTGACCCCGTGGACCCGGCCCACTTCAATGCGGTACCGGTCCATGTCCTTTTCCAGGGGGCGGGCCGGAGATGGTGGCGCTGTTTTTTTAGATTTTCGATCCTTCCGGTCCTTCTGGTTCGACCGATCCTTCCGGTTCGACCGATCCGTTTGATCCGTTCGGGCAGCCCGGTCCGAAGCCTGTTGTTTTCCGTGCTTTTTTTCAAGCAGAAACGGGGTGTCCCCGTGGGCCAGCTTGCCTAAGGCAGCGGCCACTGCTTCCATGGGAACGTTGTTTTCCTCGGCGTAATCCGTCACCAGGCCCTGGAAAATTTCAATATCCGGGGCGGACAAGGCCCGGGTAATGGCTGCCTTAAAGTCGGCGATCCGTTTTTTATTGACCGCCTTGTTGGACGGCAACTGCATCTGTGCGATGTCGGTACCGGTGGCTTTTTCCAGTTTTCTGACCATCCAGCGTTCCTTGGGATAGACAAAAAGCAGGGCTTCGCCTGTACGGCCGGCCCTGCCGGTTCTTCCGATCCTGTGGATATAGGGATCTGTCTTGTCGGGCATGTCATAGTTGATCACATGGGAGATCCGTTCCACATCCAGTCCCCGGGCCGCCACATCCGTGGCCACCAGGATATCGATGCGCTTGTTTTTAAGCCTGTCCACTGTTTTTTCCCTTGCGGCCTGTGCCATGTCCCCGTTCAGGGCTTCCGACCGGAACCCTTTTTCTTCAAGCTCCCTGCTCACAACCAGGGTGGAGGATTTGGTCTTTACAAAGACAATGACACCGTCAAATGCAGTGGCATTAAGAATGCGTATCAGGCCGCTGGATTTGCTGCAGCCTTTGACCAGCCAGAATTTCTGGGAAATGTTTTCAACGCCTGTGGTCTGATTCCTGAGAGTGATTTCTTCCGGGTCCCGGAGATAGGTCTGGGCGATTTTTCGCACAGGCCCGGGCATGGTGGCGGAAAACAATGCGGTTTGGGTGGTGTCCGGCGTTTTTTGAAAAATCCACTCCACATCATCGATAAACCCCATGTGCAGCATCTCATCCGCCTCATCCAGCACCTTGCAGAACAGGTGGGCCAAAGAAATGGTCTTACGCTGGATATGGTCCATGAGGCGGCCCGGGGTCCCGACAATGACATGAACGCCTTGTTTGAGGCGGTTGAGCTGGACGCCGTAGCTTTGTCCGCCATATACCGGGAGGACGCTGAGGCCTTTCATTCCCCTGCCGTAGGTTTTGAATGCCTCGGACACCTGGATGGCCAGCTCCCGGGTGGGGGTCAGGACCAGTACCTGGGGCTTGCGCAGGCCAAGGTCGATCCGGGAAAGCAGGGGCAGGGCAAAGGCGGCGGTTTTACCGGTGCCGGTCCTGGCCTGGCCGATAAGATCCCGGCCCTTTGCCAGCAGGGGGATGGCCCCGGCCTGGATCGGGGTGGGGGTTGTATATCCTGCGGCCTCAACGGCGGAGCGGACAACAGGGCTCAGGCACAAATGGTCAAATCCGTTTCCGGATGTTCCGGCGATTTTGTCAGAAGACATGCGGGGTGAAATTCCTTATATATAATAGTATGGCTTTGTGAAGATGCTGCTAAAATTTTTTATAATACGTGAAGTGTTTTTAAATATCAAGTATTTTCAAGTGTTTTCGTGAAAATATTCCGGATATACCAAATTTGAAGGGCTGCTGGACGGGCAGGGGGATATCATGTATTCTATCCCTCCGTTAGTGGCAAGAATCAACCATGACAGGAGGAAGGTATGAAGGTTTTAGGTATTTCGGGCAGCCCGCGCAAGGATGATACATCAGGGGTTTCAACGCTGGTCAAGACGGTTTTGGAAAATACGGGGTGCGACTATGAACTGGTCTCCCTGCGCGGAAAAACAATCTCCGGATGCATTGCCTGCCTGGGATGCGTCAAAGACAATATCTGCAAGGTTGATGATGACCTAAAGCCGCTGCGGGACAAAATCGTGGCGGCCGATGCCTTTGTCATTGGTTCCCCCAACTATTATTCCACAGTGAACGCATTGACCCATGCCTTTATGGAGCGCTGGTTCCAGTTCCGGCACCAGACCGGGCGGACCCTCTGGGGCAAGCTGGCGGTTGCCGTGGGTGTTGGCGGCACGGACGGGGCTGCCCCTGCGGAACAGCTTGAGAAATTTTTCATGTATAATTTTATTGATACTGTTGCCAGCGTCACGGGCCAGGGCGCGGCATCCTGTTACACCTGCGGATTCGGCAGCACCTGCCAGGTGGGGATTCCCAGCATGCTCCACGGCCCGGGCGTGGAAATCACCGAGGATATGATTCCGGATGTTGAAAAACAAGCCGATGTCATGACTGCGGCGGCAGATGCGGGAAAACTTCTGGGCAAGCGCCTCAAGGGCGATCATGACAGAACGGTTGTGGCCCAGGCGGTCCAGGAAAAAATGATGGCCATGTTCGGCCAGACCGTGTGAGCCTGATCCCGGGATCACAGCAGGGTGGCGGAACTGGGTGTGGCAAATTTGACCTGGAATCTTGTTTATGGGTGCTTGTCCCTGTTTTCAGGCATGGCAAGCACCGCCCTTGCCGCTTTCCTGGCGCGGGACAGGCAGAACCGGGGGGCGCGGCAGCTTTTGTTCATGCTTGCCGCTTCAGGCATCTGGTCTGCCGGGTACGGGCTGGAGCTGCTCTGCCCGGACATGGACGTAAAACTCTGGTGGGTGCGGATCGAATATATCGGTGCCGCCAGTCTGGGGGTGCTGCTGTTTCACTTCTCGCTCATGGTCACGAACCGGACCGGTAGGCTGCCCGGGGGCTTTTCCGGGAAACTCCTCAACGGGTTATGGGTGGTGCCGGCCGTTGTGGTGGTGTCCGGCTTTACCAATGACTGGCACCATCTGTTGTGGACGGATGTCTGGCTGGTGGTCAAACCGGGCATCCAGGCACTCCAGTTTGACCGGGGGCCGGTTTTCTGGCTCCATGTGGTTTTTTCCTATCTTCTGATTTTTCTGTCCTTTGCTTTGCTGTTAAAAGCGCTGCCCGCATACCGGGGCACCCGCCGCAGCCAGATTCTTATCATGCTGGCAGGCATTGCCGTGCCCTGGGTGGCCAACTGTCTTTACGTGGCGGATCTGCCCGGCCTGTCCCATATTGATCTGAGTCCCCTGGCGTTTATGGCCACCAGCCTGATGTTTGCCCTGGGACTGTTCCGGTATCACTTGCTCCATCTGCTTCCCCTGGTTCATGAGGCTGTGATGGAAGGCCTGGACGACCCGGTAATCGTCATGGACATGGACGATTACGTGGTGGAGGTCAACCGGTCCGGCACCGCCTGCCTGGGCCTGGACAGCACCCGGTTCAAGTCGGTTCACGCCTCCACCCTTTTTCCGGGACTGTATGCTGTGGTAAAGCAGTCCAGGAGCTGTCTTCCCATGGTGTTCCAGGCAACCATGAACATGGATGGAAAGCGGTTGCGGGACTGGCGGGTGCGGGTGGCCCCACTCTGGGCGAAAAAAGGCCGGCAGAGCGGATGGCTGGTGTTCCTGAGAGACACCACAGACCGGAAAAGAACGGAAACCGCACTTCGCCATGCCCGCAACTATGTGAAAAGCATTATTAATTCAATGCCCTCCGTGATTATCGGGGTGGACCGGTCAGGAATCGTGACCCAGTGGAACGACGGGGCCTTTCACATGACCGGTATTGCCGAGCAACGGGCACGGGGGCGTGCATTGGAAGCCCTGGTTCCTCAGCTTTACCCTTACCTGCCGGATCTGGACAAAGCAATGGAAAGCCGGCGGGTGCAGCACAGGAAAAAACAGACCCTTGTCTTGAATACGGAATCTTATGACGCCCATCCGGTGGTGGTGAATATTCTCATATTCCCGGTGTTGTCCGATGCCACTCCGGGGGCGGTGATCCGTGTGGATGACATCAGCGAACAGACCCGGATCGATGAGGTCATGGTTCAGTCGGAAAAAATGATGTCCGTGGGCGGCCTTGCCGCAGGCATGGCCCATGAGATCAACAATCCCCTGGCCGGGATGATCCAGAATGTCCAGTTGATCCGGAATCGTCTGTCAAAGCCGCTGCCGGCCAATCTCCGGGTAGCTGAAAAATACGGCATCCACCTGGAGCGCCTTGGGCATTACATGGAAGAGCGGCGTCTGTTCCATCTCATGGACCAGACGGTCGGGATCGGTATGCGGGCTGCCAAAATCGTGGAAAACATGCTCTCGTTCAGCCGGAGAAGCAACAGCGCTAAATCCAGCCATTCCCTGCCGGAACTGGTGGATGCCACCCTTTGCCTCCTGGAAAACGATTATAATCTGAGAAAGAACTATGATTTCAATGCAGTGGATATTCAGCGGTCGGGATGGAATTCCCAGCCCCTGGTACGCTGCGCGGAAAGTGAAATCCAGCAGGTCCTGTTCAATATTCTGAAAAACGGCACCGAAGCCATGGCGTTGGCGCCAAAAGGGCCGCCGAAGTTTCATATCCGGTATTTTACGGAAAATGACATGGCTTGTGTGGAAATCCGGGACAATGGGCCGGGGATTCCCGAGCCGGTCCGCAAGCGGATCTTTGAACCCTTTTTTACGACCAAGCCCGTGGGGACGGGAACCGGCCTCGGGCTTTCCGTGTCCTATTTTATTGTGACGGAAAACCACAACGGGGTGCTGAGTGTCGACTCCCTGCCGGGAAGAGGGACAGCCTTTACCATCAAGCTTCCCATGAAAGGATGAAGTGTGAAAGAACTCAAGATTAATATCAGTAAAGATTTCAGCAAATATCTTGGCGGCCGTGAAAAGCGGGTTGCCCAATTTTCAGGCGAAGAATTTCGGGAGCGCTTCCTGGACGGGGATATTGAGGCCTACGACAACATCACCATTGATCTGGACGGGGTGCTTGGATACCCCTGGGATTTTCTGGACGAGGTGTTCGGCACCATGGCCAGGCGGCTTGGCCCGGAAGGGTTTTGGGAAAAGGTCACCCTGGTTTCCCGCCACACCAATGTGATTGAAAAGATCACCTATATCGTGGACCACAGCCAAAAAGAATAACCCAAACCGGTTTCAGTCCGGGACCACGAGATTGACCCCTTCCTGCCGGATCAAATCCATTACCGGGCCGGGCGGGGCCTGGTCCGTGATCAGGGTGTGGATTTCAGACAGGTTGCCCAGCCTGACCATGGCATTCCTGTGAAATTTGGAGTGGTCCGCCACAAGAAAAACCTTTCTGGCATTGTCCATGATGGCCCGTGCCACATTGACCTCCATAAAGTCGAAGTCCAGAAGCGTGCCGTCATCATCAATTCCCGAGATCCCGATGATGCCGATGTCCGCCTTGAACTGGCGGATGAACCGGACGGCCGGGTCCCCGGTAATGCCGTTGTCCCTGGCCCGGACCACCCCGCCGCTGATCATGACCTGGAAATCTTCCTTCTGCCCCATGACCGCCGCGATGTTCAAGTTGTTGGTGATGATTTTGAGCCTGTTGTGGTGGATCAGGGCCCGGGCCACCTGTTCGGTGGTGGTGCCGATATTGATAAACAGGGAGGTGTTGTCCGGCACCAGGGCGGCAACGGACCGGGCAATCCCTTTTTTTTCTTCCCGCAGCAGGGTTTTGCGCCGGGTATAGGCCAGGTTCTCGGCCGAGCCTGACGGTGCGGCCCCGCCATGGTACCGGGCCACTTTGCCTTCCCGGTCCAGGGCATTGATATCCCGCCGGATGGTCTGGGGGGTGACCCTGAACTGTTTGGCCATTTCTTCCACCGTTGCGAACCCGGTTTCCGTTATCAACCGGATGATCCGGTCCTGGCGACGGGTCATGGGGCTCTGTCTGGGCGCCATGAAAAACTCCTGTTTATAAATGAATGTTGCTGTCAGTACTGTCAAAAAAAGGTGATACCACGGATATTCTGGGATATCCAGGTAAAAATCTGATATCATAGTGAAAATGGCGTATATGAACCGTTGGGGAGATGAAAATAAATGTTCATAAATGATAAAATGTATTCACTTGTGAAAGTGATTTTTTCATGATATTTTCATTTGCGAACATCGACACAGGGGGTAGCCTGCAGTGCAGACAGGTATGAAAAATATCATCGAAACCCAGGTGCTTATCATGGGCGGCGGCGCCACGGGCACGGGCCTTGCCCGTGATTTGGCCCTGCGCGGCATCACCGTGGCCCTTGTGGAAAAAGGAGACCTGAATGCCGGGGCATCCGGGGCCAACCACGGCCTGCTCCACTCCGGTGCCCGGTATGTGTATTCGGATATGGATGCGGCCAGGGAATGCCGGGCCGAGGGCCTGATTCTCAAGCAGATCGCCCCCCAGTGCATTGAAGATACCAGCGGCCTGTTTGCGGCAGTGCCTGGTGATGACGATGCTTATATTGCGGATTTCCCGGAGATGTGCCGCAAAGCCAAAATTCCCTGCAACCCCCTGGACATCAAGACTGCCCTGGAAAAAGCCCCCTGCCTGGCAAAAGACGCGATTGCGGTTTACGAAGTTCCGGATGCGGCCATTGATCCCTTTAAACTGGCCATTGAAAACATGACCCAGGCCACGGGCCTGGGCGGTGTGTATATGTCCCACGCACAGGTGGTGGGATTTGACATGGGTGAAAACGGCATTGCTCTGGCCAGGGTCCGGGATACCCGGACCGGCAGTGTCACCGGGATTGCCGCCCAGGTGTATATCTCGGCCACGGGCGCCTGGGCCGGCCATCTGGCCGGTATGGCCGGGATTACCATTCCCATGGTCTTTTCCAAGGGCAGTCTGCTGATCACGGGCCAGCGTCTGGCAAAGCCGGTGATCAACCGGCTGCGGCCGGCCAGTGACGCCGATATCCTGGTGCCCGGCGGCGTGGTGTCCATCATCGGCACCACATCGATACGGGTGGACTGCCCGGACCGGATATTTCCCACGGTGGAAGAGGTGGACCTGATTATCAACCAGGGCCGCCAGCTTGTACCGGAACTCGCCACAAGACGGTATATCCGTGCCTACTGCGGAGTGCGCCCCCTGGTCAGTTCCGGGGACGGGGACGACAGGGAGGTGACCCGGGGATTTGCTCTCCTGGACCATGCCAGGGAAGGGGTGGAGAATTTTATCACCATTACCTCGGGAAAACTGACCACTTACCGCCTCATGGCCGAGAAAACAGCTGACCTGGCCTGCGAAAAGCTGGGGGTTGACGCGCCCTGCAAAACCCGGGACCTGCCTTTGCCCATGGCGAAAACTGGTGACTGGACAGCGCCCGGGGCCTCCCTGCGCCACGGATTTGGCCTGCCTGATCCCGGGGATAAAATCGTCTGCGAATGCGAAATGGTGCCGGCATCGGCCATTGACGCCATTACTGCGGACATCAAGCGCCACCGGGGCCGGCCCGATCTTTTGTCCATCGGCTTGAGAAGCCGGATCGGCAAAGGCCCCTGCCAGGGGGCCACCTGCAGTACCCGGGTGCTTTCCCGGCTGTACGACAGGGAGGAGGTCCGGGGGAAACAGGGCATTCTGGATCTGAAACAATTTTTGAACGAAAGATGGAAAGGGGAACATTCCCTGCTCTGGGGGGATTCCCTGGCCCAGTCCTCCCTCAAGGAGATGGTCCACTGCGGCCTGTTCTGTCTGGAGATGACCGGTGAATAAGGATATGCACTGCGATCTCCTGGTCATCGGCGCGGGCCTGGCAGGCATGTCCGCAGCGGTGCGGGCCGCTCAAAAGGGGCTGGATACGGTTGTGGCCGGCAACCCCTCTTCCCTGGTGTTTGCCAGCGGGCTTATGGATTACCTGGGCGTGTACCCGGCAGGCAGCTCCACCTGCCTTGATTCTCCCCTGGAGGGGCGTGATGCCCTGGTCAGGGATTTCCCGGGCCATGCCTATGCCGCCGCCGGCCATGAGAACATTCTTGAATGTTTTGCGTTCATCCGCAACATTCTGGACCAATCCGGCCTTGCCTATAAGACGGCTGAAAAAGAGGGGAATAACCTTCGTGTGATCACTGCCATGGGCACCATAAAGCCCAGTTTCATGGTGCCGGAAACCATGATGGAAGGGTGCCGCGCCCTTGCCCGGGGAAGCCGGGATACAACACTTGCAGTCGCCGGTATCCGGGGACTTCAGGGATTCAGTGCATCCCAGGTAGCGGAAGGGGTCAGTGGCTTGTTTTCAGAGACGGTTCCCATCCGGACGGAACTGCCCGGCATCACCACCGTGGTGCCGCCCCAGATCCTTGCCGAACATATGGAAGACCCGGTTGTTCTGGATGCATTTGCCGGCCAGGTGGCGCCCCGGGCCAGGCACGCCGGGCTTCTGGGAATACCCGCGGTCTGCGGCATCGATAATAGTCAGTCCCTGGTGAAAGGCCTGAGTGATCGCCTGGGCATTCCTGTGTTTGAAATTCCCTGCAGTCCGCCTTCCATACCCGGACTTCGTCTGAAAAAGGCGTTTGAACGGTCTTTGGGCCGGTCCGGTGTCCGGCTGCTGTCAAATACCCGGATGCAGGAGCCTGTGTTTGACGGGGAACGCTTTACCCTGACAGGACGTCTGGACCCGGATGCGATCCGGGTGCATGCCCGGGGAGTTGTCCTGGCCACGGGCCGGTTTTTTGGCCACGGGCTTCATGCCAGGCGGGAGCGGATTGTCGAGACGGTGTTCCGTCTGGATGTGACCCAGCCCCTGGGCCGGCACCTCTGGCATGACAAAGAGTTCCTGGCCCTGGCCGGCCACCGGATCAACCGGGCCGGCATTGACACCGATGCCGTATTCCGCCCCCTGGACGCCCGGGGACGGCCGGTGTATCCGCATCTTTATGTGGCAGGCGGCCTCCTGGCCCACAATGACTGGCTCCGTCTCAAATCCGGGGCCGGTGTTTCCCTGGTCTCCGCGATGACGGCCGTGGATCATTTTACAGCATCTGCGGGAGGCGGCCATGGTCATTAAAACCGCCCTGATCATCGTGTTGGTCCTTTGTGCGGCCGGGCTGGTGTTCCGGTTTTCTTCGCTGGCCCGGCTGGGAAAAGTATTCAACCGGGACCGGCAGACCCTGGCCGCAGCCGTTTTCAGGCTGGATTATGCCGGTATTCTGTTCAATACCCTGCTCCAGGTCCGGCTTTTCAGGGCGGGAAAATTCCGGTGGCTGGCACATGGGCTGGTGTTCACCGGTTTTATATATTTACTGGCGGTCCATGCCTTGGACGAATGGACCCAGAATTTTTTTGCCTGGTACCAGCCTGGTATTGAACCGTTCCGGTTTTTAAGAAATCTGGCCGGTGCCATGGTGGGGCTGGGATGCCTGATTTTTCTGGTACGGCGCGTTTCCCGCTCCAGGATCAACCTGGAACGGTTGCGCCGGGGGCTCAGGTTCAGGGTCCGGGGAACGGTTTCCGTTGTGGTGATACTCTGCCTGATCGGCTCCGGGTTTGTGGCCGAGTGCCTGAACATCGCATCGGAATACCGGTTTGACGAGATGGTGGAGGAATATTCCGATCTGTCAGGGGAGCCTGAACTGGTTCATCTGCAGGCCTATTGGGCCAGGGACTACCATGTCGCGTTCAGGGAAGCCCTGACTGCGGCCACAGACGGAGAAGGCGAGACACAACCAATTGATCTTGAAGAGGGCAGGGAGTTGAACGAGGCCTATTGCCTGGAGTGCCACACCCGGCCGGACACCGCTTTTGTGGCGGCACCCCTGGCGCGGCTGGCAGGCCCCCTGGGGGCCCGGGCCGGTGAACTTCGTCCGGATCGCGTGTTTTATTGGCTCCACGTGGGCTTTGCCTTTGTCCTGCTGATGTTTTTTCCTTTTTCCAGGATGTTTCATTTGGTTGCCATTCCCCTGGCCACGGCCCGCAGGCGGATGTCGCCGGATAAAATAGATGATACCATGGGGGTTCTGGACCTTGCCGGGTTGTCTGCCTGCACCCACTGCGGGTTCTGTTCCCAGGTCTGTTCGGTGTATCCGGATTACCAGGTATCGGACAATCCCCAGGTTCTGCCCCATGTGAAGATTGAAACCCTGAAGCGCCTTGCCGGCAAAGGGATTTGGGATCCGGGTGTGGTGATGCGGCTCCGGTCGGGTAATGATGACTGTACCCGCTGCGGCCTGTGCGCAGATATCTGTCCGTCGGGCATTGACCTGGTCCGGTTGTGGACGGCTGCAGATGCACTCATGGACCGGCTGGGGTGCCCGGGCAACTACACCACGGCCATGGATGCCTCTTTCCGGCAGTGGACCGGGCACGGCCATGCCGGAGCGGTTGTACAGGGCAATATCCGCAACCTGCCCGGGCAGATCGATATCAGGGAAGGCGCGGGTGCCGAAGCAGAGGGGCTTTCCGGCCTGATCAACCAGGCCGAGGCGTTTGAGCATTGCGTCCAGTGCACCCTGTGCACCAATGCCTGCCCTGTGGCAGCCTATGACCTCGGGCAGAATGATTTCGGCCCGCACCAGGTCATGAACCTGCTGCGTCTGGGAGAGGCGCAGATGGCCTCGGGATCAAAAATGGTATGGCACTGCCTGACCTGCTACATGTGCCAGGAGGTTTGCCCCCAGTCCATCCGGGTGGCAGATATCCTGCTGGAGCTGAGGTGCCGGGGCCAGGCCAGGGCCGCAGAACTGACGCGCGAACAACTCAAGGGGGATTCAGGATGAGGCTGGCTTACTTTCCCGGGTGCAAGATCACCTTTGGGCTCGCATCCTACGGCAAGGCGGTTGAGGCCCTGATGGCAGGGCTCGGGGTATCCCTGGTCCGGCTGCCCTTTAACTGCTGCGGTAATCCGGCCCGGGGAAAAAAACTGGCTGCTTCGGTGCTGGCGGCCATGAAAAACATTGCACTGGCCCAGGACAAGGGATTGGATATTCTGACCCCCTGCCAATGCTGTTTCGGACAGCTCAAACACGGCCGCCACTGGTATGAAACCCGCAGGGAAATCCGCGAAAAAGTGGATCTTGCCCTGGCCGAAGACGGGTTGGCATTCCGGGAAACGGGCCTTGTCCATGATGCTGCCTCGGGCCGTCTCCGGGAACGGCCGGTCCGGGTCCGCCATCTTCTGGATTTCCTTTACCGGGAGATCACCCCCCAGGTGCTTGCCGGCCGGATGAAAATGCCCCTTAAAAGGGAGCGCGTGGTCCTCCAGCAAGGCTGCCATGCCCTGCGGCCGTATTCAGTCACCCGGTTTGACAACCCTTTTGCCCCGAGAATCTTCCGGGAGCTGGCCCTGGCATCCGGCCTTGATGTTTTGGACTGGTCAAAGGAGATCGAATGTTGCGGGGACCCGGCAGGTGACACCCACAAGGACCTGGCCTTCCGGATGCGGCGGGACAAGCTGGCAAGCGCGGCTGCCGCAGGGGCGGATTATATCTGCACGGCCTGCACCCACTGCCAGATCCAGTATTCCCGGCCCGTGCCCGGGGATGCCGGACATGTAAGGGCCATTCCCTTTGCCGTGTTCCTGGGATCGGCCCTGGGTCTTGGGACAGGTGGGGTTGAGGCCTGGAAACAGGACGGTGTTTAATCGAATTTTACATCTGCTAATTGTTTAATAATGATATGTTGTTATAATTAAGAACATATTCAGCCACAGGAATCAGGAGGCTTAAAAATGGAAAAAAAATTTTGCTGTATCAATCCCGAATGTCCCCAAGATGATAAGGGTGTTTTTGTCAAAGTCCTGAGCCAGGAAAGTATCATGGATGAACAGAATATCGCCCAGATGTTCTGTCCCCGGTGCAAATCCCGCCTGGTCAGATGCCAGGACGAATCCCAGGAAGCCTCCTGATCCGGTCAGGGGGGAAACACTTCTCCTTGATCGGCCGGCGGATTATTGGTAAAACAGCCTGAAAAGGCCGGGGATTTTTGAATCCGGCGTTGTCTGCCAAATCAAGGAGTGGTCCATGCTAGAATTTAACTTGTCCAATTGGGAAGATCGTCTGGTTCCGGCGGAAACGGTACTCAACCATATTAAACCGGGGATGACCGTTTTTATCGGCACCGGTCCCGCTGCCCCAAGGACATTGATCAGAACCCTGCTTGATGTGGATGCTCATAACATCAGGGATCTTGAGTTGGTTCAACTGACGGTCCAGGGCGAAACCATTCTCTCCCTGGACAAACTGAGCGCTCCCAATTACCGGCTGAAAAGTTTTTTTGCAGGGTACGTGGCCTGGGACACCATTTCCGAAGGCCAGGTCGACCTGATCCCGGCCTACTCCTCTGAAATCCCCGAAATTATCAAATCCCGCCGCATTAACCTGGATGTGGCCTTTATCCAGATTACCCCGCCCAATGAATCCGGATACTGCAGCCTGGGTGTGGCTGTGGATGTGGCCCGGGAGGTCATGGACAAGGCCAGTCTGGTGGTGGGCGAGGTCAACACCCAGATGCCCTTTACCCTGGGAGATACCTTTGTCTCCATTGAAGAGTTTGATCTGCTGGTGCGGTCGGACAGGGACCCGGTGACCTATGAGCCGGCCCCGGTGACCGATGTGATGAAAAAAGTGGCGGCCAATGTAGCCTCCATGATCCGGGACGGGGATTGCATCAACTATGCCCACGGCCCCATGTTTGAAGCCCTGGTGCCCTATCTTTCCGATAAAAAGGATCTGGGTATTCACTCTCTCTACTTTACCGATGCCATGGCCGAGCTGGTCAACTCCGGTGCGGTGACCAACCACCGGAAATCCCCGTTCAGGGGCAAGTCCCTGGCATCCTACGCCCTGGGCACCAAAGAATTGATGAAGTGGCTCCATAAGAATCCCCTGGTGGAATTCCAGGGTATTGACTGGGTGTGCAATCCCAAGTTTATTGCAAACAATCCCCAGTTTGTGGCCATGTACGAGGGCAGGAAAGCCGACATCCTCGGCAGTGTGGCATTTCCCCTGAGAGGATCGGTGATCACGGGACCGGGCGAGGGCATTGATTTTTATAAGGGGGCGGAAGCATCCAGGGACGGAGCCACCATCATCGGCCTGCCCAGCCGGAATGAAAAGGGCGAGTCCAATATCCTGATCAGTATACAGAACTACGTGAACCAGCTCCGGCTGCGGGAGTCCGTCCATGTCATGGCCACGGAGTACGGGGTGGCCATGCTCAAGTGGCGCCCCCTGCGGGAGCGGGCCCAGGCCATTATCGATATTGCCCATCCCGATGACCGGGAAGACCTGATCAAGCAGGCCCGGGAACGGAAGATCATTTATCCCAACCAGATTTACGTGACCCGGTCTGCCCATCTCTACCCGGCCCACATCGCCTATAAAAAAAGCTTTAAGGGTGATAAAACCGTCCGGTTCCGGGCCATGAAGCCGTCGGATGAAGAGGCCATGCGCCGATTTTTTTACCGGTGCTCCCGGGAGATGGTGTTTTACCGGTTTTTCTACTCCATCAAGACCATGAGCCACGATAAGATGCAGGAATATGTGAATGTGGACTATGCCAAAGAATTTTCCGTGGTGGGATTCGGCGGTAAAAAAGGAGAGGGCAAGATCATTGCCGAGGCCCGCCTTGTGACCAGTGATGAGGGGGATATCGGCGAGGTGGCCTTTTTGATCGACGAAACCTACCAGGGCATCGGCATCGGCACCTATTTGATGGACCTGCTCATTGTGGAAGGCCGCAACCGGGGCCTCAAAGTCCTGTCCGCCCAGGTGCTTGCCGACAATCAGCCCATGATCAAGGTGTTTGAAAAAGCGGGCCTTCCCATGGAATCCCGCCTGGAAAGCGGGGTCTACCAGGTTTCCATTACCATTAAAAAATAGGGCGTTAGGCGCTGTCCCCCGGGGTGGGCATATTCTCTTCCGATTCCCCCGGGTTTCCCATCCGGTGGAATACGGCCTGGTATAAGACGGCCGAAAGGGCATTGGCAACATTCATGGAATTTTTCCGGCCGAACATGGGAATGTGGACGATATCGTCTGTTGTCCCGAGAACGTGCGGGGAAATGCCGTACTCTTCGTTGCCCATCACAATCACCGCTTTTGACGGCCACGTGTAATGATGACAGGGGATTGAACCGTCAACGGTTTCCACACCGATGATCCTGAACCCCTGTTCTTTTCTGCCTGCCAGGGTGCCTGCCAGATCCGTCGTATGCTCCTGGGTAATATGGTCATGACTGCCCATGGCGGTTTTCCTGACCCTGGGATCTTCCTTGCCCAGGCAATTGCCCAGGATAATGGTGCCGATCCCGGCTGCCTCGCAGGTCCGGAAAACAGAACCCACATTAAAAAGGCTTCTCAGCCCGTCCAGTGCCACCTGGTAATCCATATCCGGATACTGTGTTTCCGGCATCGGCCGGTCATGGGTGGCGATTTTTTCCAGAAGGTCATGGTCCCGCAGGGAATTCCCGGATGCTGTTCTGTAAACCTGGATAAGATCGGATACAAATACCAGCCAGTCCCTGGCAGATCCAGATGCGGGAATGGCCGGGCAGGGGGAATCCATCCAGGCGGCGATGCCCCTGTACTCAGCATAAAACAAGGCGAGCCGGTCCGGGGGGACCCGGCCGGTGGAAATGGCCTGGTATATCCCGGACAGCCAGGTGATCAGGTGTTTCTGCCGCCCTTGTTCCGTCAGGGATAAAAATTTTTTTCGGGTAAAGCCAAAGGTCTTCATCCCTGTCTTATACCAGGGTAAAGACCGCCGGCACAACACCGGAAAATGATGGTCCCAGAGCAAACGCATTTAACTTTGGTGTCCTTTTTAACCCATAAGATTTCAGGTGGTTATGATGGTCGTATCCTTTTTACTGCGTTTGCAACGGTGTCTAACTAACTGAAATCATTAGTCCTGAATTCTATATGCGTTGACTCTGATCATGGTCCGCATAAATATTTTTCAGGTTTTTATATATCCTGCCGATACCTGTATAAGACAGAAGACCTAAATTTCGCAATTAAAACAGGGAGAAGGCAAATGAACAGTTTATCCGATATCAACTCTAATGGATTGCAAAACCATGGCAATTTTGCATCTGCCAGGGTAAACAGTCGGGAATTGGCCGTCAATTCCTATGAAAGCCTTGACGCCGGCCTGACCATCCAGACCCGGGAAGGGGATATCGTCACCCTGTCCGCCAGCCGGTTTTCCGAGATGGATGCCTATGAATACAGCAGCAACGGAGAAATTGCCACCGAGAATGGCCGGATGATGGCCAGCCACAATGTCAGGCAAATCACCCTGACCACGGGTGAAACATTTTCCTTTTCAGTCCAGGGAAATTTGAATGAACAGGAACTTGCCGATATTGAAGCCATTGTCAAAGGGGTTGACGAGATCATCGGCGAAATGGCCCAGGGAGATATGGAAGATGCTGTGGCAAAAGCCATGACCATGGGCACCTACGATTCCGTTTCCATGTACCAGGCAGATATCTCCATGGAGCGGTCTTATGCCATGTATGCCCAAACCCAGTCGGCAAGCTATGAAGGCCTGGCACAGATGGCGCCTGAGGAGTTGCCCGAAGGTGAAAGCGTGGCCCAGTCCGCCGGTATGAGTCTTCTGGACAAGATTGCCGAACTGCTGGAAAAACAGGAAGAGGAAGCCCTGGCCAGGGCCCAGCAGCCTTTGGGCCAGTTGTTTGCCCACCATTTGAACACCCTTGAGAAACCGGGAGAGCCGGGCGAAGCCGATGAAAGCGGCGATGCTGAAGCACCTGCAGCATATACAGCCCTTGAAACCGCTGCGGATCAGGTCAACCAGATGATCAGCGACATGATCAAGGATATCTTTAAAAGCACATTGGATCAGATTGTTTGACATACATCCGTTTACTGCGTTGGGACAAATAAAAAAGGGGAGGCCGCAAAAGCCTCCCCTTTTTTATGATGGGATCTTCTTAACTCTTAAGCGGGCTTAGAAGTTGATCTGCCATTTGGCACCCACGTAAGTGGTTTCATTTTCTTCGTTGCCGGAGCTGTCTTCGCCTTCATCCTGGATACCGATTTCAGGCATGATGTATACACCCGGGGCCAGGGTGATTTTGCCCATGAGATAGTACTGGGAGGCATCGTCCTCTTTGGAACCGGCCTGGTCAAGTTCGGCTTCCATGTAACCGTAACCTGCTTCCATGCTGAACATATCGTTGAGTTTGTAACCGAAAATCAGGTTGAAACCAAACTCTTCGGAATCATCAACGGAAGAACTGCCGGTTAACAAATCAGGATCAACATCAGAGGCAAGTTTGAACCCGTAAGGCGCCAGGTTCTGACCTGTAAAACAGCTTCCTGCCAGGTATACGGGACCCAGGTTGGCTTTAGCACCGATGCTCAGTACATAGGAGTTGATGTCGTAAGTGTCGTCGATTTCATAGGACTGGTAACCGGCCGCCGCTTTTACGGTGACGGTGTCGAATTTGGCAGTGTAGCTGGCTTCGACTTTGGGAAAAGTCACTTCAGTGCTTGTACCGGTCAGGGCGTCTGTTTCAGGTTCAACTGCAGCGATTCTGAAACCGCCGAAGGTCAGGCGGACCATGGGCTGGCGGCTGGCGGAAGTGGCGCCGTATTTTTCCAGACCGTTGCTGCTGTCATAACCGGAGTTGGAGTATGCCGTATAAATGGGAGTGTAGGTCTGGCCGACAAGGAGCTTGCCAGCGCCGAAGTTCCACTCACCCCAGAGCTGCCTCAGGTTAACGGTGCTTTTTGAACCGTATTCGAATCTTGCTTTCAGGTTGTCGTTTACAGTGATTTTGGCGCCGATCCTGCCGTTGGACTGCAGGGTATGCACCAGGTTCTGCTGATCGGAACCGGAGTTGTCATCAACATCTGTGTAAAAGGTTTCCATACGGGCGCTGCCGTAAAAATTCCACTCTGCCGCCTGGGCAGAAGCTGTCAGAGACAATACCGCAACCAGGGCTGCCGCCCCTTTGATCCACTTCTTCATCTTTTTCTCCTTTTAAATAAAAAACATATGTTTTTCTGTGCCTTTTACCACAAAAAAACAGAGCGCAGGCAGTTCACAGCCGTGTGAATCCGCACTGCGAAAACAAGGGGATAATGGCGGTTTTCTGTTTGGGTTTTATTAGTCTGCTTTATGGTTTTGGTGTTGAATTTGTTAGGTGGGATGAATGGAGATCATTGGCGCTAATAATCAAAACCGGGAAAGGAAATATTTCCTTTCCCGGCAATTGGTTAAGCAGGATTATACAATGTTGTACCGGGCCAGTGCGGAGGTTACGATATGGTCAATCAGCCTGCGGTAATCTTCCATGGGGCCCTGGTCGGAGGGGTGGTGAAGGGTATAAATCTGGGGGCTCCAGCTTTTGATGGGCTTGAGCCCGGGAATGCCGTTGACCTCTATGATTTTAAGGCGGCCCTGGCTGTCCAGGCGCATGTCCGCCCTGACATGGTCCAGACAGTTCAGTGCTTCCATGGCATCCCGGGTCACGTCAATGGCTTCCTGGGTGAAGGTGTTGACGGGTTTAATCTTGGTGGCGCCTACGCCTCTCAGATCGCTTCTCAGGATGGGGTAATCGCCGAAAAGAGAAGGATCAACCATGACCTTGCCGGGCAGGAACTCCTGGAATTCCCCATTGCCCAGCATCAATACCGTATATTCCTGGCCGGGGAGATATTCTTCCACCAGGGCGGGCTGATGGTAGGTCTCGTGGATAAATGCCACCTGGGCGGCCAGTTCTTCCGGGGTGTTGACCACACTGTTGTCGCTTATGCCCACGGACCGGCTTTCGTAACTGGGTTTGACAAAGGCGGGAAATGCCAGGTCCGGCAGATCCTGTCCGGCTTCAATCTGGTAGTGGTAGGGCACGGGTACGCCGGCTTTGTCCATGATGCCATGGGTGGTGGTTTTGTGAATCAGGTCTTTCATGGTGGCGGCGTTGGGACCGATATAAGGAAGGCTGCGGGCATCAAAAATATCTGCCAGCCAGTTGTCATCCCCGTCACTCATGCCGATGGTTTCCGATTTCTCGGAAATATGGTAAAGGGCGCTCCAGATCAGGTCGAAATTCTGGTTTTCCAGGGTATTGTCAAGTTCCTCAAGGCTGGATACAAATGCGATTTCCGCATGTTTGCCCGATGCATTGATGGCATCGGCGATTTCCTGGGTGACGGCCATGTCACCCCAGCCCTGTGCATCTCCTGCCGGTCCTGTAATCAATAGTACGTTTTTCATGGTCCTCCTGAATTAATCTACATCGATGCTGAACAGATCTTTATCCAGCGTATACTGTTTAAGTGCGGCGACCGTGTCCGGGGACACATCCGCCAGAAGCCTTTCATATGCCGCTATCCTGGACGGTTCCCAGGTGACCCGGGAAACGATTTGCATTTTTATGCGTGGCGTTCCGCCGGGCCGGGCGTCTGTACAGGCCCGGTTTACCATTTCCTCGTTAGGGTTGAGAATGTCCACATCGGCCCGGGCATGCCGGGCAAGGGCGTCGCGGAACAGATCCCGGCGGTAGCCGAAATGGGTGCAGCAGAGCGCAGCATACACCTTGCCGCTGCCGTTGCCCAAAAGGGCTGCGGCGTCCCGGGCATTGGCGTCGATCATTTCCGCCACCTCATCCCCGAACGGGGTCCGCTCGATTTTACCGGCCAGGTTGAGACAGCCCTGGGTGATGATCCGGTCCGGATGGATACCCCGGTCGACGAGGGCGGCTTTGTGGGTATTCTCCTGGACCGTGGTTGGGGTGCCGAAAACCACGGCCCTGGCCTGGTCGTCAGAAGCCAGGCAGTTGTATATCATCTCCACCCCATGGTCCACGATGCCGGTGACCGGTGTGGCGGTTTCCCGGGCAAACCGGGTAAATGGATAAATTACGGAAAGGGTGTTGCAGGCAATATATATATGGTCGGGGTTGAATCCGTCCATGGCAGCCATGGCCTTGTGAAATACCTTTGCCCTGGCCTCCCTGTCCGGGTAGTGGTTATATCCCTTGTACTGGCTGGGCCAGGCATTGAAATAAACCAGAGAGATATTGTCGTATCTGGCGTCTTGTGACAGGGCATTGGCCATGCCGGCAAAGACCGACAATCCGCCAAGGCCGGAATCCGTGACCAGAATGGTTGTATCTGCAGGTGCCATAAATTCGTTGGGTTTCCTTGTATCTGTAAGGTGGGGATTATTGTTCCCGGGTCAGCCATTCCCGGGCCAGGTCACGGGCCCAGGACGGAGAGGTGTTCATCTCACCGTTGACGGTCCGGGTCAGCAGGTCTTTCCAATGAAAGAAATGCTGGGCCGTGGTCAGCCGGTTCCTGAACATGGCCGCTCCTTTTCCGGGGTCGGATGACAGCTTGTCCATGATCATGGCCACCTCGTTTTTAAATCCCTGGTTGCCGTAATAGTCAATAAACCCGTTCCAGGCGTCCAGCCGTCCCCGGTCATCTGCAAGAGGGCGGGAAATCTCTTCAAACCGGCTGAAGAATTCCTGTTTTTCCTTGCCCTTGAGTGCGGATACACCGGTGTCGTGGATCTGGTAGGGAATCACTTCAAGGCCGACAACGCCTTTGGGGGAGATTCCCAGTTTGACCAGATAGCCCAGTTTGCGCCAGAAAAAGCGGGTGGGCTGGTAAAAAATAAAGTTGCCCAGGCTGCAGCAGATGGGAGTGCCCTGATGGAAGAACAGGCCCTGGGGCACATGGGGGTGGTGGCCGATGACCGCATCTGCACCGGCGTCGGCAAGGTCTGTAAATGCCCGGGTGACATAGGCTGGGGCAAAAGGGATATATTCCAGGCCGCAATGCACCACGGCAATCACGGCATTCACTTGTTTTTTCATCTGCCTGATCCGGGTACAGGCCAGGGCAATATCCCATCCCATGACGCCGGGGCCCTCACCGGCCGCTGTGAGATCTTCTCCTTCGCTGCAATTGACAATGGCCACGGTGGTACCGTTGGCCGTCAATGTCAGCGGGGCTGAAGCCTCTTCCAGGTTCATGCCTGCGCCGGTGTGGCGGATGCCCTGTTGTTCCAGAACGGTGATGGTTTCTTGGAAAGCGTCAACGCCAAAGTCAAACATGTGGTTGTTGGCCAGTGTCACCGCATCAAAAGGTACGGCGGCAAGTCCGTTGACATGGCGTGCATTGCCCTTGAATACTGCCCCGCTTTTGCAGACTTCACTGCCTGAATCGCTCAACGGGGCCTCAAGGTTGACCAGGGACAGGTCCGCCTCTTGGATAACGGGCAGAAGATCCCCGTAGACAGCGGCCGGGTCTTTTTCGATCAAGGGCTGGAAATCGCGGATGGGTGCCCAGTCGCCTGCAATGATGAGGCTGGCATCTGCAGGGCCTTCCGCAGACCAGGTACCGCTTTGAAAATCAAATTTGTGCATGTTGCTCTCCCGGGTTGAGATAACGGCAGGACATCCGTCCGGTCAGGCCTGCCGTGACTTCATAATTAATGGTATTCATGTGTGCGGCAATGTGGTCGGCCAGAATTTCCTGGTCGCCCTGGCGGCCTATGATCACTACCTCGTCCCCGGGTGCCGCGTCCGGGATATGGCCCACGTCAATCATGGTGAAATCCATGCAGACCCGGCCCGCAATTTTTGCCCTTTGCCCCCGGACCAGCATTTCCCCCCGGTTGGAGAGCAGGCGGCTGTAGCCGTCCGCATATCCGATGGGGACCGTGGCAATGGTTGTGGGGCGTGACGTGACATGGGTAGCCCCGTAGCTGACGTCAAATCCTTTGGGCACCTGCTTGACCTGGATGAGCCTGGAACGGATGCCCATGACCGGTGCCAGGGATACCCGGGACCTGTCCACCTGGTCCGACGGCCACAGCCCGTACATGGCAATGCCGGGACGGACCATGTCGAAGTGGGATTCGGGCAGGTCGATAATCCCTGCGGAATTGGCGGCATGGCAGATCCGGGGGGTAAACCCCTTTTGGGCCAGTTGGGCGATCATGCGGTTAAAGCGCTGGATCTGTTCCTGCGTGTGGGTTTTGTCTGTTTCATCTGCCTTGGACAGATGGGTGTACACCCCTTCCACCTCAAGGCCGTCCATGGCGCGGATGGCCAGGATATGATCGACGGCCCGGGAAGACGGCGCTGCAGAGATGGCCTCATGCACAAGTCCCAGGCGGCCCATGCCTGTGTCTACCTTGATATGGACCTTAAGGGTTTTGCCTTCGGTTTTGAGGCGTTGGGACAGGATTTTTGCCGCAGCCATGTCCGTTATGCTGGCCCTGATGCCGTGATCCGCCATATAAGCGGTATGGCCGGGCAGGGCCACGCCGAACATGAGAACAGGGGCGTCAATCCCTCCTTTTCTCAGTTCCGCCGCTTCCGAGATACGGGCCACGGCCAGAAAATCCGCACCGTTTGCCAGGGCGGTCCTGGCAACGGGAACCGCGCCGTGGCCATATGCATTGGCCTTGACCACGGCCATCAACCGGGTGGTGCCGGAGAGCAGACCTTTAAGGGCACGGACATTCCGTGCCAGTGCCCCGAGATCCACTTCCACCGTGGTCAGGGGCTTGAGGGCGTCTGCCGGGTCCGGTTCCCGGCCGGGCATCATCCAACCTCTCCAAGGCCGTATGCCCGTGTGTAATCGGCCCAGGCCTTCAGCAGCGCCTTTGTTTTTTCACCGGGTTTGCCGCCGCTGATGACAAGGTCGTCCACCTGGATGATGGGAACGATTTCCTTGTTGGATGCGGTGATGAATATTTCGTCCATTTCCGGCAGTTCATCCGCGCGGATGTGGCGCAACTGGATATCATACTGGGATTTGAGCATATCCAGGACCACGCCCCGGGTAATGCCCGGCAGGATATTGTCCGGCGGGGTGATCAGGGTGTTGCCCTTGAAGCAGAAGAGATTGGTGGTGGTGCCTTCCAGAAGATTCCCCTGGGGATCTTTGTATATGGCTTCAATGGCGTCCTGGCCGTGGGCTTTTTGCTGGGCAAAAACGGCGGACAGGTAATTCGTGCTTTTTGAGGTGGGGATAAACCGCTCCATGTCAACACTGATGATTTTGGCGCCGTCCGTATACCACCATTCCGGCAGTTCATACTTGGGGGTGGCCATGACCATGAGAATGCCGTTGCCCTGGGGGGTGACGCCGTCCGGGCTGATCCCCCCGGAATAGACGATCCGGACGTTGGATTCCGTATGATGGGGATTCCTCTTAAGGGTCTCGATAACAATATCGCAGATCTCGCGGTTGGAATGGTTCAGGGTGAGATTGATTTCCCGGGCGGAGTTTTCCAGGCGGGCCACATGGGCTTCCAGGCAGAAGGGACGCTTATTGTAGGTAATTAGAAAGTCAAATACGCCATATCCCCGCAGAACGGTAATATCCTTTGCAGGAATCATTGCATGGGCGTCGTCTACAAATTCTCCATCAATGTAATAGGTATCCATATGTTTCTCCTTTCCCGTGTGCATATATATGCCATGGGTCGAATTCAGTCAATCCGGCTGAACCTTGATTTTAGATGTTGATCATTGATATCTGATATATCAATGGGCGGCCGGGCGTCAAGAAAAAAATTCTTTGAACTGCATAAAAATTAGAATTAAATGCGAAAAATATGCGTTTTGAAGGAAGAATATCAGCTCTGGATGGGCGTATAGCGAAGGGGTATGCCCTGCCTGTTCAGGCAGGGCATGAAAAACTATTCGGCAGGCGGGGTAAATACGCGCTTGGCCAGCTCGGCGTCGAGCATGAGAAGACCGTGGCCTTCCCCGTTCACCAGTTTGAGTTTGTTTAAAATGGATTCCATGGATGCCTCTTCCTCGACCTGCTCCTCAACAAACCAGTTCAGGAAGTTTTTGGCGGCATGGTCATTTTCGGAAATGGCCAGGTCCATCAGGTCGTTGATCATCCCGGTGACCAGGCGTTCGTGGTCATAGGCGAGCTGGAACACCTCAAGGGGGGATTTGAACTCTGTTTTGGGGGCTTCAATGGCGCGGAGCACCACACGCCCCCCTTTTTCATTGAGAAACCGGTACATTTTCATGGCATGGGAGCGTTCTTCTTCCACCTGCACCAGGAAAAAGTTCTCAAATCCATCCAGGCCGGCGGCGTTGAAGTATGATGCCATGGACAGGTAATAATACTCTGAGAACAATTCCCTGTTGATCTGGTAGTTGATCGCATCCTGCAGCTTTTCGGTAATCATGGGGTCTCCTTTGGGATTTATGGTCGGGTTAACTGAAGGGTTGTACTAGCGTATATAATAATACAGTCCGGCCCGACTTCAAGAGCCTGGAGGTTCAGGAGACCGGCCGGGGTGGTGTATATTGCCGCCCCGGGGCCTGTTGTGCGTTTAAGTGTGCAGGGGTTTGGTCAGAAGGGCTTCGATACAGCAGACGCAACGGCCGGAAAAGTTTTTTTCCATATTGGGGCCGAACAATGCGGCGTTGTCGCCAAATACAAGGCCGGGGTGCAGCGGTCGGGGAGGGGCATCTGCCGTGAGGCGGTTGATTTTTTGCCACCACCGGGCGCTGTTTTCCGTATCATCCGAGAAAAAATCAAGGGTAAACCCGGCCTGTTCAAGACGTTTGCCGAACGTATCCCAGGTCTCGGTAAAGGAGATGGCCGCATCCGACGCCCAGGGAACGGGCATGTGGGGGGCAGGGCCCGGGCCGTCCGTGATTTCGTGGAGAATGAGCCTGCCCCCGGGGGGCAGGACCCGGAAAAATTCGTCTAAAACCGCTGCTTTGTCCGGGATGTTCATGAGAATGTGCTGGCAGAGCACAGCATGGAACACACCATCTTTGCAGGGGATTTCCAGGACAGATCCCTGGCGGAAATCAATGGAAAGATCCGGGCCGCCATCAATCCACCCGGTCAGGGTCTGGGCGGCGTCCACAAAGTCCGGGGCCAGGTCCAGGCCCATGACCTGAAATCCGTAACGTTCCGCCAGGAGCCGGGATGAGCCTCCAATGCCGCAGCCGGCGTCAAGCACGGTTGCCCCGGGCGCAAGGCCGGCCCTGTCCATCAGGGCAATGGTGGCAGGGGCGCCACCCGTATGAAGCTGGTCCACAGGGGCCAGGTCCCGGGTGGTCAACGCCCCGATGGATTTTCCGGACTGTTCCAGGCCGGCCCGGATCTTTTGGGCCAGGCCCGGGCTGGCGTAATGGGATTGGACAGGGTCTGCCGTCATTGTTGCAATGCCTTGATATTGCCGAAAAAATCCAGGGACTCCGGGTTTTTCAGGGCATCCTTGTTTTTGACCTCCCGGCCTTCAATCATGTGCCGGACCGCCAGTTCCACCTTTTTCATGTTCAGGGTGTATGGAATATCCGGGGTTTCAATGATTTTGGCAGGCACATGCCGGGGAGAGGCATGGGTCCGGATGTCTTTGCGGATCCGGTCTTCCAGTTCCGGGGTCAGGGTCAGTCCCCGGGCCAGCTTGATAAAAAGGATCACCCGGACATCGTTGTTCCATGGCTGGCCCACCACAACTGAGTCGTCGATTTCAAGCATGGCATCCAGGCGGCGGTAGATTTCCGCGGTGCCGATGCGGACCCCGCCCGGGTTCAGGGTGGCGTCGGACCGGCCGAACATGACCATGCCGCCCCTGGACGTGACCTTGACAAAGTCCCCGTGGGTCCAGATGCCCGGATATTGGTCAAAGTAAGCGGAATGGTACTTTGACCCGTCTTCGTCCCCCCAGAAGTAGATGGGCATGGAGGGGAACGGGGCTGCACAGACCAGTTCGGCCTGCCGGTCCACCACGGGCTGTCCGTCCGGATCATAGGCATAGACTTTCATGCCCAGTCCCCTGCACTGGAGTTCACCCACATGGACCGGGCCCATGGGATTGCCCAGGGCAAAGCACCCGTTCAGGTCCGACCCCCCTGAAATCGACGCCAGTTGAAGGTCTTGTTTGACATGGTCGTAAATAAACCGGAAGTTTTCATCGGACAATGGGGAACCTGTGGAAAGAACGGATTTCAGGGCCTTAAGGTCGAACTGCTCCCCGGGCTTGACCCCGGCGTTTTTCAGTGCCTCGATATACCCGGCCGATGTGCCGAACACGGTGATGTTTTCATCCTGGGCCATCTGCCATAAGGCATCGGGCCCGGGGTGAAACGGATTGCCGTCGTAAAGCACCAGGGTGGCCCCTGTGCTCAGGGCGGTGGTCAGCCAGTTCCACATCATCCATCCGCAGGTGGTGAAATAGAAGATGGTGTCCTTTTCCGTGAGATCCGTATGCAGCACCAGTTCTTTTTTCTGGTGGAGCAGGACCCCGCCGATGCTCTGGACCATGCACTTGGGAAGCCCTGTGGTGCCCGAGGAATACATGATGTAAAGGGGATCGTCAAAATCCATCTGGGCAAAATCAATTTCCGTGGCATCCGGGTCCTTGAAATCGTTGAAATGCACGGCATTGGGAAGGGCGGAAATATCAGGGCGCTCATCCACATAAGGCACCACAACGATTTGTTCGATGGCGGGCAGCTCCTTTACGATGCCGGCAATGCGTTCAATACTGTCCAGGGGCTTGCCTTTGAAAAAATACCCGTCCGCGGTGAACAGCACCTTGGGCCGGGTCTGGCCGAACCGGTCCAGGACACCCTTGATGCCGAAGTCGGGCGAACAGGAAGACCATATGGCGCCCAGGCTTGTGGCGGCAAGCATGGCAATGATGGATTCGGGCATGTTGGGTACAAACCCCACCACCCGGTCACCGGCCCCGATTCCGAGGCGTTTGAGCGCAGAGGCGGTCCCGGCCACCTCACGATACAATTGGTTGTAGGTCAGGGTCCGCCGGACCCGGTCCTCGCCCCTGAATACCAGGGCAATATTGTCGTTCCTGAACTTGAGCAGGTTTTCGGCAAAGTTGAGCCGGCTCCCGGTGAAAAATTTTGCCCCGGGCATTTTGTCCTTGTCCCGGATCACCTGTTCATAGGGATGTGAATGGGTGATGTCCAGAAATTCCCAGGCCAGGGACCAGAACTCTTCAAGGTTCTCCACGGACCACTCCCAGAGATCGGGATAGGTGGCCAGGGTTTTGTTGAATCGCTGGTTGGCCAGGGTCATAAAGGCGTACATATTGGTCTCTTTGACTCTTTGCTCGGACGGCTGCCACAACAGGGTTGACATGCGTTACCTCCTTATTCGTAGAGCACTGCGAGAATGGTGGCTTTGTCGGTTTTTGCCGTTAAATAGTGGGGGGTGGTGGACAGGTAATAGGCGCTGTCTCCGGGTTCCAGGTCGTGGGACTCTTTGGCAATGGTCAGGCTGGCCGTCCCTTCCAGTACAAAGATGAATTCTTCGCCGTTGTGAACGGACATCTCGCTCTCGGCACTTTTTTCCAGTTGGACGATCAGGGCTTCCATATGCCGTCCCTGAACCTCGGGTGCCAGGCTCATGTAAGAGTAAACATTCTGCTTCCCGGTTTTGGACGCGGATCTTGCAATCTGCTTGCGTTGATCCTTTTTCGTAATGGAGTACAATTTGGTGCCCATGCCGGAGACCAGTCTTCCCACGGCTGCATCCAGGGCCTTGGACAGCTTCATGACCATGCCCAGCTGGGGTTTTTCCTTTCCGCTCTCAATATCTTCCAGCCTGGAGATCTCAAAACCGGTGAGGCTGGAGAGGTCTTCCAGGGAAATTCCCCGCTCTTCCCTGAGTTGCCGGATCCGGGTGCCGACCTCGTCCACATCACCGGCATCCCCGTTGTTGATATTGCCGGTAAGGTCTTCAAAATAATCCACATTGATGTGGGGAATTTGATCTTTTTTTTCCATGACATCTCCTTTGGCTTTACCTGTTCCCGGCATGTAAGGCGGATTTAAGAGACGTTTTTCAACGCCGGGAATCAGGGCTTCCGTTTTAAGGGGCGGGTAAGAGTTGAGCCGGTGCTTCCCCCAGTTTTTCCTTGAGTGCGGCCAACCCGGGCCGGGCATACTGCATATGGCCTTCCTTGAGCGTTCTACCGTTGATGGCGGCTTCGCTTCTCAGGCGCGTGTTCAGACTTTTTTCCATCTGCCTGCCCAGCCAGAGGATCCTGTCCACGTCATAGCCATGTTCTATACCCATTTCATCGATTTGTACAAGGGTATCTTCCAGGCAGACCAGGCCGACAAAACGTTCATCATCGTAATAGTAGTCGCCCGTGCCTTTGATGGGCCGGTCATCGATAAAATTGGCGGGCTGGCCGCCCAGGCCGCCCAGGGTGGCTTCAAAATGGCAGATGCCTGCCTGGAGCGCCGCCAGCACAGAAGCCGACGCCACCCGCTTGGTTTCGTGGAAATGGGCGATATGGAGGCTGGTGTCCGGGATTTCATCCAGGATCATTGAAAAATAGCGGTATACATCCGGGGCGGAGGCAGACCCGTCATGGTCGGCATGTTCGATGTCCGATGCCCCGATATCCAGCCAGTGTTTGGTAAATTCCACTGCATCTTTCATATCTGTGGCCCCGCCGATGGGCGATCCCCAGATGGTGGAAACGGTGCCGCACATCTTGATTCCCACTTCCGAACATTTCCGGATACAGCGTTCGGCCTCGGCCCAATAGTCGGGCAGGGTGGTGCCGGAGTTGGCATAGTGGTGCTCTTCCTCTGTGGATACCATCATCAGCACCCTGTCCGGGCCGACGCCCTGGTTTTTGAGTTCAATGGCCCTGTCCACGGATGCCTCCCTGATGGTGATGGCGGTCAGGGTGACATCGTTCATGTCGATGCCTTTTTTGGCGGCCCGTTTAACGAAATTTTCCGATCTCAGGTGGGCCAGGAGTTCTTCTGCATCGGCAAACTGGGGCATGTTCCTGGGATTTCCCAGGTTGGTGACCTCGATGTTCCGGCAGCCGGCAAAGATAAGTTCTTCCAGGTAGGTGATTTTAGCTGCGGTGGAGACGAATCTTTCCAGGTGCTGGAATCCGTCACGGACCGTAATATCTCCAATGGTAACCTTTTGGGGCATTCTGGGGAAAATCTTCCAATAATCATGTTCTGTCATGGGTACTCTCCTCATTATGTGTAAAGATTATGGATTGCTTAAATCTGGTGGAACTCCTTTCTTAAAAATTTAGAACCGGAAATTGCCGAAGGTGGCATCTCCAATGGGCTTGAGAAGGCTGACTTCAAAAGCCATGGCCAGCCAGTCCCGGATTTCGGAAAACCGCAGCACCCTGTCGTTGAGAAGGCGGGAGCCGCAGAAAAACGGGTGGGCTTCTCCGTCGTATTTTTCGATCATTTTCTGCTGGAATGCGGCCCGTTCATCATCGGTCATGGGCGTACCGGTGCGTTCCCGCTTGGCCTGCTCAATGGAGAGCAGGACCCCGCCCGCACTTTTCCCGCTCATGACTGAAGTTCTTGCCCGCATGGTTGAAAAGAGAAAATGGGGGCGATAGGCACGGCCGCACATGCCGTAATTGGCGGCCCCGTTGTCCGGGCCGATCACAAGCTGGATCCTTGGCACCTGGGCGCAGGATACCGCCCGGACCATATCCGCCCCGTATTTGCCGATTCCGGCATGCTCGGAATCCGATCCCACCATGTAGCCGGGTGCGCTCTGGATAAAGAGCAGGGGGATTTTTTCATAGGAGCACCGGACCACCCATTCCGTTACCTTTTTGGCGGCCTCGTGAAAGATGATGCCGGCGCCGTTGGAGCAGATCACGCCCACGGGCAGGCCCTTGATCCGGATTTTGCCGGTCAGGATATTGGAGCCGCGCCCGGGCGAAAAGTTCTTTTTGGCCTCTATGAAATAAGAGCCGTCCGCAATGGCCCGGATCACCTCATACCCGTTCATGCCCTGGTGGGGGGAGGCGGGCAGAACATCGTAAAGGCTGTCCAGGGGTGTGGACGGCTCCTGTTCCTGGTACCGGTGCAGGTGGAGCTTCTGGGGGGCGGTCAGGGAGAGGAGCTCCCTGACCCGTACAATGGCCTCGGCCTGGTCGGCACAGATATGGTCGGCTCCGCCGGAAATCCCGGTGTGCACCTTGGCACCACCCAGGTCTTCGGCGGAGATCTCTTCACCGGTGGCCATTTTGACCAGGGGAGGCCCCCCTAAAAATGAAAAAGACTGCTGATCGATCATGATGGATTCGCAGGCCATGAATACGATATAGGCGCCGCCAGCCGTGTTGCCCCCCGTACTCAGGGTGACCTGGCGGATTCCTTTGGCCGACATCCGTGCCATATTATAAAAGATGGAGCCGAAATGCTGGTCATCGGGAAACACATCGGCCTGCATGGGCAGGAATACCCCGCCCGAATCCGCGATATAGACACAGTTGAGGCCGCAGCGCTCGGCAATGGCCTGGGCCCGCATATGCTTTTTCAGGGTAATGGGAAAGTAGGTACCGGCCTTGACCCTGGAATCATTGGCCATGATCATGGTCCAGTTGCCGTGGATGCGCCCGATGCCCGTGACAATGCCTGCGCAGGGCACGTCGTCCACACCGGGATATCCCATGCCGAACCCGGCCAGGAGCGAGAGTTCGTAAAACAGGGTATCCGGATCTATCAGGTCGGTGATCAGGTCCCTTACCGGCCGTTTGTTCCGCTTGGCAAGGATATCGACGGCGTTTTGTCCGCCCGGCCAGATGGCCTCCTGCTGCCGTGCGGCCAGTTGCTCCTCTTCACTGAGCCAAAACGATCGGTTGTCGGTCATTGGCTTACCTCCCTTTATAAACAGGTTTGCGTTTTTCCCTGAATGCGGTTAACCCTTCGATCCGGTCCTCGGTGGGAATGGTGACCCGGTAGGCATTGGATTCAATGGCAAGGCCCGTGGCCAGGTCGGTTTCAATCCCTCTGTCAATGGCATATTTGGCCATTTCCACGGCAATAGGGCCGGTTTCGGCAATCATGGCAGCCATGTCCAGGCAGGCACCCATGAGCTTTCCGGGGGGCGTAATCTGGTTGACAAGGCCGATGTCCAGGGCTTCCCGGGCATCCACGCGCCGGCCCGTGAAGATCAGTTCCTTGGCTTTGGCCACCCCGATGATCCGTGGCAGTCGCTGGGTGCCGCCCCCGCCGGGAATAATGGCCAGCCGGGTTTCGGTCAGCCCCATGGCGGCGGTTTCCGACGCGATCCTGATGTCGGACGCCAGGGCCAGTTCCGTGCCGCCGCCCAGAGCAATACCGTTTACGGCGGCAATCACGGGAATGGGCAGGTTCTGGATGGCGGACATGAGGGTGCGGATGGTGAGGATGAATTTTTTCACCTCATCCTGGGTCAGGGTGGCCCTTTCCTTGAGATCCGCACCTGCGCAAAAGGCTTTTTCCCCGGCCCCGGTGAGGATGATGCACCGGATATCCGTGCGGTATTGGAGGCGGTCGATTTCATCCCTTAAGGCGTAGAGCAGTTCAAAGTTCAGGCAGTTCATGACACCGGGGCGGTTCAGGGTCAGCACGGCGGCATTGTTTTTTTCTTCAACTTGCAAAATGGCATTGTCAGTCATGGTCATGTGTTCCTTTAACATCCGATGTATCTTGAGATCACGATGCGCTGGACTTCCGAGGTGCCTTCCCCGATTTCCAGCAGTTTATGATCCCGGTAAAACCGCTCTACGTTGTACTCTTTCATCAGGCCGTAACCGCCGTGGATCTGGACGGCATGGTCCACTACGCGGCCCATGGCCTCGGAGCAGTAGAGCTTGCCCATGGCCGCCTCTTTTTCAAAGGGTCTGTGGTTGCTTTTCAGCCAGCAGGCCTTGTAGAGAAGGTTCCGGGCACATTCTATTTCCATGGCGCAGTCGGCCAGCTTAAAGGCAATGGCCTGGAATTTTGAAATGGGCTGGCCGAACTGCTCCCTTTCTTTAGCATATTTCAACGCCAGGTCATAGGCGCCCTGGGCCCCGCCAAGCCCCATGGCCCCTATGGAAAGCCGTCCGCCGTCCAGGGTGGACAGCATCTGGTGGAACCCGTCTCCTTTGTTGCCCAGGATGTTGTCTTTGGGCACCCGGACATTGTCAAAGTAGAGTTCCGCAGTGTTTGAGGATCGCCACATCATTTTATTGTGCATGGGAATTGCCTTGAATCCCGGTGTCCCGGCTTCCACAAGAATGCACGAGTATTCGGGCTTGCCGTTGTCCCGGGTGCCTGTAATGGCCTGGACCGTCACCCCCAGGGTCATGTCGCAGGCCGCATTGGTGATGAAGATTTTCGACCCGTTGATCACCCATTCGTCGCCGTCCAGGACTGCTGTGGTTTTTGAGCCGCCCGCATCTGAACCGGCAGTGGGTTCGGTCAGGCCGAATCCCCACAACCCTTCCCCGGCGCAGAGTTTGGGCAGGTATTTTTGTTTCTGCGCCTCGGTGCCGAAATAAAAAATCGGGCCGATTCCCAGGGAGTTGCCGGCGGCAATGGTGGCGGCCTGGGACCCGTCGATTCTGGCGATCTCCTCCACGGCAATGATATAAGAGATGTAATCCATTGCCTGGCCTTCGTATTCTTCGGATACAAACATGCCGAACAAACCGATTTCTCCCATCTTCCGGGTCAGCTCCTCTGAAAATTCCTCTTTTTCGTCAAGCTCTCCTGCGATGGGGGCGATCTCTTTCCGGGCAAACGTTCTGACTTCTTTTCGGATCATTTCCTGTTCTTTGGTAAGGTCGAAATCCACCCTGTGCCTCCTTCGTGGTTAAGGGTTAAGTCTCGTTTTTGCGGTACAGAATCAGCAATACATGCTCGGAGAATCGAAAAACTGATCGAGCGCTCAGTCTTAACGGAGTCTATATTTAAAGGAATTCATTTGTCAAACGTTTTTTCGCCTCATGATAAAAAGCGGCCATGACATATGTTCATGGGGATGTTGTTGAGGCCCGCACGGCAGTCCACCAGGGTCTTTCGTGCAATTCGGAGGGCCTTGTATTGACAGACCGCCCCCTTTTATTTAATATCCGGTTTTTCATCTGTCACTGCTGTTTTGGGCGCAGCGTAAAACAGATGGTGATGATCAAAATGAATATCAACACGCATCAATTTTCATAGTTGCCCAATACAACCCAAGTAAACGCGCCTGATAATAATTCAGAATATATGACAACACTTTAATACAGGAGATCAAACATCAGATGTCAAAACCCATTGTTTTAATTACATCGGCAACCGGCCGTATCGGCCGGGAACTTGTGGCCCGCCTGACCCGGGAAAACACCTTTACCCTGCGCGCATGCTGCTTCAGCCCGGATAAGGCGGAACTTCTAAAATCCCTTGGTGCCGATGAGGTCGTGCCGTTTGACCTGAGCAATCCCGACACATGGACGGCAGCCCTTGACGGGGTTTCTGCGATTTACTCCGCCTCCCTTGATCCCATGCTCGAAGGGCATCTTGCGTTCTGCAAGGCACTGGGCAGGCATAAGGATCAAATCCAACATGTCGTCCGCGTCAGCTGCATGGGGGCAGATACCAATACCGCTTCCTATGATCCGGAAAAACACGCATCCCGGGCAGGGGCTTCCATTCCCCTGATGCTGCAGCATTACTGGTGGGGGGAGAGATCCCTGATTGACGAGGGATTGAATGTCACGGTATTGCGAAACAACTTTTTTATGAACCATCTGCTCAAGACGGATTGTGAAAATATCGATAAAGAAGGGTGGTTTACCAATCCCCTGGGCAATGCGCGCAATTCTTTTGTTGCCACCCGGGATATCGCCGAAGCGGCTGCCGTGATATTGACCGAAGGGCCGGAAAAGCACAGGGATAAATTTTACGATATCACCGGACCGGAGCCCCAGACCATGGCGGAAATCGCAGAGGATTTGGGCCGCGCAATGGGAGAAAATATTGAATACCGGGCCCAGCCCATGGCAGATTTTGAAAATGATTTCGGTGCGACCCGTGCGGAATTTTTCGAATATCTTTCGAATGGGTTCTACTGCAGGTGCAGCCCGGATTTTTACAATATCACCGGGCATAAGCCCACCGCATACTATGAATACCTCACCAGCAAAGGCATGTGCGGTGAAACCGGCCTTGAAGAGCTTTGGCAGGGCAATCTCTGGAAAAAAGGGGAAGATGCCATGAAAAAGGCTGCCGTCCTGAAACAATAGGGACAGCAGGCCTGAACGCCACATGCCGTCGGGTTGCCAATGGGTTGGGATGCCCGAATACCTGTGATGGCGGGAGGCATATCCTTGCCTCCCGCCAACGGGCGTTGGGATTCATCTCTTAACCCGTGGGAGATGCCGATGCTTGCGCCGCTGTAAACTGAAAATAGCAAATGAGTCTATGGCTGATGATATGGAACACGGATATCAATTCGTAAACATTTTAACCGGCGCTTATTCCAAAAAACGGACATTGCCTATTCGTTGGAATAAGGCTGTGGAGGTGAGCGATGATTGAAACATACAGGGGCGTGGTATACCCAAATCAGATAGACCATATGGATCACATGAATGTACAATGGTACACGGCCAAATTTGATGAGGCCACATGGCATTTGTTTTCAGCCGTCGGCATCACAAGTGCCTATATCCGGGAGAATAACAGGGGGATGGCCGCACTGGAGCAGATTACAAAATACACCTCTGAAGTCAGCGCCGGGGATTTACTCGTGATTAAATCCCAGATGCTGGCGGTGAAAGAGAAAACGCTTCGTTTCCTTCATATCATGTATAATGCGGAAACCGATAAGGAAGTGGCATCATCCGAGTTGCTCGGTGTTCACCTTGACCGCGGAAAACGCAAGGGATGTGCCCTTCCCTCCGATATTCTTGAAAAGTGTAAAACATTGGCTGCCCAGGCGTTTTAAAACACCAACTTTTGCCCGGCCGCACCATCATATATTATCCCGCGTCTCATGACATAAAATGTCCTGTTTGGGGCATCCATTCTAAAATCTTTGCAGTTTTGCCTTACACTTAACTCCCCTGCCGCGCCTTTATTTGCAAGGGTCTGCGGCTTTTTTTGATTTCATTCAAACGTTTGAAACACACCTGGAAACCAGACATGGTTTAATAGGTGCCGTAATCTTGCAGTGTCCGGCCGGATGTCCGGCCGGCCGCAACGGTAAAAACCAGAATGAACAGGTGGAGAGCATATGGGTTTGGAACGGTTACCTGATGTCCGTTTCTGCGATACGGACGCTGAAACAGTAGAAAAGTCAATTATCACGGTTTATGAAGGCCTGGCAAATACAACCCTGTTCAACGGGGACCCGGTCCGGCTTTTTCTGGAAGCACTGGCCGCTGTGGTGGTCCAGCAGAGAAACCTCATCGACCATACCGGCAAGCAGAATCTTTTGAAATATGCCGCAGGAGATGCTCTGGACAACCTGGGCGCCATGACCGACACCATCCGCCTGCCTGCGGCCCCGGCATTGACCACCATGCGTTTCTCGCTGCCTGCTGCGCTTTCCCATGTCGTGGCCGTGCCCCAAGGCACCCGGATTTCACCGGACGGCACCCTGATGTTCGAAACCACGGCGTACAAAGAGATTGATGCCGGTGCCCTTTATGTTGATATCCATGCAAAATGCCAGACTCCGGGTACGATTGGGAATCATTTGTTGCCCGGCCAGATATCCAAAATGGTGGATCCGGTTGCCTATGTTTCAGGCGTTGCAAATACCACCACCACAGCCGGAGGAGTGGATACTGAAACAGATGAGCCTTACCGCCTGAGAATCCAGATGGCCCCGGAAAGTTTCAGTGTGGCCGGCCCGGCCCTGGCTTACGCCCATCATGCAAAATCCGCCCACCAGGATATTGCCGATGTTGCCGTATACAGGAGCAGCGGCCTGGATGACATTGACCGGGCCGGCCTGGAAACCATTCTCGGCGTATTCGGAATATCGGACACCACCGGCATGACCGATGAACAGGTCCGCATCGCTGCAGGTAATCAGGTAAAGGCCTCTGTGGTAAATATCTGCCCCCTGTTAAGGGATGGAGAACTCCCGGACCAGGCCATGCTGGACCTGGTCAATGAAAACACAGGGGACAGAGCGGTGCGCCCCCTGACAGACCAGGTCATTGTCAAGGCCCCGGCAATCATCGATTACGATATTGAGCTGACCTACTACATCCGGGAGTCTGACCGGCTTATGGTATCAGAAATCCAGACCGCTGTTGCCACTGCCGTTGACGGCTACGTTGCATGGCAGAAATCCGTTCTTGGGCGTGACATAAATCCGGACCAGCTTGTTTCCATGCTTGTGAACGCCGGTGTTCACCGGACAGACCTGACCGCTCCTGTTTATACGGCTGCAAACCGGGACCAGGTTGCCGTTGCACGGACCGTAACCGTCAATTATGGAGGGCTTGTCAGTGAATAATGCATTGTCTGACATCAGCTTCCTGGAGATGCTTCCCGGTTCCATTGGCAGGGATGAAGGGATCAGGGCTGCTGCCCGGGCCCTTGACGGGGAGCTGAAAGCCGTTACCAATGCCATTGGCGGCCTGGATCTTTACGGTGCAATCAAAGAATTGCCCGAACCGGTGCTGAAGCATTTGGCCTGGGCCTGGCACGTGGATTCGTGGGATGACGGGCTGACCATGGATCAGAAGACCGCCCTGCTGGACATCTCCTACCGGTGGCATAAGATCAAAGGGACCCCGGCTGCCGTGGAAATGATCCTGACGGATGTACTTGGCGGCGGCAGGGTGGAGGAATTCTGGGAATACAACGGAGAGGAATTTCATTTCCGGGTATTGTCCAATGATCCGCCGGAAAACCAGGCGGCCTATGACTCCCTCACGGCCGCCATTGAATCCGCGAAAAACACCCGGTCCGTTCTGGACAAAATTATTAAACCCGTTTCCATCAGGTGCAATTTGTTTGCCGGCGGTGCTGTCGTTGCCGGCACGATTGCAACCATAAAACAGGAGGAATGAAATTGGCAGACTATCCCGAATTAAAATTAACCAACAGGGGGATTGCTCTTCTGGGCAAGGTCACTGCTGGGGCGACGAAACTGACCTTTACCCGTTTTGGCATGGGGTCTGGATCTTTTTATTATCCAGGAGATGTGCCGGGCATGGCCGCACTTGTCAATGAAAAGCTCTCACGGGCCGTTGAAGAGTCCAAACCGCTTGATAATGAAAGCGTACAGGTGGGCACCACTATTACCAATGAGCATTTGCCTACTTCTGAATTCAAAATGTCAGAGATCGGTCTTTTTGCCATGGATCCGGATGATGGAGAAATCCTTTATGGTGTGACTTACCCAGGAACAACTGGTGATACGCTCCCGGCCAAAGCCACAAAAATGGTTTTTGATTATGCCGTTAATATTGTGGTGACTATAGCCGACTCCGCAAATGTGACTGTTATTGTAAATAGTGCTCTGGCTGCTACCAAAGAAGATGTTTCGGACCACGCTGCACTTATCGTCGATCCCACAAAAATTGGTAACACGGCAAAACACCTTACGGATAACCAGGCAAAAAGCTGGGAGGACCATGGTAACGATGGAGGCAAGCATGTCACCCAGGCTCAAAAAGATAGTTGGGACAACCACCCGGAAAACGTTGTGATTCATGTGACTCAGGCAGAAAAGGATAAATGGAATTCAATGCGGGGGTTGCCGGTGGGGGTAGAATTATTGTGGGGCTCTGAAACCCTGCCTCCTGTCGAATATGGAATATGGATGGAGCAGGACGGTAGCGCGTTCGACAAAGATGTTTATCCCGAATTGTACGCCCATCTTGGCAATAGTAATGTGTTGCCGGAAGTTAGGGGGGAAGGGGTTCGGGGTTGGGATCACGGTCGGGGTATTGATCCCGGTAGGGAAATAAACAGCTTTCAGACAGACGCGATTCAAAACATTGTCGGACACCTTGGCAACGTATCTCCATGTGCAGCCTCTGGTATTGGCTCAAGTGGCGTGTTTTTTACCTCTGGCGGTGGTGCTAAATACCCGACATCGTGGTCAATCGCATCAATGGACCATGATAATGTACATTTTGATGCATCTCGGGTGGTACGCACAGGCCCACAAACTGTAATGAGAAACATTGCAAAAATGGTTTTAATCAAAGCCAGATAAAAAGGAGAGAAATGGAAACCAAAACAGTTCATAGCTTTTGCTCTGAAACCGGGGAATACATAGGGACAAGAGTTATTCAGCGCCATCCTGGGTTAGGTCTGCCTCCTTCAACACTTGAGGGGAATTTGCCTAAGCCCGGGCAGAACGAGGTTATTGTATGTGAAAACGGCAAGGCAGAACTCAAGCCGGATCACCGTGGGAAAGTATTTTGGGACACAACCACCAGGCAGAAACGTACAATAAACCAGATAGGGGAAACAGCAGCAGCCAGTTGGACAAACAAAGAGCCTAAACCCTGGCAGTTGTGGAATGGAACTGCGTGGACCGATGATTTGGAATTGTGGAAAAATATTATTGTCCGACCAGCCCGTGACGCAGCTATGGAGGCTTTTAAATGGCGTATAGAACGATATGAGCGGGCAATTCGGCGTGGTGATTCTCCCGTTGATGATATCAAAAAACTGGATGATTACATGCAGGCTCTCGCAGATCTTCCGGCGACGCTCAACGCAGTTGTTGACCATATTCCTTGGCCTGTTGAACCGTGAAAGAAGCCAATAAGTATACATCAGAGTGTTTGGGTTAACCGCCTTTCTGGTAAAAAGATATTAAAGTTGAACATATTTTAACCGACAACGGCACTGAATTGGAAAAGGTGACAATTTATTTGACACACGGTGCCGTTTAAGGTGATCAAAAAAATGGAAACCATAAATACGATTGAACTGGCTGATGAAACCGTTTTCCCGGATGAAGACGTGTTGAAAAAAGTGCTGGGAAGATCTTTTAACGCATACCTGGCATTGCTCAAACGGTATGACGACAACGGCCTGATTTATGAATGGCGGTATTACAGGGACGGCAAGGCATGGTTGTGCAAGGTCCGGAAAAAGAAACGGACCATTGTCTGGATGTCGGCCTGGAAAGGGTATATGCAGGCGACCATATATGTTCCCGAAAAATACATTGAAGATATATACCGGCTCAGGATCAGCGATAAAACAAAGGACCGGATCAGGAATACGAGAAATGTCGGCAAATCAAAGCCCTGCATCTTTGACATCCGGAATAAAAAGATTCTTAACACGTTTGAGAAAGTAATGGCGTTTAAGATCCTGGCAAAATAAAAGAACCGTTTTGACCGGCAGGAAAAAGGTGTTGGTCAGGCGTGTTTGATAAACTTGGATACCTGGCCTTTCCTGACCCGCCAGGTATGGTCCTCATCCATCATGCCCTTGAGGAATCCCGAGCGTAGGAATGCTTTTATTTTTGCGGATGAAAGGCCGGACAGCTTTGAAAATTCCTTGATGCTGACGGTTTCATCCATAAGGCTTTGGGGGACTTTTTTCAGGGCAGGGGTTTTGGGCGGGCGGTATCCCTGGATTTTGTGGAGTTGGCTTTCCGAGATATGCCATTGGCGGTTGGAGATTTTTTTCCCTGTGAGAAACCCGGTTTTCAAAAGCCGCCTGACCTTTATGGAAGCCATACGCGCCTCCTTGGCAAAGGTGTCGACAGAAATATACCCGTCAGGGGCGGCCACTTCCGGCATGGTATCCTGCTGAAAATCCTCTTCAATTCTCTGTAGGGATGCCTCAATATGAAATTTACCGGACCGGGTGTTAAATGGAACCACAATAATAGGTTTTTTCTTCATGTTATCGGGAATCTGCGGGGTGGTGTGGCTGATTTTGGGAACCGCCACATCAAAGAAATATCCTTTCTTGGAAAGTTCCGCCTTGGCGGAACCGGTCACCATATTGGTCAGCTCACCTGCCAGGTCGTAAAGTTCTTCTTGTGTGGCCTCTGAATGGTCAAAAATGCCGGCCAGGATCTCCTTTAAAAATGCAGCGGAAAAACTGATGATGAAATATCCGTTGATACCGTGGCCGTTAAGGCTGATAAATCCGTTGATGTCTTTGTCCGTAAGGGGGCGGGTTCTGACGCTGGGGGAGCCGGGACGGGATTCAACGCCTGCAAATGTAGAGAACACCTCCATGGAAGCGGAGATAAACGGATTAATATATTTTACATCCATAGCGTTAACTTTACCTGGTAAAAAACGATGGTCAGTATACGCGCCAAATGTAAAATTTACAAGCATGCATGTTCTATTTCTAACCGGATCCTGACTCGTTGGAAAACATTTTTTCAGGCTCTGAAAAGTTTAGATTCACCTTACGCCGGAAAATAGGGTATACTGGACCTGTATGTTGCATATTTGTAAAGCAACGTTTTCCCGACTGGTTATTGCGGCACCAGTTCTTAAGACAGCAAAGATTCGTTTTTGACGTATACGGGTCTGAAAGGAGGCATGATGAAATTTGAAAAAATCTTAAACCCTGTGGACGGATCCGACCATTCCCATCGGTCCACCAATTATGCCATTGAACTTGCCCAGCAGTTCGGCTCCCAGATTATTTTGCTCCATTGCCATAGCCGGTTTCCCGTGGTGTTGTCGGAACCTTATTTCCAGCAGGCCATCAATGAGATCATGAAAGCTTCCGAAGAATTGGTAAAGCCTTATGAAGACTTGCTGGACGAGGCCGGGGTGAACTACGATGTCCGGATACTTGAAGGGCTTCCCGGGTCCACCATTGCCGATGTGGTTAAAATAGAAAAAACAGACCTGGTGGTCATGGGTTCCAGGGGGGTCTCTGACTTTGAGGGGTTGTTCTTAGGGTCGGTAGCCCACCAGGTGTTGCATAAATCCGATTGTCCGGTGTTTATTGTGAAATAAACCGAGAATTTACGGATATAAAACAAACGTAAGTAAGCCAGAGCGCCTTTTCCCGTTCACATTGTGTTGATTCCGGGAAAAGGCGTTTTTTGTATTTCCGGGCAGAGAAAGGAGGATCTTTGGGAGTCCTCTTTGATAAATGATGGTTTTCCTTGATTTTGCCCGGACAGTGATATAAGGGTTGAGCCGATTTTCAATAAGAAGAATGGGATATGGTCATGGTTGGCATCTGGTTCATGGTCCGGTATATGGAAGTGAACGCGCAATTGTTAAGGCCACCTCTAATAATGGTCTTTTGGTCCGATTTCCGCGTTGCAGCAAAATTTTAATCCTCGAAATACGCAATGTATTCATCTGGTTAAGATTTTGCCGCGCCTTGAACTCAAACCAAAATCCTGATTATTAGAGACACCCTTAATCCCTGCGGAAAAGGAATGGATCCGGAAATGACGTATATGTTGGCATATCTTGGCGTGGGGGCTGTTGCCGGTGTTTTGGCAGGGCTCCTGGGAATCGGCGGCGGCCTGGTCATCGTGCCCATGCTCACCTTTGCATTTACATCCCAGGGCATGGCCCATGAGGTGATTCTCCACGTGGCCCTGGGCACCTCCCTGGCGAGTATTTTGTTTACCTCGTTGTCCAGCATGCGCTCCCATCACAAAAGAGGGGCCGTGATTTGGCCGGTCGTGTTCAGGATCACTCCGGGCATACTGGTCGGCACCTTCGCAGGCACCTGGATCGCGGCCATGCTGTCCACCAATTTTTTAAAAGGGTTTTTCGGGATCTTTCTGTTTTATGTGGCCACCCAGATGCTCATGGGCATCAAACCCAAACCCACCAGGGATATCCCCGGCTCCGGGGGCATGTTTGCCGCCGGGAATGTAATCGGTGTTTTCTCAAGCCTTGTGGGAATCGGCGGCGGCACCATGTCCGTGCCGTTCCTGACCTGGTGCAATACCAAGATCCATATGGCCATCGGCACCTCGGCAGCCATTGGCATGCCCATTGCTGTGGCCGGGGCTTTCGGATATGTGGTCAACGGGCTTGGCACGGACGGCCAGCCGCCCATGTCCCTGGGGTTTGTGGATCTCCGGGCCCTGGCCGGTATCGTGGCTGCCAGTGTATTTACAGCGCCCGTGGGGGTCCGGCTTGCCCACAGCCTGCCGGTGGACAAGTTGAAACGTATTTTTGCCCTGCTTCTTTATGTGGTGGGGACACGGATGCTGGTTTCCGTCTTTTTTTGAGCCGGGACGGTCCGGGGTGGTATGCGGTTCCTATTTAAGCATAAGCCAGCCCGGGTAATACAGGCCCCATTGAATGGCCGCGCCCCTGAGAATAAAGATCAGGCCTGTTGCATAGAGGTGGCTGTAGGCGTGGCCGGGAAATGCAGTGTCCAGAACGGAGATGCATATGGCACCGATCAGGGCGGGGGTGGCGTAGAATTCCCGTGCCAGGATCAGGGTCTGGCGCTGGGTCAGCACATCCCGTATCATGCCGCCGGCAATTCCCGTAACCAATCCCATGACTACGGCCACAGGGCCCGGCAATCCCATGGCACTCGTTTTCTGTGTGGCCAGAACCGTGAACAGGGCCAGGCCGAAAGCATCCACATAGAGCAGCAGCTTGAACAACGGAGTGATCAGCCGGATCAGGAAAAAGGCCACCACCGAAGCGGCCAGGGCCACCCAGAGATAGGTCAGGTCCGCCATCCAGAACACGGGGTTGGCATCAATGAGAATATCCCTGATGGTCCCCCCGCCCAGGGCGGTTATCATCCCCAGAAGAACAATGCTGAAGATGTCCATATTTTTCTTGCCTGCCGCCATGACGCCTGTAACGGCAAAGGCAGCGATACCCACCATCCCCATATAATATATCATTGGAACCTCCATACATGTTCGGCTCATTTGTGTCATGTTCCGGTACGGGATTCAAGGGGTGCCCGGCAAATCAGGCGGGGCTTGCCTTGTTTTTTCACGGAAAAGGTTTATTCTGATTAGTATACTATTCCGGCCCGGCAACAGAGAAAATCAGTAACACCCGTAATAGAGGAGACCATTCATGGGAGTATATCATTTGCCAGATGAACTGGCTGAAAAACTGGCAGGCACGGCAGAGGCCATGGTGGCGCCCGGCAAGGGCATCCTGGCGGCGGATGAGAGCAGCCCCACCATTCAAAAGCGGTTTGACACCATTAATGTGGCATCCACCGAGGAAAACCGGAGAGCTTACCGGGAGCTTCTTTTTACGGCACCCGGCATTGACGAATATATTTCCGGTGTGATTCTTTTTGAGGAAACCCTGGGGCAGTCCGGCGGTCCGGACGGTACGCTTTTTCCCGCACTCCTGCGGGACAGGGGAATTATCCCGGGCATTAAGGTGGATAAGGGACTGGCCCTGATTCCGGGCACCCGTAAGGAAAAAGCGACCCAGGGGCTGGACAGCCTGGGCGACCGCCTTGCCGGATTTGCAGAGCAGGGCGCGGGTTTTGCCAAATGGCGGGCGGTGATCCATATCGGGGACCACAGGCCGACCCGCCTGGCCGTTGACATCAATGCCCATGGCCTGGCCCGGTATGCAGTCCTTTGCCAGGCCGCCGGCCTGGTGCCCATTGTCGAGCCTGAAATCCTGATGACCGGCACCCATGATATCCAGACCTGTGAACGCATCAGCGAATGGGTTTTACAGACGGTTTTTTCCGCCCTTTCAGACCACCGGGTCTTTCTGGAAGGTATGATACTCAAGCCCAGCATGGTCACGGCCGGGGATGCCTGTGCAGACCAGGCGGATGTGGCAGATGTGGCCCGGGCCACCCTGAGGGTTTTCAAACGGGTGGTACCGGCGGCCGTACCCGGCATTGCCTTTTTATCCGGGGGACAGAGTTCGGAACTTGCCACGGCACATCTGAATGCCATGAACCAGTCCGGCCCCCATCCCTGGGAACTGAGCTTTTCCTACGGGCGGGCGCTCCAGGAGCAACCGCTCAGCACTTGGGGAGGAACATCCGGAAATACGGCGGCAGCCCAGGCAGCCCTGCTGAAACGTGCCAGGTGTAATGGTGCGGCGCGTTACGGCAAGTATACGCCTGAGATGGAAAATGCCTGAAACGCGATAAGCAGGATTTGGGGTGATTCGGCTTTTTTACCCTGGTTTTTTATCCGGGATATCGCGGGGCAGGCAGGATTACCTTTGCCTTTGTTTCTGAAACAAAGCAACCATCCATTTCAATGGAAATAAAGGGGAGACCCGGTCCTGGTAATCTTTATAGCGATTGCCGAAAACCATGAGAAGCTTGCGCTCTTCCAGGCGCATACCGATGAAAAGGTAGAGGCAGAGTACCAGGTTCTCCACAACCATGGACAGATGGATATGCCTGGAGCGAATCCATAAAAACACCAGCCCGGCCAGATACCAGGGATGGCGGGTTATGCCCAGGATACCCCCGGTGTTGAGCCGGGATTTGGAAGGGGGCAAAGGCCCTGTCATGGCCTGGCGGAGTCCCGAAACCTGTCCCATGTCATAGGCCCGGTACCCCTGGACAGATAAAAACAGGGCCACGCCCCACAGCACAAGCCAGGGCAGGGTAAGCCATCCGTCCCAGGCAAAAAGTGTTTCCCCTGCCATGCCCCGGCTGAAGGCCAGGACCGGTATCAGGGAGATCACGGCCACGCTGTTGTACACCAGGCGAAAGTACCGGTATCGGTCCTTGAATATCCGCCTGAAAAATGCGGTTGTCCATGGGGTGATCAGGATGCTGTGGACCGTGCACCATATGATCCATACGACAGCAAGGGCGGTATAGGTCATGGCAGGCTCCTGTCGGCGTCAGCAACCGGCTTTGAACGTGTGTCCAAAGGGCGGTTCAATCTGCTGGGTTGTACAATAACGGGTGTCATATTGTGTCCTGACGGGATGTTTCATATGCACGTATAAGAATATTCGTCCAGAAACTACCACTGATTGGCGAATTTGTCCAATTGCCGAATCCATGCGGTTTCCGGATAATGTCTTGACAACCTCCTGCAACCATGCAAAAAAATAAAAGACCGAGCGCTCGTTCAATACTGATTCCCAGGTAAAAGGAGTAACCATTGGCCGGAGAAAAAGCAGTTTCCCTCACTGACGGAGAAGTACCGACGCAGATTAAGAATCCTGAACTGGTCAGGGAAAGACGGCGGCATATCATTGACTCGACCGTAACCCTGTTTATCGCGCATGGGTATCATAAGACCACCACACGGATGATTGCCAGGGCAGCGGGATTTTCCGTCGGGTCTTTGTACGAGTATGTCAGCTCCAAGGAGGACCTGCTTTACCTGGTCTGCAAAGCCATCCACGAAGAGGTGCAGGATGCAGTGGAGGACGCCTTGTCCGACAGCTCCGGCCAGAAGGAGCAGCTGGCGGAGGTGATCCGCCAGTACTTCCAGGTCTGCGATAAAATGGCGGACCATATCCTGCTCATGTACCAGGTGACCCAGTTTTTGCCGGAAAAGTGGAAGGAGCGGGTGCTGGTCAATGAATTGAAGATCACGGATCTTTTTGTCCAGGCCCTGGCCGGGATGTCCGGGAAGAACAACTTCCCGGTGCTGGATGAAAAGCGCGTCAACCTGGTGGGCCATAACATTTCGGTGCTCGGCCAGATGTGGGCGTTCCGGAGATGGCATATGAAAAAGAATTTTACCCTGGACCAGTACACTTCCATCCAGACCGATTTTATCCTCGGATTGCTGTTCTGAAAAAATCAACCGGAGTAAAAATTTGTATTTATTTTTTTAGGGATATATGCCAGTACATTAATACATATAAACTTTGTTTAGTTTAGTCAAACTTTCGGTATTATAAAGAAGGAGATGTTATGAGCGCAGAACCTGAAGTATATACCCCCGGGAATTCGGTCAAGGTTGTGACCGCCACCTCTCTTTTCGACGGCCATGATGCCTCTATCAATATCATGCGGCGAATTTTACAGGACTCCGGCGCCGAGGTCATTCACATCGGCCATAACCGGTCTGCCCAGGAAGTGGTTGATGCCGCCATTGAGGAAGATGCCCAGGGCATTGCCGTGTCCTCCTACCAGGGCGGACATATGGAGTATTTCAAGTATATGGTGGACATGCTCAAGGAAAAAGGTGCATCCCATATCAAGATTTTCGGCGGGGGCGGCGGCGTGATCATCCCCTCGGAAATGGAGGAACTCCATGCCTACGGGGTAACCCGGATCTACTCTCCTGAAGACGGTTCAAACATGGGACTCCAGGGCATTATCAACGATAAGATGAAAGCCATGGACCACCCCTGCGTTGACTTTGACGCCCTGGATTACGACGGGCTGACCCTGGAAAACAAACGGGTAACCGCCAACTTCATCTCCGCAGTCCAGGAAGCCTGTGCCCAGAACAAAGCACAACTGGACACCATCATGGACCGGATCCACGGGATGTCCCGCGACCGTGACGTCCCCGTGATCGGCCTTACGGGAACAGGGGGCGCGGGTAAATCGTCCCTTACCGACGAACTGATCATCCGCATTTTAAGGGATCTGACCGAGGTCAACATCGCCATCATTTCCTGCGATCCGTCCCGGCGAAAAACCGGGGGCGCCCTGCTGGGCGACAGGATACGGATGAATTCCATTGAAACCGGACGGGTCTACATGCGGTCCCTTGCCACCCGGCGTTCCCAGACCGAACTGCCCGAGGCCCTGCCCCATGCCGTGGAAGTGGCCAAAGCCGCGGGTTACGATATCATTATCGTTGAAACCGCGGGCATCGGCCAGGGCGACTCCAGGGTGGTAGACCTGGTGGACATGTCCATCTATGTGATGACGGCGGAGTTTGGCGCCCCGTCCCAGCTTGAAAAGATCGACATGCTGGATTACGCCGATATCGTGGTGGTCAACAAATATGAGAAAAAAGGCAGCGAAGACGCGTTAAGGGATGTGCGCAAGCAGGTCCAGCGCAACCGCAAGGCCTGGGACAAAAATCCCAAAGAAATGCCGGTATTCGGCACCATTGCCTCAAAGTTCAACGACGACGGGGTCACGGCATTCTATCATGCGCTCCTGGACCTGATCAAAGAGAAAAAAGGCATCACCTATGCCTCCTCCATCCCCAGGGTGGGTGTTAAGGAATCGTCATCCAAGACCATTATCATCCCTGGAGAACGGGTCCGGTACCTGGCGGAGATCGCGGACACGGTCAGGGATTACCATAAGGAAACCGAAGACCAGGCAGAGGCCGTGCGCCAGCGCTGGCACCTGGAAGAGGCCTTAAGGGCCCTTGAAACCTCGGGAAAGGACGGCCTTGACCAGCTTAAGGCTGCGGTTGATGCAGCAGCGGACCTTGTGGAAACAGAAACGGACAAGGCCGTGGATGCGTTTGCACACTGCTCGGAAATGTATGAAAAGGAAGAGCTGGTCTACCATGTCAGGGACAAGGAGTTCCGCCTGCCCCTGTATACCGAATCCCTGTCCCATTCAAAGATCCCGAAAATTGCCGTGCCCAGGTTTAAGGACCCGGGAGAGCAGTACAAATGGATGCGCAAGGAAAATTTCGCAGGCTATTTCCCCTATACCGCCGGTGTGTTCCCACTGAAACGGGCAGACGAAGATCCCACCCGGATGTTTGCCGGCGAGGGCGGGCCTGCGGACACCAATGCCCGGTTCAAGCTCTTGTCCGCATCCTATCCGGCCAAGCGGCTTTCCACCGCCTTTGACTCGGTCACCCTGTACGGGTTTGACCCGGACCGGCGGCCGGATATTTACGGCAAGATCGGCACCTCAGGTGTGAGCATCTGCACCCTGGAGGACATGAAGGTGCTGTACGGCGGGTTTGACCTCTGCGCGGCCAACACCTCGGTGTCCATGACCATTAACGGGCCTGCCCCCATGATGCTGGCCATGTTCATGAACACGGCCATTGCCCAGCAGGTGGATGCGTTCACGGCGGAAAAAGGCCGGGCGCCTGATGAAAAAGAAGCGGCGGCGCTTAAGGCCTTTGCCCTGTCTAATGTCAGGGGAACGGTTCAGGCCGACATTCTCAAAGAGGACCAGGGCCAGAACACCTGTATTTTCTCCATTGAATTCGCCCTGAAAATGATGGGGGATATCCAGCAGTTTTTCATCGACAACCAGGTGAAGAATTTCTATTCGGTTTCCATTTCCGGATACCATATTGCCGAAGCCGGGGCCAATCCCATTACCCAGCTGGCCCTGACCCTTGCCAACGGGTTCACCTATGTGGAGTACTATCTGTCCAGGGGCATGGACATCAATGATTTTGCCCCGTCCCTGTCCTTTTTCTTTTCCAACGGCATGGACCCGGAATACACCGTGATCGGCAGGGTGGCCCGGCGGATCTGGGCCATTGCCATGAAGTATAAATACGGCGGGAATGAAAAATCCCAGAAGCTGAAATACCATATCCAGACCTCGGGCAGGTCCCTCCATTCCCAGGACATCCAGTTCAACGATATCCGCACCACCCTCCAGGGACTGTGCGCCATTTATGACAATTGCAACAGCCTTCACACCAACGCCTTTGACGAGGCCATTACCACGCCGTCCGCGGAATCGGTCCGGCGGGCCCTGGCCATCCAGTTGATCATCAACCGGGAATGGGGCCTGGCAAACAATGAAAATCCCCTCCAGGGGGCCTTTATTGTGGATGAACTCACCGATCTTGTGGAAGAGGCCGTGCTCACTGAGTTTGAGCGGATCACCGAGCGGGGCGGGGTGCTGGGCGCCATGGAAACCGGATACCAGCGCGGCAGGATCCAGGAAGAGTCCATGTATTACGAATACCGTAAACATACGGGCAAACACCCCATTATCGGGGTCAACACCTTTGAGGACCCGGATGCGGATTATGCGGAAATGGCCAACCACCTGGAACTGGCCCGGGCCACGGACGACCAGAAGGATGCCCAACTGGAACGCCTGGCCGCATTCAAGGCCGTCCATGCCGATGACAGTGATCCGGCCCTGGCCGCTCTCAAGGAAACCGCCCTGAACGGCGGGAACATATTTGAGCAGCTCATGGAAAGCGTGAAATCCTGCTCCCTGGGTACCATCACCAATGCCCTGTTTGAAGTGGGTGGCAAATACCGGAGAAATATGTAATAGAGTGCGTGCCGAAGGTTTTGGGGAAGAGCAGATTTTTCCAAAAGTGTTCCGGCACAGGGATGAACGCATATCCAACCCAATGCACGAGTGAAGATATAAGGAGAAATATCATGAACAAAGCGGTCATTGTCAGCGCAACCCGGACCCCCCTGGGAAGTTTCGGCGGTACCCTAAGCCAGATGGGAGCCACCCAACTGGGCGCCCTGGTGGTCAAGGAAGCCATCCGCCGCGCCAATATCGAAGAAACCGAAATCAACGAGTGTATCATGGGCATGGTGCTGCCCTGCGGATACGGCCAGAACCCCGGCAAACAGGCCGCGGTCAAGGCCGGCCTGCCCTGGGAGGTGGAAGCCATCACCGTGAACAAGGTTTGCGGTTCGTCCCTTAAGGCGGTGATGCTGGCGGCCCAGGCCATCCAGTGCGGGGATGCCGACGTGGTGGTGGCCGGGGGCATGGAAAACATGAGCATGGCGCCCTACTATATGGACAAAGCCCGGTGGGGCCACCGCATGGGCCCGGGCCGCATCGAGGACCATATGGTCCATGACGGGCTCTGGGATGTGGTCAATGATTTCCATATGGGCATGTCCAACGAACTTTGTTCCGAACGCTGGGACGTCAGCCGTGAGGACCAGGACAACTATGCGGTTGAATCCTACCGCCGGGCCAATGCCGCCGTGGCTGCGGGCCGGTTCGCGGATGAGATTATGCCCGTGGAAGTACCCCGGCGCAAAGGTGCTCCCAAGGTCTTTGACAGGGACGAATGCCCCCAGGATACCTCCTATGAATTCCTGTCCAAAATGAAACCTGCATTTAAAAAAGAAGGGGTGGGCACAGCCGGCAATGCCTCCATTATTTCCGACGGGGCAGCCGCTCTGGTGCTCATGAGCGAGAAAAAAGCCAGGGAACTGGGATGCACCGTAATGGCGGAAATCGGTGCCCAGGCCTCCTACGGCATTGATATGAAATACGTGCTCATGGCGCCCATCTATGCCATTCCCAAGGTGCTCAAAAAACAGGGCATCTCCATCAATGATGTGGATCTTTTTGAAATCAACGAGGCCTTTTCCGGGACCTCGGCCGGGATCAACAAGGTCCTGGAACTGGACCCGGCCAGGGTCAACGTCAACGGCGGGTCCGTGGCCCTGGGCCATCCCATCGGCGCATCCGGGGCCAGGGTGTTGACCACCCTGCTTTATGAAATGGAAAAACAGGACAAGAATACCGGTCTTGCCTCCCTCTGCCTGGGCGGGGGAGAGGCAGTAGCCCTTGTGGTAAACCGGTAGCCCATGACTGGTAATGTTGAAGTTGAATTGGCAGTAAACTTAAGGAGATAACAATGGATGTAAAGACATTTGGCGTGATCGGCGCCGGTCAGATGGGCAACGGGATTGCCCAGGTGGCTGCGGCCAGCGGGCTTGACGTGATCATGAGCGATATCAGCGACGCATTTTGTGAAAAAGGCATGTCCACCATTTCAAACTCCCTGGCCCGCCTGGTGAAAAAGGAAAAAATTGCAGCAGCGGACAGAGACGCCATCCTGAGCCGGATCACCACCACAACGGATCTCAAGGATATGGCCCGGGCCGACTTTGTGGTCGAGGCTGCCGTTGAAAGAGAAGACTTGAAGTTCAAACTTTTCAGGGACCTGGATGAAATCTGTCCGGCCCATGCCATCCTGTCCACCAATACCTCTTCTATCCCCATCGGCAGGATCGCGGCCCAGACCTCCCGGCCGGATAAGGTCATCGGCATGCATTTCATGAACCCGGTGCCCCTGATGAAGCTGGTTGAGGTGATCAAGGGCATTGCCACTTCCGAAGAAACTTTTAAACTGACCTGGGAGTTGTCGGAAAAGTTCGGCAAAACCCCTGCCGAGGCCAATGACTATCCCGGGTTTATCGCCAACCGGATTCTAATGCCCATGATCAACGAAGCGGTGTTCTGCCTCTACCAGAGCGTGGGCAAGCCCGAGGATATTGATACGGTAATGAAGCTGGGCATGAACCATCCCATGGGCCCCCTGGCCCTGGCCGACCTCATCGGCCTGGATACCTGCCTTGCCATTATGGAAACCCTGTATGACGGATTCAAGGACTCCAAATACAGGCCCTGTCCCCTGCTGAGAAAATATGTGGAAGCCGGCTGGCTGGGCCGGAAAACCGGTAAAGGGTTCTATGACTACACCTGATGTCTGAACCGTAATTACGGATTATTCCACCCCCGGGTATTTCAACCAAATATCCGGACGATTTCAGCTGCAGCAGGCAGGCTTGGGCCGTGTCTGCTGCAGCTGTTTTATTTAACGGAGGCGTGTCATGAATATGAGTTACCGGCAACTGGTGCCCGCAGCAGAAATCGGATCGAGAATCAAGGGGTTTCAGGCCATTCTGGCGGACACGGGCCTTGACGGTGCCCTGATCGTCCAGAAGGCGGACCGGTTTTATTATACCGGGACCACCCAGCAGGGATGGCTTTATGTTCCGGCTTCCGGCGATGCGCTGTTCATGGTGTTCAAGGATGAACAACGGGCCCGGGAGGAATCGGCACTGGACCACATCTGCCAGGTCATGAGCCCGAAGAAAATTCCAGGAATCCTGTCGGATTTCGGGCTTGGCGCTCCCGCCCGCATCGGTCTTGAGCTGGATGTGATGCCGGCCAATATATACCTGATGTTCAAGAAGATTTTCAAGGATGCACAAATCCTGGATATTTCAACGCCTGTGCGTCTCCAGCGGGCCGTGAAATCCCGGTTTGAAATCGGCTGCATTGAAAAGGCCTGCGCCCTGGCAGACCAGGTGGCGGCCTGTGTACCGGAACTGGCGGAAGAAGGCATGGCCGAAGTCGAACTGGCCGGCCGGGTCGAGGCCCATGCCCGGAAGCTGGGCCACCAGGGTACCATCCGCATGCGCATGTGGGACAATGACCTGTTTTACGGCCATATCATGTGCGGGCCAGGCGCAGCTGTACCCGGCTCTCTGTCATCCCCCACGGCCGGGATGGGGATGAACCCCTTTGTAGGCCAGGGGCCGTCTGCCAATCCTATTGCTGCGGGACAGCCCCTGCTTGTGGACTATGTGTTTGCCCTGGACGGGTATCTGGCCGATCATGCCAGGATATTTTCCCTGGGCCGGCTGGGAGATGTATTTTACAAAGCCCACGAGGCCATGCTGGAAATCCAGGAGCAGGTAAAAATCATGGCATGTCCGGGGGCGGTGACCGGTGATATCTATGACGCCATGGTGGGCATGGCAAGGGAAAAGGGCTATGGCGACTGGTTCATGGGAGCGGCAGCCCCAAAGATACGGTTCACCGGCCATGGCCTGGGCATTGAACTGGATGAATTCCCCTTTATCGCCCAGGGCCAGACCCTTGCACTGGCAGAGAACATGGTCATGGCCCTGGAGCCCAAGGTGGTGATACCGGGCAAAGGGGTGGTGGGCATTGAAAACACCTGGCAGGTCACCCGGGACGGCCTGAAGGCCCTGACAACCTTTCCGGACGGGATTACCCGGATTTAGCCGGCTGTTTTTTGGGCGGCAACAGTTCCTTGACCTTTTGGGGCGGGATCACGGAGGTGCCCTGGAGAATGCCCCGCTTCCGGCAGGGTGTGCCAGGGGCCAGCCTTGTTTTCCGGGTGAATGTATAGTCAAAAAATCCGTCCTGGTTGATATCCAGGACCGCCTTGAAAGGATCCGAGGGGTGGGGGCACTCCAGGATGGTATACACTGAAACTTCATCCCCCGAACTTAACGGGCTGTAAGGAAAATCCGGGACGCGCCGACCGGCCTGGTCAAGACCGGAATACACCAGGGCATTATCGGCCAGGCTGAGAAGATTGATGGATTTGGCCCGGCCTTTATGGGTGGTGTCGGGGTTGCCGTAAGGCAGGATCACCCGGACATTGAACCGGGCCAGGGCTTCGATAAAGACAAATTTCCGCGCATCTTCCTTGAGTTTGACAAGATTGATGTCTGCCTGTTCCATCCATGCCACCGACGGATACCCTTTGAATGCGATTTGCCTGAGCAGGGCCTTGAGAGCGTCACGGTCTGCCAGACGGGTGTCCGGGTTCAGGTCCGGTTTGCCCGGCAAAAGGCTGCGGATCTGGCTGTCCGTATAGTTTGACCCGGGGATGGATGATATCACGGCATCTGCACAGGCCCCGCCGGACAATTCCAGGATCAGGGTGGCCAGTCCCCTGGCCAGGGTGGTGTTCAGGATGGTGGTTTCAATATCGTTTCTGCCGGATTTGAGCAGCTTCACCAGCATTTCGCCATGGGTGGTGGTGACTTCGGGCACAAGGGAAAACCGGTGTTCAAAATTATCGATCAGCACCACCCGGTAGCGGCAGGCATGTTTACAGGTCTTGTCCCTTGCATAGAGTTTAAACTCCGGGTTCTGGATATCGGCGAGCACCCGGGCTTCGATTTTCACCGGGGCAGCCCCGGCTGTGGACAGGCATGCCGGGCATACGGACACAAGAAAAAAAACGGCAGCCAGGGCTTGGAAAAAATACCGGAAGATACCGGATGCAGCCCCGGCCGAGGGGGCGGACGCCGGTCTAAAGCCGGGCAAGTTTGTCCCGGGCGTCATCAGACCCGTCAAAGCCCTTGTCCAGCTTCAGGGCCGCTTCCAGGGCGCTCCTGGCCTTGTCGGTTTTGTTCAGCTTGGCATAGGCCAGTCCCAGGTGATAGTGGAATATGGGGTTTTCAGGCGAAAGTTCGGTGCAGGCCAGGAACTCTGCGGCTGCACTGTCGTAAAGGCCTTTTTTATAATACACCCAGCCCAGGGTATCCATGACCGCAGGAATGCGGCCCAGACGCTCCTTGGCCTGGCGGGCCAGATCCAGGGCCTTGTTCAGTTCCCTGTTCTGCTGGGCATAAAGGTAGGCCAGGTTGTTGACTGCGGGAATATGGTCGGGGTCGATTGCCAGGGCTTTGATATAATGGGCTTCCGCCAGGTCCAGTTGTTCCATTTTTTCGTAAAGGGTGCCCACCAGGCCATGGGCCAGGGCCTGGTCCTGGCGCTGTTGAATCAGGTTCAGATATACCTGTTCCGCCTCTTTTAACTGGTCCCGGGAAGCATACAGCTTGGCCAGGGTCAGATAGGGCGTCATGTACTGGGGATTTTTTTCAATGGACGCGTCAAAGGCGGTGACAGCCTGATCCCGCTGCTCTTTGGACAGCAGGATGTTGCCGCGCAGGTTCAGGAGAATGGAGGTTACCACCGGGGTATCCGCAGTTTTTTCCATGTGGGCGTCAATGGCCTTAAGAGCCGTGTCAAACTGTCCCTGGACCGCGTGAACCGATACCAGGCTTGAAAAGACATCCATGAGTGTGGGGTTGATGTCCAGGGCACGGGTCAGGTGTTTGACCGCATCCGGGTATTGTTTTTCGGACCGTTCCAGTATGCCCAGACGGTAATAGGCCGTGGGATTTTCCGGGTCAAGATCAATCATGCGGGTGAAAATCTCCCTGGCCCGGGCATTGTTCCTGTTGGTCATGTGGATATTGCCCATGAGCAGGTTGGCGTTGTACTGATCGGGCAGGACATCCAGCACTTTTTTGATGTTGTCCTCGGCCAGGTAAACATCCCCCTGGTTGAAATGGATGGTGGCCATGAGCATTCTGGCCTGGTGGTACTCCGGGTTCTTTTCAAGGGCCAGGGACAGGGCTGATTTGGCCCGGGTGGGTTCCCCCTGTTCAAACAGGGCCGAGCCCAGCAGAAAATGGTAGAGCGGGAAGTCGGGTTCTTCCTTGACCAGTTCCGTGAATATATGGACGGCTTCTTCGGCATTGCCCTGGCGGGTCATGATCCTGCCCTTGAGGGCCTTGGCCTGCATGAAATCCGGCCGGGCGGACAAAATTTCATCCACCAGTTGCCGGGCCTTTTCAAAGTCGTCGTGGCTGAAATGGAACTCGGCATAGGCGTTTTTGATGGTGTGGTTGTCCGGTGCGGCTTCCAGGGCCGTCTTGATATACTGCTCGGCCTTGTCCTTTTCTCCCTGGAGGTTGTAAGCCCGTGCCAGGAGCATGTGGGCTCCCAGGTTGGTCTTTTCTTTTTCAATGGCCCGGGCAAATGATTCTCTAGCAAGGTCCAGTTCTCCCCGGCCCAGGTGGAAGTTGCCCATGAAAATATAGGGATCTGCCTGGTCCGGCTTTTCCATGATCAGATCTTCAAGCACCCGGCGGGCTGCATCCGGATTTTCCCGGGACATGTAGAATTCAAACAGGGTTCTGTAGATATTGGTATTGTCCGGGGAGATTGCCAGGGCCCGCTTGAGTCCCTGTTCCGCCTTTTCATTCTCGTTCTGGCTGGCGTAGATCCGGGAGATTGCCAGGTGGGCCCGGGCCTGTTCCGGGTCTATGGAGAGGATTTTATTGTAGATCTCCATGATCTGGCCCATGTTTTCCCGGTCGCCGCTGAGAAGCCCGGCACTCAGGTAAAGGGACTGGATGTGGTCCGGGTTTTCTTCCAGTACACGGTCCACCCGTTTTTTGGCCTCGTCCCGCTGAAGGCCTAAAAGATAGAATGATGCCACCTGGGCAATATTGTCCAGGTCATCCGGGGCCAGTTGTTCGATCTTTCTGAGGGTGTCAAAGGCCTGGCGGGCGTCACCGAGCTTGAGATAGGATTTTGCCAGCAGCTCGTGGGCCGGAAGGGATTTGGGGGATGCCTCAATGGCGTTTTTAATCTGGATGACAGCCTGGCTGTACTCGCCGGCATCGTAAGACGACTGGGCCTGGGCAATGAATTTTTCGGTTTTTTCCTTGTCAGAAGCACATCCTGACACAAGCAAAACGCACATCAACAGTAAAAGCCTGAAACCAACCCGTTTCATTTACACCCTCCGGAACATTTTTTAGTACGTGATCAATTGTACTTATTTAGCATTTCAGGCTTTCGTATTTCAATGATCTTTTTCGGAGGTGGCGAAAAATACCCTGGTTATTTCCCGTATTTGTCGTCAAAGGAGTTCCAGAATGTCCTGTCCCGGTCACGCCATCCCGCCCCGAATGTTTTGTCGAAAAAGGGTTTGAGGGTGGAAAACCAGTTCCCCTGGCTGCCCTGGAGCCTGGCCCGGATCACATCGGCGGCATGGTCGGTGAGGTTGGCCAGTTCATCCTTGGGAATGTACGAGTCCGCCCCTTTCTGGATGGATGTTTTCAGGTTTTCCGGGGTGAGTGCGTGGGCCGTGAGCATGAGTGCGGGCACCTCTTTTTCCCTGGCAAGGTTTAAAATGTCGTAACCGCTGACCCCCATGATATCCAGGATGGCCAGGTCATACCGGTTTTTCCGCAGCATTTTTTCGGCGGCTTCAAAAGAGTCGGCCAGATCCAGGGTGCACATGTCCAGAAGTTCTTCTATGGTTTCCAGGATATCGGGTTCATCATCCACCACCAGGATATGGCGGTCCCTGAGAAGATCTTCGGTCTGGATATTGACGGGATCGAACTTTACCGTTGTCACGGGGCAGGGTGCTTTAAGGATCACGTGCCGGGCCGTGGACCCGAGAACGGCTTTCTGGGCCCGGGAGGTTTTCCGGATGCCCAGAAAAATATGGTCAATATCGTTTTCCCGGGCAAACCTGACCAGGTCTTCTCCGGGGGACAAGCCCCTGACGCTCTGCTGGCAGTCGCACTGGATGCCTGAGTTTTCCATGAATCCCCGGGCAAATTCAAGGTTGGTTTCCGTCCGTTCGATGTCTGCCCGGCGCTCTGAAGAACCGCCTGCCATGGAGGTCACAACATACACAAACGCGCTGCGGATCCCTGCCATGTCCCTTGCCAGTGACAGGGCCATCCGGCCGACTTCCCCGCCATCATATCCAACCAGTATTTTCATCTGAGCACTCCTTGGGCGAATGGCATTACATCCAGCGCTTCCGCCGTTTATAGGATTTTATGTCTTTAAAGGATTTTCTGCCGCCGCCTTTGGTGATCCCCATGTAGAACTCCTTGACGTCCGGATTGTCCTGCAGCTCGTCGGAACTGCCCTCAAGAACAATTTTACCGGACTCCATGATATAGGCGTAATCGGAAATCCCCAGGGCCACTTTGGCATTCTGCTCCACCACAAGGATGGTGGTGTTCAGTTCTTTGTTGATCCGCCGGATATTGTCAAAGATTTCCGTGACCAGGAGCGGAGCAAGGCCCAGGGACGGCTCGTCCAGCATGAGCATCCGGGGGGATGCCATCAGTGCCCTGGCAATGGCGATCATCTGCTGTTCCCCGCCGGAACTGTACCCGGCCATCCGGTTGGTGACCTTGGACAACCTGGGAAAGTGGGTGTACATCAGATCCAGGTCCTTTTTTACGGCACCACTGCCGTCTTTGCGGGTGATGGACCCCACCAGGATGTTTTCGTTCACGGTCAGGTGCTTGAACACCCGGCGTCCTTCGGGCACCATCACCGCTCCCTGCCGGACCACCTGGGTGCCCAGCATCTGGGTGGTATCCGTGCCGTTGAACCGGATATAGCCTTCCTTGATCGCACCGTTTTCCGGCTTGAGGAGCCCGCTCACGGCACGGAGCGTGGTGGTCTTGCCAGCCCCGTTGGTGCCGAGCAGGGAGACGATGCTTCCCTCGGCAACACTGAGGCTGACGCCCCGGAGCACCTGGATAATATCATTGTACACCACTTCGATGTTGTTGACTTCAAGCAGATTGTCCATATGTCTTTTCTTTCTGCCCTTTCTCCGGAGTGCACCCGGCCAGATAGCGGGGTCGGATGGTGGGGCGGATTCCGGGCATGATGTATAATTCCGGATTTCCCGCGCAGGCACGGGGCCTGCAACGGGAATGCCGTCAGTTTATTGGGCTGCCCTCAGTTTTTTCATGTATTCGGATGCAACGGAGCTGATGGCCTTGAAACTGCCGTTGTCCACCCGGTAAATATTGACCAGGTCAACGCCCACCCGGTCATCTTTGGAATAAGAGACCGGACCCACCGCTGCAAAAGATTCAAACGCCTTTGGCCCGCTCATGTCGTTGAGCATTTTGTAAAGGTTTTCCGGGGTGATTTCAAGGCCTGCGGCCTTGGCCCGGATAATGGCCTGGGTAGGAATCTGGGCCTGGAGGATGCCTGCAGCATAGTTGTGGGAGTTGGCGGCCTTGGCATCCCTGCCATAGGTGTTGGCCAGCTCAAGCTGCTGTTTGGTTTTTTCATTGTCTTCGGTGGTCAGGTTGTACGAACAGGTCCACAGGAATCCTTCGGCTGCATCCCCTGCCAGGGCGATAAGGTCGGCCCCGCCGGTATAGTGGGCACCCAGAAAGGTCAGCTTGCCCGGTTCTCCAAAGGATTGGGCATTCACATTCAGGCGGACCGCATCCTTGAGCATGGTGGCCACGGGTGACTGGACCGTATGGCAGATCACATACTGGACCCCTTTGCTCATGAGGCGTTTCAGCATGGCCGAGTTATCCAGGTCTTTTCCGTGTTCGACCACTTCGACGATCTCCATGTTCAGACCGGCTGCCACAGCTTTTTTGGTGTCATCCACAGGCCCCCGGCCAAAGGCGGACGGGTGGATGAACAGGGCCACCTTGGGCTTGCCGCTGCCCTTGTGGTTCTGGGTGACATACTCGGCCAGGGCCACCATGTTTTCGGAATAGGTGGCCACGGGAATGAAAATATAATTGGCGTCCACCAGGTTGCCTTCGTGGTAGGAAGAGGGCACCGTGGGCATCATCTCTTCTTCAAAATCCTGTTTCAGCCCCAGGGTGCTGCCGGTTGAATAGTTGAGGTAAAACACGATGCCGTCATCCAGGTATTCCTCGAAATTCCTCTTGGTGACATCGGTTTTGTACTGGTCGTCCCGGATGGTGCACTCGATTTTATCGTCTCCCAGCAGCTTGTTGTCGTTCACATACCTGAACCAGTCCTCGATTCCCTTTGACAGGGGGTTGCCCGCATCAGACGTCGGCCCGGTTATGGCACCGGAAAATCCAAGCTTGTACACCTCTCCGGCGTAGGCGGATGCGGCAAACGCCAGCATCACAGCAACGGCCAGTGCGCCCCTTAACATTGCTTTTGTTTTCATCTCTCTCTCCTCCTTAACTTTGGGTTATATGACCTGACCACCTGTATCCGGCCCTAGTACCTGAAGGGCCAGAGTTTGGTATATGATTTAACGATCCGCCACCAGTTGGCGATTCCCCTGGGTTCAAACATCAGGAACAACACGATGACCAGGCCGAATGTCAGGGGTTTGAGGGCCGTGGCCAGGTTCATGCCAGACGGAAGATAATTGCCGGCCACCTCGGACAGGTGCTCCACCTGGAGATCAAGCATTTTAATGGCCACAGGTCCCCAGAAGGACCCGTTCAGGGTGCCCAGGCCTCCGACAATGGCCATGGCCAGGTAGGAGACCGACTCATGCAGGGTAAAGGATTCAAACCCGACGCCCCGGTATACGTACGCATGCAGAGCACCGGCAACACCGGCGAAAAAACCGGCCAGGGCAAAGGCATATACCTTGGTGAGCCCGGGGTGCATGCCCATGGCGTCGGCGGCCCGGTCATTGTCCCGGACCGCAATCAGCGAACGGCCGTACTTGGTTTTGAGCAGGTTCCGGATGCCGAATCCCAGGAGGATGACAATGACCAGGATCACATAGTACCAGAATTCATAATGGTCCCGCCTGCCCACTTTTCCCGTAATCCAGAACACCCGTCCGACAGAGATGGTCTGGCCCTGGTTGAAAAAGGTCATGAAGTTGATCACCCACTGGAAGATCATCTGGAAGGAAAGGGTGGCAATGGCCAGGTAAAGGTGTTTGAGCCGGAAGGCCGGAAGGCCGACAAGCCCCCCGAATGCCGCGCCCGTAATCCCGGAAAGGATAATGACCAGGGGCCAGAAGTGGGTGACGATCTCGTGGGAAGCGCCCAGGGTGCGGCAGAAAGAGGCCACGGTGTAAGCACCAATCCCCACGAATGCGGCATGGCCGATGGAGATCAGGCCGGCAAACCCGGTGACCAGGTTCAGCCCCATGACCGCCACAATGGAAATCAGGATGCTATCCACGACAAACATGTACTTGTTACCCAGGTCAAATACCATGGGCCATGCAAAGAGCAGCACCAGGAACAGGGTGAAAATACTCCTGTCCAGACGGGTGGAAAAGGTGCGCTGCTCTTCTTTATAAGAGGTGAAAAAGTTGCCGGTTGCCAGCCAGTGGTTCTGTGCCATGGTTTATACCCTTTCTATTTCGTGGATGCCGAACAGCCCGTGGGGTTTGAACAGGAGAATCACCAGCAGGATGATATAGGGCATGACGTCTCCGGTGCCGTTGAGTCCCCAGTTGCCGTCCAGGTATCCGGCGGCAAACTGCTGGATCAGGCCCATGATGATGCCGGCCACCACTGCCCCCAGGATCGAGTCCAGGCCGCCTAGGATGACCACGGGAAAGACCACGATACCGAATGCGTGCAGGGTGTCGAAGTTCAGTCCCGTGATATTGCCGATAATACAACCGGCCGCAGCCGCGGATAATCCTGCCGTGGCCCAGGCAAGCCCGAACACCCTGGGTACTGAAATCCCCACTGACATGGACCCGAACTGGTCGTCGGAAACCGCCCGCATGGAAATTCCCACGGTGGATTTTTTGAAAAACCATGAAAACCCGCCGATGAGGATAAAAGTGATGACCACCCCGATGAGCTGGGTCCAGGAAATCGAGACCCCGCCGATGTTGAGCGGTGTTGTGGGGAGGAATGCGGGAAAGGAAAAGTTTTCCGTGCCAAAGGGCGTCAGATAAATCAATCCGTCAATGATGGAGGCCAGGCCGATGGTGACCATGATCACCGAAATAATGGGTTCGCCGATGAGCCGCCTTAAAAATATCCGCTCCACGCTCATGGCCAGGAAAAAGGTAATGGCCATGCTGGCCAGGAACGAGAAAAAGATGGGCACCCCGAGATCCACCGTAAGGAAAAACGTGATAAACGCCCCGGCCGCAATGATCTGTCCGTGGGCAAAGTTGGCCACCCGGCTGGATTTGTAGACCAGGACAAGCCCCAGGGCTGCCAAGGCGTAAATGGACCCCACAACAATGCCGCTGACCACAATTTGAAAAAAGTAAACCATCAGACTCCTTTCACCGTATAAAATGCAATGGATGTGTCCACGGTGGCGGACTGGCCGTCCTGGTACTGGAAGTTTGCCGCCACCGCTTTGGTGCTTATACTTTCGTCATACAGGGCATCGTAAAGATCCTTGTACCGTTCCCTGACAAATTTACGCCGGATTTTACCGGTCTTGGTCAGTTCGCCGTCATCCACATCCAAAAGTTTGTAGAGCAGGGCAAACCGCTTGATCCTGAAGTGGTCTTTTTCCGCCCGGGCGTTGACCCCGAGGATTTCTTCCATGATCAGCTCGGCCACCTCTTGTTTGGCGGAAAGATCCATGTAGGTGGTGTAGGAAATCCCTCTGTCTTCCGCCCATTTGCCGACCACCACCGGATCAATGTTGATCAGGCAGGCCACAAAATCTTCTTTATCCCCGTAAATCACAGCCTCCTTGATATAGGGTGAAAACTTCAAGGCGTTTTCAAGGAACATGGGGGAAAACATTTCTCCCAGGTTGTTGTGCATCACGTCGGAGAGCCGGTCAATGACCACCAGGTGGCCGTGCTCGTCGATAAAGCCTGCATCCCCGGAATGAAGCCAGCCCCCTTCCAGGAGTTCCTCGCTTTTTTCCGGCAGGTCATAGTATCCGGGTGATACGGATGCGGACCGGGACAGGATCTCGCCATCATCCGCGATTTTACACGTGGTGCCGGGAAGGGGCTTGCCCACGGTGTCCGGCCGGACATCCCCGTCCCTGTGCATGTATGCGATGCCTGTGATTTCGGTCTGGCCGTAAACCCGGTTGAGGTTGACGCCAATGGCCTGGTAAAAAGTAAACAGTTCCGGCCCCAGGGCGGCGCCGCCCGTATAGGCCCTGCGAAGCCGCAGCAGCCCGATCTGGTTGATCAGTGGCCGGAATATGATCTGTTTGCCCAGCCAGGCCTTGATCCGCAGGCCAAGGGGCATGGATTTGCCTGTCATGCGGTAGCCTGCCGCTTCCAGGCCTGCTTTTATGAAATAGTTGTACATCTGCTTGTTAAGTGCGTAGGACTGGTCGATTTTAAGCCAGATCTCGCTCCTGATGGCTTCGTAAATCCTGGGGGCCCCAAACATGAAGTGGGGGCCGATTTCTTTGAGATCGGACATGGCGGTTTCAACGGATTCCGGAAAGTTTACCGTAATGCCCGTGGCCATGGCCACGCCAAAGGAGTTCATCTGCTCGCCGATCCAGGCAAAGGGCAGGAAAGAGACGTATTCGTCCGTGGGCTCCAGGGGATCCACCTGAGTGATCCGCACCCCCATGTTGATATAATTCCTGTGGGTCATCATGGTGCCCTTGGGAAGGCCTGTGGTGCCCGAGGTCAGACAGAGGTGGCATACATCGTCGGGTTGGCCCCGGTCCACAAGCGCTTCAAAATGCCCGGGATTTTCCTGGTGCTCTTCATCCCCCATCTTGTAAAGGTCCCGGATATCCACGAACCAGTCATCGCTGTAGTAATTTCTCATGCCCCGGGGATCTTCGAATATGACTTTTTTGACCCGGGGAATCTCATCCCTGACCTCCAGGACCTTATCCACCTGCTCCTGGTTGTCGCAGAACACTGCAGAAACTTTCAGATACTGGAGGATCTGGGCGATTTCACCGGGCATGGACGTCTGGTAAATCCCTGCGGAAACCGCGCCGATGGCATGGGTGCCCACGGCAATGAAAAGCAGTTCCGGGATATTGTCGCTGATAATGGCAATGGTGTCACCCTTGTCCAGTCCCAGGCGTTTGAGCCCCAGGGCGGTTTTCCTGACATAATCGTAATAGTCTTTCCACGTATAGGTGTTCCAGATGCCGAAATCCTTTTCCCGCAGGGCCGGGCGGTCCGGGGTGGCATTGACCCGCCAGCGCAGCAACTGGGGGATGGAATACTCAAGCAATTGTTCCGTGTGGTGCGGAAGATGTTCAGTCATGGGGTTGCATCCTCTCCGATATAGGCCTCGATTACTTTTGGATTTCCGGCGACTTCCTCCGGGGTGCCCGAGCCGATGACCTGGCCAAAGTCCAGGACATAAATCCGGTCGGAAATGTCCATGACAACGCCAAGATCGTGCTCTACGAGAACAACGGTGATATTCCGCTCTTTCTGGATATCCATGACAAAGCGGACAATGTCTTCTTTTTCTTCAATGTTCATCCCGGCCATGGGCTCGTCCAGCAGCAGGATGTCCGGGGCCAGGGTCAGGGCCCGGGCCACTTCGACCTTTTTCTGGATGCCGTAGCTCAAATTGCCCACCAGGCTTTTGCGGAAGGGCTCCAGTTCCATGAAGTCGATCACATCCTCGACATAGGCCCGGTTCTCCGCTTCGACCCGGGAGGCCTTGCCGAAAAAGAAAAGCGCGTGAAAAAACGAGTAGTTGAGGTTCTGGTGCCGGGCCAGGAGCAGGTTGTCCAGGACGGTGAGGCCCGAGAACAGTTCAAGGTTCTGAAAGGCCCTGGCAATGCCCATGTTGGAGATCTGGTGGGGAGAGGCATGGGTCAGTTTTTTATCTTTGTAAAAAATCTCTCCCCGGGTGGGATGGTAAAATCCCGAGATGCAGTTGAGCATGGAGGTTTTCCCTGCCCCGTTGGGCCCTATGATGGAGGTGATCAGGCCCGGTTCAATGGTCATGTCCACGTCGGACAGGGCCTTGAGCCCGCCAAACGAGAGAGTTACATCTGAAATCTTTAATTCGGTCATAACGCATCCAGTGTTGTATCCCGGGACCGTTGCCGTGATCCTGAGGAAGGATCGTATGGCAAGGTGTTCCGGGAGGGGTGAACATCGGTTGTGCTTGCATCTGCCGGTTCGGGTTAAAAGGTCAGGCGGTTCCTCCTGTTGGTAACGGGTTGCAATCCCTGTGGGATCAATGCTGCAATAAATAAAAAATATAATAAATCAAATTTACATAATAAATCAAATTCATAGCGTCAAAAATACACGTTTACAAGAACATTCCCTTTAAAAGTGGTGTTATGCGCCGTAAAGTGCTTTGACTTTCAACCGGTCGATGCTGCCGTCACCGGTCTTGGGCAATTCTTCTATAAATTCAACGTATCTGGGTTTTTTGTAGCCGGCAATCAGGGTTCCGGTATAGCTGATGAGTTCCTCTTTGGTCAGGGCCATGCCCGGGACAAGGGTGCAAACGGCCTTGATGCCCTCGCCGAACTTGGGGTCGGGTACGCCGATGACACAGGCGGCATCCACGGCATCATGGGTGAGAATGGCTTTTTCCACTTCCGCGGGAAATACATTTTCACCGCCCGGCTTGATCAGCTCTTTTTCCGCTTTTCTGCCTTTGAAAAAGAGAAATCCATTGTCATCGATCATGCCGAGGTCTCCGGTATGGTGCCACCCCTGCCTGAAGGTAAAGGCATTGAGGTCCTCTGCATTCCAATATCCCTGGAAGACCAGGGGACCCTTGACAATAATCTCTCCCACGGTGCCCGGGGGAAGAATATTGTCCAGGTCGTCACAAACCGCTATGTTTGCCAGGGCAGATATCTCCCCGGCGGAACCCGGTTGTTCAAAATACGTTGAAAAGGAGATCAGACCCGAGGTTTCGGTCTGGCCGTACATGGTCCAGAAGGTTGAGGGCGTGGCTGCCTCCCACTTCTTTACCGTGTCCGGTGCTTCCAGCCCTGTCACGGCCCTGAGGCCGGACAGGTCGTAATGCTCCTTTTCAATCTGCTCAAGGAGGGTGGTCAGTATGGGGGGGAAGGAACCGAATATCGTAACGTTCTGTTCCTGGATAAGGTCAAGGCTCTGGTGGGGGGTAAACTTCTCTACAATAACATTTTTTCCTCCGGCCATCAGGGTCCCCAGCCCGAAATTCACGCCCATGATGTGGAACAGGGGCAGGATATTCAGGTAGGTGTCTGTCTTGTCCAGGCCAAAGGTATGGTTGAGTTGAAGGTTTGACAGGATAATGTTTTCCTGGCTGAGCACCGCACCCCTGGGCTTGCCCTGTACGGCTGCCGTGTGGATAATTACGTACGGGGAGCGGGCGGTTTCCATGTCCGGAGACGGTTCCGGCACCGGGCCGTCAATGTAAAGATCTGAAAAATTTTCGTCAAGGACAACACATGAACCAAGGCAGTCGTTTTCTGCCAGCAGGGTCTTGCCAAGGGGGGCCATGTCCGGATCGCAGACCAGTATCGCAGGGGTGGTGTCTTCCACGATATAGGCGACTTCTTCGGGACTGAGCCTGCGGTTGACCAGCACCAGGCAGAGGTCCAGAATCGAGGCTGCGCCGAACAGATGAAAAAAAGCGGGATGGTTTTTGGCAAGAACAGCCACCCGGGTACCGGGTTCAAGTCCCAGTGCTGCCAGGCCTGCAGCCAGTTTGCAGGTATGGTCATACAGATCGGCGTAGGAGATGTCACTGCCGTTCCAGTGAATCGCGCACCGGTCTTTGTTCAACAGGGCGTTGCGTCGAAAAAAGTCAAACAAAGTAAGTGTGTACTGGCTGTTCATAAACCGTTCCTTGCTATGGTATGGCCAGCTGTCCGGGCTGGTGCAGGTCAGCGGCCAGGGGGTTAGAACGCGCATTCAGTTTCGTCGGGCTTTTTTCTGTCATAGAGCAACTGAATCTGGTTTGTCAAATTTTTTTATTTTTCCCGGTCCGGGAAAAAGACGGAAAATACGGTTTGGCCCGAGTTGAGGCAATCACTTTGCCGGGTGCAAAACCGGCAGTTTAAAATATCACCGGGACAGTCGTATGCATTGTCCGTCAGGAAGCCGCACCGCTCGGATGTCATATCGATGGAAAAGCCGAGCCGGTCTGCAAAAAGTTTCATCCGGAGCAGGTCTGCACCCTTGCCGCCCGCGCCGAACTCAAACGGGGTTTTGGTCGAATACAGCAGGGTTTCCTGGGTGGAAAAGAACCCTTCAAATATCCGCTTCTGGTGGTCGGGCACAATGCCCACCCCAAAGTCGTGCACGATAAACAGGATCCCGTTGCCCTTTGCCCGGGCACTGATATTGATCCGGCCCTGGTCCGGTGTGTTTTCAACAGCGTTCCGGATCAGGCCTTCAATGACCTTGACCGCCACGTCAGGGGGCAGCAGCAGGTCAGGCAGGCCGTCAGGGATATCCACATTGATCTCAAGCCGCCGGAAATGGAACCTGGAAATGAGGTTGGCATATACCGTGTTAAAGGTTTTTTTCAGGTCAATCCATTTATGATGCATGGATCTGGGGCCGAACTCCCTGTCGATCAGGGCGCTTACCGAACGGATCAGGTGGTCCGGGTCCAGGATTCCCTGGTCCAGGCAGGTTTCGATCAGGGTTTCCAGTTCGTCCTGACAGGATTCAAGCATTTTGACAAGCATTTGCCGGGCCGCATACTGGCCTGTCTCCATGATATCCGCGGTTTCGGACTGGATATCCACGATGCGGTCCAGGTTCCGTTCAATCCGGTTGAAGGTGGATGCCAGGTTCACATTCGTAAGGGCGTCGACTTTTTTTCTCAGGATCTGGAGTGAGCCCGTGAGGATGGCCACCGGGGTTTTGAGTTCGTGGGACAGGTGGTTGATGGCTTTTCCCTTGGCCCGGTTCATGGAGGCCACATCCCGGTATGCTTCTTTAAGGGCTTCTGAGAACCGGGCGTTTTCAATGGAAATTGCCACAGTGCCGGCAATCATGGTCATCAATTCCGTGTCATTGTCGTCAAACCGGTTCTGCTTTTTGTTGATGGCGCAGAGCACCCCGATGATCCGGCTGTCGCTCCGGATGGGAACACAGAGGATGCTCCGGGTTTTATACCCCACTTTCCGGTCCCGTTCCGGATATTCCTTAAGCGAAGGATCTGCGGCATTGGCCACGGCAGGCCAGCCTGTTTTCATGACCTTGCCGGCAAACACTTCATCCAGGGTGAACCGGACTTCCTTGGCCCGTTCCTGGGTGGAGCGGTCATCATAGGCCGCCCCCAGGAAAAAGAGTTCTTCCCGGATTTCATCGTAAAGCAGGACCACGGCCCCTTCGATCATGAGCAGTTCCTTGACTTCCGCTGAAATATAATCCATGAGGTCGCCCAGGTCCGGGTATTCGGGCAATGCAGCCGAGATGCGCATGATGGTCTGGTTGTTGGCGGCCAGCCGTTTTTCTTCGGTGATGTCCCTGAGAATCACGAAATTTTCCAGAACATCGGCCTGGGTATGGGCCGCGGCCCAGATCACCACATCCAGGACGGCCCCGTCCCGGGTCAGCCTCTGGGTTTCGTATCTGGCAAGGGTTTTGTCCTGCCGGAACCGGTCCAGGATATCATGGGTTTCCTGTTCCAGGGATGCCGGGACAAAGTCCAGGAGCCTGCCTTCCACGTCTTCCAGGGTCCAGCCGAACACACGGGTAAAGGCCGGGTTGACATAGGAGACACAACCTTTTTCCCCGTATACGATAATGGGGTAGGGCACGAATTCCAGGACATTCCGGTAGATCCGGTAAAGTTCCTGAATTTTGTGCTCCTTGATTTTTTCCTGGGTCACATCCTGGAGGGTTTCCACGGCACCGGCAATCTTCCCCTGGCTGTCCGTGAACGTGGATGCCGTAAAAAACAGCCACCTGCCCTCGGGCGGAAGATCCGGGAAAAAGTCGGTGGCCCCGAACCGGTCCAGGGATTTGGCGGACCGGTTGTATTTCATTCCGTAATGCTCAATGATATCGCGGTCTGTGGATTCGTCAATGATCAGGTCGGCCATGACCGGCCGCCGGTCCGCGTAAAACGCCTTCCACTGGTCCCGGGTGCCCAGCATTTCCCCGGCCTTGAAACCGGCCAGATCCTCCAGGGCCTGGTTGAAGTGGGTGATCCTGTGGTCCCTGTCCAGGACAAAGATGGGAATGGGGGCTTTGTAGATAATCCTGCTGAGAATCCTGTTCTCTTCCTCAAGGGTTTGTATCTTCTGTTTCAGTGTTTCAATTTCGGTCATCTCGCGACCCATAAAAACTCCAAAAGACTTTACAAGATAAAAGGATATCCGTATAACAAACTCTCAGGATTACACGTCATCCGCACCAGGCTGATGCGATGGGGCCTGCACTGCAAACGGTTGCCAACACTATATAAAATCATTGATTAGAATTGCAAGGATTTTAAGGAGTGAAGCGATATGCCGGACAATGAAATCAAAACAGAAATTCTGATTCACGATTTAAAGGTCCCCCTTTCCGTCATTGATGCCGGCGCCAAATCCCTGCTCAACCGCCAGAATAAATACGGGCCGCTCACGGAAAAACAGACCCGGGTGATCGAACGGATTATCCGGAACACACTGACCACACAGCGCCTGGTCAATGACGTGCTTGAGCTGGGCCGGTCCAGGGAAGGCGTGGTCACCCCGTCGGAATTTTCCATTGCTTCGCTGGTTACCTCCGCGCTGGTGGAATTGTTTGACCTGTGCAACCCGCCCATGGCCGATGTGGTAAGAAATACCGGGGATTATGCCGGGCTGGGGCAGGCGCTTTCACCCTGCGGATTTCATGTGGATTTTGACAGCCGCACCTGGGAGACCCGTGTCTGCCTTGACAGGGCCAAGGTCGCCCAGATCCTGAGAAACCTGGTGAACAACGCTTACAAACATAAGGCCGACCGGGTGGAGATCCTGGGGAAGATTGACGCCAATCATCTCATCCTGAGGGTCCGGGATGACGGCCGGGGCATTCCCCCGTCCGAACACCGGAAGATATTCGACACCTATTTCACCACGGGCGGCTCCATCGAAAGCGCCATCAAAAGCCATGGTCTGGGGCTTGCCGGTGTCATGATCCTGCTCAGGGACATGGGCGGTTCCCTGACACTGGACTCGGACGACGGCCAGGGCGCCGAGTTCACCGTGGTCATCCCCCTGGCGCAATAACCGTGAATTAATACTTCTGGATGTCGTCCCGGGAGGCGATCTGCCGGTCGTCAAATTCGTCCCAGAACTCCTGGTCCGCCTTTCGCCAGCCTTCTCCGAACAATTTGTCAAATATGGGTTTGAGCAGGGAAAACCAGGTCACATGTGCTTTTTTCCCCTGTTCTCTTGCGGTGAGCACGTCAGAGACAAACAAAGCGATGTCCACCAGTTTGTCCTTGGGCACATAGGCATCCGCCCCCTGCTCGATGGAGGCCTTGAGATTATCCGGGGTCAGGGCATGGGCCGTGAGCATGATCGCGGGGATATCCAGCTTGTGGGTGATTTTCAGCAGGGAGTATCCTTTGACACCCATGATGTCCAGCACTGCCGCATCATAGGTACTGTGTTTAAAGCATTGCACCGCCTCCTGGAATGAAGACGCAGTGTCTGTGTCACACATGTCCAGAAGCTCTTCAAGGGTTTCAAGGATGTCAGGCTCGTCATCCACCAGAAGCAGGCGTTTGTTTTGGAGAATTTTCAGGTGATCCATGGCATCTTTATTTCCGGGCTGCTCGGTTAACAATATGTTTTTATTCTATTTAAAATCGTCCAATAGTTCAATCACAAGTTCAATCACACCAAATTTCTAAAGGGCATCCAACGGGGAACATCACGCAGGGTCATCCCCGGGTTTTCCGTTTTTTTGCCAGTCAAGGATGACCTTGCCGGACCGGCCCGAAGCCATGGCCGCAAACCCTTTTTTAAAATCCGTATAATGGAACTTGTGGGTGATCACGGGGGTGATGTCCAGGCCGGTCTGGATCATGGCGGTCATTTTATACCAGGTCTCAAACATCTCCCTGCCGTAAATTCCTTTGATGGTCAGCATGTTGAACACCACCTTGTTCCAGTCGATCCCGGCATTTCCCGGCATAATGCCCAGCATGGCGATCTTTCCCCCATGGCACATGTTGTCCAGGATTGACGCAAGGGCCGACGGATTTCCAGACATTTCCATGGCCACGTCAAAACCCTCTTTCATGCCCAACTGCTTCTGGACATCCCCGATTTTTTCCCGGGTGACGTCAACGGCAAGGGTTGCCCCCATCTGTTTTGCCAGTCTGAGGCGGTAGGGATTGATGTCGGTCACCACCACATGGCGTGCCCCGGAATGCCGGGCAATGGCTGCGGCCATGCAGCCGATGGGACCGGCCCCCGTGATCAGCACATCTTCGCCCAGCAGGTCGAAGGAGAGTGCCGTATGGGTGGCATTGCCCAGCGGGTCAAAGCAGGTCAGAAGGTCTGTGGGAATACCCGGGTCACAATACCAGACATTGGTCACGGGGATGGCCAGGTATTCCGCAAAGGCCCCGGGCCGGTTCACCCCGACGCCCCGGGTGTCGTTGCACAGGTGGCGCCGGCCGGCCAGGCAGTTCCGGCAGTGGCCGCAGACAAGATGGCCTTCGCCCGAGACCAGGTCCCCCGGCTTAAAGTCTTTGACATGGCTGCCGGTGTTTTCGATCCTGCCCACAAATTCATGTCCGATGTGCATGGGTACGGGTATGGTTTTCCGGGCCCAGTCGTCCCAGTTGTAAATATGGATATCCGTACCGCAGATGGATGTTTTCTCGATTCTGATGAGTACTTCATTGTGGCGGATATCCGGGACGGGAACCTCTTCCAGCCATAACCCGGGACCGGGTTTTGATTTTACCAGGGCGTTCATGGTGCGCATCATTACATCCTCCCAATGCATGTGAAAGGAAAGATCCTTTCCATTAAATACCATACCCCCCTGTAAAAGACCACGCATGATGATGTTGAAAAATATGGGGAATCATTCAAGTTCACGGCGGTATGGTCCGATACGTATGTTATTCTTGCTTCGGAAATTCACTTCATTTACCTGCTCTGATCTCATTCATGCCCGGTTTTAAATTTATAGCTATGTAAAAGGAGGTTTTCCATGCTCGGAGGTATTCAACCCGGCCCTGCCAGTCCCCGGGTATCTGTAAACAAGGTCCGGCCGATTCAGCCGGAAGGGGTTGCCGATGTGGTCCGGCAACCTCCGGCAGACACATGGGCCCCGGCCGAAACGTCTGCCATGTATATGGACAAGGTCACACTCAGCGCCCAGGCCCTTGCCGGCCCGGAATTCGCTGAAAACAGTTCCGTCAACGCGGATATGGTGTATACCAGGGACGGAATCCTTAAAAACATGTTCGGCTTCTGATAGCTTGCCGGGTACACGGGTTCCCGGCAAGACCATAAACCGCCGGGAACGTCCCCGGGGTTGCCTTGGGCTGCCTGCCCTTTTGTGCCGTCAACGGCGTATGCATTCGGGTGTCTCAATACCGGGCGGTTTTGCCCGGCAGGGGCGGCAGCCCTATCCCGGACGGATGTCCGGGCCCGCAAGCATTTCCTGACCATAGTCCCGCCTTTCTCCGGTTCCATTCTTTATCTTGACAGGCGTTGCTTGGAGTTGTATAAACTTGTATATACAAGTTGTTGAATTATATATAACAACCCAACACAATTGCCACGGGGCATACCCTGCCGCCCGTTAAAAGAGGGAATCATGAACACTCAGACCCAAGCATCCATGACCATATGCCTGCCGGATGAACTGCCGGAAAAAAAGACCTTTAAACCGGGCATCCGCCGTGCCCCGGACCGGGGATTCCGCCTGACGCCCAAGCAGGCGGCCGTGGCCCTGAAAAATGCCCTGCGTTACGTTCCCGAACCCCTCCATGACACTCTGATTCCCGAATTTCTGGACGAGTTGAAGACACGGGGCAGGATTTACGGATACCGGTTCCGCCCGGCAGAAGCATTCAAGGCCAAACCCGTTGACCAGTACAAAGGCAACTGCGTTGCCGCCAAATCCATCCAGGCCATGATCGACAATAACCTGGATTTTGACGTGGCCCTTTATCCTTACGAACTGATCACCTACGGAGAAACCGGGGCGGTCTGCCAGAACTGGATGCAGTACCTGCTCATCAAACGGTACCTGGAACATATGACCGAGGACCAGACCCTGGTCATGCAGTCCGGCCACCCCCTGGGGCTTTTCAAATCCTCCCCGGACAATCCCCGGGTCATCATTACCAACGGTCTGATGGTCGGCCTTTACGACAATCCCGACGACTGGGAAGTGGCCGTCCAGATGGGGGTGTCTTCCTATGGTCAGATGACGGCCGGCGGCTGGATGTATATCGGTCCCCAGGGGATTGTGCACGGGACTTACAATACCCTGCTCAATGCGGGCCGCAAAATGTGCGGGGTACCGGCGGACGGTGACTTGGCCGGCCTGTTGTTTGTCTCTTCGGGCCTTGGCGGCATGAGCGGGGCCCAGCCCAAGGCCGCCAAGATTGCGGGCGCGGTATCCATTACGGCGGAAGTGGATGCATCCCGGGTGCAGACCCGCCATTCCCAGGGATGGGTGGATGTGATTTCGGATGACCTGGAAACGGTTTACAAAACTGCCAAAGCCGCTGTTGCGGCCAGGGACAATACTTCTATCGCCTACCACGGCAATGTGGTGGACCTCATTGAATTTTTACTGGAAAAAGACCTGAAGGTGGACCTGTTGTCGGACCAAACCTCCTGCCATGTGGTTTACGACGGCGGATACTGCCCGGCAGGCATCAGTTTCGAGGAAAGGACCCGGATGCTGGCCCGGGACCGGTCCAAATTCAAGGCGCTTGTGAACGAAAGCCTTGGCAGGCATTACGACCTGATCAAACAGATCTCGGCCAAAGGCACCTATTTTTTTGATTACGGCAATGCATTTTTAAAAGCCGTGTTTGACGCCGGTGTCAAAGAGGTGGCCAAAAACGGGACCGATGCCAAGGACGGGTTTGTATACCCCTCTTATTTTGAAGATATCATGGGCCCGATTTTTGATTACGGGTACGGCCCCTTCCGCTGGGTCTGCCTCAGCCAGGACCCGGAAGATCTGAACAAAACCGATGCGGCGGCCATGGCCTGCATTGATCCGGACCGCAGACCCGAAGACCGGGACAACTATGTCTGGATCAGGGATGCGGAAAAGAACGCTCTGGTGGTGGGCAGCCAGGCCCGTATTCTTTACCAGGATGCCCAGGGGCGGGTGGCCATTGCCCTCAGGTTCAATGAGATGGTCCGGAACGGGGAAGTGTCCGGCCCCATCATGCTGGGCCGGGACCACCACGATCCCGGCGGCACGGATTCTCCCTTTCGTGAAACCGCCAATATCCACGACGGTTCCAATGTCTGCGCGGACATGGCCACCCATTGTTTTGCGGGAAATGCCGCCAGGGGCATGACCATGGTGGCCCTTCACAACGGCGGCGGTACAGGCATCGGCAAGGCCATCAACGGCGGATTCGGCCTTGTCCTGGACGGCAGCCGGCAGGTGGATGATATTATCCGTTCCGCCATGCTCTGGGATGTCATGGGCGGGGTGGCCCGCCGGAACTGGGCCGGCAATCCCAATGCCCGGGAAGTGGCTGTGGCCTATAACAACGATAACCCCAACGGGGACCGGATCACCGTACCGCACCTGGCAGATGATGAACGGGTGGACAAAGCGGTCAAAAGGCTCTTCAAATAAAACCGGCCGGCCCGGAAAACCCGGGCCGGCCGGCATTTCTAATCTTTTGTATCCCCGGCTTATCCTGTTTTAAACCTGTCCAGCAGGGTTTGCAGTTCTCCGGCCATCTGTTTGAGGTTTTCGGACTGGGTATTGACCTGTCGTGAATCCTCAGCCACCTCATTGGCGGCGTTATTCAACTGCCCGATGTCCCTGGCAATGTCCTGGGAACTGGCAGAGGTTTCGTTTACATTCTGATTTGCATCCTGAACACCACTGTCAACCTGGGAAATATTGCCAGCGATTTCAGAAGTTGTTGCGGCCTGTTCTTCCACGGCCGTGGCGATTGTGTTGATAATCTGGTGGATGTCTTCAACTACGGAGGTGATGCTGCCGATGCGGGATACGGAGGTGTTTGTGGTGGCCTGGATATTTTCGATTTTGTCTTTGATGTTCTGGGTGGCATGGGCTGTTTGATGCGCCAGGGCCTTTATCTCGTTGGCCACCACGGCAAATCCCTTGCCGGCTTCCCCCGCTCTGGCGGCCTCGATGGTGGCATTGAGCGCCAGAAGGTTGGTCTGCTCGGAAATATCGTGTATGGCTTCGGTGACCTCACTGATTTCAACGGCAGACCTGCTGAGAATATCCATCTGCTCAGAGGTCTCCACGGCTTCCTGGACGGCAGTTTCGGAAATCGCCCTTGCCCGTTCTGAATTTTCGGTGATTTCATTGATGGTGGCGCTCATCTCTTCCGAGGCGGATGCGACCATGGAAATGTTGGTGGAAGACTGCTCCATCACAGAGGCAACGGCAACAATATTTTCAGACATCTGTTCAGAGGTGCCCGTGGTATTGGCCGCAAGGCCGGAGGTGCCTTCGGCAACCTGGTTGAGGCGGCCTGCGATGGTAAGAAGTTCCGTGGCTGACCGGTCCACGGAATGGGTCGTTTGGGTACTGTGGCGGATGATGTTCTGAAGGTCTTCCATAAACCGGTTGAACCATTGCGCCAGCTCCCCGATTTCATCCTTTGTCCTGATATCCAGCCGTTTTGTCAGGTCGCCTTCCCCCTCTGCAATATCTTTCAGCCCGGATACCACCTGGTTGATCGGTCTGACAATCGAGTTGCTGATCATCCAGATGATCCCGCCGATGAGGAGCAACCCGGCAATGGCGATGGCGGCAATGGTGTAGATGAATTCCCTGACCTTGGCCGTTATGGTTTTCTCGGGAATACTGATGATAAATGACCAGGGGGTGGTGGTCCGGCCGATGGTGATGGGAGAAAATGCCTGGAAACTGGATATGCCGGTGGCCTTGCTCACTTTATACAGGGAATAGGTTTTCCCCTGCTTCAGGGCATCCCGTATGGGCTGGCGAGATGCTTCGGGCTGGCGTCCGATAAAATCTTTCCCGATAATGCTCGTCTTATGGTGGGCCGCCAGAACACCGCCGTTGGAAACAATATAACCGTAACCGGTACCGTACGGCTTGATATCATTGAGGGGTTTCACAAGAGCGTGGAGTGCGATGTTGATACCGATGGCACCCACCTGTCCGCCATCCACGATAATCGGTGCAACCACCGTGGTCATGGACTTTTCTTCTCCATCGGCAGAATATACATAGGGCTCCATGATTTCTTCACTGCCGGTTGTAAGATACGCTTGAAACGTGCCGCTTTCGTAGCCTTTCAGCGGGCTGACGATGATTTTTTCGTTATGCCTGTGCCAGTAGGGAAGATACCTGCCGCTGCTGTCGGAGCCGGGTGTGTTGATAAATTCCCGGTCTTTGCCGTCCAGGGCATTGGGTTCCCAGTAAGACCAGATCCCGACAAACCCGGGATTTTTTTCCAGCACCTGCCGGTGTATGGCATCAAAGGTGTTGCGGTCGGGTATGCCCGCGGTTTTGATGCCCTCAAATGTGTGGGCCAGGGTCCGTGCCGCATCCATGGCCACTTCCAGATAGGCCTGTGTGGCGGAGCCGTATCGCGCGCCCATTTCCTGGCCGAGTTGTTCGAGCGACTCTTTTGCCATGTTTCCCGATTTGACGGCAACAAAGGTGATTGTTGAACCAAAGCTTACGAAGACGACCAGACCAATGAACAGAATCATTTTCAACTTGATCTTCATGATTACTCCTTTTGAACAGAACGTATAGAATGAGTTCGAAACCGGTTTTTCCCCGGCTGCCTGTTAATGAATCCGTACCGTGATGAATTACCGTATCACATTTTTTGCTGATGTTCTATACTGGTTTTTAGAAATTTTTTTAAAGAAATTAATCAATAATTACAAATGTTTACATTTTATATTCATCGGCATTACGCTTTGGCTTTTCGTGGGGCTGGATCATGGCGAAACCGTCAAAGACGGAGACCGGAGCCTGGTCCCGTCTTTGACGGCAGTGGCCTTTCTAACCTTCTATCCTTTTTTCTTTATAAACGGCTTGAGCGCCTCTTTCAGAAGTGTTTCATTTTTCCGGAACTGCATCAAAATCTCATCCCGGGTGCGGATGTCAACAGGGATGCCCGCATCTTTCATTTTCTGCTGCACCTCCGGGTCTGTAAACATTTTGGGGAAAATGGCGGCGCTCTTTTCGATGATGTGTTCAGGCGCACCTTTGGGGAGGAAGATCCCCCGCCTGTTGACACTGGTGTCGTCAACGTCATACCCCAGTTCCTTCAGGGTTTTGACTTCGGGAATAAAGTCCGCGACCCGTTCCAGATCGGCCACGGCAAGGATTTTAAGTTTGTCCCGGCTGCGATAGGCATCGGACAGGTTGTTGAATCCGGCCCTGACCGTGTTTGCCATCACGGCCTGCAGGGCGGGTACACCGCCTTTCATGGGGATATAGGTCATTTTAATACCGGCTGCTTTTTGAAACTGTAAAAAGGCAATGTGGTGCCCCACGTACATTCCCGCACCTGAAACCGTGACGCCGCCGGGTTTGGCCCTGGCGTAGGTGACCAGATCGTCAACCGAGTCAAATGCACTGGTTTTGGACACCACCAGGACGGCCGGATCAGCCCCCCAACTGGCAACCGGCTCAAATGTGTCAATGCCGTACCGGGTGTCGTATACAATGGACTGGGCAATGAAATGGGGGATATTATAGGTGGCCATGGTATACCCGTCCTTTTTGGCCTTTGAAACCATCCAGTTCCACCCCACCTGTCCCCCGGCCCCGGGTTTGTTTACAATGGCAATGGGATGGCCGAATTCCTTTTCCGCGGTCATGGTGGCGATTCTGGCCTGCAGGTCCGTGGCCCCGCCAGGGGAGTAGGTGACAATGCACTGGATGGGCTTGGCCGGAAATTCCGGTTGGGCTGCCGCACTGGAACAGAGTGCAATGCAACAGATGAGAACCCCTGTGATGATAAATATGTTTCGGCGTTTAAAATTCATGATACCTCCCTTTGTTATCAATGATGATGGTGTTCAATGCGCAATAGTTTCAACGTACAATGGTTTATATGAACATCCCGGAGGGGATCTGCACTTTTAAAAGGCCTGAAAAAAGGAAGTACAACATCCCCATAAATGCTGCGGATGAGCAAAAACTGACGGCAATTTGCTTCTTTTGAACCTTTTCACGGGACAATCCCAGTGTGATGATCAGGTAATAGGCAAAAGAGGCGGAATAAAATCCCATGTAGTTCAGGCAGACCAGGTAAAGCACCAGAAGCACCAGAAAGAGGATGATCCGGTAAAACGGATAATCCCCAAAGGGATGGGGGGCGGCCTTTTTCAGCAGCATCTGGACAACGTAAATGCCCGCCAATGTGCCCATGATCACGGCAACAGCCTTGGGAAAGGTGGCGGCCAGTTCGGAATAGTTGCCGGATACAAAAAAGATCGTCACCGACAATACAAACAAAACAAGTGAAAATATCAGTTCGACTCGCATAGGGTTCCCTCCCCGCCATTTTGTTTTGGGTTGGCTGCCCGGTAACCGGCATACATACTGTAGGCAATGGACAATACACTGATGAGTATCAGGGTGATGTTGATGGGGCCTGTGCCGAAATACTGGAAATAGCTTTCCCCGGTTCCGTTGCAGATGAGTATGGCCTTGGACAGGTTATTCTCGGCAATGCTGCCCAGAATCAGGCCGAGAACCACGGGACCGCCGGTAATTCCCGCCTTCTGGAACAGGTACTGGACAAAACCGATGCCGAAACAGATGATGATGTCGTTAAAGTTGTTCTGGATGGAATAACTGCCGAACACCGACAGGATAATGACCCCGGCAATGATGAAGCGCTTGGGCAGGTTCATGATGCTGTAGGAATACCGCGCCATGAGAATGCCGAAAAAAGTCATGGAAAACTGGGCAAGAACCAGGCTGGCCATGAAGATATAGACAATGTCGGTGTGTTCCTGGAACAGTTCCGGGCCCGGGAAGATGCCGTGAATGAGCAGTCCCCCCAGCAGGACCGCTGCCGTGGGGCTGCCCGGTATGGACAGGGTCAGCAGCGGAATCAGGGAAGGGCCTGCCATGGCTTTGTTGGCGGTTTCCGCCGCCACCACGCCCCGGGGATCGCCCTTGCCGAAACCGGTCTGGTCCTTTGAAAACCGCCTGGTCTGGTCATAGGCGATCAGCCCGGCCACCTGTCCTCCGGCCCCGGGGATAATACCGATGATAATGCCGATGATGGAACCGATGGACAGGGTTTTGCGCATTTTCAGGACGTGGAGGATATTTTGTTTCAGGATTCCCTTTTCAGGTTTTAATTTTTCCGTGAATTTTTTCTGGTCATAAATCCCTTCCATAAGTGTGAGCATCTGGGGAAGGGCGAACAGGCCGATCAGGGCGGCCACCATATTAATACCCCCGGCAAGCACATCCGAGAATATGAACCGGGGTTCCCCGAGCATGGGGCTGAATCCGATGGTGGCCAGCCACAGGCCGAATGTGCCGCCGAACAGTCCCTTTACAAGGGAGCCGGTTGACAGCCCGGCCATGCAGGTCACCCCCACCACAGCCACCCAGAACATCTCGGAAGGGCCGAATTTCAAGGCGATATTTGCCAGGTAAGGGGTAAAAAATATCATTGCCGCCATACCGGCCAGCCCCCCGATCAGTGAACTGATAAAGCACATGTTCAGGGCGGTTTGGGATTTGCCCTGCCTGGACATGGGATATCCGTCAAACAGGGTGGCGATGTTGGCAGGTGCGCCCGGCACATTGATGAGGATGGCCGAGATGGCCCCGCCGGCCATGGCGCATACATAGACCGACCCCAGGAGGGTCAGTCCGGTTGAGGGTTCCATGACAAAGGTAAAGGGGACCAGCAGGGCCACCGCCATTGTCGGGCTGAGGCCGGGCAGGGCGCCCAGGACCAGTCCGACAATGGTACCCAGAACGAGAACGGCAAGGTTTGAAGCCGTCAGTGCCTGTGGAAAATAGTGGATGAATTGCTGCAATATGTCCATTTCAATGTATTCTCCTTTAAAGGTATGTTGTCTGGCAGCCGGCCGGGGCCTGCCGGATTCCTGATGCCTGGCGTCAGACCTGTTTGAGTTTGAGCCGCTGGATTTTGCCGGAAGGTCCTTTGGGCAACTCATCCATGACCCGGATCACCTTGGGGATTTTGAACCGGGTCAAATGGCGGGCACAGTGGTCTTCCAGCTCTTCCAGGGTGCATTCGCACTCGGGCTTCAGGGTGACGCAGACCATGATTTCTTCCCCGTAATGTTCGTCCGGTATCCCCACGGCCGCGGCATCCTTGACATTGGGATGTTTGTAAAACACATCGTCGATTTCCCGGGGGGCAATATTTTCGCCGCCCTTGATGATCAGCTCCTTAAGGCGGCCCGTGACAAAGACAAAGCCGTCCTCATCCATATAGGCCAGATCCCCGCTGTGCAGCCAGCCGTCCCGGGTCAAGGTTTCCCGGGTGACATCCGGGGCCTTGTAGTACTCTTTCATGACATTGTCGCCTTTGATCATGATTTCGCCCACGGTATTTGCCGGGCAGGTGTTCCCGTTTTTATCCACGATTTTTACCTGGTTGCCCACGGCAATTCCCGGTGATCCGTACTTGCGCATGGACGGGTCCATGGGATTGGATAGGATGGGAGCACCGGTTTCCGTAAGCCCCATGGTCTCAACAATGCCCACGCCGAATTTTTCTTCAAAAGACCGGTGCAATGCCTCGGGCAGGGCAGACGAGGCGGAACGGCCGAACCGGAGTTGGTCGAGATGATACCCGGCGCCTGCGATGTCGCTGCCGCAGTTGAGATAGGAAATAATAGTGGGAACAACGGAAAACCAGGTGCACCGGTAGTCGCTGATCAACTGCCAGAACCTGGAATTCCTGAATTTGTGGGGCACCACCATGGTGGCCCCGCATACAATGGTGGACATGAGGGTGACGCACAGGGCATTGATATGGTAAAGCACCAGGGAACACAGGGCCACGTCATCACAGGTCAGGTCATGGGCATCAATTACATTCTGGCCGCTGGCCACCATATTTTTATGGGTGAGAATCACCCCTTTGGGCAGACCTGTCGTGCCCGAAGTATACAGGATCAGTGCCGGGTCCTGTTCCTTTACGGACAGCAGGGGCAGGGGTTTTCCCGGAACGGACGGGATCATCTCCTGTTCATCCGGGTCAATGACAATGGTTCTGATACAGCGGTCCACCCCGCACAAGGCCTTATCCAGGATGGGTTTGTGTTCCCGGGTGGTGAAGACCAGGCCGGTGTCTGAATGGTCCAGCACATGCCGGAGAATATCCGGCTGGGCCTGGAGGTTTACCGGTGCCACCACCAGGCCGGCATACATGGCGCCGATGATGATGTTGACGCTCTGGTAGCTGTTGCCCATCATGAACGAAACCTTGTCGCCCTTGGTAAACCCTTCCTGGTAGAGGAAGCGGGAAAAGTTTTCGCAACTCTCTTTGAGCTGGGCAAAGGTCTGGGTGAGTCCCGGTTCCGGAGCGATTAAAACGGTTTTGTCCGGCTGCTCTTTGGCGTGCCTGTCGATAACGTCTCTTATTGTCTGCATTCATCCCTCCTTATACATACGCAACGCGATTGTTCTGTATTGAAATGATCTTGAACGCCTGCCCCGATAGTGGTTTGGGTGCAGCAGGACCCCGGGGCGCTGAATGGAACGGGTCCTGCACGGTTCTGTTTTAGCTCAGATAGTCATAGCCGATTTGGAATGCCTGTTTGTTTTCCTCGTGGAATTTGGGAATGATCTGTAAAATACTGTCCAAAACGGTTTCTTTTTTGATGTCGTCTTCCAGGAGCCTGGCCATGGCGCCGATGGCAATGGTGTTGCTGAATATGGCTTTGTTGAAATGATCCACTGCCATCTGTTTGGCCGGCAGTTCGGTGTGCCGGCACGCAAGCCCCTGGTCTATGGTGTCCACAAACGCCGGATCGTAGAGAATCAGGCCGCTGTCGGACACCGTGTCCTTGAACCGGTTGTAAGCGGACAGGGAAAGGGCGACAAAAAGATCCGGTGTTTCGCACATGGGGCTGTCAATCACTTTTTTCGACATCACAACCTGGCTGCGCACATATCCGCCCCGCATCTCCGTGCCGTGGCTTTTGAGCATGGTCACCCGCAAACCTTCCCTGACGGCAGATTCTCCAATGACCTGGCCCAGGCGCACCACGCCCTGGCCGCCAAATCCGCTGGCCACTATTTCTACGCGATTTTTCATATTTCCCCCGTATGTTTGATCTTGTTGACCGAGGCCCAGATGTGTTCGGCAAATTCAGGACGGGACCCGGATACATCGTGCCAGACCCCTGTGGCCCAGATCGTGTTTTCATTTTCCTGCCCCATGGGGGCGGTCCGGTCCATGATGTAGCGCAGGGCATTCACCGGCACCCGGGAGCCCAGTTCCCGGGCCCCGTAGTTGGTGGGGCAGGGGTAGGGCATGTGGACCAGGGAAAACCCGGGATTTTCAATGGCGCGTTTAATGCTGTCCACGGCCCTTGCCCCGTCCATGGCCACATGGCGGGCCAGAAACGTGGCGCCCGCGCCTTTGAGGATGTGCATGATGTCCATGCCGTCGCTCATGAGGTTGGGTTCAAACATGCCATAGGGGCTGGAATCGGTTTTGGCGCCCTGGGGGGTGGTATACCCGAACTGGCCGCCCGTGGACTGGTATCCCAGGTTGTCGTTGACGATAATGGTGAGATCCGTGTTGCACCGGGCCGCATGAATCAGGTGCATCAGGCCGATGCCAAAGGCATCGCCGTCTCCCACGGTTAGTATGATTTTTTTGTCCAGGGGCATGGCGATCCTCAACCCCCGGGCAATGGCATAGGCCCGCCCATGGGTCCCGGCAAACCCGTCCCCTTTCCAGGTGGCAAAGGTCTGGCGTCCGGCACACCCGATGGATGTCCCCCATACCACGTCCTTGACCCCCAGTCCCATTTCATCAATGGCCTGGATCACCAGTTTGTGGTTCTGGCCGAGGCCGCAGCCGCTGCAGGCCGTGGAGGGAATCTTCCTGGACCGCAGATACTTTTCTGTCATTACACTGGATTGAATCGTCATATTACCATGCCTCCAAAACCCAGCCCTTGCGTTCCAGGGGCTGATTTTTAAGGACCTTTTCAAATGTTTCGATCAGGTCGGATATTGTGGGCAGATCACCGCAGGTGCCTAAAAAATGAACGTCGGAATCTTTTGGGGCGGCCCGCTGGATTTCCCTGACCAGCTGGCCGTCCCAGTTGAGTTCAACGCTCAGGTATTTGGTGGTCCGGGTAAAGTGTTCCTCGGGGAAGGGCCACAGGGTGATCAATCTGAGGGAACCGACTTTCAGGTCCATGGCCCGGGCCTTTTCAACAGCGGTGTTCACCACCCGGGAGGGGGTGCCGAAAGAGACCACCACCAGGTCCGGGTCATCGTCCATGAATTTTTTTTCATAATGATGGTTGAAAAGGTCCGTGTGGTTGCGGACCTTATAAATCATGCGAAAGGCATGCTGATGGTGTTCCGTGACCTCTTCAATGTCATAGCCTTCTTTTGTCGGGGTCCAGTCCGAGCAGAGTCCGCCTGCTCCCGTGCCCATCTGGACCGGAGGAATGTCCAGTGCATCCGTATACGGATAAAAATCCGGGCCTGTGCAATGCTTCCGGGGCCAGGTCCTGAACCCCATCTCTTTGATTTCATCCTCGGTTTCGGGCACGCTGATATCCTCGAATCCGTCGGTGATCAGCTGGTCGGCCAGGACCGATACCGGCATCCGGAACCGCTCCGAGAGGTAAAAGGCCTCTACCACCATGGCCATGGCTTCCTGGGCCGAGTTGGGGGCCAGGCAGATGGCCTCGTAATTGCCGCCCTGGGTGGGGTAGCGCATCATGTAAAACTCCCCCTGTCCGGGCGCGCCGGTAATCCCGCTCACCGGGCCCACACGGCCGGAGTTCAGGATCACCATGGGCATTTCACACCCAATGGCCCAGCCGTATGGGTCTGCGTACAAAATATATCCGGGCCCGGATGTGGCGGTCATGGCCTTCATTCCTCCCAATGCCGCCCCAATGCACAGGTGCATGGCCGCGCATTCGTCTTCCGCCTGGAGATATACCCCGCCGACCTGGGGAAGGCGGGAACTCATGGCTTCGGCGATCTCCGTGGCCGGGGTGATGGGATATCCCCCGAAAAACCGGCAGCCCGCCAGGATGGCACCTTCGACAATGGCAAAATTTCCTGTTTCCAAATATCGCTTCATATTAGAATTTCTCCTAGCTCTCGTGTTTTTCAATGATATCGATGGCAAAATCAGGGCAGGCGTAGAAGCACTTGAGGCATCCCACGCACCAGTCGCTGGAGTTGACCGCCATGGGACGGTATCCCTTCTGGTTGAACCCCTCTGCCGGGCCAAAGGTGCCCACCTGGCATGCATCCCGGCAATAGCCGCACTCTTTGCAGTTTTCCGGATTCACCACCACCTCGAACTTCCGGGCATCGCAGTCCAGGCAACGCCCGGCCTCGATCTCCACCTGTTCCGGGGAAAGGCCGGTTTCCGCCTGGTCAAAGCTGGCCCTGCACTGCCATGGCTGAAGCTGGGGCATGGCCTGGCGGGGCACAGGCGCCGTTGACAGAGGGGCTACATCCACGGTCTCTTCCGCAGGTGCCAGGGTTTCGGACACATCCCCGGAACCGCCCAAATACCGGTCCATTGCCTCGGCCGCTTTCCGGCCCTGGGCAATGGCGTTGACAATGGAATCCGGCCCCGTGACCACGTCTCCCCCGGCAAAGACCCCGGGGATTCCGGTTTCAAGGGTGTCCGGATCAATCTTAAGTTCATCCGGGGATGACAACAGGCCGGTTTCATCGGACAGGAAGTCCAGGTCCGCCTTCTGGCCGATGGCCACGATAATGGTGTTGGCATCCACCCGGGTGGTGATGTCTTCGTCAAGAATCAGCCGGCACTCCCGGCCGCCGTCCCCTTCGGAGGTGCAACTGATCAATGCCAGGCCTGTGACTGACGGGTCCGTGGCCTTGTCGTCGCAGATCACCTTGTCCGGGGCCCAGTTCTCAAGAATGGAAACCCCTTCGGCTTCTGCGGCCGCGATTTCATCCGGATGGGCCGGCATTTCATTCCGGGTCCGGCGATAGACCAGGGACACCTTTGGGACGCCCAGGCGGACCGCGGTGCGGGCCGCATCCACGGCCACATTGCCGCCGCCAAGCACTGCCACGCCGTCGCCCAGGTCGAATTCACGTCCCTGGGAAACCGCCTTTAAAAAGTCCCAGCCCAGGATCACCCCGTCTCCCTGGCCCCAGCCGGTGAGGTCCGAACGGATACTGGCCATGGCCCCGCACCCCAGGAAAACCGCGCCATGGTCCGCTGTTAACGCACTGAAATCCATGTCGCCGCCAATCCGGGTATTGCCTTTGAACACAACGCCCAGATCCAGAATATGGGCGATGTCCCGGGCAAGGCGGGCTTTGGGAAGGCGGAACTGCGGCACTCCGAAACGGAGGGTGCCCCCGGGCTCGGGCCATGCATCGTACAGGGTCACCCCGTGGCCCTTGGTGGCCAGGTAATAAGCGGTCGTCAGCCCGGCAGGGCCGGCCCCCACCACTGCCACGGTTTTACCGGTGGACGGGGCCTGTTTCTTGTTTTCCAGCCAGGAATCGTCTCCCTTGTCCACGGCAGCCCGTTTCAGGGCGCGAATGGCCAGGGGATCTCCCAACTGTTTGTAGGCGCAGGCATCTTCACATGGCGCGAAACACGCATCCGCGCATACGGTGGGCAGTGGAAGCCGTTCACGCAATACCGCCACTGCATCATGGTACCGCCCCTGTCTGACCGCCCGTATATAACGGGGAACATCAACCCCGGCAGGGCAGGCAGTATTGCAAAGGGGAACGATAAAGTCCTTTCTGGACACTTGGCAGGTTTTCATTTCGTCAGTATTCCTCCTTGGTTATGGCTGTTCTGAACATGTCTTTCCGATTCGACTTTTGACTTGAGTGGTTGTGTTTTGAGCACGTTTACTGAATCGGTGTCTTCGTCAGCGGTTTTTCCGGAACATTTGCTGTGATGGATTCTTTCGCATCGATGCCGCTTGGAAACTCACCATTACAACAAGCATGCCGGATGAAGGGGTTGTGAGGGGAAAGAGAATAGGTTTTATTTTAACTCTCTAAAAATATGGCGAAATAATATTTTTTTAACAGGCGGGAGTATAGCGGAACAGGTCGGGCAGGGGGAGGAGGGCTTTGAATTTTATGTCCGGAATCCCACCCATGTGCGGGAATCCGGACATATTCCGGGGATGCCGTTGAAAATTTAAGGGGTCAAAAGACCGTAGCGTTTACATTTTTCGTACAGGGTGGATCGGGAAATTCCCAGTTTTTTTGAGGTTTTAGACATGTTGCCTTTATTGATGATCAGTGCTTTTTTCAACACGTTGGCCTCGAATTCAGCGACCTGGTCCCCCAAGAAACTGTTCGGGTTTTCGTACACATGGTTATTTCTGTATCCCACCTGGAGCACATCCGGGGTCAGATGTTCCGGGTGAATGACCCGGTTTTCAGCCAGGCTTACGGCCCGTTCAATCACATTTTTCAACTCCCGGACGTTTCCCGGCCAATTATAGGCGCTCATGGCATCCATTGCCCCGGGACTGACACGGATGGTGGAGTGCCCCAGGCTCTTGAGAAAATGCCGGACCAGCAGTTCAATATCGCCGGAGCGGTCTTTCAACGGGGGAACGGCAATGGACATGGTACTGAGCCGGTAATAGAGATCCGCCCTGAATGTTTCCTGCTCCATCATTTGTTTCAGATTCCTGTTGGTGGCGGTGACCAGGCGGAAATCCACATGGACCGGTTTGATGCCCCCCAGCTTGTCCAGAACTTTGTATTCCAGCACCCGCAATAGTTTTACCTGGGCCTTGATACTGAGTTCGCCGATTTCATCCAGAAACAGGGTGCCGGAATGGGCCAACTGGATTTTCCCTATTTTTCCCTTCCGGTTCGCGCCGGTAAAGGCGCCTGATTCATACCCGAAAAGCTCCATCTCCAGCAGGTCCCTGGGGATGGCTGCGCAATTGACGCAGACAAAGGGGCCCGGGGCACGGGGAGAGGTATTGTGAATGGCATGGGCAAACATCTCCTTGCCCGTGCCCGTGGGGCCGTTGATCAGGATGGGGGCATCGGTTTGTGCATATTTTACGGTGATGGTTTTGACCTCTTCCAGGGCCCTGCTTTGGCCGATGACACAGTCAAAGTCATACAGGGGGGATAGGGCGCGGTTCAGTCCTTTTTTGGCATCCTTGAGCTGGTTTTCAAGTGATTTCATCCGGAACATCAGATCGATCATATCATGATAATCCCGGAAAATGGTCTGTAAAATGACACCAACCACCCGGTCCTTGATTTTTAAGGGAATGCGGTTTACCAGGATCGGCACTTCTGTCTGGAGTGAACATTTCTGGCCCAGTTCGGGCCGGCCCGAGGAAATGACCTTGGGCAGGCGTGTCCGGGGAAAATATTCGTTCAGGGGTCTGCCGACGGCGTTTTCCGGGACTGCATCCAGCAGTTCTCCGTATACTTTGTTCATGAAGACAATGCGACAGTCAAGGTCGCAAACAATAATGCCTGAGCAGACATTGTCGAGAACCAGGGAGAAAAAATCAACCAGGCCGTTGATTTCTTTAAATCCCTTAATGTTTATGATTTCTTCCTGCTTTTTGACGGTGTCCCTGACCGATGATATTGTCATTTCGGGCTCCCTTGCTGTGAAAATTCATTAATGTGGATGTGTTGATGTTTTTATAGCTGTTCTCAAAATACCGTTCCGATTCGATTTTTAACTTGGGTGGTTGCACAGCAAATGACGCCTGATTTTTCAGTGTTTTTTACTGAATCGGTATTCTTGTCAGCGGTTTTTTTGGGAACATATTTTTGTCATTTGCTATAGATGATAAAGACCTTTGGCATTTGGTCGTTCTTAAAAAATATTCCGACTCAATCTGCCTCACCCATACGGGCGGACGATAAATGATACACACAGTTTATGAAAAACCGATACAGGCAGTAAGACAGGAATACATTTTTTGTCAAGCAAATCCGGTAAACGCCTGTGATTCCGCCATTATCCAGGGCAAACACAAGTAAATCCCGCACATTTTTTTAATCCGTAAGGTTTCAGGCACTTGCGATGTTTGTACCTGTTTTTGCTGTGTTTGCAGCCGTGCTTAACCCGTTAAAATTATTTATCCCGTGAAATCATTCGTTCTGGAGTTCATATGCATCGGCCCTGTGGGTCACATCCGCTGTTTTACGGGAAATCCCGCCAGGGGAAGGGGTTCTTTGCGTTGCTGTTTTTTTCAGGAAAAAATAATTTCTAAGTTTCTTGACACAGCCTGTGCGGCTTGCCTAAGATAGGCCTGATTTTCGAATTTTCATGATCAATTTTCCGGACTCAAAGATGCTTCAAAAGCACTCCGGATAATTCTTAGATGGTCCAAAGCTGTAGAGACATAGGGCATTAATGCCTGAATCAAACGCCACCCAAAGGCTTGCCCGGCTGTTGTTGCTTGTCCAGCCCTGACAATAAGCTCTGTGTGTTGTCAGGTTTTCAAATAATCATGCAGCACAATCTTGAAAGGAGTATGTCTATGCCAGAAAAAAAATCTTTTTACCGGCCGTCAGGCCAATTTGCCAGGAACATGATATCCCTGGCAATTGCAATGATTATCCTCATGGTGGTTGCCGGAACAGCGTCAGCCAGGGCGCTGCCCCAACTGGATAAAAGATACTACCATAACTGGGAGGAAGTCAGTGATTACCTGCATGCGGTGGCCAGCCATCCCCGGCTGAGATCCATCGTTAAACTCATGCCCGTGGGGTATTCCCGTGAAGGCCGCCCGCTTCTGGTGCTGAGAATATCCAAAAAAGGCATTCCCGGCCGGCACCCGGACAAAAAACCCGCCGCCTTGATCATGGGGGCCCACCATGCGCGGGAGCATGTGTCCAAGGAAGCCGTACTCGGGCTGATCGACAAAATTATCCATACCTACGGTAAAAATGACCCCGAGGGCCGTGCCGTGACCTATCTTGTCAATGCAGGGACATTTTACCTTTTTCCCTGGGTCAATCCGGACGGCGGCACCAATGCATTTTTCCATAACCCGGGACAACGCAAAACCAATTATCCCGTGGATGAGCCCCAGATCGGTGCGGCAGACTGCGACACCTGCGGAGACGGCATGGTGGACGGGGACAGCCCGGATCTTGTCGGCGATGACACAGGGATCTTAAGCCAGAACGGCCAGGTCCTGGCCGGAGCCGATAACGGTGTCATCAGCCGGACAATCCAGTTGTGGTATGAAAACGGCAACTATGATACCCCGGTGCTGGATGAGCGTGTGGCGCGCGTCCAGCCGGGCGGATCTGCTTACACCTTCAACAATGAAGGATTTGACAATGACGGTGACGGGTTGTTCAGCCCCTATTCCGGCGAGGACTTTGTCGGGGGCACCGACCCCAACCGCAACTATGGCGAACCCCTTTGGGGAGACTGTGCAAATGACGAGGGATGCAGCTGGCTTTCCGGATCACAGACCTATTCGGGACCGGTTCCTTTTTCAGAGCCTGAAACCGCTGCCGTGGCCAGATTTTTAAGAAACCATCCCAATGTCGTGACTGTTGAAAGCCTTCACTCCGGCATCAATGAAGTATATCCCCCGTGGTATATCTTCCCGGATCCGGATGACAATGCCACCATGGATGAGGCGTATCAGGATGCCGTGGGGCAGTATATTTCCCAGGAAACCGGTTACGAAGTCGTGTATGGCGGCCAGTATGCCGTTAAAGGCGACACCACCAGTTACACCTATATGGGATCCAGCCAGAACCCGGACCACGGCCTTGACTTTTTTCCGGGCGGTGTCCTGTCCTTTACCACCGAAGTCTATGGCATGGGCAGTGAAAGCGGATCGGCAGAGGCGGTTAAAGACTGGTTCCCGCATCATTATGAGCAATTTGATATCGAGTATCCCCAAGGCATGTTTATCGCCTGGAGTGATTTCCCCTGGTGCACCACCTGTGATCCTGCCCAGATGCCGGGACCTTTGAGTGTTTTCAACTATATCCAGTACATGGATTATTTCATCTTCAAGAGCCCGGACCGGTGCGGGGGGGAAAATTATCCGGGTGTGTTCCGCTGCGATTACTGGGGCATTGCAGATAGCACCGATTATTATGCGGATTCTGATATTTTTGCCTATTTTAACCCGCCTGCGGCCAACCGTCACTATGAAGACTGGAACAGTGACGGCTCCGCCCTGGTCAGAACTGTTGACAGGCAGCTCAAACACCTCTTGTACCGGCTGTATATCGCACCGTTTATCAGCCTGGACGCAAAGGCGTTCACAACAGACGGCAGGACCCTGGAAATACCGGTTGAAAATACAGGGCTGCTGCGGTCAAGTGTCATGACCACGGCCCGCAACGGGGAAGACCCCTTTACCAACCGGTATTATGACTATGGCCTGGTGGATGTGGAGATGGTCCATGCATTCGGTTTTTCCGTCAATGGCGAGGGAACCTCCCGGATCGGATGGCTGGGCGGAGACAGGCCGGATGATCCCGAACCCAGGGTCAAAACAGCTTCTTTTCAGGTAAAAGGGCTGACCTCCGGTGATATATTCATCCTGAGGGCGGGCAGCGAAAAAACAGGCTGGATCACTTCTTCTGTGATGTATATTGAAGGCGATACACAGTCCAACGGCCAGTTCATCAAATTGTGGTCCAATGAAGCCAAACGGCCCGATGAGGTGGATACGTACTTTACCGGCGGACCGGAAATGTCATCACAGCGCAGTCTGGCCAAGAGCCGCACGCGCGACGATATCCGGAGTGCCATGGCCAGGGCCCAGGAAAAACGGGATAATTTTAAACGGATCGAAGGGCCGTTTACCCTGGTTCCCGGAAAAGCAGAAGGCATTATTGTTAAAAAGTACCATTAATTCACGATACCGGGCACCTGTATCCGCCATGGAAATGCGTGCCTGAAAAAAGGGGGCCGGCGTCAACACGCCGGTCCCTTTCATTTGTCACCGGGCCGGAAAGTCTATGGATCCGACCTGTCCTTGTACATGGCGATAAAGTTGGTCAGTTTGTCTGCGCTGGCCTGCATGAACTGGATCCACAAGGCCAGGACTTCCCGGCCTTCATCCGTGATCGTGTAAATTCGTTTAGGAGCCCCGCTGTCCTTGGTTTCCCATTCGGAACAGACCAGGTTGTCTTCTTCCATCTGGCGCAAATGGCGGTAAATCATTCCCGGCGGGGCATCTCCCTGGACAAATCCGAAAGACTGGATTGTGGAAATCAACTCATAACCGTAAGAGGGGTGGGACAACAGCCCCAAAAGGATTGATGCCTGGATATAGCGCTCCTGCCGTCCCGATCCCGGTGCATTTTTATGAGGCATGTGTGACTCCTTGACATATATCCTGCAAGGATATATGTTTTAGATTAAAATATGATTTTCTATATCATATTCTGACCCGATTTTACAGGAGAACGATATGAGCAAGATTTTTGTCCGGGAACGGCGGAAAATTGAAAAAGGTGAAAAAAAAGCACGGTTCCGCGTGGTGGGTGTCAGCGGCGGGGATGTGAAAATTTATGCCAAGCATGTCCGGAAGAGCGAACTGGACCTCATCGCCGGGGAGACCGGGGCCCAAATCATATACATGCCCAGGCACGGCAAGGGAAACCAGGACGGGAATATGTAAATTTTCCCCGGGGAAGGTGTTGGCCTCCCCCGGGGAAATACCGGCTTATTTACGGAGGGCCGGCAGCCACCGGTTGTGGACAAAATCCCATAACAGCATCTGGATCATCACAAGGCGGTTTTGCGGGGAGCCCGAACTTCTGAGGATGCTGTCCCATTCCCGTTGCAATTTTTCCAGTTCTTTTTTCAGGGCTTCGTGTCCTGTGCTGTTGATGGTGTTTTCAATGGCTTTTTTCCGTTCTAGCTCAAACATGAACCTGTTTTCCTTAAACAACTTTGAGAGCCGTGCATGCTCTGCCAATGCCTCTTCCTCGTACTGGTATTCATACGGCTTGATTTTCATAGCACTCTCTTTGTCGAAGTTCAGCGCTGGCATCGGCCGTAAAAGCACGGGTGTCGGTTTAAACGGTAAACCGGTCGACCATGGTGTTGAGCCGGTCTGCCAGCTCGGATAAATCCTTTGCGCTTTCCTTTATGTGAATGATATTGCCGGCGGTCTCTTTTGCCGCATCATTAACCTGGGCAATATCCCGGGTCACCTCCATGGTGGTGGCAGACATCTGGTTCATGTTTTCATTGACTTCATGAACCCCTGAGGCTGCCTGGGAAATATTTCTGGATATTTCCTGGGTGGTGGCGGATTGTTCCTCCACGGCTGCCGCCACCGTGGTCACAATTTCATTGATATCATTGATAACATTTACAATGGCCTCAATGGCCTTGACAGATTCGTTGGTCGTGGTCTGGACCCCGGTGATTTTTTCATTGATTTCACTGGTGGCCTCGGCTGTCTGCTGTGCCAGGGCCTTGATTTCACCGGCCACAACGGCAAACCCCTTACCGGCTTCGCCGGCCCTGGCTGCTTCAATGGTGGCGTTCAGGGCCAGGAGGTTGGTCTGTTCGGAAATGTCTGCGATGGCTTCGGTCACCTTGTTGATTTCATGGGCTGCATGGCCGAGTTTGTTCACCTTTTCCGACACGTCCTGGGCATCGCGCACGGCATTGAGTGTGATTCCGCTGCCCTTTGAGGTATTGGCCGCGATTTCCTGGATGGTGGCGCTCATCTCTTCTGCCGCTGCAACCACCATCTGGATATTGGCGGTTGTCTCTTCCGTGGCAGAAGCCACAGTGTTCATGCTGGAACTCATCTCTTCGGACGCTGCGGAAACAGAGTCGGATTTTTCAGAGGTTTCCTGGCTGTGAACCGTTATCCGGTCCGACACCCCGGTCAACTGGCCCGAGGAATCCGTGAGCTGACGTACCCCGCTCTGGACATTGTTGAGCATTTCCTTGAGGTTGGCTGTCATCACATTCAGTTCTTTTGCCAGCGCCCCGGTCTCATCGTCAGGCAGTGTACTCAGGTCGATGGTTTCGGTGAGGTTGCCCTCACTGATGCGGGTGGCAAGGTGGAGGCACTTGGCAAATGCTCCGCCGGCCATGCGGGACAACGCCATGCCCATGAAAATGGCGAGGATCACGGTGGTGATGACAAGCGAGGACAGGATGACCCCGGATGTTTTGATCTTCTGCTTTAGAGCGGCCATCCCGCTGTCCATGGAATCATGAATGATTTCCTCGGCCTCGTCGGCCAGGGCGATGAATGCGTCATACTCACCGTCAAAAGAGGCATCCACCTCGCTGCCGGCAGATGTCTGCTTTATGTTGTTTGCCTGACGCTCCCGGGCGGAATTAATAAAGGTATCCACATTTGAAATAATGGCAGATACCTTGTCCGGGCCGATGTGATTGCCGATGGCGGCGATTTCCTGCCGTGCCGCCGTAAGTCCTGTGATGATATCGTCAAATTTGACCGTATCGTCACCAGACAAAAGTTCTTCAAAAAACAGGTGGTTGTCCGCCAGCAGGAACTTAGCATGCCCGGCCGCGACCAGGGTATCCAGTTTTTCCGAATCCGTACGATGGGCGGCGATAATCGTATCAAGTGCGCTGATGATGGCTTCATAGGATGCGTCAAAGTCCTGGTCTGCCTGGGAGCCGGTGCCGGCAGACGAAACCCGGGTAGCGTAGCGTGTTTTCGCGCTTTGGATGAATTTTTCAACACTTGATTTGACCATTTCCATTTTTTCTCTCACCCTGGGATCGGTCGTGGCGTAAAAGGTGCCTTCATCGTTTTTTCCGCCCGATAAAATGGCATTGCAATAAAACAGGGTCTCGTCGAGCAGTTCCCAGACCTGGTTCACATCTTCGGAATCGTCTCCGGCAAGGATTTCTTCAAAAATCAAGTGGGCGTTGGCCGCGGTCAATTTGATCTCCATGGCCGCATCCCCCAGCGGCGCCAGGCGTTCGCCAACGGTCACTCCCTGTGTGCCGACCTGCTTGATGCTGTAGAATCCGATTGTTCCCGTGATGCCCGTCAATAAAGAGATAAACAGAAAAGAACCGATAAATTTCGTCCGGATACTAAACCCCAATACTTTTTGCAACATTACTTCCTCCGTTAAAGATCGTCGATCCGGCCATACCGATCTTACGGAGTTTGCAATTCTTCCGGCCAAAAGCCTTGTGAATCATGAATCCGGGAGGTATTCCTCCTGATCGGCAGATGACCGTAAGTTAAAAATGTCAAGGATGTTACTTGAAAATCGTATCGTAATGAGGTCATTATGCCAAATCCGGCAAAGAGAATCAAACGAAATATTCGGGCGGGGTAACCGGACCGCAGGCCTGCATTGCGGAAGGGGAAGGGCGCTGCGATCCGGAAGACGTGTTATTTATGAATGATGGTGCCCACGTGCTTGCCGTCCAGGGCGTCCCGGATTTTTTCAGGATGGCGCAGGGCATCAATCACCTGGAGCTCCTTAAGGCATTTGGCATTTTTGAGCATGTTCAGGATGGGGCGTTCAATGATCAGGTCATCAAGGTCCAGTTCAATCAGGTCGTCCACTGAAATCTTGTCGTAAAATTCAAGCGTGTCCCTGTTGTCGGCTTTTTTGGGGTCGCCGGCATAAAGCCCGGTTTCATCCTTCAGGTAAATCAGGGATTTTGCCCCGATGTTTTCGGCCAGGAGAAAGGCCCCGCAGTCGGTCCGATGAGGCGGGATCGACCCGAACTCGGCGGGATGTTCAAAGAACCCGTAGGGGGGAATGCCCGTGGTAATGGGCAGGTGTCCCTGCCGGCAGAACATGGTCAATTGTTCCAGGTGGTCGCCGTGGCCGATGCGGACCCCGCCGTGCTTGGCCAGAAGCACGGAAAGCATGACGGCGTTCTGGGAAGAGACCTTGTCCCCGAGTTTGGACAATACACCCGTGGGCATACCTAGGTCCACGCCGATGTTGTACACGTGCCTTGCGCGGGTGCCGCCCCCGGTCATGAGCAACAGCTTGTAATCATCTTTGAGCCGGACCAGTTCGTCCACTATGGGGAGAATGGCTTTCGCGCCCCGGTCCATGATGCTCTGACCCCCGATTTTTAATACATTAATATCCGGGTGCATCCGGAAATACTCCCCGGATTCCGTGGTTTTCAAAAATTCCTTGCTGACCAGGGATTCTCCCAGAAGAGGGGTGTCAATGTGCAGTCTTCCCTTGTCCTCTTTTTCTTTTACCAGTTTTCCCATATCTCCTCCTGTTGCCATCATCATGGATGCGGGTTCTGCGGTATGGATGGTTTCTCAATATTCAGATTATCATACGGCAAGACCAATGATTTATCCATATAAATCCATTCCCCGGAAAAACCCGTGCCATGGCCCTTTCAGATGCCTTGTGTTTTTTATGGCGGAAAGGGTTAAAATCCCTTTGCTTTCACTATGTAGATATCCTAATATAAATTTTTACGGCAGAGCCGGATCATTTTGGCTTCGGCAGGGATCAGATTCCCCTTGACAAAGGCAAAATCTCCGGCTCATTATAGTTTTGTCAAACATAGTTTAATGATCTGAAACACGGAGGAGTAATGGAGATTCAAGTAACCCGGGCAGCTCAGACAGGGACCCGGCCCAAGGATGAAGACCTGGGGTTTGGTACGGTGTTTACCGACCATATGTTTGTAATGGATTATGAGGAAGGCAAGGGATGGACCAACGCCCGCATTGAGCCTTTTGCCGATTTTTCCATGTCTCCGGCAGCCATGGTATTCCACTATGGCCAGGCGATTTTTGAAGGACTCAAAGCTTACAAGACACCGGAAGGTAAGATCCAGTTGTTCCGGGCCAGGGATAACTTTGCCCGGATGAACCGGTCTGCAAAGGGCATGTGTATTCCTGAAATTGACGTGGATTTTGTCATGAATGCCCTGAAACAACTGATCAAGCTGGAGGAAAACTGGATTCCCGAAACCCTGGGAACCGCGCTGTATATACGGCCCACCATCATTGCCACCGACCCGTTCCTGGGGGTCAGGGCCTCGTTTACATATAAGTTTTTCATCATCCTGTCTTCAGTGGGCGCGTATTATGCCCAGGGACTCAACCCGGTGAAAATCTGGGTGTCCAAGGACCATGTCCGGGCGGTCCGGGGTGGGGTCGGCGAATTCAAAACCGCAGGCAATTATGCGGCCAGCCTCCTGGCCGGCGAAAAGGCCAAGGACGAGGGATATGTACAGGTCATGTGGCTGGACGCCCTTGAAATGAAATACATTGAAGAGGTCGGGGCCATGAACATCTTTTTCATCATCAACGATGAACTGGTGACTCCGGACCTCAGCGGCAGCATCCTGCCGGGCATCACCCGGTATTCCGTGCTGAGCCTGGCTGAAAAATGGGGCATGAAGGTCTCGGAACGGAAAGTCAGCATTGACGAGATTTTCCAGGCCCATGAAAACGGTTCCCTCACCGAGGTATTTGGTTCCGGAACCGCAGCCGTGATTTCCCCGGTGGGTGAAATTCGTTACGGGGACAAAGTGATGAATATCGGCGACGGCACACCCGGCAAAACATCCATGAAGTTTTACGATGCCCTCACTGCCATCCAATACGGAAAATCAGAAGATACGCAAGACTGGATAGAGATCATCGACTGATCCCCGTCAGCACAAGCGGGGCGTTGATATGTAAACTTAAAATTTTTAGACCGGAAGCGCTGAACGAGCGCTCAGTCAAAGATGGCGTTTGATCACCCTCAAACGATTGGAGATGCAATGGCTAAAAAGAAAGAGATGACCCCTATCGGGAAACGGATCCGGCGGGTCAGGCTTGACAAGAAGATGAGCCTGGACACCATGGCCAATGAAACCGGATTATCCAAGGCATTTATTAAAAGAATAGAAGGCGGGGAGCAGCGTCCCTCTGTGGGTACGCTGCTCCAGATCTCACGAACCCTTCAACTGGATTCGGGATTTCTGCTCAAGGAACAGGAAGAAACCCTGGAAGAGCGGTCAAATGCCTATGCCAAACGAACGGACAACTACGCCTACACCCCCCTGACCCCAGGGGCGGAAAACAAGCACTTAAAGGCATTCCGCATTGTGGTGGAAGCTGGCACCAGCCATGAGGGTGTCGGTTTCCAGCACGAAGGCGAGGAATTTTCCTATGTGCTCAGAGGCGAGGTTGAAATCCAGGTGGGGGATCATGTCAATACCTTGAAGGCGGGAGAATCACTCCATTTTAATTCAGGGATCAAGCATGACCTGCGCAATTCCGGCGATGCCGATGCAGAGCTGATTGTGGTTGTGTACGCACCCTGAAGCGGTTGAACAGCGCCTGCCAAACAGCAGGCTGTTTAATGACAGGCCTTGAAACATATCAAGGTCATTGAAAAGGAGTTTGTATGCTATTCAAGCTGACTGACGAACAAGTGATGATCCAGAATATGGTTCGCGAGTTTTCACGCAAGGTGATCGCGGCCACTGCTGCCGAGCGGGACAAAACCAAGGAATTTCCCGCTGATAATTTTAAACAGATGGGTGAACTCGGCCTCATGGGCATGATGATCCCCGAAGAATACGGCGGGGAAGCGGCCGACGCTGTCTCTTACGTCCTGGCCCTGTCTGAGATCGCCTATTCCTGTGCATCCACATCCGTGGTCATGTCCGTACAGAATTCCATTGTATGCGAGAGTCTGAACAAATTCGGCACCGAAGCCCAAAAAGAGGAATTCCTGGTTCCCCTGGCATCGGGCGACATCATCGGCGCCTTTGCCCTGACCGAACCGGATGCGGGTTCCGATCCGGTAAGCCAGGCCACCACCGCCGTCAGGGACGGTGATGGGTATATCATCAACGGCACCAAACGGTTTATCACCTCGGGCGAAAATTCCCAGGTGGTCCTGGTCACGGCCAAAACCGATGAGAGCATCGGCCATAAAGGGATTTCCTGTTTTATCGTACCCAAGGGCACCCCCGGCCTTGTGGTGGGCCATACCGAGGATAAAATGGGACTACGGGCTTCAGACACCACAGACCTGATTTTTGAAAACTGCCGCGTACCTGCCGACAATATACTGGGCGGGGAAGGGGCCGGGTTTAAAATTGCCATGTCCGGCCTGGACAGCGGCAGGATCGGCATTGCCGCCCAGTCCCTGGGCGTGGCCCAGGCTGCGTTTGACGCGGCTGTCAAATACGCCAGGAAAAGAAAACAGTTCGGAGTACCCATTACCAAGCACCAGGCCATCCGGTTCCAGATCGCAGACATGGCCACCCAGATTGAAGCGGCCCGCCAGTTGATTTTTTCCGCTGCCTCCACGAAAGACAGGGGAGAATCCTATACCCGGGAGGCATCCATTGCCAAGCTCTTTGCCTCTGAAATGGTCAACGATATCACGGCCCGGGCCATCCAGATGCACGGGGGATACGGGTTTACCAAGGATTACGATGTGGAGCGGTTCTACAGGGATGCCAGGGTATTCACCATTTACGAAGGCACCAGCGAAATCCAGCGCATCGTGATTTCAAACCATATTCTCAGGGACAAAAGAAAACCCTGATTTCATACCGGCTTTCAGGGGCATGGGCATTCATCGCCCATGCCCTGCCCGGAATTTCCCTCCTGCCGCTGCATCGCGCCAAAAACGGCCTGCCATACCCGCTTTTAACGAGAGTCATTCAGGAACGCCAGGGTTGATTTCTCTTCTGAATTCAATATAATCAAAATATCGTATCCTCAAATCAAGGACCCGGATATGCAGCCGACAAAAATCAAGGAATTCGTTCCCCAGGACAGGGTTGAAGACAAAGACCGCCTGTTGCCCGCATTCCTCAAGATTTGGAACGCGCCTGAGAACCTTAACTACCTGTCCGTAACCCTGGTCCCGTTTTCCCAAGAGCTTGTCCGGACCTGGCTTGAACACCATAAGGACAAAGGGGGAAGGTATTTTTGTGCACTGGACAACCGGGACGAAATCACCGGAATTCTGGTCTTTAAAATGTCCCCCCTGGACGGATGTGAAATTTATGGTGTTGGCGTGGACCCCAAATGCAAGGGAAAAGGCATCGGACGTCAACGCGTCGAACATGCGGTCTGCACGGCAGCATCCCATGGCTGCAGAGCGCTTGATGCCCTCGTGTTTGCGGATAATGCCAAGATGCTGCGCCTGCTGATTGCCCAAGGATTTGTTCCGGTGGACATGGTCCACTATAAAAGGGCGGATGGCGCTGATGCCGTGATGCTGAAAAAATATTTTAAAGACACAGGGTAACGGGGTATTCCCCAGGCAGAAACAATAGGTACGGTATACGGGAGGCTTTCGCCGGTATATACTTGCGGTTCCTGGTCCCCAACAATGCAATAGGACAATATCATTCGTGGAGATAACACCAAAAAAGGACAGCTTTATCGGCAGGGTCAGACGATCCGTTATTATCGCGCTGGGTGTCCTTGCCGCCCTTCTTCTCGGCATCCACACCCTGGCAAGTTACAATGACAGCAGGTCCAGGGCAGGGGAGATGCGCGCCGATTATATCGCGGCGCAAAGAGCCCTGATCAAGCAGGAAGTGGAGCGGGTGGCGTATCTTATCGACCATGAAACCGAAATCCATCTGAAAAACGCCAAGGCCAGGGTGGAGGCCCGTGTTCGTGAAGCCCACGCCATTGCCCTGAATATCTATCATGAAAATGCCGGAGCCAGGCCTGTTGGTGAAATTAAAAAACTGATCATTGACGCACTTCGCCCCATCCGTTTCGACCAGGGGCGGGGATATTACTTTATCAACGGGTTTGACGGGGTTGCAAAGCTGCTGGCGGACAGGCCCGGCCAGGAAGGCCGCAACCTTATAGATGCCCGGGATACCCGGGGCCGTTATGTGGTCCGGGATATGATTTCCATCATCCGCACCCGGCAAGAGGGGTTTTACTCCTATCACTGGACAAAGCCGGATCATCAGGGCAATGACTTTGAGAAAATCTCTTTTGTGAAAATATTTGAGCCCTTTGGATGGTTCATGGGAGCGGGGGTGTACCTGGATGCGGTTGAATCCTCCATGCATGAGATCATTGCACGTTATGTCAACACCCACAGGTTCGGTCCCGGCAGGCAAGGCTACGTATTCATCAACGAACTTTTGGATATCCGGGGCGGGAAGGCTTTTGCCAGGATTTATGCAAACCCGAACCGGCCCGGGGATACGGGAAAAATCATTTCAGACGATTACCGGGATGCAAAGGGAAAGATGTTTCGCAAAGCGTTTTTAAAGGGGGTTCGCGACCATGGCGAATGCTATGTGGATTATTGGTATCGGAAGATCGACAATCCAACCCCGAGTCCCAAAACCGGTTTTTTCAAGCTCGCCGGTAACGGCCGGTTTATTGTGGCTGCGGGGATATACCTGGATGATGTTGAACACCATATTTTAAAGATGCAGCAGGAAGAAACCGCACGGCTTTTAAACCGCCTTGCCGTGATCAGCGTCATCTTTGCGGCGGCAATGGGGATGATCGTACTGGTTTTCAATCGCCTGGGGCAGCGGTTTGAAAATGATTTCCAGTTATTTGTGGCATTTTTCAGGCGGGCGGCTGATGCTTCGCAAATCATTGACCGCAGACAGGTCAGGTTCAGTGAATTTGACCTGCTCGCAGGCTATGCAAACCAGATGCTTGCCAAGCAGAGCCGCATCCAGAATGAACTGCGCCTGGAGCGCACGCATCTAAAGGAAGTGATCGCGGAACAAAAAGAAACGGAAACCGCATTGCGGAAAAGCGAGGAAGAATTCAGGATCCTCATTGAAAACGCCAGCGATGCCATTTACATCATCCAGGACGACAAAATCAAATACTGCAACCCGGTGACTGAAAAGATAACGGGATACCGGGCGGAACAGTTGGAGAGTATCACCCTGGATACACTGATCCATAAGGATGACCGGGATGCGGCAGCAGAACAATACCGGAAAAATCTTTCCGGCCAAGGCACCCCGGCCGGGTATTCTTTCAGGATGATCCGGCAGGACAGCAAGACCATCTGGGCAGAGGCCAGCAGTGTCCTGATCGAGTGGGATAACAAGCCTGCCTCCCTGAATTTTTTAAGAGATGTCACGGAACAGAAAAACCTTGAAAAGCAATTGATCCATTCCCAGAAAATGGAAGCCGTAGGCACCCTTGCCGGCGGCATTGCCCATGACTTCAACAATATCCTTTTCCCGCTGATCGGGTATGCGGAAATGCTCAAAGACGACCTGCCCGGAAAAGGTCCCCACCAGCAAAGAATCAGGGAATTGCTCAGCGCCGCCATGAGGGCCAGAAATCTGGTGAAACAGATCCTTACCTTTTGCAGGGGCAGGGATCACGGGGTCAAACCCATCCGGATTCAGCCCATACTCGCCGAAGTGCTGGAACTGCTCAGGGCATCCATCCCCAGGACTATCGATATCCGGACCGAAATTGACCCGGCCTGTGGCAGGATCGTGGCAGACCCGACCCAGATCCACCAGGTTATCATGAATCTTGCCACCAATGCGTATCACGCCATGAAAGCAGATGGCGGCCGGATGTGCATCCACCTGGTTCCGGCCCAGATCCCTCCCGGCCACCCAAGTCTTTCCCCGGGCCGGTATGTGCATTTATCCGTGGAGGACTCCGGATCCGGTATTGAAAAAGAAATTCTGGAAAGGATTTTTGACCCGTACTTCACGACAAAGGAAAAAGGGGACGGCACCGGGCTGGGACTTTCCGTGGTCCAGGGAATTGTAAAACGGTGCGGCGGCGATATCCGGGTTTCCAGCGAACCGGGCCGGGGAACAACTTTCCATATCCATATCCCCATGGTTGAAGATACGCCCTTGGGTGCATCCCCAAAACCATCTCAAACCCAAAAGGGCAACCAGGAGCACATCCTTTTTGTGGACGATGACACCGCCATTGTCAAAATGGCCGCCCAGATCCTGGAACGGCTGGGATACCGGGTCACCCCTGAAACCGGAAGTGTGGCCGCCCTTGAAACATTCAAGGCAGACCCCAGCGGATTCGATCTGATCCTGTCGGATATGACAATGCCTGAAATGACCGGCATCCAGTTGGCCGAGCAGGTCAAAAAGATCCGTTCCGACATTCCCTTTATCATCTGCACCGGCTTCAGCGACCAGATCAACGCTGAAACAAGCCAGAATTTTAATATCCAGGGCTACATTGCCAAACCCATCCTCACAAATGAAATCTCCCGGGTCCTCCGGGATGTTCTTGATAAGAATGCGTAAGGCGATTCCGGTGAAATGGGGGGATGGATAGAGATACACATTAGTTTTGAAAAGGGTTCTTTTATCACGGTGGAATTCCCTGTAAAATCAAATATATAGAGTACCAGAGAAAATTCAACACCAAATTTTGTTCTGAATTTAGGCCATACTCCACCGGTCGATGTTCATCGATTTTTTTAAATTACTTCAATTGGACTATCAACTAAGATATTAAATATTCTTGCATTACAAGTGA
>JBAJNJ010000011.1:0-190241 GCA_036881925.1 Desulfobacter sp.
TCACTTGTAATGCAAGAATATTTAATATCTTAGTTGATAGTCCAATTGAAGTAATTTAAAAAAATCGATGAACATCGACCGGTGGAGTATGGCCTAAATTCAGAACAAAATTTGGTGTTGAATTTTCTCTGGTACTCTATAAAATGAAAAAAAATTTAAACTATATCCTAATCATAAGCCTTTTTAGCTCAATGATCTTTTTGGGTTGCGTTAAAAAAATGATAATTTATGACTTCAAGGCATCGGAGGTGAAATACGATTGGGGTAAGATTGGGGCCAGACTTCTTGGCGAAAAAAATGAAACGACCTTTACATTTACGAGCACATCGCCCTATAAACTTTTTCTTTGGTTTGATGCTGAGGATTTTTCTAAGAGTATCGTGGAGATACTTGAAATCAAACTAATTAACTCTAAAAACGGCACTATCATATTGGATCAGAAAAAAAGCATCAGCTTACGGTTCCAAAAGGAAGAAGAAGGTAAAAGAGCTTATTATTCGGTTGAAGATCTGAAAATGGGATATGAAAATTATATACTTCAAATTGATTTCCGGTTAGGCCAACTTGCAGGTTCGCAAGAATTAACCGCAACGATTGAATTTGAAACTGATTTTAAAGAATACTATATGCTCGCATCTCATTAAAGAGGAATACAGCAGACGGCTGTAGGAGGGGCCACACGCTTCGACTCTGGCGTTTGTGAACTATGGCGTTAGAGCATGTAGGGTATTTTACATTATTGTCTTACCAGCCCAAAAGCTGCCTATTATAGGAGATGATAACACGCCGCGACACTGACAGTTCTTACGGCAAAATTATTTATAAATCGTAGCCATCCGCTCCGGATCTTCCCAGATCCGGTCCGTATCCGCATAAAGCTCCTGTAAACGCTCTTCCACTCTCTTACGAATGATTTCAAATGCATCCCTGTCCGTTTCTTCTGGCACATGAATGGCACTGCCGAACCGGATGATCACCCGGGAAAAGGGCTTGGGCACCATGAACCGGTCCCAGGAGTTGAACACCCAGCAGTTCTGACCGGATGTAATGGTGGGGACAATGGGCAGTTGGGCATGCTGGGCAATGCTTACCAGGCCGGGCTTTACCACGCCAAACGGTCCCTGGGGTCCGTCCACCATATGGCCGACCTTATACCCTTCTCTGCCAAGGGCTTTTATCTCTTCCAGGGCCTCTTTCCCCCCTTTTGATGAGGAGCCGCGCACCGGCCGCCATCCCAGGATGTCCACGGCTCTGGCCGCCATTTCCCCGTCCTTGCTTTTGGAAATAATAATGGCAATGGATTTGCGTGTGGAAAAAAACGTGATGCCGGGGAAAAACCGCTGGTGCCATGATGCGTAAACAAGACGGTTTCTGCAGCCGGTTTCGTTTTCCAGGCCCATGATCCGGACACGGTAAGTGACGGACAGGGCGCGTACCAGGAAAACGCCCCCATATGGGAAAAGGTAATGGTAAAGAAATCGTTTAATTGCGCGTTTGATCATCATGATCCTGCCTTTGCTATCCAAATTTCCCAGGATTTTCTATCATGATCCAAAGGATTTTCCAAGGCCGGAACCGGCCATCCCGCAAGGGGCGACACGGATATCAGGTTCGGGTCATCCTGTGGTAAACATCCATGGTCCTGGGGTCCGGAGAGGCATCCAGCTCTTTTTTCAGCATGGCGCGGCACTGGTCAAACAGGTGAAACGCCTCACTTTTCAGCCCGGCATCTGCATGGAGAATCATCAGGTTCCGGTAGGCTTCCTCATGGCAGGCATCCATTTCCAGCACAGCCTGCCATGCATCCACGGCGGCCTGCCATTGGCCCAACTCCTCGTGGATGGCTGCGGTCCTGGCCAGAATCTCCATGCATTTGCGCCGGAACAGGTCGCGGCGGTGGCCTGCCCCTTCCAGGTACAGATCTTCGGCAAAATACTCCCCGTTATAAAGCGCCAATGCCTTGCCATAGCAGTCCAGAGCCTTATCAAAACTACCCCGGCCTTCATGGTCCCGTCCCCGGCCGGCCAGGTCGGTGAACATACGGGTGTCGATTCTTACCAGGTCCGGGTCCAGGGAGATCCTGCCGGATTTCTGGTTCAGGTATACATACCCAAATTCCTTTGCAGGAAAAGGCTCCAATGCTTTTCTGAGGCGGTGAAGGTTGATTTTCAGGTTCTTTTCCCCGGCTGCTGCACCTGCATCAGGCCAGAGAGCATCCACAAGCACCTCTTTGGGCACATCCCGGCCCCCGTTGATCACAATGGCTTTGAGCAGGAGCACGGGTTTTGCCCCCCCAAATGCGGACGGGTCAACGGCCCGGTCGCCGGCATGAACCGAAAACACTCCCAGGGTGCGGATCATGACCCTGGGCCGGGATGCTTTGTACAGGGGCCGCAAGTGGTCCACTGCCGCTGCAAGGGGTTTGCCTTTTTTCTTTTCAAGGCAGGCACAGATCCCGTCGGCAACGGCCTGCAGCAGCGTATTATCGTTAAACCCATTCATATATGCGGCAAGATCCGGGGGCGACATATCCGGTGTATGGGCGGCAAGGACAAATGCCCGGGCCAGGGTGGGGGTGTCCAGGAGCGGAAAATACCGGTATTGGTTTTCAACGGCCTTGTCAAAACCGGCCTTCAGGTATTCCCGGGCAAGACCATCCGGCCCTGATGCGTTGGAACCTGATGCATTGGCTGTTGTCCCGTTGTTTTGGGACAGGAGCACACCAAGGGCAAGGGCGGTTTCGCAGAACACAAGGTCTGCGCCGATCCCTTTGAAATATGCCAGCACCGCCTCCATTTCCGTCATGGCCCGGTCTGTCTGCCCCAGGCGGCACAGGGCAAACCCCAGGATCTGCCGGGCAAGGCTCAGGTGAATATCTCCCCGGCCGGACCGGTCCAGGTCCTGGATGGCCAGTTCCGCTTCCCGGCAAACCAGTTCATGTTTTCCCCGGCGCAGGTGGCACATGGCCCGGATCCGGTGGGCAATGCCCAGGTAGAACTCGTTTCCTTCAAGTATGGAAAAATCTGACAAATGGTCTGCGGTCTGGGCGGCCAGGTCAAACTGGCCGGTATGGGCGTAGTAAAGCGCCCTGGCTTCCACAACCCCGGGATAGAGAAAGATCAGGCTGAATTTTTCAACATCTGCCTCTGATTTTTCAAGCAGGCGGCCGGCCAGGTCCAGGTTTCCCCGCTTCAATGCCAAATCCGTGTTGGTGATGTTTTTCAATGCCCGGTATTCGGGATGGCGGCCCTCATGGGTCATGGCGCTGATCTTTTCCAGCATCTGCCGGGCCCCTGAAAAATCCCCGGACTGGACAAACCCCAGGGTCAGGATCACCGAAGCATTCAGGACAAGGTCTTTATTGTCAATGCGCCGGGCCAGGAGTACGGCATTGCGGCAGGCCGAGATTCCTTTGGGGATATCCCCGTTGCCCGCAATATATCCAAGGCCGATCTGCTGCCACAACAGGGTCCTGGCCCAGGTGAATTTGTGCTGCCCTTTAAGCCCTGCAAGTGTCTGTTCGCCCTGCCCGATCCATTTGAGGATCACCTGGGACGGCTGGCGCATAAACACGGACGCCTCAATCAGATAGGCGATGCACAAGAGCTGTCCACGGATATCGCTGCGCCGGACAAACAGGTCCAGGGCCTGCCTGAAATCGCTGATATTTTGTTTTCCCCCTTTGATCCGCCGGGTCATGACGGAAAAAAAGATCAGCCAGGGATCTTCCCGTGTCATGGTTTCCGGTAGGGCATTAATCCAGGCGGCCAGACGGTCTGCACGGCCGGTGATGACATATTCCGCCCCTTTGATCCGCACAATCCTGGCCACTTCCCTGTGGGCATCCCCTGCCATGAAATAGGAGACAGCGGTCTCGTACCGGTCATGTTCCCAGAAAATATCTCCTGCTTTCCGGTTCAGGGCGGCAACCTCTTCTGCTGCCAGGGTGGCGGTCAGGTCTGCCTTTAAAAAGTCCCGGAACAGATTGTTGTATTTAAACACGGGCCACTGGCCGCCAGCGCTGATTTTACGGATAAACAGATTCCGCTTTTCCAGGCTGCCCAGTATCCCGACCGGATCTGCATCCCTGAAAAACGCGGTAAGAATCCGGGTATCCAGTTCATCAAACAGGGCGGTTTTCATGAGAAAATCCCGGATATCAGGGGTCAGGCTGCTGTAAATCTCACCGGAGAAATAGGAAAAGGCCTCTGATGTCAGGCGGTCCGGGAGTTGCGCCAGGTCATGGGCCTGGTGAATGGCTTCGGAGACCAGGACCAGGCCCCCGGCCCATCCTTCGGTAATCTCCAGGATTTTTTCAATATCTTTTGGTGCCAGGCCGTGCAACCGGTTGTCTTCCCGGTCCTGAGGCCTGAAAAACGACCCCGCCTCTTCCAGGGTGAATGCCAGGTCCTGGTTGGTCAGTGTCAGGACCTGTTTTTTGATCCGGAACCGGCTCAGGTTGATCCGGGGAAGTGTCCGGGACAAGAGGAAAAACCGTATATGTTCCGGGCTTTCATGGATCAGGCGGGAGATAAATTCAAAGGCGGTTCCGGCCTCATCCAGGGATTCCATGTCATCCAGGACAATGTTCAGGGCCTGCCCGGCCTGGGCCAGGATCAGCACAAGGGCGTCAATCCGGCGGTGCAGATCTTCACGGGTGCCCAGGGTGGTCTGGGGCGGCAGGGAAAGATCTCCGGGGAAATCCCCCCATTGCCGGATCCCCTGAACAAGGGTTTCGAACAATACCCCGTGGTCTGAGGCGGACGGATTGAGATGGAACCAGAGGCTGGGCGCATCATGATTCCTTAAGAAATCAGCCACCAGGGTGGATTTGCCCTGGGCGGCCTGCCCTGTCACCAGCACGACCCGGCAACGGCCGTGGCGCTCCAGCAGGCCCATAAGCCTGGGACGGGTCAGGACATCCGCCAGTTCCGGAATATGGTATCCGGAGGGAGTCAAGTGCCGGGCTCCTCGGCAGGGGCGGCTTCCAGCCGGGCCAGTTTGTCAATCCCGGCCATCTCAAAGAACCGCAGGTAATTGTAGGAAAGCCCTGTAATGCTGGTGTTACAGCCTTTTTCATTCATTGCCCGGAGAAACTCCGTCAACCGGTTCAGGCCCTGCCGGTCAATGGAAAAATCATCGTCAACACTGAGCCTGACGCTGCTGCCGGGAGCAACGCTGTCCCCGGCACCGGCCAATGCATGCTCCTCCGTTCCGGATAATTTACCGGAACACCGGAACCCCACGGTATCCCCAAGGTTTTCGGCTTCCATGGAAAAGGCAGGCGCACTTGTTCTGCCGGCCCGTTTTTCCGCCCGGACCAGGGCGGCGTTCAGGGCCTGCCGTTCAACAGGCTTGTTGATGAAGTCCGAAGCATCCAGGTCCAGGGCATCCAGGGCCCGGGCCATGTCCCCGTGGCCCGTGATAATGACCACCTGGCAACCGGCATCGTGATTCCGGATCCGGCGCAGCACTTCAAGCCCGTCCATGCCGGGCATGCGGATATCGGTAAACACGATATCCGGACGGCACTCCCGGAATACGGCCAGGCCCTGCTCCCCGTTTTCCGCCGTATGCACCTCGTATCCATAAGCCGATAAAAACAGCCGGAACATGGACAGGGTCGGTTTTTCATCATCAATAACCAAAATTTTCATGGGTGTGTCACCTCCTGTTCGGGATCATGGGCGGGAAAAAAAATCTCAAAGGCCGCGCCGCGGCCCGGGGTGGTGTCGACACTCACCGTGCCGTTGTAATCACGTACAATGCCCTGGACAATGGGCAATCCCAGCCCAAGCCCTTCTCCCATTTCCTTGGTGGTAAAAAAAGAGTCAAATATGGCGTCGGCCTGCTCCGGCGGAATGCCGGTACCGTTGTCTTCCACCCGGAGTCCCACCATGCCCCGGTCTGTAAACGTGGTGATCCGTATCCGCCCGTTTTGGATATCCCCGATGGTCTCAATGCGTTCGTTGATGGCGTCCCTGGCATTGGTGGCCAGGTTGAAAATCACCTGCTCCATGCGGTTGTTGTGGGCCAGGATAAAGGGTATGGCCTCATCCAGGTCCAGCACAAGGGCCATGCCCTGCAGGGCAAGCTGGCGGCCGATGATCTTGTGAACAGCGGTGACGCACGGATTGATTGAAATCACCTCCCTGGAAAACTCGGCTTTTCTGGAAAAACTTTTGAGCCGCCCCACGATCTCGGATGCCCGGGTTACCTGGGCCGAGATTTCCCGGAGCACCATGTCCAGGTCCTCCGGTGCCACCGCCCTTTCCTGCTCATGCATCATGACCAGGTATTCGCTGCCCATCTTAATGGCATTCAGGGGCTGGTTGATCTCATGGGCAATACCGGCGGACATTTTCTCCAGGTTCGTCATCTTGGAGGCCTGGATCAGCTGGGAATCCTTTTCCACCAGTTCGGTGATATCGGTGGTGGCCACGATAATCACATCCTTGTCCCTGTATTCAGCCGGGCTGGCATGGACGTTTACGAACAGGGCCCCTTTGTCTTTCCTGAAAAAGGTTACCTTTGACGAGATCACCACGGACCGGCCCTGGGGATATTCCCCGGCAAAGGCCTGGTCATCCAGGTTGCCCAGGGCCAGAAGGCTTGTGCCGATCAACTCTTCCCTGTCATACCCGAACACCTCTGCCGCTTTTGGGTTGGCATCCAGGATTTCAAAACTGCGGCGGTGGATCACAAATATGGGATTGGGGCCGCTCTGGAACAGGGACCGGTATTTTTTCTGGGATTCCATGAGACGGTCCGTGGAGCTGGCCAGTTGCCCGGTCATGCGCATAAAGGAACCGGTGAGTTTAGCAATCTCATCTTCCCGTTTGCCCAGGGTCTGGGAAAGCGCATCCATTTCCTCCCGGGCCGGGAACCGGAAATCCTCCTGGGTCAGGGTGTCTGTATACCGGATCAGGGAGGTGACCGGCCGGGTGATGTAAAGGGCCAGCCTGTGGCTTAAAAAGAAAAAAATCAGGGTCACCACAGATAAAAAACTGAGAAAAATCAACCGGAGCCGGGCAATCAGGCTTTCAATGTGTGCCCTGTCCAGCCCGATCTGTACGGACCCGATGGTATAGATCCCCTCTTTTACGGGCACGGATACATGGAAAACCGAATGGGGCCCCACGGTCATGCTTTGGATCCCTGCGCCTTGTTCCGTATCCCTTACAGGAACCGGTGCAAATGCCCGGGGAAACCCCGTGGTAAAGGTATGGGCCAGGATTTCGCCGGTTTTGTCCGTGATCAGCAGGTAGAGCACCACTTTTTTCCGGTTCCCGAGACGGGCATCATAGGCCAGTGCCGTAAGCTCGGCCCGGTTCCGGGTAAGGATGAACACCCTGGACCCGTCTGCCACCCCCTGGGCAATGCCCACGCCCCGCTGCTTGAGTTCACCGGTCAGGCTGCCAATCAAAAGCGCTCTTGTGAACAAGGCGATCAGCACGCTGACAATCAATGTGAATCCCAGGCAGGAGACAAAAATCTTGTTCTTGAGCGTCAGCTTGCTGAAAAACTTCATGGGAGGCGCACCAGCTTTCCCTGGTGGATTTTCGTAAAATAGACCTGGTCCAGGCCCTGGTAATCCCCTTTGCCGAATGACAGGGGATTGGCAATGCCCAGGTCAAAGTCCCGGATGGATTCAACCGCCGTCAGAAAACCGGCACGGGTAATGTCCCGGCCTGCCCTGTCCAGGGCCTCGGCAAGGATCCTGGCGTTGATATACCCTTCCAGGCCCACAAAACTGGGACTGGCTCCGGGATAGTACTGCTTGAGCTTGGCCGTATATTCCCGGATACCGGGAAGATCTTTCCCTCCTGCTGCAGGCGGCGGCACCACCTGGCTCACCACCACCCCTTCACCGATCCTGCCCAGCCGCCGGGCCAGTTCCGTGGCCCCAACAAAAGAAACATTATAAAACAGGGGGGAAAAATTCTGTTCTTTTGCCAGGCGGATAAACCGGGCGCAGGAATCATAGGTGCCGATCATGACCACGGCCTGGGCATCGGCATCCAGGATTTTCTCAAGCCCGTCCGACACATCCAGGGTGCCCCGGACATAGGTACCCTTTGCCACAGGTTTCAGCCCATACTGCTTCAGGGCGATTTCCGCCCCCCTGAGCCCGTCAAATCCATACTCGTCATACTGGTAAAACACCGCCACCCGATCCAGGCCCTTTTGCCGCACCATCAATTCCACGGCCGCGTTGATTTCCTGGTAATATGAGGCCCGGATATTGATCAGCAGGGGATTGACCGGCTCCCGCAGGCGGTTGGCACCCGTGAACATGCCCAGCAGGGGAATCCGTGCCTCGTTGATCAGGGGGATAATGCGAACTGTTGTGGGGGTGCCCACATAGGAAAAAAGACAGAACACCTGTTTTTCAAGAATCAGTTGCTGGGTGTTGAACAGGCACCGGGTGGGATCGTACCCGTCATCCATTGCAATCAGCCGGATGGTCCGGCCGTGGATCCCGCCCTCATCATTGATATGATTAATATAGGACATGGCCCCTTGGAGCATCTGGGTGCCCAGATATCCGGCATGGCCGCCCAAAGCCAGGGAAGATCCGATCCGGATCTCTGTATCAGAGATGCCAGTGCGGTTTTCACCGGGAAAGGTGCCGGGTGCGTCCGTACCGCAGCCCATAATGGCCATCCCCATCGTCAGCACCACGACCCATATCGCCAATATCATACCCCGGGCCGCTGACTCCGGGAAAATTTCCCTGGCCCATGATGTTATTCCTGCCCTGCGTTCGCGGCATTGTCCCCGACTGTAAAACACCTGCATCTCAGAACAATAGAGGACACGGCACGGAATGTCAAACCCGTTCATGCCGCGTTCCCAACCTGGTTCATACCTCGCTCACCCCATTGAAAAAAGGTCTGCCGGACCTATGTATGATTCGGGGTATCATTCGGGTTGCCTTTGGCTGGAAAATAAACTACAGTATCCCCAATACGATCAAAAAAATTCGTCCATATTTATCCGAACCGATTTGTTGCTTGTTGGAATTTTGATGACAGAAACCATTCTGGAAAACGTACGCAACGCCATGCAGACTACCGACAGTCCCGCCATGGACCCGCAATCCGGAGCCAGTGCGGCAACACTTGCGGACATGCATGCCGCCATTGAAATCCTCCTGGACAAACGGGAAACAGATAAACAGGCCATGGAAGAACGTATCAATGCCACCTATGACACCGTTGTCCGGCCCTTTATCAAAAAACTCAGGGCCAGCCTTGATACCGAACACCAGCTCACCCTGCTGGACCTTCTTGAAAAAAACCTGGATGATATGATCCGGCCGTTTTCAACGAACAAGCCTCCCCTGGCCATGCTGACCCCCGCTGAGAACCAGGTTGCCGCCATGGTGCGCCAGGGTCTGTCCAACAAGGAAATGGCTGCGATCATGAACAAATCGGTCCGGACCATCAGTAATCACAGGGATCATATCCGGCAAAAACTCGGTCTCAGGAACAGGAAAGTCAACTTAAGGTCATTTCTCTGTTCCCTGTGAGTTTCCGGTGCAACAGGGTTGGCAGCCATACCGGTGCAATCTTGCACCCATTTTGCAAAACTACCTATTGGATATGAGTAAATTCCATTGGTTTATTGAGTATTTGTTTCTGTTGTAGGTTCAGGATATTCCGCTATAATTATTTGTATGTTTTCAATCACATTCTGCGCTCAACAAAACGTTAAATCATTTCCATATAGAATCCGGCAACAGCATATCAAAAAGGACAAACAACCAAATGAAAAACCTTAAACTCTGGGTAAAAATGACAATTGGATTCGGTGTAGTGATCGGGCTGATGATTATAGGCGGTGCGGTCTCGTACAACACAGCCGCCAAGTTGTCCAGCCTCACGGAAAAACTATATCTTCACCCCCTGGCCGTGGGTACCAGTATCCGTGATATCCAGACCGAACTTGTGTCTATTCACCGGTCCATGAAAGATGTGGCCATGTCCCAAACCCTTTCCCAGATGGAAAACCACCAGGCAAGGGTAAACGAAAACGCAAAAAATGCCCTGGCCCATTTCGCCATACTCAACGAACGCTTCCTGGGCGATAAAAAGGATATCCGCCGGGCAGAGGAATTGTTCAGGGACTGGGCCCCTATCCGGGACAAGGTGATCGCCCAGAGGAAAATCCAGCTTGAGAACAATGCCAACGAAATCACCCGGATCGAAGGGGCACCCCATGTGGCCAAGATTCTTTCCGCACTGGACGACCTGATCGCATTTGCCAACGGCAAGGCAAAGGAATTCAATGAAAAGGCCAGTGCCGGGGGCGGGGGCGCAGATGCCGCAACCCTGGTCAACAAGTTTTACAGACACCCGTTTGCCGTGGCCACCGCAGCCATTGACATCAAGGCGATCACATGCAACATCCTCAAAACAATGAAAGACCTTTCCGTTGCAAAATCCCCGGAGGATGTCAACAAGTTCGCCAAACAAGTCGATGCCATGACCCCGAAAATCATGGACAACTTTGCCCTGATCAATGAGCGGTTCTTAGGTGATAAGGCAATGATCAAACGGGCGGAACAGCTGTTTGTCGACTGGAAACCCATTCGTGAAAAAGTCATTAAAATGCGGCTGGCCCAGGTCACGGCCAATCCCAGTGAAATCACGGTCAAAGAAGGCGCGCCCCACCTGGCCAAGCTCATCAAGATCCTTAACGGCATCCGGAATTTTGCCGACAACAAGGCAGACGAATTCCATGACAACTCCGAAAGCCAGGCTGCCGCGTCAAACCGAATGATCATGGCATTGTTTCTTATTGCCTCGGGTATGGGGGTAGCCGCAGCCTTTATCGTCACCAAAGGCATCACCGACCCCATGAAAAAAGCCGTTACCATGGCTGAAAAAGTGGCGGACGGCGATCTCACCCAGACCCTGGATATCAACCAGGCCGATGAAATCGGCAGCCTTGCCAAATCCCTGAATGCCATGTCAGCAAACTTAAGGCAGATGTTTTCCAATATCGCGGAAAGCACCCGGACCCTGACCGAATCTTCATCTGATTTATCCTCGGTATCGTCGGAGATCTCCGCCAATGCCGAACAGACCACGGGAAAATCCACCAGCGTGGCCGCAGCAGCCGAACAAATGGCCACCAGCATGACAAGCGTGGCCGCAGCCACCGAGCAGACATCGGGCAATATTCAGATGATCGTGGCCTCCACCGAGGAAATGAGCGCCACAATCAACGAAATCGCCAACAACACGGCAAAGGGTAGTGAAACCACGGCCCAGGCTGTCAAGGAAGCGGAAAAAGTGTCCATAAAGGTGAATGACCTGGGCCAGGCCTCCGGAGAGATCAACAGGGTCACCGAAGCCATTGCCGATATTTCCGAGCAAACCAACCTTTTGGCCCTCAACGCCACCATAGAAGCGGCCAGGGCCGGGGAAGCCGGCAAGGGGTTTGCCGTAGTGGCCGGGGAAATCAAGGATCTTGCACAGCAGACCGCAGACGCCACCCGGGAAATCAACGAAAAAATCCTCAGTGTCCAGGAGAGCACCACGGAATCCGTGGCAGCCATTGACAGCATTGTCAAAGTAATCACCGATATCAACGATATTGTGACTTCCGTGGCATCGGCAGTAGAAGAGCAATCCGCCACCACCCAGGAAATCTCTACCAATGTCAGCCAGGCTGCTACCGGGGTTGAAGAGGTCAACGACAATGTCAATCAGACATCCACCGTCACCACCGAAGTCACCCGGGATATTGCCGAAGTCAGCTCCGCCGCAGGCGAAGTCAGCACCGGCAGCAGCAGGATCAACCGGAAAGCTGATGAACTGACAAAACTGGCAAGCGATCTCAACGATTTGGTGAATCAGTTTAAAATTTAATCTGTTTTCCAACGTTTCCTCCCGTAAGCCGGGCCGGACAAAAACTTCTCTCCCTGAAGCGTCCGACCCGGTTTTACGTTTTGAGGGCCCTCTTTCCCCAGCCCCCGGCCGGATCAGGTTATTTTTCTGGGACCGGCCAAAGAAATCAAGCCTGGCCATTGATCCGGCCGGGTTGATGATTATACTTATTAAAATTTGTAATCTAATGGGAGAAAGTGGTGAAGTTATTTAAAAAGAAGACCCTGACCGGCCTTGCCAGAACCTGCGGTTGAGCGGCCAAAATAGGTCCCCAGGTGCTGGCGGACACATTAAAGGGCTTTCCAGCCCCTTCCGACGAAAATCTTCTGGTCGGCTATGATACCTCTGATGATGCAGCCGTGTACAGGGTCTCCCCTGACCTGGCCATGATCAATACCATTGATTTTATCACCCCGCCCGTGGATGATCCCTATTGGTTCGGCCAGGTGGCCGCAGCCAATGCGATTTCAGATGTCTATGCCATGGGAGGGCGTCCCCTGACCGCCCTGAACGTGGTGATGTTCCCGTCCAAAATCCTGGACACCGGCATCCTCCGGGACATGCTCAAAGGCGGACACGATAAGGTTGTGGAATCCGGAGCCGTTCTGGCCGGGGGGCATTCCGTGGATGATGAAGAGCCCAAATACGGTCTGAGCGTCAGCGGCGTGGTCCACCCGGACAACCTTTTATCCAATGCAGGTGCCAGGCCCGGTGACCGGCTGGTATTGACCAAGCCCCTGGGCTCAGGCGTGCTGTTTAATGCGGTCCGGTCCGGCAAGCTCGCCTTTAAGGCCCTTGAAACCGATGTGCTGCCGACAGTGGCAGCCCTGAACAAAACCGCTGTTGAACAGGCCCTTAAATATGAAATTCATGCCTGCACCGATGTTACAGGATTCGGCATCCTGGGGCATCTCATGGAAATGGCCAACGGCAGCAACACCAGTATCCGGGTCTTTTTCGACCAGTTGCCGATCTATCCCCATGCCAGGGAAATGTATGCCAGGGGCGAGACCACGGGCAGCAACAAGGCCAACCAGACCATGGTCAACACCTATCATCTTGATATCCAGAGATCCCTGTCAAAAGAGGAACAGGGCCTGATATACGATCCCCAGACCTCGGGCGGCCTGATTTTTTCCCTGCCCGGAGATCAGGCGGATGACCTGGCCGCTGCCCTTGTAAACAAAGGCGTTTCAGACGCCCGGGTCATCGGCGAGGTAACAGACAACCCACCGGGAATCATTTTGACCTGATCCCCGGTCCTGCACAAAGGACATTACACATGACTGAAAATACCGGAAAATACGGATGGGACGCATCCATGGGTCTCAGCCTTTACGATAAAATCCGCCAGGACATGAAAACCGCCATGGTCGCCAAGGATAATGCGGTCCGCGACACCATGCGCCTGATCATGGGAGCCTTTCCCGATCTCACCGTGGCCATTACCCTGGAAAGCGGCAAAAAAACCACCCGGGTCAAGCAACCCGATGAAATCACGGACGACGATATTCTGGATATTATCCGGAAGTTTGTAAAATCCGAAAAAACCGTTCTTGAACACAAAAACCAAATCACCTCGGATTACCTGGAACTGCTCAACGCCTATCTCCCGAAAATGGCCACACCCGATGAAATCCGGCAGTGGATCCGGGAAAATGTTGACATGTCCACGCTCAAAAGCCCCATGCAGGCCATGAGTATTGTGATGAAACATTACGGCAAACTGGCTGACGGCCGGGTGGTGCAGGAGATTTTGAAGGAGATGTGATTCGGGACTGAAGAGTTGCCGGACACGGCTCTGCAACAGATGTTCCTAAAAACAACAGTTACGCATCCGGAGCGCCTTCGCCTAAAATAGCCTGACAGGTTCCCTTTAAAAAAGAACCTGTCAGGACATTGTAATTAAGACAACCGCAATTAAAATAACGAAGATCAATCCAACAATGCTTACGATAGAATCCTGAAGATTGGAAGAGGGTTTTGTCGGATATTTTCCAAGGGTTAACATTTTCACTATGGGATATCCGATAATGTAAAAAACCAACTCAAATATAAATTCGACCAACATACGTCCAATTATTCTCGCCGGTCCGCCAAGGACAGCTTCAAATAAATCGTCCAGCATAAACACGTCACCTCATAAAGCACCGGATGATTAAAAGCACAGATCTACATATATAGAGGGCCGGGGGATCCGGAAAGGCTTGCGGCCCGAGCGCTATCAACGTATTATTCGTCCTTGACACAACGCACGGCAAATCACATGTAACATGTGTTGGCCGTTAAACGGGAATCGCCGTCAGGCCAGCGGGTGTACCGGTAATTCAACAAGATAGATACGGTACTTATGGCTGTTTCTGCCTTTAAAAAGATTTTTCACGCCGCCCATGAAGCCGGTACGCTCCGAATCGACCGTGCAGGCGATCTGCCAGTAAAATGTCCAAACACCGCTGGTGCGTATTCCAACGACATTGGTATAGGAAGACTGTTGAGTGGTGATGCTCGTGCGCCCCAGTGCCTGCTTATCTTCATTCGCCCATTGTTCTATGAGGTTCAGCCCCCGCCGGTAGTGATTTTTGTCCAACCGATTCAGTGGCTGGTGTGACGTTCCTTCCACAAAGGCATCAAATAAATCGTCCATATACTGGATGGTAAATTCATCCTTCAAGGCCAATGCATTGGCATGGAAAATGCCGCGCCTGCCCCCTCCCATATCGGTAACAAAGACGCTGCAACCGGACAAAGGATCTGTCAGGACAATATCCGGCCCGCCACTGGCGGGTAACTCCAGGCATGAAATCTGATTGGCCGACGCACTGCAAAAATAGACCTCAACCCCTCTCCGCTCCGCTGTTGCCATGGCATAATATGAATTCGGCTCCTGAGTCGTCTCAAACTCCACAAATGCTTTGAAGGGACGGTTTCCCCCGCCTTGCACCGTAACCAGGTCGTTATTCACAATCCTGACTTTGGGGTGGTTCAAGTCGTACTCGGCCCTTTTCCCATCAAGAATTTTCCGGCTCGCCTCTCCGCCGCCCTTTTTCTTGCGCACCGGATTGAGCAGGCCCTGCCCGCGCACATAAAAATAATTTTTTTGCAAAAAATCCAACGGATTGTTACGGAATCTCTGAGCTGCCCCTGCATCAACTGCCATAAAGCGTCCTCCATGTACTAACTTTTGATTAACTGCAATACCTATATGGATGCCGGATGAACCCGGCATGAACCGTATCAAACTTCGAAGACTGCTCTTCATACTTTTGGTGAGACAGAAAAAGCATGTATAAGGACTCTTCTGTCCGGTGCGGTATGCTGAAAATTTCCAATCCGTTATGGAGTCACGACCTTCAATACCACGTTCCATATGTTAACCGTGCCGTTTTGGGAACAGGTCTCCGCCTGTGCTTCCAATGTGTCGTAAGGCTGTCCGAAGTGGACCCGAGCATGGGATCGTCTTTTACAATCAGAAATGATTTGGATATTTACTTGAAAAGCAATGATGAAACCACATGCTGCAGACATATCGATTACAAAGAACAAGCTCGCTGCAGAACCAATCTCCGTGATCTAATCCCCGCGACCGAATCCCCATGATCCATACGGCCGGGTTCCGGATCTGGTTTCTGCATAACTGTTCCTTAGCAGCAATTAAAACCGGTGTAAAGCAGATTGTCATCCCTCCCTGCCCTGCAAAAAGGAAGCAGGGAGGGATATTTTTGGGCTTAATTGACCATGCGGTCCCGGCCCTTCCACTCTTTTTCTCTGAGCTTGAATTTCTGAATCTTTCCCGTAGCGGTTTTGGGCAGGGCGCCGAACTCAATGTGCTTGGGCGCTTTGAACCGGGCCAGGTGTTCCTTGCAGAATGCAATGATGCCGTCCGGGTCCGGGACAGCCCCTTTTCGGGGAACGATAAAGGCCTTGGGCACTTCCCCCCATTTGGGGTCGGGCACAGGAACCACGGCAACTTCAAGCACATCCGGATGGGTGTAGAGCACGTTTTCAATTTCAACCGTGGAAATGTTTTCCCCGCCGCTGATGATGATATCCTTTTTCCGGTCCATGATCTGGACGTAGTTGTCCGGATGCATCACGGCCAGGTCGCCGGAATGGAACCATCCCCCTTTAAAAGCCTCAGCCGTGGCAGCCTCGTCTTTGTAGTACCCGAGCATGACATTGTTGCCCCGCATGACGATTTCGCCCATGGTGGCTCCGTCCCTGGGTACGGGTGCCATGGTCATGGGATCAACCACATCCATGTGTTCGGCCACAATATAGGGTACGCCCTGGCGGGCCTTGATCCCGGCCCTGACCATGGACTCAAGGCCCTCCCATTGGTCCTGCCACTGGCACACACTGTGGGGGCCGAACACTTCGGTCAGGCCGTAGGTCTGGGTGATGTTGGCCCCGATACGTTCCATGTTCTGGATCACGGTGGGGGCCGGGGGCGCGCCTGCGGTCATGATTTCAAGGCCCCGGGACAGAGTAATGTCGTTTTCCACGGCATGGGCGGACATGCCGATGAGAATGGTGGGGGCGGCGCAGAGATGGGTGATCTTCTCTTCCTCGATAATCCGGTAAATCTCTTCCGGCTCGACTTTCCGCAGGCAGACATGGGTGGCGCCCAGGGCTGTGATGCCCCAGGTAAAGCACCAGCCGTTGCAATGGAACATGGGCAGGGTCCAGAGGTATCTGGTTTGGGCATTGGTTTTGAATTCAAGCTGTTCGCCAATGGCGTTGAGATATGCGCCCCGGTGGTGGTACATGACGCCTTTGGGACGGCCCGTGGTGCCGGAGGTGTAGTTGATGCTGATAATGTCCCGCTCATCCGTGACGGCAAGGGCCACGGGATCAGCAGATCCGTCTTGTAAAAACGTTTCGTAGTCCGGGCCGTCAAGGGGAGTTGTATCATCAATATCGCAGATATTCACATAGGTTTCCACCCGGGGCAGTTCGGACACGATCCCGGCCACCACCGTACCGAACGCATTGTCCGCAAACACGGCTTTGGCATCGGAGTGGTTTATGATATAGGCGATTTCCCCGGCGGACAGGCGGATATTGATGCTGACCAGGGCAGCCCCGAGCAGGGGCGCGGCATAGTGGGCCTCAAGCATGGGCGGGGTGTTGGGGCAGACAAAGGCCACCTTGTCCCCCGGGCCGATGCCCCGGGCCTTTAAGGCGTTGGCCAGGCGAAACACCCGCTCCTGGAACTGGGTCCAGGTATAAGATGTATCCCCGTAAATCACGGCGGTTTTATCCGGAAAAACAGTGACGCTCCTGGCAAGGAAATTGGTGGGACTGAGAAGATCGTAGTTGACGGGCTTGTCCGGCATGGCTGCCTCCTTCCTGTTCCTGAATTGACAAAGATGAATGACACCTGTGTATCACGGTTACCAAAAGAGTGCCGGGCAATGCAATCGGTCAAATCCTCATATTGCCCTGGCCCATGGCCTGAGATGGCCTAGGTTCCGCACCTACAGAACCGGTTACTTTTTCACTTCATGGGCCCAGTGAACCGCGGCCCTGACAAGTTCGGTGTAATGCTTGAGGTTGAGTTTTTCCTTGATGTTTTCCCTGTGGGTGCCCACAGTTTTCATGCTCAGGTTAAGGCGGCGGGCGATCTCCCTGGAATCCAGGCCGTCGCCGATGAGACGGAATACTTCAAGTTCCCGGTTGGTGAGGTCGGCCGGGCTGACACGGGTTTTCGGGGATTTCCGGCGGATCATCCTATGGATCATCTTTTCCTTGATCCGGCCACTGGCATACACATTGCCGGCCAGGACGTGGCGGATGGCCTCAACCACCTGGCTGATGGCCCGCTGTTTCATCACATAGCCCCGGGCACCGGCCAGAAGGGCCCGCTCCGCATACATGGAATCATCATACATGGACAATACCAGCACAGGCAGATCCGGATATTCCCGGCTGAGTTCCTCTACCAGATCGATCCCGTTGCTTTCGGCCAGGGAGATATCCACGATCACAAGATCGGGCACCTCTGTTTTAACGGCTGCCCAGGCCTTTTCCGCCGTGTCCGGGCAGGCCGCCACCAGCAGGTCATCCTCCTTGTTGATCAGTTCGGTCATGCCCAGGCAGAAAATGGGGTGGTCGTCCACGATCATGATCCTGTGGCATGCAGCAGGTTCCTTCATTTTCATTCCTTTCCCGTTTCCCGGGCCGGGTCGGCCATGCGGACATGAATCCCTGTCCCGTCGGGTCCGGTGTCAACGGCAAACTGGGCGTCAGTGATTTTGGCGCGGTACTCCATGATCTTGAGTCCGATGCCCCGGGTATTTTGGTCCGGCCGGATGCCCTGCCCGTTGTCCAGAACAGACAGGCGGACCTGTTCCGCAGCATCTCCCTTTTGTTCAAGTGCCAGGCAGATCTCTATCCTGTCGGCCTTTGCGTGTTTGATGGCATTGTTTACCGCTTCCCGGGCAATGTGGTACAGGTGGGTGGCCCGGGTGTTGTCCCGGACATCAATTCCTTTTTCCGCGTGGCAGTCGATCCGGACGCCCGGATGAAAGGATGCCCCGTCCGCAATATCTGCCAGAGCCGCTTCAAGCCCGTGGGCCACCAGGTGGACCGGGCACAGGCCCCGGGCCAGTTGGCGGGTCTTGTCCACGGCATCATCCATGAGTTCCCCGATTTTCCCGGCCAGCCCGGCCGAGGCATGGCCCTGGAGGTTGTCCTTTAAAACGGCGGCCAGCCCGGCAACCCCGATGAGATGGGGACAGAGATCATCGTGAAGGTTCTGGCCGATGTTTAGCCGCTCCCTGTCCCCGGCCTGCATGAGCTGTTTTTCCAGGCGCTTTGACCGGGTGATGTCCCTGAGGATAATGATGCTCCCGGCCGGATTCCCATGGCTGTCCAGGGCCGTGGCCCCGGAAATGCTGATATCCACCAGATGGCCCTGCTTAGCGTAGCGCCGGGTTTCCACGTCAAAGATGCCCTCTCCCGAGAGCACCTTTTCGATCATGGCCCGGGTTTCGGCCCAGTGGTTGTCCGGGACAAAATGATCCATTTTTTTACCGGCGCATTCATCCAGGGTCCAGCCGAATACCCGGGTAAAGGCCGGATTGATGTAGATGACCCTGCCGGCCATATCATAATTGACAATGGGGTCCGGGGCCGCCTCCATGAGCAGGAAGTACCGCTCCTGGCTTTCCCGCCGGGCATCTTCGGCAATATGCCGGACCCGGATCTGATCCTGGAGCTTTTTGTGGCTGGTTTCCAGCTGGTCCATGAACCGGTTGAAGTATCCGGCCAACCGGCCGACCTCATCTGCGGAGCGGCTGTGCATCCGGGCGGAATAGTCCCCGGCCGTTGCCGTATTGAACCGGGCCATGAGTTCTTTCAACGGTGTGGTAATGGTCCGGCTCAGACCAAATGTAATGGCCAGCATGATCCCGAAAAAAAGTACGGAAATGCCCAGAATCACGTTCCGGATGGTGCCCAGGGGCCGGTACAATTCGTCCAGGTAGGAGCAGGATGCCACGATCCACTGGTATTCCGGGATATAATTGAACATCACCATTTTTTGCCGGGCCAGGGTTTCCCCGGGATTTTTCCAAAAATACACGGCTTTGCCCTTTTTCCTGGCCATCATGTCTTCCAGATACCGGTTGGGCAGTTCCCTGGCGTTGAAAATATTCACGTCCTGGAGTTTGGGATGGATAATGGCATTGGCATTCCGGTCGATCACAAAGGCATACCCGGTCTCTCCAAACTTCAGGGAGAGGATGCTTTTCCTGAAATCCTCCACATTGACCAGGGTGATGAATTCGGACCGGTAGGCGCTGGCGGAAATAATCCAGTCCCAGGGGGCAAAATAGGCCATGTAAAGGGCCTTGGGACGGGCCTGGGTTTCCCCGGGGTTTTTCCATTCATATTCCAGGTAGCCCTGGCGGAACCGGGTCATCTGCTCGACAAATGCGTGGTCCGCCACACTGGTGCCGATCAGTCCAGGGCTGGGATGGACCGTCACCCCTCCCCGGCTGTCCAGGCAGTACAGGTACCCGGAACTGCCGATGGTCTGGCTCAGCATCGTTTCTGCGGCCCTTGCTTTTGCCTGTTCCCGGGTGAGGATTCCGGCCTCGGCCTTTTCGTACAACCCTGCGACAATTTCAAGATTTTTCTCGGCCACAGCCCTGAGGTGGTTTTTGATCGAGACATTCACCGAGGTATTGACCATGTTGTAAATCATCTGGGTGGTATTGGCCAGCTCGCTTTCAATTCTGGATTCAATATTGTTGCGCACATATGCATAGATAAAAAGATTGCAGAAAAACATGGACAAAAAAAAGATCAGGGCAAAACTGACCAGAAATTTGAACCGGATCTCCAGGGAGCTGAAAAAGGTCCGGGTTCTGTGAAATATCCCGGACCGGTTCTCCGGATTTCTGTGGATGGTATCGGATCGATTCACACCTTACCGATAGGACAAGCCCGGGCATCTTGTCAACCCTAATATACCCTGCGGGAATTCCTGGTGTTCACCACGCCCGGATCTGCGGTCTCCGGCAGGCAATACCGTCATATTGCGACAGGGATTTGACAAATCGTATACGATTATAATAATATAAAAAATCAATTTAAGGAGAGATACCATGACATCACCCGCACACCGGATCGACCAGCTCCTGGCCGATTACCACAACGCCGCCCCCCGGATCTGCATTGCCAGGGCCAGGGCTGTGACCCGGGCATACCGGGAAACTCCGGGCGCACCGGCCATCATCAAAAAAGCCAAAGCCTTTGAATACACCTGCGAACAAATCCCTGTGGCCATTTATCCCGGGGAACTGATCGTGGGGGCATCGGGAACCCATCGCCGGTCTGCCGGGGTCAGCCCGGAAATCTCGTGGCAGTGGATCAAAAAAGAGATCGACACCATCGGGACAAGGGCCCAGGACCCTTACGGCATTGACCCCGGGGACCGCCGGGAACTGATGGAAGAGATCCTTCCCTGGTGGGCGGGCCGCTCCGTGGAAGAGGCGTTTCTTTCAAGGCTTCCAAATGATACGGCAGCCATTGCCGTGGATACCGGCATCATTGACAACGATTCCAAGTGGCGGTGCGCCGTGGGTGAAATCACCCCGGATTACCAGGATATCCTTTTCAAACAAGGATTCAGCGGCATCCTGGACCATGCCCGGGCCCGGTATGGGGAACTGGACCTGTCCTGCCCGGACCATACCGGCAAGGCAGATTTTTACCACGCAGCCATTTGCTGCGCCCGGGGCATGATCCGGCTGGGGGAACGGTATGCCCTGGCAGCAGACCGGCTGGCAGCCGTGGAAAAAGATGCCGCCAGAAAAAAAGAACTCCTGGATATTGCGGCAAACTGCCGCCTGGTGCCGGCCTGTCCGCCCCAGAACTTCTGGCAGGCCGTTCAAATGGTATGGTTTGTCCAGTTGGGCAGCACCTTGTTTGAAAATGCCGTGGCCCTGAACCTGGGACGGTTTGACCAATATACCCATCCCTTTTACGCGCAGGACCTGAAAACAGGTCGCATCACCCCGGACGAGGCACAGGAACGGGTTGACTGCCTTTGGATCAAACTGTCCGAATGGGTCTGGTTTGTCTCCAAAAATACGGCAGATTACTTTGCCGGATATAATGCGTTTCAGAACCTGACCGTGGGCGGGAAAACACCGGACGGCACGGACGGGACCAATGCGGTCTCTTATATGTGTCTGGAAGCAGCCAAAAGGACCCGGACCCACCAGCCCGGGCTGAGTGTCCGAGTTCACCCGGACGGCCCCCGGAAATTTCTGTCCGGGGTGTGCGCACTGGTCAGGGAAGGAATGGGGTTCCCGGCCATCCACAACGACCGTATCGGCACCCAGATGCTCACGGCGGCAGGCCTGTCCCACAGGGATGCCACGGACTGGAGCAACTGCGGGTGCGTGGTGCCCCATGCCCGGCAGGTGAGCGAGTGGACCTCGGCCTGCAATATCAACCTTGCAGCAGCAGTTGAGTTTGTCATGACCGGGGGACGGCACCGCAGCTCCGGCGTATGCATGGGACTTGACACCGGCGGTGTCCGGGCCATACCGGATTTTGCCACCTTCCGGGAGCACTATTTTATCCAGATCCGGCACATGATCCGGCATGCGGTGGTTGCCACGCTGACGGCCCAGCAGGTCCAGGCGGAACTGGCCCCCCGCCCCTATTTTTCAGCATTTACAAAGGGATGTATGGCATCGGGCCGGGACGTGGTCCGGGGTGGTGCCAGATACCATGTGGGGCCGGTGCTCACCGGCATCGGGCTTGCCGATGCCGCCAATGCCCTGGCCGCTGTCCGCCACCTGGTGTTTGAAAGGGGAATGGCAGACCTTGGTATGTTGGAAAAGGCCCTGGAAAACAACTGGCAAGGCTTTGAAGCACTTCATGAACAGGCAAAGGCATGCCCCAAGTTCGGCAATGACGATGCCCGGGCCGATCAATACGCCGCAGAGATCAGCAATCTTTACCATGAAGAAATCGCAGGCTACACAGACATATACGGCAGCAGGTTCAACTCCGCCTTTATGGGAATTTCCAGTTATATCCCGGCAGGCAGGGTGGTGGGTGCCACGCCCTGCGGACGCAAAGCGGGCGATCCACTGACCGAAGGCTGTTCTCCCCACGCAGGCACGGATGTCACAAGCCCCACCGCTGCCATGCGGTCCGCCGCCCGGATCAACCACGGCCGCCATGCCGGGGGCACCCTGCTCAACATCAAGCTCTCGCCGGACACCCTGGCCACAAAACAGGACCTGAACCGGCTTGCCGGACTGATCCGGGGGTATTTTGAACTGGATGCCTTTCATGTCCAGTTCAACGTGGTTGACAGGGAAACCCTGGAAGAAGCACAGCAACACCCGGAACGCCATCCCGGCCTCATGGTCCGGGTGGCCGGATACAGCGCCCGGTTCACCACCCTGTCCAGGGATGTCCAGGACGCCATTATCCAGCGCACCTCCTATACCGCGATTTAGGCCGGCAATACCTACGGACAGGAAAAGGCCCGGGATTGACAGAACCCGCAGGAGGGGTATACTTGGAACCCATGAATACGATTCCCTATCATACACCGGTGTCAAACACACCGGACCTTGTTGTAACGGCCCTTCGCAATGCCATTCTCCAGGGCCGTTACAAAACCGGCCAGCCCCTGCGCCAGGACCGGGTGGCAAAAGACCTGGGGGTCAGCAAAATTCCCCTTCGCGAAGCCCTGGTGGAACTGAGGGCCGAAGGTCTGGTCACCCTTCTTCCCAAGCGGGGGGCTGTGGTGTCCGAACTGTCCGCGGCCCAGGCAAAAGAGATCTATACCATGCGATCGGCCCTTGAAACCGCCGCCCTTGAACAGGCCGTGCCCCTGCTGGGCAACGCGGAGATCATTCGGGCCAGGAGCGTGCTTGAAATCATGGAAACCGGGGCGGACAAGCACCAGTGGGGAGAGTTGAACTGGGAATTTCACGCCACCCTGTACCAGGCCGCCCGGATGCCCATGATGCTCAAGACCATCCACCAGCTCCACAACAACGTGACCCGGTATCTGCTGCTTTATCTTGACCGGCTCTCGGCATGGCAACGGTCCCGGGAAGAGCACCGGGCACTGCTCAACGCCTGCAGAGACAAAAATACATCCCAAGCGGTGGCGATTCTGAAAACCCATTTGGCAAAGGCGTCGGACACCCTGGCCGCCTATCTTTCAAACACAGACGTTGGTAAGGACACGCCGGCATCTTGACGATTGCCTCCTGTTCATGGCATATATTCCGATTTTCCGGATTCCGGATGAAAACCAAAAGGGATATCTCCCTTTCTTAACCTCAAAAACGAACACTGAAGAGACAAACCTTGGAACATCTTTTTACCCCCGGCCAGCGCTGGGTGTCGGAAACCGAGCCCGAACTCGGCATGGGCATCCTTGTTTTCCACGACAAACGCACAGTGAAAATCGACTTTCCCGGCGGGGGCTGCACCCGGCAGTACAGCCTCAGTGCCGCCCCGATCCGGCGGATGACGTTTGTCCCGGGTGACCGGATTTCGACAGCCGACGGCCGGGATATCGTTGTTGAACGGGTGGAAGAGGCCCGGGGGTTGATGACCTATGGGGCGGACGATCTGAAGGTGCCCGAGCAGGACCTGTCGCCCTTTACTTCGGTATCCCTGCCCCGGGACCGCCTCCTGGCAGGACTGTCAGGTCCTCCCAAGCCATTTGGCCTGCGCCGGGATGTCCGGTTCGGTAGGGCCGCATGCGATGCTTCCGGTGCCAGGGGATTCTTAGGGGGAAAGGTGGATCTGATTCCCCACCAGTTTTACATTGCAGATCAGGTCAGCCGCCGCTATTTTCCACGGGTGCTGCTTTCCGATGAGACCGGTCTTGGCAAAACCATTGAAGCCGGCCTGGTGCTGCATAAAATGCTGGTGCTGGGGCAGATCAGCCGGGTACTCATCATTGTGCCCGATGCCCTTGTCCACCAGTGGTTTATTGAATTCTACAGGAAATTCAATCTGAAATTCAGGCTGTTTGACAAGGCATTCTGCCGGGCCGTGGAAACCGAGACGCCCGGCATGAATCCGTTTTCATCAGACCAGCAGGGCATCTGCAGCCAGGCTTTTATCCGGAACCATCCCCTGCACCGGGAGCAGATTCTTGACGCAGGCTGGGACATGGTGGTGATGGACGAGGCCCACCATCTCACCGATGATCCGGGATTCCACGGATTTATGCAAGAACTGGGCGGCCGGACCCGGGGCCTTATGCTGCTCACGGCCACGCCCGAACAAATGGGCGCAGATACCCATTTTGCACAGCTCAGGCTCCTGGACCCGGACCGTTACTTTGACCGGGATGCCTATGCAGAAGAGGCAAAAACCTATGAAACCACAGCCAAAACCGTAACCCAGCGTCTTGCCCGGGGAAAACCTGTTGACGAACTTTTGGACACATTCGGGCCGGGCCGGGTGATTTTCAGAAACCGGCGAGTGTCCATCAAGGGGTTTCCCGGCCGGAACGCCTCACTTATCCCCCTGGACAGCACCCCGGAGCAGATCCACCGTGCCAACCAGGAAAGCGGTCTTGCCACAGAAAACGGGAACAGGGACAAGGAAACCGTCCCGGACCTGCGCCATGACCCCAGGGTTGCCTGCCTGGCCGGTCTTGCCAAGAACCTCCGGCCGGAAAAGCTTTTGGTGATCTGCAGCACCCGGGAAAAAGCCGAGGCCCTTGATAAAGCGCTTCAGGCACACATATCCGTGGATACGGCCCGGTTTGACGAATCCATGACCCTGCTCCAGAGGGACCGTCATGCCGCCTGGTTTGCCAGGGAAGACGGGGCAAGACTGCTGATCTGTTCGGAAATCGGGAGTGAAGGCAGGAACTTCCAGTTTGTCCACCACCTTTTCCTTTTTGACCTGCCCCTGAACCCGGAGCTGCTTGAACAGCGCATCGGCCGGGTGGACCGCATCGGCCAGAAAAACGAAATCACCGTTCATGTGCCCTATATCCGGGGCAGTGTACAGGAAATCCTGGCCCGGTGGTATGGCCGGGGCCTTCCCCTGCTTGAAAAAAACATCAACGGCCTTCACGCCATATTTACCCGGTTTGAATCCCGGCTGTCCGGCCTCATAAAGGAGGCAGCCCGCAATCAAACCATTGATGAAACCGCACTGACAGATCTGCTCGACCAGGCCGCCGCATACACACAGGCCACCCAGGACAAACTGGACCGGGGAAAACATATCCTGGTGGAACTCAACTCGTTCAAGCCCGGACCGGCAAAAAAACTCATCCAAACCATTGCGTCAACTGACAGCGACCCCGGCCTTGAACATCTCATGGAAACCCTGCTGGACCATTACGGGGTGGACATGGACCGGATCAGTGAGAAACCCGGAGAAAAAATCATATCCCTGTCCATGGACAGGATTGCGGACGAGCAGTTTCCGGCCCTGCCCCCGGGCGGAGACATCGTTACATTTGAGCGGGCCACGGCCATTGCCCGGGATGATGTGGGGTTCCTCACCTGGGACCACCCCTTTGTGAACCGGGTGACCGACTTTTTCTTGGGCCGGGACGAAGGCATCTCCACCACAGCGGTTTTCAAACAAGCGCCAGGACCGGGCCTGATCCTGGAAACTCTTTTTGTGCTTGAGGCCCCTGATACGGAAACCATCCCGGGCGCTCATCCCTTCGCCAACATCCGTCCCCTTTTCATCCGGGTGGACCATACCGGAGCGCCCGTTCCGGACAGTGCCCTGCCTGCCGATTTCAATCACAGGCTTAAACCGGACCATCCGGCCTGGTTCATGGACATGGAACAGGTAAAGAGTGATCTTTTGCCCGAACTTCTGGATAAGAGCCAGGCCATGGCGGAAACCTCTGCCCGGCAGATGCGTGCGGATGCCGCTGCCGAACTGTCACAAACAGGTGACAGGGAAATCCGCCGGCTGTGCGATCTGCAAAAGGTCAACCCGGCCATCACGGAACAGGAAATCCAGGCGGCCCGGACAGCGCACGACATGCTGGCAAAAAAAATAGCACAGGCACGAATCCGGATGGATGCGGTCAGGCTGATCAGGATGGAGGGTTGACACCGGGCAGGCGTTTTAAGGCTTCCTGATATTATCCGTGGGTTTTGAGCAGGTCTAAAAACCGGTCCCCGGGCATGGGGGCGGCAAAGTAATATCCCTGGATCTGGTCACAGTGGCTGGCCTTCAGGAATTCAAGCTGGGCCGCCGTTTCCACACCTTCAGCCACGGTGGTGAGGTTGAGATGGCCGGCCATGGAGATGATGGTGGTGACCATGGTGTTGGAATCCGGATCTTCCGGGATATCATCCACAAAACTTTTATCAATCTTCAGGGTGGAGATGGGAAAAATCCTCAGGTATGACAGGGAGGAGAACCCGGTGCCGAAATCATCAATACTGATTTTGATCCCCATATCGTGAAGGGACCGGAACATGGTTTTGGCTTTTTCCACATTGCCCATGACCGCGCTTTCCGTGATCTCGATCTCCAGACATTCCGGGGGAATCCCGTGGCGGTCAAGGGCGGAGGATACCTGGGCCACCAGGTCCACATCCCGGACCTGCCGGGATGAGATGTTTACGGCAATGCTGAAATTCCGGCCAAGGATATCCGACCATTCCCTGGCCCGGGCGCAGGCCTGGTCCAGAATCCACTCTCCCATGGGATTGATCATCCCGGTCTCTTCGGCCAGGGGAATGAATTCCACCGGGGAAATCACTCCTTTTTCCGGATGGTGCCACCGGATAAGGGCTTCGGCACCTCTGATCTTGTTGGTGGCAATGTCCAGCTTGGGCTGGTAGCAAAGGGAAAATTCCTCCCTGGACAGGGCCAGCCTCAGATCCACCTCCATTTCCACCCGCCGGGACACCTGGCGGTTCAATTCGGAGGTAAAAAAAGCATACCTGCCCTTGCCCACTTCCTTGGACCGGTACATGGCCATATCTGCGTTGGCGATCAGGGTATCCGGGTCATTGCCGTCATCCGGGCAGGTGGTCACCCCGATGCTCACCCCCAGGAAGAACTCCTTGCCGTCAATGACAAATGATAGCTGGAGAGAGGCGCGTATCCGTTCGATGATATTGATGATCACATCCGTATCATTGGTGTCCGGTATCAGGACGATAAATTCGTCCCCGCCGTAACGGGCCACTGTATCCTGTTCCCTCACACTTTCCAGCAGCCGGGAGGCAAGTTCCTGAAGCAACAGATCGCCTTTGGCATGGCCCAGGGTATCGTTGACATGCTTGAAATCATCCATGTCCAGAAAAATCAGGGCAAGCCCGTGGTCCTCCCGGGCCACCCGGCGCACGGACATTTCGATCCTGTCCCGGAGCAGGGTCCGGTTGGGAAGGCCGGTCAGGGCATCGTAATTGGCCTGGAACCGCAATTGCTCCTCGCGCTCCCGGATGTCGCTCAAATCGTTGAACACCGACATATACCGGACCGGTTCACCCTTCTGATTGGTGATGGCGGTGATTGACAGCCATTCCGGGTAGGCCTGGCCGTTTTTGCGGCGGTTCCATATTTCGCCGGACCAGTGGCCGTCCCGGTCCAGTGCCATCCACATTTCCCTGTAGAAATTCCGGTCGTGCCGGTCGGATTTGAGCAGGCTGGGATTCTGGCCGATGGCCTCGGCTTCGGTGTACCCCGTAATCGTGGTAAAGCCCTTGTTCACAAATTCAATGGTGCCTTCGCGGTCGGTGACCACCACTCCTTCCACGGCATTGTCAAAAACCTTCCGGGCCAGTTCGATTTCATCCCTGAATTTGGTCTGTTCGGTGATATCCTGGACAATCCCCGCGATCTTGCATGCATTTCCCACATCGTCCAGCACCACTTCGCCGATTTCATTGACAATCCGCTCCTGGCCGTCGGTCCTGATAATCCTGTACTCCAGGTCATAGGCGGATTTTGAGGCAATGGCCTGGTCAATGGAGGTTTCCACGTATTGCCGGTCTTCAGGGTGGAGAATATCCACAAAATCCTCATATCCCGGGCAAAAGGCATCTTCCCATCCGAAAATCCGGTGAAGCTGGTCCGAACAGGACAGCCCCTTTGTATGGATATTCCGTTCGCAGTCCCCGAGTTTCGCGATACGCTGGGCTTCCCTGAGCCGGGCTTCCTTGTTTTTCAAGGCAGTGGCCGCCTCTCTCTGCTCGGAAATATCCGTGGAAGCGCCGATGATCCTGAAGACCCGCCCCTTTGCATCCAGAACCGGCTTGAGCCGGGTCAGCCAGTACTTTTTCGCCCCGCCCCCACCGGTTTCTTCAAGAAACTCAACCGTTTCTTTTTCACGGGCACACCGGTTGACCCGCTTTTTGAGCAGGTCCAGGGCATGGTCGGGCATCTTTCCGGTCAGGCAGTCCAGAGACCGCCCCACCACGCGGCCATGGGCCACATCCCGGAGCGCTTCATACTGCTGGTTGATATTTTCGAACAGGATCAGCCCGTTTTCCCTGACCGTGAGTACGAAAATCCCGATATCCACACTGTCAAAAATATTTTCAAGAAATTCTTCCTGGGCCACCAGTTGCTTCTTGTTTCTCCCATGTCCGATGGCCACGGCCAGGGCTTCCCCGATCTGGGCCATGAGTTCGGTTTCATCTTCCGGCCATTCCCGGGGCAACATGGCATAGATAAAAATCAGCCCCATCATGTGGCCGCCCTGCTGGAGCGGCACCACCAGGCCGGAGCGGATGCCTGTACTTTCCACAAGTTCGTCCAGGCCTTTGCGGTCACTGGAAGCTTCCATGTCGGAAAAGGCATAGGGCTCGAAATTTTCAATCAGGTCCTTGAAAAAGGAACGGGCCTTGGCAACATCCAAGGGCTGCCCGGTCAGGTCGGGCAAGCCCTCCGGGGCCTTGGCATGGTCAATGGTCAGGATGGTGGCGCCCGGTGAGACATTGATATATCCGGCGCCGCAGGCCGGAAAGATATTCAGAAGCTGGGAGAGCACCTGGTTGATGGTAAAGGTGGTGTTTTTATCCTGGATGACACAGGTGGAAATGATATTGAGCAGGGTCAGCCGGCTCTGGCTGCTGCCCAGGGCCAGGGTCCGCTCCCGGACCAGGGATTCCAGGTTGCGCCGGTGGGCAGACACCTCGGCCTCCATGGCCTTGAGCCGGGTAATGTCGTTTCCGATGCACAGGATCTCCACCAGGCCGCCGTCCGCGTCGTAAATCCCTTTGTTGGTCCAGGAAATCCAGACCCGGACCCCGTCTTTTCTGACGTTCTCATTGGTGTGGCTGGCATGCACGCCCGGGTTGTCAAGGATATCCCTGAGGGTGACGGCATCGGACCCGTCGGAAGAGTGTTCCGGAATAATGGTTGCCAATGGAGAGTGGCCCACAAGCTCATCTTCCCGGAATCCGAAAAAATCAATGCCGAACCGGTTGATATACGTGATCCGCCCACGGCGGTCCATGCTCAGGATGATGCTGTTGGCCGCTTCCACCAACCCGCAGTAGTTGGGGCTGTATGAAGAATATTCCCTTGTGTCAGTTCCCTGTGTCATATTGCCGGACGGATTGCCCATATTCCGTTACTCCCACGGAACACGTTAACGGTACGATACAAATCAGGTATTCAGTCCTTTCAATATATCCTGGTAGCCCATCCGCTCCTTATCTCTGTAGAAAATTCCGACGCCAAAGGGCTGGTTTTCAGCGGCACGCATGGCGATTTCCATGTTGTCCGCCGTATCTCCGACCCTGAGGTCATGAACATTTTCCTTGAGATTCTTCCAGGTTCTGTTGGTTTTGTCAAATGTGACACAGGGTGTCAGGATCTGGATGAATGAAAACCCGTTGTGCTCGGTGCCCTGTTTGATGACTTCCTTCATGCCCTCGGGATCGCCGGCATATCCCCTGGCCACGAAAGACGCGCCGTAGGAAAGGGCCAGGCGTATTGGATTCAGGGGAGAATCCGGGTTGCCCACCGGGTGGGAGTTGGTCTTCATCTCATAGGGGGTGGTGGATGATGACTGGCCTTTGGTCAGGCCGTAGATGGAGTTGTCAAACAGGATAAAGGTGATATCAATATTTTTCCTGGCCACGTGGGGCAGATGGCCGCCGCCGATCCCCAATGCGTCTCCGTCGCCGGCAACGGCGAATACCGTCAGGTCCGGGCGGGCCAGCTTCAGGCCGGATGCCACGGGAATGGACCGGCCGTGCAGGGTGTGGAACCCATAGGAATTGATAAAAATCGGGGTCCGTCCGGAACACCCGATCCCGCTGACCGTGCAGATATTTTCATGCAAAAGCCCCATTTCCCTGCAGGCTTTGTAAAAAGCGTCCATGATACCGAAATACCCGCATCCCGGGCACCAGGTGGGCAGGTCACCGGACCTGTACTGCAAAAAATCCCTGGCGCGCACCTGATCCAGTTTTTCATCCAAGTATTCTGATTGCATTGTTTCCATTACATCTCCCTCATCTTGTCAAGGATATCTTCCGCTGCCATGGGACGGCCGGTGATAAAGTTAAGCCGTTCAATCGGACGTTTGATGATACCGGCGGCAAAATCCGCAAACTGGCCCTGGTAGTTGAGTTCCGGCACCAGGATCTTGTCGCACCGGTCTGTGAACTCAAGCAATGCCGCTTCGGGAAACGGACAAAGCATCATGGAAGAAAAGGATGCCGCGTTGATGCCCTCTTTCCTGGCCGTGGCCACGGCCTCGTGGGCCGCACCGGCCGAAGATCCCCAGGAAATCACGCCGATATCGGCACGCTCTCCGTTAAATTCCGACACCTGGGGAGACGGGGCTTCATTAAGCACCGAGTCATGTTTCCTGTACCGCTTTTGCGTCATCTTTAGATGTCCCTTGTCCGAATAGTTGGGACGGCCGTACTCATCGTGCTCCAGGCCGGTGTAAAAGGAAATCCCGCCCGGTGTTCCCGGAAGGGCCCGGGGTGAAATCCCGTCATCGGTGATTTTGTAACGCTGATAGTCTTTAAGCTCTTCTTCATCGGGGGCCACGTTGGCATTGAGCATTTCCGGCCCGGGTGTCCCCGGCACGTCAATATTCCGGATGGAGTTGGACAGGAAAAAGTCAAGGAGCAGGACCACAAGAGTCTGGTATTTTTCCGCAATGTAAAGGGCCAGGACGGTGGCGTCATAACATGAGGCCGTGTCCTCGGGCGCCAGCACCACCCTGGGGCAGTCGCCGGTACCGCTGAACAGAGCGGCATTGAAATCGCTCTGCTCGGTTTTGGTGGGAATACCCGTGGACGGACCACCACGCTGGGAATTGACGATCAGGGCCGGCACTTCAGCCATGTGGGAGAGGCCGGTGAATTCCGTCATCAGGGCGAACCCGGGGCCGGATGTGGCGGTCATGGCCCTGACCCCTCCATAACCGGCACCGATCACCGCACCGATGGCGGAAATCTCGTCTTCGGTCTGGAGAAGGGTGCCGCCGTATCCGGGCAACTCCTTGCTCAGGATCTCCATGATTTTTGTGGCCGGGGTAATGGGATATCCGGCGTAGAATTTAAGGTCGGACTCCAGAGCGGCTTTTGCCACGAGCTGGTTGCCGTTGATGATCAGCTTTTCCCCCTGGGGCGTAAGTTCAACCCCGTCAAAGGTAAAGTCGTCTTTTTTCTCTATATTTTCCCGGGTCCAGTCAAACCCCTCAAGAAACGAATTGACGTTGGAATCAATAACAATTTGTTTTTTCTTGGCATACCTGTCCTTGATGGATCCGGTAAACCCGTCCCGGTCCAGGTTGAACAAGGCGGCAATGGCACCCAGAGCGACCATGTTCCGTCCCCGGAGGTTGCCGGCGGCCTTCTGGGCCAGCATGGCAAGGGGGACCCCGTAACTGACAACCGACGGATCTGCCCAGCCAAGCACGCTCTGATCTTCTTCATGGGCTTTAGCCGGCTGGCTGTCGTAGACAAGGATACCGCCCTGTTTCAGGGCAGACAACTGGGATATGGAGTGGCCGTCGTTCAGGGCGATGAGCACATCCGCCAGTTTTCCCGGGGAATTGATCACAGACGAGGAAATCCGCGTATGGGCCACGCATTTGCCGAACCCCCGGATTTCCGCCGGATAGGAATCAAAAGACATGATCTCATACCCCTGGCTGCTCATGAACCGGCTGAGGATCTCTCCTGCGGAAATGGTGCCTTCACCCGCACTGCCACAGATTTCAATGACGATGTTTATCTCTTTCATAGATTGAAGTTCCTTGTATTTGGATTCCGCCTACTTTAGTTCTTCGATATCTTCCCACCAGGTGGTTTTGATCTTCACCCCCTCCAGGTCAAAGTATTTCCGGCCCACGGATTCGATCACCCGGTTGTCGCCCAAAAGGTTCATGGCGGTGACTTCGCCCTGGACCACGGCATTGGGCCAGCCGATGGAGGTGGTGTATGCATTGATGTTGGGATTGTAAATCTGGGCGCAACTGCCGCAGGCATAAATGTCGGGGTCATTGGTCTGCATGGTTTCATTGACCAGGATGCCGTGATCAATATCCAGGTCGCAGCCCCTGGCAAATTCAACCGAAGGCACCAGGCCGTTGAACGAGAATACCATGTCCACCCGGGCCTCCTTGCCCTTCTGGGTCAAGACATTGTATCCATTTTGCAGGGCTGAGATGGTTTTAATATCATCCTTGACCATCAGTTCTACATTCATGCCGGTCAGGGATTTTTCAATGGCCCCCTCCATCTCATCGTTGAGGTTAAACGGCCAGAATGCATTGGGATAGATCAGCAGGGTGATCTTTTTTCCCATTTTGGCCAGCAGGCGCACAAATTTAAATCCCACCAGGTCGCCGCCGAAAATAAAGAACTCCTCGGCCTTATGAATATCGTCTTTGTATTCCATGACCTGGTTGTAAGTGGAGATGAATTTCAGGCAGTCGGCAAAAGGCCGCATGGACGGCAGGACCCTGGCACCGGATCCGGAGGCGATGATCAGCTTGGTGTAATGGAGTTCCTCTTTGTGGTGAAGAAAAATGGTTTTTGTCTTTGGGTCGATCTTGTCCACCGGCTGTCCGAGGCGAAGCCGAATCCCGTTGTCGCTGTAGCTGGACAACTGCTTTACCAGCAGATCTGACGCGTCAATTTCGTCAAGGATATACCGGGTCAGCTTTGGCTTGTAATAAAAGGGGATCGCTTCGTCCGAAACGATGGTGATCCTGGCTTCGTTATCCTTGTCCCGCAGGGTAGTGGCGGCATTGTTTCCGGCCGGACCGTTCCCTATGATGACGTAATGGTCATTGGTTGGCATTCTTCCTCCGAATTGTTTTAATTACTCATCCACATCTATTTCTATGAGTTCCGTTTTGGTGACGGATATGCAATCCATGGGGCAGGCCGCATAACACTGGCCGCAGCGGATGCAGGCATCATTGTCAATGGTGATGGAGGTCACCTTGTTCCACTCGGCGCTTTCCAGGTATTCCCCGTAAGTGCCGTCCGCATTCACGGGAATCTCCTCCACCATTTTAATGCAGTCCTTGGGCGCCACGTCAATGCAGGCGGAACAATAGATGCAGCGCAACGGATCAATTTCGTATTTCAGATTGCACAGGTAACACCGTTTGGACTCTTCATTGGCCTGATCCTCTTCATACCCGGTTTCCACCTCATTGGTGGCCCTGGCCAGGCGTTTTTCCATGTCAATGGTGTTCATGGGAACCTTGCCGATAAAGTCATAGGACCGGGGACGGTCTGTTGACGGGCAGGATTCCAGGCGGACCACTTTCTTTTTCCGTGTCAGGCCGATCAGGTACTCATCCACAGCCAAGGCGGCTTTCCTTCCGCCGGCAATGGCGGAGATCACGTCCGAAGAACCGGTCACAAAATCCCCTGCCGCGAAAATACCTTCTTCCGGTGTGGTGTTTGCCGACCGGTCCAGACCTTTCAGGCTCTGGGAAATGGCATCCGGATCCGGGGACTGGCCCAGGGCCGCGATGACACTGTCGCAGGGCACGCAGAATTCGGAATTTTCAATGGGTACGGAAATCCTGTAGGGTGGTTCGTCAATGGTTTCCAGGCGGGTGCGGGTGAATTCAATGCCGGTGACCTTGCCGTCGGCCCCGAGAATTTTAGACGGCTGGACAAGGGTATGGGTCACGATGCCCTCAAACTGGGCCTCATGCTTTTCGGTCTCGTCAATTCGCATATATTCCAGGGTTTTCCGGATATTGATCTTTACATCGGTGGCGCCCAGGCGAATGGCGGATCTGGCGCAGTCCACAGCCGTGAACCCGGCGCCGATGACCACAACGGTTTTTCCCACATACGGGGTTTCGCCGGCATTGATACGGGTCATGAAATCAAGCCCGTGGTAGAGGTTCTCAAGGTCTTCCCCGCCCACGCCCAGGGACCTGGGCTTGGTGCAGCCCGTGGCCACGACCACGGCATGGTGCTTCTCTTTCAGGGAATCCAGGGTAAAATCCCGCCCCACGACCTGGTTGGTTTTCAAATCAACCCCCAGCCGCAGGACATTGTTGATCTCCATCATGAGCAACTCCCTGGGCAGCCGGAACTCGGGGATGCCGTACATTAGCATGCCGCCGGGCTTTTCCCAGGCTTCGTAGATGATGGCCTTATGCCCCAGAATGGCAAGATCGTGGGCGGCAGCCAGGCCGGCCGGGCCGGAGCCTACCACGGCAACGGTTTTGCCGGTGGGGGCGTACAGGCCTTCGATAATCCGGTGCATGGGAGATTTTAAATCCGCACAGGACCGCTTTAAATGGCAGATGCCCACACTTTCACCGTTGTCGGGCTCCCCGTGCCGGCAGGCCGCCTCACAGGGCCGGGAACAGATCCGACCCAGCACCCCGGGCAGGATATTCGCCCCCCGGTTCAGTTCATACGCGCGGCCGTAACGTTTCTCGTTAATACACCGGATATATCCCGGGATATTGGTCCTGGCGGGACAGGCCGCCTGGCAGGGCACGCTTTTGGCCACCTGGCCGAAATCCCTGGGATCCGTTGAATAGGCGATCTGGGTTACGGAATGGGCCGAGTAAATCTTTGTATTGTCCTGGTGCACCCTTTGTTCCTTGGAATAGAGGTCGTTTTTCTTCAATGTTTACCCCATGATAAAAGTTGTAGAAAAAGGAAAGACGAATTTAAATTTAGCCTTTTCCAGCCTTTGTGTCAAAGATTTTTCTTTACCTATTTCCCGGAAGCGAACGGGATACGGGCCTTTGATATCACGCATCTGCGAATTTTGTTTTTAAATTCTGATACGTTCTGAAAACAGGATGCGTTTAAAGCGGTTTTGATTAAAATTGAGTATACAATGTATCCCGTGCCCGTGACAACCCTAATATTCAGAGAAAATCCCATGCCTTAAAGAGAATTTTCGGAAAAGGTTTTAAGAACCTCAAATCGGCTGGTATAACGTAAGGAATAACCGGGAGGTGTCTGAAAAAAGGTGGTGGAAAAAACAACATTCAGGGTATCGGTCAGGGATCTTGTGGCGGCAGCCTGCAAGCCCCAACATCTTGCCAGGGGATTTTCCGGCAGGAACAGGGCCATGGAAGGCATCCGGGAACATGCCCGGATACAGAACCTGTGGCCGGACAACTGGGAGCGGGAAGTGCCCGTATCCCTGACCATAGAACGGCAGGGCGTTTGCCTGGAAATCTTCGGCAGAATGGACGGCCGATCTGTTTCACAAGGCATTGCCGCCGTGGAAGAGATCAAATCCTGCCGCAGGCCTCCAAAGACGCTTGCGGCAGCGCCGGCACCCCGCCACCTGTCCCAGTTGAAATGCTACGGATATATGACGGCCATGGAGCTTGCATTGCCCTCCGTGAATCTGCGGCTCACCTATGCCCGTAACGCCGACAACAGCACCGCCACCCATGAGATCACCCTTGGCATTGAAGACCTGGAAGCTTTTTTCAATGATCTGGTAACCGATTACCTGGCGCTCCTGAGCACCCGGACGGCCTGGGAACGTATCCGGAACCCGTCTGTGGCCCGGCTTGACTTTCCCTATCCTGAATTTCGCAACGGCCAGCGGGAACTGGCCGAATCCGTGTATAAAGTGGTCAAGCACGGGAGAATGCTTTTTGCCAGGGCGCCCACTGGTACCGGAAAAACCATGGCGACCCTGTTTCCCGCCATCAAGGCCATGGGCCTGGGCCATACGGATAAACTATTTTACCTCACGGCAAAAGGCCCGGGCCGGACCGTGGCCCAGAGCGCCTTAAAAGATCTCTCCCGCGCCGGTGCAAGAATCAAAAGCGTGACCATCACAGCCAAGCAAAAAACCTGCTTTACCCCGGACACACCCTGCGATATGGATACCTGTTTTTTTGCCCTGGCTTACTATACCAAACTGGCCCGGACCATGGCCCATGCCGTTGACCATGATTTTTTCGACCAGGACCGTATCGAATCTCTGGCCCGGGAATTTGAAATCTGCCCGTTTGAACTTTCCCTGGATCTTGCCCTGACCTGTGATGTGATCATCTGCGACCTCAACTATGCCTTTGACTCCCGGGTCTACCTGAAGCGATTCTTTGACCGGAACACCCGGAACCTGACCTTTCTCATGGACGAGGCCCACAACCTGCCGGACCGTCTCAGGTCCATGTATTCGGCAGATATTGAAAAGTCATGGGTCCTTGATATCCAGCGAGCGCTCAGGGATCCCGCCCCCGGCCTTGCCAGGGCCCTGGCATCGGTAAACAGGGAAATGGTCGACCTCAAAACCCGCCATCTGGAAGGCAGGGACGGATTCCGGGCACTGACCGGCCTGCCCGAATCCTTTATGGAATCCCTGGATGAATTTACCTCCAGGGCGGACCTGTGGCTGGATGACCACCGGGACAGCCCCGTCAGGGAAGCCGTGCTTGACGGATTTTATACGGTCAATGCATTTTTAAACCTGTCCCGGTATTTCGGGGACCACTACCGGTTTTTCGTGGATTCATGCGATGCCTCCGGCATGCGGGTCCGGCTGTTCTGCCTGGATCCGGCCCCGGTATTTTCCGGGCTGATCAAACGGTGCAGCAGTGCTGTATTTTTTTCCGCCACCTTTTTCCCTTTTTCCTATTATGCCCAGGTCTTGTTCGGCATCAGCCCGGACGGGGAAACCACGGAAGCTGCCCCCGACCTGATTCCCTACACCATTTCCCTGCCCTCTCCATTTCCCCGGGAAAACCTTGGCCTGTTGATCCACACCCGGATCAAAACCACGTACAGACAGCGCCAAACCTATTACCGGGAAGTGGCAGATACAGTTGTGCGGACCATTACCGCCCGCCCCGGAAATTACCTGGTCTTTTTTCCATCCTACGCATATATGGACGCTGTAATGGATTGTATTGACATTGAAGCCGGGAACATTGATTTTCAGGCCCAGTCCCGGGGCATGACCGAGGGCGAACGCCACGATTTCCTGGAAAAATTCACCTGCGAAAGCCGGGTGACGGGGTTCGCTGTCATGGGCGGTATCTTTGGGGAAGGCATTGACCTTGCGGGCGACCGGCTCATCGGGGTGATCGTCGTGGGAGTCGGTCTTCCCCAGGTCAACCGCGAACAGGACGAAATCCGCGATTATCATGACGCATGTGGCAGAGACGGATTTTTCATCGCCTACCAGATGCCGGGATTCAGCCGGGTGCTCCAGGCGTCCGGCCGCCTGATCAGAAGCAGCACGGACAGGGGCGTTATCCTGCTTCTGGACGAACGTTTTGTCCGGCCCGACTATCGCGGGCTGTTTCCCCGGGAATGGTCGGATGTTGAAACGGTACGGGATGCCGGCGCCCTGGAACAATTCCTGGCCCGGTTCTGGGCCGGTCCAGACAACTCCCCCCATATCGCCAATGCCAAAACCAAGTTACCAAAAAGCGGCAACACGGACACCGATTCAAAAAAATGATAGATAGTGACGTGCCATTTGCCGTACAATCGCCAGAGGGCGACATCAGATCGGAACGAAATCTTGAAAAAAGCAATGAGTGTTTTTTATATGGTTGCTTTTTTATCCTTTTGGATTAAAAATACTTGATATTCTCTCCGACTTAAATTATATAGAGCCGCTTTTTACAGGAAATCCCTGCACAAAAAACATGAAAAAACCATATAACAATTTAGTTTAATTAGGATTATTTCTTTTTCAGGTGACAAAAATGAACTTAAAAAACATGACATATTCCATTCCATGGAACCTGTTTCTGATTACCCTGGGCAGCCTGGTATTTGCCGTGGCCCTAAAAGGCGTTTTTATTCCCCACGGCATGATCACCGGGGGATTTTCAGGCCTGGGCCTGCTCATGCTTTATGCCACGGACTCCATGACACCGGGGCTCTGGTACCTGGTGCTGAATATCCCGGTCTTTATCCTTGGCTGGAAATTCATCTCCAAACGTTTTTTTTATTATTCCCTTTACGGCATGATTGTCATGACCCTGATGGTGGAAGTCGTAGAAATTGATTTCAACATCACGGACAACTGGCTGGCTGCCCTGGCCGGGGGGTTCCTGTTCGGCGGGGGCGCCGGTTTTATTTTCAGGTCCCTGGGCTCTGCCGGAGGGAACGACATTATTTCCATTATCCTGAACCAGCGGCTGGGCGTGCGTATCGGTACGTACAACTTCCTGTTCAACTTTGTCCTCTTCCTTTTCAGTTTCGGCACCATTGAGACGGACCTGGTACTATACTCCATGGCGGCCTCCTATATTGCCTCCCAGATGATCGAATACTGCATGACCCTGTTCAACCAACGGAAAATGATCATTATTATTTCCGAGCGAAACCGGGACATCGCCCATGAGATCAACCACAGGCTGCGGCGGGGCGCCACCCTGCTCAAAGGCCAGGGCGCTTATACAGGCAGAGAAAAAGATGTCCTGCTCACCGTTGCCAACACCTTCCAGATCAAACGAGTGGAAGAAATTGCCTTCAGCATTGACCAGGATGCCTTCATGATCACGGAAAACACCTTTAATGTCCTGGGCAAGGGGTTTTCCCAGAGAAAAATCTATTAGCCCGGCATGACATAAGCAAACAGGCCCGGTGACCACGGTTACCGGGCCTGCCCGCTCTCATCGTCCTGCCCGTTCTCTGCTTTTTCTCTTTTTTTCACACGTTTCTAATCCCGCCTTCACAAGGATATAACACGCGTCCCGTAATTACACGGATCAAGTGTGACCCTACAAATTTTCAAGGATTGGAAAATATGAAAATAGATCTTCATGTGCATTCAAAGTACTCAAAACGCCCCTCCCAATGGATTCTCCAGAAAATAAGCTGCCCGGAGAGCTTTACCGAACCGGCCCAGGTGTTCAGGACAGCCATGGAAAAAGGCATGTCCATGGTCACCCTTTCCGACCACAACACCATTGACGGCGCACTTGAAATCGCCCACCTACCCAATACATTCATCAGTGAGGAAATCACCTCCTATTTTCCCGAAGACGGATGCAAGGTCCATGTCCTGGCCCTGGACATCACCGAGGCCCAGCACCGGGAGATCCAGAATATCCGCGAAAACATCTTTGACCTGGTGGCGTTTCTCAACCGGGAAAATATTGTCCATATCCAGGCCCATCCCCTTTACGGGGTAAATGACCGGCTCACCGTCAACCATTTTGAACAGATGCTGCTGCTGTTCAGGAACTTTGAGCTGAACGGGGCCAGGAACGACAAGCAGAACCAGATTCTGAGCCAGGTGCTCTCCGGCCTCACGGCCATGGATATCGAGCGCTTGTCCAACCAGTATGATTACCAGCCCCTGTTCCCAAGCCCCTGGCGGAAAAACCTCACCGGCGGGTCAGACGACCACAGCGGCCTCAATATCGCACGCACGTATACCACCGTACATGCCGCCACAGACCTGGACGATTATCTGGATCGTCTTGAGAACGGCGAAGCAAGGATCGTCAGCCGGCCGTCCACGCCCCAGACCATGGCGCACAACCTTTACGGCATTGCCTACCAGTTCTACAGGAACCGGTTCAACCTGGACCGCCACACCCACAAGGACCGGCTGCTCAAATTCCTGGACCAGTCACTGATGCCCGAACATGAAGAGCATTCCGGCCTGATGTCCCGGTTTTATACCTTTCTCAACCGCCGGAAAAACCACCGGAAAAAAACCATGCCCGATACCATGATGGGCATGATCCGCAGAGAAACCGAACGGTTGTTTGAGGAAAACCCCGCCCTGCTTGACATTGCACAAAACCAGGCCAGGATTACCCCCCTGAACGGCAGCCGGGCCTCCGGGAACAGGGAGCAGGTCTGGTTCGACTTTGTCAACCAGCTCTCCAACAAAGTACTTTCCCATACCGGCGACCTGCTTTTGGGTCAGGTTTCCGGGGCCAATCTATTTAATATATTCCAGACCCTGGGATCGGTGGGCGGGCTTTATACCCTCATGGCCCCTTATTTTGTTTCATTTTCCCATTTTGCCAAGGACAATGAGATGAACGCCGCCGTCATCAAACGGTTCTCCCGCCACAGGCACGGCACAGCCACCCCCAAAAACAGGGTCAAGCTGGGGCACTTCACCGATACCTTTTACGATGTGAACGGGGTGGCCCAGACACTTCAGCAGCAGGTCAAAACCGCACTCAAGCACAACAAACACCTCACCATCATTACCTGTGACGCAGATCCGGGAGAAATCGGGGACGGGGTCAAAAACTTCTCACCCATGGGAGTTTACGAAATCCCGGAATACACGGAACAGAAAATCTACTATCCCCCGTTCCTGGAAATGCTTGACTATTGTTACAAGAAGGGATTCACCCATATTCATTCGGCCACCCCCGGCCCCATCGGCCTGGCTGCCCTGGCCATTGCCCGGATTCTCAAACTGCCCCTGACCTCCACCTACCATACCCAGTTTCCCCAGTATGCCAAATACCTCACCGGGGATGATTTTATCGAAGATATGACCTGGCGGTTCATGATCTGGTACTACGACCAGATGGACCAGATTTACGTGTCCAGCCAGAATTCCTTTGACGAATTAACGGAAAAAGGTATCAAACCCGAAAAAATCCGCCTCACCCCCCGGGGAATCAACACGGATATATTCCATCCGTCCAAGCGGAACGGTATCCTGAACAGGGACTACGGCATCCGCAGGGATGCGTTGAAGTTCCTTTATGTGGGCCGGGTATCCAGGGAAAAGAACCTGCCCCTGCTGGCCGACGCCTTTCTCAACCTCTGCACCACCCACCCGGACGTCCACCTCACAATCGTGGGAGACGGCCCTTATGCAGGGGAGATGAAACGGCTTCTCAGGGATGCACCGGCCACATTCACGGGTTATCTGTCCGGCGACCCTCTCCAGCAGGTATATGCCTCGGCAGATGTCTTTGTGTTCCCCTCCACCACGGACACTTTCGGCAATGTCGTGCTTGAAGCCCAGTCTTCGGGACTCCCGGTCATTGTCTCCGACCTTGGCGGTCCCTGTGAAAACATGGAGCCCGGCCGTACCGGCATCATGGTACCGGCGGACAGCAGCACCGGCCTGATCCGGGCCATGGCAGACCTGGCTTCGGATAAGGCCCTCAGGGACCAGATGTCCCTGGCCGCAAGGGAGTATATGGAACACAGGTCTTTTGAAAACGCCTTTATCCGGTCCTGGGAATTTTATAAAGAAATAGATCCCTCATCCGCTGTGACCTCTGCCAAACCATTTGCCAAGGCAGGGTAAGGGCTGATGGACACATTCAAATCAGGACTTAAAACTGCGGTTCAGATGTTCCGGGGCCGGATGCCCGGCCAGCTTGTCATCCAGGTCACAGACCAGTGCAATGCCACCTGCCCCCAGTGCGGGATGCGGAAAACCAACCCATTCCCCAGAACCCGGTTGTCCACGGACCAGATCAAATCCATTATTGATGCGGCCGGTGAAAAAGGCATCCAGGCCATCTCCTTTACCGGGGGCGAGCCCATGCTCCTGCGCAGGGATCTGCCCGAACTCATCCGCCACGCAGGCCGTGCAGGCATTCCCTATATCCGCACCGGCACCAACGGGTTCTTTTTTGCAAACCATGACCGTCCGGATTTCCGGGACAAAATCCAGAGAATTGCTGCGGAGCTGGCAGAAACCCCACTCAGGAACTTTTGGATCAGCCTGGACTCGGCCCTGCCCCATGTCCATGAAGAGATGCGGGGGTTCGAAGGTGTGGTCAAGGGAATGGAAAAGGCCCTGCCCCTGTTTCATGCCGCCGGCCTTTACCCCTCGGTCAACCTGGGATTGAACCGCAATGTCAGTGACCGGACCCGGACCCAGGCGCCCCCCACCATCCAGGACCTTGACGCCCCGGAAAATTCCTTGTTTTACAGGACGTTTTCACAGGGGTTTGACGCCTTTTACCGGACAGTGGTCAACCTGGGGTTCACCATTGCCAATGCCTGCTATCCCATGAGCATGGAGGACAGTGCGGACAAGGACGGCCTTGACGCGGTTTATGCGGCAGCTTCACCCGACCGGGTGGTCTGCTTCACCCGCACGGAAAAAGCCCTGATGTTCAAAGCCCTCATGGACACCATTCCCAAATACAGATCTGACATCAGGATTTTCTCCCCCCTGACCTCTCTTTACACCCTGTACCGGGAATATTCCGGCCGGGAAAAAACCGCCCCATACCCATGCCGGGGCGGGATCGACTTTTTCTACGTCAACTGCACGGACGGCAATACCTACCCCTGCGGCTACCGGGGCACGGACAATCTGGGCCCGTTCCAGGACCTGGACCTCACCACCCTGGACAAAACCGCCCATTGCCTGGCCTGTGACTGGGAATGCTTCAGGGACCCCACAGAACTTGGCGGCCCTGTCATGGAAGGCCTGACCGCCCCCTGGCGCCTGGCCGCCCGCATGGCAGGCGACCCGGAATACGCAAGCCTCTGGCTGGAAGACATGCGGTATTACCGGGCCTGCGATTTTTTTGACGGCCGTGTCCGGCCACAGGAAAAGGCTTTGATACGATTTTCAAAATAGCCATTCAACGGAAATGTCTTTACCTGACCCCAGGTAAAACGTTCCGGTTGTTAACTTTTATATATTACGGACAGTATTGAATGGGTAGTTTAAGGAGGATTTGTGACACAGGTCAAGCGTGTGTTTTCTCCCATTTTCGCCTGAATCTGGATATGTCTGCATCACTGTAAAAATGTTTCATAAACCTGGAGGTGTATATCTCATCAACGAGGGACTGAGGCGGTGCATATGCACTTTTAAACTCCTGATACAGGAGATGATACCACTTTTTCCTGCCGATATTCTTCTGGACCAGTTCAACCGGTTCTGTCAGGCCTAAAAATTCCTGTATGCTGCTCATGCTGGCGTTAAGCTTTTCCAATTGTAATACCAGGATATCGTACTTCCCGCTTTGAAGAGCTGTACACCCTTTTTCCCTGTCAAAAGGGAAATCGTAGATATCCACGCCGGTTGTCGGCAAAAATTCCCTGTCAAACCAATAAATTCCCGCTTTTTGGTCAATCTTATTTTCAAGGTAATGGGAAAACATTTCGACTGAAGATTTCTGATCATCAAAACAACGGTTGGTAACGTCATCCCTGACAAAATCGGTGAAATGTTGAAAACATAATGACAGGTTCCGGGAAATGGGTTCCCTCACGATGGTAATGATTTTTACCCTTTTTGTTTTGTGAAATGTTCTCAACCTCTGGGACGGATAAATTTTGCGTCTCAACTCAACCAGCTTGGACCTGATGCCTGAGTAAACGCCGAACTCTCTCTTTATCCCTACAGCATCATAATGGGTGTTTGTAAGACAATGCTCATGAAGTACATCCATGCCCCTGTTTTCAAGTGTGTTCAACATTGTGATCGACCCGACCTTCCCCATCTGGTAAATATAAACCGGAGGGAATTTCAGTGTTTTGTCATGCTTATTTGTCTGTTGAACTTCTGCCATTGTATCTGTCATATAACCCTTTTTGCATGTTTCATCTTTATCATCGATTTACGCTGACAAATTTTTTTTGCAGGCGAAATCGATAAATATTTCTTTCATTTTCCATTATCTGACCCGGGAAATTAAATGCGGATGAAAAGAATACAAGAATTAACGTAGGTTTGCAATATTAATTTGGAAAGGAAAGACCTGTTGCCAGAGGGGTTCAGAGAGGTTGGCACTCCAAAAAGCCAGGCCGGACAATATAATCTGACCGGCCCGGCTGAATACTCACCTGCTTCTATTTTCGGTATCCCGGTGCTCAAGGATATCCATCACCTTTTGGCACTGGTAAGCCGCCCGGGTTTTAATGCTCCCGGCAAGGGCAAGGATTTCGTCTTTATACGCCTGGTCCGTGATATCCGCCATATTGATCATGACATTGCGCCAGGCTCCCCAAATGCCGGTTTCAAGTGCCCTGGCTCCCACTTCCACATCCGACTTTGACGCAGTGTTGGTGTGTTGGGCGGCCTGGATCATGGCGTCCCAGGCCTTGTCCGCAATGCGCATCACGGTCAGGGGCACGGCAATGGCTTTTTTAAGGCCTGCCTGCATCGCCTCAGCTCTGATACGCTTTTCCTCTTTGGTGTCATTGGGCAGGCCCAGGGCCTGGATATAATCGTTAAACGCATCTGTGTCCGCATCAACCATGGGAATAAGATCGTGGGCGGCCTGGTGGAGCACAGGCACAATTTCCCGCATTTTTGCATCCCTCTCTTCGAATTTCCTTACGCCCAGGGTGAGCTTGGCTGCCATGGCCCCGAGCCCTGCGCCCATACCGGCAATGGCGGCGGATGCCGACCCGCCGCCGGGTGCAGCGATTCTGTCTGCAATACATTCAATGAATTTTCTCAGGCTCAGGCCGGCCAGGGGTTCGTCCGGTTCTTCGGCAATGATATATTCAATGATCTTTTCCCCGGGATCAAACGGGGCCACCGCATTCAGCCCCAGGCGCTCAACTGCCAGGCGGACCTTCTGGTCTTCATCCAGAACAAAGAGATTCTCCTTTTCAATATAGTATTCCGCAGCCATGAGCATGGCTTCCAAAGGCACCACTCCTACAATTTCAGATCCGGTCACGGCCACATTCAGGGCCGCAGCTTCGTCCTTAACTGCTTCGTAGAGCGTGTGCACGGCCGTGACATGATAATTGTTCAGGTTAACCGTGACCTGGGAAAGGTTATAGTCTTCCACATACCAACCCATACCCTTGACATCCCTGAAGCGCCCGGGCCTGTCAGGCCCCCTGCCCGCTTCCCTCAGGTTCAGGGCGATCCTGTGGGCCTGGTTGGGAGTGGACAGAAGATTCACATTATAGGCAATGAGAAAACACCTGGCCCCGGTAACCGTTGCTCCCCAGGAAGGAAGGAATTCGGCAGGGCCGTAGTCGGGTTTCCACTTTTCCGTGGATATCCGCTCCCGGAGCCCCTCGTACTGTCCTTCCCGGATCTGTGGCAATTTTTTCCGATACTCCCGGTCCGAGGATTCTTCATACAGGTAAACAGGAATACCCAGCTCCCGGGCGGCGCGTTTTCCAAATTCTTTTGATACGGCCACACACGCGTCCATGGTAACATTTGCCACCGGGATAAACGGGCAGACATCCATGGCCCCCATGCGGTGGTGTTCTCCCTGGTGAACGGCCATATCAATCCTTTGGCGGGCCTCCCGGGCCGCGTTCAATGCGCCTTCCACAACGGCTTCAGGATCCCCCACAAAGGTATAAACGGTCCGGTTGGTGGACCGGCCCGGGTCTACATCCAAAAGCCTGCATCCTTTGGTGCTGCGGATGGCTTCGGCAATCGCCTCAATGGTGTCGGGGTTCCGGCCTTCGCTGAAATTGGGTACGCATTCGATGATTTTCTTCATTTTTATGTCATTCCATATGTAAATTGTTAATACGCTCCGGACTGTTCCGGATTAAGCCGCAGCCGCCTGTCCGGCACGTGGTCCGATCATTCTGGGCAGGAGCACGGCCAGCACCAGGATGGCCCCGGCAATGATAACGGACAATTTGGCAGACACCAGCAGGAGCCCGCCAATGGTGAGCATGGTTTTGCCTGCAATGCCTATGGGGGTTCTGAAATACCCGATATATGCGGCGGAGAGAGCAATGACACCCAGGATACCGCTGATCATGGCAATGGTAAACTCGGTCCAGGTAAACTCAATGAACAACATGCTCGGTGCATAGACAAACATAAAGGGGACCAGGGCCTTGCCCATGGAAAGCCGGAATGCGGTGGTGCCGGTCCGCATGGGATCTGCCCCGCCGATACCGGCACCGGCATAGGCAGCCAGGGCCACAGGTGGTGTCACATCCGCCAATACCCCGTAATAAAAGACGAAAAAATGGGTAGCCACCAGGGGCACCCCAAGGTCGCTCAGGGCCGGCCCAGCAATGGACGCCAGGATAATGTAACAGGGAGTGGTGGGAATCCCTGCGCCCATGACAATACAGGCCACGGCCACCATGATCAGCCCGAAGAACAGGGTGGCGCCCTGGACTGAAATCAGGCCCATGGGAACCACATCTGAAAGGATCTCCCCCATGGATGACGCCAGTTGGAGAACCGCCCCGGAAAACTTGAACCCCATCCCGGTCAGGGTCAGGGTGCCCAGAATAAACCCCACGCAGGCACAGGCTGCACCGATGGCCAGGGCATACCGGGCCCCTTCATCCAGCCCCCTGGCGATCCGCTTAGGCGTCAGGGTCTGGCTGTCATCCAGTTCCCCGATACCCAACCGCTTCATTACCGGCGGGATATAGGAGCAGATCACCGTGAGGATGATTCCCCAGAACGCGGCAAGATAGGGGGTGAACTGGAGCAGCAGCAGGGTCACCATGACCCCCAGGGGGATCATCAGGTGCCAGGAGCGTCTCAGCACGTTTACCATCCGGGGGATTTGCTCTCTTGCCATGCCTTTGAGCCCCAGGCGCCGGGCCTCCAGATGAACCATGGAAAAAATGGCCAGATAATGGAACAAGGCAGGTATGATGGCAATCAGGATGATTTCATTGTAGGGGATACCCAGCATTTCAGTCATGACAAAGGCTGATGCACCCATGATGGGCGGCGTGACCTGGCCGCCGCAGGAAGAGGAGGCCTCAACAGCCGAGGCAAACCTTGGGGTGAATCCGTTTTTCTTCATCATGGGAATCGTAAAAGAACCGGTGGTGGCGGTATTGGCAATGGGTGACCCGGAAATCATCCCGAAAAACCCCGAAGAGACCACCGAGACCTTGGCAGGGCCTCCCGAGTATTTTCCGGCCAGGATCATGGCCAGGTCAATGAACAACTGCCCCAGGCCCGACATCTGGGCCATGACCCCGAACAACACGAAGTGGAACACATAGGTGGCCACACCCCCCACGGCCACCCCGTAAATCCCTTCCGTGCCGAGATAAAGGTGTTCCACAATCCTGACAATATCATATCCCCGGTGGGCCAGGACTCCCGGGAGCCAGGGGCCGAGCACGGCGTACACCAGGGCGGCCGCCCCGATCACCGGCAGAGTGTTGCCCATACACCTGCGGCAGGACTCCGTTACCATGATAATAGCCAGAAGCCCCATGATATAATCGAAAATGTCGGGGAAACCGATATTGACAATAAAAATGTTTTCAAAAAAGACGATGAGGTAAAGGGAAAACCCGGCCCCGGCAAGGGCCAGGGGCCAGTCTGCAACGGATAGCCCGTCGCCCTCCCCGCCCCATTGACGGATCGGCAGGGCTGTAAGGGCCAGGAACAGCACCAAAGCCATGATACCGGCCTGGCCGGCCAGGGGGATTTCACTGGAAAACCGTTCCACAAGCTGCCAGGCCAGGAAAAGGTAAAACCCGGCAAAGCCAAGCCCGAAGCCCCAGTCGCTCAACAATTTTTCCGGCTGTTTCCTGGGAAAAATCAAAAATACCAGCCCCAGTACCAGTGCCAGGTGAACGGTCCGGTGCATGACCTCGTTGAGCAGGCCGAATCCTGCGGTATACACATGGAAAAGGCTTAAAACAATACAGAGTATGCCTGTAATTTTTGCCGTGATCCCGCCAAGGCTCCTGAAGTTGGACTCGGCATCATATTTTTTAACGATGGCGTCGATCCGGTCCTGGTCCACGGCTGCATCAGCCGCTGCAGCATCCCGGGGACCGGCATTTTCACCGGACAGGCCGTCCGGAGCGTGTTTATCGTTCAGATGATTTTGCATGGTGTTTCCTTAGTATGCATGGTCCAATGGTCCAGGCCGTTGGAAGGAGTTCTGCAGGGGATACAGAGGTGCGGATTGATTCCCGGGTTAATCCGCGTCAATGTATATCAGGAGGGCCTGGTCTTCCCACTGGTTAAGGTTAAGGGTCGTTTTGCCGAGAATGAGGCGGTTTTCGTAATTCTGGTCCGTCCTGACCACAAGCCTGGGAATGGGCCGCTCCATGTGAAGGATAAACTCATCACCCTGCTTTTCCCAGGACAGGCCGCCGGGTTCGTCCGGATGTGAGGGCAGGCCGGCCCCGTGTGCCCGGAACCGCTCCGATGTCTGTACAATACCGCCGGGCCTGGCCGTGTAAACGTCCGTGACCCGGGTTTTTGACACGGAATGAATAAACGAGAGGGAAAAGCCTGATTCCTGTTCCGGCTCTGCCGCCAGGCGCAGCCGGGCCAGTTCATCCCCGCCCGGAAACCGGGCCACCACCAGGTGCGGGAAGCTGCCGGACCGGGCCGGAACCATCGTTAAAATGCAGGCGGCCAGCACCAGGGCCGGCACACCTGCCCCAAAGGGTCTCATCTTATTTGATCAGGCCTTTTTCACGGTAATATGTTTCCGCCCCCGGATGAAGGGGAATGGAAACAGATTCAAGTGCCTTTGCCAGGCTGATTTCCTTGCCTTTGACATGAACCTTGGCAAGGGTGTCTGTATTTTCGTACAATGCTTTAACCACATGATAAGCGGTTTTTTCATCCAGGCCGTCATGGGTGGCCAAGATCGCACGGACGGCAACACCTACCCCTGCGGCTACCGGGGCACGGACAACCTGGGCCCGTTCCAGGACCTGGACCTCACCACCCTGGACAAAACCGCCCATTGCCTGGCCTGTGACTGGGAATGCTTCAGGGACCCCACAGAACTTGGCGGCCCTGTCATGGAGGGCCTGACCGCCCCCTGGCGCCTGGCCGCCCGCATGGCAGGCGACCCGGAATACGCAAGCCTCTGGCTGGAAGACATGCGGTATTACCGGGCCTGCGATTTTTTTGACGGCCGTGTCCGGCCACGGACACGGGCATTGGAGCGATTTTGAACCGGATCCTGTAAAAAGTTACGGTTAACAGAACACGCATCTACAAATTTCTCAAACTGTTATCAAAGAGGGATTTTCCGGAAATGACGCAATGATACTGCATCCCTGACCACGGGATGTGTCAATGATAAAGTCGCCCTGTTCCGCAGCAGTACGCTCACGCATATTGATCAATCCACTGCCCTTATACTTCCTGCCCGCATCAAATCCCCGGCCATTATCCTCAATACATAGGTCTATGGTGCCGTCACCCCGGCTGATCTGAACATGCACGGTCCCTGCCCCGCTATGCTTATGAATATTGACGACTGCTTCCTGGGCGATTCTGAAAATGGCCGTATGAAGATTTTCGGGGATATCATCTTCGTTTACGTGGGACTGGAAAAGGATATCAACGGTATGGTTGTATTTACTGAAAAGCCACTCAAGGGTCATAATGATACCGAACTCATCCAGTATGGTCGGATGAAGGTCTTTGGAAATCCGCCTGATATCGGCCTGGGTCTGAACAACCTGTGCCAGGATGGGTTGAATTTCTTCTTTACAGGGTGCTTCTTTGGATATGACCTCCAGTTTCATACAGGCACCGGCCAGGACCTGGCATACACCGTCGTGAAGGTCCCGCCCGATACGGACCCGCTCTTGTTCCGCAGCATCCAGCACTTTTTTTCTCGAAACGGTCAGATCGGCCAAACGGTCCATCATGGAGTTAAATGAGACCATCAAATGATTGATTTCATCATTTTTGTCCGTTACTCTTACCCTGTGGTCCAGGTTTCCTGTACCTACAATTTTAATGGAATTCATCAACCTGCCCAGGGGTGCCATAATCCCTCTCCGCAAAGCAATACCCCAGATCAGGATGAAGCTGCACCAGAGCACAAGACTGCCGGATAAAAAAAAGTTTCTTCTTTTCTGGACCTCCCGGATGTGTGCGTGACTTTCCGTAGCAATGCGGTCAGCAAGGCCGGAAACGGATTGGAGCATCTCGGTGAGACGCCGGACACGATGCATACGGGCCTGGTCAAAATCAACGTTTGCGGCATCCGGCAGAGCCCGGCTGTCAAATGTGGCAACAAGCATGTTAAAAACATTGTCCAGTTGTTCGACTTCACTTTCCATTTTGGCAATAATCTTATCATTTCCCTGATAAGCATGGATTGCCCACCGCAGTGAAGCCGATTTTTCAACCCAAATGTGCTGTAGCCTTGGAATACCTGCGGCGCTTATTTCCGTGGCAATCCTGTTCAATTGCGATACTTCGTTGACAATGGAGTAGGCGTTGCGGCTGGCAGTCATTGAATTGCTGATTTCGAATTCAGCATAAAACATGCCCGCCAAAGAAATTCCCACCACAACCGTCACGCTGGTAAACAATAGATTTAAACGGGTCCTGATACGCATGGGAGTTATCTGATAATAGAAACTTTTTCCGGCGCAATCGACTCAAGAGGGCCGTAATCAACAAAATCCATATAATTCCTGGGCTGCTCCCTTTTCACAAGATGACTGTCAATGGCCCATTGCTCAACGGTTTCCAATGCCAGATAGATGGTCTGTCGAAGACTCAGATCATATTCGATTTCTTTGGTTACGGTTTCTTTCATCGCCTCAAAAGGGTATTTCTTTGCTTTGGCAAGTATACGGATGCACTCCTCCGTATCGCTTTGAATGAACCGCTCTGCTTTTAATATGGACTTCAATACTTCCGTCACCTTACCGGGGCTGTTGTTCAACAGCGCCACGGGTGCAATTAAAAAAACAGGCTTGCGGTGAATTAATCCGTCCCGGATCATGGTCCAGTCATCCTTCAGTAGTTTTTTGGCATTTTCAATGGGCATTCCATGCTGGCAGACAGCATCCACCTCACCCGATGCAATGGCTTTCGGCAATTGTTTTTTGGTCATAAAAACAAGGTCGATGTCACTGCAGGAAATTCCGTTTAGCACGAGCAGTTTGCACAGGTAAAAATGCGAAACGGTTGAGCTTACCGTTGCAATTCTTTTTCCTTTAAGGTCTTTAACACCGGAAATTCCCGCACTTTTTCGGGCGAGGACCTTGGTCTGATTGTCCGTATAAGACAGGGTGCCGATGATCTTATGTTTTTGAACATCAAAATCCGTCATGACAATATTCATGACACTTGCAAGTCCCATGTCCGCTTTTTCTGCAAGATAGGTGTCAAATCCAACCTGACCTTTTCTGAAAGAAATCACTTTTCCTTTGATGCCATTTTCCAGAAAAAAGCCTTTGGCTTCTGAAATGTTAACGGAACCTGACATTGCCCCGGCACCACAAGAGAACAAAAACGGAGATTCTCCGGCCGGAACAATGGTTGATTTAACAATAAGAATGGCAAACATTAGAACACCCATAAAGAAACGAAGCATCAAAGATCCTCCCTATAAAACTGATACTGATGAAAAAGAACGCTCAGGAAAGGCCCGGCATCATGAATCCGGACGGTATACGGCTGAACATTGCCGTGAAAAGAGCACCCTGAACATTACAGCAAAAAATATATTTTTTTCGGGCGACAAACAACATAACAGGAAAGAATAGCGGTGTAAAGCCGCTGAAAGGAGAAAAAAAGCGTCCCGGGCAGACCACAGAAAATCACCCCGGAACGCACCGCAAATGGATGGATTTACAGAGAAATGCCTATTCAGGATCTATCTTATGATGGTCACCCGTTCCGGGGCCAACACTTCAAGGGGGCCGTAATCGATAAAATCCATATAGTTACGGGGTTTATCCCGTTTTACCAATTGATTGTCAATGGCCCATTGTTCCACGGTTTCCAATGACATATAAATTGACTGTTTAAGACTCAGGTGATATTCGATCTCGTTGCGGACGGTGTCCCTCATGGCATTAAACGGATAATTCTTTGCTTTGGCAAGGATGCGGATACTTTCATCAGGGTTTTCCTGAATAAAATCCTCGGCTTTCAGAATCGATTTTAACACAGCTTTTACCTCGCCAGGACTGTTTTCCAGCCATTTTACCGGGGCGATCAGGAAAATGGTTTTGCGATGGATCAAAGCATCCCGGAATAGAACCCAGTCGTCTTTAAGCAGTTCTTTTGACTTTTCAATCGGCATCCCATGCTGGCAGACAGCATCCACGTCGCCTGAAGCAATCGCATGAGGCAATTGTTTTTTGTTCATAAAAACCAGTTCAACATCATTACATGAAATGCCGTTGAGAACCAGAAGTTTACACAGGTAAAAATGGGCAACAGTTGACCTGACAGTGGCGATTTTTTTACCTCTCAAGTCAATAATATCTGAAATCCCCGCACTTTTTCTGGCAAGCAGCTTGGTTTGATTGTCCGTGTATGACAGGGTGCCGATAATCTTGTGCTTTGACAGGTCAAAGTCCGTCATGACAAGACTCACCACTCCCGTGGTTGACAGGTCTGTCTGGTTTGCCAGGTATTTCCTGAAGCCGATATTGCCCTTGCGGAACGCTTTGACCTTTCCATTGATGCCGTTGTCCAGAAAAAACCCCTTGGCCTCTGCAATATTTACCGCACCGGACATGGCACCGGCACCCGAAGATATCCATAGCGGAGGCTCACCTGCCGAGGCAACCGAACATCCAAAAACAAAAACAGCAGTTAGCCAACACATGAATAAACGTAACATCACGCACACCCTCCCTTGGGATTAAAAAAACTTATAGCGTTTGCCATTGGATTTTTTATTCTGAATGAAGATAGTAACAGGACCGTTTGATAAATCCAACCGGAATTTCCTTATGGCGACTTTATAGATAGGCAATTTAAGTGGGGCGAGTAAATCGAACCTATGGTTCAAATCCGTGTGGTCACAATAGCCGGGCCATCTATCGTCACAAGTGAGGACATAAAAACATAATACCTTGAATTTTAAAGAAATAAAGACCTATTCACAGGAAACATACCCTTTTCGGATGGCGTATTTCACAAGTCCTGCGGTTTTGCGGATATCCAGCTTTTTTTTGATGGCGGCCCTGTGGTGTTTGACTGTGGCAATGCTGATGGTTAGAAGTTCGGCGATATCCTGGTTTGATTTTTCCTCGGCAATGAGTTTGAGCACTTCCCGCTCCCGGACGGTCAGGGGTTCAAACGGGGTGGCCGCGTTGCCGGTGCGGTAGGACTTGGCCAGGTCGTTGTTCAATTCTTTCTGGATCAAAGGAGAGATATAGGTATCCCCGTTGCGTATGGTGTCAATGGCCGATACCAGTTCCCTGGGGGCGTCTTCCTTGAGCAGGTAGCCGTCGGCCCCTGCGGATAGTGCATGGTGGACATACTGTAGGCTCTTGTGCATGGAGAGAATCAGGATCTTGATGCCGGGGTAGAGCATCTTGATCTCAATGGCCGCCTCAATCCCCCTGAGATTGGGCATGGCAATGTCCAGAAGGATCATATCCGGCGTTTTCCGGGTGAGCAGCCGGAGCAGTTCCAGACCGTCGCCGGCCTCGCCGATCACGGACAGGCCGTCCCGTTTTTCAAGGATCTGGCAGATGCCGTGGCGCAGCAGGTTATGGTCGTCCGCCAGTATGAGGGTATAGGTGTCCATGGGCCCTGTTTTTATCAAGGGGAACGCGAAATTGCAATACAGTACCTCTGCCGGGCGCGGTGGTCAGGCGAAAGTCACCGCCCAGCATCCGGGCCCGCTCCTGCATGGTGGGAAGCCCAAGGCCTTTGTGAGGAAACGCCCCTTTCCCGATCCCGGCAGGATCAAATCCCCGGCCGTTGTCCCGGATGGAAAACACCAGGCGTTTGCCGGAACAGGTCCCGGACAGGGTCAGGGTATCGGCCCCGGAATGGCGGACCGCATTGGATATGGCTTCCTGGAAAATCCGGTACACAAGAATCTGGCTGTCCAGGGAAAGGGTGTCATCCAGGGCGTCAGGATGGATGTCCGCATGGATGGTATAATGCTGCCGGATGGTGTCGATGAGCCACATGAGCGCGGCAGACAGGCCCAGGTCCTCAATGGTGGACGGGGTCAAATCCTTTGACAGGCGGCGGACATTTTCAATGACCTGGTCAATATACCCCACCATGGCCTCGCACTCTTTTTTCCCTCCGGCCTGATCCGGGTCCATGCCCTCTTCCAGGAGGATGACTTTGAGCTTGAGCACGGCCAGGGATTGCCCCACCTCGTCATGAAGCTCCACGGAAAGCCGTTTCCTTTCATCTTCCTGGGCGGAGATCAGCCGGGAGCTGAGTTGGTGAAGACGGAACTCAGAGGCCTTGAGTTCATCTTCGATTTTTTTCCGGGTGGTCATGTCCCTGGAGTTGAGCACGATGCCCTCCACCCCGGGCACCCGGGTCAGGTTCCGCCCGGAAATCTCAAAAATCCGGATTTTCCCGTCCCGGTTTTGGAAGGCAAACTCCCGGAAAAGGATATTGTCGGGGTGCTCGTCCAGGTCTGCCAGAAATAGCGGGAACGCCGTCCGGCTTTCCTCTGTCATCAGGTCGGCAAACCGCCGGCCTTTGAGCAGCCGGGCCCTGAAACCAAGCAGCCGGGTGATGGACGGGCTCATGTAGGTAATCCGCCCCTCCCCCGGGGACAACAGGGCAATCAGGTCGGTTGAGTTTTCCGTCAGGGCCCTGAAGTACTGCTCGCTCTGCTTCAAGGCGCCCAGGCTTTTTTTCAGGTCCCCGGACATGGTGTTGAACGCCCGGGACAACTGGCCGATCTCATCATGGCTGGTAATGGGAATATCAACATCCAGGTTGCCGCGCCCCACCTGGCGGGTGCCCTGGACCAGGAGGCTTAAGGGGCCGACCAGCCGCCGGGTCAGCAGGATGATCAGCATGGAAATGCCCAGGGAACCCAAAACAGCCAGGGCCAGGATATACCTGCGGGCATGGTTCATGGGGCCGTAAATTTCGCTTAAGGGATCTGTGGCCACCACAATCCAGCCCCAGGGTTCGAAAAAGGAAAACATGCCCAGGTGTTCTTCTTTTTCCCAAGTGTAGGACACTGCGCCCCGGGTCTGCCTGCGCATCATCAAAAACCAGTCTTCGCCCCCGATATCCCTGCCCGTCATTGCCGGCTCCGGGTGGAACACCACCCTGCCGGTCATGTCCAGGACATAGACATATCCCCGGTCGCCGATATGCACCCCTGCCAGCCCCCGGGTGGCGTCAAGCTGGGCCTTTTTGGTGCCTGCGGCAATATTGGTGATATTATACAGCCGCAGGAACTCCTCATGGCGGGTCACCTGGGCCACGGCTTCGTTCAGCCGGGTATCCAGCCAGCGCTCGGCAATCAGGTTCAATGCCTCCCGGGACAGGTAATAGGTCAGCCAGGAGCCCATAAACAGGGCGATCAGGGTTGCGGGCAGGGTAATCCCCAGGATTTTATGAAAAATTCTCACAGCCGGTCCCTCCCGGGGACAAATCCGGGCCTGCCCGGTATGAACCGGGTCTTTTCCGTAATCTGGGGGTACAGGGCAATGGCGTCCCTTAAGGGGTGGCCGTAATCCAGGTCATGCTTTCTCACGTAGGTATGTTTCCTGAAATGAAGGGGATAGACCACCATATCTTCCAACAGCTTGATCTGTGCGTACTCCCAGAGTTTGATCTGGGTTGAGGTCACCCGTTCCGCCCTGGCCTGTTCAATGAGGTTGTCAATTCCCGTATAATTTGAAAAATTGGTGGCCATCTGCTGGCCGGTCATCACCTTTGATGCGGAATGGAAAAACCGGCTCAGCAACTCATCCGTGTTGGGCCGGAACGCCTCATACACCACCACGGGATTGCTGTTCATCCGGATCATCTTGTGATAGGTGGCATGGTCTGTCAACCGGATGTTCATCCGGATGCCCACATCTGCCAGCTGGCGTTTCAGGCTCAGGTAGTTCTTTTTGATCTGGATCAGCTCGGAAACCACCACGTCAAACGCAAACCCGTCCGGGTAGCCGGCCGCATCCAGAAGGGCTGCCGCCTTTTCAATATCCCTGGGATAATCGAGATTCAGGGCTTTGACCTCGGCTTCGCCAAGGCTGCCGGGCATATGGGGTGGTGCCGGGGAAAACACATTCCTGGCCATTTCACGGCCAAACGGCTCCAGGAAAAGATCCCGGTTCAGGCTGTGGGCAATCGCCCGTCTCACCCTGGCGTCATCAAACGGCCGGTAAAGGGTATTGAAATGGATACAGGCGGTTTCAGGCACGCCAAAACTGTCGATAATCACCCCTTTTTTTCCCCTGATCCCGGCCACCCATTCGGAAGAGGATTCCCCGCAGATCAGGTCCAGGTGGTTTTCAAACGCGACCAGCCGGGGGCCGGACTCCGGCAGAAAGTGGATCTCCACCCCTGCCAAAAGAGGCGTTCCTCTGAAATAACGGGGATGGCGTTCAAGATAAAACGTTTTCGGCCCGGTCCGGCCCCGGATGGCAAAAGGGCCGGTGCCGATAAGATGTACCTTACCGGTTGCATCTCTTGTTTCAGCCACGACAAACCCGCCGGCATAATTGGCCACCTTGGGCAGGAACAGGAGGGGGGACTGGGGCGGATCAACCGTGAACCGGACGGTCCGGCTATCCAGAGCGTGCACGGCAATCCCTTCATATCCCCCGGCATAGGCAGACCGGCTCGGGTCTGTTGTTTTTTCAAACGAGGCAATCACATCTGCGGCCCCAAGCTCCCGGCCCGGCCCCTTTCCGGAACTTTGGAAATAAACGCCCCGGCGCAAACGAAAGGTCCAGGTCTGCTGGCCATTAACCGTTACCGGTTCCGGAATTTCCATTGCCAGGTCCGGCTCCAGCTCCGGGGCCAGCCCCGGCCGGAACCGGATCAACCCGTTAAACACCATGTCCACCAGCATGCGGTCGGCAAATGACGCGGCAAAATGCGGATCACGGGTGTCAAATGCGGAAATATTCACCCCCATGCGCAGGACATGCGTTCCGGCGGCCTCCGCACCCATCCGGCCGCGGCCCGTCCCCCTGAATTCCGCAGCATGGGTGCGGTATCCCTGGAACATGGCAATCCATACAATCAACCATATGCTGAGTATGCGCCGGGGAGCAGTCATGCCATTTCTCCTCAAAAGGGTTGCGGGCAGCAGGAGTGATTCTCCCGGAATCCGTAAATCACATGGGTATCATATTTCCGGTTAAATATGAACCAGGAGATCCCTCCTCAATACCGCTTGCTTTTTCCGGCGGGTTGCACTTTTATGGAACCAAGGCGATTTTTAAAAGGAGAGGAAAACATGAGCAAAAGCAAATACCTGCGCGAAGGCCGGTTGCCCGAAGTCCTGGCGCTGATCCAGGTCCTGGCCTATGACAAGATCACCAACCGGAGTGAACAGGGCCTTGCCAAAGAGCTCCAGAGCAAGCCTGTGTCAGCGGAATCATGGGTGGATCTGGCCAAGCAGCACCCTGAATTTTTCCGGGTCAGGCAAGGGGAAGATGAGGAAAACGGGGGTAAAAAAGACCTGGTGTCCCTGATATCCAGATTTGTGCTGAAAAAAATCTCCGGCTCCAATAACCGCCCCATGCTGGCGGCGGATATCGTCAACAAACTGATGGAAATCGGCATTGAAATCCACGACCGCCAGGTCTTGCAGCGGGACCGGTGGAAACTCTATACGCCCATTATCGTCGCAGTGATTGCAGCGGCCGTGAAGATCCTTATGTCCTGAAACCGCATGGCATCAGTCCTGTCCGGCAGCGGAAACCCGGTGCTGATGCCGGGGCACCAGTGTCCAGGCCAGGGACCGCCCCACCCCTTTCCTGACCAGGAGTGCGAACAATGCCAGGGCCACGCACCCGGAAAGCGCTGTTATGCCGAACATTGACCGGAACCCCACAAGATCCGCAACCGCGCCCAGGACAATGCCCGCGGTAATCACGCCGGTGTCAAAGGAGCAGGAAACAAAACCGAACACCATCCCCCGGGTGGCGGGTTCTGTATTGTCCGCAACAAATGCCGTCAAGGCCGGTGCACAAAGGGAGCTTCCCATGCCGAACAAGACGGCTGCAGCAACCAGCAGGGCCAGAGTCGTGATGTTTGATATGATAAACACCGCAGCCAGAATGGTCAGGAACGAATAGAAAAAGACCGGCCCCCTGCCATACCGGTCCGCCAGATGGGCGGCCATGATCCGGCAGCAGATCACAACCACCGATTCCACCATAAAAAAAAGACCGATGCTCACACCGTCCACCGCTTTGAGCAGCAGGGGCAGAAAGGTCATAATCCCGCCGAAAATGGTCCCGTACATGAGCTGGATTCCTGCGGACACCACAATCCCCCGTTTCAATATGGCCTGCCTGTAGGGAATTCTTTCCCGAATATCCGTCCGGATACGGATTTCAGCGATCATCAGGATGACAACAAGATTCACAAATCCCGTCAGGGTGCAGAGCCAGACCAGGGGGGCGAATCCGAATTGATCATACACGGTGGTGCCGGCCAGGGGCCCCAGGATAAAGGCCAGGGTAATGGAGGTAGCCATATGGCCCATGGCCTCGCCCCGCCGTTCCTTATCTGCCGTGTCCGAGATATATGCCGGGAATGCCGTGGTGTAAAAGGCAATCCCCAGGCCGTGAAAGAACCGGACAAAAATGAGATAGGTAAAGTCCACTGACACCAGGTAAAGCACCGGAGAGATAAAAAAGAACACCACCCCGGTAACCAGGGAGACCTTCCGCCCTTTCCGGTCCGTGACAAATCCGGTCAGGGGCCTGGAAACCAGTACGCCCAGGGCAAAGGCCCCCAGTATGATCCCGATCCTCAGGTTGGAATACCCGGATTCGGCCAGGTGCAGCGGAAGGGTCGGCAAAAACAGGGCCTCATTCGTGAAAAACAAAAAGGTGGAAATAAAAAGGATGGTCAGGTGCCGGTGGGCAAATATCAGTTTCATGTTTTTTGATCTAACGGCGGCTGGCGGCAAGGCCGATGCCCGCCCCGATAAAACCTGTACCGATCAGCCGTTTGACCCACCTGCCCACCCAGGCCCTTGCAAACACCGATACGATTTTCTGCCCACCTATGGCGTAGAGCATAAAGCAGGCAAAGGCGATAACTGCCATGACAGAGAGCATCAGGCCGCACTGGCCAAAATAGTCTGATCCGGTATGGATAAACTGGGGAAACACAGCCGTAAAAAAGACAATGGCCTTGGGATTGCCCGCCGTTACCATGGCGGATTGGAAAAACAGCTTGCGCAACGGTGTACCGGACCGGCCGCTCTCCTCAACCATCTGTCCGGAAATGCCCGGGCCAGGTGCGATCAGGATGGAAACACCCATATATACCAGATAGGCGGCCCCGGCCCATTTGATTGCCAGGAATACGGTTTCGGACGCCAGCAGCACGGTTCCCAACCCCACAATGGAAACCAGGGCCTGGATCATGGTCACGGCCACATTGCCCAGGGCCGAAGCCATGGCCCGCCTGGCCCCGTAGCGCATCCCGTGTGTCAGGGCCAAGAGCATGCTCGGCCCCGGGATAATGGAGGCCACAAAGACTGTAATGGAAAATCCCATCAGAAAATGAAACGACATCTTGAACTCCTTAACACGGGAAATACCGCTGCTAATAAAGCGGCGACAGATACAGGCGGCAGCCCTATTCGTACAGGGTATGTTTTTTGGGATCAAACGCTTCCCGGATGCCTTCCCCGGTAAAAGTCACCGTCATCAGGGTCACCACCAGGGCACCGATCACCGAACCGGAAATCCACCAGGCCTCCATGTTCTGCCAGCCCTGGTCAAGCAGCTCCCCCCAGGAGGGCGTGGGGGCGGGCAGGCCGTACCCCAGGTAGTCCAGAGAAGTCAGGGCCACAATGCCGCCTGAAATAGCAAACGGGGCATAGGTGACAATCACGGAAATGGTGTTGGGAATGATGTGCCGGAAAATAATCCTGAAATGGGAAGCCCCCAGGGACCGGACCGCAAGGATGTACTCCCGCTCTTTTTCCTTATATGTCACGGTCCGCATGACCCAGGTCATACTGGTCCAGCCGAAAAACGCCATGATCAGAACCAGGATCGTAAAATTCGGCACCGTGACCGAGGCAATGATAATGATCACGTAAAACACCGGAACATTGGTCCAGATTTCAATGACACGCTGGAAAAAAAGATCGAACCGCCGTCCGAAATACCCCATGGAACAGCCGATGGCAATGCCCGCCACATAGTTGAGCACCAGCAGGAAAAGGGAAAATAAAATCGCGATGCGAAACCCGTACACCAGCCTGGCCAGGACATCCCGGCCCACGTTATCCGTTCCCAAAAAATGCCGTTGGCTGAAAGAGGGGGGAAAAGGCGGGAATTCATTGAGCCTCAGATCATTCTCATAAGGGTTGTACGGCACCGGAGGCATCAGGACAAAGCCGCCGGTGTTTTCCCGCGCCATTTTTTCCTTGAGTTCCCTGTAATTGGTTTCGTAGGTGTAGCCCAAGCCGAATGTTTTGCCCGGAATGATCTCCCCGTACGTGGGAAAGAACACCTCTCCCTGGTAATACACCACCAAGGCTCTGGAATTGACAAACACCTCTGCAAACAGGGAAAAAAGAACAAGGGTCAGGATGATGACAAACGACCAGAATCCCCTGGATATAGAGCGGAAGCGTTTGAGTTTCTGGATGGTGACCGGGTTCAGGGTCGGCATGGGCATCTCCTATTCAAACCTGACCCGCGGGTCCACGGCAGCCACGCAGATATCGGACAGGATATTGCCGATGAGGAACAACAGGGAAGAAATCACCAGGATTCCCATGACCACGGGATAGTCGCGGTCCACAATGGCCTCATATCCCAGCAGGCCCATCCCGTCGATATTAAATACCTTTTCCACGAGAAATGAGCCGGACAGGATAATGGAGATATTGTTGCCGAAACTGGTAGCGATGGGGATCAGGCTGTTTCTCAGGGCATGCCTGAAAACCGCTTTTTTAAAGGGCAGGCCCTTGGCCATGGCTGTCCTGACATAATCGGCAGCCAGGTTGTCCATCAAGGTGTTTTTCATGAGCAGGGTCATGACCGTAAGCGACCCAAGCATATAAGCGGTCAGGGGAAGTACGGTATGCCGGGCCACATCAAACACTTTTTCCCAAAGGCTCATCTCTTCAAAAAAATCCGAAACCAGGCCACCCAGGGGAAACACATCATAATGGGAGGCAAACAGCACCAGCATGAGCACCCCGGCCACCCAGCCGGGAATGGCATACCCGGTAAAGATGACCGCGGACGACAGGTTGTCGAACCCGGTGTTGTGGCGGACTGCCTTGGCCACCCCCAGGGGAATGCAGATCCCGTAGGTCAGCACCAGGGTGAGAATACCAAAGTAAAGGGAAATGGGAATCCGCTCGCGGATCATCTCCCAGACCGGGTCATGGTAGCGGGTTGACCGCCCCAAATCGCCCCGTAGCACCTTAGAAAGCCAGATCCCGTAGCTTTCCAGCACAGGCTTGTCAAATCCGTAATAGGCTTCCAGTTTTTTGATCTGTTCCCGGGACAGGGGCTGGCCCTGTCCTGTCCTGGCACTTGCACGGCCCCCGTCCTGTCCGGTCTGCATGGCCTTTGTCTCGGCAATGATCCGGTCAATGGGACCGCCGGGCACAAACCGGGTAATGGTAAACACCATGATGGTGATACCGATAAAGGTCGGTATCACCAGAAGGAGCCGTCTGATAAAGTACGCTGTCATGACATGGTATCAAACACCGATGCCAGGGCCTGGTCAAGATGCTCGGGCCGGGTGCCACCGGCCTGGGCCATGTCCGGGCGTCCTCCGCCCCCGCCGCCAACGATCCCGGCGGCCGCCTTGACAATATCCCCGGCTTTGTAGGTTTTGGTCAGATCCTGGGTCACCATGGCAATGAGCAGGGCCTTGCCGTTGGATTCCGCTCCCAGGAGCAGGACGCCGGAGCCCAGTTTGGTCTTGAACTTATCTGCCAGATCACGGAGTTGTGAGGGGTTCTCGATCTCAACACGTTTGGAGAGCACCTTGACCCCGTTGATCTCTTTGATATTGTCCTCAATGTTGTCCACAGACTTGGAGGCCAGTTTGGCTTTGATGGATTCCAGCTCTTTTTCCAGGGCCTTTTTCTCGGAAATCAACGCTTCCACCTTGTCCACCACATCTTCCCTGGACCCTTTGAGTAGCCGGGCTGTTGTGTCAATGGCACGCTGGTCCGCATGCACGGCATCCAGGGCAGCCTGGCCGGTCACCGCTTCGATGCGGCGGACCCCCGAGGCGATCCCGCCCTCGGACAGGATGCGGAACAACCCGATGTCGCCCGACGCGCTTGTATGGGTGCCCCCGCAAAGTTCACTGGAGAATTCCCCCTGGGAAACCACCCGGACCATATCCCCGTACTTTTCTTCAAACAGAGCTGTGGCACCGGCACGGACCGCTTCGTCCATGCCCATCTCACGGGTGTGGACCCCGTGGTTTTCCCGGATACGCAGGTTCACGTTGTCTTCAATGGCTGCCAGTTCTTCCGGGGTAATGGCGGAAAAATGGGTAAAGTCAAACCGGAACCGTTCCGGGGTCACCAGGGAGCCGGATTGCTTTACATGGTCGCCCAGGACAGTACGCAGAGCCGAATGAAGGATGTGGGTTGCCGAATGGTTGATGGCCGTGGCCTGGCGCTGGACCGCATCCACTTTCAGGGAGAACCCATCGCCCTTGCTGCACTGGCCCGATACCACTTTGCCCTTGTGGATCACCAGTCCGGACGGATCCTTGACCGTATCTGTGATCTCAATGGTGCAGACATTGTTCTCAAAAATGCCCCTGTCCCCGACCTGGCCGCCGGATTCTGCGTAAAATACGGTTTCCGGGGTCACCAGTTCAATCTCGTCACCGGCAGATGCCGTTTCCACGGCAGTGTCGCCTTTGACCAGCATGAGCAGTTCAGCCTGGATTTCCAGACTGTCATATCCCTTGAAAACGGTTTTCACACCCGCAGAGGTCAGCGGCTTATACGCATCCCCCACCCCGGCGAATTTTTTCTTGGATTTGGATCTGGCTTTCTGCTCGGCCATGGCCGCTTCAAATCCGTCCAGGTCCAGGGTGATGTCCGTCTCTTTCACATGGTCCTGGATGATGTCCACGGGAAACCCGAAGGTATCGTAAAGCTTGAAGATCACCTCACCCGGAAGGGTCTTTTCATTCCCGGCCCGGAGATCCGCGATCGTCCCTTCCAGCAGCTTCATACCCGTGCCCAGGGTTTCCAGGAATTTTTCCTCTTCGTTTTTCACCACATTCAGGATAAAGGCGGCCGAGTCCTTGAGTTCCGGATAGGCCTCGTCCATGATGGAAAATACGGTCTGTACGGTTTCATGCAAAAAGGGTTTGGTCAGGCCGATGCTCCGCCCGTACCGGATGGCCCGGCGCATGATCCTGCGCAGCACATAGCCCCTGCCCTCGTTGGACGGCAGGACCCCGTCGCAGATCAGGAAGGCAGACGCCCGGGAATGGTCGGCAATGACCTTCATGGCCACTTCCACTTCTTTGGATGCGTTCCGTTTTTTCCCGGCAAGTTTCCCGACCTTGTCCATGATCGGGACAAAAAGGTCGGTATCAAAGTTGGTGGGCACATCCTGGAGCACGGAAATGATCCGCTCAAGGCCCATGCCCGTGTCAATGCTCGGTTTGGGCAGGGGGGTCATGGTGCCGTCTTCGCTCCGCTCAAACTGCATGAACACCAGGTTCCACAATTCCAGCCACCGGTCGCAGTCACAGCCCACGGCACAGCCGGGATCGTCGCAACCAAATGCCTCGCCCCGGTCGATATGAATCTCGGAACAGGGGCCGCAGGGGCCGGTGTCGCCCATGGCCCAGAAGTTGTCTTCCTCGCCCAGGCGGGAGATTCGCTCTTCAGGAACGCCCATCTTGTCCCGCCAGATTTCGTAGGCTTCGTCATCATCCTTGTACACCGAAACATGGAGCTTTTTCCTGTCAAACCCATAGCCGTTGGTGAGCAGGTCCCAGCCGAAATCAATGGCTTCTTCCTTAAAATAATCGCCAAAGGAAAAGTTGCCCAGCATTTCAAAAAAGGTATGGTGGCGGGCCGTGTATCCCACATTTTCCAGGTCGTTGTGCTTGCCCCCGGCCCGGACGCATTTCTGGGCCGTCACCGCCGTGGAATAGTCCCGCTTTTCATCCCCGGTAAACACCCGCTTGAACTGGACCATGCCCGCGTTCACAAACAACAGGGTGGGGTCGTCCTGGGGCACCAGTGAGGAGGATCTCACATGGCGGTGGTTGTGTTTCTTAAAATATTCTAAAAAGATTTTCCTGGCTTCATTACCTGTCATATTCTTGGCTCCTGGGTTCTGCTCCGCGATTCACATGCCGGACCTATACGTCCAGCAGACTCTCCTGTTCCGTTCCGCCTTTTTGGGCCTCAGATCCCGCAATACCCAGTTCGGTGCGGACCTTGGTTTCAATGGCATCAAAAATATCGGGGTTGTCAATCAAAAAGGCCTTTACATTTTCCCGGCCCTGGCCGATGCGCTCGCCTTCAAACGAGTACCAGGACCCGCTCTTGTCAACCACATCCAGCTCAACCCCCATGTCCAGCAGGTCGCCGGTCCTGGAGATTCCTTCCCCGTACATCAGGTCGAATTCCACGTTTTTAAACGGGGGGGCCAGCTTGTTTTTAACCACCTTGACCCGGGTCCGGTTGCCGATGATATCCTGGCCTTCCTTGATGGCTGCGGCCTTTCTGATTTCAATGCGCATGGACGCGTAGAACTTGAGCGCGTTGCCGCCGGTGGTGGTTTCCGGGTTGCCGTAGACCACACCGATTTTCATCCGGATCTGGTTGATGAAAATAATGGTGGTATTGGTCTTGCCGATGGTGGCGGTGAGTTTCCTTAAGGCCTGGGACATAAGACGGGCCTGGAGGCCCATGTGGGAATCTCCCATTTCGCCTTCGATTTCCGACCGGGGCACCAGGGCGGCCACCGAATCCACGACCATGATGTCAATGCCGCCGCTCCTGACCAGCATATCCGCGATTTCCAGAGCCTGTTCACCCGTGTCCGGCTGGGAGACCAGCAATTCGTCACAGTCAACGCCAAGGCGTTTGGCATAGGCCACGTCAAGGGCATGCTCCGCATCAATGAACGCGGCAATGCCCCCGCTCTTCTGGGCCTGGGCAACCGCATGGAGGGCCAGGGTGGTTTTACCGGAGGATTCAGGCCCGTAGATTTCAATCACCCGCCCCCGGGGGTATCCGCCCACGCCCAGGGCTTTGTCCAGGGCCAGTGAGCCGGACCGGATCACGGGTACATCTTCAATTTCCCTGCCGCCCAGCTTCATGATCGAGCCTTTGCCGAACTGGCGCTCGATCTGGCTCATGGCCGTCTGAACCGCCTTTTCCTTGTCTTTGCTTTTATCCATCCCTTTTTCTCCTAAAGTACACCGGTCAGGTGAACCAGTTTCAGCAGGAGGGCTGCCAGCACCCCTGCCATGATATCATCCAGCACCACACCGGCACCGCCTGTGAAATTCTTCTCAAAATAGCGGACCGGCAAGGGTTTTACTATGTCAAAACAGCGAAACGCTGCAAAGCCGGCCACCAGAGTCGCTGGCGTCACCGGCACAAGGCTCAGGGCAATGCAAAACCCGGCCATTTCGTCAATTACAATACTGCCGGGATCTTTTTGCCCCAGCAGATGTTCGGCCCGGTCCGCAATCCAGACGCTGAAAAGCGTAAGGCAAACCAGGAAAAAAGCCAGGGCGCCAGGCGCAGCATTCTGCCCCAGCCAGGCCATGACACCGATAAACGGCAGGCCGGCCAGGGTCCCGAACGTCCCCGGGGCCTTTGGTATCCGGCCCAGGCCAAATCCAGTGGCAATAAAGAGAATCGTTTTTTCGCCCGGACCCATCAGGCGTTTCCTTTATCCGTCTTGTATAATCTGGCCTGTTCCGTGTCAAGGGGATTCCCCAGGGCCAGGACCCGGTCATATACCGCTCTTACGGGGATGTCCAGGGCCTCTGCCTTTTCCAGGCAGTCATCGTATTCCGGCACAATCCGTGTCCGGCCGTCCGGGTCCGTGATCTTCTTGGCCCGGATCGCTCCCCCGCCCAGGGATTGCCCCGCATCCAGGGTGACCGGCTCCCGCTTGAGGATCATCCGGTCGCAGGCATGGTAGCGCAGGCCAATGGCCGTGGTCTGGGTCAGGATCAACCGGGCCAAAGCGTCAAGATCCCCGGGGCGGCAGATCACTTCGATCTGTGTGCCGGGCCGGTTCTTTTTCATGTATACCGGTGCAAAGGTCACATCCAGGGCGCCCGCATCCATGAGCTTGTCCATGACACCCCCCAGTATTTCCGGGTTCATGTCATCCACATTGGTCCGGACCGCCATGACCCGGTCACGTTCGATATAACGTTCACCTTCAGCCGTTTCCGGCAATTCTCCCAGGACCATGCGTACCAGATTGGGGGTTGACGCCCCGGTATCCCGCTTGCCTGCCCCGTATCCCGTGCCTGTGATTTCCATGTCCGGCATGGGGCCGAATCCCTGGGCAAGGGTGGCCACAATGACCGCGCCTGTGGGGGTGACAATCTCGGTTTTGGCATCGGAACGGATCACGGGCAGCCCTTTGAGAATGGCCAGGGTGGCAGGCACCGGCACCGGAATTTTCCCGTGGGCGCATTCAATCACACCCGATCCCAGGGGAATTTCAGAGGATTCCACCCGGGTCACACCCAGATAATCCACAGCCAGAAAAGTGCCGATAATATCCACCAGGGAGTCAATTCCTCCGATTTCGTGGAAGTGGACGTGATCGATGTCCTTGCCGTGAATGCGGGCCTCTGCCATGGCGATCCGCTCAAAGGCAGCCAGGGCGTTCTCCCGGACCGTCCCGGGCAGATCGGCTTCCAGGATCATTTTCCGGATATCCGTGTAATGGCGGTGGGCGGTATCGTCAGTGACATCCACATGCAGGTTCACCGCCCTGAGGTGGCTGGGAAATACGATTTCGCTTCTCAGTTTAAACCCGTTCAGGATCTTTGACAGCTTTTTTTCCAGCCACTCCAGGGGCACCCCCAAATCCACGAGCGCCCCAAGCGCCATGTCCCCGGCAATGCCGGAAACCAGGTCCAGGTAAAGAATCATTTATGCGTTGCCTCCCCCGGCATGAAGGTTAAGGATCTCAAGAACAAGCCGGGCTGAATTCACCATATCCTTCAGGGCAATGGATTCGTTCAGGGTGTGGACATCGGTCATGCCCGTCCCCAGGACCCCGGCCACAAAGCCCCGACCGAAAAAGATATTGGCATCAGCCCCGCCGCCGATGGTCTTACTCTCCAGGGGCAGGCCCAGGTTGGCGGCCGCCTTCCGGGCAAGGGTCACCGCGATATGGTCCTCGGGAATATTGGTATTGGGAAAATCCTGGGCCACATCCACTTCCACCCGGGGCACATCTTCATCCCGGGCGCGCAGGGCAGCGCAGGTTTCTTCAAACGTGGTCACGATATTTTGGGTGATCCTGTCCAGCATGTCCATGTCATGGGACCGGGCTTCGCCCTTGATCTCCACATACTCGGGAATGATATTGGTGGCCATGCCCCCGGAAATCACTCCCAGGTTGCAGGTGGTCACCTCGTCGATCCGGCCGAGCTGGAGCTGGGAAACCGCCTTGGCAGCCGCGTAAATGGCAGATACCCCGTTTTCAGGCTCAGCCCCGGCATGGGCTGCCCTGCCGTAAACTCTGGCCGTAATCTTATTGGCGGCCGGGGCCCGGGTGACAATGCCCTCGGTATCGGTGGAATCCAGAATATAGCCGAATTTGGATTTCATCAGGGACATATCCAGGTGTTTGGCGCCCATGAGCCCGATTTCCTCGCACACGGTAAAGACGATTTCCACGGGCGGGCAAGGCAGGTTCTTGTCCAGGACAGTCTGCATCACCTCAATGATAATAGCCAGGGCGGATTTGTCGTCAGATCCCAGGATGGTGGTGCCGTCGCTTCTGAAAATACCGTCCTTGAACTGGACCTTCACGCCCTTGCCCGGAACCACCGTATCCATGTGGCCGGAAAGGAACAGCGGTTCCGCATCTGTGTTCCCCTTGAACCTTGCCACCAGGTTGCCGCAGTCCCCGCCGGTTTTTTCAGCAGCGTTGTCAAACACCACGGTCGCGCCCATGCCTTTTAATATGCCTTCAAGCTCCCGGGCCACCGCTGCCTCGTGGCGGGACTCCGAGTCAATCTGGGCCAGCCTGGTAAACAGATCTCCCAGCCGCTTTTCATCTATCATCCTGACATCCTTCCAAGTTCTGAACCGTTATACCGTACCTGTCCCGGGACCACCCGGGAGCAAAACCTTATTTATATACTAGACTTCACCGGGTAATACCAGGATAAGCCCTGTATTTCTTTTTGAGCGGGAGTGCTGAGTTGCCCGGGATCGCCACCGGCATTATTTTCCACGGCCCCGGTCCGGTAATACCCGCCCCCCGGACACCACGCCGTGACACCGGCAGGCTGTAGCTGCAAAGCAGTCGCCCTTGTGCTGAGCCAGCCGGTCCGCAAGGTCAAATAATGCCTCTGGCCGATATCCCCCTGTGCCCGGGCCAAGCTGGACGCTCTGGATCACAAAAGGAGTGACGCCGGGAAAATCCAACCCTGCAAGATATCGAAACATATCTGTTTTCCTGGGCTCCCCGGTTCTGGTGCAGTAATCCTCCGGTTCATTGCAGTTGGACGGACATAAAAAATCAGCATGGCTCACATAAACCTCATTGGTTTTGCCGCGCATGGGATTGGGCACAAGCGCGTCAAACGCCCCGGGCAGAACAACAGGCATCAGCAATGCCCTTCCCAGCCGCAACCGGCACCATTCCCAGGCCAGATGAACCGGCACAGCAGGCACCACCCAATCCGGCCCCCTGCCCCTTTCCAGGTTTTCGTAAAGGAATCGGACACCGTCCCCCGCTTCCACCCCGCACCCCAGGTCCCGGGCCTTGTCCAGCGAAGCCTTGTCCTGGTCCACCACCAGTATCGTATATTTTTTATCCTGATATTTTTTATCCGGGCGGGTTGCCAGTTGCCGGGCCGCCCGAATGCCGAACCGGCCCGAGCCGATAATCCATATGGTTTCCATCCGTTCTTTATCCTAGGATAATTTCCAGGTGTCAATACATCCCGCTCTAATGGCCCAAACAGTATTGACAGGCAGAACATTATAGTTTACGTAAACGTTAACTCCATAATCACATCATTGGAGATCATATGCCGGACAAACCCGGACAGACCTATACCATTTCCCAGATCGCGGACCAGTTGGACATCAGCACCCGGACCATCCGATTTTACGAGGAAAAAGGCCTGATCCGGCCTGACAGGACCAAGGGAAACCAGCGCATTTATACGCCCCGGAACAAGGCCCGGCTCAAACTCATCCTCAGGGGCAAACGCTTTGGCTTCAGCCTGGATGAAATCGCAGAGATGATCGGCCTGGCCGACACAGACATGGATGAATTGTCCCAGATTGAAAAAAGCCTGGCATTTGGCGATGCAAAGCTCTGCGACATCCGGGAACGCAAAAAAGAACTGGCCCTGCTGGAACAGGATCTCCTGGCCACCCGGGAAAAACTGATCCGCCGGAAACAACAACTCCGGGAAAGCCAGCAGCACCTCCCCTAAGGAGACGCCCCGTGACCATCAGTCTCATCACCAACCTCACCGCCATATCAGGACCGCTCACACCAACGCACAACCATCAGGCATAAGGAGCCGCTATCATGTTTGAATATCTGCTGACCGACGAACAAAAACTTCTCCAGGCCGAAGCCCGGGACTTTGTCAAAACCATTCCCAGGCAGATGATCCTGGATATGGACCAGGACAAAATCCAGTTTCCCAAGGAATTTTTGCAGGAAGCAGGCAAGCGTAACCTCATGGGATGCCGTTATCCCAAAAAATGGGGCGGCAGGGGAATGGACTGGGTCTCCACCTGCATGGTCATGGAGGAAATCGGGGTCCTGGGATATATTTTTGCCTGCACCTTTGGCGTGGGCGCGGAACTGGTCTGCGACGCCATTATCCTCCACGGCACAGACGCCCAAAAAGAAACATACGTCAAGCCACTGCTCCGGGGCGAGATATTTGCCGCGGAATGTCTGACCGAACCCAGGGGCGGATCCGACTTTTTCGGCACCACCACCACAGCCCAAGACAAAGGCGACCATTTTCTCATCAACGGCCAGAAACGTTTTATTGTCGGCGGCGAAGGCGCAGACTATTTCCTGGTCTATGCCAGGACAGACCCGGATGCCGACCCCAAAAACGGCATTTCCTGCTTTATTGTGGACCGGGGCAACGGCGTAAAAACCGAATACCTGTACGGCCTCATGGGCTGCCGGGGCGGCGGGGCCGCCCGCATGGTGTTCAAAGACGCAGTCGTACCCAAACAAAACCTGCTGGGCCGCCTCAACCGCGGAGTCGATGTATTCAATACCATGATGATCCCGGAACGCCTGGGCACCGCAGCCATGACCATCGGCGCAGCCCTGCCTGCCGTGGATGTGGCCACGGGCTACACTTCAAAACGTAAGGCATTTGGCAAACCTGTGGCGGCCTTCCAGGGTGTTTCCTTTCAGGTGGCCGAGGCCGTCACCCTCCTGGATGCAGCCCGGGCCATGATTTACACCACGGCCCGGGCAGTTGACGCAGGCATTGATCCCAGGCAGGTCCGGCGGCTGGTATCGGAATCCAAAAAGTTTGTCACGGAATCCTGCCAAAAAGCCGCCCACAACGCCATGCAGGTCATGGGCGGCATCGGCTACACAGATATCTACCCTGTGGAACGGATCTTCAGGGATCTCCGCCTGGCCTCCATCTGGACCGGTACCAACGAGGTCATGTCCATGATCATTGCCAATGAATGGTACAAGGAATACTGGAAAGAACGCCAAAACCCCAGGATCAGGGACATGGAAATGGACGCGGCAGCCGCCCATGAATCAGAAGAAAAAATCTATGAATAACCCGGCACTTAGCCCTGAAACACCTGTCAAAGCAAGGGTTCCCGTTTAAAATCAATTGACAAATAAAGATCTTCAGGTATACTGGGATCCTCATTTTTCGAATGGAAGCACGCGGCTCACTGGTGGGGCCCTCGGACTTCAAATCCGATGTGCGGGGCTAATACCCTCGCGGGTGGGTTCGATTCCCATGTGCTTCCGCCATTTTATAAGAATTTGTTCCAGCCTATTTAAAACAAATGGTCAACCAATGGCGATACTTAGGACACTACAAGGCGAAAGAATATAACCAGAGCCCTGAAACGATTAAAAAATATCACCAGCACAGACCTATTGAAGAAGTTGATGGGATATTGTTTTTATCTGCCAGGGACGATTTTGAAATAACTGTTTCCAACCGTTCATATCCTGATCCAGAGACAAGGAAAAAAACGGAACTCACCGCCATCAGCTTTGTAACGTCTCACTACGAAAGTCGGGGGTACTCGGTTAAGGATTGTCAAAAGGATAATTGCGGCTATGATTTGTTGGGCAAGAAGAAAAACAAATTTCTGAAATTAGAAGTAAAGGACACTTCCGGTAAAAAACCAAGATTTTTTCTAACAAAAATGAACGGGTAAGATCAGCTGATCCATCTTGGCGGTTGGTTCTCGTTACTCAGGCTTTATCAGATCCCATTATGGAAATATTCAATACCGATGAAATGGAGACAAAATTTGATTTTGATCCTTTGTGCTGGAGGTGTGAAGAAAAGAAAATCTAACATTAGGGCGCTATAGGTAAGCTCTACAATACAAATTGTTTTCACAGAGTGGAAATTTTGTCCATGGATTCAAACAATCTTATATCTACTTGCTACATACCAACCGGTCTAGCAATTCTTCTTATCCTCATACGTATTAATTTTGATGAACACTTCGAGGAGGAAGAAGGTGGCAAGTTTAAAAATTCATCTTTTTCTGTAAAGTTTTTTTATTACTCTGGAGCTGAGTTTATATTCCAAAAGTTCTTTCCTTCCAAAAAAGGCACGTTTCCGACGGGTTATATTTGGCTGGTTGGCTTATACTTTGCGATCTTTGCCGTGTGTTCTCAGCGTTACGAATACAGATTAGACCAATTAGAGTATAGATATAATGTTTTTACCACTCAGGTAGCTGCTGATGTGCCTTTCAATAATCAAAAGCTTATCAAAATCCTGGACTCCGAGATACCTTACGAACCTGACTTCTGGACCATGTCTTCAGTTATAAGATCTTTTCTCTTCCCATCGTTGAACAGAAAATTCTTTACCACTTTCCATGAGTACAGGGAAAATCCCTCATTAGCACTCGATTCAATAAATACTCTTCTTTTACAAAACTGGAAACATTCGCTTCAAATGACGCATCTCAACGATATCAATTTTGAACGTAATAATTTAATAGGCTCTTTATTCAATGACGCAACTTTAATCCGAGTAAATTTTAAGAACACCATATTATCAGACTCTAATTTCGACAATGCTATCATTTGGGGGGGGAATTTCGAAAACTCTCATCTTGAAAACACAAGTTTTAGATCATCCCATTTATATTCGATCAAGACATCCGGCAGTTTAAAACTGGACGAAATGAGAATACTATTGAAATCAGATCTCAAATTCAATGAACAAATAATGCAGTTAAACAAATCGATTAGGGAAATTTCAGCCCAAATGATTCAACTTGAAATCAACAACTTATTTGATAGATCTGGCCGGAAAGACATGTCACTGACCTCCAGATTAAAACAGTACAAATCTAAACAGCAATCGCTTATTGAAAAAATTCGGTCAGCAAAGAAAAAACAGCAAAAGTTTTACACCAATAATCCAGAATACAAATTGTTTTTTGATTGGATAGCGAATTGCTTTCAAGAAGTTAATAGATTAATTCCATTAGTAACAGAAGATCAATACAATCTATTTAAGCGAACCAATCAAAATGAACCTTCAATCTTAGTTCTAAGCCCAACAACGTTTAGAAAAGCCCGATTAAATTTTTCAGACTTCAAATCTGCCAATCTTAATTCAACCAGTTTTGAATCTGCAGATCTTCAGTCAGCTAATTTTGATTCGGCAAATCTAATAAATACCAATTTTCGAAAAGCAAACTTAAATAATGCAAATTTCTCAAACGCGGATCTTGATAGTACTGTTTTTGATTCTGCTAACCTGGAAAGTGCCAATGTGAAAAATGCTAAAAACTTGAAATTTGAACAACTAATAACCGCATCTTCACTTTATAAACTTCAAAATTGCCCTGAGGAAATAATCAATAGGATAAATTATTTTTATTGTCAGGACATTTTGACCACACATCCTAATGACTGGTCTGATGATTTTGAACTCTATTTCGAGCGATTTAAAAGAGCTTTAAAAAAAGAGGGGTGGGATGAAGTAGTGGAACTTAGAGAGGATTCAGATGATAAAGAAGAGTTTATGGATTGGATAGGCTTTTATTGATTCGAGCCTGTACATAAATCTGTGTAACTGCCATTTTTCTACACGGGGAATCTACCCTCAAAATCAATGGCAAACCTGTTCATAGCAGGCTTCCATTCCCGTAACGGCATGCTCCATTTCTTTGAGGCAGACATTATTGCCAAATAAATAATTTTACAAGCGGATTTATCACTTGGGAAAATTTTCCTGTTTTTAATCGCCTTTCTGATAACGCTGTTCAAAGATTCAATGGCGTTGGCTGTATAAATGATTCGGCGAATTTCTTCAGGATACTCAAAAATAGTGATCAGATTATCCCAGTTGTTGCGCCAAGATTTACTGATGGCTGGATATTTATCATCCCATTTCTCAGAAAATTTTTCTAATGCGGTCTCAGCTACGGCCAAGGTGTCGATGGTCATGTTAAATTGAGCCAAAAATGGTCATTAGAAACTGAGCCACTAGGGAATTGAACAGGGGGGACCGCAGGTTCACTCCCCCCTGTTCAATTTCCCGGGTAAATGCCTATCTTGGTAATTTTATCCGGGAGAATCGTGGAGAGTTTATGAAAAAAAGGAAACCATTTTGGATATATTGGATCTGCACAGGTCCGGCTTGAGCCAGCGAGCCATAGCCCGACGCCTGGGCATAAGCCGTAACACAGTCAAAAAGTATCTTGAGACCCCGGAAAGCTGCCTGAAAAAACCAAAACCATACCATCGCACAAGCATCCTTGACCCTTATCACAACACGATTAAGGCTTGGCTTGACGAAGACGGGTATTACACCGCCACCTGGATATATGACCGCCTTGTCAACCAGGGCTATACCGGCAGTTATGAAACCGTGAAGCGGAAGGTCGGAAAACTTAAAAAACATAAACAGAAAATTGCCTACATGCGTTTTGAGACCGAACCCGGTCATCAGGCCCAGGTGGACTTTGGAGAGTTTCTGGTTGAACTTCCGGATGGCAGTATCAAAAAGTTGTATCTGTTTTCCATGATTCTGGGATATTCCAGAAAGATCTATACCGAGCTGATTGAACGATGCGATATGCCCAGTTTCCTTGACTGCCATATCAATGCATTTGATTACTTTGCCGGTGTGCCGGATCAAATCCTTTATGACCTGATGAAGAACGTCTATATTGCCAAACTGGCGGGCAAAGACAAGTTCAACTCGACCCTGATGGGATTTGCAATCCATTATGGATTTTCTCCCAAAGTAGCCCCGGCTTATGCGGCCTGGGTCAAGGGTAAGGTGGAACGGCCTTACACCTTTATCCGGGAAGGGTTCTGGCGTGGATACGGGTATGTGAGCCTGGTAACGGCCAACAAAGATCTTTGGTCATGGGTTAGGAAAAAAGATGAACGGGTTCATGGAACCACCCATGAAAAAATCAGTACCCGATTTAAAAGGGAGCAGCCACATCTGAATATGCTTCCACCTCAGCCTTTTGATACCTCATACCGAATTTACCGGAGGGTTTATAAGGATTGCACGGTTCATTTTGAAGGCAATCGTTACGTTCTACCCCACAGCCTGGTTGGAGAACAGGTCATCCTTCGGGTAAAAGACGGCCAACTGCGTATTTTTGAAAACAACTGGCTGGTCGTAAGCTATGACACACCTTCTACAAAGGGGAATCTTGTTCAGAAGAAGCGGTTTTACGACGCCCTGAAAAAAGATATGGCCATGAACCGGCGCAAATATCACAACGGTAAAAAGGGCAAAGGACGTGCAAAGCAGACAGTCAGCCCTCAAAAGCCCAAATATGACATGGATGTAGAGGTCCGCCCGATCTCGGCATACGAAGAAATAATGCAGGAGGTGTTCGCATGAGTGATACCCTTGTGATGGATCGTATTGAATCCAACCTGATCCGGTTAAAGCTGCCCCGAATATATGAGATTTTGGATAGTCTTGCCAAAACAGCCGAGGAGCAGGGCAAAAGCTACCTGGCCTTTCTGGATGAACTCCTGGAAGAAGAAGTGGCGGCAAAAGAGCAGCGCCGGATCGAGACCGCATTAAAAATATCGGGACTGCCATACATCAAAAGCATTGATGATTTTGATTTTACCTTCCAGCCAGGCCTGGATAAACAAAAAATCATGGGACTGTTTGACCTGAGCTTCATCCGGCAAAAAGGCAATGTGATATTTCTTGGCCCTCCAGGCGTTGGAAAGACGCATCTTGCCGTATCCCTGGCATTGAAGGCATGCCAATCAGGGATGAGCATTTATTTTACCAACATGGAAGACCTGATCATCAAACTGAGAAAGGACCATGAGGCGGGTAAACCAGGTAAAGGTCGTGGCTACTATAAATCTTCCCTGGTGGTTGTTGATGAAGTGGGATATACGCCCATCACCCGGGAAGAATGCAATCTATTCTTTCGTTTTATAGCAAACAGATACGAGAAAAACAGTACCATTATCACGTCCAATAAGGCTTTTGGAGACTGGACTGAGCTGTTCCATGATCCAATCATTGTGACAGCCATTCTTGACCGGCTACTTCATCACAGCACCGTTATCAATATCAAAGGCAACAGCTACAGATTAAAAGGGAAAATGGAAAATCAGGATAAAGGAGGATTATAACCTAAAGGTCACACGTAAAATGAATCGGTGTGGCTCAATTTTGATGACCATAAATGGCTCAGTTCCTCGTGACCATTGACACAAGGTGCTGGCATTATAGATCATTTTCAGGTCACCTGCGACCAGTTTCATATCTTTGTGAACAACATATTTCAAAGAATGCCGGACCATATGTACAATACAAAGCTGAATTTTTGTATTAGGGTATGCCGTTTTGATGACATCAGGAAAACCTTTGAGTCCATCAACGCAAGCAATGAAAATATCTTTCAGCCCACGGTTTTGCATTTCGGTCAAAACGGATAGCCAGAACTTGGCACCTTCAGTTTCGGCAAACCAAATACCCATGAGTTCTTTGTGGCCTTCGCAGTTGATTCCCAGGGCCAGGTATACGGATTTATTTATCACATGGTTATCTTGCCGAATTTTAACAACAATACAATCAAGGTAAACAATAGGATAGACATCATCCAGTGGTCTGTTTTGCCAGGCGTGAACCTGATCAATCACTGCGTCGGTCACTTTGGAAATAAGAGTAGCAGAAACCTGTGCATCGTACATTTATTTGAATGTTGCAACGATATCACGGGTGGTCATACCTTTTGCATAAAGCGCCAGGATCTGGTCATCGAACTGGGTTAATCGAGTCTGTCCTTTCTTTACAAACTGGGGCTCAAAGGTGCTGTTCCGGTCCCTCGGAGTTTGCATTTCAACTTGCCCGAAATCACCTTTGAGGACTTTCTTTGTATAACCATTGCGGCTATTGCCGGAGTTGCGGCCATCGGAGCTATTTTTCGAGTAGCCAAGATGATCGTCTATCTCAGCATTTAAAGCGGTTTCAACTGTTCGTTTGACTAAGCGACGGGAAAGTGCAGACAGGTCTTTTTCTGATTTAACGTCTTTGGCAAGCTCTTTTGCCAGTGCTTCAAGTTTTTTGTCGTCCATGTGTGCTCATCTTTCAGTTCAAGTTCTCGATAATTTATAGAACAATGAGCAGTTACACAATTTAATTTACAGCCTCCTTCGCGCTTTCTCTATATGCCTTTAATTATACCCTGGGTTAGGTTATTGCCTTACCTGGAAGCCGACAGTGATTAAATCAACCTCATCTTTAGTTAGAAAATCGTCTCCATTTTGGTGTTCTAATGAGAGAGCAACATAATCATTAAACCAATAGTTTAATGCAATTTCCCATTTATCAAAGTATCCATCATCGCCACCTGTGAAATCATGAAATAATTCATAATCTGTTCTGAATTCCCAGGGGCTATTTAAACCAAATGGTTTTATCCTCAATTCCATAGAAGTAGTAACCCCCAGAGCATCATCATTTTCTTCCCTTTTTATATACGGGCCCTCTGACAGGACATGGCTGTAAATCCCCCCTGGAATAAACCTGAAAAGATACCCTATAGGAGGTCGAATCGTAGGTAAACTTAGCCAGCTGCCCGTTTGAAAATTTTGTCCAACTCGTATGATTGGTTCATAGGTAAATGAGGTACCGACAATTTCACCATCATGGTCAAAATCTGTATTATAAATTGTTGTTATATAAAATTCACTAGCCCAAGAAGCTAATCCTACAGGTAAACCAGAATCTTGATCGATCACAGGTACGATTTTATGTGAAAATCTTGTATACCATGGTAATTGAAAAGTTAATGACTCAGAATCATTACCGCCTCCTCCATTGAGGTCAAAATAATTCCATTTGATAGAGGGCAGTAGCGCACTCTCGGCATAATTGTACTCGCTATCAGCACCATCTCCTTCTTTAAAAAATTGAATCGGAAAAATCAGATTCCCTTTAGTAGCCCAGGTACTATTATCCTTTTCACGATTATCTGAATATGCAAGTGTTGATCCTTTAACACCTTTAATATCACTATTCCAATCTTCAAATTTATCCCGAATTTTTATTGGACCGTACGTCCAATATTTTTTTTCCGGTTGGGATTCAGCACCAAACGCCTGAGCCTCTTCTCGTCTTATTTGTTTTACAGTTTTGTTTTTTATGTAGGCGTAAACCATGATTGGTTCATATGGCGGAATACCATATTTTATTTCCATTTCAGTCAATTTATCCATGACCGAAAACTTCTTTTTTGCCTGTTGAATATTCCCTTCAGCATTAGTAAAAGGCTTAGGAACCTTTTGAGTAAATACATCCTGATATGTTATTTTATAATGCACTAGAAAAAACTCTATCAGCTCATTTTCTGTTAATACCCCATCAGCATTTGTAAATTGATCAGGTTTTATCTCTCCGAATAGATTGATCGGTTGCACCAAACTAAATGCAACAAACAAGGGAAGAACAATTTTCGCAATTTTCATCTTATATTCTCCTCCGGAATGTATTTGCTATAGATGCGTGAAACTAAATTTCCTACAGTTGTTATTTTAACAAGATCTTTAACAGAGGCATTTGCATCAACATCCTTGAAAAAAACATTATCAATTAAACCTTTTAGATCCTTCATATCATTTTTGGAATACATCAATTCTTTCATGGTTTGATTTACAGAAACAGACCTCACATCTATATTTTTATCAAAGGCAATCATTCGTTTGGTTCTCTTCAAAACGCCTTTGTAATTGATTTTAAAATCCACGATATTCGCTTTTTCGACAACCCAACAATTAACTTTTTTATCCTCAGCTTTCATCTGAATACTCCTTTCATTTAAATTTGAATAGAACCTCAAGTAAAATCTTAGCTTGTTTTATTCTGACAAATTATCTCAATTAAATTCAGAAGTTTGGTATTTTCATTTTTACTTACCAACGTTGAAAGTTCCCCCACTGGGACTTCTTACAAAGTATAGAATGAACTAATCGAGATTATTATTTTGAGAAACATTAATCGCAGTCAACTTTATACACATTACCCGGAACTTTATGCATTTTTCTCGGCCCTGTCATTCCCATACGACGTGACACGGTTTTATTTTTAATATTCGCAATTTTGCTTGCTGTCATCGCAAAGTCATCCTTTGCATAATAAACGACGACGTTTCTTGCAGAATTCGCAATAAATCTAACAAGTTTACCATCTTCCAATACATCGTTTTTTACATCAGCTGCGATCATGAAAATATTTCTGAAAATCAAAGGCATGTTGCCGCTGTTACTATCGTCCGCCCATTTTTTAAGGGCGTTCATGAGAACTCGGCTCCCCATGGAATGAACAATTATGTTTATAACAAGGATCGGACAATTGCTCTCTTTTTTGTCGCCAATCTTGAAATTTACCGAGGAATCTTGAGAAGGTTAGGCCGCTGGTATCTGCTGCATCCTGATCGTCCCAGTAATCATCCAGAATAACAATTGCAGAATCATCATCACAAGGCCAAATGAGAGGTACTACATGAACCAAACCGTTGCCGTCTAAGGAATTAAAAAGGTTTTGAAGTATCTTAGCTTTGGGGAATATGTCTTTTTCATCGGTGTCGTTGAAGCCATGGACATAAAACAAAATCTGGGTTTCATCTGGCAGATTTTTCAGCTTTGTAAAAAATGCCTCATTGCCGATTTCAATGTAATCGTCAGGGCCTTGCCGCTTGCAAAAGAACATATGTTGGGATGCACCGACTTCCTGAAAATCAAAACTGATTTTTCTGTTACGCTTGGTTTTATTTGATTGTCTTGGGGTACGATTGATAGCAAATAACATAACATCCTCTTTTTTAAATCGTTGAAAATTGACAGATAAAAACTGAATCAAGCCTTACAAGGTTGGACGGATAGAAACATTCAGATTTTATCCTGTTTCTCTTTCGATTTCATATAAACCAACCTTGATGTCAAAACAGGAATCATCAATTTCGATAGTGAGATAGAGAAGTCGTTGTCTGTTGCTGGAGAGAGTGAAAATCAAGCTCAAAATACTACGAATATCTTTGCACAACTCAACGTCAATAATATTGAAATCAAATTATAATTTTAAATCTCTACCAACGATTTTTAAAAATGTAAAGAGAGAAATTTTTTGAATCAGACAGAAGCTTTACAATACTACTTTTAAAAGTAAACATACTCAAAATTTTCATATTGATGTGGTCAAATATTCACAATCTTAATCGGTCCAACTTCGCCAATACGATACCAGTGAAGTTTCCGATAGGTTTGAAGTGCAAAAAAACAAACCCTTATAACTTGTCAAAAAATCACATCTCCTGAAAAATCATTCAAACTTTCAATTTAAAAGATAATTATATATCAAATAGCTTACTCAAACACACGTAAGTTATATCCCTTCCTCATAAAGCCCAATCCAAAACCAACCAACATATAATATCATTTCAAACACATATCACCCTTTTAGAATCCTGGCATAACCCTTGCTCAAAATCCAAAAACAATTCAACGGAAGCGGGATGTCATGAAACTGCTCTGATTCACAGATCAACTTCAAAGGAGGATAGGATGGAAAAATCAAATGGAATTCTGGCCTGGTATTTTAAAAGTAATCTTCTTTTCCGGATTTTAATCGGGCTTGTGCTTGGGGCATTGGCCGGGCTGGTTATGGGGCCGGGGATTGCCTGGATCAGTCCGCTGGGGGATATATTTGTCCGGTTGCTTAAAATGATTGTGATGCCGGTGGTGATTTTCACCCTGGTGGTGGGGGCGGCCAGTGTCCATCCCTCCAAGCTGGGAAAAATCGGAGTCAAAGCGCTTTGCTTTTACCTTTTGACCTCTGCATTTGCCGTGGGTTTGGGGCTTTTGATCGGGAATCTGTTCAGCCCGGGTGCGGGTATGGTCCTGGGAGCGGACGGGGCAGCCGCAGGTAAGGCTGTGAATGCACCGAGCCTGGCAGACACCTTTTTAAATATTATTCCGAAAAACCCGTTTGCGGCCATTGCCGGGGGCCAGATCCTGCCGACCATATTTGCCGCACTTTTGTTTGGGATCGGGTTGGCCCATATCCGACAGAGTGATGATGAGCGGATCAGGACAGCGGGCGAAACCTTGTTCAAATTGTTTGAAGGCGGTGCTGAAATCATGTACAAGGTGGTCCAGTGGGTGCTTGAATATGCCCCTGTGGGTGTTTTTGCCCTGATCGCGGTTGTGTTCGGTAAACAGGGAGCCACGGCATTCGGGCCTTTGGCCACGGTTACGGCAGCAGTTTATATTGCATTGGGTGCCCATCTGTTTCTGGTTTACGGCAGTATTCTTGGCCTGAATAAAATCAGCCCCACGCACTTTTTGGGCAAGGCCAAGGATGCCATGCTCACTGCTTTTGTGACCCGGTCCAGCGGGGGTACCCTTCCGGTGAGCATGGCTGTGGCAAAAAATAAAATGGGCGTTTCAAAAGGGGTATACTCGTTCACCCTTCCCCTTGGCGCCACGATCAACATGGACGGCACAGCCATTTACCAGGGGGTTTGCGCCATTTTTGTGGGGCTTGCCATTGGCCTGCCCCTGACACTGGGCCAGCAGGTGACCGTGATTACCACGGCAGTGCTGGCGTCCATCGGCACGGCCGGTGTTCCCGGAGCCGGCGCCATTATGCTGCTCATGGTCCTGGAATCCGTGGGCCTGAAAGTGGAGCCGGGCAGTGCGGTTGCAGCGGCCTATGCCATGATCCTGGGCATAGACGCCCTTTTGGACATGGGGCGTACCGGGCTGAACGTCACAGGCGATCTGGCTGCCACCTGCCTTGTGGCCAAATCCGAAGGCCAGTTGGATGAGAGGTATTGGGAACAGGGTGCTGGCACGGCCCCTGTCCGCACCAGCGTTTCTGAAAAGTAAGGGGTAAATAAACAGGCGTGGGATACCACCCGGCCGGTCCGGGTTGCAGTTTTCCGGGTGGTATGGCAGATATGGCGGCCAGTCAGCAATACATGTTCAATACGAATGGCGACAGGAGATGGGATGATACAGATAAAATCCGGCATATGCATCAGTCTCCTGGCGGCCGTGCTTATGTTCACGGGTACGGCAGGCCGGGCCGGAACAACCGGGGAAGAGAGCCCGGATCCGGCCCTGGCCGCCCATGCCATGCATGCTGTCCGCGACAAAATCATTGTGGGCGGGGACAATTATTATCCCCCTTACGAGTTCCTGGACAAAAACGGCCGGCCCACGGGATTCAATGTTGAACTGACCCGGGCCATTGCCGATGTTATGGGGGTGTCCGTGGAGATCCGGCTGGGGGTATGGAGCGAGATGAGGGCGGCCCTGGAAGCCGGCACGGTTGATGTGCTCCAGGGCATGGTGTATTCCAAGGAGAGAAGCCGAAAATACAGTTTTTCCCCGCCCCACTCCATTGTCCGGCAGTCGGTGTTTTCCCGCAGGGATGCCCCGCCCCTCGGTTCCATCAGGGATCTTGAAGGCAGGGAAATCATCGTGCAGAACAAGGGCATGATGTATGACTATCTTAAAGCCCGCCGGATTGAATGCACACTGATTGAAAAGGCCACCCATGCCCAGGCCTTGCGCCTCCTTGCATCGGGCCGGCACGATTATGCAGTGGTGGCGAATCTGCCCGGGCTTTACATGAGCCGGGAGTTCGGGCTCTCCAACTTGGTCCGGGTGGCAGAACCCATTATGGCCGGGCCTTACGGGTATGTGGTGCAAAAAGACAACCTTGAGTTGCTGTCGCTGTTTGGCGAAGGTTTGTCCATCCTTAAAAACACGGGCCGCTATGATGCGCTCAAGAACAAATGGCTCAGCCCTCTGGAACCGTCCCGGTCTTCTTTGAAAAGAATCCTCAAATACGGGTCCATTGTTATCCTGCCCCTGCTCATGGTCCTTGCCGGGGTGGCGGCCTGGAACCATATGCTGCAGCGCAAGGTTGCCAGGGCCACCGCTGACCTGAAAAAAGAGATCCAGGAGCGCAGGAAAGCGGCGGAAGAGGCCGAGGTCCGCCAGCAGCAGTTGATCCAAGCGGACAAGATGGCAACTCTGGGCACCCTTGTGTCGGGGGTGGCCCATGAGATCAACAATCCCACTGGCCTGATCCTGCTCAACCTGCCCGTACTCAAAAAAACCTTTGACGTGGTCCAGGAGTCCCTGGAAGACCGGTATGAAAGTTCCGGAGATTTCATGGTCGGGGGGATGAAGTTCAGCACCTTGCGCGAACAGATTCCCAGCATGCTGGATGAGACTTTAAGCTCGGCCAAGCGAATCAAACGCATTGTTTCGGATCTCAAGGATTTTGCACGGATGGAATCCTCGGACATCAATACAGAAGTGGATGTGAACCGGATCGTGGAAACCTCGGCACGCCTGCTGGCCAGTACCATTCAGAAATCCACCCGGAATTTTACGCTCTCATGCGATCCCGGTATTCCCCTGGTCCCGGGCAATGCCCAGCGCCTGGAACAGGTGGTGATCAACCTGATCGCCAATGCCTGCCAGTCCCTGGAATCAAAACAGGATGCCGTCAGTGTTTCCACACGCTATGAAAGGCGGCTGGAAACAGTCTGCATCCAGGTATCTGACCAGGGTATCGGCATTGACACGCACCAGATGCCGCACATCCTGGATCCCTTTTTCACGACCAAAAGAAACAACGGGGGCACGGGACTGGGATTGTCCATTGCGTCAGGTATTGTCAAAGACCATGGGGGCAGGCTTGATTTCCGGTCCGCACCCGGGAAAGGAACATGTGTGACCCTGCGCCTGCCGCAGACAAAACAGGAGAATGAAAATGACGGATACCCTGACCCCTTGCTTTAAAATTCTCATTGTGGATGACGAAGAGGCCTGGCTCAGGAGCATGGAGGTCACCCTGGCGGTGTCGGGCGGGATCAACAACACCATCCTGTGCAGCGACAGCAGGGAGGTGATGGGAATATTAAACCGCGAGGATGTGGGGCTTGTCCTCCTGGACCTGAATATGCCGCATATCCCCGGGGAACAGCTTCTCAGTGAGATTACCGAGCAATATCCGGATGTGGCGGTCATTATCATCAGCGGCCTGAACCAGGTGGAAACCGCAGTGTCCTGCATGGACAAGGGCGCGTTTTACTATTTTATCAAAACCGTGGACGAACAGCGGCTGATCAAAGGCATCCAAAACGCCATTAAACTCCAGGAGCTCCAGCGGGAACACCTTGAAATCAAGAACCGCTTTCTCACGGATAAACTGGATCGGCCCGACATCTTTTCCGGGATCATCACCCAAAGCAAATCCATGCGCGCCATTTTTCAGTATATCGAGGCTGTGGCCAGGGGAAGCCAGCCCGTGCTGATTGCCGGGGAAAGTGGTACGGGAAAGGAGTTGATCGCCCGGGCCTTTCACCAGGCAACAGGCTGTGTTGGCGAACAGATCACGGTGAATGTTGCCGGACTGGATGACAATGTATTTGCCGATACCTTGTTCGGCCATGCCAAAGGGGCGTTTACCGGTGCGGAAACCGCCAGGAAAGGCTTGGTGGAACAGGCCCGGGACGGCACCCTGTTCCTGGATGAAATCGGGGACCTTAGCCAGGCCTCCCAGGTCAAGCTGCTCAGGCTTGTGCAGGAAGGGGAGTATTACCGGCTGGGCAGTGACCGGGCCATGCGGACGAATGCCCGGATCATTGTGGCCACCAACCATGACTTAAATGAAAAGCAGCAATCCGGAGCATTCCGCAAAGACCTTTACTTCCGACTTCGGGCCCATTTGATCACCCTTCCCCCGTTACGCAAGCGCAAGGAAGATATTCCCCTGCTCCTGGATTTTTTCCTCAGGGAGGCAGCCGGGGATTTTGATAAAAAAACACCCACAATCCCGGTCCAGCTCTACACCCTGCTGAAAAACTACCATTTTCCCGGCAACATCCGGGAGTTTAAATCCATGGTTTATGATGCCGTGGGACGGCATACGGGTAAAGTATTGTCTATGAACCTGTTCAAGCAAAACATGGAGGTCAATGGAACGGAATACAATGCCGACCCTGGCTGTGACGCCGGAAGCGCCGGAAGCTGCTTTCACCCGGACGCGCCCCTGCCGCCCCTGCGCATGGTGGAAGCCCTCCTGGTCAAGGAGGCCCTTGACCGGTCAGACGGCAACCAGTCCATTGCATCGGGGTTGCTGGGCATCTCCCAGCCGGCCCTGAGCAAGCGTCTGAAAAAGCAAAAGAACGGGTAAGCGGGTTGCCCGGGATGGGTTTAAATGCCCAGCATCCTGCGCCATGTGAGCTGGCGTATCATATTTCCCTTGCCGATAAAAACGACACTGTGCCGCGTTGGGTCAGGCCGGTGGTGATTTCATACCGGGTGCCTTCGATGCCGGGCCTTGAAAAATCCACCTGTCCGTCCTTGGGGGTATAGCCCCTCCACGGGGTGGCATGGGGCCGGAACGCAGTCAAGCGGATGAAATCTTCATTTTCAAGGACAAAAAAGCATTGGATAATGGATTTTTTGCCCCAGACCTTAAAGACCAGCTTTCCCGTGTATTGCCCGGGCGCAATGCCTGAAGATGCGTATTTCTGGGGCTCCAGCCCGTCCTCAACCGCATCCTTGAACCGGTAGGCTTTACACGCACAAACAATATCTTCATTTTCCAGGGTGGCATAGGTAAATGCATTTATGCGTACCCCGGACTGCATCAGTTTAAAAATTGACCGGGTTTCACAATATTCGATAAAGGCTTCGGCATCCTGTCTGGGAAATTTTCGCTCGGCTTTGGGCCTTCCAGATGTGGGGCAGACCTGCTGGGAGCAAAAGGACCGTTCCAGGAACGCCATGCCCGGTGTCGCTGTGAGCTTTTGAACCCTTTTGATGGACACGCCCAGCCGGTCCGCGATACCGGTAAATGAATACGCATCTTCATACAGATGCTTAAATGCCTGCAACGCAGAGGCGGACACGCTGATATTCGTGGGATGGATACGGGTATCCACCCCGGGAAACGTGTCGGGATGGTCATTGATAATTTTTAAAAACTGGTTGGGGCCCACGCCGATAACACGGGCGGCCTCGTCCAAAGAACAGGTCTTTTTCAAGAATTATTTACTCCGGGCGCACAAAAGGGTTTTGCAGATATGTCATTGATTATTCTGGTACTTGGCGTTGGACCGGGTTCAGAGGCTCGGCCCGGGAGGCCGCAGTCCTGATGTCCAAGGGCAGATATGTGGCAGTAAAGGTTTCAATACAATTATTCCAGGGCAAACGCATTTACATCTGGTATGATTCTTTAATCCATATGGTTTCGGATACTTAAAACGTTCGCATACTTTTCCTTGCGTTTGCGACAGCATCTAAATCGCTGAAATCATTCATCCCGATTTTTATATGCGTTGGCCCTGGCAATTATTCCGTAACAACCCGCCGTTTGTAATCCAATCGCGGCGCGGCTGTCAAGCGGGATTGCGTAAGAATCCCGTGAAAAATTGCCCGTAAAAAATGGGTAAGGGATAAAATCCGTTTTTATTCAGGAGGATGGGATTGACGGGGCTGCCGTAAGCTTGCCTTTTTCCCTGTGATAAATGACCTGGCTGCGCCAATGGGAATCCATAAGCCCGAAATCCCGTATGGCACTGACATAAACATCCACCACAAAAGGCCTTTGGGTATTTAATATAAAGGCTTCGGAGAACACCATTTTATCTCCGGGCGAAAACCGCAATCCCTTTCCATTGCTTTTGAGTGTAGATGTGTTGAGTTTGGTGATGCCGGAAAAACTTGCTGGGGGAAGCATCTCATTGCCGGAAACAGCATCCCTGACATGATACTGGACATCTTTAAGGTTAACAGACCCGTAACTGCCTTTTTTCAGTTCCAGGGAAAGGATATAGCCGGGGTTGCCGTCAATTTTGGTTTTCTCTATTTTCGGCAGCACTTCCATGCTCACCACAAAAGATCCGGCAAGGACCTGAAAGGCAAAATAAAGCCCGCCAAGTGTGATGGCAAGAATTTCAACGATGCTTCTGGTTTTGATAAGAACGGATTCCGTCATTGTTTTTTTGCCTTTTCAACATAAAAGTTTCAGCGCTGCTCTCAGGCCGGCCAGACGGGCCGTACGGCCCCGGACCCCATTGGTTATATGCCGGGCATGCTTCTGTCAAAGATAAACGCGATTTCATGGGCATAGCACCTGAACATGGCCACGATAACGGCAAGTTTTATGTATTTTCCCTTTTCAACGATATCCGGTTCTGAAAACGCCACCCTGCAGGTTGTCCAGATCTTTAGGCCCTCTTCTTTTAAGGACCCGTATTTTTGGCCCTGGTAGATCATGTGGCCGGTTGCCTTGCCCAGGCTGTGGGTGTGGGCATTCCGGGCAAGGTAGCAGTAATGAAGAAATTCAACCATCTCGGGATTAATGGCCAGCAACAGATCAATGGTTGCAGGATTTATTGTCTTGCCCACCTCTTTTACGACGTCCGGCAATGCATTGTGCATGACAAACCCGTTGGCCTTTACCCGGTCGCCCTCGGTGCCGCCCAGGCAGATCGCATATATTTCCTGGAGAAACACCTCAAAAGAGCCGAACAATGACAAAAACTCAAGCCTGTGGAAGTGTTCTTTCACAATGTGCTCGTCATTGCGCAGGTTCATGTTCTCCCGTGACTCAAAAATCACCTTTTCAATTTTACCGGCTTCTTCAGGCCCCATAGCGGTCGCACGGCTGAAAGGGCCACTGGAATGGTTGTTTGCCGGAAAACGGAAATATTCCCTGGGCACATCAATCGAAAAATCCTCCTTGCCGTGCATCTCAAACCGTTTGTCTTCAAGCATAAAAAGGTTTTCAAACAGATTGATGCTCAGTTCCAGGCGGTTCACCTCTTTGGAAAATATCCCGTATGGATCTGTGCGGCATCCGTCAGGATCAAGCCAGTCCAGGCTTTTTTCGTGTAAAGATAACGGCAGCTGGTCAGGACCCAGGACTTCCAGGTCATGGGCATATCTTTGGTGAAGTGTTGTATCAAGCTGATCCCAGTCGACATGTGGTGCATTGCTCATCCGGTTTGCCCCTTTTTGCATCAGAAAATAATGATCCGGCTGATATGTGGTGAAGATTAGATACCAGCCCATTGAACCTTTGGGGGACAGTATCACTCTCCGCCTGGAAATTCCAAGGGCAAATTTGAATTTCTGCACAGGTATCTGGCAATGGCTAAGCAATTGTGGTATACAAAGTCGGCATACGATACCCTGCGTTCATGCGGCACCTCTTTCACTCAGAACGATCCGGCCAGAAAAACACTTACAGGTTGAGACATGGAAAAAAGCAACGAAGAAATTGTTTATCAGAAATTAAAAAACGCCATTGTAAAACGGTATATCAAGCAGGGAACAAAGCTTGTGGAAACCTCCCTGGCCAAGCAGCTCCAGGTAAGCCGGACCCCCATACGCGGGGCAATCCGCCGCCTGGCCTATGAAGGGTTTGCCACTTACGAGCAGAACAAGGGTGTGTGCGTGATCAAACCCACCCTTGAGGAGATTCAGGAGACCTTTTTTATACGGCAGCAGCTTGAAAAAGCAGCGGCAGGGCTGGCCGCCACAGGAATCACTCCCCAAGACCTGGACCGGCTGGAAGCCTTTCTTGTTGAAGAGCATAAGATTTTCGAAGACAGGGATATCGAGGAATACTACCGGGTCAATGACGCCATTCACATGACCATTGCCCGGGCATCGGGCAATGCCGTCCTGATCCGGTATATCGAGGAGTTGCTGAACCGGACCAAAATCTACCTGATCCTTTACGATCCCTTTTACACCATGCCGTTCAACCCCTCCCACCATGAGCACCGGCGGGTGGTGGATGCCCTGAAGACCCATGACCCGGTCCAGGCGGAACGGGTCATGGAAATCCACTTGAAAAGCGCTTTCCACGGTATGGAGTGGAAGGAACTTCCCGACGATTATATTTCCCTTTAGTGCGCCTTCAAATCTTATTCAGACGCCTTTGCCGGGAGATATGCCTCTGCCAGGCGGGTCCAGAACCGGACGCCAAAGGGCAGGATGTCATCGTTAAAATCATATGCGGGATGGTGCAGGGGCGGTGTGTCCGGTGAAGTGCCGGTGCCGAGAAAGAACAGGCATCCCGGGCAGGCCTGGAGCATATAGGTAAAATCCTCGCTTCCCATGAACGGCCGGTCAAGGTCGATGATGTTTTCCGCACCGGCAAATATTTCAGCCTGGTTGCGGATAAAGGCGGTTTCCTTTTCATGGTTGACCGTGGGGTCGTAACTGCGTTGGTAACTTACGGATGCCGTCATCCCGTAGCTTTCGGCCTGGGCCCTGGCAATCCGGGTGACCCGTTGCTGGAGAAGATCGCGTGTGGCCGGGTCAACCGACCGGATGCCCACTTCAAGCCTGGCCTCATTGGGAATCACATTGCTGGCCGAACCGGCCCGGAACGATCCCACGGTGACCACGGCCGGGTCAAAGGCCCGGATGTTCCTGGACACGATGGTCTGGAGGGCCATGACAATACCGGCGCCCGCAACAATGGGGTCTGAGGCGTTTTCCGGGCTGGCCCCGTGGCCGCCCCTTCCGTGAACCGTTATCAGGGCTTCATCCACTGCCGCCATGATGGGCCCCGGCTTCAGGGCGATCTTTCCAAAGGGCAGTTGGGGCATATTGTGCAGGGCAAACACGGCATTGCAGGGAAACCGCCTGAAGAGCCCCTCTTTGACCATGATCCCTGCCCCGCCCACAAGTTCTTCCGCAGGCTGGAAAATCAGATGAACCGTGCCGTTGAAGGCCCGCCGTTCGGCAATGGTTTCAGCAGCGCCCAGCAGCATAGCCATGTGGCCGTCATGGCCGCAGGCATGCATCTTTCCTCCATGCCTGCTGGCATATGCCAGTCCTGTCTGTTCCATGACCGGCAGCCCGTCCATTTCCGCACGGATGCCCACGGCCCGGTCTGCACTGCCGTTTTTCAGGGTTCCCACCACACCGGTATTGGCAAGGCCCTGGTGCACCTCATACCCTAGCTTCCGGAGATGTTCCGCAATAAACTCCGATGTACGGACCTCTTCTAAACTCAGTTCGGGAAACAGGTGGAGGGTGCGGCGTATGGTATTGAGCTTTTCCGGATTGACCCGGATGTCCCCGGCATTGTTCATATCTGACCTTTCTTTGAGCGGTTGTGTCCAGAAGACACCGGGGGTCAGACCTCCGGTGCCGGTATCTTGTTTTCAAAATAACGGAAAATAAGTACCAGTATACCGGTCAGGCAGAGATAGATCAATGCCAGCAACAACATGGGTTCATATACAATATAGGTCTCCTGGCGAACCTTGGAGATGACCGCGTAAACGTCGATCACCGTAATTGTGGCAACCAGGGGGGTGGACTTCAACTGCAGGACGATCTCGCCGTTGAGCGTGGGCAGGGCCCGGTGCAGGGCCCGGGGCAGCCAGATCCGGCGCAGCACGGTAAACGGCTTCATGCCGTAGGCCCGGGCCGCCTCAAGTTCACCCCTGGGCACTCCAGCAAAGGCCCCGCGCATGACCTCGCCCTCGTACCCGGCAAAAGACATGCTCAGGGCCACGACCGCATAGGGCCAGGCCTGCCGCAGATAGGGCCACAGAAACGAATCCCGGATTTCAGGAATCTGTGGGAACAGCGACCCCAGCCCGTAGTAAAGCAGCCACAACTGGAGCAGCAGGGGCGTTCCCCGGATCACCGTGCAGAATCCCTTGCACAACAGGGCCAAAGGTTTGGGGCCTGTGACCTGGATCAGGCCCAGAGGAACGGCACATAAAAATCCCAGGACAACCGTCGAAAACAGGATCAACAGGGTTTTCCATATCCCGGCAACCAGAATGCCGTAATAATCGGGAAGCCAGTCCCAGCGCATCCGGGTGGCAACAATGGCAACTACACCGGCGGCAATCGCCACCAGGACAATACGGTGCAGTTTGCGCCCGGCAATCATGCGTGCCCCACATCCGGCATACCAAGGCAGGCCCGCCGTTCAATCACCCGGATCACGGCGTTGGACAACAGGGTCACCACCAGGTAAAGCCCCCCTGCCGTACAGAAAAAAAGGAAGTACGCCTTGGTGGCCCCGCCGGCCTGGCGGGTGGCCATGGTCAGTTCCGTGAATCCCACCACCGCCAGGAGGGCGGTGTCTTTGGTGGCGATCAGCCAGAGGTTGGACAGCCCGGGAATGGCAAAGGGCAGCATGGCCGGCAGGGTAATCCGGCGCAGCAGGAGCAGCGCGCCCATGCCGTAGGCGCGCCCGGCTTCGATCTGGCCGGGATTGACCGCCTTGATGGCACCGCGGATCACCTCTGTGGAATATGCCCCCTGGACCACCCCGATCACTACGATCCCGGCGGCCAGCCCGTTGATGTCAATGGGCGGCGATCCAAAAAACATGAGCAGGTGATTGACGATATCCGAGCCTGCGTAAAACAACAGTACGATCAGCACCAGCTCGGGGATGGCGCGGACAATGGTGGTGTAGCAGGCCAGCAGGTCCCGGGTGACAGGGCCGCCGTAGAGCTTGCCGAATGCACCGCAGATGCCGATGGCCAGCCCGAGAATGTATCCCCCAAAGGCAATGGTCATGGACGTGACCAGGCCCCGGAGCAAAAGGCCGCCCCAGCCCGGCGGCGAGAGCGCGAGCAGTTCCAGTGAGGTCATATGTCAGGCCTTTCCCTCAAGGTTTATTTGCCGTAAATGTTGAAGCTGAAGTATTTTTTCGTAATCCTGTCATAGGTGCCGTTGGCACGAATGGCGGCAATGGCCGCATTGATCCTGGCCTTAAGTTCATCGTCGCCCTTTCTCAGGCCCACACCCACACCAGGCCCCAGGATAGACAGGTCCTCGGCAACCGTGCCTTTGAATTCGCAGCAGGCCTTGCCTTCGTCCGAGAGAAGAAAAGCTTCAATGGCCAGGGAATCGGCCTGGGTGGCGTCGATCCTTCCGGAAATCAGGTCCTGGTTGATTTCATCCTGGGTCTGGTATTCCTTGATCTGTGCACCGGGAAAATGCTTGCTTGCATATGCCTGGTGGACCGTGGCGGTCTGCACCCCGATGATTTTGCCTTTCAATCCTTCGGACGTAGCGTCGAACTCAAGCCCTTTGGCCCCGACCACCACGGTTGGGGTATTGTAATATTTATCTGAAAAATCAATGGATTTCAGCCGTGCCTCTGTAATGGACATGGAGCCCATGATCATATCGATTTTCCTGGATATCAGGGCCGGGATAATGCCGTCCCAGGCAGTGGGGGCCAGTACATAATCCAGATTGGCGGCTTCGCAGACCGCCTTGATGATGTCGATTTCCCAGCCGGTCCAGTTGCCCGAGGCATCCGGCGCATAAAACGGCGGGTAGGGTTCTGCCGAAAACCCTATGCGGACCGGTTTCGCATATACCATACCGGCACTGACGGTCAGCATCAGGATAACAAGGAACAGTTTTTTTAGACAGTCAACCATATTTATCTCCTTTACGTCTGTGCCATGCCGGGCCAAAGGGTCGGTCCGGCATGACGGATCTATGATACAGAGCTGATAAACCGCTTTAAATGCGCAGATTCCGGTGCGCCGAAAATGGCCTCAGGCGTTCCTTCCTCTTCAACGATCCCGTTGTTGAGAAAGACAATCCGGTCCGCCACCTCCCTGGCAAATGCCATTTCATGGGTCACCAGGAGCATGGTACGGCCCTCTTTGGCAAGATCGCTGATCACCGATAGCACTTCGCCCACCAGTTCCGGGTCCAGGGCGGATGTGGGCTCGTCAAAGAGCATGACCTCGGGCTGGATGGCCAGGGCCCGGGCAATGGCGGCGCGCTGCTGCTGGCCCCCGGACAGGAATGCCGGGTAGGCCTCCCGTTTCTCGTACAGCCCCACACGGTGCAGCAGGGCTTCGGCCGACTCCACAGCATCGGCTTTTGACCGGCCCAGCACATGAACCGGCACCTCAGTGATATTCTCCATCAGGGTCATGTGCTGCCAAAGGTTAACGCTCTGGAACACCATGGCCAGGCGTGTACGGATCCGGCGGACCTGGTCCTGGTTTGCCGGCCGCAGCCCGCCCTTGCCGTCGCGCTTCATTTCAATTAATTCGCCGTGAATCTTTATGTCTCCGCTGGTCGGGGTTTCCAGCATGTTGATGCATCTGAGCATGGTGGATTTCCCGGACCCGCTTCCCCCGATAACAGCAATGACCTCGCCCTGTTGCGCGGACAGCGAAATGCCCCTGAGCACGTCAACAGTGCCGAATGACTTGTGAAGGTTGGTGATCTCTATGGCTTTTGGCGGGTTTTTCCGGCCGGGCCCCGGCTGGGGCTGGCGTGTGTGGATGCGGGTGTCGCTCAAGACGATCTCCATTGTATACATTTATTGTTTTTTATTATTGCATTCACTAACACCCTGGTCAGGGGATGTCAACACCCATTTTTCCAAATCCGTGAACAGTGGCATCTGCCCGGAAAATCTGAAACATTTTACGGTAAATCCCTTGACTTTAAATTGTATACATTTTATGTACATGATCACATTCAACAGACTTCATAAGGAAACATGGAAAATGCCAGATGATGTAAAATGGAAGGGAACTCTTACCCTGCTGACCCGGGACGAACTGAACCAGATCCATGACGCCTCTCTCAGAATCCTTGAAAATACCGGCATGGCCATGGCATTGTCCGATGTCCGCTATGACCGCCTGGAAGCCTCAGGTGCCAGGGTGGACCGAAATGCACACCGGGTTTATTTCCCGCGGCAAATGGTTGAAAACGCTCTGGAAACAAGTCCTTCCACCTATACCCTTGGGGCCCGGGATCCCGAAAGCCGCCTGCCTCTGGACGGTACCAGAGGGTACCTGGCCATGGACGGCACCGGGGTAAAAATCCTGGATATGCATACGAATCAGGTCAGGACATCCACCTTCCGGGATCTTTGCGATGCCGGCCGTGTGGCCGATGCCCTGCCCCAGATCGCGTTCATGTGGCCCTGCCTCAGCGCCCAGGACAAGCCCGCACCAGTCCAGCCCCTTTACGAACTGCTGGCCCTGTTTAAAAATACCTGCAAACACATCCAGGCCATGACCGCAGTCAATCCGGTAACAGCAAAAGGCTCGGTAGAGATGGCCGCAGCCGTAGCCGGGAGTGCACAGGCCCTGCGGGACAACCCTGTGATATCCAATTTCCAGTGCAGCACAAGCCCGCTCTCCTATGAAGAGGATGCCCTGGAGGCGGCCCTGGTGTTTGGGCAGGCCGGTGTTCCCGTGGGATTTTTAAACATGCAGATCGGCTGTGCCACTGCCCCGGCCACCCTGGCCGGGAATATCGCCATGGGCAATGCTGAAATCCTGGCCGGCATCACCTTTCTCCAGCAGTTTTATCCGGGTGCCCCCACCTTTTACGGGTCCTGCGCCACTTTCATGGAACTGAAAACAGGGGCGGTGACCGCAGGCGGGCCTGAAGATTTCATCCTCCAGGCCGCCTCAGCTCAGCTGGCCCGCCATTACGGCCTGCCCGCCAATGTGGGCACCTTTGCCACAGGCGCCAAGCGCAGCGGCTGGCATTCCGGCGTGGAAAACGCCGTATCAGGCACCGTCAGCCAGTTTGCCAGGGCAGACATGATGTGCGGGGCCGGCCTGACCCATGCGGCCACGATTTTCTCTTTCCAGCAATTGATTATGGATTGTGAGATCTTTGACATGATCCGCAACCTGGCCCAGGGTATCCAGGTCAATGCGGAGACCCTGGCCGTGGACGTGGTGGACCGGGTGGGACCGAAAAACCATTTTATGACCGATCCCCATACCCTAAAACACCTGCGGTCGGCATGGCAGCCCACGGTCATGGACCGGACCGGCTATACCCAGTGGGAGGCCGCAGGCAGGCCATCTGCCGCAGACCATGCCGCCAAAAAAGCAGAGGCGCTTCTGGAAACCCATACCCCCCTGCCCCTGGAAAATGAGGCACAGCTTTTGGAAATCATCCGGGACGTTGAAGCCCGTATGACCTGAACCAGGCGTATTATTTAGGTTATTTTCATATGCCCGCCACCTGCGGGCATATTTAAGGCTCTTTTAAATTGTATACATTTTTAACATACATTAATTACAGGAGGGACAAATAATGTTACATCAGGCAGATGATGTCCTGTCCAGGCCGGGCCCGCCGGGCAGGTTCGGCCTTTCCGGCCTGAGCCGGGAAGACTGCGGAAAAATCCACGAAGCCAGCCTGGAACTGCTTTCCAGCACCGGAATTGTGGTCACGAGCCCTAAGGCCCAGGATGTGTTTTCCGGCCACGGCGCTGCAATTGACAAGACCACCAACCGGGTCTGTCTGCCCCCGGACCTGGTTGAAACGGCATTGTCCACGGTTCCCGGGGAAATCACCATCCCGGGCCGGGACCCGTCCAGAGACTGCCGCATGGGCGGGGATTCCCTGGGATTTGTCAACTTCGGCAGCACGGTCTGGCTTAACGACCCGTATACCGGTGAACGGCGGGAAGCCCTTAAGGAAGATGTGGTCCGGGTCACCCGGGTCATGGACCATCTGGACAGCCTGGATATCCTCATCTCCATGCTCAATGCCACGGACCGCTCGCCGGTTACGGAAACCCTGCATACCCTGGCCGCCATGATGGCAAATACCACAAAGCCTGTGGAGGCCATACCGCCCACGGCAGACCTGATCCCGAAAATGGCGGCCATGGGCGAAGCTGTCCTGGGGCGGGACGCGTTCAGAAAGCGGCCTTTTTTCTTCACCGGCGTCTGTGTGGTCAGCCCCCTCCAACTGGTGGATGACTGCAGCGAAGTCCTGATGGCGGCAGTGGAACACGGGTTTACCACCTCGGTGCTCTCCATGTGCCTGGCCGGGGGAACAGCCCCGGTTCACCTGGCCGGCACCGTGGTCCAGCATAATGCCGAGGTACTCAGCGGCATTACCCTGGGCCAGCTGGTCAAGCCGGGCGCCCCCATGTTTTATTCATCCTCCACCACTGCCCTTGACATGCGGTTTGGCACTGCCGCTGTGGGTTCGCCCGAAGGGGCCGTCCTGAACGCGGCCCTGGCCCAGATGGGAAAATATTATCTCATCCCGGTCCGGGTTTCCGGCGGATAGGTGGATGCAAAGATATGTGATGCCCAGGCCGGGTATGAATCCCTGCTCACCGCCCTTCCCGCTGCATTGGCAGGTGCCAATCTCATATACGGGACCGGGATGGTGGACAGCGGCATGGCCCTGGATTACGGCAAGCTTATCATGGACGATGAAATCAACACGGCCATCAAGCACATTGTCAAAGGCATTGCGGTGACCGAAGAGACCCTTTCCGTGGACCTGATCAAGGAGATCGGACACACGGGAAACTATCTCACCCACCCCAGCACCTTTAAGCATTGCGCAGACGCCATGAACCCGCAACTCATGAACCGGGTCAATTACGACCGGTGGCAATCCCAGGGCAGCACCGACCTTCACCACCGGGCCATGGAAAAGGCCAGGCAAATCCTTGACACCCATGAACCGGATGTCCTGCCTGTCCAGACCCAAAAGGAGATTAACGAGATTGTCAGGGAAACGGAAAAGGAGCTGGGCGTCACACACTGATGCCCGGCAGCATACCCCGAACTTTAATTAGGAAAAGACCAATGACACCTATTATCACCAGTCTCGGAGACGGCCGTAAAATCGACCTGACCCCGGACGAGCTGCGCAAGGACATTGTCCAGGGCAGTGAAACCGCAGCACGGAAAGGAAAGATCGACGGCCTGACCGATGCGGATATCGACCATATGGTGGATATTTTCAGCCAGCCGGGAAGAACCGTTTCGGTCGAACGCGGCAAGGAAGTGGTGGTCACGGATGACGGTGCAGGCCTCATGCCCAGTTGGGGAAGACCCAGCGCCGGCCATGCCATTCCCATTTCCGACCACCAGAGCATCCTGATGTACGAACGGGTTTACTGCGGGGACACCTGCGGGCTCGGATTCCCGGATTACTCTTACAAGCCGGTGAAATCGGCCATCGGCTATGCCAGGTCCCACTACAAGGCCATTTCCATGCTCACCACCATCCCCCTGGTGTACGGATCCCAGCCCAACATGGGCATGTACTACCACCCCACAGGGCCTGTGGAATCCCCGTCCGAATATCTATCCGCCTTCCAGTTCGACAAGGCAAAACAGGTCCAGGAGCAGGCTGCCGAACACATGCGCCGGGACATTATGGATGTGGCTGAAGGCCTGTATGAAGTGGGGTGCGAGGCCATGAACCTGGATACCACGGGCTCTGCCGGGGATGCGGATTTCTGGGGCTGCCTCAATGTGGTGGAAGACATGAAGGCCAAAATGCCGGATATGCCCGTGGAAATGGGTATGGCCGGGGAAATGGTCATGGGCATGCACGGCGAACTGACCTATGACGGCCAGCGTCTGGCAGGCATGTTTCCTCATGACCAGGCCTGTGTGGCAGCCAAGGCCGGGGTGGATGTCTTCGGCATTGCCGTAAATTCGGAAACCGGAAAATCCACGCCTTACAACCTGGCCCGCACCGTGACCTTTACCAAGGCAGCGGCAAAGGCAAGCCCCATACCTGTCCATGCCAATTCAGGCATGGGGGTCGGGGGCATGCCCATGACCCTGGTGCCGCCCATTGGCGATTCCACCCGGTGCGCCAAGGCACTGGTGGAGATCGGCAAGGCAGACGGCCTGTAGGTTGGCACGGGAGACTCCCACGGGGTGGCCATCGCACAGATCGTGTCTTCCTGTATGGGCGGTGTCCGGACGGCCGGAGATCTGGTCGCCTGGATGCAGCTGACGCGCAGGATGAAAATCGATCAGGCCAAGGCGTATGTCGCCCAAAAGCTTGATGTGAGCGTCAGGGACCTGACAGATGAAACCGTAATGGCCCGGAAGCGGGAAGAATGCGGTATTTCCTCGGTCATTCCCGACCATGTGGAATATACGGGCATTGCCGCCAAGGCCAGGATTGCGAGGCTCCTGGACATTCCCATCCGGTCGGTGGCGCTCTTTCATAAAAACCTGAACGGATAAGGACAGGAGCAATGCGTATGAAAACAGCAGAACTCATTGACCTGGAAAACAATTACGGGGCACGGAATTACAGCCCCTTGGACGTGGTCCTGACCCACGGGGAAGGCATATGGGTATGGGATGTGGAAGGCAACCGGTATATGGACTGCCTGTCCGCCTATTCCGCCGTAAACCAGGGCCACTGCCACCCCAGGATACTGGAGGCCATGATCACCCAGGCCCGCAAGCTGACCCTGACCTCCCGGGCCTTCAGGAACGACCAGCTTCCATTGCTTTACGAGGAGTTGTGCGGTCTGACCCGATCCCACAAGATCCTGCCCATGAATTCCGGGGCGGAAGCCGTGGAAACTGCGGTCAAATCCGTCCGCAAATGGGGATATGAAGTCAAGGGAGTGGAACAGGACAAGGCAGAGATCATTGTCTGTGAAAACAACTTCCACGGCAGGACCCTGGGAATTGTGGGATTTTCCACAGATCCCAATGCCAGGGGCAGCTTCGGCCCCTTTGCCCCCGGGTTCACCATCATTCCGTTTGGCGATGCAGATGCCCTTGAACAGGCCATCACCCCCAACACCGTGGCATTCCTGGCAGAACCCATTCAGGGAGAAGCCGGCGTGATCATCCCGCCCCGGGGCTATCTGAAAAAGGCCAGGGAAATCTGCAACCGGCACAATGTGATGCTGATTCTGGACGAAATCCAAACCGGTCTGGGCCGCACCGGCGCCCTCCTGGCAGAGGAACACGACGGCATTGAGGCGGACATGACCCTGATCGGCAAGGCCCTTTCCGGGGGGTTTTATCCCGTGTCCGCGGTCTTGTCCAACACCGAGGTCCTGGACACCCTGAAACCGGGCCAGCACGGCTCCACCTTTGGGGGCAATCCCCTGGCCTGCAGCATTGCCAGAACAGCCCTGAAGGTGCTCACCGAAGAAGGCATGATCGACAATGCCCGGGACACCGGGGCCTATTTCCTGGACCGCCTCCGGAACATTGCATCCCCATGGATCAGGGATATCCGGGGCAAGGGCCTGATGATCGCCATTGAACTTGAGCGGGATACCCAGGGCGGGGCCAGGCAGGCAGCAGAGCGCCTGAAGGAAAAAGGCATCCTGTGCAAGGAAACCCACACCCATACCCTGCGGTTTGCCCCGCCCCTGGTCATCACCCGGCAGCAAGTGGACTGGGCAGTGGATAAGATCCAACAGGTCCTGACCCCGTAATAGGATGGATCACGGGTACGCCGGTAAAACGAAACAGGGGGAAATCCCACTGGAGCGGCAGAGTGTTGCGGCACTCCGCCCCACCATCTATTTGCACCACCTATTTGATTGATACAGGAGATAAGGAGTATGGCAAATTTTAATGCAATGCAGCAGGCACTGGTGGAATGCGACCAGGCCGGCCTTGAGTCCCTTGTGAATGCGGCACTGGCAGAAGGCATACCAGCGGTTGCAATCCTGAACCAGGGATTAATCGCCGGAATGGACATTGTCGGGGAAAAAATGGAAAACGGTGACATGTTTATCCCGGAAGTCCTGATGGCGGCCCAGGCCATGGGCGCCTGCGTCACAGTACTGAAACCCTTACTGGGAGACGCCGACAGCTCCCAAGGCGCATCCGTGATCATCGGCACGGTAAAGGGAGATCTCCACGATATCGGCAAAAACCTGGTGGCCATGATGATGGAGAGCGCGGGGATGACCGTTCACAACCTGGGCGTGGATATTTCCCCGGAAGAGTTTGTCGCCCGGATCAGGGAAACGAATGCCGACATCGTCTGCCTTTCCGCCCTGCTCACTACCACCATGCCGGCCATGAAACAGACGGTTGACGCCATTGTGGAAGCAGGCCTCAGGGATCAGGTAAAAATCATGGTGGGTGGGGCACCGGTTACCCAGGCCTTTGCCGATGAAATCGGGGCGGACGGATTTGCCCCGGATGCGGGATCTGCATCAAAACTGGCCAAATCCCTGGTCGTTAATTAAAAATATCCGGCCTGATACCACCTGTTGCAAAAAAACTTTTCTCAGGGCCTTGGGCGTAAAGTCATTACCGATTGAATAAAATGCCGGGTATGATTCTGGTGTGCAATCATACCCGGCATTATTCAGCAAAGAATATCTTGTTCTTTTTTATTCAGAAGCCTGCACCGCAGATTCTCCGGTGGTTGCACTTTCTGAGGCCGCCTCTTCTTGAGGTTGAGGCGTTTGATCTATGATTTCCATCTGTTTGTCTTTGGTGTGCTGGGGATGATACTTACCGTACGGCAGGGATGATATGGCCAGATAATTTGCTTTTCTGGCATAGGGTACATAATCCGCCATTGCCGAATTAATGGCTGTTGTGATGGCTTTTGCGATAAGGTCTCCGAGAATGTGGCCTGTACTGGAACCGCCACCCGAAAGATTAACCGTTACCGTGCCGTCGTATGCCCACAGCACCCGGTTGGTGGAAGTGGATTTAAGCTGGCACTCCACGGAAACGGTTAGATTGGAATCAATGACAACATAGCTCATGTCCCACTTTTTGATCCGGGTGAACAAGACCGCGTCCGCACCAAAAAACTCCCTGAACTTGGACAAGGGGGTATTCATGAGAAGTTCAGAATCGTAAATCCCCTCCATCTGGAGAATTTCCGACGTAACCGGATACGGGAACACATAATACCCCGAATACGTCAGCGGTTCTTGGATGGTAGTGGCATAGTATTCCTTTGCATCTGCCGCCGTGGTTTCGTTCATGGGCGGCAGAATCAGGATGGATGAAATCTGCTCTTCATACATCAGGGGAAATTCGGACAGCTTTGTGGTTTTTGGTACGGTCACACACGATGTGCACAGGAGACAAAGCAGAAGCACGCTAAACACAGTCTTCTTTTTCATTTTATTCACCTTGTATATGTATTCAAATTTTTGTCTTGTCGGATTGCCGGATCAACCTGTCCATGAACTGTCTGGATTCAGGGTAAAGCTCCGCCTCTTTGCTGAACAATTCAGCAGCCTGTTTTGCGTTATTCTGTCGCATGTAAATGTACCCCAACTCGGCATAGATGCCCGGTGGCACGTTAAGGTTCTTATCTTTTGATTCTGCGACAATGTGCTCAAGCTGCTGTTTGTGTTCAAGCAACGTATCTTCGGTTCTGTTCTTTTCAAAATCATACAAAGTGTCTGAATACTCTCCAAAATAGTATTGCTTCTGGGTGGTTGTACAACCGATACTCATCGTACAGAGTAATACCACGGCTAAAAATGTGTATCTTATCATGGGATCTGAATCTCCTTTGTCATACCGTCTCCAAGCATAATTATCCGGTTCACAACTTCTCTGCCGTCTTTTGTGATGACGATGGTGTGTTTACCGGGAATAACCTCATAATGTTTTTCTCTTGAACTGTTCTGGTCCGAATTCGACGAACTCAGGCTGAATGGCGTCAGATCGTCAATGGCAACAATGGCCCCTTTTGTATTTCCGGTGAACCACAGATAGCTCTTTGCCTCTTTCTGGACAACCCCTTCCTTGAGGCCGCACCCCAATGACAGGCACACAAGCATCAGCACTGCAACAATACGCTTTAGATAATGCATAATGGTATCCTTATTTTTTTTCCTGAATAGAAATCGTTGAGAAGTCTTGTGCGGAAATATAAGCGGAAAGATCGCCATGGGAAATTTTGCACATGGCAACTTCTGTATCTGCGGTATCCCCGGCAAGTGACACCACTTCAATGAGTCCGAGCTCTTCGCCGGGAAGGCTGATCATGGTGTTGGTCTGGGGATTTTTAACTTTCTTACCGTCTTTGACGACCCGGAAAACATCACCGATCTTTATATTCTGGCTCTTGCCCCCTGCAATGATGAGATTGTTATCAACATAATCCAGGACATAGCTTCTCCAGGGCCGGTCCAGAAGGTTTTCAATGATATTTGAAGCCAAATTGGTAATTGCCGCTTCAAGTGCCTTGTCATTGATGGCAGAGTCGTAGCCGGCCCGTTCCCCGACACCGAATACGCTACCGGCCTCGGAGTAAGCCTCCCCTTCACCAGCCTCGGAATAGAGGATCTGGCCGGTTCTGACTTCCACCAGCCGCAGATGGACTTTGGCAAAAGCGATCTGCCGTTTGGTGCGGCTGAAGATGCCGACTTTTCCCTGATCTTTTCTGCCGAACTCTGTCACGGAACCAACAATCAGATAGTCCGCCATATTCTTCAGCGGTCCGTAATCCTCCATTTCCAATTCTTTGGTGACCTTATCCAGATCCGCTCTTTCAACCAGGATAAATTTTTCGGTCTCAAGAAGTTTGGCAGACAGGATATCCACAGCCTGCTTCCCGATCCTGTCGTTATTTTCGTCAACAAAAAAGCTCTGGCCGTATCGGCTCTCGTTTGAGAACCTGGCAATGGCAACTTTTCTTTTTAACCCTTTTTTCACTTCCGGGTTCTGCTGTTGGTGTTGGACGGTTTTGCTTACCTTGGGTTTTGATTCCACTTTCTCGATTTCAGGTTTTTCCACTGTGGCACAGGAAAAAAGAAACAGGAAAAGAATCAGGCCCAACCGATTGAACTTGAACGTCTTCATAAATCAAACTCCATTTCCTATTCAGATTTTAACGATAAAGGAGAGTAATAGACGGGGGCTGGTCAGGAGTCAAGAAAAAATGAAGCCGCATGTCCAATAAAAACAAAGGGCAGACAGAATTCGAATGAAATACAAAAGATGAACAAAGGCAGTATAAGCAACCAGAGCTATTATTGATTATCAGGAATCCGGGTCTTCCTCCAAATCCATCTTTTTCAGCCGGGTACCCAGGGTTTTCCGGTCGATGTCCAGGATTTTGGCGGCCTGGGTCTTGTTGCCCTTTACACTGGTGAGCACATCGCGGATATGGGCGTTGACCACATCCTCCAGGCGCAGCAGGCCTGTGTTGGTGGACGGCATTGCCAGGCGCATGGATTCGGGCAGGTCCGGGCAACGGATAGGATCGTGGTCCACAATGACCATGAGGCGCTGGATCAGGTTTTCAAGCTCCCGGACATTGCCGGGCCAGGTATGGCGCTTGAGGGCGTTGAGGGCGTTGTCCGAAAACCTGGGGATGTACCGGTCCATCTCGCGGCAGAACAGTTCCGTGAAATGGTTGATCAGGAGCAACAGGTCGTCTTCCCGGTCGTTGAGCGCCGGTACGGGCACGTCAATGACATTGAGACGGTAATAGAGGTCTTCCCTGAATAGCCCTTTTTCCACCAATGCGGGCAGGTCCTTGTGGGTGGCGGCGATGATCCGGGTATCCACGTGCCGGATCCTGCCGGCCCCCACCTGGCGGATTTCCTTGTTCTGGAGCACCCTGAGCAGTTTGGCCTGCATGTTCATGGAGGCATCTCCGATCTCGTCGAGAAACACGGTGCCGCCGTCGGCAATCTGAAAAAAACCGTCCCGGTTGTCGCTGGCCCCGGTAAACGCGCCTTTGACATGGCCGAACAGTTCGCTTTCCAGGAGGGTGTCGGGTATGGCGGTGCAGTTGACCGGGACAAAGGGGTTGGGCCGGCGGTTTGAATTATAATGGATGGCCCGGGCAACAATCTCTTTGCCTGTACCGCTTTCCCCTGAAATCAATACGGTGGCGTTGGTGGAGGCGGCTTTTTCAATGCGGTGGAACACATGGAGCATTTTGGGTGATTCGCCGATGATGCCGAAAGTTTTGGGCGGACGGTCCAGGGACTGTGCCTTCCGGCGGTTGTCGAGCTTCTCGACCATCCGCCCCACGGCAGCCAAAAGTTCCTCGTCCGTAAACGGCTTGACCAGGTATTCGTCGGCCCCGTCCCTGACCGCCTGGACTGCCCCTTCAATGTCGGGGTACCCGGTGATCATGATGATCTCAACATCGTCCAGGTGTTCCCTGACATAGCGGATCAGGTCCAGGCCGCTCTGCTCCGGCATTTTATAATCGGTGACGATCAGATCAATGGTGCTTTCTCCCAGGAACCTTACCGCTTCCTGGACGCCGGCACAGGTATAGGTGTCATATCCTTCGGCGGAAAGATTGCGCTGGATCACCTCCAGGGTGGGCCTGGAATCATCAACCACCAGAATTTTATACATGTTCTCCTCCACCGGATGTATTGACCGGGAAAACCGCCCGGAACCGGGTGCCCTTTCCCGGGGTGCTGTCCGCAGTGATCCTGCCGCCGTGGGACTCGACAATGCCGTGGACCACGGAAAGCCCCAGGCCTGTGCCCTGGTTGACGTCCTTGGTCGTAAAAAAAGGCATGAAGCATTGCAGCAGGGTATCCTCGCCCATGCCTTTGCCCGTGTCCTTGACCGCCATGAAAATCTCCGTGTCCGATGCGGTTCCCGTGGTGATGGTAATCGTTCCCCCGGTATCGGGCATGGCCTGGACCGCATTCACGATTAAATTGACCACGACCTGGTGCAGTTGGGACGCGTCTGCCTGGATGTCCGGCAACTCCCCGCACAGGTCCCTGATAACGTCCACCCCGCTTTTGGTGCACAGGGGTTCGGTAAAATAGAGGCTGTCCTTGATCACGGCGTTCAGATTGACGGTTTCCTGCCGGGGCGGCATCTGGCGGCTGAACAGCATGACTTTTTTCACAATCTCCCGGGTATGCAGGGAAAAACGGACGATATGGTCGAGATCCGTATATACCTGTTCGGGCAATTCCTGTTGTTTGGCAGCCAGTTGGGCATATCCCAGTATATTGTTGAGGGGGCCGTTCAGTTCGTGGGCAATACCGGCGGCCAGTTGCCCCACGGTGGCCAGGCGGTCGGCATGCTGAAGCTGGCGTTCCAGTTCCTTGTGCCGCTCTTCTCCCTCTTCTTTTTCCAGGACCAGGGAGAGCTGGCGTGCCACGGTTTTCAACAGGTGCCTTTCCTCCTGGGAAAACAGGATATCGGTCCGGTCCGGGGGAAAGGACCTCCGGTCATAAACGATTTCCAGCCGTCCGCGCTCCCTGTTGTGGGTGCGAAGCTTTTCAGACAGGATAAACGGATCTGCCGGCTCTGTTCCGGATGCATATGCGGCCCCGTCAATGGTCAGCATGGCCGTGGCAATATCGGGAAATGCAAATGCCGGGGGCAGCAGCTTGACCAGGGACTTGAACTTCTGTTCCGGAGTCATCGAGCCGCTGCCAAGCAGGAAAGTTGCCTTGTAAAGACATTTAAGTCCCTTGTTGCGGCCGATCAGCCGGGTCTTTTCCAGGCGCAGTTGCTGCTCGGCCGTGACATATCCGGACACATCCCGGCCCGCCCCGATCAGGCGGATATCGGGCCGGCCGGCATCGGTATGGGCGGCAAACCGCCATTCAATGAAAAACCCGTCGTGCATGGTCAGGTATGGAGTGCCGATACCGGGTAATGCTTTGCAATCCCCTGGTTCCGGTCCGGCAGGGTTGCCGGTCACAGGTTCAAACACCTGGCGCCAGGCCTTTCCGGCGAAGGTTTCTGCCTCCCGGCCGGGAATGCCGCCATTGTGGCAGACAAACTCCAGTATCCGGCCGGACTTGTCCAGAAACACCATGTATTCTGCTGCCAGCTTCAGAGCGGTGGCTGTAAAATCCGTCACTGTTCATTCCCTCCGGTCGGTCGGTTGTCGGTATTTGGGTTGAGGATGGTGTCAATGTCGCGCTTGAACCGGGTCCTGTATTGCCGGACAAGGTTCTTATTGGCAATGACCATGTCCAGTTGCCGGGTGTGGATGGTCAGATATCCCAGCACCCGCAGCCGGCTCAAAACATAGGCTTCATCTCCGCCCTTGATCCGGGCCTGGAGATTGTCCTGCTTGATTATAGTGTCAAACCCGTATTCGGACAAGAGGGTGCTGATAAATCTGACCCGGCTCAGGCGGCGGTCGTAATCGGCAGCCCCGCCCTGGAACCTGAAGCTGATGTAGTTTTCCTGGGGCCGCCTCCCGGCAAAGGCTTCCAGGGTGGTAAAATGAAAGCCGAGCCTGGAACTGAGGCTGCAGTACTCTTTGGAAATGATGAAAAAATTCCGCTCGGCGTATTTGGACCGCTGTCCGGTATTCAGGGCCGTGTTAGTGGTGGCCCGGAACATCACGGACATGAACCCCCGGGTGTCAATGGGCGGGGGGCCGTCCCAGGGAAAGGCGGTGATGCCCTCCCACATGGCCAGCATGGGGATGGAGGCGATTTCATCCAGGCAGACATGTTTGCCCGAGACTTCTCCGGTAAACCCGTCGTCCAGGTTGAGAATCCACCACTGCATGGGTACCCGGTCAAACAATTGCTTGGCGGACCGGTGTGCAATGCCGTGACGTTTACCGAAACTGAACATCTCATGCACGGATTTTTCATGGACAAACCGGGTGATGTCGTGAAGGGTCTCGCAATTTTCCGGTTTAAACCCGATATCATCCGGGTCCAGGAGGTTGAGCGGGATGGTCTGACGGCTGATATCCTTGAGAATGGTGTACACCGGACTGTCTTTCATCAGGTTTGCCTTTGGCGTTTTGACATTCAGGAGGGTGTCCACCCGGCCTCCGTACACCACGCCGTTGTCCGCATCCACGGTAACCTCGGTGCCGGGCACAAGCGTGTCGGTACTCTTTTTCAGGTTGAACAATGCCGGCACCCCGAACTCCCGGGCCACATTGGCCAGGTGGCCGGCAAAACTGCCCTGCTCCGTAACCACGGCACTGGCCCGGTTCAACACGGACGCCCACCGGGCAAGGGCATGGGGGGCCACCAGGACGGCCCCATCCGGAAAGCGGAGCAGGTCCTGCCGGGTATTGACGTGGTACACAAGGCCGGCAGCCGCCCCCGGGCTTGCCGTGGCTCCGCCCCGGGCCACAACGGGATAGCGGTTGGATACGGTCGGAACCGGGTTGGTGCCGCCGGATTTGGGTTTCCGGCTCAGGGGCCGGCACTGGAGAATAAATACTTCGGCATGGGGCGGGGCTGTGACGGCCCACTCAATATCCAGGGGGGTGCCGTAATGGGCTTCCATCTCCAGGGTCAGCTTGGTGAGAACGCGGATGGTATCGGATTCAATGGAGGGCTGGTCCTGGAACTCGGTCACCTCGTCCAGGCCGCAGAAGCCCTGGCCCGGGTGACAGACATATTTGGTTTCCTTGGTCTGGATTTCCGTGTGGATGATGTCCGGATCGGATTCCGTGTCCACCTGCCGCCGGACCACAAAAAGATCGCTGGCCCCGCTGCCTTCCACCACCGGCCCGGGCAGGCCCCAGGTGGAATGGATAAACAGGGCGTCGTCATGGAGATCAAAAGGGTTGTGGGAATAAATCACACCGGATGCATGGGCGTCCACCATGGCAATACACCCCACGCACATGGGGATGTCTTCGTCCCGGAATCCCCGGTTCATCCGGTAGTTGATGGCGGTAAGGCTGTATTTTCCCGCCACCACCTGTTTGTAGGCCTGTATTACATCGTCGGGCGACACGTTGAGCAGGCTGGTATATTGGCCGGCAAACGAAACACGGGCACTGTCCTCTCCCACGGCGCTGCTTCTCATGGCCAGGTAAAGCGGTACATCAGACGCATCAGCCATGGTTGCCACGGATGACCGGATCTCATCCGCCAGGTCGTCCGGCACCCGGGCATTAACGATCAGGGCCTGGATGTCCGTGCTGAGTGTATATAATGCCGGGATATCATCCGGGTCTGCCGCCTGGATCCTGCGATTGATCTCGGCCTGGAGATTGTCTACGCTGAAAAACCGTTCGTGGGCCTTGACCGTGATGGCAAATCCCAGGGGCACATTCATGCCGAGGCGGTTTTTCAGTTCCCCGAGGTTGGCCATTTTCCCGCCCACAACATCTGCGGCCTGTTTATCCATCCGGGCCAGGGGAATCAGCAGGCGGTCGTCGCCTGCCGGGGCCCTGGTGTCCATGGCGGTTTCGATCCCGGCCTGGATGGCGTGGAACCGGTCAAAAAGAGATGCGTACTTTCCCGGTGCAAGCATGTCCAGCTTCCGGACCATCCGGAACACATTGACCAGGGTCACCGTGGTCTGCCCCCTGACCGAGGACATCCCGAACGGACGGGAATCGTTCAGGAGAATTTCCATGTCCGCCATGGCTTCCAGGGCACGGTTATTGGCGCTGAGCAGCAGTTTGAACGTATGGTACCGCTGTTTGAAGTCCAGCTCGGGAACGGATGCGTCACCATTGCCGTCCCGGTCCGTGTCAATGCCCAAACGGTCTGAAACCCAATCGCGTATCCGGGAGATAAACGTCATTTCCACTCCTCATTCAGGTAAATCCGGCGGAGGCAAGACGCACGCCCTCCGCCGGTGCATACTCCGGGTTAATGCGCCAATTGCAGTCCCCACCCCTCAAACAGGTACATGATGGCAAACCCGTACCAGAGGGTGTACACCACGTAAAAGACCAGTGAGAACATCACGATGCCCCATTTGTCCGAAATTTTCTGGGGCGCTATGGTGTAATAGTTATAAGAGGTTTCCACCCCTTTCTTTTTCACAACGGTCACCAGCTTGGCTTCCTGAAACAATTTCTGCGCTTTCAGATCCTTGTCCATAAGTTTGGCAGCCATCCACCAGTTGTAAAGGACTTGTTTTTCATGAATGCCGTATTTTTCAACCAGCGCAGGTCCCTGGTTGCTGTACATGGCATCGGCATCATCAAGGCAATTGCCCAGGATGGCACCAAGGTCCCCGTTAACGGTAAGCGTGCTTCCCGAGCGGTCGACCTGGGCGCCGCCCGTTGTAAACAGGCGCTCTGCTTCCCCTGCCCGCTCGGCATTTTCCATGTTCAGGGTCAGGGTCACGGCCTTGCCCTGCAAGGGTTGAATGTCTTCTTTGAGTTTAGGGATGTAGTAGGCAGAACCCTTTGAGATGGAGTTGTACAGATCATCCAGGTATTCCATCCCGTTCTGTCCGTTGAATACGGGTGAAAAAATAATGACGAAAACAACGGCAAAGGAGACCATCAGTCCCGCACCGGTAAAAAAGATTTTCTTATCTGCGATCATTAGTTTGCCTCCTTTCCTTTAAGTTTGCCGATGTTGATCAGAAAAGTGCCGATCACCCAGGCGCTGAAGCAACCGATCACGATAAAAAACGCCCAGATGCCGATGGTGTTGAGGATGTCCCCGGCCTGTTTTGAAATCGGGATGACACCCATTTCCCCCAGTTTGCCCGGCAGGGCGAAAATCCGGTTCACGAATCCGGCCAGTACGGCCATGGCGTAAAATCCGCGGATGGTGATTCCCTTGACCACCTTGGTGACCATGGCACCGATCTGGACGCCCAAAAGGGATCCCAAAAGCATGCCCATGGCAAGGGTGTAAAAGATAAAGCCGTATACGGCATACTGGCTGATGCCTGCATAGCCCGCCGTGAAAACGATCTGGAAAATATCCGTTCCCACGGTGGTCATGGAGGAAACCCCCAGCATATATACAAAAATCGGGAAGGTCAGGAATCCGCCGCCAACTCCCATGATGCCGGCGGCAAGGCCGACCAGGGCGCCGGAAAGCACCAGGAATACCCAGGAGATGCTGCGGCCGCCGGGCACGAGATCCTGGTCAAATTTAACCATGGGCGGTACTTTGATGCCCTGGAGTTTTTTGGGAAGGTTGCCCAGCTCGGCTCCTTCACTGCCCCCGTGTGCGCCTTCATCGGCGGCACCGGATTTTCTGGCCCGCAAATAATCCAGAAGGGCGTAAAACCCCAGAAAGCCGAGCATACCCGAGTAAATCGTTGTGATAAAGGCATCGCTGAGTACCGGGTTGATCTCATAGAGCACCCGGTTGATCAGGCCGCCTGCAGTGGCCCCGACAATAGCCCCGATAAGAAACACAAATGCCAGGGTAACGTTGACGTTCCCCATCTTGCGATGAATCACGCTGCCCATGATGGCTTTGGCAAAAATATGAAACAGGTCGGTTCCCACGGCAAGGATACCTTTGATACCGGCACTCATCAGTGCGGGGGCAATGATAAATCCGCCGCCGGCACCGATACAGCCGGTGATCAGGCCCGCCCCGACACCGATAAGAATGGAAACGATAAAAATACCCATGGAATAAAACGCCGGGCTGTAGGCTTTTTTACCGCCCAGAAGCTCGGGCAGATCAACAACGGCTGCTGTTGTGTCTGCAAACACAACCCCGCCGAGAATAATGGGTATGAGCAGAAATCCCAGCAGGAGCATACGCTTCCTGCTGTTTAAAATCCGGGTGGATGTTTCCAGTTCCCATTTTGCATGGGCTCTGGCGCCCAGCATCATAAATTTGCCCCATTGTTTAAAAAAATTCATCTGTATTGTCCTCGTCTAATTCATTTTGGTTAATGATAACGACTCATTTTTCCTCATTGAACATGTATAATATGTTGTTGGCTTACGGCTGTGCATACGGGTGTGGTTTAGGTTCACGTCCTCCTTGTTTTTGTTTCTTCTGTTTCAACATCACTTTGTCATAGGCGTCTTCTATCTTGAAGATCAGCCTTTGAAGCTCTACCGGCTTCATCATATAGTCAAAGGCGCCCAGCGCCATAAAATCCATTGCCGAAGAGACACAGGCATGGCCGGTGAGGAGAATCACCTCGGCCAGGGGCCATTTGTCCTTGATATGTTTCAGCACTTCCAGTCCGTCCATGCCCGGCATGCGGACATCCAGGACCACCACATCCACAGCATGGGATGCCATATAATCCAGAGCGGCCTGCCCGCTGCCCACCCCGTGAACGTTGACCCCGCGCTTGGTCATGCGCTTGACAAGGGTTTCCAGAAAAGAAATTTCATCGTCCACAAAAAGGACTCTTGCGCGACTTTGTGTCATGACGTCTCCCCATTTGCGGTATTTGTCACTTTACGAATCTCATGGATAAGTGCCTCAAGGCCGCAGGGTTTGGTCAGGTATTCTGCGGCCCCCAGGGCCATGCCTTCCCGGGCTGCGGCTTCGCACCCATGGCCCGTCAGCATGATCACAGGCAGATCCGGCACCATTTTTTTAAAAATCTTCAACACTTCAATACCGCTCATCTCTTCCATTTTCAGGTCCAGAAGCGCGGCATGGAAATCTTTTTTCCTGAGCTGCCGGATGGCCTGGGAACCACTGTGGCACTGGGTCACATGGATTCCCCGCCGGGCCATGCGTTTGGCCAGGACATTGACAAAGCCCTGCTCATCATCTACCACGAGCAGGTCAATGGGTTGGGTTGTCGTACACATATACCGGCTCCTGTTTATACCCGTCGGGAGGTGATTTCCCTGATCCGGGCTTCAACGATCTTTTCTTCATGGCGGCGCTTTTTGGTGGCGGCTTCATCTACCTTTGCCAGGAGTACGTCGAGTTCACAGGGCTTGGTCAGATAATCAAACGCTCCCAGCTTCATCCCCTCGATCCCGGACGCTACCGTGGCGTGGCCTGTGAGCATGATAACCTCCACCAGGGGGTGTTTTTGCTTGATGTGCTGCAGGGCTTCTTCTCCGCCCATTCCCGGCATCTTGATGTCCAGGATAACGACCTCCACACCTTTGTTGTCCGCCAGGTGGTCCAGGGCTTCCTGGCCGCTGTGTGCGTAGTTAATCGTCAGGTTTCTTTTTTTCAGGCGCTTGACCATGGTCTGGACAAAATCCTGTTCATCGTCTACCAGGAGTACGTTCGCGTCTATCATGGCTATTTTCCTTTATGGTTACGGGTTCTTAAATTCTATTTACGGGTTATGGCGTTATACGGGAATGCGCACTTCAAATGTGGTGCCCTGGTTTAAATCGCTGCTCACCTCGATGGTGCCGCCCATCTTCCGGGCAATGCCGTAGCAGATGGACAATCCCAGGCCGGTGCCTTTACCCACGGGTTTGGTGGTGAAAAACGGGTCAAAGATCCTCGACAGATTGGATTCGGGTATCCCGGGCCCGTTATCCGACACCTGGATATGAATATGGTCCAGAACAAAACGGCAGGACACCTTGACCGTGCCGCCGGCAGCCTCCATGGCGTCAATGGCGTTATTGATAAGGTTCAGCAGGATCTGCTGCAGTTCGGTGCGGGAAGCCGCGATACACGGCAGAGCGTTGCTGATGGCCGTCTCAATGGAGACCTTGCTGTACTTGGTCCGCTGGTGCGCCAAATCGACAATCTCCCGGATCAGTTCACCGATATCGATCTTCTGGTTGGCGGCTTCGGTCTTTCTTGCAAATGACAACAGCTTATGGGTAATCTCCTTGCACCGTTTCCCCTGGGTGCGGATCTGGTTCAGTGCCCGGTCGAATTCGTCAAGATTTTCGCTTCTTGCAAACGATTCATCCTCAAGCAGGTCCTGAATCCAGCCGGCTTCTTCCACCATAATGGCGACAGGATTGTTGATTTCGTGGGCAACACCTGATGCCAGTTCGCCGATGGATGCCAGCTTGCCGGTCTCGATCATCTGCTGATTCATCATTTCCTTTTCCTTGTCCGCCCGGGCGACAAAACCCACAATCCGTCTTGAGAACAACACCGCCATGGTCACAATGCCGATACTGCCGATCACAAGGATGAGCACCGCAAGGTTCTGGACCCGCCGGATAATGGAAAAGGCGTCCGAGGTGTTCTGGCGGTATACCAGAAGCCACTCACCGTTTTTAAGGAACGCGGACACATAGATGAACTCTTTTCCCGGCCTGTGCTTATGGGTGAAAATCTGCACCCCGTCGTTGTCTCTGTTGGTATCGTCCAGGAACCGGTCGTACATGGCCCGGCCAAGGGAAAAATTAACCCTGGGGTTGGTCTGGAACTCGTTTTTGCGGTTGATGATCAGGGCAAATCCGGTTTCACCGATGCGTATATTTTCCACAAGGTTGTTGAACGATACAAAATCAATGGTGGCACGCAGCAGCCAGGGCCGGCCTTTGAATTCCTTTTTCACGGAAATAATAAAATGGGGCAGTCCCCGGAGTCCCAGGAATACATCGGAGATAAAAATATCCTTGTGAATGGCCTGCTGGAACCAGTCGGAATCCGAATAATCCGCCCGGCCCAGTTTAAACGGGCCGGCATAGGAGATGAGCTGGCCGTCTGCATTGATCAGGCCCAGGTCCACAAAAGCACCCCGGTAGCCGTTCTGCAACACGAACAGTTCTTTTTCCAGGAACCCGGCATCGCTGAGGCGGCTGATTCCGAATGTTTTGGCAAGCATCTCCAGGTCACTTGTTTCTTCAGCCAGGAAGGTGTCGATATCCTGCTTGTGTTTGAGCACCAGCTCCTTGAGATGGGCATTGACCTTTTCCGAATACGAAGCTTGGAAATGGTAGAGGATCACGAGACAGACCAGGATCATGGGAGAAAACGACACAACAATCACCGTGGGAATCAGGTTTCGTGTCAGTGACTTATAGTACGGGTTGTCAAAAACTCCGGTCTGTTTCATATGTGGCGCTTTGCTCCGACAAATGGTTTCCAGGTTGCACCAGAATAGAGCAAGGGCCGTACCAGACGAAAAAGCGCGGAACAAGAAACCCCACTTAACTTAATATTTTCAAATATTTAAATTAGAAAGAGCCATATTTTCACATGCGCTTGTGATGTGAAGAATCGGGGTGTTTTTCCCCGGGTGGGGAAAAACACCCCGATTCTGACATGGACATGCCGGTGATGGAGAATCCTTGTGCTGTATTTCCGGTATTGCCCTTGCTGCACGGCCATGGTAACAGGATAGCCGTGAACCCGAGGAACAGGACATGTAAAGCGTATGGCATCTGAAAAAGACGAAAAAAAAGAGTGGCAGGTCTATTTGCTGGAGTGTGCGGACAACAGCCTGTATTGCGGGGTGACCAAGGATCTGGCATCACGGATCGTAAAACATAATATGGGAACCGCATCCAAATACACCCGTTCCAGGCGCCCGGTGGCCTGTGTCGCCCAAAGTCCGTTTCTGGACAAGCAGCAGGCATTCCGGCTTGAGTACCGCACAAAACGCCTGGCCGCAGCAAAAAAAATTGCATATGTGAACTCGGGCGGGGCCCGCTAACCACGGGACAAAAATAGTAAAGGCCGATGCAGGGCACCGGCCTTTTTCTTTGTATTAATGATACAGGCGTCTTTAATACACGGCCTGCATTCCTGGCATGATCCTACAGACCCATCCGATTGTCAGCCACTTACTCGACGATCTCCAAAATAACCCGCTTCTGTTCTTTGGCAGAGGCGCAGGACAAAATTGTCCTCATGGCCTGGGCAGTTCTTCCCTTTTTACCGATCACCTTTCCGAGATCCTCTTTGGCCACCCGAAGTTCCAGCACAAGGGTCTGCTGGGCTTTAATTTCTTGGACATCGACCTGCTCGGGGTCATCAACCAGTGCTTGTGCGATAAACTTAATCAACTCTTTCATAACATGATCTCCTTCTAGCCAAGGTGATAGTGAATATGGTCTGTAAGCTTCAGCTTCTAACGGTTAAGGGCTGACTAATTGGATGCATGTTTAAGCATACCATAACCGACTATAATCACAAGTACTATTTCTGGCTTTCTTCGGGCTCTACCCAGAGAATATGAGTTTTATTCACAAACAATGTTTCATATTTCACCGGGATGCCGCTGCCTGCATCGTAAAGTGTTACGCCGAACAGGACTAGAAAAGAGTCATTTGCACTGCTCACAAGATCCGAAAGCCTGTCATATCCCGGATCCCGTGCGATATTGGCCTGGCCGTTGATCAATGTGCCGTCGACCAGCTTGAGCCGTACGATTCTTCCTTTTACATCAAATGTGTCTGGATTTTCTCTTTCCATGATATCCCCAATCACCGCGCCTGTCGGTACGGTATGTTGATATTATTCCATATAGATGCGCAAATCCCCACTCCCCTGTCAAGCGAAATTTCCCCGGGATTTCCGGGCATCTTTGCCCTACCGTTTCATTTTTCTTGACATCAAAAAGAAATTTATTATTGTAGGAGGGTTATTATACATGTGAACCTTAAAGATATTTTATTCCATTGCCCGGTAAAATATTTTTATTCTGGTAAGGGCGGAGAAGAGGAAGACATAAAGTGGTTACTGAAATTACTACATCAGATGCGGAACGCAAAATGCTGTCAGATGCCGGTTATGCAGACCCGGCCATTGATTATTACCTTGAAAAAAAATATATGGGAACCATTGAAGACGCGGACCAGGTTTCCGAGAAAATCGGCTCCTGCGGCGATACAATGAAAATATACATCAAGCTCAACGGCGACCGGGTGATCAAAGATATCCGGTATGAAATCACCGGGTGTGCCGGGGCGATCTCCGCTGCCATGGCGGCGGTGGAACTGGCCAAGGGAAAAACCCTGGACCAGGCGCTGGCCATTAATGACGGAGACGTATTTAACGCACTGGAAAGCATTCCCGAGAAGAAACACCATTGTATCCAGCTGGCAGTGAAAACCATGCACCAGGGGATTGAAGAGTTCAAGTCTGAAAACGCGTCATAGACATATTCTCGCATTCATCTGTTTTTTATGTATGACGGCCGGGTGTGTCTCAACGGATTTTGAGGTTGAGACCCTGGCCAAATCCGATATCAACCAGGTATCTGAAATTCATATTGACCAGACCCTTATCCTGCTTAAATCACTGACCCGCAAGCTGTATAAGATGAATTCCCAGGAGCTTGCCAAGTCTCCCGGGGCCACGATCGAATCCCAGATCGCCACGATTTTCCAGTGTCCTCCCCTGCCCCCGGGGCCTGTTCTTGATCAGAAAAAAGGCACGGACGCCATTTTGATGGCATTTGAACCCCAATTCCCAGGCGATCGTGTCCACGCCGTGATGTACGGTCTTTTTACCATGCTGCACACCGCTTACAATGAAAAATGCGACCTGTACATGTTTGATTTCTTGAACGCCCAGAATCTCTACAATTCCGCCCGCAACATCGAAATACTGGTTTGGCGGCTCAAAACCCGGTACCGTCCTGACGGCAGCCTTTATCTTGCCACCAACATCTGTGACGGCCCGGTGCGGAACCTCAGCTTTGAAAGGTTGTTCGGAAAATTGATATCCCTCCAGGACACCATGGCCCTGATCGCCTCGGGCCGGGGGGACAGGATCGTGAAAGAGGCGGTTCATATGGCAGGCATGGCGTTCTTTCCCGTGGGTATTTAAACTCCGGGTTCCCTAAACATCAGCAAGGCCGTACTCCTTGCCGGCAAACCGGTTACAGAGCCGCTTGAAACCGCTGGACCTGGCGCCGGTAGTAGTCTCTTTTTTCCGTGGCTGCTTCCAGTGCTTTGCGGGATGCGCTGAGCGCCTCCATGACCCGGCCGTTCACAAACAGCGCTTCAGCGTAGGTATCCAGGATATAGGCTTCCCGGGAAATGGCCAGGGCTTTTTCCGCGAACTCCAGGGCCCGCGTTTCATCTCTGAACGCATCTTCAGGACAGGTGGCCAGAAGCCAGGCCAGGTTGTTGAGTGCATGGACATTTTGGGGGTCAATGCGGATGACGTTTTCATAAGCCCCCTTGGCCTCTGCATACCGTTTCTCACTATAGTAATAATCCCCCACATATACATAAAGGCCTGAGTTTTCAGGATCCACGGCCAGTTGGCGGGTCAAAAGCTTGCCCGCGATATATCTGCCGAACGGGTCGCTCAGGCTGCCGTAGCTGACATTGTACCCAAGGGAAAAAACAAGGGCCACGGCCAGGGCATACCCTGTGATCATCCGTTTGACCCGGATATGGTGCCTGCGGATCAGGTCGGGATTGTCCCGGCACCGTTCAAGGAACCGGATGCGCCGCCCAATGCTGAAATGGTGCCAGTTGGGTTTTTCAATGGACTGCCGGCTGAGAGAGGCAATTTTGTAAAAGGTGGAAACCAGGGACGAGGGGCTGGATTGGAAGTTGAAAACATGCAGGTCGGCCTGGCGCTCAAACTGGCGCATGAAAAACCCGAAAATATACCGGAAATAAATGACAAACAGGCTGATCATGGCCAGGCATATGAGAATGGGATGCGCGGTTGATTCGGGGAGACCCAGGCTGCCCATGGCGTCATAAAGCGGCTGGGTGGCCAGCAAAAGCATCATCAGCGGCTCGAAAAATACGAAATTGCAGGCAATGAACCCTGCGAAAAAAAACAGGTAAAAAAGCATGTGGTAGTGCTGGACATGGCCGATTTCGTGGAGCATGACACCTTCCACCTCATCATCATCCAGGGAACTCAACAGTGCCGGGGTGACCAGAATATACCGGAACCGCCCCACAATCCCCATGACACCGGCCGTGATCATCGTGCCACCAAACAGATCCCACCTGAGAATATCGTTGTATTTGAGCCCGGCCCGGCGGCACACCGCCTCAATCTTGCTCCTGGCATAGCCCGGGGCCAGGGAGCGGCATCCCCAGAGCCGCCGGATCAGCAACGGCCCGAATACGGATACCGCCGACAGGAACACGGCGATATAGAGCACCTCGCCCGTGGTGGTGTTGAAAAAATTCCGGACGGGATCATACGGCAGTATGCTGATGAGATCCGCCAGCAATGAAAGGCAGAACCATGGCAACAATGCGGGCAGGGAAAAGGCGATATTGGAAAATATAAAGCTTTTCTTGGTGATGTTGCCGGGAAAATACCGCTTCTGAATATTATAGGCGGCATTCCATATCAGCACCAGGTAGAGAAAAAACACCCCGAGGAACAACACGGCTTCAAATGTTGGCACCCGTTGAAACAGGGGAACATCCGCCAGGATATGATTCAACCGGAAAAAATAAATATTCACGGCAAAAAGCAGGATCGCCGTAATGGAAAGCCGGGATATGGCCAGGTTCACCGAATGGTCCATACCGGACAGCGACCGCTGCTTTTCCCGGCGGGACAACCGCCGGAACGAGACATGGCAGACCAAGGCGAAAACCAGGCCGGAAATCAGGCTGTAATACACGCCGTCCAGATTGATGCTGTCCGGTTTTTCAAACAGTTCCGATGATGTGTAAATGACCAGTGCAATTAAAAAATATAAAAAATTTGAAAACATATTTTCCTAACTATCCATCCTGTTCACCCGCTGTCCGCGATTCTCCCGGTGGCGGCGAACTGCTCTACGACAATCCAGGATTTCACATCAAAGCAGAGCCCGTCACGGCTGAGCAAATTACCGGCCTCTTCCCTGGAAAGCATTACCACTTCTATCTGTTCAGAGGTTTCATTCAGGTCCGTGCAGGGATCTCCCTCACACTCCACGTACAACAGACAGATGCTTTCGTCGGTCATGCCCGAAGACGAAAATATGGGAGGGCTTTGTTTTAACACCCGGGTCACGTTAAGGCCGGTTTCTTCAAGCAACTCCCTTTTACCGGCCTGTTCAACACTCTCGCCGGGATCCACAAGTCCTGCGGGAAACCCATACTGATCTCCCTGGAGCGGGACCCGGAACTCTTTGATCAGCACCAGCCTGTCCGTTTCCCGGTGATGGGGCACAATGACAACGGCATCGGGTCTGCGGGTATTTCCCCGTGTGGCGTAAATCCAGTTCTTATCCGTGCCGTTGCGGTCCTGATACCGGACCGCAACCAGATTCAAATGGCTGTGGTCCGTTATTTTTTCCGTGCTGCAGATCTTCACAATATGCTCCTTTTGGTCAACATAAGCATGAAAGGGGAACAACGCTACCCCAACGTTCTGAGTTTTACAGAGATACGGGCAAATCACAAGGGAATTGCCGTGGACGCTGCCGGGTGCCGGCAGTGTGCCGGATCAGATATACATGAGATAGTTGAAAGAAAGCCAGAAATGGCAGGCGCTTCCCATGATCACGAAACAATGCCAAATTTCGTGGAATCCAAAAATGCCGGGAAACGGGTTGGGACGCTTCAGGGCGTAGACCAGGGCCCCCACACTGTAAAATGCACCGCCCAGGGCCAGCCAGAGCAATGCCATGGGCGCCAGGGTTTTCACCAGTGGATAGACCGCCACAATACAGAGCCACCCCATGATCAGGTAAATGAGAGTGGAGATCCAGCGGGGCGCATTCATAAAAAAAATCTTGAGAAAGATACCGGCCAGGGCAATCCCCCAGACCGTGCCGAACAGACTCCATCCCCAGGGTCCCCTGAGCGGAACCAGGCAAAGGGGCGTATAAGACCCGGCAATGACCATGAAAATCATGATATGGTCGATCCGGCGAAAAATCATCAGGCCTTTTTCCGAAATTCGCAGGGCGTGATACAGAAAGCTTGAGGTGTACATCAGGATAAGGGTGGCCCCGAAAATGGAAAAAGAGACCACGTGCCAGGCATCGGCCCGCACTGCGGCATAAGCCACCATCACCGCCAGGGCAGCGACTGATCCCAGCGCGCCCGCTCCATGGGAAATCGCGTTGACCGGTTCCCTGAGTATTCTGCCGTATATACACATGGGGGAAACTGTAACGGGTTCCGGACAATCCTGCAACCCGGACCGGGGCAGTGACATTTTTTTTACCAAAACTGCTGTATATCCCCCAGGGTCAACGCATATAAAAATCGGGATGAATGATTTCAGTGGTTTAGACGCTGTCGCAAACGCAAGAAAACGTATGCGAACGTTTTAAGTATCTGAAACCATATGGAGTAAAAAATCATGCCAGATGTAAATGCGTTTGCCCTGTATATCTTCCAAAACAATCTTGACAAAATTGAAACACGGGTTGAAAATGCGGGTATAAAAATCAAACCATTCTGAAAACTGCTTGAAAATTTATGGCGTTGTGCTAATAGTTGCAAAGGTTTTCGTAACTCACATCACGTTTAATTTTTTTATCATAGGAGGGGAGTATCTATGAAAATGTTAAAAAGTTTAGCCATTTGTATCACCATTCTATCCCTGGCATCCCTGGCATCTGCCGGCACTCTGGATGAAGTCAAGGCGCGCGGTTATATTAAAGCCGGCGTGAACGGCTCGGTTTTCGGATTCAGCATGCCGGATGACAAAGGCGAGTGGAAAGGATTGGATGTTGATACGGCAAAAGCCGTTGCCGCAGCCGTGTTCGGCGATGCGTCAAAAGTTAAGTTTTCTGCCCTGACTGCGGTTCAGCGCCTGCCCGCCCTCCAGTCAAAAGAAATTGATGTATTGTGCAGGAATACCACCCAGACCCTGTCCAGGGAAACCAAATCCGGCCTCAACTTCGCCCAGGTCAACTATTACGATGGCCAGGGCTTTTTGATTTCCAAAAAACTCGGTGTCAAAAGCGCCAAGGAACTGGACGGGGCAACGGTCTGTGTTCTTCCCGGCACCACCACGGAAATGAACGCGGCCGACTACTTCAGGACCAACGGCATGAAATGGTCCCCTGTTGTGATTGAAAATACAGCCGAACTGAACAAGGCGTTTTTCGCGGGCCGCTGCGATGTCCTGACCTCTGACGCCTCCCAGTTGGCGGCCCAGAGATCTGTCGCGCCAAACCCTGCCGAATACGAACTGCTTACCGAGATCATTTCCAAAGAACCCCTGGCACCTGTTGTCAGACATGGGGATGACCAGTGGTATGATATTGTCAACTGGACAGTGATGGCCATGATCCAGGCTGAGGAATTCGGCATCACATCCAAAAACGTGGATGAGATGATGAAATCCGCCAACCCGGGAATCAAACGGTTTCTGGGCGTCACTCCCGGTATGGGTTCCCAGTTGGGCCTGGATGACAAATGGGCCTATAATATCGTCAAACAGATTGGCAACTACGGCGAAGTGTTTGACCGCAATGTCGGACCGAATACTCCTCTTGCACTTCAACGCGGCCTGAATGCCCTTTGGACTGACGGCGGCCTGATGTACGCGTCCCCCATCAGATAGTTGTAAACCTCCCTGAACGGTATCCGTCGCCCTGGCGGAGACGGATACCGTTCAAACCAACAGAACACCCTTATTAAAAAAATGAAAAACAGTATTTCAGAAGAAAAAGTTCCGTTCTGGCTGGATCCGGACAAACGGGCCATTGCCTACCAGGCATTGACCTTTCTGATGGTGGGGCTTCTGGCGTGGTATCTGGTGAGCAACACCCTGGCCAATCTTGAAAAACAAAATATCGCATCCGGGTTCGGGTTTCTGGACAAGGAGGCGGCTTTTGAAATCGGCGAAAGCGTAATTGCTTACTCTGCTGCGGACTCTTACGGCAGGGCCCTTGTGGTCGGAGTGTTAAACACGCTGAAGGTCAGTTTTGTGGGCATAGTCCTGTGTCTTATCATCGGGGTGTTTGTGGGGGTGGCCCGCCTGTCCACAAACTGGCTGGTGCAGAAACTGGCCATAATTTATATTGAGGTAATGCAGAACATCCCTGTCCTGCTCCAACTTTTTTTCTGGTATGCCCTATTTTACGAGTCGTTCCCTGCACCGCGCCAGGCCCTGAATCCCATTACCGGCCTGTTTATCTGCAACAGGGGCGTGGCCATGGGAATTCCTGCAGCACATCCGGCACACGTTTATATGCTGGCCGCCCTGGTTATCGGCATGGTACTGGCCTATATCCTGCGACGCTGGGCCAAGCGGCGTAAGGCATCGACCGGTGAAGATTTTCCCGTATTCTGGACAGCCGCAGGCATCACCTTGGGATTGCCCCTGGCTGTCTGGCTCTTTTTCGGTGCGCCTGTCCAGATGGATGTTCCCGAACTCCGGGGATTCAACTTCAGGGGCGGGCTCATGCTGTCACCGGAGTTCATCGCCCTGCTCCTGGGGCTTGTCATTTATACGTCGGCCTTTGTGGCGGAAGCGGTCAGGGCGGGTATCCAGGCCGTGAGCCGGGGACAGACCGAGGCAGCCATGTCGATCGGGTTGAAAAAAAGCCATGTTCTGAACCTGGTCATCCTGCCCCAGGCTCTCCGGGTGATCATTCCCCCTTTGACAAGCCAGATGCTCAACCTGACCAAGAATTCATCCCTGGCCATTGCCATCGGGTATCCTGATTTTGTATCCGTTGCCAACACCACCATTAATATTACGGGCCAGTCCATTGAGGGGGTGGCGCTGATCATGGGATGTTACCTGATGTTCAGTATCTCAACCTCTTTGTTCATGAACTGGTACAATAAGAAATCAAAATTAGTGGAAAGATAATATGGCAGTTATACATATTGACCATGAGGAGATTCAACGGATCAAACCGCCCGTGGACCGTCGGGGGCTTATCGGATGGTTCAAGGAGAACCTGTTCAACGGGATATTCAACTCGGTGCTCACCCTTTTTGTGCTTGCACTTCTGCTCCGCTTTATCCCCCCGTTTATCCAGTGGGCTTTTATTGACGCATCCTGGTTCACGTCGGGGGAAGGCTGCAAAACAGGAGACGGGGCGTGCTGGGCCGTTGTCATTAAAAATCTGCGATTTGTTATTTTCGGCTTTTATCCCCACGAACTCCACTGGCGGCCGTTTACCGCCATGATGATTCTCTTTGGCCTTTTGTTTTTTTCAAATAACAAAAAATACTGGTCAAAGGCCCTGGGGTACGGCTGGCTGATCGGCCTTGCCGCCATGGGCATTCTTATGAAAGGCGGAATCCTGGGGTTGACGCCCGTGGACAGCATGAAATGGGGCGGATTGCCCCTGACCCTGCTGCTCTCGGTATTCGGCCTGACCGCTGCGTATCCCCTGGGTGTGGTGCTGGCCCTGGGCAGGGGGTCGAACATGCCCATGATCCGTTACATGTCCATCGGGTATATTGAAATGATCCGCGGGGTGCCTCTGATCTCCCTGCTGTTCATGTCATCAATTATCTTCCCGCTTTTCCTGCCCGAGGGGGTCACCATCAACACCATCCTCAGGGCCCAGGTCGCCATTATCCTGTTCACGGCTGCCTATGTGGCGGAAGTGGTCAGGGGCGGGCTCCAGGGGATGTCCAAAGGCCAGTACGAGGCAGCCGACGCACTGGGACTCAACTATGCCCAGACCATGCGGCTGATCATCCTGCCCCAGGCCCTAAAAATCGTCATCCCGCCGACGGTAAGCGTCCTGGTTTCGGCATTCAAGGACACTTCTCTGGTCGTGATCATTGCGCTTTACGACTTTCTGTTGACCTCCAAAACCGTAATCCAGAATCCGGAATGGATGGGGTTTTCAACGGAAATGTACCTGTTTGTGGCCCTGATGTACTTTTTAGGATGTTTCTCCATGTCCAACTTTTCAAGGAAACTTGAGCGGGAACTGGATACCGATAAACGCAGTTAATAGTTAGGAACAGAAAATGACCGATTCGAACCGGAAAGAAACAAACGACAACGACACCATTATCCAGATCAGGGATCTGAACAAGTGGTATGGTGACTTTCATGTGCTGAAAAATATCAACCTGGACGTAAAAAAACAGGAAAAAATTGTTATCTGCGGTCCATCAGGTTCGGGGAAATCCACATTGATTCGCTGCATCAACCGGCTTGAAGAACACCAGAAAGGCCGGATCATCGTGGACGGCATCGAATTGACCAATAACCTGAAAAACATTGAAAAAATCCGAACGGAAGTGGGCATGGTATTCCAGCACTTTAACCTGTTTCCCCATCTCACCATCCTTGAGAACCTTACTCTCGGTCCCATATGGGTGAGAAAGACCCCGAAAAAAGAGGCGGAAGAGACTGCCATGTTTTACCTGGAAAAGGTCAAAATTGCCGAACAGGCCAACAAATATCCGGGCCAGCTTTCCGGGGGCCAGCAGCAGCGGGTGGCCATTGCCAGGAGCCTGTGCATGAAGCCCAAGGTCATGCTGTTTGACGAGCCCACGTCTGCTCTGGACCCGGAAATGGTTAAAGAGGTGCTGGATGTCATGGTCCAACTCAGTGACGAGGGCATGACCATGATTGTGGTATCCCATGAAATGGGGTTTGCCAAAACAGTGGCCCAGCGGGTCATGCTCATGGATGCAGGTATGATCCTGGAAGAGAACAACCCCATTGACTTCTTTGAAAATCCTGAGCATGAGCGAACCAAATTTTTTCTCAGCCAGATCCTCCACTAACCAGAAATATCCGTATGATCCGGACAAGACACGGGCTGCCGGACAGACCGGCAGCCTGTGCTACTAAAGGCCTTTGCTAAACTTCATCACGCCGACGAAATTTCATCACTTAACCGGCTGCACCCCCGCCGTTTTTTCAATCGCTGTTCCCATTTTCAAACCGGACCGACGGCATGGGTGCCTCGTTGACCACCAGGGAGAACACATCCGGCCTGGCATAGTGGCCGTCCGTATCCAGCACCATGGCAGATTCCCGGATCATGTTAAGGTTCAGGTCGGCCATTAGAATATCCCGGTTTTCAAATACCGGTTCGGCCACATAGGCAGCATCCGGACCGATCACGGCGCTGCCGCCTGTCATGACAAGTGTATCATCATCCCCTTTGATGGATGCCAGCATCTTTAAGGCGTCAGGCGCGTCAATATCCAGGGATGCAAATCCCTCCATGACTTCGCCTTTTGAGATCACCGTACCGCAGGCCAGAACAAAACAGCGCCCTTCAAACGCATAGTGGCGGGAGGCCATCTGGTGCAGCTCAATGACCGACGGCCACTGGGCCACATGGATGGCCTCCTTTTTGGCATGCATGGCAGCCCTGGCCAGGGGCATCCAGTGCTCCCAGCAGATCAGTCCGCCAATGGTACCGGCACCGGTTGGTACCGTATTCAGGGTGGCACCGTCTCCCCATCCCCAGATCAGTTTTTCATTATACGTGGGCATGAGCTTGCGGTGGACCACGGGACCTGCCCCGTCGCCGGTGCAGAACACCATGGTATTATAAAGGGTATTTCCGTCAATCTCATGACAACCCATAACAAGATCGATCCGGTTTTTCCGGGCAATCCGGGCCAGTTTTAAAAGGTGGTCTTTTGTCGGGGCATTATCGCAAAGTATCCTGTAAAGCGCCCTAGCGCCCGGGTGGTTCCACATGGCGGCTTCTGGGGCATTGTCCAGCCATACCGGGTATCCGGGCAGCCAGGTTTCAGGGAACACCACCAGGGCGGCACCTTGTTTAGCCGCCTTTTCCACAAGGGTTTCCACCTTTGACAGACTGGCCTCAAGATTGAGAAAAACCGGCGGGATCTGGACCAGTGCCACCGGTGTTGTGCAAAGATCATTCATCTGCTTTTTTCCTTGTTCTTTCTTTTTATGGCGATATAAGGTATATTTTTATTCACATACCAAATCGGGAACACTTTTTGCAAACTTTACTTTTCTACGGCAAACACCGATGATATATAGGTATCATGGGCTTTTGGGCGCTTTCTTAACAGAAAAAGGATAAACGGATGAAGCAGGTCAAAGGGGATTTGATCAAGCTGGCCCTGGCAGGCGAATTTGATGTCATCATCCATGGCTGCAATTGTTTTTGCGCCATGGGGGCGGGCATTGCCAGACAGATCCGCGCCACCTTTCCCCAGGCCTATGACGCCGATTGTCAAACCACTCCGGGAGACCGCTCAAAACTGGGTACTTATACCCATGCGCAAATCGATAACCAGGGAACATCTCTTTTCGTCGTCAACGGTTATACCCAGTATCATTATGACGGGAACGGGGTTTTGTCAGATTACGACGCCATTTCCGCCCTTTTTCTCGCGCTTGGAAAAGAGTTCACCGGCAAGCGGTTCGGATATCCCAAAATCGGTGCGGGGCTCGCCGGTGGGGACTGGGCTGTTATCAGCGGTCTGATCGACAAGGCAATGGATGGGGAAGACCATACATTGGTGGAATTCAGCCGCGAATAATTTTAGGTTTGCATATTTTCAGGTTCTGGCCTAAAACAAAGGCCGAATCATGACAATCCAAACCATAGAAACGAAAGAATGCGACAATGATTAGAACAGGTATTGCAGGAGCATCCGGATATACAGGGGTTGAACTGGTGAAACTGATTTCCAACCACCCCCTGGCCAGTCTTGAGGCCATCACGTCCAATTCATACCAGGGCAAGGCGCTCACGGATATTTTTCCTTCCATGCGGGGATTTGAATCCCTGACCTGCGAACCATTCAATGCCCAAGACCTGGCCGGCCGTGTGGACCTGATGTTCCTTGCCCTGCCCCACAAAGTGTCCATGGCCTTTGCCCCCCAATTGATTGACCAGGGCATTAAAGTTGTCGACCTGTCGGCGGATTTCAGATTTACGGATGCTGGCGCCTATGAAGCGGCTTACCAGACCCATTCTGCTCCGGACCTCCTGGGTGAAAGCGTATACGGCCTTTGCGAACTGTTCCGGGAAGAAATCAAAACAGCACGACTCGTCGGGAACCCGGGATGCTATCCCACCTCCATCCTGCTGGCGCTGGTGCCCCTGGTCAGGGAAAACCTGATCTCTGTTGAGGGGTTGGTGTCAGATTCAAAATCAGGGGTCAGCGGTGCTGGCCGCTCCCTTTCTCTCACTACACATTATTGTGAGGTGAATGAATCGTTTATGCCGTATAAAGTCGGAAACCACAGACATACGCCTGAAATCGAGGAAATCCTGGGCCAGGCCGCAGGCGCCCCCGTGCATCTCACATTTGTGCCCCACCTGGTGCCTGTGACCCGCGGAATGGTCTCCACAATTTACGCAACAATAAAACCGGGCATTTCCCTGGAAGAAATCCGGGATACTTATGATCGATACTATAATGACACGCCTTTTGTCCGGCTGCTGCCCGACGGCCGTTTCCCAGCCATGTCCCATGTCAGGGGGACCAACTGCTGCGATATCGGCTGCCATCTGGAGCCCGGGACAGGCCGTCTGATACTCGTTTCCGCCATTGACAACCTGCTCAAAGGTGCTGCGGGTCAGGCTGTACAAAATATGAACATCATGTATGGAATGGATGAAAATACGGGGCTGAACGCCGTCCAGACCCCGTTGTGATAACGCGTACTATACACGTAATAATTGCTTGACATGACCGGGATATCATTTATAAGAGAGTGAAGATGAAAAAACGAATTAAAATATGGTTCCACTCGGGTGGAAGTTCGGACATCAGGGAAATTTCACTTCGTAAACCTGTTGCATTATTTTTCGCTTTTTTAATACTCGGTATCGTGGGCGGATTTTCCTACCTGGGGTATGATTACTACCAGCTCAAACAGATCGCCTTTGATAATGCCAGCCTGAACCGGACCATTGTATCCCAGACCGGAGAAATCCAGGATCAGCGCAGACAGGTCCAGACCTTTGCCAAAGAAATCGAGGTGCTTAAGGAACAGGTGAAAAACCTTGCCCGGCTGGAAGACCAGGTCAGGCTGATTGCAGACATTCAAAAAACCGGAAACTCGTCCGGCCTCATCGGTATCGGCGGCATTCCCGAAAATGACCTGGACCAGGAACTTCCCCTGGAAACCCGCCACAATAATCTGATTCGGGAGATGCACCAGCAGGTGGACCTGACACAGACGGCCGCCACCCTGAAAACCCTGGATTTTGAAGACCTTATCAGCAAGCTTGAAAAGAAAAAGAACCTTTTGGCAGCCACACCCTCCATCAGACCGGTGGACGGGTGGATCACCTCGCGGTTCGGTTACCGGAAATCCCCGTTTACAGGCAAGCGCAGTTTTCATTCCGGCCTTGATATTTCCAACCGCCCCGGCACCAAAATTATTGCCACGGCCAACGGCAAGGTCACCTATGCCGCAAGAAAAATGTACTTCGGCAACCTGGTGATCATTGACCACGGATACGGCAAGGTTACCAAATATGCCCATTGCAAGGACCTGCTTGTCAAAAGGGGCCAGAAGGTCAAGCGCGGCGATGTCATTGCAACGGTCGGCAACACCGGCCAGAGCACCGGCCCCCACCTGCATTACGAGGTCCGCATTAACGGCGCGCCGGTCAATCCCCTTAAATATATCCTCAATTAATTCCCCGCCTTTCCGGCATTGATCCGAACCCCCTGTTTCCAAGGGGTTGTGCCGGATTCAATATTTTTATTTTTTTTATTTTATTTTATTTTCCCAATTAATGCTTATATGTTTTACAGGCAAGTTGACGATTCCCAAATATTGAAACAGTTATTAGACAGCTAAGGCATATAATATGGTATTCAAATTTTTCACTAAAGTTTTCGGCTCCAACAACGACCGGGTACTCAAAAAAATTCAGCCTTTAATCGACGATATCAACGCACTGGAACCTGATATTCAGGCATTATCAGACACCCAGATGGCTGAAAAGACAAATGAGTTCAGGAGCAGGCTGTCTAATGGAGAAACCCTTAACGACATCCTGCCGGAGGCTTTTGCCCTGGTTCGGGAAGCGTCTGTCAGGACCCTGGGGATGCGCCATTTTGATGTGCAGCTTATCGGCGGTATCGCCCTTCACAACGGCACCATTGCCGAAATGAAGACCGGTGAGGGAAAGACCCTGATGTCCACATTGCCGGCCTATTTAAACGCCCTGGACGGAAAAGGGGTTCATATTGTAACGGTGAATGATTACCTGGCCAAGCGTGATGCGGACTGGATGGCCAACATCTATAAATTCCTTGGACTTTCCGTCGGGGTCATCCTCCATGATCTGGATCCCGGGGAACGTAAAGAAGCCTATGATGCCGATATTACTTACGGCACCAACAATGAGTTCGGGTTCGACTATCTCCGGGACAATATGAAGTTTGAACAGGAAGATCTAGCCCAGGGCAACCTGAACTTTGCCATTGTGGACGAGGTGGACTCCATCCTCATTGACGAGGCCCGGACCCCGTTGATCATTTCAGGGCCGACTGAAAAATCAACCCATTTCTATACCCAGGTCAATGCCATTATCCCGGGATTCAAAAAAGAGACGGATTATACCCTGGATGAGGAATCCAAAAGTGTCTCCCTGACCGAAGACGGCATTGCCAAGGGTGAAAAACTGCTCAGTGTGGACAACCTCTACGATCCGGCCAATATTGAAATCCTTCACCATCTCAACCAGGCCCTTAAAGCCCATACCCTGTTCAAGCGGGATACAGACTATATCGTTAAAAACAACCAGGTCGTGATTGTTGATGAGTTCACCGGCAGGCTGATGACCGGCCGCCGCTACAGTGAAGGGCTTCACCAGGCCCTGGAAGCCAAGGAAAATGTAAAGATTGAAAATGAGAACCAGACCCTTGCCTCCATTACATTCCAGAACTACTTCAGGATGTATGAGAAGCTTTCCGGCATGACAGGTACGGCGGAAACCGAGGCGCCTGAATTCAAAAAAATCTACGATCTTGACGTGCTGGTGATTCCCACGCACAAAACCATGGTCAGGGATGACAGGGCCGACCTTATCTACAAAACCCAGAACGAAAAATATGATGCCGCCATACAAGAAATCATTGCCCTTCATAAAAAAGGACAACCCGTCCTGGTGGGAACGATTTCCATTGATGTATCCGAAGATCTGAGCAAAAAGCTTAAAAAGAAAAAAGTCCCCCATAACGTACTCAACGCCAAGCATCACAAGGCGGAAGCGGAAATTGTCGCCAACGCGGGCCAGAAAGGAGCGGTCACCATCTCCACCAACATGGCCGGACGTGGTACGGATATCAAGCTGGGAGAAGGGGTAAAAGAGTTGGGCGGACTTCATATCTTGGGCACCTCCCGCCATGAGTCCAGGCGAATCGACAACCAGCTCCGGGGAAGGGCCGGCCGCCAAGGGGATCCCGGCAGCTCCAGGTTTTACCTGTCCCTGGAAGACGACCTTCTCAGGATATTCGGCGGCGACCGGATCCACGCGGTGATGGACCGTCTGGGCATTGAAGAAGGTGAACATATTGAACACAAGTTCATCTCACGGGCCATTGAGAATGCCCAGTCCAAAGTAGAAGGCCACAACTTTGAAATCAGAAAGCACCTGCTCGAATATGACGACGTCATGAACCAGCAGCGTGAGGTGATTTACCGCCAACGCCGGCAGGCCCTTCAGGAATCAGATCTGAAATCCGTGGTCCTGGAAATGATTGAAGACCTGGCATATGACGTTGTTGACGGATTTGCCCAGGAAAAGATGCCCATCAAAGCCTGGGATATTCAGGGCCTGGACAATGAAATCAAACGGGTCTTCAACATGGAATTCTCCCTGGACGCTTCGGTCGCGGACAATGCTTCGGCAGACGAGGTGTCTGAACGTTTATTTGATGCGGTAAAAACCCATTACCTGAGTAAGGAAAACCTTATCGGTGATGCGCAGATGCGTCAGCTGGAGCGGTTCATCATTCTCCAGACCGTGGATTCCCGGTGGAAAGAGCACCTGTTATCCATGGATCACCTCAAAGAGGGAATCGGTCTGAGGGGATATGCCCAGCAGGATCCCTTGCGGATATACAAAAAAGAAGGCTTTGAGATGTTCCAGGGTCTGATGGAACGCATCAAGGAAGAGGTGGTGGATATCCTTTTTAAAATCCAGATCGCCTCTCCGTCCCAGGTGGAAGACATGAAAAAAGATGAACAACAGGACCTGACCTTTTCCCACTCGGATGACCCCAGTGTGAAAAAGCCTGTAAAACGATCATCCCGGAAGGTGCAGCGGAATGATCCCTGTCCCTGCGGCAGCGGAAAGAAATACAAAAAATGCTGTATGGACTAGGAGCGGCATATGACATCCACGGATTCGAAAACCAAGCCGGATATTTCATCACGATCAAAGGAAGATCATCCGCCCATGTATAAAGTCCTGCTCCATAACGACGATTATACAACCATGGAGTTTGTGGTGGATATACTGGTCCGCGTATTCGGAAAATCACTTGAAAAAGCGACCCAAATAATGCTTAATGTACATAATAAGGGCAAAGCAGTCTGCGGCATTTATCCCAGAGAGATAGCAGAAACCAAAGTTGAAACCGTCCATAATTTGGCCACCAATAAAGGTTTCCCCTTAAAAAGTACAATGGAAAAGGAGTAAGCGAGATATGATAAGCAAAGAACTCAGTACAGCTCTCGGTTTTGCCGTTCGGGAAGCAAAAAAAAGAAGGCATGAGTATGTATGTGTTGAGCATGTTCTTTACGCCATCCTTAACCATGAGACAGGCTTTGAAACAATTGAAAAATGTGGTGGGAGCCCTGACCAGATCAAAGAAGAGCTTGAGAAATTTTTTGACGAAAAGCTGACCAAAATAGATACCAAAGAAGAGTATGTACTCCAGCAGACCATCGGGTTCCAGCGGATGATCCAAAGGGCCATCAACCATGCAAGATCTGCTGAAAAATCAGAGGTCAATCTCGGGGATATCCTGGCATCCATCTTCCAGGAAAAGGATTCCCATGCCGCCTTCTATCTGGAAGCCGAAGGCATTACCCGGTTGGATGTCCTCAAGCATATCTCCCATGACGGAGAGACGGAAAAAAAAGAAAAAACCGGTGGAGACCAGTCGCAAAAATTATTTCGCCAGGCCGATCCCAAAACCAAACGCCAGAAAAAGAAAGATCCTCTGGAGTCATTCACGGCAGACCTGTTGAAACGTGCCCAGGAAAACAAAATTGATCCCCTGATCGGCAGGGAAACCGAAACAGACAGGGTTATGCAGGTGCTCTGCCGCCGGCGGAAGAATAACCCCATACTGGTGGGCGATCCCGGTGTCGGCAAGACTGCCATCGCCGAAGGCCTTGCCCTGAAAATCAATGATAAGTCCGTGCCGGATCTCCTTGAAAGCTGTGAGCTTTACTCCCTGGATATGGGGTCTCTTCTGGCCGGTACCAAATACAGGGGGGATTTTGAACAGCGCCTCAAAGATGTAATCAATGCCCTGGAAAAGAAGGAAAACGCCCTTCTGGTGATTGATGAAATCCATACGGTCGTGGGCGCCGGGGCCACAACTTCGGGTTCCATGGACGCGTCCAACATTCTCAAACCCGCGCTCTCCTCCGGGGAGATCAAGTGTATCGGCACCACAACCTATGAAGAGTATAAAAACCACTTTGAAAAAGACCGGGCCTTTTCCCGGCGGTTTGAGAAAATAGAAGTCTCAGAACCCAGTGTCGACGAAACCGCGGAAATCCTCAAAGGTCTCCGCTCCCGCTATGAAGAGCATCACGGCCTCAAATACCCGGATAAGACGATTGAAGCGGCCGCCCATCTTTCGGACAAGTATATCAATGACCGCTTCCTGCCGGACAAAGCCATTGACGTTCTGGATGAAACCGGAGCATTCCTGAGGCTCAAGGGCCGGGGCAAGCGAAAAAACGTCAGCAGCAAAGACATTGAAAATATTGTTGCCAAAATCGCCAAGGTGCCGGTTTCCAGCGTCACATCCACGGACAAGTCCAACCTGGAGACCCTGCCGGACAAATTATTCCGTGTGATTTACGGCCAGGACGATGCCATCAACACCCTGACCACAGCCATTAAGCGGTCCAGAGCAGGTCTGGCAGCGCCGGACCGCCCCATCGGATCTTTCCTGTTCATGGGCCCCACAGGTGTGGGCAAAACCGAAGTGGCCAAACAACTGGCAGCCAATATGGGCATTGAGTTCCTCAGGTTCGACATGAGTGAGTACATGGAAAAGCATGCGGTTTCGAGATTGATCGGGGCCCCTCCCGGATATGTCGGGTTTGACCAGGGCGGCATTCTCACGGACAACATCCGCAAGCATCCCCATTCCGTCCTTCTCCTGGATGAAATTGAAAAGGCCCACATGGACCTTTACAATATCCTTCTCCAAGTCATGGACTATGCCACACTTACCGACAACAACGGCAAGTCAGCTGATTTCAGGAACGTGATCATCATCATGACCTCCAATGCCGGGGCAAGGGAGATGAGCGCCAACTCAATCGGATTCGGGTCCCAGACCGCCAATGCGGACACCAAGGGATTCAAGGCCGTTGAAAAAACCTTCAGTCCTGAATTCCGCAACCGGCTTGACGGGATCGTTCAGTTCAACCATCTCTCTGAAAAGGTCATGGAACTGATTGTGGACAAAAACATGAGAGAACTCAAGGAGATGCTCAAAACCAAGGGAATTTCCCTGACTTACTCTGCCAGGGCCCGGACCCACCTGGCCCGCAAAGGCTATGATCCCAAATTCGGTGCCCGGCCCCTGGCCCGTATGATCCAGACCACCATAAAGGACAAACTGACCGACGAAATTCTTTTCGGCAAGCTGGAAAAAGGCGGTAAACTTTCCATCGGCCTGAAAAACGACGAGCTGACTTTTGGCTTCAAATCCAGCTGATGCCCCTTTTCAGGTTATCGGAGCGGGTAGAATTTCCGCCGGCTTGGCTTGCGCGCTCGGACGGTCTCCTCTGTATCGGGGGAGACCTTGAGCCCCAGCGGCTGGTCCTGGCCTATAAAAACGGTATATTTCCCTGGTTTTCCTCCAATGAACCCATACTCTGGTGGTCCCCAGACCCGAGACTGGTCGTATTTCCGCCTGATATCCGGGTTTCCCGGAGCCTGAAAAAAAAGATAAAAAAACATCCCTTTGACATCCGTGTGAACACCGCTTTTGAGCAGGTCATTGTGGCCTGTGCCCAGCCCAGACAGAGCAAGGATGAGGGCACCTGGCTCATCGACGGCATGATCGAAGCATATATTACCCTTCATGAAATGGGATATGCCCATTCCGTGGAAGCCTGGTGCGGCAACCAACTGGCCGGCGGGCTCTACGGTGTCAGTATTGGTAAAGCCTTTTTCGGCGAATCCATGTTCAGCCGGATGCCGGATGCATCAAAAATCGCCCTGGTTTCCCTGGCCAGATACCTGCGCCGCCTGGACTTTGACCTGATCGACTGCCAGGTAACAACGGACCATTTGCTCAGCATGGGAGCTGTCGAGGTGCCCAGGGACCACTTCCTGGATATTCTCAACCGGTCCGTCAACGCGGCGGTTTCCCCGGACACCTGGACCCGGGGAAAAATACTTGATCCAGATGATTCTTCGGGCTCCGAAATAAAAACAGCAATAAAGGAAAGTGACAATGAAATTTCCTTGCTCTGATAAAACAGTGCGGAACGCTGTCTGCGTCATGGGTATTCCCCTGGATTCCAACAGCTCATACCGGAAAGGCGCGTCCCTGGCACCGGCCAGAATTCGGGAACGCTTTTTTTGCAATTCTGCCAATTTGTGGACCGAGACCGGTGTTGACCTTGGCAGTCTGGACAACCTTTACGATACCGGTGACGTTGCCTGGCCGTCCCCCGAAGAAGCATTTGAATCCATCACCCGGGCGGCATCCCGCCTGCTTGCAGACAACAACAGGCTTATTGCACTGGGCGGAGACCATTCCGTGACCTTTCCACTGATCCGGGCCCATGCACAAACATATCCGGACCTGAACATCCTGCACCTGGACGCCCACCCGGATCTTTACGATTGCCTGGATAAAAATCCGTATTCCCATGCGTCTCCTTTTGCCAGGATTATGGAAAAAGGGTTGGCCGGCCGGCTGGTGCAGGTCGGTATCCGGACCATTAACGGACATCAGCGGGAACAGGCAAACCGCTTTGGTGTGGAAGTGCATGAGATGCGTTCAGGTATGGACGCGGTGAACACCCTGGAATTCCAGGGCCCGGTTTACCTGTCCATTGACCTGGACTGCCTTGATCCGGCTTTTGCCCCGGGCGTTTCCCACCATGAACCCGGAGGACTCACCACCCGCCAGGTCATTGACCTGATTCATAACCTTGATGGACATATCATCGGAGGGGATATCGTTGAATACAATCCGGAACGGGATCTTAACTCTGTTACCGGAATGGTGGCGGCCAAGCTGCTCAAGGAAATGATCAGCCGTATCCATGATGCGCGGTAAAAAATCATGACCTGGTGGCAGACACTCCCCTATCGCATCGACCCTTACCTGATCCAGGTCAACGGGTTTGGTCTCCGGTATTACAGCCTGATGTATGTGGCCGCTTTTGTTTCGGTCTACTTCCTGGTCCGGTATCGGATCACCCGTGAGCAACACCCTTATGACATGGAAATGATCCAGGATTTTTTCGTCTGGGCGGCCGTGGGGGTTCTTGTGGGCGGCCGGTTGGGATATGTCCTATTTTACAATCCGTCCTATTATGCGGCCCACCCTTTGGAAATATTCCTGCCCTTTGAGTTTTCCAATGGCGTTCGCTTTACCGGTATCACGGGCATGTCCTTTCACGGAGGACTTATCGGTGTGGCTGCGGCTTTTGCCGGGTTCTGCCGGAAAAGAAGGATAAACATCTGGCAGTTTTCCGATGTGATTGTCCCGGCCGTTCCCCTAGGGTATTTTTTCGGCAGACTGGGCAATTTCTTCAACGGAGAACTATTCGGTACGCCGACGGCTCTGCCCTGGGGTATGTTCTTTCCCACAGATCCTGACCATCTTCTGCGCCATCCCTCCCAACTGTACGAGGCGTTTTTCGAAGGGATTGTCCTGTTTATATGCCTTTGGTACATCCGCAACCGCCCCTGGGCAAGGCATAAAATATTTTCCCTCTTTCTTGTGGGATACGGGGCACTGAGGTTCTGTATTGAATTTGTCCGACAGCCCGATGCCCATCTCAACCATGTGCTCCCGGGCATGTCCATGGGCCAGGTTCTCTGCGGCCTCATGGTACTCGCAGGCATTTGTATCGCCCTCTTAAATGCCCGCTCTGCCGGGCCTGATGCACCTTGACAAACAGCGTTTTATCGCCATAATGCGTTAAGATATTAATTTTTTTGGGAGTATGGCCCTATGTTATTCAGACTTTTTCTGTGCTTTACCCTTATCCCGGTGATTGAGCTTTACCTTCTGATCAAACTGGGAACTGTGATCGGCGGTTTTAACACCGTATTACTGGTTATTCTCACCGGATTTGCCGGTGCATGGCTGGCCAGGATGGAGGGGATGAACACCATGTTCAAAGTCAGACAGAGCTTGAACCAGGGACTGATGCCGGCCGAGGAGCTGATTGATGCTCTTATCATCCTCATTGCCGGCCTGGTATTGATCACACCGGGCCTTCTCACCGATGTTGCAGGGCTGATGCTGTTGTGGCCGGTGACCAGGAACCGTTTTAAACGATTTTTACGCAAAAAGTTCGATGAGATGAATGCCAGGGGAGATATCAACATTACCCGGTTTCACTAGCAAAAACCCGGCATTTCCAGCTGATTTTGATTGACGAGAATCTGTTTTTAAGGAGGAGTTATGTTTTTAGATCTGATCAGACAACGCAGAAGCGTTCGCCGATACACCTCTCAACCCATTGAACGTGAAACCCGTGAAAAACTCATGGAAGCGGCGTTACGCGCCCCCTCGTCCAGGAGCTTTAACCCCTGGCAATTCATTGTGGTGGACGATTCCGACACCCTTGAGAAACTTTCGAAATCCAAGCCCCACGGCGCCTCTTTCCTTAAAAACGCCCCCATGGGAATCGTGGTCTGTGCCGATGCCACATCCAGTGATGTCTGGGTGGAAGACTGCTCCATTGCTTCTGTTTTCATTCACCTTGCCGCCGCATCCCTGGGGTTGGGTTCCTGCTGGATACAAATCCGGAAACGGGACCATGACCAGACCATGAGCGCAGACACGTATATCAAGGATCTACTGGGGGTTCCGGACAATTTAATGATTGAATCCATCATTGCGATAGGGTATCCTGACGAAGAGAAACCCGGGCATGCCAACGACAAGCTGGAGCACGACAAGGTCTTCCTTAACCGGTTCGGACAAAAAGGAATAGATGGAAGTTAAAGAGCAAATTCTCAAGATGATCCAGAAGCGGGAGAGCGATCTCCCCACCCTTCCGGTGGTGATAGATAGGATCATCAGCGTGGCATCCGACGAGAACACCACCACAGAAAAGCTTGCCGATATTATTGCATATGACCAGGGCATGACAAACAAGCTCCTCAAACTGGCCAACTCCGTTTATTATGCCCAGAAGAACCCCGTGGAAACCCTGAAGCGGGCCATTTCGGTCATCGGGTTCGACGAAATCATCGGGATTGCCCTTGGCATGGGAATTTTATCCAGTGTGACGGAGAAAGGCGGACTGACCCTGGACATGAAGGCCCTCTGGATACATGGTATCGGTGTTGCCACCGTATCCAAGGACCTGGCCAAGCGGACCAATCCTGGCATTGCCAGTAAAATTTTTATCCCTGCCCTTCTCCATGATATGGGCAAGGTCATCTTTTCCGTTTATTTTAAAAAGGAATACACCCAGGTCCGCCAGTTTGCCATGGAAAATAAGAAGCCGCTTTATTTCAGCGAAAATGCCGTACTCAAACTGGATCATGCCGTATTGTCCGCCCTGCTGATGAAGCGGTGGGATTTTCCGGCATCCATCATGATTCCCTGCAGGTTCCATCACAACCCGGAATCCTCACCGGTTCAGTTCCGGCACCAGTCACTGATCATCAACCTGGCAGATTACCTTACCCAGAAGGCAGGCATCGGCCACTCCGGCAACCCCGTGCCGGTAACCATTAAAAACGCCCCCCAGAAGATCGGTATCAACCAGTCTGTCCTGAAACTGACCATTGACCAGCTCAAACGCAAGGAATCCGACATCAAGGAGTTTTTCAAAATCACGACGTCCTGACGTCATATATCTTTAAGCTTCCGCTCCCCGGCACAGTTCCTTGCCGCAGTGTCAAAACAGTCAAGGCTTTCTTCAAACGCCTGGGAAATCAGGGTGCTGCCTATATCTGCATCCCGGACTTTCTGATGCTCAACCGCGGACAGTACATCCATCACCGTCATGCATTCAATATCCATGGCCGGTGAATAGCCAACCCTGGCATCCGGTGATGTCACGGCAAAAAGCAAGCGGCTTGCCAGCAATTTTTCAAGCAGATGGCGGACAATGGCCAAAGGGAGTTTCAATTCCCGTGACATGTCTATATCAGTTGCAGGAGACTGATTCCGGGCAAAACGATCAACGCAGAGACGAATGATACCAAGCATGATGATCTTCTTTTGCCTCTGGCTCATTTCCCCGGGTAAAACATCCCGGGTTTCCGACAGATCCGTATTTTCCCATTCAGATGCAATCTCAGCGCCGTATAATAAGACCACCCATGATGCCTGGAGCCATATCAGGAACAGCGGCAATGCCGCAAAACTGCCGTAAATGGCATTGTAGCTGGTCATGCCCACCTGGAATTTCAAATAAACCATCTGGATAAACTGGAACAGAGTCCCCCCGATGATACCTCCTGCTACAGCAGCACGGATATCCACCCTTTTATTGGGCAGGATCACGTAAAAGAAAATAAAAAGCATCCAGGTGAACAAATAAGGGAAAAAGCTGAGCCCCAGGGAAATCATCCCTTCAACATTGATGGGCAATCCAAGGTAGGCCAGCAATTGCTCAAGCCGTGTAGTGACGAAAAGATTGGCGCTGCCGGAAAGGATGACCAAAAGGCCTGCTGCCAGGGAAATGGTCAGGTAGTCCGTAATTTTCCGTATAATCGACCTGCCGCCCGGCACCCACCAGATCCGGTTAAAGGCGTTCTCAATATGTCCCATGAGTTTAACCAGGGAATAAAACAGCAGGACAACGCCGAAAACCGCCATCACACCGCCTTTGGTTTTTTCCAGAAGATTATTGGAGAATGCCACGACCTTGACGGCAATCTCCTCCCTGCCGGCAAACATGGCCAGGACTTCCGCTTCCAGAAATTGCTGGAACCCGAACCCTTTGGCCATGCCGAATGCCATGGCCATGACCGGCACAATGGAAAACAGGGTATAGAGCGTCAGTGCCGACGCCCTCAGGGCGCAGTTGTCGCGCCGGAATCCCCGGGCTGCCCGCCACAGTACCCGGCTAAGCTTTTTGTGGAAATAACGGATCTGGTCTTTGATGTCCATACCTGCTCCATCAGCCGTGCCGACGGCCTCCCAGCACCTCACGCTCCCGGGAAAGCCATGCCTCCAGGCGCTTCAGCCCCTCGGCAGTGGATACCCGGGGCGTATAGCCCAGATCCTGTTTGGCTTTTGAAATATCAAACCAATGGGATGTGGCCATTTCCTTGGCGGCAAACCGTGTCATCGGCGGATCTTTTTTAATGTTTAACACCCTGTAAATATGCTCGAACAGCCATCCGGCCGCATACGCGGTTTTCCCGGACACCCTCCCCCGGATCGGCGGCAAGCCTGCGGCAGCCAGAAAAGCATTGGCCATGGTCCACTTGGATACGGGTTCATCCTGGCTGATAAAATAGATATTTCCCGAAAGTCCGGGATTTTCAGCCAGCTTCTCTGCGGCAAGTATATGGGCATCCGCAGCATTGTCTACATAGATCGTATCCACAAGATCGTCCTCGGGTCCGATCACTTTAAGCCGGCCGGCGCGGCTGATAATTCCCGGAACCAGATGGTTGTCTTCCGGGCCCCAGATCAGGTGGGGTCTTAAAATAATCACGGGCAAACCCTGTTGGGATGCCCGGATCACCATCTTTTCGGCAATGGCTTTGGTCTCAGGATAAGGGGCCAGGTAGGTTTCCGGATAAGGCACGGATTCGTCAACATTTTCCATGTCATGATCATCAAAAACCACACTCGGCGAACTGGTATGGACCAGCCCGGCCACCTGGTTTTCCCGGCAGGCCTCAAGTACATTTTCGGTCCCCTTGACATTGACCTGGAAATACGCTTCATAACGCCCCCAGATCCCGGGTTTGGCAGCGACATGGAAAACCGTATCAATCCCTGCGAACGCACTCAGGACATCTTCCCTGCGGGTAAGATCCCCCTGGATCTGGGTCACCCCCATGGCGTCCAGTTCCGGATATGTCTGCCTGGAAAAAGAAGTTACCGCTATTTTTTCTGCCACGAGTTTTCGTACAATGGCCTTGCCAAGGAACCCGCCCCCGCCTGTTACCAAGACTTTTTTATTTTTCATTCTGCTTTTTTATCAATGCGTTAGCATTCACCTCTGTTTTTAGGCCAATCTTTGCTTGACAAGCCGTGTGATTTTCTATAAAAGTATCCCCACTTTTGCTGAGCGGGAATAACTCAGTGGTAGAGTGCGACCTTGCCAAGGTCGAAGTCGCGGGTTCAAATCCCGTTTCCCGCTCCACACTTTTTCCTTCCTCAATTTCTATTTTTTTCCACAAACGTATCAGAAATCAATTGCAGTACCGAATTGCTGTTTTTCCGCCAGTTCATACAGGACCGATGCAACGCTAAGGTCAAATAGTGCCATTCCCACGGATTTAAAAAAAAGAGTTGTATTTTCTTCCCTGTTTTCCGGTGCCTGTCTCCTGATTAATTCGGCAAAAGGTTGGATTTTCTCTCTTTTGACAATCCCCTGCGCAAGCGGTGTGCAGATATCCCCGGACTCTTTGGCGGCAAAAGGTGTATCCACATATACCCTGTCCGATGTTTTAATAACAGCATTGGGAAATTCCTTCATATCCGGCCTGAAAGAACCAATGGAAATGAATGTTTTTCCCTTCACAAGATCCGGGTCATCCGGAAACAGGGGGCTGGCGCTTGTGGTTGCCGCAATGACAAGTTCGGACAGGGATACCAGGTCGCGTGGATCTGTCACCACCTTGAATTCAACCCCGGGAAACGATTGGGAGAGGCATTCTGCCATTTTCCGGGCAGCTTCAGGGTACAGATCCCCGATATAAAGGGTATGGATATTCCGGTTCAGCAGCAGGTATCTGGCCTGGCTGAGACCCTGGGTGCCGGCGCCGAAAATGCCTGCGGTTTTAAGTGACGCCCCAGTCAAATAGCGGACGCCAAGCCCTCCCACAGCACCGGTCCGCTCTGCAGTAACTGCAGCCCCATCCATAACCGCCAGGGGTTTTCCGCTGGTATTGTCCGCCAGGGTCATGACCCCATTGACAACCGGCAACCCGTTGTCTGCAGCCCCAGGAAAAACCGAGACTAGTTTTGTGGCAAAATACCGGCGCCCAAAACAGGGCATCAGCAGCAGCATATTCTCCCCGTCCGGGACATGGCTGCGATCCGGCATATTGTAATCCCCACGGTTCATGATCTCATATGCATGGAAAACAGCATCCTGAATCAACCATCGGTCAACAGCGAAAATATCCTGCTTGGTTAATATGCGCATAAATGCCCCTTCAAAAGAGATTAACAGATGTTTTTCCCTTATCACAGGCAAAAAAAAATCTCTATGAAAACTGCAACAGGCATGCTTTTCGCTCCGGATTGTGATACATAGGCAGGGAAACAGAGAAACGCTGCCAAAGGATAAAATATGACTGCCCCTGTAGAACACGTATTATGTATTAACCGGACATCCCTGCCCGCCTCCTGGGTAGACCGCAGGACCGTGCTGCCCATGAGCCTGGAGACATTTGTCCAAGAATGCACCCAGGCCGGATTCTCCTTTGTGAACCGGCCCGAGGCAGAACAGGACACCCGACAAAAACAAATTATTCCCTATATCCTGCTGCAAACCGCGGACGGCAGTAAAACAGCGGCATACAACCGCAAGGGAAGCGAAACCCGCCTCCATGATTTATGGTCCGTGGGTATCGGGGGGCATATCAATCCTGTGGACAGCACCGGAAGCCGCACCGGGTTTAAGGAAATCCTCCTATCCGGCATGGCGCGTGAACTTGATGAAGAACTGATTCTCCGCCCGGATGACGACCCTGTTGAGTTCTGCGGAATTATCAGCGAGGATATCACCCCTGTGGGCAGCGTTCACCTGGGCGCGGTATTCAGGATACTTACCCGGCTGCCGGACACCTACCGTCCCGGCCATGAACTGCACCGGTTCACGTGGACACCCACGGAACAGTTAACGGACCTGGGCATGGAACTCTGGTCTGAGCTGGCTCTGGAGCTTATCCAAAAAGCTTAGCGGTTCAACACCTTTAACACAACCGAATCTTTATTTTTCAGGACCTTGGATCCCCGGGTGATTTTGCAAAGGCTGATGCCGTACTTTTCCGCAATCTTCCGCTGGGTCATCCCCTTGTGCAAATCTTTGAGCAGTTTCCAGCGCAGGGAAATATCATCCAGTTCGGCCGGTGTAAAAAGATCGTTAAAAAAAGCGTTGAGCTCGTCCTTTTCGGTAATGGACAAGACAACTTCCAATAATTCTTGATCAACACTCATATCAATTCCAGGCTTTGGTTGCAGGCCACCTTTAATCATTGTCTTTTGGCCCGGTTTCAGCGTTACGAAAAAAATTCAACCCCTAAAATACAAAATGCCTTCAACCGGTTAAAATCGTCTCACGCCTCGAATCCGAAACAAAATCCTGATGATTCGAGATCCCCTGTATCTGTGAAAAGAAACTTAATACGTTTATGATTGATTACAAGTAAAAAGCTCAAACCTCTTCTGCAAAAGACTGGACGCAATACGTGTAAACCATTATTCCCTTTTCTTTCCAGGCAGTTGCGTCAAGGCCAGCCTTCACGCATAAATGGCCCAAGAAATCCTCACGCTTGGGGAGTTGTTCCCACACCTGGGGCAGAAACGTGGCCCTGCACCCGTCTTTTTCAATGATCACCCCATGCTGATGAGGAACCAGCAGGGCGACAAGTTCCGTGCAGTTGTCGAACTCAAGGGCCTCAGGCTTGGACAGCAAGCTGATTTCAATGTCAATGAGATCAAACTCGTCCACTGAAAGGGGGGAAAACCTGGGGTCTTTAAATGCCGCACAAACAGCATTTTCAGCAACCCCCTCCTCAAGCGGCTTGACCGGCTGGATACTGCCGATGCATCCCCTTAGCTGCCCCTTTTTATGCAGCGTGACAAATATCCCCTGCCTGTTTTTCAAAAAACCGGTATCCTGACCATTTTCATCAATGTTTTTTAACGGAAGGCCGAGTTTTTTTCCGATACTGGCCCGGGCCATCTTCAATAACATGTCGCCCTGGGATGTTGAAACGCTGTCTGCCATATCCACCCTCCTCAAGTTTAACGCAGTCTAATACATTATCATCTGCAACCGGATAATAAAAGTCAAAGTTCCGGCTGTAGGGCATTCCACGCCCAACGGCGGAACCCGCCACAGGAATCCCCGGATTTAAGAGCGATTTAAAGCATTTGGAAGTTTTTTTTTGTTTTTCACATATGAAAAACGTGAAACCACTGATTTATAAGAGAGTGAACCCGTAACAAAATTCTAACTTTAGATAACCGGATTTGACTCTGTTATCAATCTTTACTATCGTGAGATTCAAATGGACAGGCTCCACTTTGTGGATTTTTACAGCTCAATAGACAGGTAAGGGTAAGATTAATGACGATTATAGACCAAAAACTCATACACAAGCTCATTGAAAGCGGGGTGGAAGCGACCATGATCCCCGGCTTCATCCGCAGTCTTGCCAATGCGTTTTTGGTCAACCCCGATATGTCCCACTGCCAGGCCAACAAACGGTTGAAATACCTGGGGTGGGAAGATGTTGAGATTGATTACCATACATTTTCCCTGGCGATCAATGCCCTTGAAACCAAAGGGCTGAATCAACTGGAATACAAGTCAGCCCCCTGGTATATCAGAAGCTTCAAAACCAAGGTGGTCCCGACCGCATCATAATATAAAAGAGAGACCTGCCAGAAACGCAACGCACGGGCGAATCGCCCGTGCGTTTTATGTTTACATCATTTACATCTTGTTGAAACTAAATGAGGGTATCCAGTGCAGTGTAGGGCAGATCAAAAGCATCGGCAACTGGTTTGCAAACCAGTTTCTCTCCGACATAGTTAACGCCTTTTGCAAACCCCTCGTCACCCATGACAGATTTCCATCCGTTATTGGCAATTTTAAGGGCATACGGAAGGGTGGCATTTGTCAGGGCCATGGTGGATGTCAAAGGCACCGCCCCCGGCATGTTTGCCACACAATAGTGGGTGACTCCGTCAATCTCGTAAACCGGATCCTTATGGGTGGTGGCTTTGGAGGTTTCAAAGCACCCGCCCTGGTCAATGGCCACATCAACAATAACCGCTCCTTTTTTCATGGTGGGCAGCATATCTTTGGTAATCAGCTTGGGGGCTTTTGCACCCGCAACCAGAACGGCACCCACAACCATATCCGCCGATTGGGCCAGCTCACGAATGAGTACGGGTGAAGACATCAGTGCCGAACAATTGGCAGGCATGATTTCAGACAGATACCGGAGGCGGTCAATGTTCATATCCAGAATGGTGACATTGGCACCCATGCCGCAGGCCACCTGGGCCGCATGAATTCCGACGACCCCGCCGCCGATCACGAGCACATTGGCGGATGGTGTGCCGGTAACGCCGCCCAGTAAAAGCCCTCTCCCGCCAAATGTTCTTTCAAGATATTTGGCGCCCTGCTGGGTGGCCAGGCGGCCGGCCACTTCGCTCATGGGAGCCAGGAGCGGCAGCCCTCCCCTGTCGTCTTCAATGGTTTCATATGCAATACCGATGGACCCGGTCTTGAGCAGTGCATCGGTCAAGCCCCTGTCTGCAGCCAGATGAAGGTAGGTAAATACGATCTGGTCCTTTCTGATCAATTCGTACTCTGACGGCTGGGGTTCTTTGACGTGCATGACCATATCCGCAGCATCATACACCTCTTTTGGCGTGTCAAGAATGACGGCACCGGCATCAATGTACATCTGGTCTTCAAAGCCAGACCCCACGCCGGCGTTCTTTTCGACATAAACGGTATGGCCGTTTGTTTTCATCTGGTCGACACCTGCAGGCGTCATACACACACGGTTTTCCTGGGGTTTGATTTCTTTGAGAATGCCAATGATCATGTTTTTCTCCTTGGGACTTAAAAGGTTAAAAGTGTTGCCGAACAGCTATCCAGACCATATCAGCAATTATCCTGCCAGGTCTCGACCCGGACGGATTTTTTTCAAACTGCCTTATGGATCAGCGCTTTCGGCATTAAAGAACATGGCAGAACACTGCGGAGCCGGACATGATAAAGAGAACTGGAAAGAAAACAGACCGCTTCAGATCAAAAAGCAATGGATTGGCACAAAAAATCGGAACAGAATCGAACCACTGGTAATAAAAAGTTACAACTACTCGGGAAACCTGCGGTTAATCCCGACAAATTCATCAATATGATTTAGAAAGAGATTCACAAGTGCAGGCTCAAAATGGCTCCCGGATTCCATTTTGAAGGTTTCAATAATTTTTTCAATGGGCCATGCTTCTTTATAGCACCGCTTATGGCTCAGGGCATCGAACACATCAGCCACTGCGGCAATCCGCCCGAAAATATGTATCTGTTCGCCTTTCAGCCCACGGGGATAGCCGGAACCGTCCCATCGCTCATGGTGCTCAAGAGCCGTAATTGCCGCCGCTTTCATAATGGAACGACCGGATTTACTTAAAATTTCATACCCGATCCGGGCATGCTCCTTGATGACGGAAAACTCTTCGGGCGTCAATTTGCCGGGCTTATTGAGAATGGCTTCAGGCACACCGATTTTACCGACATCATGCATTGGTGCGGCCAAGCGGAGAAGCTCGGCCCGGTCTTCGTCCATCCCGTATTTCCTGGCCAAAAGATAACAGACCTCAGCCACCCGGGTCACATGGTTGGCTGTTTCCAGGGACCTGTTTTCCACGACTTCCCCCAGAATCAGGATGACCTCTTTCTGGGTATTGATGATTTCCCTGGCCAGACTGATGTTATCAAACCCAATGGATACGTTGTTGGCATAAATCCTTAAAAGATAGCGCTCTTCCGAGGAGAGCAGGTCGGTATTTTTCAATAGAAGAATACTTGTGAACCCTTCCTTGGTTTTGAATACACCAATATAGGAATCCGGGAAAAACTGCTCTCCGCCGCTTTTGAAAAGGTGTTCACAGGTTTCAGGCAGTGGCTCGGGCAGAACGGATTCAATAGGAGTGCCGTCCATGTCCGTATAATCCCCACACCCTGCAATCATAAGGACTTTGCCCGCCGGGAAACCGACAAAATATCCCCCGGAAACCGGCCTGGTGTCATCAAGCCTGAGAATTTGGCCGAGTTGTTCCAGCACCTGGCGGCCAAATGCTTTAAAGGATTTATTTTTAAACACCAGGGAAGTCGACCGTATAATGGATTCAAGACCTTCCCTGTTGCGTTCGATGGTTTTAAGGCTTTTGTAGGCCCTCAGGCAGGCAATGACGCTGGTAAAAAGTTTTTGGGCGGTAAATTCGGGTTTTGTCTTGTACTCATTGATATCATACTGGGAAATCACTGTGTGCTCAGGCGCTTTTCCCGGCTGGCCCGTGCGCAGCACGATACGCACGTTTTTATTGTTCAGGGTATCCCGGATATACTCCACAAGACGAAGTCCGGTATCCTCTTCTTCCATGACCACATCCAGCAAAATCATGGCAATATCAGGCTCCCTGGCCAGGATTTCCTTTACATCCCGGCCGGAATAAGCGCTGATAAGGGAAAGCCCCCTGTCTTCAAATGCAAACCCCTTGAGTGTAATCCGGGTGATGTCGTGAACTTCTTCCTCATCATCCACCACAAGGATCTTCCACGTATCTTTTTCAGGAACCGGACCAGCCCCCTGCGGGCTGTGTGTTGTTTCTTCACCGGCAAACACAAGGGGTTCGTCAGCCCGATCTTTGAACTCTAGCCCCATTTCCCAGCCGTCTCCTTTTATTTCTCCTTAAAGTAGGTATCGACCAATGTTTCAGCAAGCCCCACATAGGCAGCGGGACTCAGGTCTTCCATACGGGATTTGACATGGGGTGGCACCTGTTTCAGTCCGCCGACAAACGCCCTGAGTTCATCCCTGCCGATTTTATGTCCCCGGGTAAGCTCCTTGAGGCGCTCATACGGATTTTCTTCCCCATACACCCGCATCACGGTTTGAAAGGGCTCTGCCAGCAACTCCTGGTTTTCTTCCAGGTCCCGTGCAAGCACCTCCCGGTTCAGATCGACTTTTGAAAGTCCTTTCAGCGCATTTTTAACCCCGATGCTGAAATAGCCGAAGGCAGACCCAAGGCTCCGCAAAACGGTACTGTCGCTTAAATCCCTCTGGAAGCGGGACTTCTGGAGTTTAACCGCCAGATGTTCCATCATGGAGATGGAGATCCCCATGTTTCCTTCACTGTTTTCAAAGTCAATAGGGTTGACCTTGTGGGGCATGGTGGACGAACCGGTCTCCCCTTTTTTCACCCGCTGCTTAAAATATCCAAGACTGACATATCCCCACATATCCCGGTCAAAATCAATCATCGTGGCGGCGGCCCGGACCATGGCGTGCAGAATTTGGGACAGGGCACTGTTGGGATTGATCTGGGTGGTAAAAAGGATGGGCTCCATATCCAGATGATTTCGTACAAATCTTTGGGAGGCCGAAATCCAGTCAACATCCGGAAAGGCAAACAAATGGGCATTGTAATTGCCGGTTGCCCCGTTAATTTTCGCCTGGACTTCTTTTCCGGAAAGAAAATCAATTTCCTGGCTCATGCGCCAGGCATAGTTGACCAGTTCCTTGCCGACCGTGGTCGGGGTGGCGGGCTGTCCATGGGTTCGCGACATCATGGGAACGGCTTTATACGCCAGCGCTTTTTCCTCAATGGCCTGAACATAACGGGTCAATAAATCCGTTACGATCTTTTTGCCTTTTTTCAGCATCAATCCGTAGGCTGTGTTGTTTATATCCTCGGATGTACACGAGAAATGGACCCACTCCCGGATATCCGATAGACCGGCCCGGTCCATCTTTTCCTTGATAAAGTATTCAACCGCTTTGACATCGTGGTTTGTTGTCCGCTCGATCTCCTTGACCCGTTCGGCATCCTTGGTATCAAACGCCTCAACAATATGATCCAGAGCGGCCAAATCATGCGCGCTGTCCGGATTCTGCGCCTGATCCAATTTAAGGTCGCTGATAATAAACTTGAGCCATTCTATTTCCACGTTTACCCGGTGACGAATCAGGCCGAATTCGCTGAATATGTCCGAGAATTCGCCTGTCAAACCGGAATATCGTCCGTCCAGAGGGGTGATTGATGAAACTTTTGTCATAACATCTCCATATAACAGCAATGGGCGCCCGTATCCAAGAGCCAAACTAAACAGTTAAAATTATTTGACATTTTAAGCAAAACCCATTAAATTTGAAAGCAATATATTTCATACAAATAACAGACTATCTAACAATTAACAATCGAAAACAAGTGCAATCTATGGTGCCACCAGAACATACGGAAAACCATACGGGCCTTTACTGCGATTTTTATCCCGGACAAAGCTACTGGCATGTACTTGTAATTGATGACGATTCTTCCATTCATGAGATAACGGCCCATGCACTGGACCGGATTTGTTTTGCCGGCCGCCCTCTCCGTCTTTTTCATGCCTACTGCAGCACCCAGGCCAAGCAGGCCTTGGTATCGTTTCCACATATCGCATTGATTCTTCTGGATATTGCCCTGGAAAACCAGGACGATGGCCTGGATCTGATACGCTGGATACGCAACACCCTTGGCAACACCAGCGTCCAGATTGCCGTGAGAACCGGAAAATGTGACCGTTTTATGGAAGAGGATATTGTGGATACTTACGATATCAATGATTTTCTTTCCAAAACCGATGCGACATCCCAAAAGCTTCAGATTCTCGTAAAAAAAGCCATTCGAAGTTTCAAATCCCAGTCCGATCTGGAGATGGAGCTTTGCCGCCGCCAGGAAATCCAGGCTCGGCTCAGGGAGAAAGAAGCCCAGCACCAGGACCTTATCGATAATATAGGAGATGTGGTGTGGCAGACCAACAAAACGCACAAATTGATCGATATCTCGGGAAACATGGAGCCTGTTACCGGCTTTCACGTATCTGAATGGATCAATAAGCCCTTTGATTTCGCAATGACCGAAGAATGCAGATCCGGGGTTTGGCCGGAAATCAAAGAGACCATGGATCAGGGCAGGCGATTTTCAAACCTGGAAATTTCCCGCGTCCACCAAAAAGGTCAGACCAAATATTTTCTGACCAGCGGAAAACCGGTACGGAACGTATCCGGTAAACTCATCGGCTACAGGGGCGCTGAAAAAGACATTACCGAACTCGTCCATGCCGAGATGGAAAAAAAGAAGCTGATCTCCCAGCTGCGCCATGCCCAGCGCCTTGAAGCCATGGGCACACTTGCCGGGGGAATCGCCCATGATTTCAACAACATTCTGGGCGGTATTCTCGGATATGCCCAGTTACTCCAGTTTGATTTTAAAGACAGCCCCCAGGCCCTGTCCCATATCACCCACATTATCTCGGGATGCCAGCGGGCCAAAAACTTGATCCTACAGATTCTGGATTTCAGCCGCCAGCGGGAAAACACCTCCCCGGACAAGCTCACCCATCCCGGCGCTATTGTGGAAGAGACCTGCAAACTGCTCAGAGCATCTATTCCTTCTTCCATAGCCATCCATACAAGTATTTCCGACGATACAGGCCTTATCCGTGCAGATCCCTCACAGATACACCAGGCGGTCATGAACCTGTGCACCAATGCGGCACAGGCCATTGAGACCGCCATGGGAGAAATCAGCATCAAGGTGGGTCCGGTACGACTGACCCCGGAAAACCATACCAAAAGCCCGGCACTGGACCTTGAGCATGGGGAGTATATTATCATCTCCGTGGAAGACACGGGCAAGGGCATTGAAGAGGCAACCCTTGAAAAAATTTTCAACCCCTACTTTACGACAAAAAAACGGGGGGACGGCACCGGTCTGGGACTTTCTGTTGTCCACGGCATCATTACTCGGTTTGACGGGGCCATTACCATTGACACCATTCCCGGTAAAGGTACCTGTTTCACACTTTACTTTCCAAAGCATGTACCGAAAAAAAATGCAACCTGCCGGAAAAAAAAGCCCCTCTTCAAGGGCAAGGCAAATGTTTTGTTTATCGATGATGAACCCATGCTGGTGGACATCGGCCGGATGATGCTTGAGAAACTCGGCTACGCCGTGACCGCCACAAAAGCACCGTTGACCGCCCTTGAAACGATCAGGAAAGATCCGGGCCGGTTTGACATCGTGATCACGGACATGACCATGCCGGAAATCCACGGCTCCCAGCTGGCACTGAAGATCAAGGATATCCGCCCCAGGCTCCCCGTGGTTCTGGCCACGGGTTTCTGCAACATTGTACAGACCCAGAAGGCAACCCCTTCAGGCATTGATGCGGTGCTTCCCAAACCCATCACCATGGGAAACCTGTCCAGGACCCTTCACCAGCTTTTGGAAGACCAAAGAAATGACCGGTAAAAAAATGGCACGGTGATACCAGCGGGTAACGAAAACAGGTGCCGGACGGTTTATAGAAGGTTCCTTACTTGACAAGGCCCCGGCTTTTAAAGTATTTTAGCACTTCATTTTTTAATGTTAATCATTTTTTAGCGCCATTTGTGTTGCAGGAGTAAAATTTCATGGCATTGACCAAGACCATTATTGCAGAAAAAATTCAAGACAGCCTGAACCTCCCCAGATCCGCGACCTACGAGATCATGGAAGAGTTTCTCGAAATTATTAAAGAGACCATTGAAAGCGGTGAAGATATCATGATCAGCGGATTTGGTAAATTTTGCGTCAATGAAAAAAAAGCCAGAAAAGGGAGGAACCCTGCAACAGACGAAGAAATGACCCTGCCGGCCAGACGTGTTGTCACTTTCAAGTGTTCAGGCAAACTGCGCGACCAGATCAACGGCTGACCCCCTGATTATCATTGCCAATGTTCTTTTCAGATCAAGTGATTACCGCCATCATCCTGGTGACATTGATCGGCAGCTACCTGGTCAGCAGCCTGGCTGATTTCCTGAACATTGGCAATGTAAATCCCTCACTGCCCGAAACCTTTTCAGATGTATATGATTCAGCCCGATATGAAAGCTCCCAGAAATATCTGAAAGCCACCACCCGGATGGGCCTTGTGTCATCCGGATTTGACCTTGTCATACTTTTAGCCTTCTGGTTTTACGGTGGATTCGGTATTCTGGATACCGTGGTCAGAGACATCAGCGGCAACCCAATTGTTGCAGGACTGTTGTTTGTGGGCATCCTTTCGGGGCTGAAATTAGTCCTGTCACTGCCCTTTTCCATTTACGGCACCTTTGTCATTGAAGAGCGCTTCGGATTCAACAAAACAACGCCCGGGCTTTTTATTCTGGACCTTGTTAAAGCCATTGCCCTGTCCGCTGTCCTGGGTGCCATACTGTTGTCATTGATTTTCTGGTTCTTTGAATCGGCCGGGACAATGGCGTGGCTGTTCTGCTGGATCGTTACCAGCCTATTCCTCCTGGCTGTCCAATACATTGTTCCCACCTGGATCATGCCCCTGTTCAACAAGTTCACCTCGCTTGAGGATGGTCCCCTCAAAGAACGGATTTTCACGTATGCCCGCTCAATCGACTTTCCGTTGACCCGGGTATTTGTCATGGACGGTTCAAAACGGAGCGCCAAATCCAATGCCTTTTTCACCGGCTTTGGCAAAAACAAGCGCATTGTCCTGTTTGACACCCTGATCAAGGAGCAGAATACCGACGAACTGGTTGCCGTCCTTGCCCATGAAATGGGACACTATAGGAAAAAACATATCCAGCGCCGCCTGGCCCTGGGCATTGTCCAGATGGGCATTGTGTTTTATCTCATGTCTTTGTTTATTTCCCATGAGGGGCTTTTCAATGCGTTCTTCGTTGCCCAGCCATCCGTATATGCCGGTCTTATTTTTTTCAGCATCCTTTTTTCCCCTATAGACCTTATAATTTCCATTTTTCTGCAGATCAGTTCCCGGAGGGATGAGTACCAGGCCGACCGGTTTGCGGCACAGACCACGAAAAATCCCCGTGCCCTGGTATCGGCCCTGAAAAAGTTGAGTGCTCATAATTTGTCGAATTTAACGCCACACCCCTTTTACGTATTTTTGAATTATTCCCATCCGCCGGTATTGGAACGCATCACCGCATTGGGCCGTATGGAGAAAGGGCGTTAAATCTATGGCAAAACTCCTGGTCACCGCCGACCTTCACGGCAGCATGGCTGCCTGGCTGACCGTTACGGCGTTATTGTCGGACAAAGACAGCCTGGCTGTCGCCGGTGATCTTTTTGATACAAGATACGGGCAATACGGGCATCCGGACTTCCGGCCCGACCAGATCAGAGCAGATTTAAAGACGCCTTCGCATCCCTTTTATTATGTATACGGCAACTGTGACGTAGAGAGCTATTTCCCCGGTTATGCCCCGGAAAAGACCTTCCGGATATTTGGAAAAAAGATTTTTCTTCACCACGGTCACCGTCCCCTGTCAACGGATTGCCGGGCTGATATTGTCATCCAGGGTCATACCCACCTGTGCCACCTTGAAAAAAAAGAGGGGACGATATTCATGAATCCGGGCAGTTTGGCCCGTCCAAGAAACCAGATGGCCACCTATGGACGGATTGACGAAAACGGGGCCGCACTGGTTGAATTGTCCACAGGTACCGAACTGGCAGCCGTTCTTTTTGATTAAGCCGCTTCTTATTCCTCACCAATGCGGGAGACGGGCCGGACAGGATGGATGGCCGTAACCCGGCCGATCCCTGTTTTTTCCGACCGGTTTCTTCTGTTACGGATCTGCCTGTTTACCGCCATATACCTGTAATAATTATCATAGATTCCAGGGCCTGAAACCGGCCGTCTGGGCCTGTAGGTGTTTCCTCTGCCCGGTGCGGTACTATTGAGAACCGTGTCAAAACGGGGAGGTCTTTTTTTCGGATGCTTACCCGGGGAAGGGCCGGACCGCCTGGATTTTTTTCCCGGAGACGAGACATTCACATGAGAGGGTTTTCCAACAGGAGGAGTGTTTTCCGGAGTGATTCCGGAGCGTTTCCTGAAACGCCTGGCAACCCTGGCAACTGAAGAAAAAAAACCGGCATCGTCTGCTCTCTGGAAACGTTTATCCGTTTCAGCCAGAGGGGTGGTTTGCGGCAGCAGGGGCAGCAACAATTTAAATGCGGCATTAATCTCTTTCATTTTGGCTTCTGCTGCTGCAGCGCGTTCCGGTTGCCTGGCAAACCGGTCCGGATGGCACGACTTGGCCAGTCTTCGAAAGGCTATTTTGGCCTCCGGCGCCGTGGCTCCAGGGCCAAGCCCCAGAATTTTCATGGCATATGGTTTATCCATATCCAGACCATACGCCCGGAAAAATGCGCCGTCAAGCCCGATGCCCGGGTTTCCGGGCATCTGCGCATTTGAAAAAGCAAATTTTAGATGATATTATCCTTGGCGGAATCAAAAAGGAGGCTCTATGACCGCATCGGAATACCGCCCCGTCACCATTGGCGCAGACCCTAACCAGGATGCCTGGTTCACGGCATTTTTTCTTGAAAACCATATTGACCCGTTTGCCTACCCCACCAAGGTCGGTACCATTGAACAGATTGAGTTCATGGTGTTTCCGGAAAACGGGGAACGGTTTTTTCCCTGCTCAGACCGTATGTTCTCAGCCATTATGTCAAGGAAAAGCGGCAGGTTCCTCCTGGCCAGGTACAGGGAAGTTTACGAAAAAATCATCGGGCTGGTGGATGAATTTATTGATTCGGAATATGACCGAAAATTTCTGACCGGGCTTATCAAAATTAAATTTGACCATGAGATCGAAAGCCGCCTGCTCATACCGTCCCGCCTTGAAAAACGCCTCTACAAAATATTTCTGAGCCGCACCCATATTGAAGATCCCTTTGCAGACCGGAAAAAAAAAGAAAACAACTCTGCCCACCACCTGCTCTCGTCAGAAACATTTAAAAAAGCCCTGAACCATATCAACGGCATTGCCGACGATATTGACCGGCTCAGCCTTTACGAACTCCGAAAAAAAATAAAGGAACTTGAATTCCGCCGTTTGCTCAGCCTTTTGGCTGCCGGCCACCTCTGGCAAAAGGAAAAACTCAAAATTCCTTCTCTCTCAAAGATGCACGATTTGTTCAACATTCCCGTAACCGGCAACGGTCTTGTGCATCTCATAGATCTGATTCACAAGCCAAAATCCAAAATTTTGTGGTTGATGGACGAATCCGGGGATGCGGTTGTGGATATCAGCATTGCAAAATTCCTTTCGGAACTGGGCCATGTGGTTATCCTGGCTGTCAAGGAAACCCCGTTTTTTAAAAAAATCTCACTGACCGATACACTGACCGACCCCACGCTGGTCAAGCTTTTGGGCAATGCCCAGTTTATCCACGACAAAACCATCAGCAAAAACAAGCTGGTCCAGCAACTCAAACAGAATGAAAATCTTTATGTGATGTCGGACGGCACCAAGGAGACGCTAAACCTTTTACTGGTCTCCACCACATTTTCCCGGATATTTAAAGAGGTAGACTGTGTTATTTCCCGGGGAGATGCGCAAAGAAACAGGCTTATCCGGACCCACTTCCGCTTTACCCGGGATATCATCAATATCACTGCGGAACACCAGGGGCTGTCCGTGACATTTAAACCCAGCCACCCGGATTTCATCAACTTCAGCCACACCGACCTGGAGGCAAAAGCCGACAGGATTATCAACCAGATGCGGGCGGCCAAATCCAAACAGATGACGGTCATGTTTTACAGCGGTATCATCGGTTCCATTCCCGGTAAAATAGACGTGGCCAAAAAAATCATGAGCTGCTTTATCGACCACATGAACCGGAAATCCTCAAATCTGTTTATTATCAACCCGTCACTGTACTACGAGCCCGGCATGGATGCGGACGATCTCATGTACATGTGGGAAATTGTCCAGCGAAGCGGCTATATAGATATTTGGCGTTTCCAGACCGCCGATGATATTGCGGACAGCTTTGCCATCATGAAGAAAAAAGTGCCGCCGGAATGGATCGGCAAAGACGCGACCTACAGCACCGGGTGTACCAAGGAGATGCGGATTGCCCAGGATGTCCAGAGGGAAAATCCTGAAATGCAGTTGATCGGTCCCGCTTTAAATAAATTCATGCGCCGGGACGAATATGGAGTCGGGTCCATGTATGACCGCCGCCTGGCCGATATCTGACAAAAGCGCCTGCGGCTGTCAGGAATCCAGGCTTGCCAGGGCCCGGGTAAAGGCTTTCAGGGCAAGTGTCGCGCAATGGTGTTCCTTTTCAGGCAGGGTTTTAAGATAGGAAAGAATATCCTGCTCACGGATGCGTGATGCACCGGCAAGGTCCCTATCCCGTGCCAGGGTGATAATGGCATTGGCACAGGCATGGGTGAAAATACACCCCCGGATATCATAGGAGATGACCGTCAGTTTCGTCTTATCCGCCATCAGAAAAAACGTAATGGTATCACCGCACTCCCGCTGTGCCGTTCCCTGGCCGTCTGCATCATGAACGGTTTCCTGGTAATCCCGTTTCATGGCCATTTCCAGAAATTCAAGGGAATGATCATTCCAAAAATCAAAACGCGCGTTCTTTTGCTGTGGCACCGTATCCTCCGCCGTCTGTCCGGTTATCTGTGTATTGCTTGTCAATTGTAAGATCAATCAAAAAAGATGCAATGAAAAATTTCCCGCAGAGCGCTTTTTCGTATTGCTCATGGATACATCATTTGAAGTTTTGCCGTATCTCAAATATAATATCGTGCATACCGACAGTCAAAACCAGGCCGAACATCGTTTCCCCTGTTTTTTCAAACAATTGGAAATTTGACGACAGCAGTGGCCCGGACAAACACCGCATATGTGACGATATGCGGCCTGTCGGCTTTGTAAACAGAAGGATTAAAGAAAGCCAGAGGACGCATGACGTTTTTTACATTGTTTACACCGGTGTCCTATTGGATCCTGATCGCATTGTGGCTGTTTATTTTTGCCTTTTATGTCAACAGGATCCGCAACTCCCGACTCAAGAGCAGGCTTTATGTCACCCTTTTGATCATTCTGGCCATAGACGCGTTCAGGACATTGTTTGAGAGCGTTTATTTCGGTGCCTGGTATACATCCCTGGTCGGCCTTATCCCCAGATCAATCCACAATTTTCTTGTCAGGCCGGAATATGTGTTCATCCCCAAGATCCTGAACATTCTGGCCGCCCTGTTAATTATCTTGATTGTTTTCAGGCGCTGGTTCCCTGAAGAGGAAGCGGAACGGAAAAAAGAAGCGGTATACACAAAGGCCCTGGAAAATGAGATCAGGGAACGGCAGGCCATTGAAAACGAGTTAAAACAGAGCCGGGCCAGACTCATGGACGCGCAGGGCCTGGCCAAACTCGGGCATTATGTGTTTGATATCAAAAAAGACGCCTGGACAAGTTCGGCCGGTCTGGACAACATCTTTGGTATAAATAAAAATTTTCCCAGGGATGTCCGGGGATGGCTGGCCCTGGTGCACCCGGACGACCATGACACCATGGAGGCGTATCTTCAGGAAACCGTTTTGGCAGAGCACAAAAGGTTTGACAAGGAGTACAGGATCATAGACCAAGCGACTCAAAAAACCAAATGGGTACATGGCCTGGGCGATATCAGGCTGGATGAACACCATTCTCCGGTTGAACTCTTCGGAACGATTCAGGATATTACCGAGCAGGTTCACATGCGCACAGAGCGTGAAAAACTCATCCGTGAACTCCGGGATGCCCTTGAAAATGTCAAAACCCTCAGCGGCCTCCTCCCCATTTGTGCCAAATGCAAAAAGATAAGGGATGACAAGGGATATTGGAACACCCTTGAAGCCTATATCCAGAGCCATTCCAACGTATTATTCAGCCACGGCCTGTGTACGGATTGTTCTGACGACCTTTACGGTAAACAGGAATGGTACATCAAATTCAAGAAGGATTCCAACGCAAACTGACAACGTACAACAGCGACACCATTGTCGGGCAACCTGCCGGATGTATTGTTGCGGGACATATCCCCGTCTTGAAATTAATGAGATAATATGGTAGTAAAAAAACAGTTGTACACGAGAGTCAAAACCAGCACGGCTATTTCCCGGCAATCACACAAGGTGCCCGGTATAACGGCAAAAGAGTGTGTCTTTCAAAATTCGTAATGTCTCACATCACTGCCGTTTCTTAGATTCGCGGCATGATGTCACATCAAAGAAAGGAAGTAAAAATGCCCGGACAGGAACGCAGACTCCCACCCCGTCCCCAGACCGTAGACCATTATACCATCACCCCTGACGACATCCCCAATATTCTGGGGGCAACCCGGTGCCACAGGGACGGCATCACCGGAGACGGTATTGTTGTCGGTATTGTGGACAGCGGATTCTACAACCATAAGTATTTTGAGATCAGGAAAACCGAGTGGCTCCAGCAGTACAATACCAGCGCCTGGAACAGTCCCACAACCGCCCATCCGCCGGTTCGTTCCGTCACAGGGCAATACAGGATGCCGGAGTTTGATACGGACAGCAGCGGGCACGGCACCGGCATGGCCGCCAACATACTGGCGGTAGCTCCGGGCATCACCCTCCGCCTCTACCCGGTGCAAAGTTTTCTGGAGTCACTTGAAGCGGCAGTCCAGCAATGTCAGATCATTTCTTTGAGCAAGCACAGCGATGTGACAGGCCATGCAGCGGCAATAACAAGATACCGGACTGCACTCAGAAACGCCAATACCAACGAAAAAATCATATTTCACTGTGCCGGGAACGGCAACAGCACCCCCTGGCCCATATTGAATCACCCGGAAACGGTGATCAAGGTCAGCGGGGTTCACCGGCGGCGAAACGGCCAGTTGGAAGCCTCGGACTATGGCCGGGCCAACCAGGGCAATCAGCGCAGTGACATCTGCGGATTGTGCGGAATGACGCCGGCCGGGGCGTATATATGGCTGCCGGCGGACCCGGACCGCAATACCGTCAGCCAGCTCATGCCGGGATGGAACCTTGCCAGCGGCACCTCTTCCGCCACTCCCCAGGTCGCAGGCGTATGTGCCCTGATGATGCAGGCCCGGGCACAAAACGGCATGCCTCCCCTGAATATGGCAACTGCCAAGAGTATTTTGCGCCGGACTGCAACCCGCGTCAACATCGGCCAGTCCTTCGACGGTGTGGCCGCCAATGCCCAGTGGTGTCTCCTGGTCAATGCCGAAAGGGCCGTACGCATGGCGATTCAATGAAAAAAGGATGCAAAACAGCCCATCAGGTTTAATCTTGAGGGGCTGTTTTCAAAAATTCATTGTGGCCAACACAGGCACAAAGCAATGAGTACCATTGCACAAAAGCGACTGGCCAGTCTTTCATAACGGATTGAAATTCTCCGGTAAGATTTCAACTTTCCGAAAAAGCATTCCACCCAATACCGCTCTTTGTATATGCGCTTGTTCAAGCACTTTTTTTACGGTTACGTCGTGATGGAATAACGACCTTACTTTCATTTACCTCAGCTATTCGGACTAATAAATCTGCGTCACAGGCCTCGTCTGAAAGGACTTGGGTTGCAGCCAAGCTCGACATCATTTTAAATGGCGAAATCTTTGGTGTTCTTAAATGTATAGCGATTTTTTTCTGTTATTTCGGAATACATTTTTGAGAACCGCTATAAAAATTGAATTGAAACGGAATGTTGATGACAGCGATGTGTTCGAAACTTGAAATTTTCCCGGAAAATGTATGGAGCTACAAGCTTGGCAGACCAGAACAAAGCCCGGGACGGCGGATATATATCATCCCCATGTCCCGGGCGCGTCAGCAGGCCAGCCTTAAAATTTGTTTCTTCCTCTATACCGGCCCGGCGGCATTTTTTTAAACATGAAGCGCGGATATTCTCAAAATTAAGAAGGAGTGCTGCCGGCCGGAACAAATGAGAGGCCAAAGTCCTTCATCTCATAAATACAGATGCCGTCCACGGTCAAGGCGCCGTCAGCGACAATGGAATACCGTCCCCCATTGCTGGTATGCTGCTTGACATGGGCATGGACATCAACGGTTTTGTTGGTTGGAATAATTTGTCCTCTGTACGTCCATTCATGTGCCTGTCCTTCGGTCATGATTGGCGCGTAATCCTGGATATTAATATCATATTTTTTTACCAGGAAGTAACGGAGCAGTTGCAGAAAAGACTCCACCCCAAGGGAGCCCGGGCAGACAGGGTCCTGGTAGAAGTGGGCATCAAAAAACCACTCATCCGGGACGACCTTTTTTGTGGCTTTGATAAGCCCATTCTGATATACGCCACCGTCAAACGCCATAAGATCGATGGCGTCGATCATCCGGATGGCCTTTGCAGGCATTCCAGAATCCGGGCTTTCGTTATTGTCTTCCGGTGTGACAGGCGCATCATCTTCAAAAAATACAACGCCGGGTTCGGAAGCGGCCTTCACATCCTGCCGGAACCGGCTGTTGCGGATTCCGACCTGGTTGGACAGGGCTTCGGCGGTGAAAAAGCCGAAGTTGGTGGTGCCCTGGTAAACAGGCTCTCCCAGATTGAGAACCGCCATGTCAAAATTCTGGATGATCATCCCCCCGGCCTGTGAGACATCGGTCATCCTGGCTCTTACCGTAAGATTGCCGGAGTTTCCGGTGACATTTTTAACCAGCGTGGCCTTGCCCCCGAGATTCCTGAAGTGGAGGCGCTCATCGCTTTTCAGGGCGGAGCCGGCATATGCCGCCAGCCAGCCGCAGGGCTGAAGGGCAATTTCCAGAAGAATGCAAAAGGGCATTGTCAGGGTCCGGTTGGCGCTGAAATACCAGGCATTGTCAGGAATGTGGTAGTCGGTTTCAATCCAGCCCCCCGGCTGCATGTCCCAGGGAGTGTGATCCGCTTTGACAACCCTGTCCATGAAAAAGTACGGAGGTCTTGGCAAACGTGCAATTTCCCGTTCTTTGTCAAAAACCCGGTATGGTTCTCCAAATGCGTCCGATGGGTTTCCCTGGGCAAATGCAAGTATCTTTTCCCTGTCAAACAGGGGCGCGGGATGAAATTTTTCCATGAGTCCGGGATCAATGACAGCTTCAAACCCCATGATGCTTGCGATGGGGACGTCAGCATCGTTTAAAAAGGTAAAGTATCCCTGGATTTTATTCCGGGCCTGGTGGTTTACCGTAAATAGAATGCGCACGGGCCCGGTGTGGTGTTCATAGGAGGAATACACCCGTAAATTTGAGAAAAAACCGGGCAGGCAAACCTGCTGACGGGTTTCATATGTCCACAGGATGGCGGCCTGGAAAGCGGCATCCAGCATCATGGGGTCAATCGTCCACCTGTCGTTGTGGGGAGCGGCATACCATTGGTCTGTTCCCGGTGCAAGATCGGCAATGACCTCAATGCCTTTGGATGAAACACCATTTACCGACGTAATGCACTGGAGTCCCTTGTCATGAAACAAGACCTTTTCATAGGCGTTCCGAACCGACATGCCATAGGGTTTAAGATCCATGAACGCGGCTTTGGATAGTACCGGCGGCTCGGGCAGGCCGGGCTGTAAAAGGACCTGGGCTGTGGCATGTACTGTCTGACGGCCGCTATCGGCCTGTGAAGCCAGGGCCGCAGAACAAACAGATGCATTCTGCATGGCGTATCCGGATTCGCACTCTCCGGTGTCCACCTGGATATTCACATCTTTGTTTCGGGGAATCATGCCTTTTAAAAGACGCATTTCATCAAGCCCGGCAAACTTCAGTCCGGGGGTATTTTTTTCCGCGGCATGGGCAATCAGATCCGCCATCATGGCAAACGGAACCACTGGTTCATGATTGATTTTATGATGGTTGATAACGGGGCTGGCCTTGGGCCCCAGCTCCCTGGTCAGAGCCGTTGTCAGGCGTTTTTTTTTCTTGGGGGGCTGTGGATTCAAGGAGGCACCAATCACAACCTCGACACAATCCTTATCCGGATTGCCCATTTCCACCAGGAGTTGTTCCGCACCTGCCGCCAGGGGAATCAGGCCGATACCGCGTTTTGAAAATTCTTTTTTGAGTCCGTCATCCACCATGCCCCCGGCCCACGGCCCCCAGTTGACGGACAGGCACCTGCAATCCGGATTTGCCTTTGCATGGGTCTGGGCCACCTTGTTAAGGACCTCATTGGCCATGGCATAGTCACATTGCCCCTGGTTTCCATGTCTGGCCGCCACGGAGGAGAAGAGCACCAGATACGTTAAGGACTCCGAAATCCCGGCGGCAAGAAGGGACTCCAGTCCGTCGACCTTTGTATCAAATACCCGGTTGAACTGTTCCGGCTTTTTGTCCGTGATCAGTTTATCTTCAAGAACCCCGGCACCGTGGATCAGTGCCGATACAGGCCCCATGTCTTTGCCGATCCCGGCAAACACCTGCGTCATCTGCGCCTTGTCCCTGATGTCCACGGATATATATTTAAGGTCTGATGCATGGTCACGAATCCGGGCGATATTATCCCGGACGCTCCGGTTGGAAACGATCTCCTTGTAACGCTCCTGAACATCCGCAGGCCTGGCCTTGCGGCCTTTGAACCCATGGGCGAGTATGGCTTTTTTCATTTCGCCGGGATCTGTGATCCCGTCGATCCACTCAGGTTCCGGAAAGGGCTCCGGAGACCGGCCCAGAAGAGCGATCTTGGGGGAACACGCCTTTGCCAGGTGCAGGGCGCATTCCGCAGTCACCCCTTTGGCGCCGCCGGTAATCACGACAACATCTGATTTGCCCAGCCGTATCTCTCCCCGGTCCATATCCTTTGCCTCAAGCGCCGGAATGATGCACTGGTCACCGTCAAGTCCCATTTCAACAGCCCCCTGTGTCATCATCAGAGCGGCGGCATCCTCGACACGCGCTTTAACCAGATCCGGGTCTCCGGGCATATCCAGGGCACGGCACAGGACATTTTTCCATTCGATATCCGCTGTTTTGGCCAGACCGGCCAGACCGCCGTATACCGGACTGGTTTCGGAATTCAGGCGTTCAAATCCAAACCCGCCCCCGGAAAAGGTCACCGTGGTAAAAAACGCCCCTTGCTCCCGGGCGGCATCCATCAGATGGGGAGCAGCTTTGGCGGCAAGGGCAAAGGCAGAGAATAAAAAGGATTTTGCTGCGTTGTCATCAGGTGCGGCAGCAGCATCGGAAATAATGACAACGCCTGCGGCATGAGGCAACTCCGGAATTATCCCGCTGCTGATATCAATGAGACTGGCCTGGCAACCCTGGCGACGGAACTCGGCTTTGAGGGCCTGGGCAATTCCTGCCGAATCCCGGGTCAGGTAGATGGTTTTATCAGGGGAAATACTGATCCTGGACCCGTTATAAAACCGGATCTGGTTGGTCGGGTATTTTTTCAGCACCACCTCCTGCCTCAAGAGGCGGGCCGGCGCTTCCGGTTCATCAGGAGTGCCGGCGCTGGTACTTACCCGGTCATGCGAAGTTTTTTTTTTGCCGGTTTCTTCTGAAACCGTTTGTTGTGGAGCCGGGGAAAGGACATTGGCAATGTCCTGTATGGTTTTTAAAGTGGCCAGATCGTCGGGAGAGAGCATCTTGGCATCAGGTCGTTCCTGCTCGAGCTTTGAGAGGATCTCGACCCGTTTAATGGAATCAATGCCAAGATCCGACTCAAGATCCATTTCAGGTTCCAGCATTTCTGCGGGAAATCCGGTAAGCTCACTGATAATACCGGCCAGAATGCCAAACATGTCAGAATTATCAGGTGTGCCGGAGGCAGGTGCAACGGACTCAGAAGCCTCACCAGACCCTGAAGCCGCTTTTTTGCCCTCACTGGCCGGCGTACCGGAATCTGTTGACAAAGGGATCGGATCACTGCCGGACGTCATGATGCCGCAGATATCCCCAAGGGTGCGGGCAGAGGTGAGATGGTCCGTAGACATGCCCTGACTGGACGGTATTTCTTTTTCAATCTCAGAAATAATTTCCACTTTTTTAATGGAATCAATTCCCAGATCAGACTCAATATCCATTTCAGGTTCCAGCATTTCCACCGGGAAACCTGTCAGCCGGCTGACAACCTTAAATAAAACCGCCTGAACCGAAGCGCCTGACGTTTCGGGCGACGGCCGGTCTGGCACAGGCGATGCTTCCGGCGCAGCCTGTGGTACTGCATTTAAAAACATGGGCTCGGCAGGTACAGGTTCGGCAGGACGGGACGGGGTTGCGGCCGTTTTCCGGGGCGTCTGCTCCGGTTCTTTCCGTGCAGGTGGGGTATTTTGAGGTGTGACTGTGGCCGGCACAGCAGGCTGGGTCTGCACCTGGGACGGCAAAGCCACGCCCCGGGTCTGTGCCATGATATCGGCAAGGGTCTGGCTGGCCTGTGCCTGGGTTTCCAGAAATTTCTCATGGGCCCGGGCGGTCTGCTCCTGAAGTTGCTGCATTGCTTCCAGTCCCTTTTGAATCAGGTGGACATTTCCCTGGGGAGAAGCGGCAGGGGTGTTTATTTCAATGGGTGTGACCCGGGAATATTCAGGAGAAGGTGTCATGTTACCCCCTTTTTCATCAAATTTTTGTCTGCCAGATAAATCGGATTGATTCTGGGAATCTGTTTTTACATTGTGTTGCGAAGGTTCCGGTTCCGGGGAAATCGCCTCTGTTTTTACGGCCTGGGCCGGTTTGGTCCGGGCCGCGGGAACCTTTGCGGATGCGGGTTTGGGATTGGCCCCCGTGAGCATAACTTTCATTTTTTTGGGTACGGGCTTTTGTGCAGGATCTTCCCATGGTGTCAAATCAACCGGGAACCCCTGGGCGGCGATAGTGCACAGGCTCTCCCCGAGGTCGTAAAGCCCTGATTTTTTGCCGCCCGAGCCGTCAACGGCGCAGGCCAGGATTTCCCGGTCGTCCAGTATTGACCGGATCAGCCCTGTAAGAACTGTTTTCGGCCCCACTTCGACAAATGTGGAGACCCCATTGTCATACATGGTTTCAATATTGTCGATAAAATTCACGGGATGCATCAGCTGGTTACCCAAAAGTGCTTTGATCTCTTCTTCACTTCCGGGATAGACCTTGCCGGTGGTGTTGGACAGGACATCGATCCTGGTCGGAGCAATTGTCTCTTCAGCCACACTATCGCAAAAGGGCCGGGCCGCATCTTTGACCAGGCGGCTGTGAAACGCTGCAGCCACGGGTAGCTTTACCGCTCTCATCTTTTGCTTCCGGCAGAGCTTTACAGCCCTGTCGATCTCTTTGGCAGTCCCGGACAACACCCCTTGGCGATAACTATTTTTATTGGCCAGGACAAGGTCCAGTTCCTCGGTTTCAATCAGCGCCTGAATTTTTTCAACGGGTGCCTGGACAGCGAGCATGGATCCTGTTTCACCGCCCTTTTGCCCGGCTTCTGCCATGTGGCAGCCCCGGGCGGCTGAGAGCCTGAAAAGGCTGTCCTGGTCTATCCACCCTGCGCTGTACAATGCGGACAACTCACCAAAACTGTGGCCGCATGTCATATCCGGCTCCAGCCCGAACCGTTTGAGAACCTTTGTCATGGCAATGGAAAGGGCACCGATGGCAGGCTGGGCCACCTGGGTCTGGCGCAGCATCTCTTCGGATGCTTTTTTATCCCGGGCATATTCCGGCAGAGGATATATATAGTCAGAGAGCTGTCCACTCCCGGACGCCTGGGCATCAAATGCGGTATTGGCGGAATCAAGCGCCTCCATGGCTTCGGGAAAGGTGGATAAGATATCCCTGGCCATTCCCGTATACTGGCTCCCTTGTCCCGGGTAAACAAAGCCGAGTTTTCCCTTGGGACGGCCCTGCCCGAAAAACACGGGTGCCTTTGACGAGGTTTTGCCGGACACCGCGTCCATGGCTTGTGCCAGGAGTTCAAAGAGACGGTCCGGTACCGATGCAAGATCATTGGAAATTAAGACCAGCAACCTGTATTCATCTCCGGAGGAAAAGTGGCGTCTGGATTCAAACGCCTGCCAGGCAACGGCCTGTGAAAACTCTCCCGGATCTTTTGCATCAAAGGAGTTCAACTGCTCTGTTACGCCCTCAAGCCTGCTCGCCAGGGCTTGTCTGTCAGTGGCAGACAGGGCAAGGATCTGAACGGAACCATCCCATGATACATGGGATTTTTCAGATGCATACTCTTCAAGCACGGCATGAAAGTTAGAACCGCCAAATCCAAAGGCAGATACCCCGGAACGTCTTGGCACATCCTTGCCATGCCTCGGTGCCCAGGGTTTTGACCGGGCATTCAGGTAAAATGCCGAATCCTGGATCTTGAGTTCCGGATCAGGGGTTGCCGCTTTGAGGGTCGGCGGAATGACCTTGTTGTGAAGGGCCAGCACCGCTTTGATCATACCGGCGGCACCTGCAGCAGCCTTGGTATGGCCGATCATGGATTTTACAGAACCGATGGCTGTGGTGCCAACTCTGCCGGGTGTGTCATAGCATGCTTTCAAGGCGGTAAATTCAACTTTGTCACCGACCCGGGTGCCGGTGCCGTGGGCTTCGACAAGATCCACAGTTGACGGATCCACACCGCTCCGGCCATACGCCTCTTTCAGTGCCTTTAACTGGCCCTTTGCCTCGGGCGCATAAATGGCAGAGGTCTTTCCGTCACTGGAAGTCCCCATGCCTTTGATCACTGCATAAATCCGGTCCTTATCCTGTTCCGCATCTGACAACCGCTTTAAGACCAGCATACCGATGCCTTCACCCAGGACGGTGCCGTCCGCCTCTTTGGAAAACGGCTTGGCATCACTTGTGTGGGAAAGCACACCGGTTTTTGAAAAACACATGTGCATGAAAATGTCGTTCAGGGTGTCCACCCCGCCCGTGATGGCCATATCGCAACGCCCGGCCTCCAGTTCCAGAATTGCCGTGTGAACGGCAGAGAGGGAGCTTGCGCAGGCCGCATCCGAAACCGCATTGGTGCCGGAAAGGTTCAGGCGGTTGGCAATCCTGCCTGCAACCACGTTGCCCAGAAGTCCGGGAAAGGAGTTTTCCTGCCATTTGACATAAGCATCATCCAGGCGGTGCAGCACCTCTTTTGTCTTGTCCGTGCCCAGGCCCGCCTCTTCCATGGCTTTTTTCCAGAGGGGATGGCCAAGCCTTGCCCCCAGGGGAATCACCAGTTCCTGGGTGCCTGTGACACCGAGGATCACATTGACCTTTTTTTCCTGGAGCACCCGGTGCCCGGCCGGGTAACCGGCATCTGCAAGCGCCATTGACGCAACTTCCAGCCCCAGGAGCTGGGAGGTGTCTGTGGCCTCGATATTGTTGGGGGGAATGCCGTAGCTTAACGGGTCAAATGCAACAGGCGGTATAAATCCGCCCTGTGTGCAATAGGTGTGGTCCGGTCGTGCCGGGTCTGCGTCGTAATACTCCTGTAACTGCCAATGGGAGTCTTCGGGGATGGGCTTGATGGCGTCCACGCCATTGAACAGCAGGTGCCAATACGCTTTCAGATTGCGGGCTTCCGGGAAAATGCAGCCCATGCCTATCACGGCAATGGGTTCACCGATTTTATATGTCACGTCTTGTATCATGGATGAAAAAGGCTGTAGTTGTTAATATCACTCTGATATATAACGGGTCGCCCCTGTGAAATCATCCATAGACAAAGGAACTGACAATTCTTTTACATTGATTTGGCCCTGTTTCAAACCGCGTTTAAACGGTGTTGTCCCGGCTCAGAGAAAGGATCTCTTGTTTTTTCATGGGAGCGAAAGCACCGGCGCCGGACGGCAGAGAGAGCCCCTGGGCCCTTAGAAATGAGGCCCGGGTGCAGACACAGGCGCCAAAAAGCAGGTTCAGCCCGATTTCCGCAGCAAACCGTTGTTCGTGTGACTCAAGAAAAGTGCCCTGCACCCATTGGTTGAACGCCCCGATGGCAGGGCCGCACCAGACCTGGTAATCCATACGCCGCTGCGGCTCCCCCTGGATGGCCCACCGGGAAGACTGGCCCAGGTAAGACCTGAATACCAGGGCCATTTTATGCTTTGGATCCTGTTCCGCCCGCTGCACCTCTTTTTCATTACCCCGGGCCAGAAAAAAAGAACGGGTGGACTGCCAGGCCTCTTCAAAAGAGGTGAGAAGAAATTTTTCCTGGATCTCTTTGCGGCCGGCACTGCTGATTTCGTCAAAGCTGCCGTGATTTTTGTAAAATTGATAGAGCTTTTCTGCCCTGACGGCAAAAAGGGTGCCCCGTTTGAGCACCTGGACCCTGGCACCGATCTCAAACATGTCTGCAGACGGGGCCATTGCCACATCTGCCTGCTCCGCCTTGCACAGAAGCTGCCTGACCGGTTCGCAAATCCCGGCTTCCACGCAGGACTGGTTGACGGTTCCGGTTAAAATATAGGCGGCACCCATGCCAAAAGCCGCAGCAGCAGATTCCGGCGTGGCAATTCCGCCGGCCAACCCCACGCAAAGCGGAGACGGATAGTTGTACGTTTCCATGTATGTATTTTTAAGCGCAATCATGGTGGGCAAAAGGGCCAGGGCCGGCCGGTTGTCCGTATGTCCGCCGGAATCCGACTCTGCCGTAAGGTCCTGGGCCATTGGAATCTCCTGGGACAGTTCAGCCTCCTCATCCGTGATCATTCCGGCGTCAAGCAACTGGTTGATCAGCTTAACCGGCGGCGGTGCAAAAAACTGGCGGGCAATTTCAATCCTGGAGACTTTGGCAATGACATGGTTCGGTGTGACAACCCGGTTGTCTGCCCCCCTGTAAATACCTTTTACCCGGTAATAGACAAGGGCAAGGGTCATCTGTAAAAATGCGGCTGCCGATATCAGCCTGACACCATGCTTAAGGTACAGATTAACGGTTGCCATTTCATGTTCGGGATCTCCCAGGCTGTGGATCAGGTTGAATCCAAACGGTTTTCCGGCAAGATCCGACTTCAACTCCAGGATCGCGTCTTCTATTTCATCGATAGATAATCCACCCGCACCGAAAAAACCGACCATTCCGTTCTCGGCCATGGCCTTGACCAGTGATACCGAAGAAATCCCGTTGGCCATGGCACCTGCCACATACGCATAGGTCAGTCCGTGGCGTTTTTTAAATCCGGCATCTCCCAGGTCCCGGGGAGACAGGGCAGGCAGATATGCCTGATCAGGTGCCAGGGGCAATGATGCCCCGCCGTTCCCACTGATATCAAAGCCTTGGTTGGTTTTTGTGACAAGTGCCGGGATCGTCACCTGTGTAATGGCCCTTTGCAAATCAGATTGAGATGTCATAGCTGCTTTCTTTAGATTGAAGAAGATGGTTCCATACGCTAAGGCAGATTTAAATTTCTGCCTTTATTATTAAATCAACAGGTCTTTTATCATAAAACCCGGGTGGCGATCAATCCCGGGGAATGAACCGGGTGAAAAGATTGTTCCCCGAAAAGCGGGTGAACCCCATCTCCTGCCGGCTGGGCGAATCCTTCGGAAACAGAGCATGGGTTAACGCCTGGGGTGAAACGCCTGGTGCATTTTTATCAGGTATGCTTTGGAAATGTGGGTATACACCTGGGTGGTTGAAATATCGGAATGGCCGAGCATGGCCTGGACAGATCTCAGGTCTGCCCCGCCTTCCAGCAAATGGGTGGCAAAAGAGTGGCGAAGCGTATGGGGTGTGATTGTTTTGGGAAGGCCGGCCAGTCGTGCATATGTTTTAATGATTTTCCAGAATCCCTGCCGGGTCATGGGGTTTCCCGCCCTGGCCACAAAAATGTAATCGCTTGCCACCTGCTTTAACGCCATGGGCCTGGCCGTCTCTACCCACTGCCGGGTCATGTTCCGGGCCTGGGAACCAATGGGTACGATACGTTCCTTTGCGCCTTTCCCCAACACCCTGACAAGCCCCGCATCAAGGTTGAGATCCCCGAGTGTTAATCCGATCAGTTCGGACACCCTCAGCCCTGCACCGTACATGACTTCAATCATGGCAATATTTCTCAGCCCCTTGGATGTTTCCGGATTACCCGCAGCAATCAGGGCTTCCACATCGGCCACCGACATGATTTTCGGAAGGCTCAGGCCGGTTTTCGGTATCTCGATATCATTGAGCGGATTGGTTTTAAGCCGCTTTTCTCCTGACAGGTATTTATAGAATCCCCTTACGGTGATCAGGTGGCGGGCACGGGATTTGGGGGAAAGCTTTTTCCGGGTCAGATGGATGAGCCAGGCCAGAACAACCGTGGTATCCACCCCGTCCGGATCTGTAATTTTTTTCTTCTCCAGAAATGAACTATAGTCTTTCAGATCAGCCGCATATGCGCTGATACTGTTGGAGGAGAGTCCTTTTTCAACGACCAGGTAGTCCAGATATTCGTCAATTGCTTCATCCATGGCAGTTATTGAAATCGCTCGGAAATACATCTGAAGCCGATGGTGTTGGCGGAAAATCCTTTTCTGAAAAGCCCGCGGGAACTGATGGAAATATTGTTTGTGGCATTCCATGCCCCTCCCTTGGCCACGTGATACCGTTTTTTATCACGGGTGTTAAACGGGGGGAATTCCATATCCGATGTCCACTCCATGACATTTCCCAGCATATCCGCCATGCCAAACTCATTGGCATACCCATCATAAGTATCCACAGCCATGGTATCTGAAATCCCCGTTTTTTCAATGTTAAGGGCAAGGGGATCAAACCGGCCTCCCCAGGGGAACTCATTTCCCATATCGGTCCTGGCTGCAGCTTCCCACTCGGCTTCCGTGGGCAGGCGCCGCCCGATCCATGACGCATACGCCACAGCATCTTCCATGCTGACCTGAACTACGGGATGATTTCGCTTTTCGTGCAGGGTTGATCCGGGCCCTGTGGGTTGATGCCAGCAGGCCCCTTTAACATCCTTGGATCCGGCCTGCTTTTTCCATGAGGCGGTGTTGCCTTTTTTTTCATACCGGGCATGGTACACCACGCCAAACCCTTTTCGCTCAGCCGTGGTCACATAACCGGTCTGCTCTATAAAAATCTCAAACAAGGCATTGGTTACCGGGTATTTTCCCATGTAAACCATTGGCATTTCAAACTGTTGCAATTCAAGACTGGCCTTGAGCGCTTTTTGGGTGCCGATGGTATAAACGCCTTCGGGTATTTTTACATATGCGTTGAATTTTTTTTCTCTCTCACCAAGGGTATCGTCAAAATGCTCGGCAAGCTCCCTTGCCTGCCTGAACTCTTCAAGCGCTTTGAGCTCTTCCTCATCCAGCTCATCGACCTCTTCGAGTTCCTCGTCGTCATCCAACTGGATTTCTTCGATATCTTCATCCTCATCTACCTCTATTTCTTCGATATCGTCATCTTCAAGGATGTCCCCGTCAGCACCATCCCCTTCTTCCAACTCCTCATCTTCATCCAGTTCGATCTCTTCAATATCTTCGTCATCGTCCAGATCGACTTCTTCCAGTTCATCATCCTCGTCAAGCTCTATCTCTTCAAGGTCCTCGTCCTCATCCAACTCAATTTCTTCAAGTTCATCATCTTCGAGGAGATCCTCGTCAAGCGCGTCGACCTCTTCCAACTCCTCATCTTCATCCAGTTCGATCTCTTCAATATCTTCGCCATCGTCCAGATCGATTTCTTCAAGTTCATCATCCTCGTCAAGCTCTATGTCTTCAAGGTCCTCGTCCTCATCCAGCTCAATCTCTTCAAGATCTTCATCATCGTCCAGATCGACCTCTTCCAGCAAATCGTCGTCGCCAAGTTCGATCTCTTCAACGTCCTCATCCTCATCATTCTCCACTTCTTCAAGGTCTTCTCCATCCCCTTCTCCGTCAAGAATGCCGCTGCCAAGCCTGCTTAAAACTTTTTTGATCTCATCGATAACATCAACGGATTCGTCCTGGGTCGCGGAGATCTCGATCTCCGACAAAAAATCCGTAACCGCTTTCAGGATATCCGTGGCTTTCGCAAGGTCCACATCTCCGGTTTTAACCGCGTCGGTGAAAGAGTGCAGGAGATTGTTTTTTGCCTCCTCCGTCATGTCAAAAATGTTGGTATCGGCAATAACAATATTTTCAGGATTAAGATCTTTTTTGGCCAGCTTTTTTAAATCCGTGTTGATAGAGGATTTAAGGCTGAAAAAATTTCTTCTTTTTGACCTGATCTTCGAAGAATCATCCCCCACGTCCCAGATCTGCCGTATCAGTGTATCCGTATCAATCTCATGGATTTCCCGGATCGAATCCGCGGAAACGTAAAAGGCCTGAATGGCTTTCACGGCTTTATGTTTCACGGAACCCTGACGGTACTTCAGATTTTCAACGGCCTGGGTGATTCCGTCTATGGTGATGGATACATTGGCCAAAAGGGAAACGCTCCTAAATAATCAATGGTTGACGACCCTGTATTATCATATATAATAAGTATTATTTCAACTGGGCCGACTCTCTAAATCCTGACGCCTTTGCCCGGAAATGATCACAAAAAGACAAAAACGGTGAAACCCCCTGCTTTTAAACTATTGCGTTGATATTTTTTTGAATTATGCTACAAATATACAAATATGAGTAAAGTATTGACAATTTCAGGACAGAGGGGTGGTTCTGGAAAAAGTGTAACCGCTTTGAATCTATCTGTTTCCCTCGGACTCTATGAAAAAAAGGTGCTGCTGGTTGATTGTGATCCCCAGGGATGTGTCTCTGAGTGGTCCGGCGTCAACACCATGGGATACCCGTTTGACCTGTCTTCCGTATTAACGGGTAAGGCGACGACCATTGAAGCCATTTCAAAGACGGAGTTTAACTATCTTGACATCCTTCCGGCCGGTTTTGACCTGTTCCATGTGGCATTAAAACTGTCCAGGCTGGTTGCCAACGAAAAAATACTCCGGTTGCTCATGGAAGATATTCGTCCGGATTATGATTTCATCATTCTGGATGCGCCCTCTTCATACGGGTATCTGAGCATCGCAGCCCTGACCGCTGCGGATTGGCTGGTGGTGACGGTTCCCCCGAAGGACAACTGGATTGACGATTTTCACGCGCTGCTGAAATCCACCCAATACATCAGGCAGACCCATGACACCACGCTTAAAATCGCCGGCCTTCTTTTCAACCGCTGCGGGAGCATGGAAGATATCCGGGCGTGCCTGCCCGAACAGGATTTGTCAGACACCCATAACCTGATCTACGATACGTTAATTCCCAGGGATGAGGCTGTGGACACGGCCATACACAAACGGATGCCCCTGGCGCTGCACGATATAAAGTCCCCGGCCGCGGACGGTTATCTCAAGGTTGCCCGGGAAATCATCCTTGCCTTTAATTAGAACGAGGTGACCATTGAAGCTTACGAATCCGGAGTCGATCAAGGAAAGCGAAAAAGAATTCATAGATACGATAAATGCCGAACTTGACTGGGATGCCATAGAAAAAATGCTCCTGGAAAAACACGGATTTGTTGTTCAGGAAGATGTGGATTACAAGGATGGCAACCTCATTGTACACAATAATCAGATCGCATATAAATTCGAGTTTGAAATCAAAGTGCCATTGTCCGTCATTTTCAACAGAGACGGAGAATGTGTAGAAATATCAACCCGCAGAGATGACCCTGAAGACGAAACGGAAGACCTGGAAGAACCTGACGAAGTAACTGGCGAGGACTCCCCCGACCTTCCCACGGCGCCCCAGGCGTCCGGCAAGGCCGGAGAAATGGCATCGGAGATTGCAGATATGATCTCTGAAATCAATAAAGAAGGAGAATAAGGGATATGGAACCCGTACCCGGCAGTGACGCCAGCCAGGAATACATCAGGAATCAGTTGGATGAGATTCTGGCCAGAGAGATTACAGGCTTTATTGATGTTGACTCAAGTGCCGCCATGATGACGTTCAATCTGGCCACCATATCCTGTATCACCATTATTGTAGAGCGTGAACGGGAGATTAAACAGTACACGGACTTTCCGCCGGAGCGGTACGACAAGGAAAGTTTTGCCTCGGAACTGGTGGATATCGGCCTGGAGGATGACGGATATCTGGATAATGCCATTACCGCCTCGATCAGTTCCGGTTACATCAGCAACCACGAAAACGGGGAGCTCAAGGCGGAAATGCCGTCATTCATGATGGCGGGTTTTCTGGACTCCATGTTTCCGGGCATGCAGGGGTTAAACCTGATCGCTTTCATACTTCAAATGCACGATGAAGTGAATTCGGGGCGCAAAAGCCTGGACCTGGCCAAGCAGAGCTTTGAATCCTCCCTTAAAAGCCGTGGGGTCGCCGTAACCAAGGACCATGCCGCAAAACGGGCCAGTGAAATGGCGTCCGGCGCCCAGAAAACCAATTCGGTCCAGTCCCATGCGATTTCCGAACAACTGAAAAAAAAGAAACTGAACCGGCTTTCCAAACTTATCAAAACCAGGAAAAAAAGAACCGGCGAATACCAGGAACGCGTAAAAGTTCAGGATGTATTTGACAAGGGGCCGACCAAAGAGGAAATTGAAGCCGAAAAACAAAGAATCCAGCAGGAAGAAGAGGCGGCCCGGAAAGCAGCGGAAGTTCAAAAGCAACTGGCGGAAAAAGATGAAAAAATAAAAGAAGTGGAAGAGACCGCCCGGGATCTTGCCCGGCAGGTCAAATCCTTTGAGGAAAAAGAAGAAGCCCTTAACATTGCCCGCGAAGAGGCAAAGGCAGCCATTGAAAAAGCGGCCGAACTGGAAGCGCGGGAAGCGGAAATGGCTGAAAAAGAAGCAAAGCTCAAGGAGATGGAAGCCCTTCTTCAAAAGAAAGAAGAAGAGGCAAGGCTTGAGGAGGAGGCAAGAAAAAAGGCGGAGCAGGAAAGGGAAGCAGAAAGACAGGCCAAAAAAGACAATGATATTGAATCCCGGATTGCCTCATTTGAGCAAGACCTTGCCATGCCCTGCCCCATCTGCGCCACAGGCAGAGTTGAGGAAAAAACAACGGAAAAAGGCAAAGCATTTTTCACCTGCAACCAGGAAGACTGCAGGTTTGTCTCCTGGGAAAAGCCCTATCATTTTGAGTGCCCCTTGTGTAAAAATCCGTTCTTAACCGAAACAGACACCCCGGCCGGAGAAAAAGGATTGACATGTCCCAGGGCCGCCTGTTCATACAGCCAGCCCAACCTTATGGACCCGAAGCAGCATATGGCTGCATCGGCAGAGGCGGCAGCCCCGAAACGGAAAAAGAAAATTGTCAGGAGGAAAAAAAGGCGGTAATGGATTTCCCGTTTATGGATGAACGGCTTTTGCAGATTGATGCAAAGGTCAGGCAAGGCTCCCGTCTTTCAAAGGAAGACGGGATTTGCATTTATACCACCCAGGATCTGATGGGCCTCGGACGGATTGCGGATTATGCCAGACAGGCCCGCCACGGCAAAAAAGCCTATTATGTATATAACCAGCATCTGAATTACACAAACATCTGCAAAAACAAGTGTAAGTTCTGCGCATATGCCAAAGATGACGGCGATACCGGGGCGTATGCATGGTCCATGGAAGAGATTGAAAAAAGATTGACCGACCGGATTGACGAACCGGTATCCGAACTTCATATTGTGGGCGGCCTTAATGAAAACCTTGACTTTGATTATTTTATCGACCTGCTGAAAACCGTAAAACGCGTCAGACCCTCAGCAGCTGTCAAGGCCTTTACATGTGTGGAGATCGATTATTTGTCGACGCTTTCCGGCCTCAGTCTTGAAGAGACGGTCGCCCGGCTGAAAGAAGCCGGTTTGGATATGATGCCCGGCGGAGGTGCCGAAGTTTTAAACGCCAGGATACATGATGCCTTGTTTCCTAAAAAAATCGGCCATGACCGGTGGCTTAAGATTGTAAAAACCGTACATAACGCCGGCATCAAGACCAATGCCACCCTTTTGTACGGTCATATTGAAACCATTGAGGAACGGGTGGACCACCTGATTTCCCTGCGGGAAATCCAGGATGAAACCCGGGGCTTTTCAGCGTTTATTCCCCTGGCCTTCCATTCACAGAATACGGAACTCGACGATCTTCCACCGACCACAGCAGCGGATGACCTGAAAAACGTAGCGGCCGCCCGGCTTATGCTGGACAATTTTGACCATATCAAGGCCTATTGGGTAATGATCGGAGAATCCCTTGCCCAGGTGGCCTTGAACTTCGGCGCAGACGATCTGGACGGAACCATTATAGAAGAGCGGATTACCCACACGGCAGGTGCCCGGTCCGCCAAAGGCCTGACCCGGGAGGAAATGGAAAATATGATCCGGTCTGCCGGTTTTGAACCGGTTCAGCGGGATTCGTTTTACAACCCGGTAACGGGCCATGATTGCAGAGAATAAAAAACATGCCAATTGACAACACCATTAAAAAAATAGATGCCCGCCAGAGAATCGACAAAAACGAGGCACTTGAACTGTTCCGGCATACGGACCTGCTGACGCTCGGTACAATGGCCAATCAGCACCGCTTCCAGCACCATGCCGAAAAAACAGTCACGTATGTGAAAGACCGGAACATCAACTATACCAATGTGTGCGTGTCCGGGTGCCGGTTCTGCGCTTTTTTCGCCAAGCCCGGAGATCAGAACGCATACATCCTTACCAAGGATGAACTTGGCGATAAAATCCGGGAAACAATTGAGTTGGGAGGTACCCAGATTCTTCTCCAAGGTGGTATGCATCCGGATCTGGCAATAGATTTCTATGTGGATATGCTCCGGTTCATCAAAGCCAATTACGATATACATATCCATGGGTTTTCCCCTCCGGAAATTCACTTTATCGCCGAGAAATCAAACCGCTCCATTCAAGAGACCATTGCCGTACTCAAGGAAGCCGGACTGTCGTCCATACCGGGAGGCGGCGCCGAGATCCTTTGCGATGACATCCGGCACCAGGCCTCTCCCCAGAAATGCAATACGGAAACCTGGCTTGATGTGATGCGCCAGGCACATCTCCAGGGGATGAGGTCCTCTGCCACTATGATGTTCGGCCATCTGGAACAAGATGTCCATATTGTCGAGCATATGGCCAGGATCAGAGAACTTCAGGATGAAACCGGGGGTTTCACCGCATTCATTCCATGGACCTTCCAGCCGGGAAACACAAAAATCAGCGTGCGGAAAAAAACCAGTGCCGAATATCTCAAGGTGCTGGCTTTAAGCCGGGTATTTCTGGACAATATAGATAATATTCAGGCGTCCTGGGTGACACAGGGAGATAAAATCGCCCAGGTGGCCCTGTTCTTTGGTGCAAATGATATGGGCTCCACCATGATCGAAGAGAATGTGGTCGCATCCGCTGGTGTGGATTTTATGATGACCGAAAAAGAACTGCGCCGCCTCATTGACACTGCCGGTTTTGCCCCCCGCCAACGCGATTGTTATTACACCCTGATATGACTCCGGAAAGCCCAACAATACAGTTTCTAAAAATCCGGAAACCGGAGCGGGTATGCTACAGGGCCGGGTGGATCGTTCAAAGCCCTTCCAGGATAGTGAAAGACGGCTATATTGAAGTTGAAAAGGGTCGCATCAAAACCGTATCAGCCTCCCCACCGCGCGGCAAAGCAATTGACCTTGGCCCGGGTGTAATCATGCCTTGCCTCATCAATGCCCACCTCCATCTGGAGTTGTCTGCCCTGAAAAATGCCCTGTCTTTTGAACATGGGTTTACGGCTTGGGTCAGGGAGCTTTTGGTTAAGCGGGAGGCAATGAGTCCGGACACACTCCGGGCAGCGGCAAAAAAAGCGGCTGCCCAATTGATACCTCAGGGGGTCGGTGTGATCGGAGAAATTTCCACACTTGGCATCACCCGTGAGCAGTTCACATCCCTTGATCTTGCCGGTGTATGGTTCCAGGAGATCCTGGGTGGCGTCCTTCCGGATTACGATCTGGAGAAAAGCGGCAACCTGTCCTGTTCCCTGGCCGGCCACGCCCCACACACCACGGCACCTGACGTTCTGAAAGCCTTAAAAACCCAAACCTTGTCCCACAGCCATATGTTTTCCATCCATGTGGCAGAATCCCGTGCGGAATCCGAATTCATGGATACAGGAAAAGGGCAATGGGCCGACTTTTTGATTTCCCGGGGCATCGCCATCAGTTCCTGGCCGGTGGGTAACACCACCCCGGTACAATACCTTTGCAAACTCGGACTTCTGGATGCGAAAACCCTGGCAGTCCATCTGCTTCGGGCAAATGACATGGATTTTAAACTCATTTCAGAAACCAATACCCGTGTCTGCATCTGCCCCAGAAGCAATTACAACCTTCACAGGCAACTGCCTGACATTCCCCGCATGCTGGCCAGGAAAATTTCCCCGGCCCTGGGCACGGACAGCCTTGCCTCCTGCGACTCCTTAAGCATTTTTGATGAAATGGCATTTGTCCGTTCCCATTATCCGGATATTGACCCCGGCACTGTTCTGGCAATGGCGACAACCAACGGTGCCAGCGCATTGGGACTTGACGACGAGTTCGGCAGTCTTGATCCGGGCAGGCGTGCCACCTTTCTGTATACGGACCGTTATTTTTCTGACACAACCCAAGTTTTGGAAAGCCTTACACATAATGCAACCTAAACACGTACGCATGGGGAAGATTACCTATATTAATGCTTCCCCGGTATATTACGGGCTGGATAACGGCCTTCAGCCCGAATGGCTGACTCTGATACCGGATGTTCCGGCCGCCCTGAATCATCAGATTAAAACCGGCCGGATTGATATCAGTCCCATTTCCGCCGCGTTTTATGCCATGAACCATGAAGATTTGCTGATTTTACCCGACCTTTCCATTTCCTGTCACGGAGATGTCCTCAGCGTCATCTGTGCCAGCAAATATCCATTGGACGAGCTGACCGGAAAACAGGTAATGTTCTCCAATGAATCCGCTTCCGCAGCCTCCTTCCTGAAAATGATCTTTGCCCAAAGAAAAATTGTACCCGAGTTCAAGGTCGGCCATGTCGGGGATATTGCCGGGATTCCTGACAGTGTCGACGCGGTTATGGTGATAGGCGATGCAGCCCTGACCCAGCCCTGGGATCAGCGATTCCGATACAGGTTTGATTTGGGCGGGATTTGGTATGAAATGACCGGCCTCCCCTTTGTTTTCGCCGTATGGGTTGTTAGAAAGGCGTTTGCCGAGCAGCACCCGGACATGGTAAAAGCAGCCCACGATCTGTTACTGGCATCTATGGCGGAAGGTTACGCCCATCTGGACAGTGTCATCCGGTCAGGTCATGAGAAATTAGAAGTTTCACAGGAACTGATACAGACCTATTATGATCTTCTTGTGTGTGATTTGGATCCACTAAAAATCAAGGCAATGGAAACATTTTTCAATGCCCTGTATGAACAGGGTATATTAAAACACAAAGCCAAGATCTGCTTTTTTGAGCCCTGATATTTTATATATTGCGAGCATTCAAGATAAAGTTATCAGTCAGATGAATCGGAAACGCATTTCCAACGTATGGCGATTCGCTTTAAGAGTTTGGCGTTCTGGGAATCATAAAGGTAAACAGGGTGCCATCTGCTTTTGAGGATGTGAAACTGATACTTCCTTTTAAGTGGGATTCCCCGAAAAGTTTCATAGAATATGTGCCAAGCCCCCGCCCCTGACCATCCTTAGAGCTGAAATACCGCTGAAATATCCGCTTCTGGATATACGCCGGGATGTGTGAGCTGTTCCATACTTTAAAAATGATTTTGCTATCCTTTGTTGCTTCCACAGTGATACGTATAGTTCCGCCTTCCGGTGTGGCTTCCATAGCATTAATTACCATATTCTCAAGTATTCTGGACAAGAGAAGATGGTCTGTCTCCAACTGAATCTCCAAATCCGGCCAGGTGGCAACAATCTTTTTCTCAAAAGAAGATTTATGGCCATTTACAACACTCTCAAGATCCGCTTTGACCTGCCCCAGAGTGGCAGAAGTTTGCATCGGTGTGTAGGTTGCATCTTTATGATGTGAAAAATCTTTTTGAACGGCAACTTCATTGACCAGGCGCTCTATGGTCTTCCGGATGGCCGAAACCTCTTCATTGTCCGGAACTTCAAGTTCCAGCATCTGGATATTTCCGTAAAGAGCAGTGAGGGTATTGTTGATATCATGGAAAAAAACTCTGTCCATATTCAGCCAGAACTGTTGACGGGTTACATCCTGAGCGTAAAAAAGAACCCACTTGTTATCCTTATCCTGAATCGGCTTGGCTTTAATCTGAAGGCAGATATCCGAAACAATACCATTTTTGTCGGAAACAAGGGCGCAGATTTGTTCATCTTCCTTCCCGTCACGAATGACAGACATCATGGCAATAGCAGCCCCGCACGATATACAATGCTCTGTTGTACCACACCCGTTTGGCTTGTCAAAGGCATGTGAACAACTCAAGCTCTCCCCGATCCTCAACCCCAGAACCTCTTCAATATCGGTGAGTCCTAACTCCTCCAAAAAAGCATGGTTCAGGGCAACAATCTGTCGGTCTTCATTCAGAACCACAAGTATCCCTGCAGACGTCTCAAGCAACGTACTCATTACCCGACTTTGGCTGACATCCTGAACCTGATTTTTAAATTTTAACAGCGCTGTTCTTTGTGCTGGTGCAAAAAAAGTATCCATGATTCTATCTCTTGAAAATCGTTATTTTGAAAATAGTGATATGACAGGATCATGTCAATAATAAATCGAATTGTTGCGTAAACAGGCTTTGGTATTTGAGTTAGAAAGTCTCCAAAAGTGGTCGGGATGAGAGGATTTGAACCCCCTCCCCCATCTGAAATCATTGAACATTCAAGCCAGCCCGCACCACATCCGCACCATCCATCAATATTTTGAAATACGGACATCTGTGATTTTCCATCTATTTCCACCATAAGTTGGTTCTTTGATTGAAAACCGGCCAGAACGTTTATAATCTTCAATAACAGCGGTTATATACTCAGTATGTCCATCGTCATCCACAAGTCGTATTGATAGCTTCAAAAGCTTACAAATATCTCCACCTTTTACGGTCCCGGAAACAACAAGTTTTTTGCTTAATTTCGTTGCAGATATATGAACGCTATACCCATCCACAGACATACGTTGACCAAATTCAGCAAACAAAATTCCAGGTGAGATAAAAACGAAAATTGCCAATAGAAGTAAGATACGTTTCATAATTTGATATCCTTTGAACCCCACTGTTTTTTGATAAAATGAGGACGCTTAGAAAATAGAAATTTTGAACATCAAGACCCAAGTCTTGATAGGTAGTCTCTAAAAAAATTGTATTATCAGTCAACTTATTTTTTATTTCTGACCTTTAATTTCCTGTTACATGAGAGTTGAAACTGATAATGAAAAAAGGTCGGCAGACACTTTACCTACCGACCTTTTCAACATAACACATTAATATAATAAAAATTAAAGACAGAACTCTACGGATTTAAATATTGGAAGCTATTAAATTCTTTTTACGGAATTTAACGGCGTCAAATACCAACATATTCAATAGTTCGGGTCCAAGAACTTGTTGCGATAATAAGCCAGCCCGCAGGTAAGGGGCCATTAATATAAATAGTTGTAGTCTGACCAACCGATGCTTTGCCTAAATATATTAACTTTCTATCCTGTATTGAAGAAGGGCTGCCCTCAAGGGATTTGATAGCCCAATCTGTTGGTATATTGCCATATCCAGATATCTGCTGAATTATCCCATAATGAGGCGGATTTCCAAGATATTTAAGATAACGTTTACTTGAGGTTACACTCAGAATTGCCCAGTTAAAAGGAATTTCTCCGTATGTTGAGGCAGTTTCAGTCATGCCGTAGGAAGCCCCACCAAGATACTTGATGTATCGTTTGGTTGCACCACCAATCCCGGTAACGTCTGTTATAATCCAATTGTGCGGTATGACCCCCCAGTTTGATACAACTTCACGAGCACCATAAGAAGCACCGCCAACATACTTAATATAACGTTTGGTTGCGTCACCAGTGCCGGAAATACTTGTAATGATCCAATTGTCAGGTATAACGCCCCAGTTTGATACAGTTTCACGAGCACCATAGGAGGCACCGCCAACATATTTAATATAACGTTTGGTTGAAGCTCCTATTCCTGTGATCTTTGTGATAATCCAGTTGTAAGGTATGACCCCCCAGTTTGATACAATTTCGACGGCACCATAAGAGGCTCCACCAACATACTTGATGGTCTTTTGACTACCAGAAACAGAAATAATAATCCAATCGGTAGGTACTGGTGAATTAGCATCAATTGTTTTAATTGTGCCGTATGGGATACGTAATAGCGCGGTCTCTTGTTCTACATCGAAGATTCCTTGTTGATAAAAATCAAAATCTTCTTCCGGATAAAAATCAAAACTTTCTTCTGGATAAAGGTCAATTGTTTCTTCTGGATAAAGGCCAGTTGTTTCTTCGCTTAAAGCAACAGCATTCTGAAAAATAAAAATGGAAAGGAAAAGAAACAGTGTTGTGATAAATAATGTCTTTCGAGGATGAGAGTGACTGAAATTTAGCATTAGGAACTCCTTGTAAGAAATTAGAAAGAACGATAAAGAATTACATCTAAGAACGACGATCATACGAATTTATCCTTATAGCTTTATGAAATACATGTCAACATGTTTAAACCGTGCTCAGTGATGCGTGGCTTGGTATAAAACTCAAGGTTATAGGTGGCAACCCAAAATGCTTATGATCTAAAAAATGCCGCAGAATTCGTCCCCTCCCCCACCTGATATAATTTGACATTTCAAAATCTTATCTCTTTTTCACACAACGCCATTGAGTCAGTTATATAAGGACATTGACCTCTATTACATGATGGAGTATGATTTTATCATACCATTTTTTGAGGTGATAATATGAGACAAGAAAAGGCTGAAAAAATAACAATAACCATTCCCCCTGAAATGCTGGCCGTCATAAAGAAAAAAGTTGATGATGGTTTCTATAGCTCTACCAGTGAGTTGATTAGATCGGCTATGCGTTTATGGCAAAAAAAAGAAGAAGAGCACGAAGCAAGACTGCATGCTATACGTATGCGTTTGGCGCATTCAGAACAAAATGGCTCTCCCATACCTCTGCAAGCTGCATTTGATAGCATTGAGCAGCAGCACAAGCAAAGGATGGAAAAAGATTCAAATGAAAAAATATGATGTTTACCTGATGCCGAGTGCAATCGAAGATCTTGAGAGGTTATACGACTATATTGCTGAACAAAGCGGTTTTCCTGAAAGAGCCTGGTCTTATATTGAAAAATTAAAAATTGCATGCCAGAAGTTGGAAACATCTCCATTAAGGGGTCAAAAACGAGATGACCTAATGACAGGGCTGAGAATATACCCATTGGATAAAAATGCAATTGCAGCTTTTTTGATTGATGAAACTCAAAATGCAGTCCGAATTTTGGATATATTTTATGGGGGACAGGATTATGATGCTATCATGCACACCGGTTCTCAATAAAAACCGCGATTTCGTTTGTTTTAAGGTTGCCGCGGGATTTGAACCCGAATACGTCCTTTATCCATGGGGCTTTTCAGCGTGGTCGCTAAACTTTCGCTAAAATTGTTTTTTTATACCGCTTTTGCCAGTTTTCTGAGTTCCTCAATTACCCCTTTGGCATGCTCAACGGTGTCTTCTAACTTATGAGTTTTTGCTTCGATTCCTGAAGCTGATGCGCGGAACTCAGAAATTCGATTTAGATGCCCAAAGCATAAAAATGAAAGACCAGATATAATTGAGGCACCCATTGCCATATTTTTTTCTAAGTAACCGAAGTAGATACTCAGTCCGATCAGTAGAAGCGCGATCCCTGAGAAAACTGTTTCTTTGTTTAGTTCACATATAGCCAAAACAAAGTCCTCCAAAAAGCTGGTTAATCTTTTCTTATCAGATCAATATCCTTTGGCAATTTGATATTGAAAGAAAACTCATCAATTAGCTTAATATTCTGTTATCATGTGTCAAATTTACAAATTTGTTCAAATGCGTCAGTCATAATTATTTTCAATTTTTTATAGTTGTAAAAAACGGTGCCAATTCCACGTGATCCATTTTTATAGCAAAAACTAATAGTTTGCTTCTCTAAAGGATCTCTTGAGCGAGAACAGTTACCAGAAATTCCTTCAACATCCATTTCATATTTTCCTAACGTCTCCATATTCATTAGGTTTCCGATATCCTTTTTCGTAAAGGTCAATTGAATAAAGCAACTTGATTGATCCCTCATATCGAAATTAACTTTCAATTCATCCATGGTTTCGTTCAAATAATATGTTGTCTCGTCCATTATGACCTCTTAAAAATTTTAACAAGCTATTGACCGAATCTGGTTAACCCCTTCAAACTAAATAGTAGGTTCCATTTAATAAATGCAAACTGTAAAAACTAATCATTCCAGATCCAAATTTGCAACATTAAAGACATAGTTTAGCATTATGGTTTGTCGTGACAGATAACAAGCTGAAAATATGGACGTTTCAACTCAAGTTAAAAAAGGAGGGGCAACCTACCGGCAGCCTTGCCTAAAAGCCGATCTAAATATGAGTTTATGGTATATCAATGCATGCGAAAATGCTTGTTTGTATTATTAAGGAGTCTATCACTCCCCAAAAGCCTTGAGGTACTTCTTAATATCATCTTTGATCCTGGCGTTTGACTTTCCCAACTCTTCCCGAATAATTTCAAGGCAGGCCTCCTTCTGCTTTTCACTAATTTCAACTTGGCTCTCTTCCAGGGCTTCATGAAGTATTTGTAAAGCTGGATCTAAATGGTTTACTGCATCTGCTTCTGATCGAACTTCACTTTCTTTACCTTGAGATAAATTTTTCCCTAAAGCTAAGAATTCTTCATAATCAAATCCACAGGCCTCTGAAATTTCGTTTTGTAGGTTGAAAGATGCAATTGCTTTGCGATTAAATATTTGACTGATATACCCTTCTGATTTTTCGATTTTTAAAGACAATCTATTCTGAAAACCAACACTATCGAGGGCTTTGGCATGCTCTAAGGCTGTTATGAAATAGTCATAGCTTTTAGGTAATTTTTTCATGCCTTAAAGTTAACTTATTGCTTAATAAAAAAGCAAAACAAAAATATTCAGTCATGACTTAAGAAAAATCTTGACTCATGACTAAAAATATATTAAATCTTAATTCATAAATAAAGAAAAGGCCGGTAGCTGCAACTACCGACCTTAGTGGAAAAATACCCCGTGTGAAAAGGTTATCAATCCATGAACGACTCTATCACCATCATTTTTTTAATTCAAGCAAAGGACTGATCCCATGGAAAAAACCAATCTCTCCAAAGAACGGATCTGTAAACAAATCAAGCTTGCAGAAACACTGATCACCATACAAATCGGCATGTCAAAAACCCGCCAACTCAACTTCGAAGAAAACAAAGATTTCAAAAATGCAGATTATTGCAAAATTCATATTATGGGTTTAGAGGATGCGCTCAAGACTCTTCGCGATTGCATTAATTCAGACACGCCACGCCCATTAAATCAAGTCGTTGGCCATCAGTCCGTTGATAAACCCTATTGGTTTCAAAGCGGTTATTCCGGAAAGGTAAAGGTATTAGAATTCGCATCTCTTGCGGACGCAGAAAAAGCCGCCCTTAAAGAGGCTTGCTTGGTCCACATTTATTCTGACAAAGAGAAAGTCAAATCAGTCGAAGGTCAAGGTGTTGTTCAATAATTTACAAAAAGGGCGGGGTGATTCACTTGCTCGGCTGATCACCCAACACCCGGGGAGGGAAAAAAAATGAACGGTACTGCCACACGGCCAAAGAATCACAACCTTAAACCACGAATCAAATGGGTGGGGTGCAATCACTTTCGGACGGTAGATTCCCCATCCAATGGCCGTGCGGCGGTATTGTTTTTATTCATTCAAACGTTTGAAACACCCATAGCCACCAATGCGCAGTATCATAGCGCATCATCAACAAATATCTTCAAAGGAGAACATCTATCATGATCGGAATTATCGAAGGCACCCTGGTCGCCACCAAAATGAGACAACCCGAAGGCAGCCAGGAGTTTAAACCCCATCAGTTGCTCAACGTCATGCAGGTCCATGAAGGGGACGCAGATATCGTCAAAATCAAAGACCTGGACCTTGCCCGGCAACACAAGCCCAACTCCACCGTCAAGCTGTTGTGCCGGATCAACCACTGGTCAAACAACAACGCATCCGGCCAGGCCGTCACCCTCATGGACGTATTATGATAGACGGCAATGCCCTTATCATTATTGAGTTTATTTCCGGCGTGGAAGGGGCTGACATGTTCAATTTCTTTTTCAGCCTCATATCTGCCGGGGGCCTGCTGGCTTTCGTCCCGGTCGCCATTATTAAGCTCATTCAGCGCGCATAAACCTTTTGGGAGGAAATATGGAAACAGTACTGACAGAAACCATCTTAATGCACGGCCTCATGGGCCTTGCAGGCATCACCATTCCGGCCCTGTTCTGGTACGGGGTCATGCGAAACATTTAATCCATCCCGTGTGAAAGGAGATCTACCCATGAAAAAATTGCTCAAAAAAATCAAAACCGCTAAAACCGGCATCATCACCGCCCTGGGCGTGGCTGCAACCACCCCGGCCTATGCTGCCATCGACCTTACCGGCGTATCCGTTGACACCGCCGATTACATTGCCATCGCCACCTTTCTGATTACCGCCCTGGTAGCATTTTGGGGCATCAGAAAGGGTCTTGCCCTGCTCGGCAGGTAACACTCACGTAAGCATCCATATTTCTTCCTGAATACAAGGGTGGGTTGGGGTTTCCCGCCCACCCTTTTCTAATAGGTGACACCATGAAAACACCCATTCTTTTGTTTATCACACTCGTTGTTTTGGCAGGAACCGCCCATGCATCAGCGGTTTTAGACGGTGGCTGCATTAACACCAAACTTGGCAGCGCCTGGGTTGTGGAAGGCGTGTATGTCCTTGAATCCGACGCCAAGGCTGCAAGGGACGCTTATACGTCCAGTTCAAGCAATTTCAGCAACAGCGGTAAAGCCACCTTTTCCGTTGCAGACGGCAGGGCGTGTGTCTCACCCCCGCAAACCGGCAATTTGGGCATTTCCTATTATTTTTATGCCTGGTCCGGTCAATACCACATCTATATATACGGGTATGCCCCCTATGTGGAGGATTCTGACGGTGACGGCATCCCGGACGACCAGGATCTTTATCCCGACGATCCCACCCCATACCTTATGAAGCTTGTTGGCTATTATACTGAAGACGGCACCCCCGGAGGCGTCCACACCTTTGAAATCTGGAAAACCGACCGCCCCGGCGATTACTTTAAAGTCGGGGAGGAACCCGATGATATCAACAGTGGATTCTACATCCGGGACGGCACATGGATTGATCCCACAGACGGCACCGGTCCGTCCATGGGCAATGCCACCCCTTCAGACGGCCCTGAAATAGACGATCCTGTCTACTCCACAGGCGCACCCACCGGAGACGCCCCCCAGGACCAGGAAGGCACCGGTAAAGGTGGTACTGCATCCACCGGCACTGAAACCGACACCCAATCCCTGCACGGCATCATGACCAACACCGGCAACATTGCAGACAACACCAAGCGCCAACTCGACTACCTCAAAGACCTGAATAAATCCATCCAGACCATGGACAGAAACCTTGCCCGGATGGGTGGTGGCGGCGTTCTGCTTTTAAATGGCAGCGGTGACGGAGACGGTGAAGGCGAACAAGGCCTTATTGAAAAACTCGACGAAGACCGCACCACTGACCAGGCCGCCAGCGATACCGCTAAAACCGCCCTTGAAAACTTCGACGTTCAAGCCGCCCTTGGCGAAAACATCAATGGGGAGCTCGTCGAAGGTGAGGACGGGGACTATCAAAAACCCGGAGATTTAATAGAGGAAACCTGGGTTCAGGAAGCCCTGAACAACAACCCTATTAAAACCACCCTGAGCAATTCCGGATTCTCATATGGTTCCAGCAGCGCCACCGCCACCCTGGATCTGGGGTACCTTGGGCACCACACCCTGGATATCCGGCCCCTGGAGCCTGGGTTTATCCTGTTCGGCAATCTGCTTGTGGGCATGGTCACCCTGGCCGGTCTCGTCTATGTCGCCACCGGAAGGGGGTTTTAAATGATACCGGTATTTGACCTATCCAAACTCATCAGTTGGGGCAAAACCATCCTTCTGACCATTATCCTGTGGAAAGCGTTCAAGCTTCTGATGATCGGCAGCATATCAATCCTTGTCCCTTACGCTATCTATAAAGGATATGGATTCATCGGCGAACAAACCTTTAATCTTATGCAGTCCACCCTGTCAGGCAGCGCCTGGGAAGGTACATTTGTCCAACTCAGCGGCCTTGCCGGATGGATCGGCCAGCGGATGCGCCTTCAAGAGTGCTTCCAGATCATGGCAAGCTTTTTATCCATCCGCTACTTTCTGTCATTCTTTAAAAAGGATTAAGCCATGGTAATGAAACTCCACACCGGTGTTCCCGGTTCCGGCAAAACCTACCTGCTCGTCAAGTCCTTTATTGACCTGTTCTGCACCTGGGACAAAGAAACCGGCAGATTTATTCTAAAAGACGACCACAAAGATAAAATCCTCGTCTCCAATATCGACGGGCTTACCATCCCCCACCTGGATATAGAAACCCTCATGAATGAGCGGTGCATGCAACTTGCCAAAGCCCAATTTATAGACAACGTCGGCAAGCACAAGATTGAAGCCATGGAAGATGTCATCGACAAATACTATTACGAATTCCTTGACGAAAAAGTCCGCTGGTTCTTCAACTACACCCACCAGAAACAGCTTGCCGACAAGCACGGCCCCCTCATCTATCTCATAGAAGAATCCCAACGGTATTTTGACAGCAAAGAACTCGGCCGCAAACCCTGGGTTAGGGATGTTCACTACTTCTTTGAAAAACACCGGCATTTCGGCTTTTCCATCTTCATGGACACCCAACACGCATCAAAGCTTGCCAAGGGCATTGCCGTCCTGTTTGAGACCGAGATCCAGGCCAAGCCCCGGACCCTCTCCCTGATGGGCGAATTCAAATACAACGAATATTCAGACGGGGCCAAAACCAACCAGATCCCCATAGTGGTCAAGCCCGACAAGCGGGTGTTCCAGGTCTATAAATCCATGTCCCACAAAGAAGACGTCAAAACCAAGAAACCCGCCCTGAAAATCCTCGCTTTCGTCATCCTCATGGCCATGCTCTCCATATTCATTCTCAACTACGCCAAAAACAACTTAGGCCCCGGCACCGTCCATGCCCAATCCCCCAAGACAACCCCGGCTAAATCCACCACCCCGGCAGACCCCACCCGGGAGATCCCCGGCGCCTGGGTCCACCTCTCCTATTTCATGACCAGCACCGGTGACATCACCGTGGTACACCCCGCCACCCAATCCCTGGTCCCCCTGCAATCCCTTGAAATGAAGGTAGAGCGCCAGGGGACAGAACTCTACTGCTTTATGGAGGACACCCCATGAACGAACGAGAATTAAAAAACCATTTATTCCAGATCGCAAGGCAACAAGGGGAGAAGGCCCTCACCCCCGATGAAATCGACTATATGCGCGGCAGGATCTCATACAACACCTATCAGAACCGCTGCTATGCCCAATACCTGCGGGAAAAACAAACCCGGCAGAACAATTCCGGGTAATCCAGTTGCCGGCCAGCATGAAAATTCTTATTGCATGTGAATACTCCGGACGGGTCCGGGACGCCTTCATAAAAAAAGGCCATGACGCCGTGTCCTGTGACATCCTCCCCACCGAATCCCCCGGCCCCCACTACCAGGGAGATGTATTCGACATTATCAATAACGGCTGGGACATGATGATTGCCCATCCGCCCTGCACCTATCTTTCCTATGTTGCCAACCGGGTATGGAACGCTCCCGGCCGACAGCAGAAACGGGAACAGGCCATGCAGTTTTTCCTTCAGCTGGTCAATGCCGATATCCCCCGAAAGGCCATTGAAAACCCCGTGGGATATCCCAACACGGTGTTCCGCAAACCCGACCAGATTATAAATCCATACTACTTTGGCGACCCGGTCAGAAAGCGCACCTGTCTCTGGCTGGACAACCTTCCTGTTCTCGACCATGCAACCCAAGATACCCTTTTCATGAAAAAGACCCATGTCAGACCCGCGCCGGCGTATATCGCCTCGTCCGGAAGAAACGTCCATTTCACAGAAGCTGCCACCGGTAAAGACCGCGGCAAACTCAGGTCAAAAACATTCCCCGGTATTGCCCGGGCCATGGCAGAACAATGGGGCTGAACATGAATCTAATGCCTATGTCCACCCACCACGCAGGCCCTGCCGGGGAGACCGGAGCCACCGCACCGGATCGGACCGAGAGGGCCGGAGTTCCCCAACACCCGGTAGCCATGCCCGCCCCGTGCTTGAGGCGCACGGGCGTAAATTTGTGCCCCGCGGCCCATCCTGCGCCTATAGCGAAGCGTAACACCCTGCACCGAACCTTGAACCCCGGTAAACGCAAGTCCCGAAACTGCCCGGATCAACCACCTTGCCGGACGCCCGGCCCGGATCTCGCTGCCGACTCTTCCCGGATCGCCGGCCAGGCCCTGCCCAAATCCCTCTTTGCCAACCAGAGCGAAGCGACAAATACACCCGTCACAGGCCACTCCGACAAGACCGGTTATCGGGCCGTGCCCGCCACAATGGTTATCCACCCACGCCCTGACGGGAGGACCGGAGCGCCCGCGGCTCGCCCCCGAGCGGCCGCACCGGACCGGACCGGCAGGGCCGGAACGGTCCATCATCCTGGAGAATTTCCCCCATGCAGCAAGTAGCACACTCAGGAGTCTGCGCAGCAGACGACATGGCACCCGCTTGTATAAGTGCCATATCAGAAACGAAGAGTATGATGCACGACACACGTCAATTGTTCCCCGGTTATGATATCCACGTATATCCGCTCTATACGGAGTTCGTAGCCAAAAAGGATTATCCTGTTTTTAAAAAGTTCTCTTACGACACTTCCTTAGACGTACCCGTCAAAATCCGGAACAAACGCCAGGCCAAAAAAGACGGCATGACGTATCAGCGGTTTGACACACCA
>JBAJNJ010000012.1:0-182120 GCA_036881925.1 Desulfobacter sp.
GTCCAGGAGATCCACCTTGAAATCATGGAGGATCTTTTTGGGAGACAGGGGCTTGCCTGTGTTGGAGGCAGGGCAGAGTTCCTCGCACCGGCCGCATTCGGTGCAGGCATAGAGGTTGAGCACATTGTGCCAGTTGAACTCGGTGCATTTGCCCAGGCCGAATGTTTCGGCGTCTTCATCTTCAATATCGGTTTTAATGATGGCTTTTTCCGTTTCCAGCCGCTTGAAAAACACATTGGGCGCGGCCGCCAGCAGATGAAGATGTTTGGAGCTTGGGATATAGATCAAAAACCCCAGGATGGTGCCGATGTGAATATAGTAGAACACCTCATACCCCATGGCCAGTCCCGCAGGCGACAGGGTTTTGATCCCGAATACCGCGGCAAAGATCCCGGACACGGGAAAGGCGTGGGCATAGGAGAACCCGTCTGTCGGGGGCATGGCCAGAGCAAAAGCATTGATCAGGTGAAAGGAGAGCACAATCACCGAAGTGAACAAGATGATGAGATTGGCGTCCCGGCCCAGGGTCAGGTAATCCGGACGGATCACCAGACGCCGGTACAGGGCATAGGCAAACCCCACCAGTACAAAAAATCCCAGGATGTCCGCGGCAAACAGATAGGCCGTGTACAATCCGGGAAAGAGATGGCCCGGGGAAAAGGCCGGGATCACCCCCTTGACCATGAGTTCCAGGGAATGGGGCTGGATGGCCAAAAACCCGAAAAAAATCAGGGTGTGGGCCAGTCCGGGCATCATCTTGCGCCGGACATTGGCCTGGCCCAGGACATCGGTGAACAAGACCTTGATTCTCTCGCTGACCCGGTCCGGGGCCGTGGCGGATTCACCGTCCACGGCCATCATAATCTTATAAAGCCGGTTCACCCGGATGAAAAAATAAGCAAATGCGCTGACGAGCAGCGCGAACATGAGTATGGATTTGAATATGAGATAGGATTCCATCCTGGTGTTGTTCTCCATGGTCTGCCAGCCGCCCGGGTGCGGGCGGCTGGCTGTGTCAGGTATAATCGGATTGCCGGGTTATGCAGCCATCTGCTTGGCCAGTTTGGATGCGGCCCCGGCATCTGCGGCAAACCCGTCCGCCCCGATTTCATCGGCAAAGGCCTGGGTGACCGGTGCCCCGCCCACCAGGATTTTAACCTGGTCCCGGAGGCCGGATTCCACAATGGCGTCAATGGTCTGCTTCATGGCGGGCATGGTGGTGGTGAGCAGGGCGGACAGGCATACCACCCGGGCATTTTTGTCGCGGATGGCCGATACAAACCCCTCGGGGTCAATATCCACGCCGATGTTGTGGACCTCAAGCCCGGCGCTTTCCATCATCATGGCCACCAGGTTTTTGCCGATGTCGTGGAGGTCGCCCTTGACCGTGCCGATGATCACAGACACATTACCGGAAGTATCCCCTTCACCCAGCAGGGGCTTGAGGATTTCCACGCAGGCGCCCATGGCCTGGGCCGCCATGAGGACTTCGGGGATGAACATATCCCCGTTTTCCATTTTCTCGCCTACAATGTCCATGCCGGCGATCAGGCCCTGGTTGAGGATGTCCACCGCAGGCACATCTTTGCCCAGGGCGTCGTTTACAAGGGTTTCGAGTGTGGCGGCATCGCAGTTGACCAATGCCTGGATCATGGGGGTGAAGTCTGTCATTGTTTTCCTCCGTAACGCGGTTATTTACTTAAAGGTTTTGACCAGGGCCTTTTCCACGGCCGTGACCATCTCATCGATTTCCGCCTCGTTCACCGTGAGACAGGGCACAAAGTAGAGGGTGGTGTTGAGGCCGGGCAGGCTGGAGTTGGTCCGGCCCACAATGACTCCCTGGGCCATGATATTGCCCATGAGCTGTGCCATCTGGGCTTCGGTGGCAGGAACCTTGCCGGTTTTGTCCTGCACCACTTCCAGGCCGCAGAAGAGGCCCTTGCCCCGTGTGTCGCCCACGGACGGGAGATGGTTGAGGCCGGAGAGACGCTCCAGGAGCAGATCGCCCATTTCCCGGCTGTTGTCCACCAGGTGCTCGTCTTCAATGATCCGGGTGCTTTCCAGGGCCGCGGCCATGGGAGCGGTGCATCCGCCATAGGTGGAGATGTCCCGGAAATAATGGGTCCGGGTGTCCGGGTCTTGGGGATCGTTGAGAAACAGGTCATAGATCTCCTGCTTGACGGCCGTGGCGGACAGGGCCTCGTAGGAACTGGCCAGGCCCTTGGCCATGGTCACCATATCCGGGTCCACGTCATAATGGGAGTGGCCCCAGAATTTTCCGGTCCTGCCAAACCCGCAGACCACCTCATCCATGATGATCCAGACCCCGTATTTTTTACAGATTTCCTGGACAATGGGCAGGTACTCTTTGACCGGGGGAATGATTCCGCCTCCGGCGGTGATGGGCTCGATGCAGAGCGCGCCCACGGTGTCCGGGCCCTGTTCCAGGATCACGGTTTCCACGGCCCTGGCGCAGTCAATGTCGCAGCCCGGGTAGGTTTTGTCAACGGGGCAGCGGTAGCACAGGCAGTGGGGCACCTCGGCAAATCCGTCCACAAAGGGGCCGAAATCCTGTTTCCGCTCGAACTGGCCGCAGGCGCTCATGGCGGCCACGGTGGTGCCGTGGTAGTCCCGGTCCCGGTAAAGGATTTTGTACTTGCCCTTGCGCTCGTTGTTGATCCGGGAGGCCAGGCGCACCATTTTAAAGGCTTTTTCATTGGCCTCGGACCCGGAGTTGGAAAAGTAGACCTTGTCCAGGCCGGGCAGCAGGTTCACCAGTTTGGCGGCAAACTTGATGGACGGGATGGTGCCGTAGGCCCCGGCATAATAGGGCATGACCTTGAGCTGTTCGTAAACGGCCCGGGCAATGGATTCCCTGCCGTATCCCACCATGACGCTCCATACCCCGCCCGAGGTGGCGTCCAGGTATTCGTTTCCCCGGATGTCCCGGATCCTCAGGCCGTCGCCTTCCACCACGATCATCTGTTCCTGGTCTTTAAAGCAGGTATGGGATTTTAAATGGTGCCAGAGGGTTTCCCTGTCCTGGCGGACCATCTGGTCCGTGTCATATGCCAGCCAGTTGGTATCTGTTGTCATTTTGGTTTTCCTTAATGGTTAAGACGGTCGTTTAAAAAAACGGCCCGGCCGGTGCGGATGGTTATGACAATCCGGCCAGCACCTTGCGGTCCTTGTTGTGTTTTTTGCCGAGCATCTTGAGTCCCCGGGCCGTGTCTGCCTGGCCGGACAGCTTTTTGGCGGCAGCCTGGTAATAGGCAATGGCCCGGTCGGTCATAGCCAGGGCATGGGCAATGGCCTGTGCGGCGTCCATGCCCGAAGGGTCGGCCTCTTCCATGAGATACGGCTCCCGGGAAAACCCGCTGATGGTTTCCAGGATCATTTCCGTGACGTTTTCCCGCCGGATCCGTTGGACCTCGCTGATCCGTTTTTTGGTGGTTTTCAACAGGGGGGCCAGGGCATCCGGGTCAACATTGCCGGATGCGGCGGCGCGGGTGTAAAATTTCTGGTGCTGGGTTTCGATTTCCTCTGCAAACCCCAGGATGCTTCCGAAATTGATAAGGGACATATCTGCCTCCGGCGGGCCGTGTCCGTGGGCACGGCCCGCAGTTTATCCGGTGGGTGCCGGGTTAGAAATAGCGCTCCATCACCACCTTGGTGTCGGTGAAGAACTGGAAACTCTCCCGGCCGTGGCCCTTGATGTCCCCGAACATGGAGCTGCCCGAGCCGCCGAATGGGAAAAAGCTCATGGGCGCGGCAATGCCGATATTCACTCCGATCATTCCCGGGACGGCCTCGTACCGGAAACGGCGTACGGCCCCGGCATCCTGGGTGTAGATACAGGCGGCATTGGCAAAATCCCGGGTGTTGACCAGGTCAATGGCATCGTCCAGGTCCTGGGTGCGGATGATGCTGACCACAGGACCAAAGATTTCTTCCCGGGCAATGGTCATGTCCGGGGTGACCCTGTCAAACACAGTGGGGCCCACGAAGAACCCGTCGGGATAGCCGTCCACTTTCATGTCCCGGCCGTCCAGGATGAGTTCCGCGCCCTCTTCAATGCCTTTTTCAATATAGGAGAGGATTTTCTCCCGGTGGGTCTGGCTGACCACCGGACCCATGGCGTTCTGCTCGTCCAGACCGTCGCCCACCTTCATGGCCTTGGCTGCGGCCGTAAACTTGTCGATAAAGGCGTCTGCCCCGTCTCCCACCGGAGAGAGAATGGAGCCGGACAGGCACCGCTGGCCCGCACACCCGAAAAACGAGGTGAGCAGGGAGGGCATGCCTGCTTCCACATCGGCGTCCGGCATGACAGCCACCACGTTCTTGGCACCGCCCAGGGACTGGACCCGTTTGCCGGTGGCGCCGCACCGCTCGTAAATATACCGGGCCGTGGGCGTGGATCCCACAAACGAAACCCCGGCAATATCCGGGTGGTCCAGGATGGCGTTGACCACGTCCCTGGAGCCGTTGACCATGTTGACCACGCCTTCGGGGAATCCCACATCGTCAATGATTTCAAAGACCCGGGCCTGGGTCATGGGCACCTGTTCCGAGGGCTTGAGAATATAAGTGTTGCCCGTGACCAGGGCATAGGGGATGAACCACCAGGGTACCATGGCCGGGAAATTGTAAGGGGCAATGCCGGCAAACACCCCCATGGGCTGGCGGTACAGGGAGGAATCAATGCCCCTGGCAATGTCTTCCAGGCAGTATCCGGTCATCATGGTGGTGACGCCTGTGGCATGCTCCACATTCTCGATCATCCGCCGGACCTCGCCCCGGGCCTCGTCAATGGCCTTGCCCTGCTCGGTGGTCAGGACCCGGGCAATGTCCTCGAATTCTTCTTCAAACGCATCCTTGAGGCGGAACAGATACCTGGCCCGGCTCAGGGGCGGGGTTTCCCGCCATTCGGGAAAGGCGGCCTTTGCCGCGGCAACGGCCCGGTCCACATCTGCGGCCGTTCCATAGGGCACGGTGGCGATTTTTTCACCCAAAGCCGGGTTTTGGATGTCGCCGTATTGTGAAGACTCTGAAGCCACCCATTCGCCGTCAACATAATTCTGTAACAAGGGGACGCTCATGTGTAATTCTCCTTAAGATAGATTGATGATTACGGTCAGCGGTTTCCCGTGAATATTGCACATTCCATACCAGGTTGGGGCGCTGATGAGAAGAGGGTTTTGTATTTTGTTTTATTTCAGCGGGTTGTCAGGTGGGGCCTGCCTGGTGCCATGTGCGAACAGGAGGGTTTTACTGAGTCATTTCTGGTGACTCTGAAAGGGTCTCTGTTGTAACGTTCTGAAATTATTAAAATATTGTGTTTGTGTTGCCGGATTCAATTTTGAATAGGAAAGAATGTCTTTTGATTTGAACGGGTTGTCTCTTTTTCTGTGCCACCTGTGCATCAGCCTGGCATCCCGGTGCCGGCAGCACCGGGGCGCCCGGCATATCTGTGGATGCTGTTTTTCAATTCGATGGGGGGGATGCGGCATGGTGTTGGCGGATGTGGCTTAGAAGATCGGATGCCAGCTCCCGGGCAATGTATGCGTTTCCTGTTTCTCCCAAATGTGCGGCATCTATGAAAATCGGGGTGTCGTTGTCATTAAAGATGGAGCTGATGTCAAAAGACATATTGGGGGTTCCATTGGATTGGAATACATTTTTCAGCAGGGCGGTTGTCAGCATGTAGAATTGATCAAATCCCTTGTCATTGAATATGGTCTGGGTGTCTAAATAGGTCTGTTCAAATGCGGATAACTTCTTTTTTTCAAATATCGCGGGTTGCAGGTAAAAAAGCGGCTGAAAAGAATATTTTTTTGAGAGGGTTTCAATGATTTTGATATTTTCCCGGTAATTCCTGATAATGGATCCGGACAAAGCAGCAGCGCCCTCTTTTTCCATTTCACGGGCGGCTTCTTCCTGGTTTGGATCCTGGGATGGGGAGATGGCTTTCTTTAGGGAGTTGTTGATGTCGGCCAGGAAGCTGGTAACAGCAAAGTCGGCAATGGATTTTTTGTGGACCCTGGTGATGAGGGTGGCATCTGCCATGGACGTCATGCCCAGGCACAGCCCTTTGATCATCTCCCCGGATTCTTTATAATACCCCGCCGTCATAATATCATTGAATCCATTGTAGAAAATCACCAGGTCCGGGATGTTACCTTTTTTAATTTCCTCGATCAGGCAAATGACTTCCTGGCTGGTGACATAACCGATCTGGCCGAAATTGGTGATCCGCGCCTTGATATTGTTCTGAAAAAGAATTTTTGACACCAGCGAAGGAATTGTAAAATCATCCCGTGCACCCCAGCCCCATATGGGGGACCCGCCGAATAAAAAGATATTATAGACGTCCGGATCGTCGGGCTGGATGTCGGGATTCCAGGTCTTTCTTACCCCGTTGTTGTCGATGTTGATATGCTCGCCGCTGTGCGGTGCCCCTCTCCAGCAGACATAGGGCCGCCAGTGGAATGTCATGGCTGTGGATAACTCTTTGAAATACGCATTTACCCATGGGGACTCGGTATAGGTATCTGCGCCGGATTGGAATTCGTGGAATTTTTTCCAGTCCAGGCCTTTGTAGAAAAACGATAATGAGAACTCAATGCATACGAAAAGAAGTAATGTGATGCCGATGATGCTCCAGGTGTTTTGAAGCCAGGCAAACATCCGGATAAGTTTTTTTTTCATAAAAGACCTGTTTGTTTTGCTCCTGGTGAGAAGATGAATAAAAGATGTATTTCTACGATGCCTTGTTTTTCCGGGCGATGACCGTGAAAAATCCCCCTTCGTTATGTCCGTCCAGGATGCAGCCGATATCTGAAATGAACCGTTCGAACCTGTTGCCGATCCTGTCTTTCATAAACAGCTTTTCCGAATTGCTGATGCGTGAAAACGGCGTTGTTTTCGGAACACTGTGGATAAAGGTGAAATTGTTGTCATCCAGCCAGGGCAAGACTTCTCCTGCGGTGTGCTTGGATTCATGGGGATTTTTATACTGGTCCATAAACCAGGAAAGGCTCTTTGCATTGCCGTTCCGGCTGTTTTTGATCCTTGCATCCAGGAAATGGTATCTCTTACGGGTGACATTGAAAATGATGCGCCGAAGATCTGTGAAAAGCCTTCCGTATTTATGGTAGAGGCCGATCATGATATACCCGCCCGGCTTGACCAGGCGGGATATTGACTGGAACGCCAGCCGGGGATCGCTGGTATGGTGGAGCACCCCGTTTGAGATGACCAGGTCGAAACTTTCCGGTTTAAAAAAGGGGCGGAATAAATTCATTTGAAAAAAATGCGCCCGGTCAAGCTTGTTTTTTTGTTTGAAATCATTTGCCAGCTTTAATGAGTTGAGGCACATATCCGTTCCCACAACGGTTCGGTATGCAATGGACAGGTAATTGGTCAACTGGCCGGTTCCGCAGCCGCATTCAAGGATACGGGTGCCGGTGGGGATCTGGTCATCCAGTAATTTTGCAAACAGGCTTTTTCGGGCTTTTTCAATCAGGCTGCCGGTATTATCAAAATCATCATAGTCGGGGAAAGGGGTTTCTTCGTAAAAGGACTGCATTGTATCCGTGATATCCTCTTTTGCCGCCTCCCACTCATTGGGGCAGAACAGGCACGGGATACCCTGGTTGTCGGGAAATGCCTTTTGGCATTCCCGGCAATTCAGCCCCTCATTGCTGAATACCAGGTCGCCGTTGCAATAGGGACAGCAGAAAAGGTCAATATGATTTTCGATAAATGTGGTGGTGCCATATGTCATGATGTTCTACCTGTATACATTACGGTCTTTGCCTGAAAGGCGGCATTCTGCAGCCATCGCCGGATTAAAATAAGGCGGATTCAACCCCCCCGGTTTAAAACATGGCATAAATGAACGGTGCGACCACCGACCCTTCTCCGAGTACCATGAGTGTGCCCAGCATCAGCATTACGAGTACGATGGGCAGCAGCCAGAATTTTTTCCTTTCCGTAACAAAGCCTGACAGGTCTTTTATTAATTCCCACATCAGTAAGAGTTCTCCATATGGTTGCGGTTTCTGGGTAAAGCGGCTGTGCGATAGGTATCGCCGGGTTCTTTTTTTCTCTGCATGGGATCCTTGCCCGTCACTCTCATGAACAATCCCATGGGGACGAATAAAATGTAGAACAATAAAAACAAGATGATGCGTGTATTGAGCCAGGCAAGAATGTCGGCAAGGGCCATCCATGGCCGGTAAACAATGATGAGGCTTTTGGGCAGGACAATGCCCCATACCATCAGTACACCGGCGCAATACCAGGGCCATAGCGGGAAAACAGCCCCCACTACCCAGGGGATCAGTAACCCGAACAGCAATGGAATAATCATTGCCGATAATATGCCGAATCTGCGAAGTTCAGCCTTTGGGACGATTGACGAAGAAAGGGTCATGATTCACTCCTGATGATGGTATTGTGTTTGCCAGTCCTGGTGGGCGTTCCACTCGGGCTGCTCTGCTTTGGACAACAGAAAATCCCCCAGCACCAGGTAATCCATTTCCGTACGCATAAAGCAGCGGTATGCATCTTCGGGGGAGCAGACAATGGGTTCGCCCCGGACATTAAAGGAGGTGTTGACCAGCAGGGGACATCCCGTTTCTTCCTCAAACCGGTCCAGAAGGTGGTAATATTCGGGGTTTGCATCCGGATCCACCGTCTGGACCCTTGCGGAATAGTCCACATGGGTCACTGCCGGAATCCGGGACCGGGCGGTTTTCAGTTTTTCCAGCCCGGAAACCGATGGTGCCTCCGGATCTGCTGCAATGCACTTGTCCGCGGCCACACTTGAAACCAGGAGCATATAGGGGCTTGCCCTGTCAAGATCAAACCATTGGGAGACGCGGTCCACTTTCACCGAAGGGGCAAAGGGCCGGAAGGATTCCCTGTACTTGATTTTCAGGTTGATGGTGGACTGCATGTCAGGACTGCGGGGATCCCCGAGAATCGAGCGTGCGCCCAGAGCCCGGGGACCGAATTCCATTCTCCCGTTGAACCAGCCGACCACTTTGCGGTCGGCCAGCTCGGCCACCAGTCTGGATAGCAATTCCGTATGGTCCAGTTGCTGATAAGTTGCATTGGCGGCATCCAGCACCTCTTTAATCTGGAGGGAAGAGTAGTGGGGGCCGAGATAACAGCCCTGCATGGTATCGTTGACGCTGTCTGCCGTGCGCGTGTTCTGCAGGTATTCGTACCAGATAGACAATGCCGCACCCAGGGCTCCGCCGGCATCGCCTGATGCGGGCTGTATCCAGATGTCCTTAAAGGGGCCTTCCCGCAACAGCCGCCCGTTGGCCACACAATTCAGGGCCACCCCGCCTGCCAGGCATAAATGGTCCATGCCGGTTTCTTCGTGGACGGTACGGGCGATTTTCAGGATGACTTCCTCGATCACGACCTGAATGGAGCGGGCAATGTCCATTTCCTTCTGGGTGAGGGTGGATTCCGGCTTGCGTGGCGGACCGTTGAACAATCTGTGGAATTTGTCGCTGGTCATGGTCAGGCCGGTGGCAAAGTTAAAATAGCGCATGTCCAGCCGGAACGTGCCGTCGCTTTTGACATCCAGTAAATGGTCAAGGATCAGGTCCACATAGGCGGGTTTGCCGTACGGGGCCAGCCCCATGAGTTTGTATTCGCCTGAGTTGACCTTGAACCCCGTATAATACGTAAACGCGGAATACAATAAGCCCAGGGAATGGGGAAACTTGATTTCCCACTCGGGGGTCAGGGTATTGCCGTCCCCTGTCCAGACACTGCTGGTGGCCCACTCCCCAACGCCGTCCAGGCATAATACCGCCGCCTTTTCAAAGGGGCTGGGGAAAAACGCGGACGCTGCATGGGACTGGTGGTGTTCCGTGAACATGAGCCGGGGAAGCTCAGATTCCTTAAGGCCGGACAATGCGCAGAATTCGCGCTTAAGCACCTGCTTTAAAAACAGCTTTTCCTTCAGCCAGACCGGGATGGCCGCTGCAAAGGATTTGAATCCTTTTGGCACGCAGGCCAGGTAGGTTTCCAGCAGGCGCTCGAATTTGACCAGGGGCTTGTCGTAAAACACAATATAATCTATCTGGTCCAGCGACAGGTTGCCTTCACGCAGACAATACGTGGCTGCCTTGGCCGGAAATGCCGCATCATGCTTGATCCGGGTAAAGCGTTCCTCCTGTGCCGCCGCAACAATATGCCCGTTTTGGAGCAGTGCCGCCGCACTGTCATGATAAAATGCAGATATTCCCAGTATGGTTTGATGTTTTGTCATATCCTGATCCATTGAATACGCAATGTTTAAAATATGACGTGATTAGAGAATTCGAAAGAAGATAAAGAAAGTCTATTTCAACATTGCAAAATATATCGAGCGATTATGATGGTACTACCTTTATTGTGAAGTGTTCCCAATGTCAAGCCCGATTTTGCATTTTTTAACGCGGTATGTTTCCCTGCCGCGCTGTTAACCCCTTTGTATAAAGGTCTCCCTGCCGGGTTAAAAAACTTTGGAACGTGATTCACAACAGACAAATACAGGCCGGGATGCCTGAAATCCCTGTTTAAAAATGCGGGCTTGATCCGGAAATGCAATGCAGAATTCCGGGCGTTGCCACCTGCTTTGGATTTGACTCGTTATTTTCGTGTGTGCGAATACCGGGTCCCAATGGCTTTCCAACAGGGCTGCAGCTCCCCGGCGTCCGCCAAAACCATCTGCACTATGCCGGAACCCACTGCCGGAGGCCCGTAAGGGAATTGCTGAGTCAGTTCCGGTGAAATCAAAATGATTTCTATCGTAATATTCTGTAATAATTAGATTATTTGGATTGTAGTTTTGGCTTCAAATGTGGTTTGCTTTAAATCTTCTTTGATTTAAGCGCCTTATCTTTTTTTCTAATGTCACCTGTGCATCGGTTTGTGAGCCAGAATCTCACTTCTGTGATTAAAAATTAAATAATTTCAGCGTGTTAGTTTTGTATTTGTCGGGTGGTATGTAATTTGCTGTTCAGTAAATCACCTGTGCATCACAATTGGTTTTCACTATTGCCGGAAATGAAGGATGCCCTGATCTTTACCCGGTTGTTGCGGGGCAGGGACGGCAGATACGGTAATTCAAGATTCAGGAGGAAAGAATATGAGTACAACACTCCCCACCCAGGCCCGGGTCGTGGTCATCGGCGGCGGTATTGTCGGGTGCAGCACGGCCTACCATCTGACCGAGCTGGGATGGAAAGATGTGGTATTGCTGGAGCGGAAGCGGATTTCATCGGGTACATCATGGGCGGCGGCAGGTCTTTTGGGCCAGCTCTGGTCCACCAGCCCCCTGACCCGGCTGGCCAAATACGGGGCAGATCTCTATGCCGGGCTTGAGGCCAAGACCGGCCAGCCCACCGGTTACAAGCGCAACGGGTCAATCCGGGTGGCCAGGACCCGGGAACGGCGCAATGAATACCAGCGGGCCCTGGGCATGGCCCGGGCATTCGGCATCCGCATGGAAGAGATCGATATGGAAGAGGCCAGGCGGCTGGTGCCGATGATGAATACGGATGATCTCACCGGGGTCTGGTATCAGCCGGACGACGGGGTGACCAATCCGGAAGACACCACCCAGGCCCTGGCCAAAGGCGCCCGCATGGGCGGGGCCACCATTATTGAAAATATAAAGGTGGAGGATATCCTTCTCAAAGGCAACACCGTGGCCGGGGTCAGGACCGACCAGGGGGAAATCTCATGCGAATACCTGGTCAACTGCGCGGGAATGTGGGCCAGGGACGTGGGAAAGATGGCCGGTGTTTCCCTGCCTCTGGTGGCGGCCGAGCATATGCACATGACCACCGAACCCATTGAGGGGGTGTACAAGGAAATGCCCTATGTCCGGGACATGGACGGTTATATCTATATCAAAGAGGAGATGGGTGGCCTGCTCATGGGCGGGTTCGAACCCTATGCCAAAACCTGGGGCGTCCAGGGGATTCCGGAGAACTTTGAATATACCCAGCTGGACGAAGACTGGGACCAGATGGACCTGTTCATCCAGAACGCCATTATCCGGGTGCCGGCCTTTGCCGAAGCCGGGGTGACCAACCTGACCACGGTGCCTGAATCGTTTACCCCGGACACCTCTTATCTGCTGGGCGAAGCCCCGGGGGTGCGGAATTTCTTTGTGGCCTGCGGCATGAATTCCGTGGGCATCACCAGTGCGGGCGGGGCCGGCATGGCTGTGGCCGCATGGATCGTGAACGGGTATCCCGAGGAAGATCTCTGGCCCGTGGATGTGCGGCGGTACAACCGCTGGCAGAACAACCTCAGGTACATTGAAGAACGGGTGAATGTGGAATCCGTGGGCAATTTGTATGCGGACCATTTTCCCTTTAAGCAACCCACCTCTTCCCGGGATGTGCTTAAAACCCCGATCCACGACCGGCTCAAGGCCATGGGCGCCTGCTTTGGCGTGGTCTCGGGATGGGAGCGGGCCAACTGGTTTGCCCCGGAAGGGGTGACCCCGGAGTATGCATATACCTGGGACCGACAGAACTGGTTTGAATATGCGGGCCGGGAACACATGAACATCCGGGAGAACGTGGGCATTTATGATCTGACCTCCATGGGCAAGTTCCTCATGCAGGGCAGGGATGCCCAGGCCGTTCTCCAGAAGGTCTGCGCCAATAACGTGGCCCGGCCCCTGGGCAAAGTGGTTTACACCCAGATGCTTAATGAGCGGGGCGGTATTGAAGGGGATATCACGGTGACCAAAATGGCGGACGACCGGTTTTTCATTGTCACGGCCGGGGCCACCACCACCCGGGATTTTGACTGGATCAGCCGCCAGATACCGGAAGATGCCCATGCCGTGCTTACCGACGTGACCTGGTCCTATGTCATGCTCGGGGTAATGGGACCCAAATCCCGTGATCTGTTGTCCAAAATCACAGATGCCGACCTGGCCAACGCAGCTTTTCCCTATGCCACGGCCAAAGAGATCGACGCGGGATATGCCACTGCCTTTGCCGTGCGCATGAGTTTTGCCGGGGAGCTGGGCTGGGAGTTGTACATCCCCACTCCTTTTGCCCAGGGCATATTTGATGCCCTGGTGGCCGAAGGAGAGGCCTTCGGCCTGAAAATGTGCGGCCTCCATGCCGTGGATTCCCTGCGTCTGGAAAAGGGATACCGCCACTGGGGATCGGACATCACCCCGGACCAGACCCCGTATGAGGCGGGCCTTGGCTTTGCCGTGGACCTGGACAAGCCGGATTTCATGGGCAAGGCCGCCCTGGTCAAGCAGCGGGAGCAGGGCATCCAAAAGAAACTGGTCATGTTCACCATTGATGATCCTGCGCCTCTGATTTACCACGACGAGCCCATATTCAGAAACGGGGAACTGGCCGGGGAAAACACCCACGGCGCTTTTGGCTACATGCTAGGCCGGTCCATGGGCATGGTTTATCTGTCCCGGGATGAGCGGATCACAGATGAATGGATCATGGACGGTAGTTACGAGATCGAGGTGGCGGACAAGCGGTATCCCATCACCCTTCATCTTGCCGCTCCCCATGATCCCAAAGGAGAACGCCTGAAAGCATAATCCATGTAACGACCGGCGTTCCGGGAAGTTTACCGGGACGCCGGCCTTAACCATAAGGAGAATGAAATGAAGCGTCCCATCAAGGCGGGAAAGCTGTACAACGGCGGTTTCAGCCTGAACGTACTCACCGACGACGAACTGGATGAGATTCATCTGGCCACCCTTGAGGTGCTCAAGACCGTGGGCGTGTTCGTGGAAAGTGAAGAAGCCAGGGAAATTTTCGGCAGCAACGGGGCAAAGGTCGATGAAAAGACCCGGGTGGTCACCTTTGACCCCTGGATCGTGGAGGATGCCGTGCGGACCGCGCCGGACACTTTCCATGCCTACGGCCGGATTCCTGAGAGCGATGTGGCCCTGGAGGCCAACCGGGTGACCTTTACCAATTTTGGCGAAGGCATCATGTTCGTAGATCCCTACACGGGTGAACACCGGGAAACCACCAAGAAAGATATTGAAATGGCGGCCCGGGTCATTGACAGCCTGGAGCATGTGGAAACTTACGAACGGTGTATGCTTTCCCACGATAAGCATCATTCGGTTCAGGCCCTGCACAATGCCGAGGCCTCGTTGACCAACACCACCAAGCACCACTGGCTGGGGCCGGTGGACCGGTACCAGTGCGGCAAAATTATTGAGATCTGCTGCGCCATTGCCGGGGGCCGGGAAGCGTTCCGGGAGCGTCCCTTCCTCACGTTTGTGACTTGTCCCATCAGCCCGCTCAAGCTTTCCAGCCACCATTGCGAGATCATCATTGAAGCGGCCAATAACGGGATGGGGGTGAACTGTATCGGCATGGCCATGGCCGGGGGATCGTCTCCCATCCACATTGCCGGGACATTGGTGCAGCAGAATGCCGAAGTCCTGTCCAGCCTGGTGCTCAGCCAGATGGTGCGCAAGGGCGCTGCTTTTGTCTACGGCAGTTCCACCTGCCCCCTGGACCTGCGCCATGCCACGGCATCGGTGGGATCTCCCGAAACCGGGATGATCAACGCAGCCGTATCCCGGCTGGCCCGGTACTACAGCCTGCCGGTGTTTGCGGCCGGCGGCTAGGGCGACAGTAAAATCACGGATTACCAGTCGGGCCATGAAAAGACCATCACCGGAATCCTGCCGGCGTTGTCAGGGTGCAACGTTATTTATGGGCTGGGTATGCTGGAGATGGGCATCACCTTTGATTTGGCACAACTGGTTCTGGACAATGAGGTGGCCGGGCTGATCAAGCGCACTGTGGGCGGCATTGAGGTCAATGACACCACGTTGAGCCTGGACGCCATCAGGGAGATCGGGCCGTTCAAGGATTATTTGGCCCACAAGACCACCTTTGACCATCGCCGGCTGACCACCACGCCCAAACTCATGGACCGCCGGATGCGGCCTCAATGGACCCAGAACGGTTCCAAAGACGCCTATGAGCGGGCCTGCGAAGAAGCCCGGAAAATTCTGGACACCTATGAACCGCCTGCGATTTCCGAATCCGTACTCAGGGAAGTACGGGACATCGTGGACGGGGCAGAGGAAGAAATGGGTGTCAGGGATGTTTAACATTTTCCCCGGGCTGCAGCCGTAAGCCCGGGAACAAGCAAGGAACAAAGACAAATGCCAATCTACGTGTGTGTAAAGCATGTGCCGGATACGGCCGCCAATATCAAGGTGGACGGCGGCACAGGATATGACCCGGAAGTCAAATACGTGGCCAATCCCTATGACGAATACGGTATTGAAGCTGCCGTGCAGCTCACCGAATCCCGGGGATCGGGAGAGGTGGTGGCCGTATGCGTGGGCGGGGAGGGTGCCGTGAATACCCTCAGGGCGGCCATGGCCATGGGGGTTCACAGGAGCATCCTGGTGAAAAACGATGCCCAGCTCACGGGCAGCCGGACAACCGCAGCTGCCCTTGCCAGGGCCATCCAAGAGGATGGTGAACCTGAACTGGTGTTCTGTGGCAAGCAGTCTGTGGATGCCGAGGGCATGCAGACCCCTTACTGGCTGGGAGCGGAACTGGGCTTGCCTGCGGTGACTGATATTTCAGGATTTGCCATGGAAGGAAACACAGCCGTGCTCCGGCGGGAGCTGGGAGGCGGCACCAGGGAAACCCTGTCCGTGGAGGGCCCCTGCGTGATCGGGGCCACCAAGGGCATGAACGAGCCCCGGTTTCCCAAACTGCCGGCCATTCTCAAAGCAAAGAAAAAAGAGATCCGCCAGATGGATATGGCGGCAATGGACCTGCCCCGGGCAAAGGATTTTTCCCTCAAGTGCCTGGAGCCGGTGGCCGAGCGGTCCAGTGCCAGGATTCTTGAAGGGGATGCTGCCCAAGCGGTTGAAACCCTGGTCAGGATCCTGGCCGAAGATGAAAAGGTAATTTAAGGAGAGTGAGATGCGTAAAATAGGCATATTCATAGAGACCGGGGATGGGGCGGTCAAACAAAGTGTGTTGGGTGCGGTTTCGGCAGCAGTATCCGGGGGGGATGAGACTGTCGGATTTGTACTGGATGGAAATGCCGGTGCCTACCAGGAGGAACTGGGGGCATACGGGGTGGACTGTCTGGTAGATCTGTCTGCACCGGGCATTGATTTTGACACCCTGCCCGAATCCGCGGGAAAGGCCCTGGCCATCGGGGCCGGGGCTCTGGGGGTGGACGCCCTGATCGGAATCAGCAGCCCCCGGGGAAACGATCTGCTGGCCCGGACGGCCGTGGAACTGGATGCCCCAATGGCCCTGGACTGCCTGGGGTTGGATTTCAAGGACCGCACCATCAAAAAATCCCATTTTTCCGGAAAGGCCGTGGCGGTTCTGGACATGAGCCAGGGCACTTTGGTCTGCGGCATCCGGCCCAACACAGTTGAGCCGGTGAAGGCTCCCGGGACCTGCCGGGTGGAATCCCTTGAAGTGGTCGTTGATACGCCCGGGGCCCTGACCGTCACTGCCGTTGAGACGGGCAATACCGATACTGCCGACCTCACCGAAGCCACGGTGATCATTACGGGTGGCCGGCCCATGGGATCGCCGGAAAATTTCAGTATTCTGGAAGATTGTGCCCGGCAGCTCGGGGCGGCGGTGGGGGCTTCCCGGGCGGCTGTGGATGCCGGGTTCGCCTCCCATGCCATGCAGGTGGGACAGACCGGGAAAATCGTCAGCCCCAGGCTGTATATTGCCTGCGGGCTTTCCGGATCGGTCCAGCATTTTGCCGGCATGAAAACCGCCAAAGTGATCGTAGCGGTGAATACGGACAAGGATGCGCCCATTTTCACCAAATCCGATTACGGCATCATCGGGGACCTGTTCGAGGTGGTGCCCGCACTGACCGGGGCGCTTAAGGCCAGGTCCGGTTGATACCTGGGCGGGTGCCGGGAGCGGCAGGGCCATCCCCTGCCGCCTGTCATCCCTTTCAGGCGGTAAACGGCGTGCGGCTCTGCCGCACGGATTCAGATCAACTTCAGTAAAGGAGAAAAACATGGAAAACACCACGACCTATGACAGCTCAGGGTCAAGTCCTTTGGACATCCTGGGAAAATTCGACGGCACGCTTTTCTGGACCACCCTGGTCTTATGCGCGGCCATCACCCTGTGGGGAATCGTGATGCCCGAAGCGTTTTCAAAGGCCATGACCGCTTCCCAGGGATGGATTTCCCTGAATTTCGGATGGTTCTTTATGCTGTCCGTGTCCGTATTCATTATTTTTCTGGGATGGGTATCCGTAAGCAAGTACGGTAACATTCCCCTGGGCCGGGACGGTGAGGCGCCTGAATTTACGTTTACCTCCTGGATTGCCATGCTTTTTTCCTGCGGCATCGGTATCGGGTTTATCTTCTGGGGGGTTGCCGAACCCCTGTACCATTACATGGCCCCGCCCTACCTGGCCGCCAAGGCCACACCCGAAGCCGTGCCCGTGGCCATGCAGGTCAGCCTGCTGCACTGGGGCATCCACGGCTGGGCCTGCTATGCCGTTGCCGGGCTGGCCATTGCCTACACCACCTACCGCCTGGGCCTGCCGCTGTCCGTGGCCAATTCCCTCCACGGTATCCTGGGAGACAAAACCGGATCCTTCTGGGGCAAGCTGGTGGATTTCCTGGCGGCTTTCGCCACCATTGCCGGTATTGCCACATCCCTGGGCATGGGGCTGATGTCCATCCGTTTCGGCATCACCCATGTATTCGGGGCGGAACTGGGCACCCCGGGCCTGGTGGTGGTCATGCTCCTGCTGATTTCCGGGTATACGGTTTCCGCCATTTCCGGCCTGAATAAGGGAATCAAATACCTGAGCAACATCAACATGGTCCTGGCATTCCTGGTTTTGCTCTTTTTTCTGTTTGCAGGTCCGACAAGGTTCCTGCTTAACCTCATGGTGGACTCGGTGGGAGAATACTTTCAGAATTTTATTTTCATGTCTTTCTGGACCGACCCCATGTCCAAAGCCAGCGAGGGCAAGTGGCTGGGATGGTGGACCATTTTCTACTGGTGCTGGTGGATCGCCTGGGGGCCTTTTGTGGGAGGATTTGTGGCCCGTATCTCCAAAGGACGGACCATCCGGGAGTTTATCTTCGGTGTTGTGTTTGTCCCCCTGGTCATCACCTTTGTCTGGTTCAATGTGGTGGGCGGCAGTGCGTTGCATGCGGAAATCACAGGAGCCGTGGGAATGTACAAGGCCATCAGCGCGGACGCAGGTTCCGGCATCTTCACCCTGCTCACCCAGTATCCCCTGGGCAGCCTGGTTTCTTTTATCGTGTTTTTCAACCTTATCGTATTCCTGGTTACATCTGCGGATTCCGCTTCGTTCTTTGTGGCCATGATCATTTCCGGCGGGGAACTGGAGCCTTCAACGCCCCTTAAGCTGGTTTTCGGTTTTCTCATCGGGTCCATTACGGTTGTCCTGCTGATTACGGGAGGGCTCAAGGCCCTCCAGACCGCGTCCATTGTCGCGGCTCTCCCCTTTGCCTTTGTGATGGTGGGGATGATCATCTCCACCCTGTTGCTGCTGAAAAAGGAAAACGTCTGAAGGATAAAAATATGACCAATACATTCTGCAACGCTGCCACGCGGCGGCTGCCCCGGACCAAAATCGTCGGGGAAAGTGATCTGCCAAGGATTCATGAGGCCAGTATCCACCTGCTTGAAACCGTGGGCGTGATTTTTGAACATGAACAGGCCCTGGAGGTCTTCAGGGCTCACGGGGCCCGGGTGGACGGGAAAAAAGTTTTTATTCCCCGGGAAATGGCTGAAACCGCCATGGCCCAGGCGCCCACGGTTTACCGCCATGAGGCCAGGAACCCGGACAATGCTGTGACCATTGGCGACGGCATTGCGCCCCATCCCAATGTGGGGTGTGTGTTTGTGCAGGACATGGAACGGGGGAAGCGACCCGGGATGCTGGAAGATTATGCCAATCTCCAGAAACTGTCCCAGGCGAGTAGCATCTGCAAATTGACCGGCGCAACCCCGGTTGCACCGGGCGATGTGGAGGCTTCGGAGCGTGCCCTTTACATGCTTCATGAGACCATCCGCCATACGGACAAGCCCCTGATCGGTTCGTGCACCTCGGCCAAAAAGGCGGAGGAGTGCCTGGATCTTGTGGAAATGGTGTTTGGCAGAGATTTCATGGCGGACCATTACTGCGTGGGGGTCAGCACCAACCCATTAAGTCCTCTGACCTATGCCACGGAAACCCTGGACACCATTTTTGCCTATGCCAAAAGGCGGCAGCCCGTGTATCTGCTGCCCTGCGCCATGGCAGGGGTGACCGCGCCCATGGCCCTGTTCGGAACCATTGTCCAGCAGAACACCGAGGTGGTGGCCGGCACAACCTTGATCCAGCTCATCAGCCCGGGATCGCCCGTGGTCTATTGTCCGGCCTCCACCATGGCGGACATGCGCACCGCCATCTGCGTTTATTCTCCGCCCGAGCAGTTCCTGATCAACTCTGCATGCCTGCAGATGGCCATTGATTTTTACAAGGTGCCCACCCGGATCATGGCCGGGATGACCGATGCCAAGGAGGCGGATATCCAGGCCGGGTTCGAGACCATGCAGAACATGCTCATGGGCCTGATGAGCGGCGGCCATATGGTTGAGCAGGTTTTCGGGGTGCTGGACGCCATCATGACCGTTTCCTATGAAAAGTTTATCATTGACGAGGAAATGATGGGCCGGGCCATCCGGATCTGCCAGGGCGTGGATACCTCGGATACTGAAATGTCCCTGGATGTGATCAGGGAGGTGGGGCCGGGCGGCAGTTTCCTGGGGCATTCCGACACCTTCAGCCGCTTTAAGAACCAGTGGCTCCCGGATATGTCTTGCTGGAGTTCCTATGACAAATGGGATGCCGCCGGCAGGGAAAGTATCATGGAACGGGCCAACAAACGGTATCGGAAAATCCTGGATTCCCGTCCGGACATGATGATTTCCAAAGAGCTGGACAGGGATCTCAAGGCGTACATAGACAAGGCCAGGGGAGAGTAGTCCGGAGACCTGCGTGATACCGGGTTGCCGCCCGGCAGGGCATCCCGGTATCATGTTGACCTTGTTCCGGTGAATTGGTATGACACCTGTTCACCGGGGAAAAGACAAGACAGGGGGACATAAATGGCCATATCAGTGCAGCATTTTATGGACAATGCCGCCCTTGGCGTGCTGGGCGTGGACGGCCAGGGGATTGTCCGGTATATCAACGCAAAGGCAAAGGACATTTTTCCTTCGGGCATGGAGGCAGGCGAGCCCCTCAGTCTCTATGTCCCGGACCTGGACAACAAGGTTCGTGCCTCCCTGGAGAAAGGGCGCCGCCTTCATACCTTTCACATTGATATCGGTAATCTTCCTTTGGCCGTCACGGTTTCCCTGACCAAGGATGCGGCGGGCGTCCCGTCTGCCGTCTGTCTTGTTCAGGATCTGGAGGCCGTTGAAAAGGCGGTGTGGAATTTTCCGGATGTCAGGGAGATGACCCTTCAGTTCCAGACCCTTGTGGACCACAGCTATTACGGCATCTATATTCTTGACCGCAACGGGGTCGTACTCAAGGTCAATGATGTTGCTGCCGGCCTCATCGGCATGGAAAAAGAGGATATGGTGGGCATGAACATCCAGGCACTGGCCGAAGAAGGTGTCGTGGACCAGGCACTGACCCCGACCATCCTGAAAAGCAAAAAACCCCTGACCCGCCCGCTGTATGTTGTCAAACGGGATAAATACATTATGGCGTCGGGCATGCCTATTTTTGATGACAGCGGCAATATCCGTTTCGTGGTTGTGATTGAGCATGACATGACCATTGTCAAGGAATTGCGTGCCCAGCTTGAACAGGCCAGACAAGTGGCGGAAACCATCAAAAGTGAACTGTCGGACCGCAATCTTTTGGAAATGAAAAACAGTGAGATCATTGCGGATTCCCCGGCCATGGTCCAGGTGTTGTCCGTTCTGCTCAAACTGGCCAAAATGGATGCTTCCAATATCCTGATCACCGGCGAATCCGGCACGGGCAAAGGGTTTCTTTCCAAATTTATCCACCAGAACGGGGCCCGGAAACACAAACCCTTTATCTCCATCAACTGCGCGGCACTGCCGGATATGCTGCTGGAGGCCGAGTTGTTCGGCTATGAAAAAGGGGCGTTTACCGGGGCGTCGGACACGGGAAAGGCCGGATTGTTCGAACTTGCCAACCAGGGGACCATTTTTCTGGACGAAATCGGGGACCTGCCGTTTTCCGTCCAAGCCAAATTGCTCAAATGCCTGGATGACGGTGAAATCCGTCGGCTGGGCGGCACCCGTTCCATCAAGGTCGACTGCATCGTGATTGCAGCCACAAACCATAACCTGGAAGAACTGGTGGCCCGGAAGAAATTCCGGCAGGATCTCTATTTCCGGCTGAATATTTTCCCCGTTCATATCCCGCCCCTGCGGGAGCGGCGGGAGGATATCCTTAAAATCTCCAAATTTTACCTGAAAAAGTACAATACTCGTTACAAGCAGAAAAAACAGTTTTCCGAAAAATGCATTGAACAGCTTCAGAATTATGATTTCCCCGGTAATGTCAGGGAGCTGAAAAACATCATTAAAAATGCGGTTGTCATCAAGGAAAAAGATGTGTTGACCAAAATCCTGCCGTCTGCCACGCTCCGTTCCGGCCGCCGGAAAGGCCCGGCATCAAGACCCCGGGACGTTGCCGAGTCCCGGAGCCTGAACGAAGAACTCATGGCATTTGAACGCAAGCGGCTGGAACAGGCCCTGAACAGGACGGGATCCACACGGGAACTGTCGGAGTACCTCGGCATCAGCCAGTCCACGGTGGTCCGGAAGTTGAAAAAGCACAAACTTTCTCTGGAGTGATGTCATTTTCCAGGGAATCCCAGGGAATTGTTTTAAAGCGAAATCACATGCGTTATGTCACAAACGCATGTGATCGTGGCGGGTTACGGTAATTTTCGTGCGCGGCTTCAATCCCGGGGAATTTTACCTTACATACCGGTTCCGGCAGTTAATATCAGGAAATTGATCTTAATCTTTTATTGTCAAAGCAAGGGGATACATCCATCTCCCGTCTGCCTTTTTTCCAGGTTTTATTTTGGACGCTCTTTTTCCGGCCGGATGCGAACATGCCGGATAACAAGGCGTTGCAGGAACATGGCGATATGGCAAAAAATCGAACTTGGAAATTTGAGCGTTCAAAAAAGAGCTTCAGAAATCATTTGGCAAAAATACGGTCTCCCCAGATGACCTGGCCGATGATGCGGATGCTGTTGGTGTCTACCTCGTACGGGGGATACATGTCCCGGTTTCTGGATATGATCATTGCCTTGCCGCCCGGCAGGATTTCGGTCTCTTTAATGACGATCATATCATCGTATCCCAGGGCATAAATCGCACCGCTTTTCAGGTCGCGCCGCCCCACATCGATCATTACGGTATCGCCGTCCTCGATTTTCGGCTCCATGGAATCACCCGTTACTTTCATGAGAACAAGATTTTTAGGTGATGATGCAATGGCGGACAAAAAGTTCTTCCTGAACGCATAGTAGCGGCCGGTTGTCTGTTCCGAGAGGATAAAGGAGCCGCCGCCGGCGTTCAGGGTAGTTTCAGCCATGGGAACGTAATGATACATTTCAGGATCCGGGTTTTCCCATTGTGGAATCCGCACACCGTTCTGATCCCTTACAAAATTTTCCGGGGACGTGAGTACCATTGGCTGGACAGGCACATATGTGGCTTCCGGGGAAGCGACACGTGGGGTTTTGTCTGCCTGGCCGGCGTCCTGGTGATCTGCATCCGTTCCTTTATAAACCGGGCCCTCGCCATTGATCAGCCAATTTAAATCCACATTTTGTGAACTTGCCAATTCCACAAAATGTACGAACGGGATTGAGCCGGACCGTTTTCTGTTGTTGAATGCAGACGGTTTCATGCCTATGGCATCGGCAACCTGTGCATCTGTTTCAACACCGAGCACTTTTTTTGCACGCTCAAGCACATTTTCAAAATTTTTATCCATTTTTATTAAATTCCTCTTGACCTAAACACAAAATGTGTATTATTAATTGCGCAGGTTAAGTTTTTAACCTATTCAAGTCTACTTTTTTTAAGGTGTTTTTGCAATGGCAAATAAAATATCACCACATAAGTTCCGGGTAAAACAGGCATTTATCAGCTTGGGGGTTTCAAACTGACCCGGATTTGCCGGCAGGGGATTTCACCACTTTTTCTGCCGCTTCAAACATGACTCAAAAGAGATTCGGGCAGGATCGTCACCGCCTGAAACCGGCAGCGGAAAACCTTTTCCGGCTGGCCAAAAGAGAGAAAACACAATGAATGGATTAAAGGTCAGAATCTGGATGATGACAAAATCCATAAAATCCAGGGAAATTGCAAATGCGTACGGATGCTCTGATTCGTTTGTGAGCAAATTCTTGAATGGAGAGAAGCCGTCCCGGGGACTGGTTGATTACCTGGTCAGGGAAGGCTGTCCAGAAGCATATTTTAAGAACGGTAAAGTGTCTGTATAGGGAGGATCCGGTTAAATGGCAGAAACAGCAGTTGAATTGATGCAGCAAGGCAAGGATATCACAAAGTTCCTGACGGATTTGGAAAAAGCCCGGCTCAACAAATGCGAACGGGTGATCCGGGAAGGGTTTAATATCTTTCTTGATGTCGGGCATGCCCTGGCGGAGATTCGTGACAGCCGCCTTTATCGCGAAACCCATAACACCTTTGAAAGATATTGCAAAGAGGTCTGGGATTTCAGCAAACAACACGCATACAACCAGATTTACGGGTATGAGACCATCACGCTTCTTGAAAAGAAAAGTCAACAATTGTTGACTTTTTCAGGGGCTGGACCGGAAAACGGGGAAACTTGTGCGAATGCGTCCGCAAACGACCGGGTCCTTCTGCCTTTTAATGAAGCCCAGACCCGCCCCCTGGTAAAACTTAAAAATCCGGATGACCGGGTAAAGGCCTGGTCCATGGTCCTGGAAAATCTGAACCGGAATCCCAAGGCAAAGCTTACCGCCTCTCTGGTCAGTAAAGCGGTAAAGCAGGTCAAAGGCGGTGCGGCCAGGGAACGTGTCAAAGAGACAAAGCAGGCGGTTGAAACAACCGACCAGTTGAGCAGCCAGTTCAAAAACCAGTACCAGGTGATCCTTGACATCCTTGTTCTGGAAAAAAACAACGGCTGGACCACCAGTAAGCGAAAAGCCGTTGTCAAATGGCTCAACGCCCTGGTGGCAATAGCGGAAGGCGACGAATAGGAGAGGCATATGAGTGCACTGGTGACAGATTCACAAGTGGCCGAGTCCCTTAATATCGGTACAAAGGCGGTTCAAATCCGGGCATCCAGAGATGACTGGCCGGCCGTGAAAAAAATTAAGCAAGGCGGCAGCCAGACTTTTTTTATCCGTGACCTGCTCCCGCTCCAGGTCCGGCAGAGCCTTGCGGAGCGGGAGCAGGTCACGCCCGGGATGCCCCTGCCACAAGCCGTTCACGACACACCGGTCCCCAAACGCTCCGCCAGGATCGGCATGGCCAAATACCACCTAGTCCATGCCTTTCGCATGGCAAAGGAACAGGCCCCGTGGGGAGAGAAAGGATCGGCTGCCGAAGCCTTTCTTCTGGCCTATAATACCGGCGCCCTGCTCCCCAAGGTATTTGCGACGGTGGGCAAGATCCGGCAGAAGACCCTTGAGGCTCTGGACAAGAAACTGCGGCAGCATCATGATGATTACCATGCCCTGTGCGACGGCAGGGGCGGATGGAAAAAGCACGGCAGCAACAAATACAGGGAGCGGAAATTGTCTGAAGCCGCAAAAGCCGCATTCCTCAAATGCTATCTGCACGGTGCCGGGCCCAGTGTGTCCATGGCCATCAAATCGGCGAAACAGATCCTGGAAAAACAGGGCACACCCGAATATGCCGATGAAAGTACCTGGCGACGGTGGCTCAAGGATTACGAAAAGCAGAACGCAGGCGTGATCTGCCTGGCAAGAAAAGGCATGAAAGCCTACCAGGATCGGTTCGGGCCCTATATTTCCCGGGACGGCAGCCTGCTGGATGTGGGCCAGTGCCTGGTGGCGGACGGTAAAACCCTGAATTTTTTCATCCGCCATCCCGAGACGGGCAGGCCCTGCCGCATGACATTGGTAGTGTTTTTTGACTGGGCCAGCCGGTATCCTGCCGGCTGGCAGATCATGCCCACGGAAAACCAGATCTCCATCCTGTCCGCTTTTAAAAATGCAGTTGATGCCCTGGGACGGTATCCGGATGCTGTGTATCTTGACAATGGCCGGGCCTTTAAATCAAAGCTGTTCACGGAAACCGACCCGGATTTTGAACAAATGGCCGGGTTGTACGCCCGTGTGGGTACGGCTGTGATGTTTGCAAAACCCTATAATGGACGGTCCAAGGTGGTGGAACGGTTTTTCAGGACAGTCCAGGACCAGCTTGAATTCATGATGCCTTCCTACTGCGGGGATTCCATTACCACCAAACCCCCCTGGATGAACCGGAACGAGACATTTCACAAAGCCTGGCACAAGGCCCGGACCCAGAACTGGATTCCCACCATCCGCGAGGCCGCTCTAATTATCGACCGGTATTTCCACTGGTATGCCCGGCAGGTTCACCGGGATTTACAAGCCTCTCCAGCGGAAATTTTTCTGGCAAACCAGGGACCGGGGGTGGATACCTCCCAACTTGCCCATGATTTTCTCATGAGAAAACAGGTACATCCCCGCAACTGCCGGGTAACGCTCTGGGGGATTGATTACGAGTCCGACTGCCTCCACAATCTCAGCCGCAGGCATCCCATACTGGCCATGATCGATACGGCCAACCTGGATCGAATCTGGTGTTACACCACGGATGGAACCTTTCTGGGAGAGGCATACCCGGTGCAGGCCTGCCATCCCCTGGCAAAACAATTCGGGGACCAGGCTGCCCTTGACCGGGTCGTATACCAGAACAAGCGCCAGGCAAAGCTGGCCAGGAATACCCGGCAGCAGCTTGCCGAACTGGGCATCACCCCGGAATCCGGTGACAGCCTCAATATACTGCCTTTTTCCGCAGGAAGGGAAAAAATCCCTGTTCTTTCGTCCGGCATCTCCGGGAACTCAGGGAAAAAAGAAAAGACCGTCGTCTCACACCGGCTTTCGGCAGGGGAGATCCGGCGGCTTGAACAAGTTGTGGAAAAAGCAGACCGGGCAGCAGAGGCGCTGCCTGAGATTCCCCGCCCCAGGTACTGGAGTTCCGGTCTTGAGCATTACGAGTGGTGCTTCAGGCTGGTCCATGAGCACGGCCGGGAACCTGAAGCGGCAGATACCGCTTTTATGAATGCATTTGAGGCGCTGCCGGCGTTTGCGAATTACCGGCAGCGATTTGACGATTTAAAATCCATATTTAATGAATAAAGGAGGACCAGGTGAAAAACGAATTTATCATTACCAGCCGGGTTGTCGCCTTCAGGGAGGCCATGCGCATTGTCGAAGACACGGCCAAGGGCCATCCCGGGATCATGGCGGCCTGGGGGTATTCCGGCAGGGGAAAGTCCGAATGCGTAAAACAATACGCAGCGGACACCGGTGCCGTCTACGTCTACGTCCGTTCCCAGTGGAGCCCCAGGGGCCTGTTGGGCCATATCTGCACAAAGCTTAACGGTATGCGGCCCGTACAGGTGGACATTGCCAAGGAAATCATCTGTGAAGAACTGGCAAAGGACCGCAGGACACTTCTGATTGACGAGGCCGACCTGCTGGGCATCCACTGTATCGAACATTTAAGGGATATCCATGACCTGACCGGGGCGCCCCTGGTCCTGGTGGGGGAGCCGGCTTTGTATGCGTCGCTCCATGCCCGGAAACGGATCTGGAGCCGGGTGACCAAAACCGTGGAGTTCGGACCGGTGGAGATCGAGGATATCCTGCTTTTGGGCCGGAAGGCCTGTGATCTCAAGATCACGCCCGAAGGCGGCCTTGCTCTGCAGAAAAGATGCAGGGGAGATTTCAGGCCCCTGTACCATGATCTGCGAAATCTTGAAACATTTGTCCGGGACAATGGACTGGACAAGGTATCCGGACGGGTTGTCGGCGAATTGCCGCTACCTGTGAGATCCCCGGTCCCGGAAAAGGTGCCGGCATGACATATGAAAATAAGTCGGCCCGGGAGATGCGGCAACATCTTCCCAGGCCGGAACTGCAACATGCGAGCGTTGCTTTGGCAATGGTATCGGCCCCGGCCGCCATTGTCAAGAAAGGAGACCCAATGAACCGTACAGCAAACCGTACAGTAAATCGTATTGACATGAACGACTATATGAGAGATGCCCAGGGACGCCTGGTGCCCCACACCCTGGTCAAAGAAATCGATAAGACCCGCGACAACCTGGTCCGGGACATGGTGGTCAGGGCCAGGGCTCTCCAGTCCCAGATGACAGCTTTTAAGCAGACCGCCATGTCCGAAATCAAGGCCTTTGTGGACCTGGCTGCCATGGAATGGGACGTCAAGCTGGGCGGCCAAAAAGGCAACATCACCCTTCACAGTTATGACGGCCGGTATAAGGCCCAGGTCCAGGTGGCGGAAAACATGGTGTTTGACGAGCAGCTCCAGGTGGCCAAGGCCATGATCGACCAGTGCCTGACCAAATGGACCCGGGAGAGCAGCACGGAAATCAAGGCCCTTATAAATGATGCCTTCCAGGTGGACCGGGAGGGCCGGATCAACACCAAACGCATCCTTTCCCTGCGGCGGCTGGATATCAAGGACACCCTCTGGCAGCAGGCCATGGACGCCATTACAGCCAGTCTCCAGGTTCTGGGAACAAAAGAATATATCCGGCTGTACAGACGAACAAGCCAGGCCGGCCGGTGGGAGCCCATCTCCCTGGACATGGCAACCCTTTAAAGGCAGTACCATGAAAGACCTGTGTCTGTTGCTGCTGGCCGGTACGATTGCCGGATATCTCCTGTATGCGGATTTTCGCCGGGATATCCGGATGGACCGGAAGATTAAAACCCTTACGGAACGGGTGGATGCCCTGCAGCTTGCCGCATCCGCCCGGATTGAGGTGCCCGAATACGACGGCACCAAGACGATCCGGCCAAAAGCCATCAAATATTAATCAGAAAAATTTCATATCAATAGAATACCGAGGATAACCCATGAATGAAAATCAGTTGGATGTATTTGACCTTACCCATATGTCGGCCGATCAAGTGCTGGAACGGCTCAGCCCGGAAGTCCGGGAAAACCCCCGTGCATGGCCCGCCCTGCTTGCAGAACTGGTGGATGTACTCGCGGATTACCTTGACGGACTGCCCCTGTTTGATTCGGATGCGTCCATGGAAATGGCCCAGAATCTGATCGTGGTCATTGCCCACCACCTGGGTGGCCGCAGCTTTTACCTGCCCAAGGACGAAAAAATCAAACGCGGGATCCGTGATGCCGCATTGTATAAGGCATTTACCGGAGACAACCATCTGGAACTGGCCCACAAAACCGGGCTGAGTACCGCCCAGATCTACAATATTATTTACGAGCAGCGAGAACTGCGCCGGGGACGGTAGCAGCCACCCCCACCCCCCGTTTTCCCCCTTAATCCCCCTATATTTTCCCTCCATTTCAGGCGGCCTTCGGGCCGCCCCCGCCTTTTTTGGCCCCCGGTTTTTCATTGAAACGTTTGAAACACAACTCATGTCCGGGATGTGGTTTATTAAGAACCATGAACGAGCCCATGACCCCATACCTTACCCGGAAGTACCGGAGCTTATATGGAACGAAACAGCGCCACCCCAAATGTGAAAGGACGCAGTGTGGATCCTAAAACTGATTATTCGGCCTGGCAGTTCTGGTTTGCCGTTGCACAAGGCATCATCACCGCCGCCGTGGCTGTCTACGCATGGCTGTGCAATTGTGCCAACGCCCGGCAGAAAGACATGGAAGAGGTTCGGGAAGCCATGACCTGCATCGGCACCCGTGTCACCAAGCTTGAAAACTGCACCATTTCCCACAGGGAACTGGGCGCGGTTTACGACCGGATCAACGCGGTCTCAAAACAGGTATCCAAAATGGACGGGAAAATGGATGCGATTGCCGGGGCCGTGGACATGATTCAGGAACATTTACTCAACAGCGGAGGAGACAGATGATTATCACCACCCACGATGCCTTGGCCGGCTTTTTACTCGATACCTTTGATAAGGTTCCGGTGCTCAAGGAAAACATGGAAAAAATGGAGATCATTGGATCTCTGGATGAATCCGCTCTGGGCAGTTTTGTTGCCTCCGGCCCGGTCCTGGGCGTGTATGTGGGTGGCGGCACCTATGGCGGTGCAGGCATTGACGCCCTCAACGAAGCGTCCCTGAAAAATATATTCACCCCGGAACCGGGATTCCGGCTCTATGTGAGCGACAACACCCTTGAAACCGACAGCGGGCTGCAACTGGAAACCATAAGGGTTTGCGTTGCTGTCGGCTGCCGGAACCCTTCATCGGCCATGGCCGCACTTGGCACCGGTGATGATGCCGGTGCCTGGCAGTATATGGAAGCGGTCCGCCAGGCCATCTCCCCCCTGGAAACAGCCCGGACCAACATCCGGGACGCCAGGCCTGTCTCCTGGCAGCCCCTGGTGTTTACTTCCGAGCTGGCTGTTCTCGGATTGGATATGGATATCCGGCTGTCCAGGACGCTCCGGAAAGATATTGACTTGGAACCGGCCATATATGGTGCCGGATATGGAGAAGAATAAATGATACGTGATCAGAACACGCCGGAAGGCCCCTTTATCTACCTGGGACCCCAGGTCCGGACCCATGACATCCATTTTGAGCTGAACCGGATTTACCGGCAGCTCCCGCAGATCCCGGAGGCTCTGGGATTTTTAAAACCGTTGTTTGTACCAGTGGGACAACTGGGCAATGACAGAGCGGAACATATCAAACAATACCGGTACGCCGCCTCAAAGTTGAGGCAGGCGGCCAACAACTCAGACGGCCGGTAAACCGGCTGGAAAGGACAAATCATGACGTACAAACATGGTGTATCTGTAAAAGAACAGGCAACGGCGCTGGTACCGCCGGTCAGGGTAACCACAGGCCTGCCCTTTGTCGTGGGGACCGCCCCCGGACCCGCAGAGGGAGAACTCCCGGTCAATGACCTTCGGCTCATCTATTCCTACAAGGAATTTGTAGAGACCTTTGGGTTTGACGAAGACTTGGAAACCTACTCCCTGTGCGAGTTTGCCCAGGTGTACTTCGGCCTCTACAATGTGGCCCCAGTGGTTTTTGTCAACGTATTTGACCCGGCGGTTCACAAAACCGGGGAAACACCGGATCCTTCACTGGTCGCCAGCGCAGATATCATCGGCGGTATTGACGCGGGCACCGGTAAAAAGACCGGCCTGGAACTCATTGAAGAGGTATTCCCCAAATTCCGCCTGGTGCCCGGCTCTGTGGTCGCGCCCGGGTTTTCCATTGACCCCACCGTTGCCGTAACCATGGGCGCCAAAGCCAGCCTGATCAACAGCTGCTTCAAGGCCCAAGCCATTGTGGACATTCCGGAAACCGTAACCAAGTACAGTGACGTTCCCGGCTACAAGGAAACCAACGGCCTTACCGACGAGCACCTGATCGTTTGCTGGCCCCGCATCAAATACGGGGAAGACAAGCACTGGATGAGCAGCCATCTGGCAGGCGTTCTGTCCAATACCGACGGCCGGTTTGACGATGTACCCTACAAATCCCCCTCCAATGAGAATTTTGTAGCCATTGGCGCAGCAGTCGGGAGCGACGAAGTATTCCTGTCCCCGGATGAAGCCGCCTATCTCAACGGCCAGGGCATTGTCACGGCCATGAATTTTATCGGCGGCTGGAAGTGCTGGGGAAACCGCACGGCCTGCTATCCCGGTGTCACCGATGTCAAGGATGCCTTCATCTGTATCCGCCGTACCTTTAACTGGATCAGCAACACCCTGGTGCTCACGGCCTGGCAGAAAGTGGATGCCCCCATCCGCAAGCGCCTCATCGATACCATTGTGGACAGCTTTAACGTATGGCTCAACGGCCTTGCCGCCCGGGAAATCATCCTGGGGGGACGGGTGGCATTCCTGGAAGAGGAAAATCCCACCACTGATGTGATGGACGGCATTGTGCGGTTCCATCTCTGGGTCACCCCGCCCTCACCGGCCAGGGAATTTGATTTTATTGTGGAATACGATCCGGATTACATCCAGGGATTGTTCTAATCAGCTCATAGGAGGAATTATCAATGCAAACACCTGAAAAACTCATCAACTTCCGCGTATACAACGACGGGATCGATCTTCTGGGCGTCGCAGACGTGGAATTGCCCAGCCTGGAATGGATGACGGAAACCGTAACCGGCGCAGGCGTGGCCGGGGAAGTGGAATCCCCGGTTCTGGGACATTTCAAGTCACTGGCCCTTAAGCTTAAGTGGCGGACCATGACCCAGAATGCCGCCAATCTGGCCCAGTCCAAGGCCCATCACCTGGATTGCCGGGGCAGTGTCCAGCAATTTGACGCCGCTGCAGGCGAATACAAAAACTACCCGGTCAAATGCGTGGTCAATGCCATCCCCAAAAAAGTAGGCCTTGGGAAATTTGAACCGGGCAAACCCCAGGACAACGAATCCGAATTTGAGTGTGTCTACCTCAAGCTCTGGGTCGACGATAAAGAAGCCATTGAGATCGACAAGTACAACTATATTGCAAAAGTCAATGGCGTTGATGCTCTGGACGATGTCCGGACCCACCTTGGGCTGAAATAACACAGCCACCCATTATTAAAGGAGATGAACCAGATGAACCAGAAAGATATTAAAATTTCGTTTGATCCGCCCCTGACCATCGGCGAAGAGTCCCTCACAGAAATTACCATGCGGGAACCTCTGGTCAAGGATATGCGCCATGTGGACAGGCTGGGAGGAACCGACCTGGAAAAGGAAGTGGTCATGATCAGCCGGCTCACCCGGATCAACCCGGAGGACCTGGATCGCCTTTCCGTGAACCAGTACAAGCAACTGCAGGACCATTACGCAGCTTTTTTCACGGGTCATGGCCAGAACTGAGGCGACTCTGCCTTAGTCTGTCCATGACCACCTACACCGGCATGGCGTTCTGGATGAACTGCAGTGTTTCGGAACTTTACGCATATGCGGAAGACGCCGAACGCCTTGCCGGACAAGATGCGTAATATTGTTTAATCCCATACTCCCCATAAGGTAAACGTTATGGCTGATACAGAAAAACATAAAACTGAGGCTTCCAGTGCGGTGCCAAAACTCGGAGCTGCTCCTTTAAAAAAGGTTTTCGGAATCTCTCAACAGGTTTCCGCAGCGTTGGAAATGATCAGGCCGGCAGCGGAATTTGAAAGTGATATGTCGGATATTAAGGCCAGCGTCAAGTTCTCTGTCGGTACCAAGGAACTCAGGGCTCTGGAAGATGGGCTCTTAGGATTAACTTCTAAAATCCCCATGGCGTTCGAAGGGTTTACCAAAATTGCCGAGATCGGTGCCAAAGCCGGCCTTGGCAAGACCCGCCAGGAACTGGTCCGGTTTACCGAGGATACGGCCAAGATCGGTGTCGCCTTTAAAATGACCGGGGCACAGGCTGCTGACATGGTGGCCGGATGGCGTACAGGTATGCAGTTGAGCCAGGAAAGGACAAAAGACCTTTCCGATGCCGTATCCCATCTGGCCGGCAATATGGGGACCGGGGCCGCAGACATTGGTACCATCATCCAGAATAAGGGAATGGCAGCCATGTCTGACGGCCTCACGGAAACACAGGTGGCATCGCTTGCCTCGGCATTTCTGGCAGGGGGATCCGATGCCCAGTCCGCTTCAAATGCTTTGGGGGGGGTTACCTCTGTTCTTTCGCTTGGAAAGTACGCAACTGATTCTCAGAAAATGGCGTTTAGCGATCTTGGGCTTGATGCGCAAAATATGGCCGACATGATGCAGACAGATGCCCCCAAGGCTATAAAAACCCTGTTTGATGCCATTGCCAAGGCCCCCGAAGGAGGCAAGGGTGGTGTTGTTAACGCGCTTCTCGGGTCAAGGGCCGCAGGCGCCAAGGATGCCGTACTGAGGCTGGCCGGTAATACCGGTAACCTGAAGGCCGCATTTGGGCTGACACAGGAGCCCCATCAATATAAAGGTGCCACGCAAGAGACATATAAGCGCCGGAACGAGCTTACCAAATCGGATTTAAGCCGGTTTGACAATCAAATGACGCGCCTGAAGGTCGCTGGGGGGACTCCGCTTTTGCCTGATGTGAAAGTTGTGGTCCAACTGGCCGGCGCGACACTGGACCAGGTCAGCACCTCGGTCCGGAACAATCCGGGGATTGTTAGAGCTGTGGTGGCCGGCATTGGACTGATGGCGATAAGAAAAGCCATTCTAAAATCGCTTCCGGCAGGTGGAGCCGGTGCGGAAACCGTTGCAGGGAAAGGGCTTCCCGGCACCGTTGGAAAAAAGCCGCCTTCCTTTATGAAGAGTAAGGTCCTACCAATGTTAAAAAAGGGCGGACGATGGGCCGGGAAGGCCGTCGGAAGCCCTGTCGGGAAAAGGGTCCTTGCGACAGGAGGTCGGATTGTTGCCGGACTTGCGCTTGCATCGACAGGGGTTGGGTTGGCAGCCGGTGTTGCCGCTACAGGCGTGGCAATCGCCGGTGGACTGGCGCTCCTTATTAAAAACCGGAAAAAAATTAAAAGTTCTTTTGTTAATTTTTTCAAATCAAAGAAAAAAACGTCACCGGAGCCGACGCTGCCCAAGGCCTCAGAATCGTTGACACCGGCAGAGAATATTCCCGGGCAAAAAAATGTCCAGGCCTCTCTAACTGCCCGTCCGTTGCCGGCGGGCCCGGTATCAGACCAATCCATCCGGGGCAACAAAGCCGGTAACATACCGGCGGGCATCCAGCATCGGCTGCCTGTCAAAGGGGCCCAGCAGAGCGACAGGGTGACCATTCATTTCAATCCCACCATCAATGCGGGCGGACAGGACCCGGAACAGGTCCGCCAGTCAGTGACGTCTTCCCTTACCGTATCCGAGCAGCGGCTGCGGGAGATGCTCAGAGAGCTTTTGCACCAGGAAAGGAGGTTGAGCTATGCCTGATACGGATCAAATCTATACCACGGTCCAGGGTGACACCTTTGATATTGTCGCCTACCGGGTCTGGGGAGATGAGATGCTGATGCATGAACTGATCCAGGCCAATCCCGATCACCAGGAAACCGTGTTTTTCCCCGCCGGTATTGTTCTGAACGTGCCGGAACTGGATTTACCCATACCCAGAGGACCGGTCCCGCCATGGCAGCAGTAACCAAAATCCCGGACATGTACCGGGCAGGCTTGGTCCTGACTTATGACGGCAAGAATATCTCGGCTGATGTGGCCCCGTCCGTGACGTCTTTTTCTTATACCGACCACGAGGGGGGAAAAGCCGATGATCTCAGCGTTGCCCTGGAAGACCGGGACGGCCTGTGGAAAAGCGCCTGGTTTCCCCAGAAAGGGGCCATACTCAAGGCAACTGTAAATGCGGAAATTGGCGGGAAAACCCACACCCTGAACTGCGGTGTGTTCTCACTTGACGAGATCGCGGTCCAGGGGCCGCCGGATACGGTGAACATCAAAGGGGTCTCCAGTCTCACCGGCAAAGCCCTGAAACAGGAAACCCGTTCCCGGGCATGGGAATCCGTCACCTTTGAAGAGGTGGCCGCCCGGATCGCCAAGGACCATAAACTGGATTTTTTTTACAAGGGATCAAAACCCATTCCCTTTAAGCGGGTGGACCAGCGGCAGGAAAGCGATCTTGCCTTTTTGAACCGGCTTTGCAGGGATTATGACATGAACCTGAAAATATCCGGGGAAAAGCTGATCCTTGCGGAGAACCGTGCCATGGAAACGGCAGACCCCGTATTTTCCATCACCCGGGGCGAAAGCCCTGTGGGGTCATACCGGTTCAGCACCCGGACCGTGGGAATCTTCAAGGGCTGCGAGGTGAGCTATTGGGATGCGGAAAAGAAAACAGCGCTCATCCATACCTTTACACCACCTCAGGCCCCGCCCGTGGGGCAGATTCTCAAAGTGAACCAGCGGGCCGAAGATAAATCTGCTGCCGAGTACCTGGCGATTGCCAGCCTCAGGGCGAAAAACGGCAAAGAGGTCACGGGCGAGTTCAGTCTCATGGGCGACCCGGTGCTCCTGGCCGGCCTTACCGGCACCATCAAAGGGTTCGGGGCATTTGACGGCAAATATATCATCACCCAGGCGGTTCATGCCCAGGACCGGGGCCAGGGATACAGGACAACCATTCAAATCAGAAAGGCATTGAAATGGTGATGCAGGAACTTGAAGACCGCATAAAACGACTGGAGGCATCCGTCAGCCAGATGGTCCGCCAGGGCATTGTCACGTCGGTACAGCCGGACCGGGGAACGGTCCGGGTGGAACTGCCCGATGCAGATCGCCTGATTTCTAAGGAACTGCCCGTGCTGTTCCAGAGAACCGCAGACAATAAATCCTATGACATGCCGGACATTGACGAACAGGTGGTCTGCCTTTTCCTTCCCAACGGTATGGAGCAGGGATTTGTTTTGGGCTCCCCTTATTCCGAAGCCGATCCCGTGCCGGTCACAGACCCTGAAAAACGGCACTATGTGTTCAAGGACGGCACCTGGATGGAATACGACCGCAAGGCCCATAAACTCACCCTTGAGGTCAAGGGCAGCATGGATATCCATGCGGACAACGACATTACCATTGATTCCGGGACGCATATCCGAATGACCGCCCCGCGGATTGATCTGAACTGATAAAGGAGCAAGACATGCCGGCTGCGCACAGGCACAAGGATATCGGAACCGGTCACGGGTGTTTCCCGCCCCGGCCCAATGCCGGGGCAAGCCCCGACGTTTTTGTCAACAACAAGGGATGGCACCGGAAAGGGGACGGGTGGGAGGCCCACTGCTGAGGGCCGGTCTGCCATGGTGGAAGCGCTGCCGGGGGTAGTGCAACGGTTTTTGTAAACGGCAGGCAGGCCTGCCGGATCGGTGATCCCGTGGATTGCGGCAGTTTTATGGCCACGGGCAGCCCAAATGTCTTTGCAGGAGGATAGAGAACAGATGAGCATTGGAACACTCGGCAATATTGTATTTGAAACCAGCGCATCCAAGGTCCGGACCTTTGACCGGTTCTCCCGGAGGGGAAGTGCCGCGTTTGCGGAGCATGCAGTCCTGGACAGCAAACCCCGACTCCAGCATATCGGGTCCGGCCTGGATGAGGTCTCTTTTTCCATTAAATTTGACGCGGCCCTGGGGCTTAATCCGGTTGAGGAACTGGAACAGGTCCGGGAAATCCTGCGCAAGGGAGAGCCCCAGATCCTGAAGATCAGCGAAGACAGGACACTGGGGTATTTCGTCCTCACAGAGGTCCGGGAAACCTGGCGCCAGGTGGATAAGGCGGGGCATCTGCTCGCCGTCACCCTGGACATCACATTAAAGGAGGTTTCACATGGCAATTGATATCACCCACCGTCTTGACACCCTTGTTATCGGCGCCCAGGGCAGAACGGAAATCCTCCAGAACGTGGCCGTCATCCTGGGCACGGTTAAAGGGACGGTTCCCCTGGACCGGGAATTCGGCCTGGATACAACCTTTCTGGACAGCCCCCTGCCTGTGGCCCGGGCACGGTTCAGCGCGGAAGTGACCGCGGAAATCGAAAAGCAGGAACTCCGGGTCCGGGTGACCCGGGTGGATTTTGACGAAACCCCCGGCGCCGGGGACGGCATCCTGTTTCCCAGGGTGTCTGTGGAAATCCGGGAGGATGCATAATGGATATCTACCGGGCCTTCACATCAAACACCCATTCCCCCGGATCCCAGGATTGTGACCGGGGATTTCGGCACCTGGAAAGGAGCATCTCATGACACTGACATCTTTACCGGACTTGAGTTTTTGCGAGACAGACACGGCAACGGTTGAGGCATCTGTGATCCTTGCCTATGAGTCCATTACCGGGAAAAAATTGTATCCGGGCGATCCGGTCCGGCTTTTCCTTGAATCCCTGGCCATGGTGGTGGTGATGCAGCGGGTGATCATCGACACCTCTGCCAAGCAGAATCTTCTGGCCTTTGCCACAGGGGAAAAGCTGGACCACTTGGGCGCACTGACCGGAACCTCCCGTCTGGTGCCGGCACCGGCATCCGCCGTGTTCCGGTTTTCCCGCCAGAATCCGGGCAGTGCACCGGTTTTGATCCCGGCCGGCACCCGGGTGACCCCGGACCAGACCTTGTTTTTTACCACCCTTGACACCTGTGAGATCCCTGCGGGCAAGACAAGTGCGGAAACCACGGCGGAATGCGTTACCCCTGGTGAGATCGGCAACGGATTCCTGCCCGGCCAGGTGGCTGAGCTGTCAGATCCGCTGGCCGGTGTGGACAGTGTGGAAAACATCACGGAAACCTCGGGCGGGTCCGACCATGAGGATGACGACCATTTCCGGGAGCGGATCCATCTCTCTCCCGAGCGGTTCACCACGGCCGGGACCCGGGGGGGATACGAGTACTGGGCCAAAACCGCCCATCCGGATATTGCGGATGTGGCTGTCCACAGCCCCGAGCCCGGCATGGTAGACGTGTATGCCCTGCTTAAGGACGGGCAGATCCCGGACCAGTCCATCCTGGACCTGGTACGGTCCGTGCTCAATGACGATGCCGTGATCCCGCTGACCGACACCTGCCGGGTGCTGCCGCCCACACCTGTGGAATGTGAAGTGGACATTACCTGGTATCTGGCGGCAAAAGATTCGGCCATGGCCGCTACGGTCCAGGCCGGGGTGGCAACGGCGGTCAATGACTTTTCATCCTGGCAGGGCAGTGCCCTGGGCCGGGACATCAATCCCACGGAACTGATCCACCGGGTCCGCCAGGCAGGGGCCGTGCGGGTGGAGGTTGCCGCCCCGGTCCACAGGACCCTGGAAACCTGGCAGACCGCAGATATCCAGGACATCCGGGTTTCCTTTGGAGGGCTTGAATGATGACCGGGTTACGGGATGTCTCTTTTGCAGACCTGCTGCCGGGAAGCATTGCCGGTTCCCCGGATATCCATGCCGCAGCCCGGGCCCTGGATAATGAACTGAAACAGGTCCGCCGGGATATGGACCAGGTATTGGTCTATCACCGCCTGGATGACCTTCAAGGCGATGTGCTCAATCTTCTGGCCTGGCAGTTTAATGTGGATTTTTTCGACATGGATCTGCCTGACACCCAAAAGCGGGAGTGCATCCGGGAATCCATTGCCTGGCACAAGAAAAAAGGCACTCAATGGGCCGTGGAAACCGCCCTGGCAAATGCCGGGTACAATGCCCGGATCATTACTTTCCGGGAAGCCCGCCAGATTCTGGAGGCCCAGGGCGGTGCCCGCCTGGACGGCACCTGGACCCTGGACAACACCCGGCAGCTTGAGGCGTTTTCCAATGTGTCGGGTGCGGCCTGGATGGAACACTGGGCACAGTTTTGCGTCAAAATGGACCTGCTGAGCACGGTCCGCCCGGGCTGGGAAAAAGAGGTGCGCAGCATCGTGGAAACCGCCAAAAACCAGCGTTCCCACCCGGTTTATCTCTACTTCATGGACCTGTCCGTGGACATGCCGGTTTTTACCGAATCAAGAGGTTCAGGGGCCAAAATCACGGATTGCCTGCCCCTGGCCTGTGCGGTCCAGGTGGATGGTTCCTGGGAACTGGGCCGGGATGCCCAGACGCTTCGTGTGGACGGGGCATGGCAACTCAAAGGCGGGATTGCCCTGGGCCGGATATTAATGCCGGCGCATGCAGATCAACAGATTTACAACTGCCGGCTGTCCTGCAGGGCAGGGGGAGGCGGTGCCACAACGGCCCGGGCCGGTGAGCCCGCAGATGACACCGGCACTCCCTGGTTCCGCCTGGAGCGGCAGATGCGGCAGGTGGACGGCACCTGGGAGTTGGGAGCTGACTTTCGTCTGGACGGCACCTGGCGCCTGGAAACCGGTCCCAAACTCAAGGGGCCGGGCCTGGGATGGGTTGCGTCCCATACATTAAACAACACATTGAAAATCGGCCATCAGTCGCCCGAGAGCGATACATGGCCCCAAATCAGCGGAGGTGTATATGGCAGTGGCAGTATCAACTGATGTGTTTCGAAAACAACTGGCAGACTGGCTTATGGATGCCCTGCCCGGCGCAAAAATGGCGTTCGGGTCCGGCGGTGTGGACAGCCAGGGGCAGGTGATATCCCCTGATCCGGCCCAGACCGGCCTGGCCGAACCGGCCGGGGAATTCGCGCTCCATCATTACGAACGGACCGGGGATACCGTCATACAGGTGACCGGGCGGATCAGCCAGGGGGACCTGACCGGCATTCCTTTGTCCGAAGCCGGCCTTAAAGTGGGGGGCGAATTGTTTGCCGTGCGCAATTTTTTCCCCAAAACCTTTGAGGATGACGAGTTCTTTGACGTGACCATTGAGATCAGATTTTAGGAGGCGCTATGATTCGACCCCACGATACCATTACACCGCTGCCGGATACCAAGCCGGATGCGGTGCCGGAGCTTTGGAATTCCCGGTACCGGGAAACAGATGACAATTTTAAGGATCTGGACACCCATTTGCTATCCGCTCTGGGCAGCATTGCAAGCCAGGGCGAGCGGATCACGGATATTGAGAACCAGTCTGCCGGTTCCGTGTCCCAGGCCCTTCGCCTGGACTGGCTGTACAGCTCCAAAAAAAAGATCGCTCTGGAGTTGTTTTACGATTCCTGGACTCTATTGCCCGGACTGACGTCAACGGTGGTGGATGCCGTTGCCGGTGACGATTCCCTGGACCTGGACACCACGGCCGGCCTGGAACCGGGAACAGAATACGTGATCTTTGACGGCACCCACCAGGAAACCGTAGCCATAACCGAGATCCTCACCCAAACCCGGGTCAGATGTGCGGACAGCCTGGTCCATTCTTTTACCAATGCTCCCATCCGGAGGACATCCTGGACGGTCTCGGACGGTAAGGCTGCTGCCGGAAACGGCGGGATCTACATGGCTCCCAACCTTAACTTGGGCAATGAAAACCAGGACAGGGCACTGGTGGTCCGGAGGCATGACAATGATACTGAACTTTCGGTGTATTTCAGGGACAGCGCCCATATCGAATGGACAGAGGCAGCCTGGTCCTGGCGGCGGTCCATTGATGACGGAGTTGTTGATGTGGAATACCGTCTCCCGTCCCGGGGCATATTTGATATCAGGATTACCAGTACCACCGGGCCAAGCGGCCAGGTTCCGGATATCCATCACATTGCCTTTGTGGATGAAGCAACCGGCCTGGGAGGCCTTCACCATCCTCCAGGAACACCGGCCGTTATATATCCGGCAGACGGAGCCGTGGATATTGGCGAACAGCCCTCCCTGACCACCAATGTTTATGTCCATGACGGCGGCACGGCCCTTCGCGGCTCCGAGTTTCAGATCAGCACGTCCGGGGATTTTTCTTCGGGTAGCCTGGTGGATGCCTCGGGCTTGGTCCCCGGGATTTCCTACTCCCCGGGAAAAGGTGTACTTTCCACCAGCACTCTTTATTATGTCCGGGCCCGGCATACGGACGTCAATGGCGGGAATTCGGAATGGTCCGATGTCATCAGTTTTACCACTGCCGCGTCATTCGTCACGGTGAACAAACCTTTGGGACTTACGCCTGCACCGGGCAGTGAGCTTGGATATCCCACCGGCCTGACGTTTGTATCGTCCCCATTCGGCACTGAAGGGGGAAGCGACACCCATGCCGCTTCCCAATGGCAGATGGCCTCTGATCCCGCATTCGGGAATATTCTTCACGATTCCGGGACTACTGCTGCCGATTTGGTCAGCCACAACCTGCCCGACGGTATTGTTGCCCAGGGAAGCACCTATTATTGGCGGGTCAGACATGAAGGCACAGCCGAAGGATGGTCGGACTGGTCAGATGCCGCGATGTTCAGCGTGGCGGCGTTTGTGCCGTTTGTTTCTGTACTTGAAGGGAGCGGTGAAGACATCTTCAGTGCTGTGACCATAGATGCTTCCGGCCATATTTATGCGGCCGGGCATAAAGACCTTAGTCCCCTTCGTAACCCTTTGCTGGCCAAGTTTAAGACCGACGGCACATTGGTGTGGCAAAAAGCACTGGAAGGCAGTGGCGACGATCGTTTTTGGGGCGTATGTACGGATTTGTCCGGTAACATCTACGCAGCCGGGTTTGAAAACAGTTCTACTGACGGCAATTATTTTGACGCATTGTTAACAAGGTTTTCGCCTGATGGCATCCTGGTGTGGCAGAAACATCTGGGTGGCAGCCATAACCATGATGACAACTTTCGGGCTATGGTCACAGACGATTCTGGTAATGTTTATGTTGCCGGATATGAGCGAGGCCCTATTGTTAAGAACAATGCTCTGCTGGTCAAATTTGAACCAAATGGTAGCCTGTCGTGGAAAACTAGATTGGGAGGCGGTGGGTATGATCTTTTTTCTGCCGTTGCAATTGACAGCTATGGATATATATATACGGCCGGTTGTGAAAACAGTTCCACTGGTAGCGGATACTATAATGCACTTTTAACAAAGTATAGGCCTGACGGTGGCTTAGAGTGGCAGAAGAAACTGGGCGGCAGCAGTGATGATGAATTCCGGGCTATAGAGATAGACGGTTCCGATAATATATATGCCGCTGGGTTTATAAATAATCCTTCCGGGCGTAACGATGGTTTGCTGGCGAAATTTACTTCTGAGGGCTCCTTAATATGGCAGAGGAAATTGGCCGGAGAAGGGGATTGTCGTTTTTGGGGCGTAACGGTTGACAGGGATTATAATGCATATCCCGTTGGATATGAAAGCAACATTGCCGGTAACTACGAAGCCTTTTTGACCAGATTTTCGCCTGACGGTAGCTTAGAATGGCAGAAGAAATTGGGCGGCAGTAATAATGACGAATGCCGGGCCGTGGCAACAGATGTTGCCGGAAATGTATATGCGGTCGGGTATGAGCGCAGCACGACTGATGGGCATGGTGCGCTCCTTGCTTCCATCCGTCCTGATGGGTCTGGTGCATCCGGGACGATCCCCGGTATCACTACTCTGACATGGAGTGATAGTGATTTGAGCGTCACAGACCCGGTCCTGGCATATGATGATCCCAGCTTGACATCCGACAATCCCAACTTCACCGAAGACGATCCCGGTCTTATCCCGGGCGATCCCAACCTCACCCAAAACCTAAGCGACTATTAACCACAAAGGAATAATACATATGAGCAATCTTTATTACGACACCAAACGTCAGGCCAGAGTCTCCCGGAACCAGCTTTCCCGTCAGGGGCTTCTGGGGTCGGGCATTGACCTTGACACCCTGGGCATCATCCCACTTGTGGTGGATCATGGCCTGGACATCGACATTTATGTTCCCGTGGACACCGGTACTGTGGAAATCCGGGAGGATGGCTGTGCCCATATTATTTATGAAAAGAAAAACCGGTCTTCCGACCCGGAATCCGGCCGGGACATCCGTAAAATCATGAAGGAAAAAATCAATGCGGTGCGGGACGAAATCCTTGGTTCCGGCATCGATTTTGTTGTGGATAGCACGGTTCACACCCTCCAGACCCGGGATGCCGACGATTTGATCAACTTGACCGGGCTGCTGGACGCGGCACGTCTCATGCCCGCGGACACTGCCTTAAATCTTCGCACGGCTGCCAATCGTGTGCTGTCCGTGACGGCCGGGGATATCGTGTCTCTGATCAGCACGGGCATTGGGTTCCGGTCGGAAGTCCTGGCCGCCTCCTGGGGCATCAAGGATGGGATCGACGCCACAGCCACGGAAGCAGATGCATTTATCGTTTATGAAGCCGGCATAGCTACTGGATGGCCTGAAAAAACACCGATCCCGCTGGCGTAACATGACGCGGCAATCCCAAGGACAATAAATCAGCATAAAAAAAGACACATCAGGAGGACATATGCTTCGACCCCATGACACCATCACCCCGCTGCCGGACAATGAACCGGATGCGGTACCGGAACTGTGGAACTCCCGTTACCGGGAAATGGATGATAATTTCACCGCACTTGACAATCACCTTGCATCCGTCCTGGACAGCATTACCGGGCATGGCGAGCGGATCACGGATATTGAAAACCAGTCCGCCGGGTCCGTGTCCCAGGCTCTGCGCCTGGACTGGCTGTACAGCGCCAAAAAAAAGATCGCCCTGGAATTGTTTTACGATTCCTGGAGCCTGCTGCCGGGGCTGACGTCAACAGTAGTGGATGCCGTAGCCGGGGATGACTCCCTGGACCTGGACACCACGGCCGGTCTGGAACCGGGAACAGAATACGTGATCTTTGACGGCACCCACCAGGAAACCGTTTCCATAACCGAAATCCTGACCCAAACCCGGGTCAGATGCGCGGACAGCCTAGCCCATTCCTTTACCAATGCTCCCATACGGCGCACTTCCTGGACGGTCTCGGACGGTAAGGCCGCTGCCGGAAACGGTGGGATTTACCTGGCCCCCAACCTTAATCTGGGCAATGAAAACCAGGATAAGGCATTAGTGGTCCGGCGGCATGACAATGACACCGCACTTTCAGTGTATTTCAGGGACAGTGCCCACCCGGATTGGACAAAGGCGGCCTGGTCCTGGATTCGGTCCATAGAAGACGGGATCGTTGATGTGGAGTACCGCCTGCCTGCCCGGGGGATATTTGACATCAGGATCACCAGCACAGCCGGGCAAAGCGGCGAGATTCCGGATATCTTTCACATTGCCTTTGTGGATGAAGCAACCGGTCTGGGTGGCCTTCACCACCCTCCAGAGACTCCTGCCATTGTATATCCGGCAGACGGTGCAATTGATGTGAGTGAACAACCTTCCCTGACCACAGGTGCTTATGTCCATGACGGCGGTGTTGCCCTTCGCGGTTCTGAGTTTCAAATCAGTACTTCCGGTGACTTTTCTTCGGGCAGTCTGTTGGATGCCTCGGGATTGGTCCCCGGGATTTCGTATTCTCCTCAAAAAGATGTTTTGAATGAAGATACTGCATATTATGCCAGGGCACGTCATACAGATATCGAAGGCGGCACATCGACTTGGTCTGAGATCGTGAGCTTCACCACAGCCGATGTTTTTATTACGGTAAACAAACCTTCGGGTCTGGCACCCGCCCCCGGCAGTGAGCTTGGGGAGCCTGACAGTCTCACTCTTGTATCATCTGCATTCGGTACCGAAGGAGGAAGCGACACCCATGCCGCTTCCCAATGGCAGTTGGCATCCGATCCCCTTTTTCAGACCCTGGTTCATGATTCCGGAACCACTGGCACGGATCTCACCGACCACAATGTACCTGACGGTATCCTTGAGCGGGGCCGTACATACTACTGGCGGGTAAGACACCAGGGTGCCGCCAAAGGATGGTCGGACTGGTCAGACGCTTTGGTGTTCGGTGTGGCATCTTTTAGTTGTTTTGTATCTCTACTCGGAGGGAGCGGTCGCTGTGTCCTTATGGACTTGGCAATCGATACTGCTGATAATGTTTACACGGCCGGTTATGAAGAAGTCTCCACAGGGAGATGGGAAGCTCTTTTGGTTAAGTCTGGCCCGAGCGGGAATCTGGTCTGGCAAAAGAAGCTGGGTGGTGCCGGGGATGATAATTTACGGAGTGTGGCAACAGACAATTCCGGTAATGTATACGTAGCCGGATATGAAAGGAGTTCCACAAGCTATCATAATGCCCTTTTGGCCAAATTCGACCCGGATGGGGGGATGGTCTGGCAGAAAACGTTGAGGGGCAGCGGGGATGAGCTTTTTATCTCTGTGGCGACTGATGATTCTGGGTATGTGTATGCCGCCGGATATGGAAACAGCTCAGGTAATCATAAAGCTCTTTTGGCAAAGTTTGATTCGAACGGCAATCTGGAATGGAAGAAAAAACTGGGGCGCAGTGACAATGAATACTTTGAAACTATGGCAATCGATCATGAGGGCAATTTGTATGCAGCCGGCCATATTTTCGCGACTGGAAATGAAGACAGTCCCGCAGGTGATGTTAAAGCTCTTATCGCCAAGTTCGATTCTGATGGCGGCCTTATATGGCAAAAAACACTGGCCGGTGTCAACAAAGATTATTTCCAAACTGTGACAACCGACAGTGCCGGAAATATTTACGTGACCGGTGTCGAGCAGCTTTCCGAGAGTAGCCACAAAGCACTTATCGTAAGGCTCTACCCAAACGGCAGTATTTCATGGCAGAAAGAGTTGAGCGGAGGAGGAAACGATTTCTTCCAGGGCATAACAGCAGATGCCTCTGGCAATATATATGCAGTTGGAGGGGAAAACAGCGCCACAGGAAGTAGAGATGCCCTTGTGGCAAAGTTTACCCAAGATGGCAACCTGGTGTGGCAGAAAACACTGGGGGGATTAGACGACGAACACTTTCAGGCCGTGGGCATCGACAGTACCGGAAAAATTTATGCGGCCGGCTATGAAGACAGCTCCGCAGGATATTCCCAGGCCCTGTTGGTATCCATATCTCCGGATGCATACGGTGCTAACGGCCTCATCCCCGGTCTCACAACCTTTTCATGGGGCAATCCAGGGCTGGCTGTGACAACGTCAACACTGACTCTTAACGATGCCGTCCTGACACCCGGTGTATCTACCCTCACCGAAGGCGACCCCGCCCTCACCCCGGATGATCCCGGCCTCACCCAAACCTTAAGCGGCTACTAAACAAAAAGGAGGCATACATATGAGCAATCTTTATTACGACACCAAGCGCCAAACCAGAGTATCCCGGAACCAGCTTTCCCGCCAGGGACTTCTGGGGACGGGCATTGAACTCGATACCCTTGGCATCATTCCCCTTGAGGCGGATCATGGCCTGGGTACCGACCTCTACGTTCCCGTAGACACCGGCACCGTAGAAATCCGGGAGGACGGCTGTGCCCATATCGTTTATGAAAAGAAAAACCGGTCTTCCGATCCGGAGTCCGGCCGGGATATCCGTAAAATCATGAAGGAAAAAATCAATGCCGTGCGGGACGAAATCCTTGGTTCTGGTATTGATTTTGTTGCAGACAGCACGGTTCACACCCTCCAGACCCGGGATGCCGACGATTTGATCAACTGGACCGGGTTGCTGGACGCGGCGCGTCTCATGCCCGCGGACACTGCCTTAAGCCTTCGCACAGCTGCCAATCGTGTGTTGTCCGTAACGGCCGGGGATATCGTGTCTCTGATCAGCACGGGCATCGGGTTTCGGTCGGAAGTCCTGGCTGCCTCCTGGGGTATCAAAGATGGAATCGACGCCACAACCACGGAAGTGGATGCCTTTATCGTTTATGAAGCGGGCATGGCCACCGGATGGCCTGAAAAAAAGCCGATCCCGCTGGCTTAACATGACGCGGCAATCTCAGGAACGATAAGCCAACACAAAAAAAGACACATCAGGAGGGCATATGCTTCGACCCCATGACACGATAACCCCGCTGCCGGACAATGAACCGGATGCGGTGCCGGAACTGTGGAACTCCCGGTACCGGGAAATGGATGATAATTTCACCGCAATTGACAACCACCTTGCATCCGCCCTGGACAGTATTAACGGACATGGCGAGCGGATCACGGATATTGAGAACCAGTCTGCCGGGTCCGTATCCCAGGCCCTTCGCCTGGACTGGCTGTACAGCGCCAAGAAAAAGATCGCTCTGGAATTATTTTACGATTCCTGGAGCCTGCTGCCCGGGCTGACGTCAACGGTGGTGGATGCCGTTGCCGGGGATGATTCCCTGGACCTGGACACCACGGCAGGTCTGGAGCCGGGAACAGAATACGTAATCTTTGACGGCACCCACCAGGAAACCGTGACCATCACTGAAATCCTGACCCAAACCCGGGTCAGATGCGCGGACAGTTTGGTCTTTTCTTTTACCAACGCCCCCATCCGGCGCACCTCCTGGACGGTTTCGGACGGTAAAGCCGCCGCCGGGAACGGCGGGATTTACCTGGCCCCCAACCTTAACCTGGGCAATGAGAACCAGGACAAGGCATTAGTGATCCGGCGGCATGATAATGACACCGCGCTTTCGGTGTATTTCAGGGACAGCGTCCATCCGGACTGGACAAAGGCGTCCTGGTCATGGCAGCGGCCCATTGAGGCCGGGATTGTTGACGTGGAATACTGTCTTCCGGCCCGGGGAATGTTTGACATCAGGATCACCAGTACCACCGGATCAAGCGACCAGATTCCAGATATTTTTCACATTGTCTTTGTGGATGAAGCAACCGGTCTGAGTGGCCTTCACCATCCCCCTGAAACCCCTGTTATTGTGCACCCGGCAGATGGTGCCGTCGATATCGGCGAGCAGCCTTCACTGACCACCAGCGCCTATTTCCATGAGGGCGATGTTACACTTCGCGGTTCCGAATTCCAGATCAGCACGGATAATAGTTTTTCTTCGGGCAATTTGGTGGATGCCTCGGGATTGGTGCCTGGGATTTCCTATTCTCCGGACAAGGGCGTATTGTCCACCAATACGCCTTATTATGTCAGGACACGGCATAAAGATGTCAATGGAGGTGAGTCAGAATGGTCTGATGCAATCAACTTTACCACATCAGCCGCATTTATAACCGTGAACAAGCCTTTGGGCTTGACACCTGCTCCAGGCAGTGAACTTGGCTACCCCACCGGTTTAACGCTTGTCTCGTCTTCTTTTGGAACCGAAGGGGGAAGCGACACTCATGCCGCCTCCCAATGGCAGTTGGCGTCCGATCCCACATTCAGCAATATCCTACACGATTCCGGGAGTACTGGTGTTGACTTGGTCAGCCACAATGTGCCGGACGGAACCGTCGAACGGGGTAGTGTTTATTACTGGCGGGTCCGGCATGAAGGCACGAGTGAAGGATGGTCAGACTGGTCAGGTGCCGTAATGTTCAGCATGGCTGTGTTTGTACCGTTTGTCTCCATCATTGAAGGAAGCTATGAAGACGTCTTCAGCGCCGTGACCATAGATATCTCCGGCAATGTTTATGCAGCCGGACACGAAGGGGCAAGTCCTGTCGGCGACGCCTTGTTGGCCAAGTTTGCGCCTGATGGCACCCGGATCTGGCAGAAAAAGTTGGGAGGCTCGGGGCATGATGTTTTTTTTGGCGTATGTGTGGATTTATCCGGTTATATTTATGCGGCCGGCTATGAAAACAGTTCTGCCGCCGGTATTACAGAAGCCTTATTGGCAAAGTATACGCCTGAGGGTCACCTGGTATGGCAGAAGAAGCTGGGCGGCAACGGCGATGACTATTTTCGTGCTGTGGCAACAGACGACTCCGACAATATCTATGTTGCGGGGCACGAGCGGGCTTCTACCGGTAACCACAAAGCACTGCTGGCCAAATTTAGAGCCAACGGTACATTGGCATGGCAAACCGAATTGGGAGGTGATAGCTATGAGATTTTTTATGCTGTAGCGGTTGACAACTCTGGATATGTATATGCGGCTGGCCATGAAACAATTTCCACTTCGAATTATGATGCGTTTCTGGCCAAGTTTACATCCGAAGGTTCTCTGTTGTGGCAGAGGAGCCTGAGTGATATTGGCACCGAGACTTTTCTGGCTTTAGCGCCAGATAGCCTTGGCAATATTTATTCAGCCGGATATGGCAATAATTCTTACGGGAAGAATAACTGCCTTTTGGCGAAATTTACGCCTGATGGAGCCCTGGACTGGCAACGGAAAATAGAAGAAGACAGCAGCGGCCGTTTTTGGGGGGTGGCAGTTGATGGGAATGATAATGCATATGTCGCCGGGTATGAAAGTCAATCTGCGGGCAATTCGGAAGCCTTTTTGGCAAGGTTTTCAACTGACGGCACCCTGGTATGGCAGAAAAAACTGGGCGGCAGCAATGATGATGAGTTCCGGGCCGTGGCAACCGATGTCTCAGGTAATGTCTATGCCGTAGGATTTGAGCTAATCGCGCCCAATTATTATGATGCCCTTATGGTATCCCTCCGTTCCAATGCTTCAGGTGCTTCCGGGATGGTTCCAGGCATCACGCACCTCTCATGGGGGGACCCCGGACTTAATGTTGTGGATCCCGGCCTGTCATTGGGAGATCCCGGCTTGTTAGCTGATAATCCCGGCTTGATTCCTGGAGATCCGGAACTGAACCCTGGGGTTTCCGATTTAACCCATAACCTGAGTACATATTAAACATAAAAACACGGAATGCACTCATGGCATTTATTAAGATGCCAATCACGAGACAATAAATTCAATACAACTAAATCAACATATCAGGAGGGTATATGCTTCGACCCCATGACACCATAACTCCGCTGCCGGACAATGAACCGGATGCGGTGCCGGAACTGTGGAACTCCCGGTACCGGGAAGTGGATGATAATTTTATCGCACTTGACACTCACCTTGCATCCGCTCTGGACAGCATCACCGGCCATGGCGAGCGGATCACGGATATCGAAAACCAGTCCGCCGGGTCCGTATCCCAGGCCCTTCGCCTGGACTGGCTGTACAGCGCCAAGAAAAAGATCGCCCTGGAATTGTTTTACGATTCCTGGACCCTGCTGCCCGGGTTGACGTCAACAGTGGTGGATGCCGTTGCCGGGGATGATTCCCTGGACCTGGACACCACGGCTGGTCTGGAACCGGGGACAGAATACGTGGTTTTTGACGGCACTCACCAGGAAACAATAACCATCACCGAAATCCTTACCCAGACCCGGGTCAGATGTGCGGACAGCCTGGTCCGTTCCTTTACCAACGCTCCCATCCGTCGAACCTCCTGGGAGATTTCCGATGGTAAAGCCGCTGCCGGAAACGGCGGGATTTACCTGGCCCCCAATCTTAACCTGGGCAATGAAAACCAGGACAAGGCATTAGTGGTTCGGCGGCATGACAATGACACCGCACTTTCGGTGTATTTCAGGGACAGTGCCCATCCGGACTGGACAAAGACGGCCTGGTCTTGGATACGAACAATTGAAGAGGGGATTGTTGACGTGGAATACCGCCTGCCGGCCCGGGGGATATTTGACATCAGGATCACCAGCACCACCGGACAAAGCGGCCAGGTTCCGGATATTTTTCACATTGCCTTTGTGGATGAAGCAACCGGCCTGGGTGGCCTCCACCATCCCCCTGACATCCCGGCCATTGTATATCCGGCAGACGGTGCAATTGATGTGGGCGAACAGCCTTCCCTGACCACTGACGCTTATGCCCATGATGGCGGCATTGCCCTTCGCGGCTCCGAGTTCCAGGTCAGCATAAACGGGGATTTTTCTTTGGGCAGCCTGGTGGATACCTCGGGTTTGGTGCCCGGAATTTCTTACTCCCCGGACAAGGGTGTGCTGAATACCAGCGCCACTTATTATGTCCGGGCCCGGCATACGGATGCTAATGGCGGCACCTCGGAATGGTCCGGGGCCATCAGTTTTACCACGGCCGCCGCATTCGTCACGGTGAATAAGCCCTTGGGGCTCACGCCGGCACCGGGCAGCGAGATTGGCTATCCCACCGGACTGACGTTTGTTTCTTCCCCGTTCGGCACCGAAGGAGGCAGCGATACCCATGCCGCATCTCATTGGCAGTTGGCGTCCGATACTGCATTCGGAAATATCATACACGACTCGGGGAGCACTGCTGCCGACCTCGTCACCCACAGCGCTCCCGACGGCATTATTGAACGGGACAGCGTTTATTATTGGCGAGTCAGGCATGAAGGCACGAATGAAGGATGGTCGGATTGGTCAGGTGCTGTGATGTTCAGTATCGCGGCGTTTGTACCCTTTGTTTCTGTGGTAAAGGGAGACAATGAAAATGTATTCAGAAGTGTGGCTGTCGATGCATTCGGCAACGTATATGCGGTTGGGGATGAAAGCAATAGCCCCATTCGTAAAGCGTCGCTGGCCAAGTTTACCTTTGACGGTAAGCTGGTGTGGCAGAAAATGTTGGGAAGCTCGGGAGACAATCGTTTTTACAGCGTATGCATTGATTTAAACGGCAATATTTATGCGGTTGGTCATGAAACAAGTTCCACTGACGGTGGTTTTGAAGCTCTTTTGGTCAGATTTACACCTGAAGGCACAGTGACATGGCAGAAAAAATTGGGTGGCATCGGGCTGGATCGCTTCAACGCCGTAACCACAGACAGTTCCGGAGATATTTATGCTGCAGGGCATGAGCGAAGTTCTACAGGGGTGCACAAGGCGCTTTTGGCCCGGTTTAAACCCGACGGAAGCCTGGTATGGCAGGTCAAATTGGGAGGTGCCGGCCAGGATCTGTTTTTTGCTGTTGCAATAGACGCTGCCGGTGATATCTACGCTGCCGGAGATGAAGCCAGTTCCTCCGGAAGTTATGAAGCGTTTGTGGCCAAGTTCTCCCCTGCGGGCGGCTTGATATGGCAGAGGAAATTAACCGACAGCAGTGATGATATCTTCACCGGCCTGGCATTAGACAGTTCCGGCAATGTATACGCTGCTGGACGCAGGTCGGAATCTTTGGGACATTATGAGGCGCTTTTGGCCAAATTTAACACCGAAGGTGCATTGATATGGCGGAGAAAACTGGAGGGGAGTGGTAATGACCGTTTCCTGGATTTAGCAGTTGATGGGGCGGATAATGTATATGCCGTCGGTTATGAAAGCGAATCTGTCGGTAATTACGAGGCGTTTTTGGCCAAATTTTCTCTGGATGGGAATTTCGTTTGGCAAAAAAGGTTGGGCGGCGGCAATAGTGATGAGTTTAAGGGCGTGGCAACAGATGTTTCCGGCAATATCTATGCTGCCGGATATGAAGGAACTGTGGCCGGTGGGTATGGCGCACTCCTCGTATCCGTACCTGCAGAACCTTTGGCTGCAACCGGCATTATCCCCGGTATTCCTGCGCTTTCATGGGGGACTCCCGCACTGGAGGCCGTTGATCCGGGATTGATGTCAGAAGATCCGGGCCTGGCAACCGATGATCCCCAATTGACACTGGATGATCCGGGCCTTGCCCTGAACCCTTCCAACGCGGCCCAGACCTTGAGTGAATATTAAACAGGACCGTGCAGAGCCTATGAGGCATTTAATCTCATAGCATTGCACCGCACAATAATTATCCCGGGCAGCATGTGCTGTCCGGGATTTTTTTATGATCCTGGAAGATTTTAAATCCCTGGGATTACCTGCCTGAATTCCCGGGTTTCCCTGCCACATGACAGTGTTGCGAAAAATTTTTGTGTCCAGGTTTTGTATCCGCCAACAAAAAAAGCTTCCAGAAAACTCTGAAAGCCTTTATTTACGGTGGTGATCCCACGGGGAATCGAACCCCGGTTTCCGGCGTGAGAGGCCAGCGTCCTAACCGCTAGACGATGGGACCACATTTATTCAGGCCATAGTATTTATACCGGAACCAAATAAAAGTCAAATAAAATTACGGGCTAAAAGGTTTTCCGGGTCCCTTTTTTGGCGCCCAGCGCATAGTATATCAGCCAGCCGAAAATGGGAATGACAGCCACCATGTGCCAGATGAACTTTTCCTTTACCGTGGGAAAGTCTTTTTTGATGATATCAATGAGGGCGAGCATGGTCAGGCCAAAAGAAACTGCGGCTACAATCAGGACATATAATACAACATTATCCATGGCGTTTTCCGGTGATTCCTTATTTTAACTTGTCTGAAATTTTGAGCAGGGCATCCACATAATAGTTGCTGTGGTTGTACCGGAACAGGACCTCGTGGCGGCGCTGCCGACTGATGTCCGGTGTCCAGCCGTGGTGTTTGAGATAATTGGCTACGGAAAAAATTGCATCCTCATGGTTGAACAGGTCCACCCGGCCGTCGTTGTTGCCGTCCCTGGCAAGGGTCAGGGCGTTGGAAGGCATGAACTGTGGAATGCCCATGGCACCGGCATAAGATCCTTTGATGGTGGACGGGTCAATGTTTTCACGTTCTGCATACTGAATCAGGGCCTTGAGTTCTGCATATCCCCATTGGGTACGTTTTTCCACCTTTTTTTGAAAGGTTTCCCGCTTGGGTTTTTTGTTTGACGGGATTGAGTGCCATATCCTCTCCTGAAGATCCGGATCGGTCAGGGCGGCCATGGTGGACAGGGTGTTGATCACGGTCCGCTTGCCAAGATAAGTGCCAAGGCGGGTTTCCACCAGGATAATGGCGGTGATGACGGTTTTGTCTACGCCAAAGGTGTTTTCCGCCCTGTTTAGGCTTTCCTTGTGCTGGGACATGTATTTTTGGGCGTTTGCAATGGACTTGGCTGAAGTAAACTGGTCGTAGTTCAGGCTGGATTCCGAGTGGATGAAAAAAAGGGAGACTCCTGCGGGATTAAAAAAAACCGTTTCCTTGTCAAAGAGTTCCCGGATTTTTTCCGGATCAAATCCATCCTGAACCAGCCGCTGCGTCAGGGGAGCAAGTTCCCGGCCTTTGGGTTGGGTTTCTCCGGTGGCCATGGCCGGGATGAGTAAGAGACAGAGAGTGAAAAAGAACAAAAATCGTTGCATAGGTCCTGTTGGCACGTTTAGGGTTTCCATAAAACTTAAGGTGTTTTCTCCGTTTCAGGCCAAAGTTAAAGGGTTTGGCAAGCTGATTTTAATTCGTCCTATATAGCCTATTTTGTTATGGATTGCATTAAAAAAATATCATGCGCCCGGCAGGGGGCCGGCAGTGGAAAGACGGGGATGTGAAAAAGGGCGGGCCCGGAAACTCTGGGTTTCCGGGCCCTTGGTCAGGTCATTCCTTAACAGGAGAAACCAAAAAATCAGGCTTTAGGGTTAAATGTCATAGTACAGGTAGAACTCATGGGGATGGGGACGGCTGATCACTGGTTTGACTTCGTTTTCCATCTTATATTCAACCCAGTAATCAATGACGTCTTTGGTAAATACATCGCCTTTGAGCAGGAAGTCATGATCTGTGCTCAGGGCCTCCAGGGCTTCTTCAAGGGAGCCGGGTGCGGACTGGATTTCCGCCAGTTCCTCGGGCGGCAGGTCATAAATGTTTTTGTCCATGGGATCGCCCGGATCAATCTTGTTCTGGATACCGTCGATCATGGCCATGGCAATGGCGGAAAAGGCCATGTAACCATTGGCTGAGGGATCCGGAGTACGGAATTCGATCCGTTTGGCTTTGGGAGATCCCGAGTACATGGGCAGGCGGATGGCGGCAGAACGGTTTCTGCTGGAGTAGGCCAGTTTAATGGGGGCCTCAAAACCCGGCACCAGGCGCTTGTACGAGTTAGTGGTGGGGTTGGTGATGGCGCAAAGAGCTTTGCAATGCTTCATGATACCGCCGATGGCCCAGAGGGCTTCGTCGGACAGGCCTGCGTATTTATTCCCGGCAAAGGTGGGGTTGCCGTCTTTCCAGAAGCTCATATGGGTATGCATGCCGGTACCGTTGTCGCCGTACAGAGGCTTGGGCATGAATGTGACGGTATGGTCGTATTTGGCTGCAACGTTCCTGAGAACATATTTGAACCAGGCCAGTTTGTCGCCCATATTCAGGAGGGAGTCAAACCTGAGATCAATTTCGGACTGCCCGGCAGAGGCGACTTCATGGTGCTGGCATTCCATTTCAATGCCCAGGTCCTCAAGGGTCAGCATCATTTCGGTTCTCATGTCCTGGTACTTGTCCGCAGGGGGAAGGGGGAAGTAGCCGTGCTTGGGTTTGATTTTGTATCCCAGGTTGGGCTCGGAACCGTCACCGGTGTTCCAGTGGGCTTCCGGGGAATCCAGTTCAAAAAAGGACGCATGGGGCTCGGAGGCGTAGCGGATGTTGGAGAAGATGAAAAATTCAGGTTCGGGACCGACGTAAATAGTGTCGCCAAGGCCTGTGCTTTTCAGGTAGGCTTCGGTTCTTTTGGCGATGCCCCTGGGATCACGGCTGTAGGATTCCTGGGTAATGGGGTCGTGGATGTTGCCGATAACGGCAAGGGTGGGCACTTTGAAAAACGGGTCGATTTTGGCTGTGCTTGCCTCGGGAATAACGATCATGTCTGAGTTGTCAATGTTCTGCCAGGCCCTCATGGAAGAGCCGTCAAAACCGAATCCGTCTTCAAACGCGGCTTCGGACAATTCGCCCAGGGGAACACTGAAATGCTGCCAGGTGCCGATGAAGTCCATGTAGCGGATATCCACGACTTTTACATCATTTTCTTTTGCCATTGCAATTACGTCGGATGGTGTCATTTTACTTCCTCTCTTAAAAGGTGTTGGGTTATTGGGTTATATTGGGGTATTTGATCGCTTAAATTGCGTCGTCGCCGCTTTCACCGGTTCTGACCCGGATGGCCTGTTCAACCGGCAGGACAAAAATTTTGCCGTCCCCGATTTTTCCGCTGTTGGCAGCAGCGCGGATGGTTTCGACAGCTTCGTCAAGACGGTCGTCCGTGACAACGATTTCCAGTTTGATTTTGGGGACAAAGTCCACGACATATTCGGCACCGCGGTATATTTCCTTATGTCCTTTTTGGCGTCCGTATCCGTTGACTTCGGTGACGGTCATGCCGTAAATGCCGATTTCACTGAGCGCTTCTTTTACATCATCAAGTTTAAAGGGCTTGATGATGGCTTCAATTTTTTTCATGTTAAACCTCCTTTGGCTGTATCTGTGGAAGACGGTTGGTGATGGCTGTTTTTATCTGTTCCAGTTGTTCCTGAGATTCGATTTTCCGGTCTCCGTCCAGGCTTTTGACGTAAAAGATGTCAATGACCTGGTCCACCTTGGTGCCGACCATGGCCACATTGACGTTGAGGCCGTTTCTGTACAAGGTGTTGGTAATGGCAAACAAAAGGCCTGGAAAATCATAGGTTAATACTTCAATAATGGTGAAAAAACTGGATGTTTCGTTGTCAATCCTGACCTGGTTGGGTTCCGGCTGCCTGCCGGAAGACACTTTCAGGGATAGCGGAATTTTTTCCAAGGCCTTATCCAGGTAGTGGTCGTCTTCAAGGGCCTGGGTCAGTTCCCGTTCTGCCTTTTCCCACTTTTCTTTTTCAAACAGCCGGTCCTTGGGTGGGCGTACGTTAAAAATGTCAAGGATGTGGCTGTCACCGAGAGAGTATGCCTGGGAGCCGACAATATCGATCTTGTTCCGGAAAAACACACCGGCGATTTTCGAATAAAACCCGGGCTTGTCCTTGCCGCAAATGGATACGGTTCTCATGTCCGAGCCGTTGTTTTCCTTGGTGATCTGCCAGATATACTCCCGGTTGCCAAGGTTCCTGTACAGGTTGATATGGTCCACGATGTTCTGGGGCGGTACATATAGCAGGTAACGCCTGGACATGTCGGATAATTGCCGGTTGACTTCTTCTTCACGCCAGCTTTCCCGGAGCAGGGCCAGGACCTCTTTTTTCTTTTTCTGGATGAGGCGCTGGGTTTTTTTGGACGCCAGTTCCCCGGTTTTCAGGATGCCCATGGTTTTCAGGAAAAGATCTTTGAGCAGGTTCCCGGTCCAGTCGTTCCATGCCTTGGGACCCGTGGCTTTGGAATCGGCAACCGTCAGGAGAAAGAGCATGCGCAACAGCCGGATTTTGCCAAGCCGGTTGGCCGTATATACGGCAGTCTCCTCGTCAAAAATATCCCGTCGCGTGGCTGTTTTGGCCAGGAAAAGATGGTTTTCAATCAGGAAAAGGATATCCTGTTTTTCACTGGAGTTGAATCCCAGCCGCTCGATAATCGGGGCGGCAATCCGGGCGCCCCGCTTGGAGTGTTCCTTGGCCGGATCGGATTTTCCGATATCATGAAGAAGTCCTGCCACCATGAGAACATTCTTGTTCCTCACCTCTTTATATACACTGGCGTACAAGGTGCCCATCATGGTGCTGTCGGACTCCTTGAAGCTGTTGATAATCTGGACGCACCGGATGGAGTGCTTATCAACGGGAAAGAGGTGATAGTGGTTGTACTGGATTTTGTCGACCACGGCGGAAAATTCCGGGATAAACTGTTCCAGTATGCCTGTGGAAAGCATGACGTTCAATACGTTGAATTCCCAGTAGGAAAGGGCAAGGATTCGCTTGAATATCTTGACGCACCCGGGATCCTTCCGGATGTCGTCATCCACCAGGTGGCGGAATTCCGATGCCACCCGCCGGGCTTCTATGGACAGGGGGATCCGGGTCTGGCCACTTTCCAGGAATATCCTGAGCAAGAGATCGGGTGACTGGAGAATGGCCACGGTATTGGCAAAAAACAGGCGCCGTTTTTTCACCATCAGGCCCTGGGTTTTGGTGGGACGGGCCGCGACATTTTCTTTTTTGATCCGGCATGAGGACAGGATATCTTCAAAGGTGATCTGGGAAATCTGTTTTAAAAATTCCATTTTTGCATGGAGTTCACCAAGGAAAACTTCTACATCGGGCTGCTCGGTATTGCGTTCATAGCCCATCAGGCCGGCCACTTCCGCCTGGTGCTCAAAGTGAAGAGTGTCGTTTTTCCGGCGGGAAATATAATGGAGCCGGTTCCGGATATCCCAGATATATGCCAGGGATTTTTCCAGGTTGCTGTATTCAAAGTGGGAGAGAAAACCGTAGTACTCCAGGTCTCTTCTGGATTTGATATTTGATTTGATCTTTGCGTACCAAAGCAGGGTGTGATAGTCGCGCAACCCACCGAATCCGGATTTGAGGTCGGGCGCCACAAGATAGGTGGAATCACCGAAATCCTCCAGTCGCTTCTCGCCGTTTTCATATAAATAGTTCAGGGTGGATTTGAGATGTTTGGCGGAAAGCAATTGCCTGAATTTTTCCATGAACGCGGAGTAGACCAGGGATGCCCCACAGATAAACCTGGCATCCAGAACCGTTGTCAGGATATCAAACCGCTCAAAGGACATCTTGATGCATTCATCAATGTTCCTGACCGCATAACCGACCTCGAACCTGGCGTCCCATAACGGGTATAGCAGTTCCTGGACAAAGGCTTCCACATCCGGGGGCACGGTTTTATCGAAAAGTATGAGCAGGTCAATATCGGAGTGAATGCACTGCTCTTTTCTGCCGTATCCGCCCAAGGCGATTACGGCAAAAGGATTGCCGGAAATCACCATTTTTCTGGCGGCAATGCTTTTTTCAAATACCGAATAAAAATACTCATCCAGACAGGTGGTCAGGCGCTCAAGAAAATCCTTGGCCTCTCCTGCGAGAAATGCCTGTATCAGGTCTTCTTTCTGTTTTATTAACCGCTTTGCTTCCGGGCTGTCCATGGTCTGTGTATCAATCCGTCCGTATGTTGGCGTGCATTTTGTTTGCTATATGACTGGCCAAAGGTTATTGCAATGGATATGCCAGTACATTGATTTCAGGGGGTTAGAGAAAGACAAAGACCTCTATGAAGCGGGCCGTAGGAATTTTGTGTGAAAACAACACAAAAATGTATGATTTGTAAATTAAGAACCTACATTTTTGTGTTTAATTGGCGAGGTGTATTTTGGAGATCGACGTGTATCAGATAAAAAGAGAACAGCCAGGTGTTTACACGACCTGGCTGGAACAACGAAAAACCTATTTTATGAAAGCAACGGATGAATCAGCGGGTTAATCCTTTTCTATTTTGGGTTGCTCTTCATCTTTGTCTTCGACCAAAGGCTCTTTTGTGGCTTTTTTGAAATTTTTAATACCCTTACCCAGGCCGGCACCGATTTCCGGAAGTTTTCCCGCACCAAAGATGATGAGAATAATGACAAGGATTATTATCAGTTCCGGCATTCCGATTCCACCAATCATATTTATGCTCCTAAATTTGTTGCATGGTGTTAGCGTCAATAGGTTAAGTAAAAATACTTAGCACTTCAGCCAAAAAGTGTCAATCTTTAAGAATTTCATGGGAGTGGCACAGGAAGCACAAAAGTGTAATATTTTTTTCTAAAGCCTTTGTTTTTAGCATCAGCAAGGTATAAAATTTTTGCTCACCAGTTAATAACCATTGACTATGAAAACCCGGCCTGCTAACCAGAACAATGTTTACCCCTATGCAGGGCTTGAACCGACAACCCAAATGATTTACGGAGATCCCGATGACCCAGACGCCTGCCGCCCAATTTCAGGGGGCACAGAAATATGTCCTTGATTCCGAGTTGGCATCCATTGTCAATATATCCATGACCCTGGAAATGCCGTTGCTTCTCAAAGGCGAACCCGGCACAGGCAAAACCATGCTGGCCCACGCCATTGCGGAAACCCTTTCCATGCCGTTGATTATCCTGAACGTGAAGTCCAGCATGAAACTGGTGGAAGCCTTATACCAGTATGATACCCTGACCCGGCTCAACGACTCCAGGTTCGGGGATTCGACCAGGAATGTCAGCAATATCGACGAGTATATTAAAATGGGCAAAATCGGCCAGGCCTTTTGCGCGGACCGGCGTGCCGTACTTCTTATCGACGAAATCGACAAGGCTGACACCGATTTCCAGGATGATATGCTGGATGTGCTGGACCAGATGCAGTTTGACATTATTGAAACGGATAAAACCGTGACTGCCAGGCATCGGCCGGTAATCATCATTACCTCCAACGCCAAAAAGGATTTGTCCGATCCGTTCCTGGGCCGGTGCAATTTTCACCACATTGCCTTCCCCGACCCAAAGATGATGCGCAAAATCATACGGGTCCACTTCCAGGACATTGACGCTAAGCTGGCTGAAAATGCCATTTCCGCCTTTTATTCGTTAAGGGAAATCGACGGGATTGAAAAGAAGCCTGCCACAAGAGAGTTGATCAATTGGATCAGGGCCCTGGAGGCAGATCCAGACTTCAGGGCAAAAGACCTGGTCAAGGGAAGCATGCCCTTTCTCGGGGTCCTGTTCAAAAAGAGCCCGGATTATGAGCGGGCCAAAAACCCGACATCCCGGCGAAAATTGTTTTAAGCCCGTATGGCATAATATAAGGCAGACTGCGCAGAGGCATTATGTTTTTAAAGTTTTTTTATACCCTGAAAGATGCAGGTATCCCGGTATCGCCCACCTCGTTTCTGACATTGCAGAAGGCATTGCACCAGGGGATGATCAACAGCCTGGATGAATTTTACACCTGCGCCCGGTCCGTTCTGGTCAAAAGTGAACGGTATTTTGATCTTTATGACCAGGTCTTTGCCCATCATTTTGACGGGGTGCCCCTGCCCGAGGACATGGGATTTGAAATCGACGAGATGGCCCGGGCCATGCTGGACGAATGGTTGAAAAACCCCAAGACCATGGCCAGTGCATTGGGAGAGGATGAAGAAAAACTCAATAAAATGTCGCCGGACGAATTGATCGAATATTTTAAAAAACGGCTCAAAGATCAGGACGGCCGCCATGACGGGGGCGGCAAGTGGATCGGCACGGGCGGATATTCGCCTGTGGGCCATTCCGGGTATCATCCTGGCGGCATGCGGGTGGGCGGGGAGTCCCGGAGCAAGTCTGCGGTAAAAGTAGCCAATGAGCGGCGGTACAAGGATTACTCAACAAAAGGCCCTCTGACCCAGGCCAAGATCGGCGAAGCGCTCAAGCGTCTCCGGAACATGCGGCCGGCCGGCCCCAAGGATGTGATCAATGTGGATGAGACCATCCGGGAAACCATGCGTAATGCCGGGGAGATTGAACTGGTGTTTGACCGGGCCATGAAAGACCGGCTCAAGGTGATCCTGGCCATTGACAACGGCGGCTGGTCCATGGACCCTTACATCCATGTGGTACAGACCCTGTTTGACTATGCCCGGTCCCAGTTTAAAGAGGTGAACACCTATTTCTTTCATAACACCATTTATGATTATCTCTGGGAAGATGCGGCCCGGTATAAAAAACCGAAAAAGATTATGGACTTTACGCGCATGGACCCGGAAACTCGTCTGGTTGTGGTGGGGGATGCCAGCATGGCGCCTTACGAACTCATGGCCCATGACGGGTCTATTCATATTTCCGAACGGAGCGGCCGGCCCAGCATTGAACAGCTCCGGTTTCTAACAGAGACCTTTTCCCATTCGGTGTGGCTCAATCCGGTGTCCGAGGCAATGTGGGGCTACACCCACACCATCATGACCATTTCAAAGATTTTTCCCATGTTTGAACTTTCCCTGGATGGACTGGAAAAGGCCGTGACCAAACTGATGGCAAAAAGCTGAGCACATGCCTGGATATACCTGGACATGCCCGGCCCGCAGATTATTCTGAAAGACAGAACAGGAACTAAACCGTTACATTGTATAATTGGCAGGTGTTTTGGAAAATTTGTTCGGCCAGGGTTTCCGGATCTGTGTCCCGGATCTGTGCCAGCCGTTCCATCACGGATTTCACAAAGGCGGGTTCATTGCGGCGGAATTTGTTTTTCTGGGGCTTGGGGGTGAGGTAGGGCGCATCGGTCTCAATGAGGATGCGGTCTTCCGGGATGTGGGCAACGATGGACCGCAGGTATTCCCCCCGTTGCTGGATGGTGAGGATGCCGGTGATGCCGATGTGATATCCCAGGTCCAGGTAGTTGAACATTTCCTGTTTTGTCCCTGAAAAGCAGTGAACCACACCTTTCCTTGCACCCGGACCGTCTGATTTGAGGATTTCGTAGAAGCGTCCCCCTGAATCCCGTTCGTGGAAAATCAATGGCAAATCCAGATCTCCGGCCATGGCCATCTGGGCTGAAAAGCATGCTTCCTGGTCCTGCCGGGGGGAAAACATCCGGTTGAAATCCAGGCCGGTTTCGCCCCATGCCCGGACACAGGCATTGTTCTGGGCCATACTCTTGAGCTGCTCGATGACCTGGCTGGAGCATTGGATGGCATCATGGGGATGAATCCCCACCGCTGTAAACACCCGGGGGTATCGCGTTGCAATGTCAATGGCTTTTTTTGCCGTACTGCGGTCCACGCCGGCAATCATCATTGCCCGGACACCTTCTTTTTCGGCCCGGTTCATCACGTCGGGCAGGTCCTGGTCGTAACTTTCGTCGTTGATATGGCAGTGGGAATCAAACAGAATCATGGAATATGTTTTGTTTTCAGGGTGTTATTTTCTTGCTGGTTAGCCCGCCCGGCTCTTCCCGGTATTTACATGGTAAAGCCTTCACTGATTTGGAAGAAGCCGGTTTACGGGTTCAGTGAAGGCTCTGCGTAAGGAAAACTGTTTTGCAGCACTCCTTGACACAAGCGGTTTATATCAGTAAATTCAGTCACAGTCAATCACCCAAGACCACAGGGCAAGCTAAAGAGTATATGAGCGCGGAAGGCGGTAAAGCCAATATTATCAGATTGTTTAATGTCAGCAAACGGTACGGTGGCAAACTGGCGCTGGAAGACATTACCCTGGACATTGAACCCGGTGAATTCATCATTATCTCCGGCCCTTCGGGTGCCGGAAAATCCACCCTTTTAAAAGTGATGTATCTGGCGGAAAAGGTTTCCGAAGGCCAGATCCTCATCGACGGCATGAATCTCGCCAGGATTTCGCCGGGAAAACTGCCTTTTCTTCGGCGGCGGTTCGGCATGGTATTCCAGGATTTCAAGCTGATTCCCAATCGTACCGTGTTTGAGAATGTCGCCCTGGTGCTCCAGGTGGCCGGGGAAAAGCCGTCTTATATCCGGAAAAAGGTTATGCATGTCCTCAGGGTCACGGGCATGGAAAAAAAGGCCAATCACCTGCCGCCCACCCTGTCCGGCGGAGAGCAGCAGCGGGTGGCTGTGGCGCGGGCGGTTGTGGGCGAGCCTTCAATCATCCTGGCGGATGAACCCACGGGCAGTCTGGACGAAAAATCCGCCCAACTGGTGCTGGACCTGCTCATGGAGTACCATAAGAACGGGGCCACCATTCTCATTGCCAGCCATAACCTGGGCCTGCTGGAAAGTTCGGTCCGGGGGCGGAATATTGCCCTTGAAGAAGGCCGGCTACAGGGGATTTCCACCATGCTCTATTAACGAAAGAACCTGAGTTTCATGATCCGATTTATAAAAAAAGCCCTTGCCGATATCCGGTCCAACCGGTTTTTGAACGTGATCACCATTATGACCATCTCCCTGTCCATCCTGGTGGTGTCCGTATTCATGCTGTTTTTTGAAAATGCCAGCCGTGTGCTGGAATCCTGGAACCAGGGCGGACGGGCCATGGTTTATATGGACAGCCGTTTTACGCCTGATATGCTTCCCCAAGTTGAATCCCGGCTCAAAAACCTGGAGGGAATTGAAGGGGTGGCTTTCATTTCAAAGACCCAGGCTCTGGAGCGGTTGCAAAAGGAAATGGGCTCCAAGACCGAATTTTTTGCCACGCTCAAGGAAAACCCTTTGCCCCATGCCCTTGAGGTGACCATGGGATCATTTTCCAGTTTTGACCGGGTCAGGGAACTGGCGGCAAGGATTGAGGGTCTGGACATGGTGGATTCGGTGGAATACGGCCAGGGGTGGCTGGGCCGTTTCCTGAAACTGTTCAACCTGTTTAAGATGACCGGGTATGCCATGTGCAGCCTGTTTCTGCTCATTGCCTTGTTTATAACCTCCAATACGGTGCGCCTGGCCTTTTACTCCAGGAAAACGGAAGTGGAGATCATGCGTCTTGTCGGGGCCACCGAAGGATTCATCAAAACTCCGTTTTATGTTGAAGGGCTGCTCCAGGGATTTCTGGGCGGTGCACTGGGGCTGCTTATCCTGCTGGCGGGATTCACGGCCCTGTCCTCGGGGATCACCCAGAACTTGGGGTCATATGTGTATATTGACATACGGTTTCTTTCCTGGCAGGCCATGGCAGTGATCATGCTCAGCAGTACTTTTTTAGGTTGGTTCGGATGTTACCTTTCCTTAAAACAGATTTTAAAATAGGTCCGGCAGTCTTTGCCGGATGTCTTTTTCTGCTTCTGGGACTGATTGTTGTCCGGGACCTGGACGCGGCTGTCCTGTATAAAGGCACGGCCAACGCCTATAAGCTGAATATCAGGTCCGGCCCGTCCCAGCGTTCAAAAGTGGTCGTCACCATTGAAAAGGGAGATGTGGTAGATGTTCTTGAGGTTAAGGGAGGTATCGGCGGCTGGCTTACGGTAACCTATAAGGACAAAAAAGGCTATGTAAGGAACCGGCCCAAGTACATAACCCTGGCACCCCTTCCGTCACAACGCCTTGAGGACAAAACAGCAGCGACTCCGCCCGAGAAAAAACCGGCTGTAAAACCCAAACCGGCCATTCACCTGGAGAACCGCCGGGCGGGCAGGAAAAAGGCCCTTGACCGGGAAATTGTCGCCGAAGCTCAAAAAGTGGCATCCTTTTCCCAAAAAGAAACGGAAATCATGGACGGCCTGAATGAGATCGACTATGCGCTGAATCAGGCCAGGGTCAAAGCAGAAGAGCTGAATCGCAAAAGCAAGGTGCTGACCTCTGAAATCAAACGCATCCGTGAAGAAACCCGGGTGTTGGGCCAATCCATGGACGAGACCAGGGACTATGCGGCCCAGCGTCTCAATGCCCTTTATCGCATGCACATGATGGGCAGCCTGGAAATGACAGGGCCGCCCGCCTCTCTCTTTGACTTTTTCGTCAAACAGAACGCCATGAAAAAAGTCGTGGCATCGGACTTTGCCCTTCTGGAGACCAAAGCCCGGGACCTTAAGGATCTGGACCGCCTGGAAAAGGATCTTGAGCAACAAAAAGACACCCAGGCTGCCATTGAAGGAGAGTTGGCCCTCCAGATCCGGATTCAGGAAAAGGAATCCGGTAAGAAAACCGCCATTCTTGAGGAGGTCCGGCGGAAAAAAGAGCTGTCCGAAGCTGCCCTGGCCTCCCTGCAGGAATCGGCAAGACACCTGGACAAGACCCTCAATGCCATGGGGCTCAAGGGAAGTGCCGTGCTTGATGACACCTCTTTTGTCAAGCATAAGGGAAGGCTCTCTTTACCGGTCAAGGGCAGGATCATATCAACCTTTGGCACGGCCAGAAAGGGTGACTACAAGTCCTTCACTTTTCAAAGTGGAATTGATATAAGAGTGGAGCGTGGAGAGCCCGTGCGATCTGTCTTTAAGGGAGAGGTCATGTTCGCCCAGTGGCTCAAGGGTTACGGAAACCTGGTCATCATCAATCACGGGGATAATTATTATACCCTTTACGCCCATGTGGAAGAGATGTTCAAGAAAAAAGGCGAGGCGGTCGGCACCGGCGAAGTCATTGCAACGGCAGGGGACACCGGGTCCATGAAAGGGCTCCGCCTTCATTTTGAGGTCCGTCACCACGGCAAGCCGGTAAATCCCATGAAATGGTTAAAAAAAGGAACATAACTGATGAGAGGTGAACAACCCGGATTCCTGAAGCACACCAGCGTAACATTCCTGGCGCTGCTCTTTGTTTTCACGACCCTGGCTCCGGCCGGTGCCGGAGACGAGAAAACCTATAAATCCCTGAAACTTTTCGCCGACGTTCTGGAAGAGATCGAGAAAAACTATGTGGATGAGGTTGATGCCGATGAACTGGTACACAATGCCATCCGCGGAATGGTCGGCAATCTGGATCCCCATTCCAGTTTTATGCCGCCCGAAGCGTTTGGTGACCTCCAGGACGATACCAAGGGAAAATTTTCAGGCATCGGGATTGTCATCACAATGAAAGAGGGCATTCTCACGGTTGTTTCCCCCATTGAAGGCACCCCGGCATACAAGGCGGGTATCCAGGCCGGCGACATTATCATTAAAATTGATGATGCGTCCACCAAGGATATGGCACTTTGGGAAGCGGTCAGCCGGATGCGCGGCCCCCGTCATAAAGAGGTGGTGATCACGGTGATCCGTGACGGCCAGACCGGTCCGCTCACCTTTTCCCTGAAGCGGGATCTCATACCCATAACCAGTGTGAGGTCTGCCATGCTTTCCCCGGGGTACGGATATTTGAGGATTACCAACTTCAGGATGAATACACTGGAAGATGTTGAAAAACAGTTGGGCCGGATGGAAGATGAGGCAAACGGTCTCAATGGGCTGGTCATTGATCTTCGGGACAATCCCGGAGGGCTGCTGGACCAGGCCATCAAAATATCCGACCTGTTTCTGGACCGCGGTATTATTGTGTCGATTAAAGCACGCCTCAAAAAAAATACCCAGGAGTTCAACGCCTACCCGGACACAACGGACCGGAATTATCCCGTTGTCGTCCTGATCAACGGCGGCTCTGCCTCTGCCTCTGAGATTGTGGCCGGGGCTCTTCAGGACCATTCCAGGGCCCTGATTCTGGGCACCCCTTCCTTTGGCAAGGGATCTGTTCAGACCATGCGTCCGCTTAAGGACGGGTTCGGGCTTAAATACACCATTGCCAGGTATTATACGCCCAGTGGGCGGTCTATCCAGGCCAAAGGGATTGTGCCGGATATTGAGGTGGCCCAGGGAACCCTTGTGAAGAAAGACCAAAAGGCATCTGCATTTGACCGGATGATGAAAGAGAAAAATCTGAAAAACAGCTTAAAGCCTGAACATTCGGATGAAGATGACATTGATGCAATCACCAGACCCGGGGTGAAAAACGGCAAAGACCAGAAAGACCAGGAAGTGGAAGCGCTGCATCAGGATGCCCAGATCGAGCGCGCCCTTGATATTTTAATCGGTTACGGTATTTTCAATAAGCTCAATGGCAGTTAAAAAGCAGACCAAGGGCCGGGGAAAAGCTCCGGCCAAAACTCCTGCAAAGAAAAAAAGTACTCCCCGGAAAAAAGCAGGTTCCGGAAAAAAGGCCGGCAAAACCTCAAATACGTTTAATCTGGGCCATGAAGTTAAAAAGGCCGGACTGGGGATTGCCATTCTTCTGGCGGTTTGCCTGACTGTGGCCATGCTGGCGGATATCTTTATCAAATCCGGCCGGGATATGCCTGCTCCCCTACCTGAGACGGAAACCCAGGCGCCCGAAACAAAGAAACCCTCGAAAAAACTGGCCACACCAAAACATAAGATGACACCGGTTGTGGATACGCTTTCCCCGCCGGAGACAAAGAAAAAAACGACCGGCCTCAAAAAAAAATCAGAACCCTCTATTGTTTACGAAATCTTTGACGATGTTGATCCCGGCCATGCAAAGAAACCTTCCGCTCCAGCCAACATCGGCCCACAGGTTCCCCAGATCGCCATCATCATTGACGACATCGGATATGATAAACGCTTGGCTATGGCCCTGTTTGAGGTGGACCCGGGCATTACCTTTTCCATTCTGCCCTTTTCTCCTTACGGTAAGACCATTGCCAGGAAATTGAGCGCCAAGGGAGCGGAACTCATGCTGCACCTGCCCATGGAGCCCACGGAGTATCCCCGGGTAAACCCGGGGCCGGGGGCATTGCTGTCATCCATGTCTCCCGACGCTTTGCTGAAGCAGCTCCGCAAGGATCTTGACGCCGTGCCGGGAGTGGTCGGGGTCAATAACCATATGGGATCCAAACTCACGGCAGAGTCTGACAAGATGCACCAGATTTTTACGGTGCTTAAAACGAAAAACCTGTTTTTCATCGACTCCAGAACCTCTCCGGATTCCAAGGGGGAAGCTGCGGCACGGCTGTTCATGCTGAGATTTTCACACAGAGATATTTTTCTGGATAACTTTCAGAATGTCGAATATATTACCGGCCAATTCAAAAAACTGGTCAAAGCCGCCCACAGGCACGGCACCGCCATTGGAATCGGCCACCCTTACCAGGCCACCCTGGATACTTTGAGAATCGAACTCCCAAAGCTCAAGAATAAGGTTCAGGTGGTTCGTGCCAGCCGCCTGGTGGCAATACCCGGTTGACAAATACCCGGTGTATTCCGAACATCATAAATAAAGAGCAAAATGAAAAAATATACATTGTTTCGGCGATCATGCCAGTTTGTTTTCCTGGCCACCTGTCTTTTTATCGGGTACAAATTTTATCAATTTTCAGTTCCCCTGTCACAAGGGGTGCTGCCTTCCGTGTCCCGCCCGCCAGGTGTGGAGGCATTTTTGCCCATCTCGGCCCTGGTCAGTTTAAAATATTTTATCATGACCGGGGTGATCAACCATATTCACCCGTCCGCTCTTGTGATTTTTTTTCTTGTCGTGATCACTGCGATTACGGTGAAGAAAAGTTTTTGCTCCTGGGTCTGCCCGGTGGGGCTGCTTTCCGAATCCTTATGGCGCATCAGGCCACGTCAACTCAAAAAGGTTGTCATGCCCAGGCTCCCGGACCTGGTATTCAGGAGTCTGAAATATATCCTGCTTGCTTTTTTTCTGTACACCATTGTTCTCCAGATGAGTGCGCCGGCATTGAAACAGTTCATTCACAGCGCCTACCATATTGTGGCGGACATCAAAATGCTCCGCTTTTTTGCCCATATGTCGGCGACAACTATGGCTGTACTGGGGGCATTGATGTTGCTCTCTTTTGTATTTCCCTATTTCTGGTGCAGATACCTTTGCCCGTATGGCGCCCTGTTAGGGCTTGTCAGTTTTCTGAGCCCTGTCAAGGTACGTCGTAATCCGTCATCCTGTACGGACTGCGGCCACTGCAACCGTGCCTGCCCTTCCCGCATCCGCGTGAGCGATGTTAAGACCGTGAACTCAGACGAGTGCATTGGCTGTGGCCGTTGTGCCGAAGCTTGTCCCGAGCCCCAAACTCTGGACTTGTCTTTGCCTGGGAAATCTGGATCGGTTCCTGCCCCGGTCATTGCCGGAGTTGTCGTGATTATTTTTCTGGGAGGCTCTATCCTGGCCAGAACAGCAGGCATCTGGCATAACCGGGTGCCTGAGCGTGCATACCTATCTGCGATGATTGAAACCGGTTTGATCGATCTGGAAAGGGTAACGGCTATGGATGCATTGATCCGGCAACTTGACCGTCGGGGAAAACGGGTGCTGATGATGAAAATGATGAATTCCGGCAGACAATGATGAGGCGTTAGGAATGTTGCGTTCCCGGTTCGGTATCTGTTTCGATGTCACGGCAGAGAAACAGGGCCTGGGAAACCGGTATTCTGTTAGGAAGTGCTGTGTCAATATGGGCGATGAAATGTTGGTTGACAGCAGTCAACAGGGTGTTAAGCTGGTTCAGATCAAGCATGGCATCTCTGGGCAACTCGGTCATTTCTTTAAAGTTTTCGGGACAGAAATCCACCATGGCCTGTCCCTGCTTTTCCAGATACAGGGGAAAACCATGAGTCCTGCAGATCACGGGCCTTTCCGCATAAAGAAGACAGGCCCCGTCGACCAGCAGGGGGCAATGATCTTCCCTATCGTTGACTCTTTCAATGACTCTGTCCCGAGTATGGCCGGGCAGGGCAAGGAACGCCCGGGACAATGAAAATGCTTCAACAGGAAAAAGATTTAAAAATCTGCAGCAGGCATCGCATCCTTTTTTACAGGCAATCTGATCCCGGTAAGTTTCCGCAATCGTCCTGACATGTGTATCCACCCGTAACAGAAGGTTTTCATAATTTTTAAACAGTGGGTCAAGCATCTCCCAAACCATTGCATCTCCAAACTTTAAATCATAAATGGATAATATAGCCGAGTCTTGGAAAAAAAGGAAACAAAACAAAGCGTGGCGTATACAAAAGGGCGATAAAGAACAATGTGGAAATCTCATTTAAAATTCTTTAAAATCAATATTTTAAAAAAAGACTTGCATTTTTTATACAGATTGGTAAAGTAAATTTACATTTCTTTACTTGACTCTTTTTCGAACAAATTCTATTTCTGTTCGAAAGTTAGATTCTTACAAGACCCCGCAATCAGGGGCCCGGACAGTGTGTTATGTCCGGTATTCAAGTGGGAGTTCGACTCTAAAAAGGAGAAAAAAATGAAAAAAGCACTTTTGTGTGTGGCAATTCTGGCCCTGATGGCTGGTTCTGCCTATGCAGCGGACTGGAACTTCTACGGTTCTGCCCGCGTTGAAACGTTCTACACAAGCAATGACGCTAATGACACTGATAACTTCAGCGAAACCCTTCAGGGCAACGCCCGTATTGGTGCCAGAGTTAAAGTCAGCGACGAACTTTCCGGTCGTTTTGAGTATGGCGCATCCAGCGGAAACGCCAACATTCGTCTTCTCTACGGAACCTGGGACTTTGGCGCAGGTAAACTGAGAGTTGGTCAGGATTACACTCCCCTGTACCTCCCCATTTCCAACCAGGTTTACAACGGCGACAATGGTCTGGACGGCTGGGGCGAACCTGCTCCTTCCCGTACTGCACAGCTCAAGTTGATGTTCGGAAACTTCCAGGTTGCTGCTCTTGAACCGGGTAACGATTATTACAACGGAACATCTGTTGTAGACACCACCACTGAAACCAAACTTCCCAGACTGGAAGCCCGTTACAGAGTGAAGATGGACAATTGGTGGGCTGCTGCTGCTGCCGGTTACAACACCTTTGAAGTCAACAGTGATGAAGATATCGATTCCTACATCGGTACTCTGGCCGGTGGTTTCAAGGTCGGTCAGTTCTCAATGGACGCTGAAGTTTTTGCCGGTGAGAATGTCGGCAACCTGATCGGTGCTTCCGACGTTGCCAACTCCGCAGATTCTGGAAAAGGTTATGCACAGTACACTGGTGGCGCTCTCAGTGACAACGAAGCCTTTGGTTATGAAATTGTTGCGGCCTACATGTTCAACGAAATGTTTTCCATTGAAGCCGGTCTGGGATACCAGGAATTTGAGCTCGATGGTGCAGACGAAAACGAAGTTTGGGCCTGCTACCTGCAGCTCCCCATTACTATGGCACCGGGCGTCTTTGTTGTACCTGAAATTGGTCAGATTGACTACGAAGAAGATGGCGAAGGCGACATCACTTACTTTGGCGCCAAATGGCAGATCAACTTCTAATTTAACTTAGCATTACGTTCCACCCCTCCCACTTGAATATAAACACCATCCTCCGGCAGCATTTGCTGCCGGAGGATGGTGTTTTTTTACGCATCTCTCCCGCACCGGGAACTTCTATGTTTGTTTAAAAAATCTGTTAATCCGCTACCAGACATCAAGTATAATAGGTGAATTCCGTTGTAGGGTTTTTTTTGACGGCATCCAGGCGCGACATCAGGTCACCATCATGGATTTCCAGTTGATGGCCGTCAGGGTCGAGAAAGTAAAATGATTCGCCTTCGGATTCATTTTTTGCCCATTGGCTGCAGCCATATTCCAAAAGGGCTTTTTTAAGTGTGGGAAATCTGTCCCTAGTGCAAGTGAAGGCAATATGGGAATAGCCTTGCTGCGCTGCGCCGGATACGGTGTTATCCAGGTTCAGGGCAATCCAAGTGTTGCCGGCTGTAAGATAAGCCCCACCCTCCCAGGTCGCCACCGGTTTTAGTCCCAAAAGGCCGGTGTAAAAATCAAAGGACTTTTCCAGATCTTTTACGGCAAACGTAATATGGTTTACCCCGCTGATCATTGGCACTCCTCCTAGTTTGTTGTCATTGGTATCATTTTTTCAATCTCACGGAAATGCTGCCCGATCCGTACGGGTGAATGGGCATCTGAACCGAGAACGATGGAAATGTCTTTTTTGCAGGCTTCCCGGATGATGGAATGTGACGGATATGTGGTTCCGGCTTTGTGGTTGATGCCGTTCATATTGATTTCCAGTTTTAGATTGTTTCTGGACAGACTCTCCAGTGTTGCGTTGATAAGGTCCCGGTACCATGTTGCGGTTTCGTCAAAATATGTATTGTCTGCATTGTGTTTTTTGATGACGTCCAGGTGGGCGGCCGCATCAAACCATCCCGTGGCGGCAGCTTCACGGATCAATGTATAGTAATGGGTGCAGAAGGCTTTGATATCGTCTTTAAAAACGGTTTTCAACGCCTGTTTGAATTCATCTTCCCGGCCGTTGACCATGAAATGTCCCTGGTCCGTGACAATGCCGTGAACGGAAACAAGCAGCATATCCCATCCCTGTTCAACAATCTCCTTGATCCAGTCCCGGTATCTGGGAATGTATTCGATTTCCATTCCGGATAGTATCGTGAGACGGTCTTTATATTTTTTCCGGGCTTGCAGGATTTCCTTGCGGTAGTCTTGAAGGCGGTTTCTTTGCATGGCATACCGGGTGTTAAAGGGCAGGGGCATATGATCTGTGATGGCAATGGCTTTCAAACCTTTTTCAATGGCTGCCGCAGCCATCTGATCAATGGAGGCGCTGCCGTCCGAATAATTGGAATGCATATGATAGTCGGTGTAACGATCGTAATGGCAGGTGTTGGTCAAGACGGGTCTCCCGGTATTTTCTGAACCTTTTTTCCTTTCCCGGAACGGTTCCGGGAAAGGAAAAATAAAGGTATCAGCAGGGTGTGAGTTTTGTACTAGGGCCGATTCAATTTTTAGGGAATTTAAGGGAAACTTTTTGCTTACCTTTTTTATCCTTGATTTCCACGGCCAGTTCGATGCTGCTGTCCATGATGCCCAGGGCCAGGCGGGTTTTGCCTTTTGCATCGTCAATATGGGTGATCTCCCGTATGGCATCAAACACCCCACCACCAATTTCTTTTCCCGGAGAGGGCAGTTCGGTCTTCCGGTACTCGGCAGTCACCGTAACATTGCCGTCTCCTTCATCTTTCAGAGTTATTTTTTCGGCATTGGCATTGACCCCGTGTAGCGCTGCCAGAGCCAGCCATTTCAGTGCTGCTTCTGCCGTATCCGTATCCCGGGCAAGATCAGACATTTCCTTGAGGGGATCTGTGTCTGAAAAGCAGGCACAAAGATCCTGGACTTTTAAATGTATATTTTCAGTATCTTTCATGGGAACTCTCCTTCATAAAGGGTACATAAATTAAATATAATCAGGGAAGCTTCGGGATCAATGGTAAAAGGAATGTTAAAAAGCAAGTGATAATTTTAGACTTGACAGAATGTTTGTTTGTAAGTAAGTGTTACTCACCTTATTAATAAATATCAATTGAAACAATGGCCGTAAAAGTGAGCTACTATAACTATACGGGATGAACACAGGCAGCATATGAGGCACAGGAGAAAAACAAATCCTCCCGGGCGGATCAAAATTATGAAATCCTTTTCTGAACTGATGCAGGAAAAAGATTTCAACTCGATCACCACGGCGGAAATTGCCAGGAACGGATCAGTTACGGAAGGGCTGATTTATAAATATTTCAAGGATAAAAAAGACCTGCTTTACCAGGTGCTGAATGAGCATTTCACTGCGTTTCAGGCCAGGGTTGAAACACGAATCGCCATGGAAGAGTCAAGTATCAGCAAGCTGGAGGTGATCATTTTTACAAGCCTGGAAAGCTATGCGGAGAACAGACTGCTTTCAAAAATGTTGATGCTTGAGGTGAGAAATTCCCTGGCGTTTTTCAACTCCTGCGCCTACGGCATGGTGCGCAAATATGCCGCCACCATCCTGGAGATCATCCAACAGGGGATCGCGTCGGGGGAGTTGAAACCCGAAACAGATCCCTATTTGCTCAGAAAAGTCATTTTAGGGGCCATTGAGCACGCCTGCCTGGGGGAGATTATTTTTGCTAGGGAACTTGATATTGATCACACATCCAGCGGTATTTCAGAAATTGTATTCAACGGAGCCAGGGCATGATGGAAATGAAAGCCATAGGGAAGATATTAAAATCTGGTATGGAGCAGGGGCGGACCAACCTGAACGAGGACCAGGCCAAGGAACTATTCCGGATGTTGGATTTTCCGGTGGTCAGGGAGGAAAAGATCGCGGTCAAGGACCGGAATATCCAGATGGAAAAAGTCCTGGCGGCAGGAAAAAGGATGGGGTATCCGCTGGTGGTCAAAGGAATCGGGCAAGAGGTGCTGCACAAAACAGAGGCCGGCCTGGTGATCACCAATATTGACAACCCGAACCGCCTGGAACAGGCAGTGCAAACCATTCTGGAACGTGGCGGTGATGCCCTGGATACATTGCTGTTCCAGCCAATGATCCGGGGGAGCCGGGAGTTTGTGGCCGGGATGTTCAGGGATGCTCAGTTCGGGCCGGTCATCATGTTCGGCTTGGGCGGGGTACTGACCGAAGCGCTGGAAGATGTTGTGTTCAGGATTGCACCGCTTTCAGATGCGGATATGGAGGATATGCTGGACAGCCTCACTGCCGGGAAGTTGCTGGGGCCGTTCCGGGGAGAAGCCCGGGTCGACAGAAATGCCCTCAAGTCTGTGTTAAAAGGGATTTCCGATCTTGTCTGTGCATATCCCGAGATCCGGGAAATAGATATCAATCCCCTGATTGTCAGGCCTGACGGTATGCCTGTTGCCGTTGACGGACTGATTGTTTTAGAAAAAGAAGGCCCTGCCAAACCCCGGCTGCCCGGCATTGATCTCAAAGCCCTGAATGCCTGTTTTTACCCGGAGTCCATTGCCTTCGTAGGGGCATCCGCATCTCCGGGCAAATGGGGGCATATGCTGCCCACCAATACGTTTGCCCGGGATTATGACGGGAAGGTATACCTGGTCAATCCCAAAGGGGGAAAAATCATGGGGCGCAAGGTTTACAAAAGCCTTGGCCGGATCAGGGATAATGTGGACCTGGCAGTGGTCACAGTCCCGGCTGCCAGGGTCATGGACCTGATTCCGGAGATGGCCGAGAAAAACGTCAAAGGCATGCTGCTGATCACTTCGGGGTTCCGGGAAGTGGGAGAAGAAGGGCGGCGTCTTGAGGATGCTCTGATGGCAAAAGCCAGGGATGCAGGCATACTGGTGCTGGGTCCCAACACCATGGGCATCTGTAATCCCCATGCGAATTTTTACACCACTGCGGCCAATGCCTACCCCATTCCAGGCTCCACGGCACTGGTCTGCCAGTCCGGGAACATGGGCACCCAGTTGCTGGCATTTGCCGAACAGCAGGATATCGGTATCCGGGCCTTTTCCGGTTCCGGCAACGAAGCAATGGTCACCATTGAGGATTATATGGATGCTTTTGAACGGGATGATCTGACCCGCACCGTGGTGCTTTACATTGAAAGCATCAAGGATGGGAGACGGTTTTTCCGTTCCGCCGCAAGGGTTTCCAGGAAAAAGCCGGTCGTGGTGCTCAAGGGTGGCAGAACACAGATGGGGGAAAAGGCCGCTTCCAGCCACACCGGCGCCATGGCATCGGATGCAAAGGTCTTTAACGCGGCATGCCGCCAAGCCGGCATTACCCAGGTGGAACAGCCCATGGAGCTTTTGGACCTGTCTGCAGTCTTTTCATCATTGCCCCTGCCCAAAGGGAACAGGGTGGCGATTATGACCCTGGGCGGTGGTTGGGGGGTAGTGACCACGGACCTTTGTGCGGAAAATGGCCTTGAAGTGCCTGTGCTGCCCGAAGAAATTGTCCGGCGGCTCGATAGGATCCTGCCTGCATTCTGGAGCCGCGGCAATCCCGTGGATATTGTGGGTGAAGGCGATCCCGAGATTCCCAATACCTGTATGGAAGAACTGCTGAAATGGGATGGCTGCGATGCGGTCATCCACCTTGGCATCCACGGCAAACGGGTGCTGGTCAATGCCATGATTGATTCTGTCCTGAAAACCGACCCGGAAACGGATGAGGCCACTGCCGAGCTGTTCAGGGATACTGTGGGCCGGATTGAAGAAGAATACACCAGGTATGTGGTTGAATTGACCCGGAAATACGATAAACCCGTGCTCGGGGTCAGCCTGCTCACCGACGAAATGAGCCGGACCCTTTACCGGTTCGAAGGCACGGAATATAAAGGCGTATTTTTTCCTTCGCCGGAACGGGCGGTCAAAGCCCTGGCAGGCATGGTCCAGTACCGGTCATGGTTGAACGCCAGGCAGGGGTAAGCAGGGATATACCGGGAAACTTGAATAGAATTCATACACACGGGCTGGAACCGTGTACCGGCCACCGGACGGATACGGGTCTGACCGGCAGGCCGGCATAATGTTACATCCGTGATCAGGAGATAAAAATGACGACCAGAGTAACCACAGCCACATTAATGAAGATGAAGCGGGAAGGAAAGAAAATAACCGCCCTGACAGCCTATGATTTCCCTTTTGCAGGCATGGTGGACCGTGCCGGGGTCGATATTATCCTGGTGGGGGATTCCCTGGGCATGGTTGTCCAGGGAAAAGAAACCACCCTGCCGGTGACCATGGATGAGATGGTTTATCATACTTCCCTGGTGACCCGGGCCTGCCAGTATTCCATGGTGGTCGGGGATATGCCCTTTATGTCCTACCAGGGTGCTCCTGAGACGGCTGTGGAAAATGCCGGCCGTTTTTTAAAAGAGGCAGGAGCCTCGGCCGTTAAGCTGGAAGGGGGAGCAGATGTCTGTCCGGCAATCCGTGCCATTGTCAGCGCGGGGATTCCTGTGCAGGCCCATATCGGCCTGACTCCCCAGTCGGTCCACCAGATGGGTGGGTTCAAGGTGCAGCGGGATGAGGAACGCCTGCTCCGGGATGCCAGGGAGGTGGAAACTGCAGGGGCTTTCAGTGTTGTACTGGAAGGAATTCCATCTCCGATTGCCACAGGGATTTCAAAGGCATTAACCATCCCCACCATCGGTATTGGGGCCGGACCGGGATGTGACGGCCAGATTCTGGTACTTCATGACATGCTGGGAATCAATGACAGGTTTATTCCAAAGTTCGTAAAAAAATATGCGGATATCGCAGCCCTGGCAGACAAGGGCCTTGCCGCATACGTCAATGAGGTCAGGGAGGGGCGTTTCCCGTCCGAGGATTATGAGTACAAATAAAAATCGCTTTGCCGTTATCGGGTGCGGCAGGGTTGGTGTTTCCCTGGCTGTATTTCTCTCTGCAAAAGGGTTTGATCCCGTTTCTTTTTTCAGCCGGACGCCTGAATCCGCCGTGTTTGCAAGCCGGATGACCGGCCGGGGACAGGTTGCCGAAAGTGCTGCATCAGCCGCTTTGGTAGCGGATATTGTCTTTATCACAACTCCGGACAGCATGATCAAAACAGTGTGCGAAGATCTGTCGCAAGAGAACGGATTCAGGAACGGGGCAATGGTGTTTCACCTTTCCGGCGCCCTTTCTTCGGAGATCCTTGATTCGGCCCGGCACCGGGGAGCGGCCGTGGGATCCATCCATCCTCTTCAGGCGTTTGCCCCGTTTGAAAAGGGCCAGGCAAATCCCTTTGAACATATCAACATGTCGGTCGAAGGAGATCCGGATGCGGTGGCCTTAGGGCAAGATATCATCTCTGCCCTGGGCGCCAGGGCCTTTACCATTCCCACGGATGCCAAAACCCTTTACCATGCATCGGCCGTAGTCGCCTCCAATTATCTGGTGGCCTTGGAAGACTTTGCCCTGAAGCTGCTCATGGAAACCGGGCTGGATGCGCCAGCCGCTTATGATATTCTTGAACCCTTGATCCACGGCACCCTGGCCAATATAAAAAGCAAGGGCTGCGCCCGTGCCCTGACCGGTCCCGTGGCCAGGGGAGACCATGAAATCGTATCCCGGCATCTCAGCGATATTGACGCCAGGATGCCCGAATTCTCGGCGCTGTACCGGACTTTGGGAATGCACACCCTGGACATTGCCGGTAAAGGCGCCGGTATTAACAAAAAGGCGGAACAGAAACTGTCCCGCCTTTTCTCCGGAAAATCCTGAGCCGGATATATGTCCCGGCTTAAATTTTATGCAGTGCCAGGGGCGGTTTCCCATCCGCCTCCAATTCCCGGTTGGCCTGCTCCAGCATGGGCTTGCCCGAAATCACGGAGATACCTTTTCCTGCCTCATCCCGTTTAAAATATGTGCCGGCAATTTGTTGAATCTGTTTTTTATCCAGCCGTAACAGGGCATCCTTGAACTGCCGCCGGATATCATCGGAAAGCTTGGTGATTTCCCGGTAAAAGGCTTTCATGGCTGCAGGACCGGGCGTCTCAGGCTTATCAATATCCGAACAAACCTGGAGAATGGCCTCTTTCACATCTGTTTCGGAGAAATTGCCCCCGGCAATGAAATCACAGGCCTGGTCATACACATCCAGGGTCCGTTTGATATGGGGATCTCTGTAGGACCCAAAGGAAAAAATGCCTTCTTCGGTATTGTAAACGGCAAATCCACCGTAAGCACCGCCCTTTTCCCTGATTTCCCTGTGCAGGAAAAGAGACCGCAGGAGTTTTGAAATCACGGCAAGGCCGGGAGAATCCTCATGGGTCATACGAACGGTTTTAAAGGATTGACCCACAAAAGAGACCGAGGTGTTGGTGTACCAGCCTTCGTAGGGCCGTTGGGTATCACAGGTGATCTCAGGGGTGTGAAATGCCTTGGCCGTTCCATTGGCAAGGGCGTCGTGGACTTGTCTGATTCTCTGGTCTGCCTTGGTCATGGCGGAAACCGAACCAATGACCGCGGGTTTGAAATTGTCCTTTTTCAGCAGGGCAAAGGCAATCTCCGACAGATTTTTGCCCAGTTGTTCCAGTGCGTCTTTGCCGGTTGCCGTATCACTGATTTTTGCGGCCAGGGACTTGATCGCCTGGAATTGTGCAATGCCGTGCCAGAGTTCATTGATATGAGATGCCTTTGACAGGTGTTTGGCTGACAAGGTAATGGCATATCTGTGGCCGGTGGAAACAATGGAGGCTTCCATGGCAGCCTGGTACTGGAGCACCAGACTTTTGAGCCGTTCATGGTCGGAAAATCCGTATGCATTGACATATTCGTTGATAAGATCAAAAAGGTTATCCACATTCCGGTCCAGGCACTTGCCCTGGAGGGCCAGGAACGAATGAGACCCGCCGTCCCCGGAAAAATATGATCCTGAAAAGGGAGACATGGAAATGCCGCCGGTATAAAGGTCTGTGCGACCGGCCATGGTGACATAAGAGTTTTTGGATGTGCCGCTGTTGGTAAATGCCTTGCAGAAAAACGGGGCCATGGCAAAAAGGCCGGAGGGAATATTGCCGGCACCCACCGGGCAGGTAAAATACAGGATTCCCGAGGTGGCTTTGTCGTAACAGGTGGAAAGTTGTATCTGATCCACCTTGTCCGGGTGGATGATTTCTATTTCCGGCGGCACATCCCCAAGTTCCAGGGTGGGCAGTACGGAAAGGTCTTCGTCTTTTTCCTGGAGCGCTTCAAGTGTCTTGGCATCGGCCCGGATCCGGTCAAGGTCTTCTTCTGTCAGGGACGAGAGCCTGGCCTTGAGTTCTGCCCGGGTTTCTTCAACTTTGCGGGCTTCCAGCCCGGTGTCCGGTTCCAGCACAAACAGCAGCCGGTGGGGATTGTCCAGAAAAAAGTCTTTTATTTTTTCTTCGAGAAAGGGGCCTTTTTCGATTTCCGCCTTGAGCCGGTCCAGGTCATTGTCAATGTTGATGCAGTCCGCCGGATTCCCGCCGTGGATGACCGTACCGGCAAAAGAGAGCAACACCTTTATCCCGAAAGGATACGGGGTGTTGGTGATTTCTTTGCGGTAAAATTCAATCTGGTGGATGGCCGAATCAATCAGGTGCCGGTCAATGCCCTTTTCCGAAAGATGCTTTAAGGTATCGAAAATGATATTTTCCACGCGGGGTAAGGATGTCTTGGTAATGTCCTTGAGGCCGCAGGCAAACATGGTGTCCCTGTTGTCGCCGTCAAATCCGGAACCGTCGGACAGCGCCGAGCCAAGGTTTGAGTCGATCAGGGCCTTGCGCAGTGGTGACGCTGAGTTGCCGAGAAGAATCTGCTCCAGAATGGTCAGGACAAGCACATCAAAGCCCGACCGGATATCCGAGGTCAGCCAGGCCACACAGGCCTGGTATTTACCGGACAAATCATCCGGATCTGCATAGGCATAGGCCTGGGTCAGGGTGCGGGGGGCTTCCCATCTGGGCTGGGGGGGAACCCGGGTATCCATTTCCAGGAAGTCAAACCTGGATAAGACTTTGTCCTGGATAAACGCCAGGGTTTCATCCAGGGGCAGGTTGCCGTAAGTATAAAAGTATGCGTTGGACGGGTGGTAGTACTTGGCGTGGAAGTCCTTGAGGCCCTGGTGGGTGAGGCCTGGAATATCGGCAGGTTCTCCGCCGGAATTGTTGGCATAGGTGGTGTCCGGATAAAGGCCCTTGAGCAGTGCCCGCGACAGAACCTGGCCGGGAGAGGACATGGCGCCTTTCATCTCGTTGTACACCACGCCTTTATACTCCAGTTCGTTTGTGCCGTCATCCGTGTCCGCCAGGTCCAGGCGGTGGCCTTCCTGTTTGAAGCTCAGTTCATCAATGTTGGGGAAAAACGCCGCATCCAGGTAGACATCCATGAGATTGTAGTAATCTTTTTCATTCTGGGTGGCAAAGGGGTACATGGTCCAGTCTGATGCGGTGAATGCATTCATAAATGTGGACAGGCTCCGTTTGATCATCGAGAAAAAAGGGTCCCTGACCTTGAATTTTTCAGAACCGCAGAGCACGGTGTGTTCGAGTATATGTGCTACTCCGGTTGAATCCGTGGGCACGGTTCTGAAAAACACACCAAATGTGTTTTCCTTGTCCTTGTTGGCAATGTGGATATGGGTGGCCTTGGTGGCCTGGTGGGTCAGTTCGATCAGGTCCGCGTCAATGCTGGGCAGATGGGAAACCTGTTTTACCTTGTATCCGCTGATGGTCTGTCCTGGTTTGAATGCAATATTTTTCATTATTATACGTTCCGCTATATTTTTTTGTATATCCCCCGGCTGACCCGCTCAATTTTCTTGATCTTGTCCAGTCTGAAAATAATATTCCTTAGTTTTTTGTCGTTAAATCCCGTGGCTGCCTTGATGGTTTTGAAATTGGTTCCTTCAGGATGATTGCCAATAATTTCCAGCACAATTGAAGAGGCACTTTTTTTCTTTGCAGACCGGGGCTTCCCGTCCTGCCGTCCGGCAGGCTGTTTCTGGTAAATCAACTGCTCCAGCTTGTCAAGCCTTGCATGAAGGTTGCTGATGTCTTCCTTGGTGGGAATATCCAGGCGATGCAGAAGCATTCTGATAAAACTTTCCCAGTTGGTGCCGAAGTCGGTCTGTTCCATGGTGCGTGTCTCCTTAACGTTTAATATATAAGTCGAGGCCCCGTATACATCAATAGTAAAAGGCCTGCATTGTATTCTGCAGGAACTTTTGCCGTTTCGTTCGGGGAATGAAACGTGATGCCCAAATGAAATATATCTCAAAATTACTTCCGGAGACTTCTAAAGTCAAGTAGTAAATTTGTAAAGAAGAGTAAATGCGATGGGTGAAAATACCGGTGCGCTGACTCTTGCCTTCTTGCCTTTTGTGTGTCTTAATATTCTGAATATATTAAGTTATTTTGTTTCGTTGCATTGCGTATGAATTTTTGGAAAAAAACAAACACCGAGGCATATTCTTCTCATGACCTTCTGATCCAACCGGCAATTTCCAATTACTCGTACAAGGATTTTTGCTCTTTTTTTAACAATTCTGGTATATTGGGAGCGGCTGAACCGCTGTGGTCTCCGGGCATATATCTACCCGATGTTTTTTTCTGTGGCATTTTGGGGCGGTCGAATTTTGTATCTTTTCCTCCCCATGTGATATGATACCCGGGATAACGAAACCCAACACTTGATAAGGTCGTTACGGTGTAACACCTCCTCCTTTTGACAGCGTCGGGCGACAAACGCCGGCTGGGGCCGGAATCGCATAAAAAACATGAACAAATAAAAAAGCGGGGCAAAGGGTATATGACACATCCCGGAGAGTTGTTGAAAAGCGCAAATCTTTATGCCGGTAAAGAGATGGGGCAAAATTTTTTGTCCAATCCGGGAACGGCGCAGATGATCGTTGACCAGGCCGATATTTCAAAAGACACCCGTGTCCTGGAAGTCGGACCGGGGCTGGGAGGACTGACCCTTCCCCTGGCAAAGGCGGCCGGTCAGGTGGTGGCGGTTGAAAAAGACAAGCGCCTTATACCGATTCTGGAAAAGGAATTGTCTGAGGCCGGGATTTCCAATGTAAAGATCATCAACCGGAATATCCTGAAAACAGATATCCGGGAGATTGCCGGAGACGATAGGCTTGTGGTGATGGGGAACCTTCCCTATAATATTTCCTCACAGGTGCTGTTTCAGCTTGTCAAAAACAGGGCAGTCGTCGACAGGGCTTTTCTCATGTTTCAAAAAGAACTGGCCGTCCGTCTCGTGGCGGTGCCCGGCGGGCGTGACTATTCAAGGTTATCTGCCGTGGTGCAGTTTGCTTCCCGGATACATCATGTTGCAGACATCGGCCCCAGATGCTTTTTTCCAAAGCCGGATGTGGACTCCACAGTGCTCCGGTTTGATTTCTTCCAGACTGCGGACACTGACGGGGAAAAAGAAGATGTTCTTTTTGACGTGATCAAGGCGGCATTTTCCAAACGGAGAAAAACCCTGAGAAATTCACTGGCCGGAGGTGAACTCGGGTTTAACAAGGCTGAGGCCGGACAACTCCTTGAACAGGCGGGAATTGACCCGGCAAGACGGGCTGAAACCCTTGGGGTTAAAGAGTTTGTCGCGCTGGCTGACGCAGTGCCGCATATTCGTAGGGAATGACCATGATTGACGCGATGTTCTCCATAGACAACCTGATTGCCATTGTCCGGGACGGAGGGACCGTTAAAACCGGGGTGGATGTGTATGACCGGGAAGGCACCCTGCTCCTGGCAAAGGATGTTCTTGTGGATCAGGTGTCCCCCCTGGAGACCATCAAGCGTAAAGGATTGCGGGCTGTTCCCGTGGCCAAGGACGGCGGTTTTTTTGACGGCAGCGGCAACCGGATTATGCTTGAATCCGACGGCACCCTGTCCCTGCCTGACCCGGAACGTTCCCCAGGGAAGGGTGTTTCCCCGGAACAGGATGTCACCCGGCGCCTTAAGGAAATCCGGGAGATCCGCCGGGAAGCCCGCCTGAAATATGATAATGCGAAAAATTGTTTAAAGGCCTCGCTGGCACAGATCCGAAAAACCAAGGGACAGTTTGACGTGCTGGCGGTGGAATCCCAGGTGTCCGAACTGGTGAAATTTTCACTGGCGGCAGACCATCCTTTCGCCCATATCGGGCGGGAACTGTTTTTCTATGATGACTATCTTTACGGCCATGCCGTCAATGTCTGTGCCTTAGGAACCGCAGTCCTGCACCGGTTTAATGAGGGATTTTCAAAGTCCATAGAAACCGCGCTCTGGGAAGATCAGGGCAGGGGATCGGGAACAAACGTTTTTTCCTATTACTACCCGGATGATCTTGAAGAAATGTCCCTGGGGCTTTTCATCTATGACCTGGGTAAAGCCCTGGTTCCGGAAAGTCTTTTGAACAAGAGCGGTGGCCTGACACGGGATGAATCCCGGATGATGCAGAAACACTCCTATGAATTCGGTGTCAGTATTCTTGAGCGGAATCACCTGAAAAATCCGGTTCTTTCCAATATGGTGCAATACCACCACGGTCCCCTGTTCGATGGCGAGAAAAATTGTTATCCCCGGAACCGGCTTTTTTCGGAGATTCCGGCTTACGTAAGAATATGCAAGCTTATGGATGTTTACGATGCCATGATTTCCAAGCGGAGCTACAGGGATGCCCTCAACCAGGTCACGGCTGCCACGGAATTGTTCCGGACTTACGTCAAGAAAGATCCCATGCTCCAGTTTGTTCTCCATGCCTTTGTCAACACCATCGGCCTTTATCCACCGGGAAGTATTGTTTTTCTCAACACCGGCCAGATGGCCTATGTCCTGGAAAGCCGTGGGCCCATTGTGCTTCCCTTCACAGATCCGGATCTGGCACCGCTGGCCAGACAGCCCGATCCATTTGACGTGACCACCAAAGGCCCTTCCTTCCAGGTGAACCGGGAGCGGAGCGTTCAGACCCTCAAGGCCATTTACGATCGTTTGCCCGAATTCATCAAAACCATTGCCATGCCCGGCTGACCAAAACCCGGCCCACGGGTGATACAGGAGAAGAAAATGACGGAAACATACCGGGTCAACCCGGCAATTGATGAATGGATCGACACATTTCCCCTGCTTACGCCTGTCATGTCAGGGCAAGAGGTGCTCTGGGCCAACCCGGAATTTACCGGGATTGAAGCAGCCATGGCACAGATGCCCCTTTCAGGGGAGGATATTGCAGATGCCGGTCACCGGCTGGAGCGGTTCGCGCCTTATCTGGCACGTGTTTTTCCTGAAACCGGGGAAAGCGGCGGCATGATCGAATCTCCACTCAAGCCGGTTCCCGGGCTCCAGGCAGCGATTGGTGAAACATGGTCAAGAGAGATTCCCGGCACCCTGCTACTCAAGTGCGACAGCCATTTGGCTGTTTCCGGATCCATCAAGGCAAGGGGCGGCATTTACGAGGTGTTGGCCCATGCCGAAAGGCTGGCAATTGAACAGGGAATGCTGACGGCAGATGAGGATTATTGCATTCTCGACAGCGACCGGTTCCGCCGCTTTTTCTCCCAATACACCATTGCCGTGGGGTCCACGGGAAACCTGGGGCTGAGTATCGGCATCATGGGGGCGCAGCTGGGATTCAAGGTTTTCGTGCATATGTCCTCGGATGCCAAATCCTGGAAAAAAACGCTGCTCAGGGAAAAAGGCGTTGGGGTAGTTGAGCATGACGCCGACTATACCAGCGCGGTTGCCAATGGCCGTGCGCAGGCGGAAAAAAATCCCCACGCGTATTTTATTGATGATGAAAATTCAACCGATTTGTTCCTGGGGTATGCGGTGGCAGCCTCCCGGCTCAAGCGGCAACTTGAAGAACTCAACATCCGGGTCAGCAGCTGTTCCCCGCTTTTTGTTTACCTGCCCTGCGGTGTGGGCGGTGGCCCCGGCGGTATCACTTTCGGATTAAAACAGGTTTTCGGAGACCATGTGCATTGTTTTTTTGCCGAGCCCGTATCTTCGCCCTGCATGCTTTTGGGACTGATGACAGGGCGCCACGACCGGATCAGTGTCCGTGACGTCGGGCTCGACAATATTACGGATGCGGACGGCCTGGCCGTGCCGCGCCCCTCGGGGTTTGTGGGACGGTCCATGGGCCGGATGATCAGCGGTGTATATACGGTGAGTGATCCGGTCCTTTACCGGTTGCTTGCCATGACAGCAGATACGGAAGGTTTACGGCTGGAACCTTCGGCCCTGGCCGGGATGCCCGGCCCTGCAAGGCTGTGCCATGAAACAGAAGGAACGCGTTATCTCGCCGATCATGGGCTGGCCGGGCAGATGGCCGGGGCCGTGCATATTGTATGGGCAACCGGCGGCAGCATGGTGCCGGAAGAGGTCATGGACGGATACTATGCCTTGGGACGCCGTTGATTCCCTCTTTTTCGGACCGGATGACAGGGTCAACGCATATAAAATTCAGGATTAATGATTTCAATTGGTTAGAAACCGTCGCAAACGCAGTAAAACGTATGCAAAGATTATAACCGGCTTAAATCTTTTGGATTAAAAAAATATGCCAAAGGTAAATGCGTTTGCCCTGGGCCGAATGAGGGGGATTTGATTTGTGAATTGACATCAGCCGGGCTTTTGTCTAAAAATAATTTGGGTAAGTATTAACTTCAGATTCAGCCTGGTTCGGAAAGCCGCCGGCCAGGCTGAATCTGTTCATATACCGAAAGGAAATAAAGATGATCAGAGCCAATGAACACTATAATAAACTCCAGGCGTCATACCTGTTTTCAGATATCGCCAAGAAAGTGAATGAATTCCAGGCGAACAATCCGGACACAGACGTAATCCGCCTGGGCATCGGGGATGTGACCCGGGCCCTGGCCCCGGCGATCGTTGACGGCTTCCGGCAGGGGGTGGACGAAATGGCAGCCGACGCCACCTTCAGGGGGTATGGTCCCGAGCAGGGCTACGACTTTCTGAGAGAGGCCATTGCGGCCAATGACTTCCAGGCCAGGGGGGCTGAGGTATCTGCCGACGAGATTTTTGTTTCCGACGGGGCCAAATGCGACTCGGGCAACTTCCAGGAATTGTTTGCCCAGGATATTAAAATCGCCATCCCCGATCCGGTATATCCGGTATACCTGGACACCAATGTCATGGCCGGCCGGACCGGCAGCTATGAAAACGGCAGATATCAGGGCATCGTATACATGGACTGCCTCAAGGAAAACGGGTTCATGCCGTCATTGCCCGAAACTCCTGTGGACCTGATCTATCTCTGCTTCCCCAATAATCCCACCGGCTCCACAGCCACAAAAGAAGAGCTTAAGGTCTGGGTGGATTATGCCAGGGAAAACAAGGCCCTGATACTGTTTGACGCTGCCTATGAATCTTTTATCCGTGATGAAAGCCTGCCGCGGTCCATTTATGAAATCGAAGGGGCAAGGGAAGTGGCCGTGGAATTCAGGAGTTTTTCCAAGACCGCAGGGTTTACCGGCACCCGGTGCGGGTTCACGGTTGTGCCCAAAGCATGCAACATCTATACGGCTGACGGGGGGACGGTTTCCCTGCACAGCATGTGGAACCGGAGACATACCACCAAATTCAACGGGGTCTCCTACCCCGTGCAGAAGGCGGCTGAAGCTGTTTATTCCGAAGCGGGAAAAGCCCAGATCAAATCCTTTATTGATGGTTACCTGGCAAATGCCGCCATTGTCCGCCAGACCATGACAGACCTGGGGTTCGATCATGTGGGAGGCGAAAATTCTCCTTATATATGGATTGATGGCGGGGACAGGGACTCCTGGGAATTCTTTGACCTTCTCCTCAACAAGGCTTCCGTGGTCTGCACCCCGGGTGCCGGGTTCGGGCGGTGCGGCCAAAAATACATCCGCATCTCCGCATTCAACAGCCTTGAGAATGTGAAAACCGCAATGGAACGGGTTAAAGACGCCTTAAAATGAATCACTTTTTCAATGTAAAAACTCTGGAAGAGGTGCTGGCCATGGCCGGCACCTTTGCTCCTGTGGAACCGGAGACCGTGGAAACCGGCCGGGCCTGTTCCAGGGTGCTTGCCGACGACATCAAGGCGCTTGAGGATCTGCCCGGTTTCCGGCGTTCCACCATGGACGGGTATGCCGTGGATGCGTCATCCACATTTGGGGCTTCCGAGTCCGGCCCGGCCTGGTTGGAGATCACAGGTGCCGTTGCCATGGGCGAGATTCCCGAATTTGAACTGGCTGCGGGACAGGCTGCCCGGATTTCCACCGGCGGAATGCTGCCCAAAGGAGCGGATGCCGTGGTCATGGTGGAGCATACCGAGGCCGTGGATGAGGCATCGGTTGAAATCTATAAAAGCGTGGCCCCGCTCCAGAACGTCATTGATGCGTCTGAGGATTTTGCCAGGGAAAGTATTGTCCTGGAAAAAGGCAGCCTGGTTCGTCCCCAGGAGGCCGGCCTGGCTGCAGGCCTGGGATATAACAAGCTTCCTGTTTACAAAGTCCCTGTGGTGGGAATCATTTCCACCGGGGATGAGGTGATTCCCCTTGACCAGGCACCGGGCCCGGGCCGGATCAGGGATATCAACTCCTATTCCCTGGCCGGATTTGTTGAAGAGGCCGGAGCGACTGCCATCCGGTACGGGATTGTGGGGGATGATCCGGCCGCCCTTAAACAGATTTGCGAAAAAGCGCTTGCCGAAACCGATATGGTATTGATTTCCGGGGGCAGCTCCGTGGGAGCAAAGGATTACACCGTTGAGGTCCTGTCCGGGCTTTCGGACACGGAGATCCTTGTCCACGGCATGTCCGTGAGCCCCGGAAAACCCACCATCCTTGCCCGGTCCGGCAGGATTCCCGTATGGGGGCTGCCCGGTCAGGTGGTCTCTGCCATGGTGGTCCTGAAAGTGGCCGTGATCCCGTTCCTGAACCGGCTCCGGGGGCTGGAGAAGCCCATGCGCCAGATACGGGTGCCGGCCAGGTTGACCCGGAATGTGGCATCGGCCCAGGGACGCCGGGATTTTGTGCGGGTTCGGCTGGCCCAGGGGGCGGACGGAACAGAGGCCCGGCCGGTCATGGGAAAATCCGGCCTGATCCGGACCATGGTCCATGCCGACGGGCTGCTGGAAATCGGCGAACATGTGGAAGGGCTGGAAAAAGACAGCCTTGTGGATATCATTCTTTTATAAGTCATCACATAACATCAAGGCAAGGTGCCAATGAAAACCAAGCGGAATGTCTACCTGGATATGAAAACCATTGAAGAGGCCCGGGCCTGTCTTTTTGATGCATTTAAAGCAAATACGACAGATGCCGAAACCATTGAGGTCGCCTCTGCCAAAGGCCGTGTCCTCGCCTCCCAGGCTGTGGCCGCCATTTCCTCGCCCAATTTTCACGCCGCTGCCATGGACGGGATTGCCGTGGATGCGCGGGTGACCTTCGGAGCCAGCGAGGAAGTGCCCAAAACCCTGGAAATCGACAGCACCGCTTTCTGGGTCAATACCGGCCATGCCCTTCCCAGGGGCACCAATGCCGTTATCATGATCGAGCATTTAAATGTGATCGACGACCGCTTTATAGAGATTGAGGCCCCGGCGTTTCCCTGGCAATACGTCAGGAAGATGGGTGAGGACATCGTGGCCAGCCAACTGCTGTTTCCTAGGGACCATCACATCAATGCCTATGCCATGGGGGCCTTATTGTCCGGTGGCGTTTTCCGGGTGGCGGTCCGCAAACAACCCCGGGTCATGATCATTCCCACGGGATCCGAACTTAAAAAATGGCAGGATGTCCGGCCGGAAACCATGATGCCCGGCGATGTGATCGAATCCAACGCCACCGTGCTGGGTGCGCTGTGCGAAGACCATGGTGCCGTTTTCGACATCCACTCTATGCTCAGGGATGATCTGCCAACCATAAGGCAGGCCGTATCGAACGCGGTTTCCCAAGGGTATGATATGGCCATGATCATCGGCGGGTCTTCAGCCGGATCCGAAGATTTTGCCAAGCCCGTGATCTCCTCTCTGGGCGAACTTTATGTACACGGGGTCACCATGATGCCGGGCAAACCCGTGATGTTCGGCCAGGTGAAAAACACCCCGGTCTTTGGGATTCCCGGATATCCCGTTTCCGCCATTGTGGCGTTTGAACAGTTTGCAGGCCCCCTGCTGCGGCGAATGCAGCACCTTCCGGACATCCCCCCGGCCACGGCCCGGGTGGCCCCTGCCAGGAAAGTGGCGTCCAAGCTGGGGCAGGAAGAGTTCCTCCGGGTCAAGATCGGCTCGGTGGACGGTAAACTCATCTCCTCCCAGTTGCCAAGGGGATCGGGAAACATCACCACATTGACCGAGGCGGACGGCATCATCCGGATACCCGGTCATGTGGAGGGCATCAGCGCGTCCGAAACCGTGACCGCCCATCTCATAAAACCCCTGGCCGCCATTGAGGAGACCGTTGTGATCACCGGGTCCCATGACAATACCCTGGACCTTCTTGCCGACCAGGTCCGGCAAAGTGATCCCGGCACCAGTATTTCTTCCAGCCATGTGGGCAGCATGGGTGGGTTGATGGCCATTAAAAAAGGGGTCTGCCATATGGCGGGTTGCCATCTGCTGGACCCGGACGACGGCAGTTATAACATTTCCTATATTGAAAAGTATTTGGCCGGGATACCGGTGCGTGTGGTGAACCTTGTCATGAGAGAGCAGGGCCTGATTCTACCCAGAGGGAACCCGGACGAAGTCAAGGGGCTGGACGATCTCGCCCGGAACCGTCTGGCTTTCATCAACCGCCAGCCCGGCTCCGGTACCCGCATTTTACTGGATTACAAGCTTAAAGCGGCCGGCATTGCACCCGGAGACATCCCGGGATATGAAAATGACGAATATACCCATATGTCCGTTGCCGTTGCCGTGCTGTCGGGCCGGGCAAAGGCGGGGCTGGGTATCAAGGCGGCAGCTCTGGCCCTGAATCTTGACTTTTTGCCCGTGGTGACGGAATCCTATGACCTGGTGATACCTGAAAAATATTACCATTCCCCGAAAATTCAAACGCTTCTGAAAACCGTGTGCAGCGATGCATTTAAAACACGGGTGCTTGCCCTGGGCGGATACGGGGTGGAAAATACAGGCCAGGTTCTTTTTCCGGCCGATTGAGGGGTGGATATGTCCAAAGACCAAAGGCTCGGCCATTTGATGCCCATGTTAACCGCCTTCTAATAGCTTTATAATACCCTGTTAATCCGAATCCGCTAAATATAATCCTGTATTTTTCCTATTCACCAACAGCAGGAGGCAAATACAGGAAATGACACAGGTATCGACACAGCCGTCTTCGGACAGGTATACCCCCGCCAAAAACGAACCCTATATGAGTGACGACCAGGTCGCCTATTTCAGGAAAAAGTTGACAGACCGGAAAGCGGAACTGTCCCGGAAAATCACCAGGGCAATTGAAAAAATCAAAACCCTTGAGTCTATGCAGGCAGATATTCTTGACCGCAGCAATTCCTACATGGGACTTGAACTCGAGGTAAAGAGCTTTGAACGGTACTCCAACATGCTGGACCAGGTCGATCGCGCCCTTGAGCGGATTGAAGACGGCAGTTTCGGGTATTGTGAACTCACCGGCAACGAAATCGGACTGCGCCGGCTGGAGGCTATCCCCTTTGCCACGATGTCCATCAAGGCCCTTGAGGAGTTTGAGGCCAGCCAGCAGCCCATGTATGCCCCCCGTCGCACATTATTTGCGTAATCTTCCGTACTTTTCCAAGATTCTCTTCAATCCAGAATAAAAGGGCCTGCGGTGCTCTTGGCAGCCGCAGGCCCTTTTTACAACTATCCTGGAAACGGGAAATATTCCCGCGTCGGTCCGGATGAATTAATAGGGATGGATCTCAACCCGCCTGTTGAGGGAACGTCCAAAGTCCGTACCGTTCAGGGCAACAGGGTTTGAATAGCCGTATCCGGTAGTTGCCATGCGGTTTCTGAGGATGCCCTTATCCACGAGATAGGCGGCAACGGCATTGGCACGCCTCAAGGACAATGCCATATTGTATGCCTTGGTTCCGATATTGTCGGTATGTCCCTGGAGCTCAATGCTCATGGCAGGATTCTTCTCAAGAATGACGACCACTTCGTCAAGCAGGGGATAGGCCGCAGGTTTGATAACGGACTTGTCAAAGTCGAAAAGTACGTTGTCCAGGGTCCAGCAGCCTACCGCGTTGACCTTTGCGCCGACAGGTGTGCCGGGACACTGGTCCTGGTCGTCGTAAACACCGTCGCCGTCACTGTCTTTCATGGCCATCTTTTGGGAGCCTGCTTTTTCCAGGAAGACCTTTTCAACAAAGGCGGCCATATCGGCGCTGCCCATAAGGTCATCGGCATTTGAGAGAAAACCGCAGTTGCCGATCCGGGCAACTTCCTGAAGAAATGCAAGGCCTTTGGGATCATTGCCCACCTGGATGGGATAAAGGCATATGGAAGAACCGTATTTGTCTTTCAGTTCCTGAACCTGTTCGATTTTGGGTTCCATGTCAAGGCCGTCACTGATGATGACAACGGCATGCCGGGTGCCGGAAAGTCCTTCAAGGTCTTTCTGGACCGCGTCAAGTGCCGTTCCAAGGGGGCTCCAGCCTCCGGGTTCCGTGACCATTGCCAGTTTTTCACCCATGGCTGCGGTATTGTAAGTTTCCATGCCGTAAAACCGTTCGGTAAGCTTGTCGGATACGGCATCCGAATGTCCGAATGTCCTTAAGCCTGCTGTCTGGCCCATTTCCGGTATGGTCATGTTCAGACGTTCGGCAATGGCCTTGCCCCTGGCGAATTTGGTGTTGCCCATGTAATCGTGCCGCATGGAGCTTGACGCATCCAGGACAACCACAAAGTTGTCGACCTTGGATGTATACATGGCTGCATCAAAGCCGGTTGCGGTAAACGGTACAAATTCAACCGGCGCTTTGGCTGCGCATCCGATGATGAAAAAGAAGGCGAGCACGGACAATAAACTTTTGACGAAGGATTGCTTGTTCATTTTTTCTCCTTTTTAAAATTCAGCATATCACGCATACCACCATTGATCTGGCTGACTTTAAACAAAAATTACTACAATACTGGGAAAATATATTCATCAATAGTACAGGAGAAAAAAAATGAAATCAACCGTTCTTTTCTCCGATTCATGCCGGGTTTCAGCCATCCATACAAAGAGATAACCCCTCTTTTTTAAAGATGGTTCCGGTGTTACATCCTTTTTACCATGAGTAAAGTCTAAGTATTTTTTTGCACGTTTCAAGACAGGGTGGGAAATGTTTTATTTCTTATGGGGAAAGCAAGTAAATTTCGTAACCTGAAAACCGGTATCCGGCGGAGGATGGATTTTTCGGCTGAAGATAAAGCAGGCCAACCGGAAAAAACGGGCTTATACGTCGGCAGGCCCGGCTGCCGGGAAAAAGAGATGAAATGCCAGTCCTTTTGTTTTTCTGTTCCGGACCGTTGCAAACCCGTCATGATCCGTCATTATTTTCCGGACCACGGCAAGGCCGAGCCCGGAGCCGGGATACCCCATTTGTTTTTTGACGTAAAAGGGATCGAACAGGCACTCTATATCTTTGTCTTCAATGGGGTCGCCATTGTCTTTGATACTTAAGAGAAGATGGTTTTCCCGGTATTCGGGAGCAATGGTGTCACGGCAGTCCAGGGTGTGGGCATTGGACAGCATGACGTCCACCCGGCTGCTTTTACGCATTTTGGATGCCGCATGTCCCAGCAGTGTGGTGACAAGTTTGGTCAATAGAATTTCGCTGATTCTGATATTCTCCATATCCTGCTCTGTCCCGAAGGAAAAGCGGACATGGGGATAGGCCTGTATCAGCCGGGCATGGGTTGTGGAGGAAAAATATGACCGGAGTACCCGGGCCGGATCAAGCCGGGGCGGCTTATAAGACTGGGGGCGGGCAAGCAGAAGAAAATCCTGGACCATTTCAGAGGCCATGGCGCCTGATTCATGCATAAAGGAAATTGGGGCGTTGAGCGGGCTGTTTTTGTCAAGCTGCATGAGTACCAGCTCCGGATAGGAGACAAGGCCCGTAAGGATATTGTTGAGGTCATGGGCAGCCTGGCTGGCCATTTCCCCTATCTTCCGGATTTCATTGTGCTGTCTTAATGTCGTCTGAAAGGCCAGGGCGCCGGAAAAACAGTGCAGGGCATGAATCCTGCCCGATGAAAAGGTCCGTTCCCGGCGGGTGTCCGCCACCCAGAGAATTCCTGAAGGCTTGCCGTCTCCCCGGACCACGGCGCCCAGCAGGGTGGTCAGGCCGTATTTTTCCGCAACAGGGTCATCCAGAAATTCCTCCCGGTCTGTTTCCATGAGGATGATTTCCTCATCTTCGGGGATGCGGGTAAAGCAGGTGTCATGTGAAGAAAGGTCTTGTTCAAAGCCCTGGGGAAGGCCGCTGCCGGACCGGACAATGGCACGGCCATTGCCGCCGGCGGAGCCTGTTTCAATGTAAACGGAGAACAGGCCGCCGATAACAGCCAGTGTTCTGGCAACAATGAGGTGTGTGTTTTCTTCCCAGTCCGGTCCCAGAAAATGAAAAAGTTCTGCTGTCCGGGCTGGAGGATTGTCCACCCCGTCTGTTGGCCTGGCGATTGTGTTTGCCTTGGCATCAGAGAAAGACATATGGAAGTCTTATTGTGAAACCTCTATAAGTTCAAGTCTTTTTTTAAAATCTTGCATTTTGATGCCAACAATTATATACGATGGCGAGTCCGGCCCCGCAGCGGCCATATCAGCAACAAAACAGAAAAAGAGAAAGAGATGGAAATATATCAGGGAATTATTCTGGGCATCCTCCAGGGGTTGACCGAATTCCTTCCGGTGAGCAGTTCCGGCCACCTGGTGCTGGGACAGATTTATTTTAATGTCACGGAGTTCGGCCTGGTGTTTGACGTATCCGTTCATATGGGCACCCTGGCTGCCGTTCTGGTGGTATATCGTTCTGATATCCTGGGAATCCTGGGTTCCCTTTACCGCTTTGCCGGTGACAGAAGCCTTGCCGGCAGGGATGAAAACCTGACATTTGCCTGGTGTATTGCGGTGGGGTCAGTGCCCACGGCCATTATCGGATTCGGCCTCAAGCAGTTTGAGCACCTGTTGTTCACCTCATCCCTGATTGTGGGATGCATGTTGATCGTGACCGGCACTGTATTGTGGATTTCAAGGAACCACTACAGGGACGGCGCGTCGGCACATGCAAAACTGACCACCGGGCGGGCCCTGGTCATCGGGGTTGTCCAGGGACTGGCAGTGATCCCGGGGATTTCCAGATCCGGTTCCACCATTGCCGCAGCCATGTTTTCCGGTATGGACAGGGCCCGGGCAGCCAAGTTTTCTTTTCTTCTGTCTGTTCCGGCCATTTGCGGGGCCCAGGTCATCAGCATAAAAGATGCGATAGAAAGCGGCGGTCTCATTGACCCGGCCACCATTTATGGTACAATCGTCTCGTTTATTGTGGGCCTTATCGCATTAAAGCTTTTATTGAAACTGGTTCATACGGGAAAATTTCATCTTTTCGCTCCCTATTGCTGGTTGGCAGGTGTGCTGGCGCTATTATCGAATTTTGTTTAAGGAGGATTTATGCATCCCGGTATCTTCAGGGAATATGACATTCGCGGCATTGCAGGCGAAGAAATTTCAGAGCAGGATGCCATGGCCATCGGCCGTGCGTACGGCACCCTGCTTGTGCGTGACGATAAGAAGAAAGTCTCTGTGGGCAGGGACTGCAGAAAAACCTCCGCGCCGTTTTCCGCCGCTTTCATAGAAGGCATCCTGTCCACCGGGTGTGATGTCGTGGATATCGGCACCTGCCCGACCCCTGTTCTTTACTTTTCCATCCATCATCTGGCGCTTGACGGCGGCGCCATGGTCACGGCCAGCCATAACCCGCCAGAATATAACGGGTTCAAGCTCATGAGCGGGCTGGATTCCATTCACAGCCAGGGGCTCCAGGACCTGCGGAAGATTATTGACACAACATCTTATGCGCAAGGGCAAGGAGAACTCAGCCGGGCCGATGTGCTCACCCCCTACCAGGAGATGATCCTGGACAAAATTTCACTGGGCCGGAAGATCCGCCTGGGTGTGGACGCGGGAAACGGCACCGGAGGAATCACCGCCCTTCCAGTTCTCAGGGGGCTGGGGTGCGAAGTCCATGATCTGTATTGCGATCTTGACGGGTCCTTTCCCAACCATGAGGCAGATCCCACCCAGAAAAAGAACCTTACCGATCTGATTGCCCTGGTCCGCAGGGAAGGACTTGAGCTTGGCGTGGGATATGACGGGGATGCCGACCGTATCGGCATCGTAGATAAAGACGGGAATGTGATCTACGGCGACCAGCTCATGGTGATCTTTGCCCGGGAAATCCTGACGCGCAAACCCGGCGCCACATTTATATCCGAAGTCAAATGCTCCATGGTGATGTATGACGATATCAGAAACCGGGGCGGCAACGCCATTATGTGGCGTACGGGCCATTCCCTGATCAAGAAGAAGATGAAGGAGGAAGGCGCGGCCCTGGCCGGGGAAATGAGCGGGCACATGTTTTTCAAGGACCGGTATTACGGTTACGACGATGCGCTTTACGCCACCTGCCGGCTGCTGGAGATCATTGCCGATACCGGGCTCGGGGTGGATGAGCTGATCCGGGACCTCCCCCAAACTTTCACCACGCCGGAAATCCGTGTGGAATGCCCGGATACGGTGAAGTTTGATGTGGTGGCCAGGATCGTTGCCCTGTATAAATCCCGGCAGGAGGTGATTGACATTGACGGGATGCGGGCCCTGTACGATGACGGGTGGGGCCTTGTGCGGGCCTCCAATACCCAGCCTGCCCTGGTGCTGCGGTTTGAAGCCCTTACCGAGCAAAGGCTGGAAGAGATCCGGACCGAGATTGAAACCGATTTGAAAAAAATTATCCAGGAGACAGAATAGGGCCGGGCAGGTGTGCCGGGCCGTGGTGTATTTATGCAGCTATCCGTGCCTCAAAAAGATGCCGTTGATCATACCGGCTCCCCGGCCCTTGTGGTCGCAGGAGCCGGTTCGGGTAAGACCAGGACCCTGACGGCCAAGTTTTCCCACCTGATCGCCACAGGACATGATCCCAAGCGAATCCTGGCCATTACATTTACCAACAAAGCCGCCCAGGAGATGAAATCCAGGCTCATGGAGATGACCGGCCTGCCGGAAATGCGTTTTGAATGGGTGAGAACCTATCATTCCGCCTGTCTTATGATCCTGAAAAAACACTGTGAGGTCATGGGGTACAGCCCCCCGGTCCAGGTGTTTACCGTGTACCAGCAGGACAAACTGGTCAAGGAACTCTGTGTCCGGAACAATATTGAGAAAAAGTACGCCAATCGTATTCTATCGGCCATATCCAGGGCAAAGAATTTTGGCGACCCGGCCCAATATTTTGACCGCCATCCCGGATTTTACAATATCAAGCTGGGCGATATCTACGACCAATACGAAGCCCGCCTGGCAGAGATGAATTGTGTGGATTTCGACAATATCCTGCTCAAAACCCGGGACCTGCTCAGGGATAATGAAAATGTCCGTGAATGGTACCGGGAATATTTCTCCTATCTTCTGGTGGATGAATACCAGGATACCAATAACCTCCAGGAAGACCTGACCGGCCTTTTGCTGGGCAGCCACAGGAACCTGTTTTGCGTGGGAGATGACTGGCAGGCGGTTTACGGGTTCAGGGGGTCTAATGTCAATCATTTCCTGGGATTCCCGGACAAGTACAAGGATGCCAAGATTTTCAGGCTTGAGGAAAATTACCGGTCCGCAGACGAAATCGTCCAGGCTGCCAACGACATGATCGACTACAATCCGGACAAGATGGAAAAACGCTGTTTTTCCCGGAAAAAAGGCGGGGTGGTTGAAATTTACGATTTCATGTCCGACGCCCACGAGGCCGAGTGGGTGGCCAAGCGGGTCAAGGGGCTGAACAAGCAGGGGCAGGGCATTCCCTATGATAAAATGGCCGTGGTGTACCGGACCAAGTTTTGTTCCCTGTCCTTTGAAAAGATCTTCAGGGCATTCCGGGTGCCTTACCGGCTCATGGGGTCCCAGGGGTTTTTCGAGCGCATGGAGATCCTGGATATCAACTCATATTTGAGTGCTTCCTATTTTCCCAATGACGATCTTTCCTTTGAGCGGATCGTCAACACCCCCAAGCGCGGAATCGGCCCGTCCATGATCAAGAAGATCGCAGCCATGCGCACCGAGGGCACAAGCCTCCAGGGGGCGGCCAGGAATATGGTCAGGGACCGGGTCCTGACCAAGAAAGTTCATGAGAATCTTTCCGAGGTCCTGGATGTCCTGGACACCATCCATGACATGGCCCCGGCCATGGCTATGGAAACGGTGATCGACCGGACCGGGTATTACGAATACCTGGAAAAAAAGACCAAAACCGATGCCGAGTTCATCTCGAAAAAAGAAAATATAGAACAGCTCATCTATACGGCCCGGGCCAAAGATACTATGCTTGAGTACCTTGAGGAAGCCGCCCTGATCCGGGAGGACAAGGATGAGGAGGATGCCCAGGATGAAAACGGGGTGGCATTGCTCACCATCCATTCGGCCAAAGGACTTGAGTTTGACACGGTGTTTATTATCGGATGCGAGGAACGGCTTTTCCCCCACTGGCGGTCCATTGACGAAGGAGACAAGGCCCTGTTTGAGGAACGGCGACTGATGTATGTTGCCATGACCCGGGCCGAACGGTTCCTTTACCTGAGCCATGCCAATTACCGCAAGGGAGAATTTGCTGTCAGAAGTCGCTTCATCGACAACATCAGAGAGTGTCTGGCCTGATCCGGGCAATGCCCGGGTCTGTCCACAGGCAGGAATATGGACATTTTTTATGCCATAAAAGAGCCGGTTTCACAGGCTGCCGCCAAAATCATCAACAAGGGGCATAACGCCATTCCGTCGGCCCACAAGGGCATATTCATCACCCTGTTTTTTATTATCTTCACCACGGTGACAGGTGTGGGAATCGTGGTGCCGCTGCTGCCCATTTACGCCCATGATCTGGGGGCGGCCGGAATTTATGTGGCCATGATCTTCGGGGCGTTTTCCATTTCCCGGACCTTTATGCTTCCCCTGTTTGGAAGGCTTTCCGATCGGAACGGCAGAAAACCTTTTATCCTGGCCGGATTGTTCACCTATGTGCTGATTTCCCTTGCCTTTGTCTGGTCATCCAGTGTGGAGGGGCTGATCTTTATCCGGTTCCTCCAGGGGGCGGGATCAGCCATGATCATGCCCGTGGTCCAGGCCTATGTGGGGGAAATTACGCCGGAAGGCACCGAAGGTTACTCCATGGGCCTGTTCAACCTGTCTATGTTCCTGAGTCTGTCTTTGGGGCCGTTCATGGGCGGCACCATCCTGGATCTGTGGTCCATGGACGGGGCGTTTATCTGTATGGCCCTGCTGTCGTTGTCCGGGCTGGTGCTCTGCCTGGTATTCCTGCCCCCCCTGTCCCAGGAGAAACTTCATACCCGACGCCGGGAACCGGTGCCCTATGCCATGGTGCTCAGGGACTGGGAGCTTGCCGGACTTGTGGCGTTCCGGTATGCATACACCGCCTGTATCGGCATTATCTGGTGCTTTCTTCCCCTGTTCGCGGCCGAGGCCTTTGGACTCACCGGCACCCGGATCGGCCTTCTGGTGACACTGGGCGTATTTATTTCCGGGGTGCTTCAGCTGCCCATGGGGTATGTGGCGGACCGGGTCAACAAAAAGGCCATGATCATTATAGGGGGGCTGTTGTCTGCCGCCGGGATTCTTTTTCCATACTGGTCGGCGTCGTTTAACGACCTTTTGGCCGGGGTGACCATTTTCGGTATCGGCGGCGGTATTTCCATGCCGGCGGTTTCCGCCCTGGCGGTGATCAAAGGCGATGAAAAACAAGCCATGGGATCGGTGATGTCCGTGATGACCGTGGCCCATTCCATGGGGATGTTTACCGGTTCTGTCCTGGCCGGCCTGGCCATGGATTTTTTCTCTCTTTCCTATGCATTTCCCTGCGGATTCCTGATCATGGCGTCCGGCACCATTGTCTTTCCACTCCTCTACAGCCGTCACAGGGCACCGGGCCCTGTCCGCCAGGAATAAAAGGGATCAATACGCTTTTGGAATGCCCTTTGGGTTCTGGTCCGTGCCGCCTGCCGGCAGAATACCTCCCCTGGGCAGTTTTGTTTTCACTCTTGAATGATTCCCGTTCATATGGCAAATTGTCTTCATATTTTGGAAACAACAGATAGATTAAAGGGGTGGGGGTGAAAATTCAGATAAAAGATTTGGAACAGATGGACCTGTTCCGCGGAATTGGTTTTGACTCCCTGCCAAAGGGACTTGCCACCGCTCCAGTGCGCTCTTTTAATACCGGCGGCATGGTGCTGTCCCCGGAAGCACCCAACGCCACCCTTTTTCTTCTCTTGTCCGGGGCCCTGACGGTTCACCTGGAAAGTCCGTATTCAAAACCGTTACGGACAATCTGGCCGGGCAGTTGCGTGGGAGAGCTTTCCCTGATCGAAAAAACCCGCCCCTCGGCATGGGTCAGGGCTGAGGTCCCGTCCGAGCTCATTGCCCTGGACCATAACGTATTGTGGGATATGCTGGCGGCAGACGGCAGGATTGCCAAAAACCTGATGTCGATATTGTCCCGGCGGGTGATTGACAATACCGAGCTGATCCTGCTGGGCAAGATTCGCATCCGCGAGCTTGAACAGGCCTCTATGATTGACGGGTTGACCAATATATACAACCGCCGCTGGTTCGACCAGGCCATGGTGGTCCATATGAACCGGTTTCACCGCCGGATGATTCCCTTTACCCTGTGCATGATCGATATCGATCATTTTAAAGCATACAATGACGTAAACGGACACCAGGACGGGGACTCTGCCCTGATTACTGTTGCCCGGCTCCTTGTGGACAACCTGAGGACCGAAGATTTTGTTGCCAGGTACGGCGGTGAAGAATTCGGGGTGATCCTGGCGGACACCACTGCCAAGGATGCTTCGGGTGTGGCACGCCACCTGCTGGATACGGTGCGGCAGGCTGAAATCCGTGACAGCAGCGGCAGGCTGCTGCCACCGGTGACCGTTTCCATCGGGTTTGCCCAGCCAAAAGCCGGGGCAACGGTCCGCACGCTGATCAAAGAGGCGGATGATGCCCTGTACCAGGCAAAAGAACAGGGCAGGGACTGCTGCTGCACCCTGTCCTGCTGAAAACCGTTACCGGCTTCAGGACGCCTGCTGGTTGGCCGCTTTTTTGCCTGCTTCAGATGCAGACGCTTCAAACGCCCTTCGCTGGGCCTCCGGAACATAATTGAGAAAAATCGCATCTCCCGGGTCCATGAACAGGTCCAGCAATTCAGGATCCAGGGCTTTGCCGCGTTCGGATTTCATCAGGTGGATGGCCTTGGACAGGGGCATGGCCTTGCGGTAGGGACGGTCCGAGGTGATGGCATCCCAGCAGTCTGCAATGGCAGCGATCCTGGCTTCGACCGGGATGGCTTTGCCGTGGGTGCCGTTGGGATAGCCTTTGCCGTCCCAGCGTTCGTGGTGGCAATAGGCGATGTTGACGGCAATGGGAGCAATCTTGAGTTTGGACAGGATGTTTTTTCCAATGACCGGGTGCTCGCTGATATGGGCGAGTTCCTTTTCAGAGAGGCGTCCCGGCTTGTTGAGGACTTCGTCGCGTATGCCTATTTTTCCCACATCATGCACGGTTGCCCCCATATAAATATCATTGACCCGCCCCGGCGGGAAGTCCAGCTTCCGGGCCAGGTCACGGGCATAGTTGGCCACCCGTTCCACATGGCCGCCCGTGTAGGTGTCCTTGGACTCTATGGTGGAGGCCAAGACCATGAGAAAGATTTCCAGCTGTTCGCGCTTTGTCCGCTCCCGCTCCAGGGTATGCAGGGAAATCACGTTCTTGACCCGGGCCTGGAGTTCCAGGTGGTGAAAGGGTTTGGTCAGAAAATCGTCAGCCCCGAGCTGAAGGCTTTTGATCCGGTCGTTCCGGTCGGATAATGAGGTGATGATGATCACCGGTATGCTGGTGGTTTTTTTCCGGGCCCTGATTTTCCTGAGCAGGCTGAACCCGTCCATTTTGGGCATCATGATGTCTGAAATGACAAGGTCGGGCCGGGTCTGTTTGATGCTTTCCCAGGCCAGTTGCCCGTCACTGGCAAGATAAAGAGTGTAATTTTTCAGGGCGCTGGCCAGGAACTCCAGGATGCCGGGATTATCCTCCGCAATAACAATAGTGCCGTCGGGCTGCTTTGCCTTGATCTTGCGAATCTGGCCATGGGTATTTTTGTTGGTATCCGTGAGGTTGATCTGCACCAGGTCGATGTCATCAATCTGGGCCAGGTCTTTTGCCCGCCGGTCTTTTTTTCTCCTGTCCGCGTGGGGGATCGGCAGGTTCACACACCGCCGGTCTTTTTTGCGGCGCTCCACAATTGCTTCCGGTTCTTTTTGTTCCAGGTCCATGGGCAGGGCCAGGGTAAAGCAGGTCCATTCGTTTTCAACGGATTCCACGGAAATCGTACCGTACATCCGCTCCACAGACTCCCTGGCAATGGCAAGGCCGAGCCCTGTACCTTCATACATGCGCGTCCAGGAGTTGTCCCCCTGCTGGAATCTGTTGAAGATGGTGTTCATGATCTTGGGAGACATACCCACCCCGGTGTCCCTGACTTCGATAATGATCTCCTTTTCCGTATTGGAAAGGGTGACGGAGATCTCCCCATGTTCGGTGAACTTGTATGCATTCCGGATCAGGTTGTTTAAGATATCTTTTAATTTTTCCCGGTCCAGGTACAGGGGAGGGATTGCTGCCGACGAATAATAGTTCAGATCCACTTGCTTGGCTTCAATCAACCCCCTGAAACTTGACACAATCTGGAAAATACAGGTGTCCACATTGATCCGGGTCAGAGCCAGGGCGTTCAGGCCTTCGTCAAACTTTGAAATTTTAAGCAGCGCATTGATTTTATGGGTGAGCGAAAGGGTCTGGAGCTTGATTTTATCGATCACGGGAATCAGCTCGCCCGGAACCGGACCGGCTTCGCCGTCTCCCATGAATTCCGTCCATCCTCGGATCAGGGTCAATGGGGTCCGCAACTCATGGGTGATATTGGCGATAAAGTTCTTTTTGGCACTGGCTGCCTTTTCCAGATCCTTTACCGATTGGGTCAATTCACGGGTTTTCTGGTTCACCCGTTTTTCCAGGGTCATGTTCAGGACGACAAAGTGGCAGAGGATAAAGATAAAAATGGAAAAAGAGATGAAAAAAATACCGACCGGGTAAAGATCCGCACCAATGGATTGCACCAGTACGGGATAGTTGAGCAGGTAGTCAACCCCGGACAGTGAAAAGACCATGATGGAAAGCAGAAAGTACTTGGCCCGGGTTTTTCTGACCGGTTCGGTCTCTGTCCGGTAAACCCGCACCAGGGATATCATAACCCGGCTGAGGAAATAGGCCACTGTCAACAGGTAAAACTTGTGGAGCACGCCGGCTTCCGGATAAAACCCGAACCAGTATTGATGCGGTCCTTTGATAAAAAGGTCGGTTGTCCAGAGGCAGGCCAGGAACCCCATGTTGAGTCCGTAAAACACCGGGATGTCCCTGGATTTTTTGTTAAGGTACAGGCAGATGGTCTCATAACAGATGATGGGAAGAAAAATAATACCCGAATACCCGATCCTGCAGATCAGGTCGGCATATGCCGGATCCGGGCTGAGAAACAGCAGGACCCAGGAGATCTGCCAATGGACCGTGACAATGCACAGCCGCATGAAGCGCCCCCGGAAACCGCTTTTTGACAGGTAAAATGCAGTAAGGCCCAGCCCGAAGGAGATGATGCCTGCAAACAGCGGCAGAAGCGCACTGAGGTAGGGCATGGGCTTATTCCCTTATCTCGTGGTAAAAATTCAGGGGGCCCAGGAAGTTGTCGGGTATTCTGAGGACTTTGCCGCGTTCGCTGACCACGCAGAACCGCTGGTATCCTTCACCGATCGGTTTTCCGGTAATCTTGTTTTTAAAGGTGATGTTCAGGCGGCAGGTGGCGGCCTTGATGTCCGAGGTGGTCAGCTCCACAACCAGGGTGTCCCCGAAGTAGGCATTGGAAATATAGCGGTTGTAAGTGTCCACCGTAACCAGGCGGATACTTCTGCTGGCCATCAGGTCGTGAAGGTCCGGAACATTGGCCAGGAGAAATTTCTCCCGGACCACGCCCTGGTATTCGATGAAATTGGAAAAGTAGACATTGCCGAATACATTGGTGTCTTTCAGGGTGACCATGATTTCCGTGCGGAATATCCGGTCTTCGCCATAGACGCTCAGGGCTTGGAGCTGTTTTTCAACATAGCGGGCGAACAGGTCCTCTCCGGCCTCTTCAACTTCAAGGACTTTAAATCCCACGCCATGGTCGTTCTGCCATTGGGGGGCGCAGGTCATTTTTATGGTTTTGAATTCGGATATTTTCAGCTCAAGCCGGAACGGATCCGCGGGGATATCGCCGTCCAGCCTTAAAAATCCGCCGGATTCGGAAATATTTTCAACAACGCCGGTGCCGTTGTCAAGAACCGCTTTAATGCTTTTTTGAACACGGGGGGCCCTGCTTCTTTTCACTTTCGTCATTTTCGCGTCATACTCCAAATACTACTGCACATCGGGTCTGCAAAATCCATTTCAGACAACAGGCATCCCTTCCCTTGTTTGGTACTTATGTGTCAGAATTGGAAAAAAAAGTAAAGTATTAGAAAAAATTTCCCAAAAAAATGGAAAATGTAAGCAATGTTTGCGGCGGGATTCCAATGTCACATGTCCATAATATGTTTTAAATCGGTTGCTTGGCGTATCACTTGGGGCAGGTGTCTATATCTCTCCGGAAAATTCCTTAAGGCGGGCAAATTCAAAAAGTATCTGGTCAAGAGCCGGCCGGAGAGCGTCATGATTTTCGTTTTTACTCTTTTTTTCCACGGCAGCCGCAGCGCCGGACAATGCCTCGGCCCGGAGATTGGCTGCACCGCCCTTAATGGCATGGGCGTTTTCTCCCAGTGTCTTGAAATCTTTTTCTGCCAATGCCTTTTCCATGACAGGAAACTGGCTGGTTACCGTGGAAAGGAAATCATTGAGAAGATCTGTCAAAAAAGGGATGTCATTGTCAAATTCGGCAAGGGCGGTCTTCATGTCAATGGGGCTGTTTTCCGGATATGACCGCTCTGATGGCTTTGCAGTGCCGGGGCGTGTGATGTTGCTGTCCGGGGCGGGCTGGGTGGTCGGTTTCTCCTCTACATAACGCCGGACCATTTCCAGGAAGGTTTCTTTTTTAAGGGGCTTGGCCATAAAGTCATCCATGTCCTGCTCCAGGCATTTTTCCCTGTACCCTTCCAGGGCATGGGCAGTCATGGCAATGATGGGGGTACGCCTGAACAGATGGGCCTTATCCGGGTTGGCCCTGGCATAGGCCTCCCGGGTCAGTTTCTCATGGGCACGGATCTGCCGGGTGGCCTCGTATCCGTCCATCACCGGCATCTGGATATCCATGAGCACCAGGCTGAACTGCTTGGCTTTGAAAAGATCAAGGGCCTGCTTGCCGTTCTTGGCCAGGCTGACCTGGTAGCCCCGGCTCATGAGGTGCCTGGCGGCAACCTCCTGGTTGGCCGGGTAATCTTCAGCCAGAAGCACCTGGATTCTTTTCCGCTGGATATCCGAGACCCTGTGGCGGGTCACAGGCGTGGAAATCACTTTTTCAGAGGGGGTCAGAACAGCAGTAACCGCTGTTTTAAGCGCCTGTTGCTTAACCGGCTTAATCAAATACCCTTGGATATCCAGGTCCCGGCATTTCCGGTTGTCCCCGATTTTACCGATGGAGGTCAGCAGGATCAGGGGGAGTGTTTCCAGACCGGGGGTGTTCCGGATCTGTTCCGCCATTTCAAACCCGTCCATTTCCGGCATATGGATGTCCGTGAGTACCAGTTGGATGCCTGATTCCCGTTTGAGTATATCCAGGGCAGCGGCTGCTGTTTCAGATTCCCGGGTCAGGCATCCCCAGGCTTTGAGATGGGCGCAGAGTACAAACCTGGTATTGGCATTGTTACCTGTGACCAGAATTCTTTTACCGGCCAGAATGGATTGCGGCGGCTGGGGAACGGTTCTTTTACCGGTCTCCGGATCATGTCTCAAGGGAAGCGTGAACCAGAAAACCGATCCTTTTCCCTGGGTGCTTTCAAGGCCGATTTCTCCGCCCATGACGGTGACCAGTTGTTTGGATATGGTGGTGCCCAGGCCGGTGCCGCCGTACTTCCGGGTGGTGGAGCCGTCTGCTTGGGCAAAACTTTCAAATATGTATCCCTGCTTTTCTTTGGGAATCCCGATCCCGGTGTCCCTGACATTGAACCGGAGCCGGAACATGTCCCGGGTCTGTTCAATAAGATCCGCCCAGATAAAAATTTCGCCGGTCCGGGTGAATTTAATGGCATTGCCCACAAGGTTGACCAGCACCTGGCGCAGCCGCCCCGGGTCCCCGGTTGCCTGTTCCGGTATGTCAGGGGGAAGAAAAGAGATGAACTCCAGGCCTTTTTTATGGGCGGTGATGGCAAAGCTGGCAGCCAGGTCTTCGAACAATACCCTGAGGTTGAACGGGGTCTCTTCCAGCTCCAGCCGCCCGGATTCGACTTTTGAAAAATCCAGGATGGAGTTGATGATTCCCAGCAGGGAAGAGGCCTCGTTGTTGATGGTGGTGACAAGATTTTTCTGGTAATCGTTGAGCCGGGTCTCCAAAACCAGCTCTCCCATGCCCAGGATGGCGTTCATGGGGGTCCGGATCTCGTGGCTCATGTTAGCCAGGAATTCGCTTTTTGCCTTTGCCGCGGACTCTGCCTGCTGTTTGGCCTGGCGGAGGGTGTCTTCCGCCTCTTTTTGCTGTTTGATATTGGTAATGGTGCCTTCGATACCCAGGGGCGTGTCCAGGGAGTCCGTGAAATACTTGCTGCTGGACAACACCGGAATGGCACGGTTGTCCCGGGTATGGAGAACAAGTTCAAAATTATCCACACGCCCCTTATCGGCCATCACCGACATAAACCGGGAAAATGCGGGGCTGTCTTTAAAGAACACCTCCCCGATATGCCGGCCCAGAATATCGTTTTCCGTCTCATATCCCATGAGCATGAGGCCTGATGAACTGAGCATGGTCAGGGCCAGGTCCATGTCCGCCCTGAAAAATACGTCCTGCATGTTTTCGATCATGCCCCGGTATTTTTTCTCACTCATGCGGAGGGCTTTTTCAGAGGATTTCCTTTCGGTGATATCCCGGACCACGGCCTGGAGAACGTCTTTTCCGGCCAGGGTCATCTTGTTGAGCACTACTTCTGCGGGAAAAGACCGGCCGGTTTCCAGGTTTTTGTGAATCCATTCAAACTGGTTGCTGCCGGTTTTAAATGCCTGTTCCTGGACCTGCACGGCCATTGCGCCGGATGGTTGGCCGTTTTCCTGGAACAGCGGGGAAATGCCGGACAGGCCCCCGCCGATCAGCGATTCCTTACTGTTGAATCCAAATAGTTCTTTGGCGGCCCGGTTGCAGTCGGTAAATCCGTTTTTGTCCATGAGCAGGACAGCATCTGCACTGGATTCAAACAGGGTTTTGAATTTTGTTTCCGCTTGCTTCCGTTCGGCCACTTCCTGTTCAAGATCCCGGGTGCGCTGCCCGACCAGGGACTCCAGCCTGTCCCGGTGTCTGCGAAGCTCGGCTTCCAAACGGTTCTGCTCGGTGATATCCCTGATATTGCTGATATAAGCAGGCTGGCCCTGGTAGTCGGTTTCATCGGTCCTGACTTCCACGTCAATGGTCCTGCCTGACTTTGTGATATGGGTATGCCGGTTGGTTTCTCCCATTTTATTGTTGTTGATGTTCCGGACGACCCGGTCAAGTTCTTCCTCCGGGTGGAGGGCTTTGGGGGTCATGGTCCGCAACTCATCCGGGGTGAAGCCGTACTCTTTTAAAAAGGCGTTGTTCCAGTTCAGAATGCGATGGGTGTCCCTTGAAAACACGAGAATGGGATCTGCAATGTGGTTGAACAGCCGTTTGTATTTCCTCTGGATGATGTCCCGGTCATGGTGGGTGCGGTCATGATCCGCCTTGAGTATGGCAATGGCGTTGAATACGGATTTTAAGGGATGGGATTCGGGAATCTGTTTTTCCTGCATTCCTTTTTCATCCCAGTTGATGCTGCCGATATAATCCAGGATATCCTGGATGTTACGGGACGACCCTTTTTTCAGGGGGAACAGTTTTTCAGGGATATTCCGGAAAATGCCCCGGGAATGTTTTGCCCCGGACCGGATGGTCATGGCCCGGGTCAGGGCCTCCTCATATGTATCCAGGGCGATCATGGGAATCTCGGGTTCTTTGAGGCGGATGGCGATGTTGTAAATCCACCTGATATGTCTGGGGGCGTTGTATACAAAGTGGCCGATGAGTTGATCCCGGTGTACTTTTTTCATCAACTGGTCCGCCACTTCAATACGGGTCCGTTTGGACGGCAGGTTTTGGACGCCGCTGTAATCGGAGATTTCGACAAACGGCCGGGTGCCAAGCCCGCTGGCCTTCAAAAATGCGTCATATGCCTCAAACAGGGCCTTGGTGCCTTGATGCGTGACATTGCCTTTGGGATAGCTGCTCAGGATATGGGCGCCTACAAGGTGAAAGGTTACCCGGTATTCATCGGTCAGCTGGATATCGGTCCATTCCGGGCTGCTGTAAGTTGCCGCATAGGTTTTGGGGCAGACGGTCTCTACAAAGGAACCGGGCAGGTCCGGAGTCTGGAATTCAATCACTGCACCACCTCCCCGTGGGCTACCCCGGCCATTCCAGGTTCACAGGACGTTTGGGGGCAATCAGCCAGATGCCGCATTCCGGTGTAACAGGGGTTTGTGCCGGGGGATTCACCTGGATGCTGCCGTCCGGGTCTTCCATGGCAAAGCTGAGATAGTTGTACCGCTCCTTGAGGTAATTGTGCAGGTCCCACCAGGTCTGGCCCGGACCAATGCCGGGTATGGTCACAAAGTAGATCTCTTCGCCGGCATCATTTTTGAGCAGGATCTGCAACGGGACATGAACCTTGTCTTGCATCGCCTGGACCATCATTTCCGCAGTCATCTGCATAATGGTTTCAAATTTTCCCGGCACAGAGGTAAAGGTGTCAAGGCTCTGGCTGGACAGGCAGCGGACCGTAATCTCACAGGATTCTTTTTTGAGTTTCAGGGCATTGACCAGGGCAAAAAGACTGATTTCATCATTTCCCGTATGGATAATAATCCGGTCGGCACGGGAAACATTGGCCCTGGTCAGGGCCTGGACCGTGTCCGGGCGGCCTTTTACAAAGAAGAGGTGGTCTTGTTCTGGCATGGGCTGCCGGGAAAGTTCGGCCAGCAGAACCATATCCTGGTGGCGGTAAGTCTCATCCCCGCGGATCTGCTCCACCAGGTATTCGGTTTCGGGGGTATGGCCGACCAGGAGGATGTGGCCGGTGCCGGTATAGGGTTTTTCCCCGTGCATTTTCTGATCCCTCCTTTCAATAAGGTAAGATGCCACATGGGTGATAAAGGCCGCACCCAGTCCGATACCCATGAACATGGGAAGGATGACGGCAATGACTTTGCCGGCTGTGGATGCCGGGTACAGGTCTCCGTACCCCACGGTTGTAGAGGTAACAATACTCCACCACAGGGCCTGATCCATGTGGGTCAGGGCGGAACCTTCGGGTTCCACCACGGCAATGAGAATACTCGATACCGTGAGCAGGAGCATATACGCTGTAACAATGACAACTCCCCGGTGCTTAAAACCGGCCCGGATAAGGGCTTTGATCATGTAGAGCAAAGGCATTTCCTCAAGGCGTGTCTCAGGTGCGGTTGCGGTTTATTCAAATTCAAACAAATTACCCTATCCCGTCCGGATTTGCACGGAATATATTGAAGGTTTCAAAACCCCGGGCATGGCCCGGTACCGGAGATCGTTTTCGCCACAGTTATGTTTCCTGCCATTCCGGGATCCGTTTTTCAAAGAACGCCGCCACCCCTTCTTTGGCGTCATCGGTCGTGCAAAGCCGGGCAAACGCCTCGTTCATGTATGCAAACTGGCTGTCATACGTCATATCTTCAGACGCGTAAAAGGCGGATTTTGCAATCTGTACCGCAATGGGGCTTTTTTGGGCCAGCTCCTTTGCCCAGGCATACGCCTGATCTTCAAGGGCATCCCTGGGAACGATCCGGTTGACGAGTCCAAGTGAAAGGGCCTCTTCCGCCTTGATGAGATTGCCGTAAAGCAGCAACTCCAGGGCTTTCTTCCGCCCCACGCACCTGGCCACCGGGATCACGGGCCCCACACAATTGAGCCCCACATTGATGGCGGTCAGTCCCATGCGGATATTGTCGGCTGCCATGACCAGGTCGGCTGCGGCGGCAAGACCCATGCCGTTGGCTGCGGCAACACCCTGGACCTGGGCGATGACAGGTGTTTTCATCTTTGAAATGGTCACCAGAGGGGCTTCCATTTTTTCAATCCATTCCCTGTACTGGATCGGGGTTTTACCGGCCAGCTCATTGACATCAATGCCTGCGCAAAATGCCTTTCCGGATCCTTTCAGGAGAATCACCCGTGCGCCGGCGTCCCGGTCCATTTCAACAAGGGCACCGGCCAGTTCTTCCGCCATTTTGCTGCTGAAGGTATTCATTTTATCGGGCCGGTTCAGTGTCAATGTGCCCACATGGTTTTCGTCAAGGGTGGTGGTGATGGTGTCGTAATCCATGGGAACCTCCTTAATCTGCAGTGATGAAAGATATATGCTCCGGAAGTTACCCTATCAGGTCGGACCGGCAAAAAAAAGGGTTAATACCGCCACCAGCGAACACGGGTACCCGGACGTATGTCGTGATGGGTGCAAAAACCGGCCCTGACTTCGATGACGAGCCCGGACGGCCCCTGTGAGCGGTAGGTGCTGTCGGACATGGGGCGGGTGTGGTGATGAATGTTCAGCACCTGATTGTTTTCATCTATAAACAGGATATCCAGCGGGGCAGGGGTATCTGTCATGATAAACGTCCGCGGGGCCGCATCCGGGTAAACAAAAAGCATTCCCCGGGAAAAGTCGAGTAAATGACGTCCTTTGAGTCCGGTTATTCTCTGCCGGCGGGTATCGGCGATTTCAACATCAATGGTGGTGATCCGTTTATTGTCCGCGTCGAACCAGAAAACCGCGCCGTCGCAGCGAAGCGCCGGGTCAATTTTGCTGCGAGGTGGTCCGGGAGTGCCTGTACCGCTTCCCGCAGTTCGGGTGGCGACAAGGAAAATGAGAACAGCGGTGTAGATAAGGGCTTTCCCCCCTGAGGTATACATACAGGGCATCCTAAAGTAGGGTAGTGGCAAAGTCAAACCCTTGCTGCCGGATACTTTTTTGGTGATCCCTTTTGGTTTACGAAACCGGATGCATCCTTTTGAAAACGCCTGAAAGCAGATTATTTTCCCCTTGTTTTTAATTTGTCTTTTACAGAATCGGCAAAAAAGAGTATTGTATGACAATTCGTTTTATCGCTGCCGCTTGTGCCAGTCTGTTAAAGTCATCATTTGGGTACAATCCCGGCGCTTCAGCAAAAAATTTAAGATGTAAAAAAAGCTGTGCTGCTCCCATAGGCGGCAATTTGTTTGTCCCGGCAAAAAATATGGGATTCAGGTGAGCGGGAAGGATGCCGATGTTCTCTTCTGGATACCGTACCTCCTCCGGACGCCGGGACGCTTTAATGACGGGCTTCAGTGGCCGTGATACACAGAACCGGGCGCCAAAATACATATTTATAGTTATTGTCAAATTACACATGACATGACATTTATAATTTCAATTGATGGTATTTCCGCGGGAGGGGAATTAACAATCAAGAACATTTCAGATTCGGTTTTGAGTTACGAATACCTTTGAGGATTATGAAGACAATAGCCGTTGTGATTGCAGATGACCACCCACTAGTACGAAAAGCAGTTAAAGATACATTCAGGGACAACAAAAATGTGAAGTTTCTAGGAGAGGCCAATAACGGTATTGAGTTGTTAGCACTCATGAAGAAAACAATCCCGGACATTGCGATCATTGATCTGGAAATGCCGAAGATGGACGGTTACAAAACCATCTGGGAGTTGCACACCCTTTATCCTGAGATCAAAACCATCGCCTTCAGCGGCTTCCTGAGCCCGGCAAACCAGCAGCGGGCCATTGAGATGGGAGCGTACGCCTCCATCAGCAAGGCCGAGTCCAGCGAAGCCTTCATCAAAGCGCTTGATGCAGTGATCCACGGGAGAAGCTATCACTCGAACGTATCGTTCGCCCATTACGTTGATCCGCCGAAAAACGAAAGCGATACGGTACTGACCCTTCGCGAAAAACAGATCCTGGGCCTGATTGCGGAAGGAAAAACGAGCCGGCAGATCGGCAAGGCCTGTAATATTTCCCAGTGGACCGTTGACAAACACCGTTCAAACATCCGGGCGAAACTGGGGCACAAAAACCTGGCTGAAATGGTTCGTTACGCAATTGAAAGAGGATATATTGAGACAAGGAAAGAGTAATCCGATATGCTGAATTGCTTGAGACCCCATAAAATACTGGTCATCGATGATGAAAATTCCATTTTAAAACTCTTGTCCGGCGTCCTGGCCAGAAAAGGCCATAATGTGGACACGGCCTGCGGCGGAGAAGAGGGGGTCAAAAAAATTCAATCCAATTCATACGATGTTGTGATTACGGATTTTAAAATGCCCGGGGTATCCGGCAGGGAGATTCTGAACGAAGCCCGGAGAATAAAAGGGGATACCCTGCCTGTGATCGGCATGTCGGGAACGCCGTGGCTGCTCGGTGAAGCCCAGTTCGATGCTGTCCTTGCCAAACCGTTCAGCCAGGAGAAACTTTTTGAAGCCATTCAAACGGTGATGGACTCTCCACCGGTGAATATTCTTTGAATCCCGGCGCATACCACTGCATATACCGTCAATTCTTAAAAATAGCGCTTCCTGCCTATTCAAGCAACCATGACTCATGATTGTAAAGCGTGAGCAGCACGGGAAAGATTATCGTATTGATCTCTTCGCGCGCTGTATCAAGTGCACCTTTGCCGAATACGAGCTGCCGCCGGAATACCTCGGGTGTGAGAAAACGTGTGGGCACTTCGATGCTCATCCGGGCGATTCGCTTTTTAACATCTGTTTTTTTAAAGCCCGGCCGGGTGGCCAGATACCATCCCCAGTCGCCAAACGACGGAACATTTTCATGGTAGGGGAAAACTGAAAATCCCGCAGACGCAAGGGTGCGGCCGATGCATAGATAGCTTTCTTTTGCCATGTAGGGGGATGTGGCCTGGACTGCCATGATGCCGCCGGCGGCAAGGCTGCGCCGGGCCTTTGTATAAAACTCCCTGGCGTAAAGCTTGGCCAGATCCGGGGTAGAGGGATCCGGCATATCCACGATAATCACATCCCAGGCACCTGACATCGCATCCAGAAATTTATCGGCGTCAATGTTGATCACCCTGACTTCTGCCAGATGGGTGGGGTCCGGTGTCTGACCCGGCACAGGCGTTCCAATGCCGGGCTGATAAATCTGGCGCGCCGGTCCCGGGGAAATTGCAGCCGGGTGGATCGTGGATACCCGGGCATCGCCAAAGGCATTGTTATTAATGCGGGTGAGCAGGGGGTGGCTTGATGCCAGTTGGGTAATGGCCGGGTCCAGGTCCACCAGGGTCACCTCCCTGACATCGGGATACTTGAGAACCTCCCTGAGGGCGGCACCGTCTCCTCCGCCGAGGATCAGCACCCGGTACCTGGCCTGTACCAGGGACATGGCCGGGTGAACCAGGGATTCGTGATACCGGGCTTCATCCGTACTGCAGAGCTGGAGGTTGCCGTTGAGGAAAAGCCGGGTTTCGTCCAGAGGGGGATAATGGGTGATCACGATGTGCTGGTACTGGCTGGTTTTGCTGTACACAATGGGATCGTCATACAGGGACTGTTCGTTTTTGACCTGCCAGTCCCGGTTATTGGCATATCCGTATACCACGGCACAAAAGGTGATCCCCATGACGACGGCCAGTATACGGCTGGCCGGTATCAATCCTTTTCGCGTAAAATAAACAAAGGTGATCAGGGCCAGGAAAAAGTTCATGCCGGCCGTGATAAATGCCGCCTCGGTAATGGGGAAAAACCTGAGCAGGACAAATACGTAGATCAGTGCTCCGGCAAGGCTCCCGATATAATCTGCCGACAGGATGTTGCCCAGGTTGGTGGACAATTCCCTGGAAAAATCGTTGTTGATCCGGATGATCACGGGGATTTCAAGGCCGATCAGGATGCCGATCAGGGAAACGAAAAAGTAGAGCACCAGGCCGTAGTGTGATGTATACCCGTAAGACAGGTAGGTGATGGTCGGGGAAAACCCCCCGGCCAGGGCCAGGGTGATTTCAATGATGATAAAGGTGTAGATCAGCCAGCCCTTTGGAATCCGGGACTGGATCAGGCTGCCGAATCCCATCCAGAACATCATGAGCCCGATGACCATGGCCCACTGCTCAAAGGCGTTTCCCAGGATCATGGAGGCCAGGTTGGCCTGGATATACTCAAGGATGATGCCGCAGGCCCCGGACGCAAACATACAGGCGCAGAGCAGGGCCGAGGCAAAATTAAACGGGCGTTTTGATGTCATTGCACCGGTGTCTTAAATGGCATAGGCAATGATGATGGCCACGGCTGCAATGGCGCTCTCCACGACAACAAGGGCGGCCACGTTCCTGTCTTCCTTGATTTCGGTGGCCAGGTTGGTGGTGGGCAAAAGCACCCGGTCCATCAGGCTGCGGAACACCAAAAGCAGGACCATGCCGAACAGCGTATACACGGCAAAGCCTGTGAGGTCGGACAGCCAACCCGTAAACATGCCGGAAAGACTGGACATGAGGATGATGCCCAGGGCGATGAGAATACCGCCCAGGCCGATGCCTGCGGCCAGGTTGTTCTTTTTGATCTCTTCCCTGACGTTAAACGGGGTGATCAGTTCGTAAACAAAGCCGAATCCCAGCAGCACCATCTGTCCGAGAACAAAAAAGAGAACTGCGGAGACCAGTGACTGGAAAAAGGTGCCGCCCCCGCCGGACAGGCTGCCGTTGAGGATGAGCCCCGTGGCAATGTACATGGATGCCTCAACCATGCCCAGGGCCGTGTTCCCGGTAACGGTGCGGCCGTCGGGCAGGGTGAATTCCTTGACGCACTCCGCGTCATTGTCCACATGTCCCATCATGACAAAATCATTGATGAACCGGGAAGAGAAAAGAAAGCCCGTGATAATGAGTCCGTCCACCCCGAGCTGGATGATGTCTATCCAGAATCCTGACGACGGGCCGGACAGGGCGCCGGACATGGCAATGGCAATCCCCAGGTAAAGGCCTGCCCTGCGGAGGCCCACAGCCACATTGCCGTCGTCGATATGGCGGTCGTCGTCAAAGTCCCGGGTCCGCCAGTCATCCAGCCGCTTGGCCAGGAAAATAAAGAAAACACCGACCAGGGCAAAGCAGAATCCCTGTCCCAGTCCTGTAAGAATTGCCGTGATGCTCATATGTAAATCTCCTTGGAAGTTATTTGCCTTTTCCTTTGGGGCCGCCCCCGCGAAGTGCCGCTCCGCCACCCCGCACCGAGGCCGGACCGGATTTGAACCCCCCTGTTTTGGCAAAGGTGGTGTTCTGGTAGCGTGGTGATTGCTTGACCTGTGTTCCCCGGGTGCCGAAGGTATAGCCACCGGTCCGGGTTTTTCCGTAATATGGTTTTTTGTACCTGTAGTCTGTCCGCCAGCGGTTCCAGGATCCGTAATGATAGTAATAGGGCGGAAAAAAGAAAAGATTGGAGAAAAAGGCATACCGGCCATACCATGACCAGAAGTTCTCCCCGTTTTCATCTGTTTTCCACTCCCCGTAGGCGGGATTGCCCACGTAGGCCATGCCGGGCGGGGCTGCCTGGGGATCAGGTTCAAAGACCCCGTAGGGCTTTGACATGATAGCCATGCCCAGGTTGTCGATATTCTGGGCATAAAAAGAGGGGTTGACCTTTATCCAACCGGTCTCTTCGGTTTCTCCGCCGCTTTCCTGGAGGTATTTGTGGTAGTAGGTTTCCCTGGTGTTGTCCACCCAGAAGGTGGCGGCATTGTGGGCCCGGACCGGCCAGTTGGAAACAGGGTTGATATCCAGGGCCTGCCATGTGTTGCCGATATTGTTCCGGAACGAAACCCGCCCGAAGCTTGGGATGACGTCGCCGATGCTTTCCACATTGGTGTCCGCCAGTGCCTGGTAGGTGGCTGGTGTCACTTGGCGGGTAAAGGTGGCAAACCTGGGGTCGTAATAATCGGATCGGTCATCCCAGGATTCCCGTTTGATGGTAACGTAATAGTCGACTTTCATGTCCTGGAGAACCTTGGTGTAACTCTGGTAGAGCAGGGCAAGGTCTTTTTCCAGTCGCGGGGCTTCGGTGTCAATCGCGGTACGGGCCTTTGCAACGGCATCGGCGCCTGTGGCAAAGGCGGCATAGTCCGCATTGCCGGATGCGGCATGGGCCTTGTACTCTTTTTCAACAACGGCCAGGCCGGCACCGGCGTCCCGGCCCAATTTGCTGAGCGGGGCTACCCTGGCGGTGATCAGGGCTGCCGAGTCCGGGAATTTTTCCAGTGCCCCGGTCACAGGGCCTGCTTCAAGGCCCCGGACCCTGGAAGCGATTTCACGGGCATCGGCAAGGGTCCGGGTGTGGATGGCGGGCATCTCCGCCATCACCGTACGTATCCTTTCCATTCGGTCAAAAGGGATGCGGGCGGTATCGGCAGCTTCCCGGGCGATCCGTTTGATCCGGTCGATCTGCTGCCGGACCCGGGATGCCGTATCCGGGTTGTCTTCCTTGATTAAAGGGGAAAGCTCTGTATCGTATATCCCGTCTGCTCTTGCCAGGATGGCACGGGCCTGGGTAAATGCCTGTGCCCAGTTTTCCTTTTTGGCATAGACGGCAAGCGGCTTAAACGTGCCGGACGATGCCATGCTGCTGAATCTGGATTCCTGGTCCCGGATATGGGTTTGTGTTTTTTTAAGATATTGTGAAAGGGTTTTGGCTTCCTCCTTCACTGCATCGGGCAGGCCGCCCCCGCATCCGGACAGCCCCGCCAGGAAAAGCATCAGGACGGTAAAGCGTAATATGCGCCCGCTTGCCGGCAGGAGGCCGGGCCCATGATTGAACCGGCCTTTATTCATTGGGTTCCCCCTCTTTCTTGTCTTGCTCTTCTGGGGTTGTATCCGGGGGCGCTCCCTTACTCATGATGGTGATTTCTCCGGGAACCAGGGGCTTGGAGACATAGATCTTGTAATTATCCCTGCCATTGCCCTGCCATTCCTCAATGGTGATGGCCATGCTGCTGGCTTCATTCTCGAATTCATACATGAAGACCTGTTCTTCCTTGTCTCCCCGTCTATAAACCGCAGCCCAGTCATCTTCATAAAAGAATTTTTCCCCGGCATAAACAATGGCGTCTTCATCATCGACAATCTGCTCCAGATCGTCTTCATCAATGGCTTGGCCTTCTTCGTCCTTGAGCCGCTTGAAACTGGTCTGGCTCAGGGTGATGGAGACTTCCAGCTCATCATCGTACTCCCATTCGAAATGGCCGGTATGGCCGGTTTCCAGGCACAGGCAGGTCAGTTCGGTCACCGTATAGTCCAGGAGGGTGGTGAAATCTTCCGACATTTCCTGGTAATGGTTTTTTTCCTTTACATAGTACGTGTCGCCAAAGCAGGTAAAAAAACTGCCCTGCTCCGCATCCATAATGGTGAGTTCGACCTGTTCCTCGTGGGAAACCAGGTGGGCCTGGTCCAGGGTGCGGACAAGGGAGAATCTCTGGTCAAAGGATTTTTTATCAGCCGTGTTAATCATATCGCCTCTCTTTTGGCCGGTCGTATCGGGATGAGCGGCCTGTGGTCCCTAATATATACGCCTGTCCTGATTTGCCAATGGCTTATGCGTCCTGGCGCCGGGCGGTCAGGGCATCTGTCCTGGCCCTGAATTTTTCGTTCATGGTTCCCAGGGCTGTGGAACTCTGGGACGCGATGTTGATGGTTTCCTTGGAGATTAGGGCATAGGTTTCAAAGGCTTTTTCATAGGTGTTGCATGCCTCTTCCAGGGCCTGGATATTCACGGTCATGCTCTGGCTCATTTGCGCCCCCTTAACCGCAGCGTCGCCGATGACCTTTGCCGTGTCCTTCATGGTTTCCGCAGCAGCCTGCTGGACCATGTCCAGGTTTTTTAAGGTCTCCATCTGCTGTTCTGCGGCAACCCTTACGGCCAGGGCATTTTTAACGGCCGTGGACAAAATCATGTCGGTGCGCTGGACCAGGCGCTGGACCAGATGGGAGTTCCTGACCATCATTTCTCCGCCGAAACGGGTCTGGAGATTGGAGTTGTCAATGGTCTGCAGGTCCACAACCGCCATGGCAAGGTCGGATGTCAGTGTGGTCAGGGCCTCTTTGATCCTGGCGTCTTCCACGGTGTCGATATGGGCCATCAGTTTTTCCCAGATGATCTGCCCCAGATAGATTTTTTCCTGGAGTTTGGGCTGGATTTCCTTGAGGGCGTCACAGATCTGAGACAGTTCCGCCGCATCAAAGGCGACCTGATCCGCATCATTGCGCAAATGGTTGCGGATGCCGTCAATGGTGGAATTGACCGTTTCCCGCCGCTCGGCAATGACTTTCAGGATTTCATCCCCTTTGGGCAGGCGGTTGACGGTGCGGGTGAAAAGTCCCAGCATTTTTTTGGGCAGGGGCATTTCCGTCCGGGCGACCATGGTGGGATTGACCTTATCCAGCTCGGTCTTGATGGCCAGGATGTTTTTGCCCACCGGAGAGGTGTCGTCATTGGCCACGTTTTTCAGGACAGATCCCATTTTCCGGTCATAAAGGGAAACCTGGGTCTGGGTTTCATCCATGAGTTCCCGGCCCAGGGAAAATACAAAATTCCCGAGTTGCCAGTCCGAAGGTTCCGCCTTTACCTTTTCCACAAATGCCACAGCCTCTGCTTCAATGGCCTGGATGTCTTCCACCGCAAGGTGTCCGGGCTGCACCGGAATGAGTTCGGACGGTGCCTGCACCGGAGTCAGGGCACTCTGGCCCCCGGCCTGCTCCGCCTGGGCAAGCACCGGGGCTTTGGCCTGCTGGGCAACATTGTCAAGATCCTGGGATACATTGGTCATTTGTCATACTCCTTTATGAGAATTTGCCCTTGAGAAAATGGGCCATGGTTTTAAACTCACCGGTTTCATTTTTTTCGACGATCTCCCTGGACCGGTGGCAGACGTTATGAAGATTGTTGATGGTCTCTTTAAAGGCAGGCAACTGGATCTCCCGGCTTTCCGGGGACAGGTCCAGGTATTCCTTTACCGTGTTGTGCAGGTGGGTATTCCCGATTTTTTTAATCTCATAGGTCAGGGTTTCACCGGCATAGCGCTCCATCATTTCAGGGATCACCGCCTTAAGGTCGTCAATGATGGTTTCAATCTGCCGGACCATGGGCGGGTCCAGGTGGTGGTCTTTCCGGACCATGAGGTTTAGTTTGAGCAGGGTGTCCAGTATTTTTGTGAACTCTTCCTCGGGAGAGACTTCCGGTGATGGCGGAGTCGGGGGGGCGGGTTTTCTCTTGGTTCTGAATCCTTTTTTTCTCATGTTTTTCATGAGCAGGCCAAAGCCGATCACCGAGGCTAAAAAAACAGTCACGATAATAATAGTGGTCATGGGATGCGCATCCTTTTGGCTGAACGCCGGTTTTGTTTACTTACACCGCATAAATCTTAAAAAAAATAATGCAGGCATTTTCCGTTTACAAGGGTCCGGTTCTGTTAATTTCTGTAACAGGTATACAAGAAATTGTGTAAAATTCAAGTATTGGCGGGCATTTCCTTGACTTTGGGCCTTGAGTGTTTACTTCATATAGCCAAGTCTGGAAAGGATTTCATATCCGGATGTTAAGAAAATGGTTAGGAGATTATAAATGGGTATACTGAGACATAAAATAAAGGTATTTCTGGCAGTGGCTGCCGCCGCAATGATGGTGGCCGGATGTACTGCCAGTAAATCGGGTAATGTGTATTCCAGCGACCAGGCCATGCGGCCCCACACAATTGTGGAGGGTACGGTGGAGTCGGTTAAGATGGTGAGAATCGAATCCGGTGACACACCTGTGGCAGGTTCGGTGATCGGCGGCGTGGCCGGCGGCGTGCTCGGCTCCACCATCGGCAGCGGGTCCGGCAGCAAAGTGGCTGCCGTTGCCGGTGCCCTGGCCGGTGCGGCTGCCGGTGCGGCCACGGAAAAAGGTATCAGCAAAAAACAGGGGCTGGAAATTGTCGTGGACCAGGACAACGGCCAGAAAATCGTGGTGGTCCAGGAAGCCGATGTTGAACTGGCGCCGGGAGACAGGGTCAGGGTGCTGACCGCTCCGGACGGAACCGTCCGGGTATCAAAATAAGTCCTGAGGGGTCGGTTTCACCACCGGCTGAAGATGCATAAACCACTATGCCGGGTATCCATTCAGGGTTGATAACCTCCGGTACGCAAGTTGCCGGAGAAATTCGGGAGATTATGAAAAAAAATACTGCAGTAAACGAGAACTTGAGAAATATTGCTATTATTGCCCATGTTGACCACGGGAAAACAACCCTGGTGGATGCCATGTTCAAACAGAGCGGCCTTTTCCGGGAAGGCCAGGAGGTGGATGACCGCCTCATGGACAGCATGGACCTGGAGCGGGAGCGGGGGATTACCATTTCCGCAAAAAACTGTTCTGTCACCTGCAACGGTGTAAAGATCAATATCATTGACACGCCGGGCCATGCCGATTTCGGCGGCGAGGTAGAACGGGCCCTGTCCATGGCGGATTCCGCAATTCTGCTGGTGGATGCGTCCGAAGGCCCTCTGCCGCAGACCCGGTTTGTGCTCAAGAAAACTTTTGAAGCCAACCTGCCCGTGCTGGTGATCATTAATAAAATCGACCGGAAAGATGCCCGGCCCGACGAGGTCCTGGACATGGTCTACGACTTGTTCATCGACTTGGATGCCACCGAGGAACAGCTTGATTTCACCTATCTTTACGCCATTGGCAGGGACGGGATTGTAAAGCGGGAACTGGATGAGGATGTGGACAATCTTAAAGTGTTGTTCGATATTATTCTCAATGAAATGCCCGCGCCTTCCTACGATCCTGACGCGCCGTTCCAGATGCTGGTGTCGGACCTGGGATATTCCGATTACCTGGGACGCCTGGCCATCGGAAAAGTGTTCAACGGGTCTGCTGCTTCAAACGCCAGCCTGGTATGCCTTGACGAGGCCGGTAAACAGAATGCTCTTAAGGTGTCCAAACTCCAGTCCTATGACGGTATGACCCTGAAACCTGTGGATACGGTGGACACCGGGGATATCGTTGTATTATCCGGTATTGAGGATGTCAAGATCGGGGACACCATCTGCACCCGGGAGGCGCCCCTGGCCCTGCCCAGGATAACGGTGGACGAACCCACTGTGTTTATGCGTTTCGGCATCAATACCTCTCCCTTTTCCGGCCAGGAGGGAAAACATGTCCAGTCCAGGAAAATCAGGGAGCGCCTGCTCAAGGAAACCCTGCTCAATGTGGCCATTGAGGTGGAGGAAAACAGTGACGATGACAGCTTTGTGGTCAAGGGCCGGGGGGAGTTGCAACTGGCCATTCTTATTGAAACCATGCGCCGGGAAAACTTTGAAATCTGTGTGGGACGTCCCCGGGTCATTTACCGTGAAGAAAACGGGCAGACCCTGGAACCTGTGGAGCATTTGTTTGTGGATTGTGACGAGGATTTCATGGGGGTGGTCACGGAAAAACTTTCAGTCCGCAAGGGCAAGATGACCAACCTGGTCAACAACGGTAAAGGCCGGGTGAGAATTGAATTCTCCATTCCCTCAAGATCCCTGATCGGATACCGGGATGAATTCATGACCGACACCAGGGGAACCGGCATCATGAATTCCTACCTGTCCGGGTATGAACCCCACAGGGGAGACTTCCCGCTTCGGTACACCGGCTCCATTGTTTCCGACCGTCAGGGCAAGGCTGTTCCCTATGCCCTGTTCAACCTGGAACCCAGGGGGCAGCTCTTTATTTCCCCGGGAGCCCCGGTTTACGAAGGCATGGTGGTTGGCGAGCACAACCGCCATTCCGACATCGACGTCAATCCCTGCAAAGAGAAAAAACTGACAAACATGAGGGCGTCGGGCAAGGACGAAGCCACCATCTGCTCCCCGGTCAAACCCATGACCCTGGAGCAGGCCATTCACTTTATCAGGGATGATGAGATGGTTGAAGTCACCCCGGAATCCATACGCATCCGTAAAGTGGAACTCAATGCGGGAAAACGGCATATCATTGCCGGCAAGTTGAAAAAGAAAGATAAAAAATAGCAGAAGAATAAGGGGGTGAAATACTGCCCCCTTTTAACACAGCCCCCGGTGCATGGATTGCCCATGCACCGGGGGCTGTTGTTTGGTCGTGGTGTCCGGGGCCGGGAGCGGTCAGCTCGCCTTGCGCTTGATGGCGTGAATCCCTGCCATTTTTTCCCTGAGAAAGGGGGCATAGGACATGTCGGTTTTCATGATATGGTCTTTCAGCCAGTCCTTGAGAAAATCCATCAGGTCCATGGTCACGCTGGCCCTGCCGGCCTCAAACGCCTGCCGGAATTCGGACACCTGGGCCACCAGTTTCTTGTGAATCTCTTTGTGGGCCGCGGTATCTTCATAGCCGAACCTGTCAAACTGTTTTTCTTCGAAATTAAAGTGAAACACCGTATATTCGGTCAGCTCCCCAAGGATATTTCCCACTTCTCCGGCCCCTTTCTGCCGCCGCATGGCCTTGTGGAGCAGGTTGACCAGCCGGACCAGCTCCCTGTGCTGATCGTCGATCTCCGGGATGGCGGTCTGGAGCTTGGGGCCCCAGGTGATGATATCCGGCACATATATATCTTTGGAGGCATCTGCATCTTCCTGGCTGCCCACCTGTTTTGAGACCTTGAAGACACCGATCATTTTCCGCAGGCTCAGGGACAATGCATCCAGATCTTTGGCGCCATGGGTGAGGTGCCCGGCCTGCTGGGACATCTGGGCGGCCACCCCGTCCACCTGGGCGATATCTGCGGCAATCTCGGATGCCACCAGGGAGCTTTGGGCCACATTTTCATTGACTTCGGAAATGCCGATGGATGCCTGTTCGATGTTGGTGGCCACTTCCGTAGCGGTTCTGGACTGCTCTTCCACCGACCGGACAATATCATGGACAATCTCGTCCACATTGGAAATCACCCCGGAAATATTGCCGACTTCATCAACCGTGTCACGGGTGGACTGCTGGATCCCGTTGATTTTTTCCCGGATGCTCTGGGTGGCGTCTGCGGTCTGGGCAGCCAGGTTCTTGATTTCGTCGGCAACAACGGCAAACCCTTTTCCGGCCTGTCCGGCCCTTGCCGCCTCAATAGTGGCATTCAGGGCCAGGAGGTTGGTCTGCTCCGCAATCTCCGTGATCACCTCGGTGACGTGGGTAATTTCGTCGGCAGCATCCCCGAGCCGTCCCACCTTTTCCCTGGCTGTTTCCACCTGCTTTTTGGCGGATTTGGAAATTTCACCGGCATTGTCGCAGTTTTCGGCAACGCGTGAAATATTGGCTTGCATTTGTCCGGCAGCATCCGCCACCATGGCGATATTGGTGGATGCCTCTTCACTGGCCGCGGCCACGGTATGCATACTGGCGTTCATTTCCTCGGCAGCCGCCGCCACCGAGTTGGAACGGGTGTGGAGATCTGAAGAATCCTCGTCCATCTGTTCCGATGCCGCAGTAACCTCGGAAGAGGCCGCGGCAATGGTTTCTGTTTTGCTGCCGACATTCCGGATGATGTCGTCAAGGTTGGCCACAAAGGCGTCGAATTTTCCGGACAGAATGCCGATATCGTCTTCCCGTTCCGTGGACAGCCTGATGGTCAAATCCTTTTCATCGCCATGGGTGGTCTTTTCAAGCCCAATGGACAATTGGCGCACCGGCTTGAACAGGAAAAAATGGAAGATCAGGCCCGCGCCCGCCATAATGCCGGCAATGCAGGCCAGGGCAACGGCAATGGCAACAGGCCTGGTGCCGGATGCCATGGCCTGGGGCAGTTCCGCCAGCCGGCCCTTGGTCTGTTCCAGGACCTGTTTGCCTGACGGGTCAAGCGTCTGGGCATCAAGTTGCGCCAGTGTCCGGGTGAGATCTCCGGCAATGTTCCGGGCGGTTGAACTCTGGGTATAGGCCATCGACACGACCAGGGCGAAACATCCAATGCAGACGAGAGTTAAGAGGGAAATTGTCAGTTTTGCACTCAGGCTTCTCCTGAACAGGGACATGGTTCGGTTCTCCTTATGCTGCAGGTCAACAGATCATTAAATTGATTTAAATCCCAATATGTATACCAGTTTTGTTAGATAATGAATATGAATTTAAAACGAAAGGATGGGGTATACTTGAAAGGCATGGGAAATGCGGAAGGGAGGAGGCGATCTCCGCCCTTCCGACGTATTTTTGCCTGTACGGCCTGTGCTTAAATACCGAAATCCTTGCCATAGTTGTCAATGACGAAATCGATATCCTTGTCACCACGGCCGGACAGGTTGACCAGAATGGTTTTTCCCTTGCCGGTTTCTTGTGCCAGTTTTACGGCGTATGCCACGGCATGGGCGCTTTCAATGGCCGGGATAATGCCGTCGGTACGGGACAGCTCGAAAAACGCCTGGATGGCGTCATCATCGGAAGCTGTCACGTAAGAGACCCGTCCCAGGTCTTTTAACAGGCTGTGCTGGGGGCCGACACCCGGGTAATCCAGGCCCGAGGCCACAGAGTACACCGGCAGGGGCTCCCCGTCGTCATCCTGGAGCAGGTAAGATGAAAAACCGTGAAGAATGCCGGGTTTGCCAAGGGTCAGGGTGGCGGCATGGTCACCGGCCTTGAATCCTCTTCCGGACGGCTCAACACCGTAAATATCCACATCCTTGTCATTGAGAAATGCTGAAAACAGGCCCATGGCATTGGAACCGCCGCCCACGCAGGCCACCAGGTTGTCGGGCAGGCTTCCGGTCATGGACAGGAACTGCTCCCGGGCCTCAATACCCACGATTTTCTGGAAGTCCCTGACCATCATGGGGAAGGGGTGGGGGCCGACCACGGACCCGATGGCGTAAATCTGGCTGACCGGATCCTTGAGATAGGCTTCAAACGCAGCGTCAACAGCATCCTTAAGTGTTTTGGTCCCCCGGCTTACCGGCACCACGGTGGCGCCCAGGATTTTCATCCGAACCACATTGGGGTGCTCTTTTTTAATATCCACCTCACCCATGTAAATGTCGCACTCAAGTCCCACAAGGGTGGCGGCCGTGGCCAGGGCAACCCCGTGCTGGCCCGCGCCGGTTTCCGCAATCAGCTTTTTCTTGCCCATGCGTTTGGCCAAAAGGGCTTCACCCAGGCAATGGTTGATCTTATGGGCGCCGGTATGGTTCAGGTCTTCCCGTTTGAGGTAGATGTCGGCTCCGCCTGCTTTCTCGGACAGGTTTTTGCAGTGGAAGACCGGTGACGGCCGCCCGGTGAAATGTTTGTTCAGGGTGGCCAGTTCCTCAAGGAAAGACGGGTCGTGTTTAATATCTTCATAGCTTTGTGTGATTTCGTCCAGTACCGCCTGGAGTTCCTCGGGGACATATGAACCGCCGTATTCGCCAAACCTCCCGTGGCTGTCCGGGAGGGGAGTGTTTTCAAGGGATGCTGCCGTCATAAGATGTTCTCCTCAACTCGAAATATGTTTCTAAAGATAGAAACATATAAACGGAACCCATATAAAATGCAATGGTTTTCTGTATAAAAATATGGGCTGCCCACATTTTTCCGGCACTTGGCAGAGGAATTCTCGCAAGGGTCCGGACATGCCTGAAAAGGCCTTGTGGTAAAGAAATACAGGATGGGAGTGATTTTGTTAGTTGAATATTAAAAAGATGTTGCCCATTGACTATGTATAAAAAAATGCTTGACGGTGTTCAAAAAAATCTATATTTAAAATCCTATCTGTTCAATAGGATTTTCTAATTTCTGAAGCTGAATTATTTTTTTAAATTTGTTTTAATACAATTTGTCAGTAAGCCGGTACTTTGTTTCAGGCGTATAGTTTTTTCAGTTTTTTCATATTGTTCTTTAATGAGACAGGACGCTCATGAGCCTGCTTAATTTCTGGAAGTGCGTTTCAACTGTTTCTCTATCTCCTTAATTTAACTGTGAAAATTATGTTCGGTCAAAATGCGTCCCCCCTCCGGTCGGGGGGAAGGGGGGACGTTTTTCCTGAAAATAATTAACGCCCTATTTATGTCTGGATTTTCGTAACGCCAGTTCGCATCGAATTGGCCCCGGTCTGTTGTTCGCAGGCCGGTGGTTTTTACCGGTTACGTGTTCCTTTGGTGTCACAGGAACGCATGTATCCGGTTTTTTATCGCTTCGGGGCCATTCGGTGCTGGTACTTCCCAAAGCCCGTTGGGGTGCTTTGGGAACGGATAAATCATATTTAGAAAAAGGAGGTAAGGTTATGGACGGAAACGCATTGCTGGTTGAGGCAATGAATAAATTATTGACCGATCCGGCCATGAGAGCGTCATTTGCCCAGAATCCCATCCAGACCATGGAGGCCATGGGTGTGCCGTTGAGTGAGGAGCAGAAACAGCGTCTCGTATCTGCAAGCAGCATGGCACAAAAGGCATGCGGGGGCCATGTGGATCCCCCGTTCGTCGCGCCCGTGGTGCAGGTGGGCACCCAGCCGGGTGTCCAGGTGGCAACAGGTGTTATTCCGGTCGCGGCCCACCAGGCCGCAGCGGCCCAGCCCATGTTTGTGGCGCCGGTGGTACAGGTTGCTACCCAGCCCGGGGTCCAGGTCGCAACGGGTGTTGTTCCTGTCGCCGCACAACAAGCTGCTGCCGCCCAGGCACAGCCGATGTTTGTCGCCCCTGTCGTCCAGGTGGCCACACAACCGGGGGTTCAGGTCGCAACAGGTGTGGTTCCGGTAGCTGCCCACCAGGCTGCTGCGGCGCAGGTTCAACCCATGTTTGTGGCACCGGTGGTGCATGCTGCCACCCAACCCGCTGTCCAGGTGGCAACGGGTGTGGTTCCGGTAGCCGCGCAACAGGCTGCTGCCGCCCAGGCGCAACCGATGTTTGTCGCCCCTGTCGTCCAGGTTGCCACACAACCGGGTGTGCATGTGGCGACCAATGTCGTCCCTGTGGCTGACCAGCAGGCCGCAGCGGCCCAGGCAGCCCAGCCCATGTTTGTGGCACCGGTGGTACATGCTGCCACCCAGCCGGCTGTCCAGGTGGCAACGGGTGTTGTTCCTGTAGCCGCCCAGCAAGCTGCCGCCGCCCAGGCGCAACCGATGTTTGTCGCCCCAGTTGTCCAGGTGGCTACACAACCGGGCGTGCATGTGGCGACCAATGTCGTCCCTGTGGCTGACCAGCAGGCCGCAGCGGCCCAGGCAGCCCAGCCCATGTTCGTGGCACCGGTGGTACATGCTGCCACCCAGCCGGCTGTCCAGGTCGTCGCGGGTGTGGCTCCTGCGGCCGTGCAGCAAGCTGCTGCCGCCCAGGCACAGCCGATGTTTGTTGCACCGGTGGTGCAAGTTGCCACCCAGCCTGGGGTCCAGGTGGCAACGGGTGTTGTTCCTGTTGCCGCGCAACAGGCTGCCGCAGCCCAGGCGCAACCGATGTTTGTCGCTCCTGTCGTCCAGGTTGCCACACAACCGGGGGTTCAGGTCGCAACAGGTGTGGTTCCGGTAGCTGCCCACCAGGCAGCTGCGGCGCAGGTTCAGCCCATGTTTGTGGCACCGGTGGTGCATGCTGCCACCCAACCCGCTGTCCAGGTGGCAACGGGTGTGGTCCCTGTTGCCGCGCAACAGGCTGCTGCCGCCCAGGCGCAACCGATGTTTGTCGCCCCAGTTGTCCAGGTTGCCACACAACCGGGCGTTCATGTAGCGACAAATGTCGTACCGGTCGCCGATCAGCAGGCAGCCCAGGCAGGTCCATGCCAGTAACGTCACTCGCGGCGGTGGTATATGGACTGATTTTTCAATTATACCACCGTGTTCTGCCTGATCGCTACCATTAATTGCATCCGGCAGGGAGTTTATGGATGGGGGGCTTTTCCAAGGCCGCCCATCCTTTTCCCCTGCCGGGCAATGCCGGCATCAGGCTGATGCTCACCGTCTCATGGGCGTTATCCATATCGAAAGGAAAATGAAAATGGCAGATGCAAATGAAAAAAAGAGTAAGCCTAAACCCAAACGCACCAGGCGCACCAGGGCACCGAAGGAGATGCCGAAGACAACGCGGTTTATTATCTCCCACCGCCGTGCCGGCCACGGACACAAGGCCGGCATGAGCAGGGTTAAAAAGAGCAGGGATAATTTTGAAGCATCATTTGACAAGGTCATGGCATCCAATGTCGATCTTCTCTCCCACAACACCAACCTGCCGGAGGATAAGCGGGGGCTGAAGATTTTTGATGCGGATTATCTGGATGTGAATAAAATAAAACGGGAACTGTCGTCCGATACCATTGTCGAACGGCTGATCACCCGGAAAATCCAGGTGGCCTCGCCGTTTGACGCCAGCCTCTCTTCGGTGCAGGCGTTGGGAACGGGCAAGGCCCTGAATTTCCATCTTAAGTACAAGGGAAGCCCTGTACAGGGCATCAGTGTTACGGCCAATTTCTCCAGGCTCGGGAATCCTGAGGACGGGTCGTCCCAGAGCCAGAAAACCAACATCAACGGTAAAGTGACCTTTGAGTATGACGACAGCACCTGGAAACCTTACTCCGCCACATTTAACCCCAGGTCCGAATTCTGGCCTCAGCTTACCCTGTCTCCGCTTGAGGCGGAAACAATTGAGCTGATCAAACTGCCCAAAACAGGCCCCCTGAACTGGTGGCAGAACTCCGTAGGTGTGCACACCTACGACAAGACCCTGGGAAAAGGGATAAAGGTGGGGATCGTGGATACAGGGGTCGGGCCCCATCCCTATCTCGACCATGTAACAAGTATCGGATCGTTCATTGATTCCCACCATGACAGCAACCCAAGGGCCGGGCTGGACTCAGGGGACCACGGCACCCATGTCTCCGGCATTATCGGTGCCAGGCTGCCGGACGGATCAAATGAATATACCGGCATTGTTCCCGGGGCGGAAGTGTTCATGGCAAGGGTCTTCCCAAAAGGCCGGAGCGCCACCCAGGGAGATATTTCCTTTGCCGTTGATACCCTGGCGTCGGAATACGGGGTACACCTGATCAATATGAGCCTGGGATCAACCGAGCCGTCCAGGATAGAGCGGGATGCCATTGAATTCGCAATGGAATGTGGTACACTTTGTTTCTGTGCGGCAGGCAACGGCTACGGCAAGAGCGTGGACTACCCGGCCGCCTACCCGGAAACAGTTGCCGTGAGCGGCCTTGGCGTGAGAAACGTGTATCCGGAAGGAACCATTTCATCGTCATTTTATCCGGCTCAGGCAGACAGATATTCCCCGATAACGCCTTTTTTCCTGGCAAGCTACTCAAATATCGGGAAACAAATTGTCTGCTGCGCACCGGGGACGGGAATTATTTCAACGGTTCCGGCGTATGCCAGCCACAAGGCCCCGTATCTGTCCATGGACGGAACATCCATGGCATCGCCCATGGCAACGGCCGCCCTCGCGGCCCGTTTGTCCACCCAGCCGGACTACATGAACCTTCCGGCAGGTGAAGAGCGGTTTCAGTACGCTGCCGGGCTGGCGGCGGCAGCATCGTCCCATTCCCTGAACCTGCTTCCGGTGTATCAGGGGTATGGATTGATCAACAGGCTGAACTAGACAGACGGAGATGTGTGTCATGAATACCGACAACCCGGTTGAATACTTTGTCGCTGCAAAGCGGGAGTTCAGGGATCAGATTCCTGAAGACTGGCACGAACGCATCTCCGCGATAGAAGGTGTTGAGATCGTCAACCCGTCACGGTTCAGGGCCAAAATCATCACAACGCCCGACATCATTAAACTTGTTGAAGAACAGTTCGGAACGCTTTTTTATATCGAAAAACCCATTGGGCGAAGGATTCTCTGACAGGCATTCCCGGCGGTCCGTTCAATCATAAAGGACCGGCCGGCATCCCGAAAAACCTGATCTTTCGCCAAACACCCGCCCGGATATCATTGGGATATGAGCCGGTATCACCGGGCATGAGAAGGGACGATATGCGTCGCAGGAGTGGATCTTTTCGTACACCGAATCTGTTACCCCGGGCGTTCCGGATAAAAAAGACACGATTATATAGAGGTAAAACATATGAAAGTCACATTGATTGCCCCCCCGCTTATGGATTATGTGGATGGGGTTTTGTCTCCCATTGCCATGGATGCCGTCAGGGCCTGCCCGCCCTACGGCGTATTTCTGCTTGCCCAGGTCCTCCAGCAGGACGGGCACGAGGTCACCATCATCGATCTGATTGCCCAGGGATCCAAAGACCTTGATATCCACTGGCAGCATATCGCATCCTCCCACCTGGTGGGCATCAGCACCACAACTCTGTCATGGCCGACAGCACGGCAGTGCATTTCAGATGTTCGGAAATACCGGCCTGACGTCCCCATTGTTCTGGGCGGGATCCACGCCACCATGTTTGACAAGTATCTGCTGGCCACAACCCAGGCAAATTACTGCATACGGGGGGAGGGGGAGAATGCCCTGCGTATCCTGGCCAGAACCCTCCAGACCGGCGGGGATTTGAGCCATGTACCGAACCTGACGGCAAAGCTGGCCAACGGTCATATCCTGCGGACACATATGGCTGAAAAGATGAGCGGCGAGGCCATGGGGCAGCTTCCGTTCCCGGATTACAGCGGCCTGCCGGATGGGGTCTACAACGGCCTGGGAATCGAATCTTCCCGGGGCTGCCTGTTTGACTGCCTGTTCTGCAGCACCTCTTACCGGAAGAGCTGGCGCTCCATTGCACCGGAGATTTTCGTGGACCGCCTGGAATACATGATGCCGTATCTGAGCAAAACACGTACGGGAACATTGCAGATCATTGATGACGAGTTCTCCATTAAGACGGACCGGGCCATTGCCATCTGCGAAGAGATCGCCCGGAGAAACCTTTCGCCCCGGCTCATTTTTGACTCCCGGGCAAACGACCTGCTCAACGAGGCCTATGTAGAGGCTATCATGCCCTATGCCTTCCAGTTTCTTATCGGTGCGGAATGCGGGTATGACAAGGGACTTTCAAAAGTCGGCAAGGGTACGACCATTAAAAAACTGGAACAGGCCGCCGCCGTCCTGAACAAATACGGGCTTGCGGAGCGGGCGGACTTTTCCTTTATCATCGGGTTGCCCTGGGAGACCAAAAAGGAAGTGATGGAAACCGTAAATTTTGCCTGCAACCTGTACGCCAAATACGGGGTCCGGGTCATGCTCCAGTGGTTCTGCCAGATCCCGGGATCACGGCTATGGGATGAGCGGCGCAAACAAGGGGTGGTGCATGAGGCCCACTATGATGATTTTGGATTTTTCAAAAACCTCTACCTGTTCCGTACCGGTGTGAACCTGACGCCTGATGAGATTTACGAGGTCTCGGACATGGTCAGCCCGGTTGTGGCGATGTCCAGCATACACAAGCAGGAAAAACGGATGGTTGAGTATGCGTTCCCGGAACCCATATCCATGTTTTACCCCAGGATGCCCGGGGAAATTGAGGAAGACCTGGGACTGGCAAGCCTGAGAGAGGTTGCCGGTGTTGCAAAACCGGAGAAACTGGAAAAGTCGGCCTGATCTGACCGGCCTTTGCCACATCAGGCGGCAACGTCAGATGACTCGGGTGATCCGGTCAGCGCGGCCGGGTTAAAACCGTATGGCGAGTGAAATGCGTTTGCCCGGGATTAAACCGTCCTGAGTTTGACAATGGCGCTTTTGGGCAGGTTGAGGTGATTGCGCATACACCGGACTGCAAAATACTCCTCGCCGTTGACAATATGGTTGACGATCTGGTCGGCGCTGTCCACGGCATCTTTTCCGTAAGGATCTGTCTGGGCGGTGACGGCAAGGTCAAGGTTCTTGTGCATCAGTTCGTGGATCAGGCGGATGATGGCGCCTGCCGCCCTGAATGATACGGCCTCGGCAAGGGCCACATGGAACTCAATGTCAGCGTCAATAAAGGCCTTTTTTTCCCCGACGCTGGACCTGAGCTTTTCAAGCGCGCTGCGGATGTGCTGGATCCCTTTGCTGTCGATCCTCTGGGTGGCCAGCTTCACCACATGGCACTCCAGAAGTTCTCTGAGTTCGAACAGTTCAAAGGCCGACGCATTGGTCAGATCATTTTCCATGTTGGAAAACACGGACTGGTTCAGGGGGAGTTCTTCTTTGACGAACATGCCCCTGCCGTGGGTGACGTCAAGGTAACCCATGATCTCAAGCACGTTCACGGCTTCACGGATGGAAGATGTGCCCACACCGAATGATTTGGCCAGGTCTGTCTGGGTGGGCAGCTTCTGGCCGGGAGCCAATTCGCCGGATTCAATCCGTTCGACAATCTGGTTTGCCACGATTTCAGGGGTTGATTTGCCCTTGCCGGTTCCCCTGTTCAGCGGGTTTTTTCTTGTTTTGTTCATATGTATGTGAAGATCACGCCTAAGTAAATGTGGATGTTCAGACTGTTAAACCATAATTCTGAAATTCTGTCCAGAATATACTGGGTGCTTCACAGGGGCAACACATACAAAATCGGGACTGAATGATTTCAGTTGGTTAGAGCCCGCCGCAAACGCAAGGAAGACGTATACAAATATCATCAGCACCTGAAATGTTGTGGATCAGGAAAACAGGCCGGAGTGAAATGCGTTTGCCCCGGGGCGCTTCACACAGGGGAAGGGGACGGGTCAGCCGGATGCAACGGCCTGCCGGTAAACAGCCGTGGCAACGGCCAGGTCCAGGGGGGCGAATCCCACACTCTCATACAGGGTGATCTCCTGTTCCGCGTTTCTTCCCAAAGATGTTTCTTCCACAATATTTCCAAGTTCTTCCATGGGCAGGTCTTTGTCGATGGCGCCGCTTTTGAGCGGTACGATAAGATCGCCTGAACAGGCCCATGCCTCCCGGGCCGCATCCACAACAATTTTATCTGCCCTGAGTACGGTCCGAAGATCGATTTCCTGCATCTGGGGGGTAAATCCGCCAATGGCGTTGATATGTGCACCAGGGCTGAGGTGGTCCCCGTTCAGTACCGGCCGCATGGATGTGGTGCAGGTGACAATGATGTCTGCTCCCTGAACCGCTTTTTCAGCCGTGGACACGGCAATGACTGGAATGTCCGTGCCCAGGTGTTTTTCCACCCATGATTTTAATGCCTGTGACCGGTCCGGGTCCAGGTCCACCAGGCGTATCTCTGTCAGGATCCGGACTTGGGAGATCCCGGCGATCTGGGTTCTGGCCTGGTCTCCTGCGCCGATCACCGTCAGAATCCCGGCATGTTCATTGGAGAGATGCCGGGTGGCGACTGCCGAGGCTGCGCCGGTTTTCACGGCGGTCAGGGCATTGGCCTCGATCATGGCGCATGCCCGTCCTGTCCGGGCGGAAAACAGCCAGATTACGCTCTGGACCGTGGGCAGTCCCTGTGCGCTGCATGCCGGGATGCTGGCCGCATATTTTACCGAATAAAATCCGCTTTCCTTATGCCGTGCGGGCAGGAGAATACAGCTTCCGCCGCTGCCGTCAATCTCAAGGGTTCCCCTGCGGCCTGTGGCGATCATGCCCCGGGCGCAATCCCTGAATGCCTGCTCAACCACTTCAATGGCCCGGGACATGGGTAGCAATTCCTCTATCCGGTTTTCCGTGATGGTTTCCATAACCTGCCTCCTGACGGGTAATCCTTAGAGTTCTGGTAGATATGCATTCCGTGAATATATAATTCATATGAACATGTCAATTGATAAGTCCGATTAATACGAAATATTTCAAATATTCATATGATTAATTTCTTGACAAGATATGATGTTTATATTATCACTCGGGCCAGAATATACACGTGAGTATATGTGTCAAAAGGCGTTAGCAGCACAGGGAGTGCCTGATGAAAGATACCATCTATCGGATAAAGGAGAGCCAGGCCAATGAAATACGTCGAACTTCTTGAAACCCGTGACATTGAAGCGATTCATGAAAATGTACTGCACCTGCTGAACCGGGTCGGGGTCCTGTTCGACTATCCGCCTGCGGTTACGTTGCTTAAAAAAGCGGGATGCAGGACAGACGGAAACGTTGTGTTTTTTGATCCCGGCCTTGTGGAAGAAATGAGACAATTGCCGCCGTCTGAATTTGTCCTGTACGGGAGAAATGACGACCGGAATGTCACCTTCAGCACCGATGCCTTTGTCATGATCCCCTGCTATGGATCACCGTTTATCAGTGATCTGGACCGTGGCCGGTGCGAAGGCACAACAGCGGATTTTATCAATTTCACCAAACTGACCCAGGAGAGCCCCCATCTGGACATGGCCAGCACCGTGCCCTGTGAGATGTCGGATGTTCCCATGGCGAAGCGGACCCCTGAATATATCAGGACCGTGCTGACCCTCTGTGAAAAACCCATGGTGGTGTCAAAGGATGCCAGGACCATGAAAGCGGCTTTTGAGCAATGCCGGATCCTGTACGGGTCCAGGGAGGAGCTGATTGAAAGTCCCCGGTTTATTTCGATTACGGATTCCTTTTGTCCGCTGGGATATGATGAAACCATGCTTAAAATGCTCGTCTTTTGCGCGGAAAACGGTATTCCCCAGCGCATCGGGGGACTTGGCCTGGGCGGGCTGACCACACCGGTCACCTGGGCCGGGAACCTGAGCCAGATGATGGCCGAAGCCATGGCCGGCCTGGTGCTGACCCAGTTGATCCGGCCGGGTGTGCCCGTAGTGCTCAATAACTCTTCGTCATGCGCAGACATGAAAACCCTGGGGCTGAGCGTAGGCGCGCCCGAGTCCGCCATCAACTGCATCGGCACGGCCCAGATGGCAAAGTTCTACGGGCTTCCCTGCCGGTCCGGCGGTGCGATATCCGATGCCAAAACCGTTGATGCCCAGGCCGGGGCCGAAAGCATGATGAACCTTCTTACCTCGGCGTTCACCGGAACCAATTATATCCTCCATGCCTGCGGCATCCTGGAATCGTATATGGTCTCTTCTTTTGAGAAATTTGTCATTGACGAGGAGGCCTGCGGCATTGTCCGGCACATCCGAAAAGGAATTCCGGTCAATCCGGAGACCCTGGCATTTGATGCCATTCAGTCGGTGGGTCCCATGGGCGGGGGATTTTTAACCCTTCCCCATACCTTTGCCCACTACAAATCCCTTTACGAGCCCAGGCTGTTTGACAGATCCAACTATTTAAAATGGGAGGAAAAGGGCGGGGAGGATATTGCCCTGGCAGCCAACCGGGAATGGAAAAAACGGGTAAACGCTTATCGCGCTCCGGATCTTCCGGAAACCCAGCAGAAAGACCTGAAGGCCTATGTGGAAGAGGGCAGGGTCGATAAATAACAAACGGATAAATACCAACCGCAAAAAGGAGAACAGAACCGTATAATGGGCTACAAGCGAATGATACAGGCCGTTGATACGCATATCGGCGAACCCATGCGCGTGATTACCGGGGGCGTTCCGCATATCCCCGGGAAAAGCATGTATGAAAAAATGACCTACCTTGAACAGAACGATGACCAGATCCGGAAGCTGATGCTCCGTGAACCCCGGGGCTATCCGCCGCTGTGCTGCAACCTGGTCTGTGCGCCGGTGCATCCGGATGCCCATGCCGGTTATATTATCATGGAGCAGACGGAATATCCCGTTATGTCCGGGGGCAATACGATTTCCGTTGCCACGGTGCTCCTGGAAACCGGCATGCTGCCCATGACGGAGCCGGTGACCGAACTGGTGCTTGAAGCGCCCGCAGGGCTGATCCATATCCGTGCGGACTGCAGTAACGGGAAAGTAACCCGGGTGACGTTTGAAAATGTGCCTGCCTTTGCCGCACACCTGGATGCGGAAATCGACGTGCCTCACCTGGGACGGGTGACCGTTGACGTGGGCTGGGGCGGGATGTTTTACGTCATTGCCGATGTGCGGCAGTTTGATGGCCTTGAGCTGATCCCCGAGCACGGCAGGGAAATCACCCGGATCTCATCCATGATCCGGCAGGCGGCCCACGAGCAGTTGCCGGTGTCCCATCCGGACTACCCGGGGATCGGCATCACCATATCCCAGTTGTCCGGCCCGGGCACGGCATCGGGATCGGACTGGAAAAACGTGGTCACGGTGGCGTCCGGCCCCCTGGACTGGGAAGATCCCGCCACCTGGACCGGGGCCATCGACCGCTGTCCCTGCGGTACGGGGACCTGTGCGAAAATGGCTGTACTCCATGCCAAAGGAGAGCTGAGGCTCCATGAAAGGTTCCGGCATGAGGGCATTCTCGGCAATATATTTACCGGCGAACTGGTGGAAACGGTCCGGCTCGGTGACCATACCGCCGTCGTGCCCCGGGTGAGCGGCCAGGCATGGATCACGGGATTCAGCAACTATGTGCTGGACCCTGACGATCCCTTTCCCGAAGGGTTTCGCGTGGGGGATATCTGGCCCCTGACCTCCTGATTCGGCAACGCCCACACCCTCCCCGAGCCGGAACCGGCAATTCGGCCTGATGGTATTATTTTGCTGCGAAAGCCATTTTTACATCCGGTATGCGGCCGCCTGTCCAGGGGATTCAGGGAAGCGGGTTTTGCAAAATTGTTCATATACATATGAAGTATATTGACTATTGTATCTTTTATTGAGCAATAAATAATATCAATTTAGCAAAAAGATCTGATTTTAATCTTGACAAGATCATATCTATTGAATAATAGAGTCAAGAACGGCTGACGTTAGGACGTATTTTTCACGTATCACTTTTGAGTGTAACAAAGGAAACAGCAATGGCAAACAAACCTCAGATCACATTTATCGGAACCGGGGCCATGGGACGTCCCATGGTGCATGAACTGTTGAAAAGCGGATATTCCGTCAAAGTTTACGACAAGTACAGGGAGGCTGCACAATCCGTTGTGAATGCCGGTGCCGTATGGGCGGATACGCCCAGGGAATCGGCCATGGGCAGCGAGATCGTATTTACCTGCCTGCCGCTGCCCGAGGATGTTTATGAAAACATGATGGGAGAAAACGGGGCGCTTGCCGGCATGGACCGCGGAAGCATCTGGGTGGATACCTCCACAACAGACTACCACAACACCCTCCGTATTGCCGAGGAGGCGAATAAAATCGGGGTGACCAGTCTGGAGGCGCCTGTGAGCAACCTCTCCCACATGGGTGCGGATTTCGCCAATACCAGTATTTATGTGGGCGGGAGCAAAGAGGGGTATGACAGGGTAAAAGAGGTGCTGGACGTTGTCAGCAAAATATCATTTCATGTGGCCAGGATCGGGGAAGCCCAGACCGTAAAGCTGATTACCAACCTTCTCTTTTATACGGACACCGTTATTTTCGGCGAGTGCCTGGCCCTGGCAAAAGAGGCTGGAATCCCCCTTCAGTGGATGTGGCACCATATCAATAAAAGCACGGCGTTCAGCGTATCCACCGAACAGTTCATGCCCTTTTTGTTCGACCATACCTATGACAATTCCTGCAACCTTGAGATCGGCCACAAGGACATGAACCTGACCGCCGAGCTTGCGGATGAGCTGGGTGTGGCTCTGCCCCTGGGCCGAATCATCCGTGACCATTACGATGAAACCATGAGGCGGTGGGACCGGTATGACAAACATGTGATCGTGTGCAAGGTCACCGAAGAGGACAACAACATATCCATGCAGCTTCCCGGTTTTGTGGCCCCGTCAAAATATGGCGCCAATCCCGATTATCAACGTTCCGGGGAAATGATCACTGACAGGCACGGCCGCATCAAGCCCAAACTGCCGGCAAGCTATGCAGCCGACCCTTTTGCCCCCTCTCCCGAACAGCAGGCCCTGCTTGACAACCTGATCGGCTACATGACCTGGATCAACTATATCATCTATGAAGAATGCCTGGACTTGGGCGTTGCCATGGGATTGACCAAAGAACTTCTGGCCGAGGTGATCCTCTGGAGTGTGGGTACTTGCTGGATCACGGACAATTACGCATCGTACACGCCGGACCCGGCCGTTATTGACCGGATGCGGGCCATTGATACGACACTTAAACTGATGACCACGGAAAGGGTGCTTGAGACCCTTGCCCCCTGACGCCCGGGATCGCATTGCCCCGGCACAATCGCCCGCCCCCGGGACAGCGGCCCGTGGGCGGGCCCGTACAAAAGGAGGACGCACGGCCCGCTTTTAAACAGCACCATTATTATTTTGCATCATAAAACGCATTACAGGAGGAACGATGAACGACAACATTGCGCCGGCCATCAAGGAACCACCCATTGTCAGTGCCGGGTCCGGGGAAGGCGGGGTCAACACCTTTCTGGCAACAATCAGCGGGGCAGCCCTGCTTCTGATCGTGAGTTACGCCGCCTTCAACCCCTCGGCCATGCAGAGTGACATGAAAGCCATCCAGGACAATATCAGCCGTTACTTTGGCTGGTGGTACATCCTTCTGAACTTTATCTTTGTAACCCCCGTGTTCATCATTCCGTTTACAAAATGGGGCGGCATCAAGCTGGGCAATGCCGATGAAAGACCCGAATACACGACCTTTGAGTGGATGGCCATGCTGATCTGCTGCTCGTTTGCGGTATCTGCGGTTGTCTGGGCCATTGCCGAGCCCCTGTACCACTGGATGCAGCCGCCTCTTGGTGCGGAACCCGGCACCATGGCGGCACTGAAGGATTCTTTCAAGATTACCATTATGCACACGGCAGTGGGCGGCTTCGGAGTGTTTGCCGTGGCAGGCGTCTGCATCGGCCTTCCCGCTTATCGTTACGGGTTGCCCATGAATTTTACCACGGCCTTTTACGGCCTTTTCGGCAAAAAAATTTACAACAAAACCCCGGCAATGCTGCTTGAGCTGATCGCCATGATCGTGAATTTCCTTGGGATTGCCACATCCATCGGCCTGGGCATGATCTCCCTGCGTTACGGAATTCAGCACCTTTTCGGTGTCCAACTGAACACCGTAGGTATGATCGGCCTGACCTGCGTGATTGCCGCAGGATTCTGCTGGTCTGTGTACCGGGGACTGGACAACGGCATTAAAACCCTCAGCAACATCAATGCCTATATTGCAATGGTGGTCTTTGCCTATGTCCTGTTTGCGGGCCCGACCCGGAATATTTTCAACTGGATCGTGCAGGTGCCGGGAGAATATTTCGGCAATTTTGTTTTTCTAAGTCTTCATACGGATGCCGGGGAGCAGGCCTTTGGCGGGAAGTGGATGTCCTGGTGGAAGGTCTTTTACTGGGGATGGTGGTTTTCGTGGGTGCCTTTTGTGGGTGGTTTCCTGGCCAGGATATCCAGGGGCCGGTCTTTGCGGGAAGTCCTTCTGGGGTGTACCTTTATCCCGACCCTGACCTGTATTGTCTGGTTCACCACCTTCGGGATTGCCGGGGTGTACACTGAAATGGGCGGAAATTCATTACTCTGGGCGGAAATCCAGAAGGATGTGGGTGCGGGATTTTACGTGATGGTGGACAACTGGCCCTTGGGGTACGCCTTTTCCATGGTGGTTCTGTTCATGATGGTGGTGTTCATGGTGACATCTGCGGATTCCGCGGCATTTTTCTGTGCCATGCAATTGACGGACGGCTCTGCCGAACCCGGCCGTATCGTACGCATGACTGCGGGCAGCGGCATCGCGGTTCTGGCCGTGGTCCTCATTCTTGTGGGCGGGCTGAAAGGGTGTCAGTCCGCAGCGGTTCTCGGCGGGTTCCCCATTTCCGTGCTCATGGTGTTCATGCTGGTGTCGTTCTGGAAGCTGATGATTGCCGAAGGTACCCGCCTGGGGTTTACCCGGTATTATTGAACCTGGGGCCAGGGGCAGCCAAAACAGGCCGTTATGAAAGTCGGAGCAAAACGTCGGGATAAACATGGGGATAATCGTCGGGATGAAAAACGAGACATATGAACTGCTGGCCCTGATCTTTTTCCTGATCGCCGGTTTTTTCTACCTGGCTGCCGCCATTGTTGCCGGGGACTGGCTGATTATCGCCGGAACCCTGGTATGGATTGGAGCATGCGCCTTATGGCTGGTACCGGCCATAAGGCGCTATATATAATGAATGCCGGATCAGGCGTTGATGATCTTGAAATCAGATCCTTTGGGGTGGTCCGCAGCAAATTGTTTGAGACGTGCTTCAAGTTCCGGGAACCGGTCCTTGCCCGTAAGGGATACACAGGCACGGAGCCCTTCGTGGCGGTCACTGCCCGTGGTGGTCAGGGAGATGGCGGAAATGCCGTAGTATAAAAGTTCTTCAACCAGTTCCTCGCCGGTGAACCCTTCATAGGCCACGGTAAAGTAGAACCCGTCTGCAATTTTCCGGTTCTCATCCATGTCATAAACAATATGGAATCCATTGTCGGTGAAAAAGCGTTTCATGGCCGCTGCCCGGTCCCCGTACTCCTTTACCGCATCCACAAAATTGTAGGTGCCCTGGTTCACCGCCTTGAGCAGACCGAGCAACCCGTACTGGTTGGAGTGGGACACGCCGGAACTCAGGGCATACATGGCCCCGAAAATATAGGCATATCCGAAATTGTCAGTGCCGAACCATTGTGCCAGGTTGTTCCCCTGGGAATTGAACAATTTGTCCGGGATGGCGGTCATGCCGATGCGCTGGCCTGCCAGGGAAAAGGATTTGGAGCTGGAGATGAGCAACACGTAGTTTTCCGTGTATTTGCCTGCGGTGGGGATAAAGGGGGCTTTGCCCGGCACCGAGTAATCCTGCCTGAAATCCATGCCGAAATAGGCCAGGTCTTCCAGTACAATGCAGTCGTACTGGGTGGCCAGTTCCCCGATGATTGAAAGCTCCTGCTCGGTAAAGCAGATCCAGGACGGGTTATTGGGGTTGGAATACATGATTGCGGCAATATCCCCTTTTTCAAGGCAGGATTCCAGCTTGGCCCTGAGTTTCTCTCCCCTGTAATCGTATACGTCAAAGTTTTCAAAAGGCACGCCCAACACCTTTGCCTGGTTCTTATTCACGGGGAATCCGGGATCGATAAAGAGCAGTTTGTCCTTTCCCTTGATCCGCCGGGTGGCGCACATCATGGCCATGTAGCAGCCCTGCATGGAGCCGACCGTGGGGAGACAGGATACCGGATCGATATCCAGATCCATATAGTTTTTGACAAAGGCGGAAATTTCCTGCTTGAGTTCGGGTATCCCGTCAAAGGGCGGGTATTTGGAGCCCACGCCTTTTTTCAGGGCCTCGATTTCCGCGTTTACCGCAATTTCCGGGGGCGCAAGGCCGGGTATCCCCATTTCCATGCGGATAAATTGTTCGCCTGTGGCAGCCTCAATATTATTGACGATCCGGTTCAGTTCCCGGATGGATGCCAGCCCCACCGAGGGCAGGCCCATGGCATCTATTTCCTTTTTTACGGTGTCCATATTAATGGGCGTTTCCATGTTGATATTCCTCCTGAGATCATAAGTCAGACAGATGAATCGTTTAACCTGACGATAGTAGGAGGAAAAGCATCATTTTTCAAGCCTTATATCGGTCAGGGCAAACGCATTTAACTCTGGCATATTTTTTTAATCCACAATATTTCAGGCGCTTATGATGCTGGCATACATTTTCTTTGCGTTTGCGACGGCGTCTGGCCAACTGAAATCATCCAGCCCCAATTTTATATGCGTTGATCCTGTTATATCGGTTGGCGGGCTTGTGGAGCGAATCAGGTTCGTGATACAAGGTGCCATGGCGAAAATTTCCTGTCGTTTTTTTACCGGCTGGGTTACCGGACGATACGGAAAATTTGTCACGGGTGTGCCGGAATTGTGGTCCGGCACGGGATTAAAATGATACGGCTTTGGACCGGAAGGGCAATTTAAGGAAACGGATTAGGGAGTTTAGACAGGATCATGGAAAGACTTTTGCTTATTTCAGCGTCGGGTGCCGTGGGAACATTGTTTTTTTTCTGGTTCTCCAGGGCCGTTAAAAAGCAATATATGCAGGACTATATTTTTTCGCACCAGTGGCTGATGTCTCCCAATGCCATCTGCTACTGGCGGACCGCCCTGGCCGGCCTGGGATTTGTGCTGTACTTTTTTTTCCCGTACCAGTCCGCAGCTATTGTCATTTTTACCTTTGCCGCGATTCTTGACGGTGCGGACGGTGTGGTGGCACGGGGGTGCAACCTGGTGTCAAGCTGGGGCGAGTGGCTGGACCCCATGTGTGACAAACTCACCTACCTGCCGCCCATGATAGGGTTTGCCTATACCGGGATACTCTCGGTGGACCTGGTATGGATCCTTGTGGGGCTTGAATTTGCAGGCCAGTTTTTCGCCCGCAAGATACTGACCTGGCTCAAGGTTTCGGGCGCGGCCAACAACTTCGGGAAGATCAAGGCCATTATCTGCTTTGCCCTTGTGATTCTCTGCGCCTTGGTGGATGCAAACCCGGACATGCTGAACATTGCTGACGGGGTGCTCATGGGTTGCATTATTCTTGCCGCGGCATCCATTATATTCAAATTCATCCCCAACCGGCTGTATGCGGACATCCTGTCAATGCTCAACTTCTGCTGCGGCGTGATCGCCCTGGTCCTGACCTACCACCATTCTTTTGCCTGGGCCATCTGCATTATCATAGTGGGCCAGTTGTTCGACCTGTTTGACGGCCGTATGGCCTTAAAGCACGGGGGAACAAAGTACGGCCCGGTGCTGGATGACATTGCCGATTTTGTCAGTTTTGGCCTGGCCCCGGCCTATGTGGTCTATCAAAAGGGCGGGGCCCTGGCATGGGTTTTTGCCGTTGTTTTCATTGTGGGCGTGGCATTCCGTCTGGTCCGTTTTGTCACGGTGGACAAAAAACGGACAGACCTGCCTGCCGGGATTTTCAACGGATTTCCCAGTCCTGCCGGTGCATTGATCGTCCTTGGCGCTTCCCTTGTTTCCCACCCGGTGGTGCTCTGGCTGTTTACGGGAATCTCCACGGTACTGATGGTGAGCCATATCCGGTTTGCCCATTTCGGGCGGGTGATCCTCAAGGAAATTCCCAAACCTGTTTTTTTCCTGGTATCGGCATCCATTATTGTTGCCCTGGCCTTTTTGTTTAAAACCAAGAATGTACAGATGTTCGGTTATCTTATCCTCAGTTCGGTCAGCCTTTATCTGGTGGCCGGAAGGTTCTGGGTTCCCCAGAAATAAATGTGGTGGAAAGGGTTATAGCAGTATGGGCGTGGACCAGCGCGCCAAAAAAAGGTATGCTGTACCTGTTGTAGCCGCTGCTACAGCCGGAAAACCCCGGGGTGCGGTATCCTGTGCCCAAGTAAACCCATACAAAGGAGATGAAGATGGCCTGTCTTTGTGAAGCCATGGCTGGTGAAGATGCCCACCTGTCGCCGATCTGCATCGGGAATTTATGGATATTCCAGGATCTTGAGAAAGAAGAGCTTGTGGCCCTGAGCCGGGATGCCAAACGGCAGCAGCTTGAAAAAGGGGCCCTGGTATTCCGCCAGGGAGACCCGGCAGATGAGATGTTCCTGATCAAAGCCGGCCGGATACGCTTGGACAAGGTGTTTGAGGACGGCTCCCAACTCACGCTGGATATCCGGAAAGCCGGGGATTTTGCCGGGGAAAACATGTTTGCGGAAGAGGGAACCTACCCGGTATCTGCGGTCTGTATGGAAGATACCATGACCTGCGGGTTTACCCGGTCCCAGTTTGAGCAGGCAGTCCTGGCCTATCCCAATGTCGGGCTGCAGATCATCAAAACCTTAAGCCAGCAGATCGACCAGCTCAGCAGCCGGGTCGGTTCTCTGGCCACCCCAAGTATTGAGGACCGCCTTTTCCGGGTACTCTCCAATGTGGCCCGGGAACACGGGAAGACCGGCGAACAGGGCCATGTGATTCGTTTCCCCCTGACCCATGAGGATTTAAGCTTTCTGACCGGGGCCCACAGGGTTTCCATTACGCGAGCCATGAAGGCGCTCAAAGATGCAGGCAAGATTATCCTTGAGGATAAAAAAATGATCCTGCCGCAGTTGAGCGTGGCCTGACCGGAGCCGGGAAAAGATAAAAAAGTGTTCTTGTGTAGCACCTGCTACAACCCCGTATGTGCCCTTCGTGTATAACGATGCCATGAACCCGTAAACTCAACACAGGTTAACCCATACACAAAGGAGCATATGTATGAAAATTCTCGGTATTTCAGGAAGCCCAAGAAAAGACGAAAAATCCGGTGTCCACACCCTGGTCAAACATATCCTGGACCACACCGGCGCAGATGTGGAGCTGATCTCTCTGCGCGGGAAAAAGATTTCCGGATGCATTGCCTGCCTGGGATGCGTCAAGGACAATGTCTGCAAGGTGGATGACGATCTTGCTCCCCTGCGTGAAAAAATCCTTGAGGCGGATGCCTACGTGATCGGCTCTCCCAATTATTATTCCACGTTTAATGTACTGACCCATGCCCTTGTGGAGCGGTTTTTCCAGTTTCGCCACCAGACCGGGGACCTGCTGTGGGGAAAACTGGCTGTTACCGTAGGGGTGGGCGGCACCAGTGGTCAGGCCCCTGCAGACGAGCTTGAAAAGTTCTTCCTGTATAATTTTATCGAAACCGTTGACAAGGTCGCGGGCCAGGGCGCTGCATCCTGTTACTCCTGTGGCTACGGCGAAACCTGTCAGGTGGGTATCCCCAGTATGATCCATGGCGAAGGGGTCAAGATTACCCCGGACATGATTCCGGATGTCTGTAAGCAGAAAGATGTGATGGACCACGCGGCCAAGGCCGGAGAACTGTTGGGAAAACGCCTGCGGGAAGGGCATGACCGGGCTGCGGTCACGGCTGCGATGCAGGAAAAAATGATGGCCATGTTCGGCGAAACCGCATAACTGTAATTTAACGTTTGATGCCCCGGGGAAAAGGTGTTTTTCCCGGGGCATTTTTATTGCCGCCAGCGCCGGCCCGGTGAAGGGCTCAAGATATGAATCCCCTTTTTTACGTTCCTGCCGGCCGCCGGGCCTTCGCTTTTTTACTCATGTTTAAATCTATTCTGAATGACATCATTCATATCCTGGGGTGAAGACACTGTGGGGCACAACAGCTCTTTTACTTTTTTCTGAAAAACGGTTTTGTCGCCTGGCCGGTGGGTGCCATGGACGATTGTTAAATCAGGATATTTTTCCCGTATTACTTTTTCATATTTTTTTATAAACGGGCATAATGCCGTCATGCAATAAGAGAAATGCAGGGCATCAAGCCGGTATTCGGCCAGGGCCCCGACCTTTTTGAGAATTTTTTCAGGGGCTGCAATTGTCGGACATCCCGCACAATTGATAATACCGATCAGGTCCACGTCTTTTTCGTCGCTGTATCTGTCAAACAGCCCTCTTTTTTTTCTCATATCCCCAAGACATACAACAGATGCACAGTTTGCATCCTGGGTGCAATTTGAGCAGGTGAGTATTCCAATTCGCGCCATTGTTGTTCTCCTTATCCAAATCATTCGGGTTAACGTACGTGAATCACGTATCTATGGTGCCGACATCGGCTGACCGGTGATTTGCCGCCATCAGTATATACTGCCTTTATATCTGTTATCAAAACTTTGTTCCGATTTCATCCGCCGTTTTTCCGGGATGGGCAGGCAAGGTGCAGAAACACCGGCTCAGACCAGCATCCAGACGGAAATGCCGATCAGCATGCTGCCGAAGATATACCCCTGCCAACGGATGGAGGCTTCAGATGCGAACTTCCGGGTCAGCCATGCCCCTCCGGCTGCCCAGGCCATGGTGGCTCCCGTGGTCAGGGATGCGAGCCCGAATGAAAGCATCATGATCCGGGAGAGTTGCCCGGAATCCGTATTCAAAAATTGTGAAAACATGACCATGGTGACCGTGATGACCTTTACATTCAGAAGTTGCAGGATGATACCGTCGAAAAAGCCGGGTACACTTTCCATTGTCGAATTCCCGGTTCCGGACGGCCGTGGTTTGTAAAATTTGAATGCCAGGTAGATCAGGTATGCTGAACCCGCATATTGTAAATACCTGAACATCCCGGGGTATCCTTCCAGGAACCGGCCGGCGCCAAAGCCGATCAGCAATGCGTGCAGCAATACAATCAAATTGATGCCGGTAATAAAGGGCAATGATTTCAGAAAGCCGAACCGGGCTCCCAAGGATGCCATGGTCACATTGGCCGGACCGGCTGAAAATACCAGGGGAAACATCATCCCAAACCAGAGAAAAAATTGACTTTCAAACATATCTACGTCTTGTCTCCTGCATCATTCAAGCCGTTCCTGAACATTTCCGGCTGCCTTTGCCGTACTGGAAAACCGTTTCTCCGCCAACGCAAGAGATTCTTTCTTTCCCGGATATTGTTATCTTGCGTGTTGCCGTGCTACTCTTTCGGAACAGCCGAAAGAGAGAACCCGTGCCGCATATTCTGTCCATGGATAGCCCCCCGGGCTACAACAGAATAAAGTAAACAGGCAACAGTATTTTTAACGCCTATTTTAATACTATTCTCCCTGGTTGGGGTATTTCAAAGGAGCCGCTTATGGCAGGCCAGGTTAGCAATCCGGGCAGTATCGGTCTTGAACGATCGTGCAAAAATTCCCGGTCCGAATATATTTGGCAAAAAGAACTCGCCAAAGGGGTAGAGCTTCTTGACGTATGGTTTCAAGGGTATGCCTATCACCGGCACCGCCATGACACATACGCCATCTGCCTGACAACTGCCGGGGTCCAATCCTTTGGATACCGGGGATGTTCCCGGATCAGTACACCCGGCAACATCGTGGTTCTGCATCCTGATGAGATGCATGACGGGCAGCCCGGCACCCGGGAAGGGTTGGGGTACCGGATGCTTTATATCAATCCAGGATTGATTTTTGACGCGGCCCGGGCAACCTTTGGCCCGGACACTTCCCTGCCTTTTGTCTCCGACCCTGTTCTGACACATGGAAAATTACCGGCAACCGTTGAAAAGGCGTTTCACTATACGGACGAACCACTTGGAATCGATAGTCTCATCAGCGAACTGGCCCAAGGGTTGATTGCGTCTGCGTCGGCCTCCATACCGGCGCCGCCGTCCCGGCGGCTTGATCTCAATGCCCTTGAGCGGGTCCGGCAATATCTTGATATGGAAAAGACCCGGGTGGTGCGTTCCTGGGAACTGGAAGAGATTACAGGGCTTTCCCGCTACGAACTGGCCCGTCAGTTTCGCTTGAGATACGGAACAAGCCCTTATCGCTATATGCTGATGCGGCGGCTTGAGTTTGCCAGAAAACAACTGGCAAAACCTCTGCCGCTGGCGGACGTGGCCCTGGCATCAGGATTTTCGGATCAATCTCATTTTACCCGGGTGTTTAAAGCCGGCTTCGGACTGACACCTGCGCATTACAGGGCATTGAGCGGCCAATGATCATGGCAGATGCGTGGGGGCCGTAAATTGTAGTGGAATGCGGTGATGGCTGTTGGGTGGCTGCACAGCCAATAATGCTACGTCTTCGGTGTGTTTTATTGAATCGGTATTCTTGCCGGCGGTTTGTTTCGGAACATCTTTTTGTGATTTGCCATAAAGGCAGGATGGTTTTGTTCAGTCCTTTTTTTTCTTGGCCATTTTCCGGTTGAACCGCGTGACATGGTCCATGATCAGTGTGGCGGCGGTGTGGCCGTCCCTGGCCTTGATAGCAGCAATGATTTTTTCGAAATCCGTCAGGTTTTCAAGGGTTCTGTCATGGTTCATGGGCAGATAATATTCATAATAGTTATGGATATTGTCGTGAACGCTTTGCTGGAGGAACTGGAACATGGGATTTCGCGACATGGTGCCGATGTAGGAATGCATGGCCTCATCCGTTTTCAGGAAGCTTTCCCAGTCCCCCTGTTCAAAATGTTGCCTGGCCGTGGCAAGCATCTCTTCCATGGTACTGATGTCTTCATCCGTGGCCCGTTGGGCGGCCAGTTCAACAATACTGCCTTCGATTTTGATCCTGAATTCGGCCAGATGATCCAGGGAAACTTCACCGGAACGGATCAGCAGGGCCAGGGACTGCATGATGGGTTCGGCATCCATCTGCTTGACAATGGCGCCCCCGGCCACTCCCAGCTTGATCTCAATCAGTCCTTTTTGCTCAAGCACGCGCAACGCCTCTCTCAGGGTACCCCGGCTGGTATTGAACATGTCCTTGAGTTCCCGCTCGGCCGGAAGCCGGGTACCGGGTTCAAGTTTTCCGCTCAAGATGGCATCCTGAATCTGTTCGACAACATCCTGGAATACTCTGCTTTGCTTGGCTTTTTTAAACATAAACGGACCTTTGGATCTGTTGGGTTCTCCTACTTAAAATGTTCAATACCTGAAAAATCTCTATACGGGTCAAAATGTTTTAAAACATCTTCATCCTTTTCTGTCAATTCATTAGTGACCATTCTGGCCAACAATTCTCCCAGGCCGGGGCCCAGCATGTAGCCCTGGCCGCACATGCCCACAGCATTGATAAAGCCGGGGCGTTCTGCAGACGCCCCTACGATGGGGAACCCGTCCGGCGTCATGGGATACTGGCCCCGCCAGGTCCGGCGGACTTTAAGGTTGGCAAGCCTGGGAAATAGGCGGACCATTCGTTTGGCCACCTGGGGAAGGAAAACAGAGGTGGCTTCGCTGTCTGTGCCTTTGATCAAACGGGCAGGGGTCAGGCAGAAGATGACCTGGCCTTCGTTGTTCTGGTAAAAATAGTAATTGGCCGAGTCTGCGGTGGCCGGATCTGTTGCCGGCCGCATATCCACGATCATGGGGCCGAAAAAACGGCGCACCGGTTCCGTAATCGCGCCTTCATGGCTGTCCGGGGTCACGGGCAGGTCCTGTCCGGCCATGGCTCCGATGTCCCGGGCATGGTTGCCGGCGGCATTGATGACCATGGCGGAGGTATAGCTGTCCTTGTCCGTGGTGACAACGAAACGGTTGTCCCCGTCTGTTTTGATCCGGGTTACGTTTTCGCGGAACCTGTATTCGGCACCATATTCAAGACTTTTAAAATAAAAAGCATTCACGGCAAGCAGCGGGGATGCCGATCCGTCGCCCGGGGAATAGGTGGCCCCTTCAAGGCCGTCCATGTTGATGCCGGGCACAATCTCCCGGTATTCTTGGGGTGAGAGCCAGTCGATATCAAGATCAAAAGATTTCTGGATTTTCATCAGGTTTTGGAGTTTTTCCGCATCGTCCCGGGTATAGGCCGGGAAACTGTAACCGTTGCGAATCCATCCGATATCGTCACCGTGAACCGCTTTCCAGGTTGAAAAGATCTCAATACTCCGCTGGCATGTGGCGATTTTACCCCTGTCCGAATGGGTGGCGCGTATGCCGCCGATGGCTTTTTTATTCTGGCCCTGTCCGGGCGATGCCAGGGCATCAATGACCAGGACTTTTACCTTTTTTTCCGCCAGGGCCATGGCCGCGGGAATACCCACGGAGCCCGCGCCGATTACAATGACATCAATGGTTTTCATGCGTCACCTCCTCCGGCGAATTTGCCCAGGGGCACTTCCACATAAAGGGGTCGCCGTACGTTTTTCACAATATCTTCCCGGGCAATCTGCTCGGCTCTGAAAATCTGGTCCATGAGGTTGCCGCAGGTTTTGCCGCCGCAAGGCCCCATGCCGGCCCGGGTCACCGCCTTGATCTGGTTGACATCCCTGGCCCCGTTTCTGATCATCTTCCTGATATCGCCGGCCGTAACCCGCTCGCAAAGACAGATGATTTCATCGTCCCGGATGTGGTCCCCGGGAAGCGTTTCCGAAAGCGGCCCGGAAACGGTTTTGTCCTGGACGGTAAATGCGGCCACTTGCCCGGCAATGGCTGCTGGTACGCGCACCCTCACGATCCAGGTCCTGTTGCTGTCCCGGGTGGGCCTGGCCCCGAGAACCGTAAACTCGCCCAGGGGACGCCCTTCCACATCAACGCAGGTGATCGGGTCGCCTTTGGCCACATGGTGGTTTGAAATTTCGTAAGGCATGAACACCACGGGATGTTCAGGATCTTTACGGCGGTCTACCAGGGTGATGGCCAGGCCCGGGCAGATGGCCAGGCACTTCATGCAGCCCTTGCATTTTCCTTCAAAAACAGGCTGGCCCTTGATCGGGTCGCCGTTCATATGGATGGCATGTTCCGGGCAGACCGTTGAACAGGGATTGCAGGGAATCTCCTGCCGGCAGTGGATGACCGGGAATATACCGTTTCCCCCGGCAGGGGAACCGACCGGCTCAACCGGTCCGGGATGGGATTTAAGGACCTCGGCCTTTTCATACCAGTCCGGGGGAATTTCTTTTGTACCGGGCTTGAAGTAATTGACAATATCCAGCCCGGCGATTTTTCCGTTGAACATGGCGGACGAGGCTTCGGCGATGTCTGCGGCATCACCGGCGGAAAAGACTTTGAGGCCTACGGCTTGGGCTTCTTGTGTGAATTCGGCAACAGATTCGAGTCCAACCGCGATGAGGACTGTGTCACAGGCAAAGGTCTTTTCCGTTCCCGGTACAGGGGTGAAGGTCTTGTCGACTTCGGCAATGGTGACGGATGATACCGACTCCCTGCCGTTGGCCCGGATAATGGAATGGGAAGTATACACGGGCACGCCCAGGCGTTTGAGCTTATCTTCGTGAACGCGGTAGCCGCCGCATTGGGGCATGGCCTCACAGAGGCCGACCACCTCAATGCCTGCCTGGAGGGCATGGTATCCCGCAATGATGCCGACATTCCCCCCGCCGACAATAAAAAGGCGTTTCGTGGGCCTGACAAGGTCCCGGTTGACCAGGGTCTGGAACGCGCCTGCCCCGTATATGCCGGACAGGGAGTTGCCCTTGAACCTGAGGAATTTTTCTCGGGCCCCTGCGGCATTCAGCACCACTTTGGGGGTGACAATTTTATATGTCCCGTCTTTGAGCACCCCGACCTTTTGATCGTTGAATACGTAAAGGGCGGTGCTTTCCTTCCAGACCCTGACAAAGGTTCCCTGTTCAACCTTTTGGGCCAGCATGCGGCCGATGTCCATGCCCCGCATTCCGGCATACGAGTCTTCCACGGAACCGAAAAATTTGTGGGTCTGGAGCACGAGTTTACCGCCGAGTTCATCCTTGTCATCCACAAGAATGGCGGGAATGCCGTATGCTTCCAGTTCAAGGGCAGCGGAAAGTCCGGCCGGCCCTCCGCCGATGATGAGGACATCTGTTTCCACCTGTTCGATATCCGACACTTCAGGCACCTGGTCTGCCTCAGGCAGCCCGGGGAGGCCGTCCACACTTTCGACAATCATATTCTCCGTTACCCGGGTCATGCAGGCTTTGACAGGGATGCCGTTGGCAATCACCGTACATTTGGCGCACTGGCCGTTGGCACAGAAAATTCCCTGGGCGGAACCGTCCTTGTGGTGGCGGCCGAAAATTTTAATGTTGTTGGCAAAAAGGGCGGATGAAATCACCTCGTTTCCGGCGGCAGTCATCCGGGTCTTGTTCCAGTAAAACGGTACACTTTCCTTTTCCGGCACCTCAAGCACGGGATGCCGGTCAATCCGATGGGTCATGGCAGGGACTCCTTGGCGGGCGGTCATCAGTTATTGTTATGCTTGCTAATGGTTAAACCATTGATATTGGAAAGTCAATATATTTATCCGGCACAGGAAAGTCCCGGGATATTTGGCAAAAAGGCTTAAGGTCGTGTCAACGAATTGGAGCGTTTTTCAGTGGTGTCTGCGGCGGCGGGCTTTGCGGTGCAATGGTTTCGGGGAAAACGGATTTTTGGATTTTCGCCGGGCCGGATGTGTTCTTTTGGGCGTGACTTTCTGTTTTTGCCTTTCCTTGGCCCGGGTCTCTTTTTCCACAAAGATCTGCTTGAGGGTAAACGGGTCCTGGCCGGTATAATACATAAGTGTGGAAAAGGTCGAGGGGGTGGGGGTGAAGATTTGGACCTGCTCGGGAGTGATGTTCAGTTTTTCCCTGGCAAATCTCCCCAGCTTTTCCATGTCCTCGGCAGTGCAACCGGGATGGGCGGCAATAAGATAATAGGTGAGGAATTGCTTTTTTCCCGATGCCGAAGAGAGCCGGTCGAATTGCTTTTTAAAGGCCAGAAGATCATCCACGGTCTGTTTGCCCATCAGGGAAAACACATGGGATTCCGTATGTTCCGGCGCCACTTTCATCTGGCCGGACACATGGGAGCGGACCAGTTTTTTCAGGTATGCCGCTCCCTTTGCCTTATCCCTGAGAATCAGGTCATAGCGGATACCGGAATTGATAAAGACTTTTTTGACGCCGGGCAGGCCCTCAACAGCAGAGAGCAGGGACAGCTGGGCACTGTGATCGGGTCTGAGCGTGGGGCAGGGCTTGGGAAAGAGGCAGCGCCGGTCTCTGCAACTGCCTTTTTTCAGCTTTTTCTCGCATTCATACCCGTACATATTGGCGGTGGGGCCGCCCAGATCGAAAATATATCCTTTAAAGTCCTTGTCCCGGGTCATGGCCCGGGCGTCGCCCACAATGGACGCCCGGCTCCGCCACCGGACCGTCCTGCCCTGGTGGACGGTGATGGCGCAGAAGTTACACTCCCCGTAGCACCCGTAATGGGTGGGGATGGAAAACCGTATGGTATCCAGGGCCCTGACCTTTCCCATGGCTTTATAATACGGATGGAGGTCGCGCTGGAAGCCCAGCTCATGGATGGCGTCCAGTTCAGCAGTGGTGCTGTAAGGCGGGGGCGGGTTCAGGACCAGGTAACGGTCCCCGTGGCGCTGGCTCAGGCCGGATGCGGTCATGGGATCGGTATTGGCATAAAATGTCTGAAAAGATTCGGTGTAAAGGGCTTTATCCTTTGCCACCGCTTCAAAGGCGGGCAATTCGATACCTTTGGGGCTGCGGGCAATGTATCCGATCCCTGGTATCTGCTTTACCGGATTTTCGTCCGGATCTGCCGGGCTGCCGTTGCCTTTTCCGGTTTCCTGCTGCCGGGCCAGTGCCCGGGCCAGGCTCACGGCGCTGGCATGGGCCATGCCAAAGAGCAGGTAATCTGCCTTGGCGTCAAAGAGAATGGACCGCCGGACCCGGTTGGACCAGAAATCATAATGGGCAATACGTCTGAGACTGGCTTCAATGCCGCCGAGTACGATGGGAACGGTGTTTTTAAAAAAGCGGCGTACCAGGTTGGTGTAGACAATGACGGCCCGGTCCGGCCGGCGGTCATTGCTTCCGCCCGGGGTGTAGTCATCCTGTTTGCGCCACTTCCCGGATGCCGTATAATTGGCCACCATGGAATCCACGGCACCGCCGGAAATACCCCAGAAAAGCCTGGGCTCGCCAAGACGGGCAATGTCCTTGTCCGTGTCCAGCCGGGGCTGGGCAATGATGCCCACGGAAAACCCGTGCGCCTCCAGCACCCGTCCCACAAGGCTGACCCCCATGAACGGGGAGTCGATATACGCGTCTCCGGTCACCAGGATAATATCCAGTTGGCGGATGTGTCGGGCGGCAAGTTCTTCAGGGGTGGTGGGAAGAAACATGAAATTCCAGGTGGTTAGGGTTATGCTGCAAAATAATTATAATACCAGGAAAACAGTAAAAATTCAATCCGGAGGTGCGGCCGAAACACCGGGCAGCGCCCCTGGCAGGCTTAAAAACAGGTATTGCAATTTGATGCGTGTATGTTAAGTTGATGGCAAATTTCAATCGTTCAAGCTGGATAAGTCAACCATGCAGCCAAAGAAAGCGGGTTTCAGCCTGAAAAATTTGTCGGTCCAGTTCAGTCTGATTGTCATTGGGATTCCCACCCTGGTACTCATGGGATTCGGCCTCTACCAGGTAAAAACCCAGACCATTGCATTGGAGGCCGGCCTGGACAAAGCGCTCAGCAATGAGGCGGCACAGCTTTCGGCCAGCCTGTCCACGGCCCTGTTCAACTTTGATGATGAAACCTGCCGGGTGATCTGCGAAGCCGCCCTGAACAAGCCTGAAATCATTAAAATTACCATACGGGATTTAAACGAAGTCTATCTGACCTTTTCTGCGGATGATTTTTTGGCGTTTGACCTGGAAAAGGAGTCGCGGATTGTTGAGATTCCCATCCTGTTTAAAACGGAAGCCATCGGCAGGCTGGAAGTGGTTGCCACCACAAGGATTCTGGAGAAACGGCTCAGTGCGTTGAAAAAATCCATTCTTCTTCAGATTCTCATTCTTGATATTGTCTTGGCCTTTGTGATGTCCCTGGTGCTGCTGCTCCGCTTTGTCCGTCCGCTTAAAGAGCTGGAAAAAGGATCTGAACGCATTGCTGCGGGAGACCTGGACCATACCATTGATGTGCGGCGGGAGGATGAACTGGGCGTCCTGGCCGTGAACCTGATGGTGATGCGGGATGCGGTCCGGGAAAAGGTCTCCTCCCTTGAATCCGAGATCAAGCGGCACGAGCAGACTTCGGTTTCCCTTAAATCCACCAAAGAGTATATCGACAATATCCTCAATTCCATGCCCAGTATGCTGATCAGCCTGGATTCGAACCTGGCCATTACCCAATGGAACAACAGGGCCGAAGAACTGACCGGAATTCCCTCGCACAATGCCGTGGGAAAGCCTGTTTTCGACGTGGCCGCGGATCTCAGGCCCCTGGAGGAGAATATCCGGAACACCATTGCCCGCAACGAGATCTATTTACAGCCCAGGCAACCCCGGGCGGGTGCCGGCGGTATGGTCTACGAGGACATTGCGGTATACCCCCTGGTGTCCCGGTATGTGGAAGGTGCTGTCATCCGCGTGGATGATGTAACCGAGCATGTAAAAATGGAGCAGATGGTGGTCCAGTCCGAAAAGATGATGTCCGTGGGCGGCCTGGCAGCGGGCATGGCCCATGAAATCAATAACCCCCTGGCCGGGATGATGCAGAACGCCCAGGTGGTGCTCCGCCGGATCAATGAAGATATCCCCGCCAGTATTGCCGAAGCCGAGTCCGCCGGGACAACCCTGGAAACCATCAGGCGGTTTATGGTGAACAGGGGGATCACCCGGCAGCTGGAATCCATTCACCATGCCGGGATCAGGGCATCCCAGATCGTCCAGAACATGCTCAGTTTTTCCCGGAAAGATTATGCCGGCAAATCCCTGCATACGATTTCTGAGATTCTGGATCTTACCCTGGAACTGGCAAAAAGCGATTATGACCTGAAAAAACAATATGATTTTAAAACCATAGAGATTGATAAGGCATATGAACCGGGGCTTCCCCAGGTCTCCTGCGAGGCCAGCAAGATCCAGCAGGTGTTTTTCAACATCCTGAAAAACTGTGCCGAAGCCATGCAGGACAGAGATCCGCACAGCAGCCGGGAACCGGCAAGGATCAAGCTCAGGGTGTTTCACAAGGACCCGGATGTGATCGTTGAAATCGCGGACAACGGCCCGGGCATGGATGAAGCGGTCCGGAAACGGATATTTGAGCCCTTTTTCACCACAAAACCCGTGGGCAAGGGAACCGGCCTTGGGCTTTCGGTTTCCTATTTTATCATCACCGACAACCACAGGGGAAAGATGAACGTTGTCTCTGAAGCGGGCAAGGGGTCCAGGTTCATCATCCACCTGCCTGTGGCCTGACACCACCGTCTAAAACTCTTCTTGACAAAAAATGTTTCTAAATATAGAAACAATCCATGTGTTTCTTTGTGTAGAAACATATCCAGATCAAACCGGACCGGTACCGCCACAACCCGAACCCACGGAGAATAAATCCATGCAGACCAAAATTTTTTTAAGTGAAGACGAGATTCCCCGCCAATGGTACAACCTTGCCGCAGATCTGCCCGGCACCATTAATCCGCCACTGGGACAGGACGGCAAGCCCATCAGTCCGGATATGCTGGCTGCGATTTTTCCCATGAACCTTATTGAACAGGAGGTTTCCCAGGAGCGCTGGATTGATATTCCCGAAGGGGTTCTGGACCTGCTGTATCGTTGGCGTCCCTCTCCGCTGCACCGGGCCGTCCACCTGGAAAAGGCACTGGATACCCCGGCCAGGATTTTTTATAAAAATGAAAGTGTTTCCCCTGCGGGTAGCCATAAGCCCAATACGGCCGTAGCCCAGGCCTGGTACAACAAGGAGTTTGGCATCAAGCGCCTGACAACGGAAACCGGCGCCGGGCAGTGGGGCTCTGCGCTCTCTTACTCCTGTGCCCTGCTGGGACTTGAGTGCAAGGTCTTCATGGTGCGGGTCAGCTTTGACCAGAAGCCTTTCAGAAAAGTGCTCATGCAGACCTGGGGCGGCCAGTGCGTCCCCAGTCCCTCCACTGAAACCCGTGTGGGCCGGGAAATCCTGGAACAAATGCCGGATACACCGGGTTCTCTGGGAATTGCCATCTCCGAGGCCATTGAAGCGGCGATTGGGGATGACACCGGCCAGACCCGGTATTCCCTGGGTTCTGTTCTCAACCATGTCATGCTTCACCAGACCATTATCGGGTTGGAAGCCAAGGAGCAATTGAAAAAAGCGGGGATTGATCGTGTGGATACGGTGATCGGGTGCGCGGGCGGCGGCTCCAATTTCGCCGGACTGGCCTTTCCCTTTACCTATGACAAAATCAACGGGGCGGATATCGAGATTATCCCGGTGGAGCCGGCCTCATGTCCGACCCTGACCGGCACCCCGTTTTCCTACGACCACGGGGATGTGGCCAAAATGACGCCCATGCTGCCCATGCACTCTCTGGGTCACAAGTTTATCCCGGCGCCCATTCATGCCGGGGGCCTGAGATACCACGGCATGGCGCCCCTGGTGTCGCATGCGGTGGAAGCCGGCCTGATGAATCCTATTGCCGTCAAACAGCTTGAGTGTTATGAAGCCGGTCTTTTGTTTGCCAGGACCGAGGGCCTCCTGGTGGCGCCGGAAACCTGCCACGCCGTTGCCGGAGCCATTCGCAGCGCCAAGCAGGCCAAAGCGGAAGGGCGGGAGAAAACCATTGTTTTCAACCTTTCCGGCCACGGCCTGATGGATCTTAACGGATATGAAAAGTTTATGGCAGGCGAACTCCAGAATATCGCCCTCTCTCCCCAGGATGTTGAAGAATCCCGGAAAATCAGCCTGGAAGGGCACCCCATTCCTAAAATTTAACCCGGAATCCTCTGCAAATTCCATGGGCCCGCATCTTGGAAACAGGATGCGGGTCGTTTTTTTGACCGGCTATTTATTCATCAGCAGCCAGATGCCTGCCACGGCGATGACAGCCCCGGCAAAAGCCCGGAAAGATACGTGTTCCTTGTGCAGATAGATGGAAAAGGGAATGATGCAGACCGGGGTCATGGATAAAAAGGTGGAGGCCACACCGGCCGTAAGATAGTGAAGCACCATCAGGGAGAGTGACACACCGATAAAAGGGCCGATGACTGCACCTGTGGCCGTGTAAACCAGGGCCCGGGTGTCACGGACTGCCGCTGCCACCCGGCTCCATTTCCGTGTGGCGGTGAAAAAGAGGATAAAACAGGCAAAGGCGGCAATGGCCCGGATCTGTGTGGCGGCAAAGGCATCCAGAAAACCGTCCGGAGTCTGCATCCCGGTTTTGCTCATCACATATCCCCCGGCCTGGCCGAGCATGGCTCCGATTCCGAACATCACCCCCTTGACGCTGGCTGTCCGGCTGCTTTTTTGTCCGGCCTGCTGTTCCGGCCGGTTCTTTTCAAGAATCACCATGCAGACCCCGGTCAGGGTCACCAGCATGCCCACCCACTGAAAAGGCAGGTAGGTTTCGGACAGAAAAAGCCATCCCATAACCGCTGCCATGGGCGCGGACAGGCTGAAAATCAGCAGGGCCAGCCTGGGACCCAGTTCCACCAGGGCCTTGAACAGGCAGATATCCCCTAAAAAGAACCCGATCACCCCGGACATCCCCAGATAAATCCAGGCCCGCAACGGAAAATCAAGGGGGATGAGATACCCGTGTTGAATGTACAGGTATCCACTGAACAGGATCAATGCCGTGGTGATGCGTATGATATTTACAGGGGTGCTGCCCACCCGCTTGGAGGCGGCTTCGAAAAACTGGACGCTTACGGTCCAGCAGAGTACTGTGCCGAGTGCAATGAGTTCACCGGTGTAAGGCATGGCAAGATCCGATCAGTCATCAGGATTAACATCAAAACCGCTTATAGTTAGATGAGAAACCATAAAAAAACAAGATTAAAAACAGCAGTGGATGATGTCTTTTACGGTGTGCCTTTGTTTACCGTCAACTGGGTGGGCGATCCGTCTTGATAGAAAAAGTCTAAAATGGTATATTCATTCGATTTTCAATCTGCAGACTAAAGAATTTGAAACGTGGCAAAGACAAAAGATAAAACCATATACCGGTGCCGGTCCTGCGGGGCCCAGTCCCCGAAGTGGATGGGGCAGTGTCCGGAGTGCGGGGAATGGGATTCCCTGACCGAAGAAAAACTGGTGGCCCGGACCCCGGGCAAGGCGGGTGCCGGACGACCGGCGCTGGCGGCCAAACCCGTGCCCATTGATTCTGTGGATGTTACGGAAACACTGCGGATGCGCACAGGAATCACAGAGTTTGACCGGGTGCTCGGCGGGGGGATTGTGGATGGTTCCCTGATTCTCATCGGTGGGGATCCGGGAATCGGGAAATCCACCCTCATGCTCCAGGTGCTGTCCATCCTGTCCGGCAGCGGGAAGAGATGTCTTTATGTATCCGGGGAAGAATCTGTGCGCCAGATTTCCATGCGGGGCAAGCGCCTGGATTCGTCCAAGCCTTCCCTGTTCGTGGTTTCCGAAACCGATCTGGACGCCATTCTGGCGATGGCTGAAAAAGACCGGTACGATGCCGTGGTCATCGATTCCATCCAGACGGTGTTTCATCCGGACATCACGTCCACCCCCGGGAGTGTGGCCCAGATCCGTGAGGCGTCCATGCAGTTCATGCGCCTGGCCAAAACAACGGGAGTACCCATCTTCCTGGTGGGCCATGTCACCAAGGTCGGGGCCATTGCCGGCCCCAGGATTATGGAGCATATGGTGGACACGGTGCTCTACTTTGAGGGGGATAAAAGCCATATCTTCAGGATACTCCGGGCCGTTAAAAACAGGTTCGGCTCCACAAATGAAATCGGGGTATTTGAAATGCGGGAACAGGGGCTGACCCAAGTGCCCAACCCGTCCGCGGTTTTTTTATCGGAACGGTCTTCTGTGGCGCCGGGTTCCGTGGTTACGGCCAGTATGGAAGGCACCCGGCCCATCCTGGTGGAGATCCAGGGGCTGGTTTCCAGCACCGGTCTTGGTACGCCGCGCAGGACTGTCCTGGGCCTGGACAGCCACCGGGTGGCCCTGATCGTGGCTGTGATGGAAAAGCGGCTGGGAATGAATTTGTCCGGCCTGGATATTTTTATGAATGTTACGGGCGGGGTGAGAATTGTCGAACCCTCTGCTGATCTGGCCATTGCCGCGGCCCTGGCCTCCAGCTTTCTGGACAGGCCGGTGCATAAGGAAACCACATTGATCGGGGAGGTGGGGTTGACCGGCGAAATCCGTGCGGTGAGCCATGCCCAGGCTAGGATCAAGGAGGCGGCCAAAATGGGATTTACCCGCTGCCTGGTGCCCACGGCCACCATGAAGCAATTGTCCAGGATCAAGGGCATGACCATTGAAAGTATCAGTTTTTTAAAGGATGCCATGGAGGTGTTGTTTGAAGGGTAAATCCAGGAAAGGCGGCAAAGGGGCCGGGGGCAAAGGCGGACAATGGGCGGACCATCTGACCCAGAAGGCCAAATCTTTAGGGTACCCGGCCCGGTCCGTATTCAAGCTGGAAGAGATCCAGAACCGGTTTAAGATATTTCGCAAAGGGGACACGGTCCTGGACCTGGGCTGTGCGCCCGGTTCCTGGATGCTCTATGCGGGAAAGCAGGTCGGGGACCAGGGTAGGGTGTTTGGTATTGATTTAAAAGCGGTTGAGATTCGGCTTCCGGATCACATCATTGCCATCCAGGACAATATCCTGGCGCCGGAACATCCGGATTTCATCGACCAGGCACAGGGATTCCACACGGTGATAAGTGATATGGCCCCGGCCACCACCGGCAGAAAGGATGTGGACGCGTTACGGTCTTTCGAGCTTTGCCGCATGGCACTGGATGCCGCTTTAAAACATCTGCGGCCAAAAGGTAATTTCATCTGTAAAATTTTCCAGGGCAATGAATTCAAGACATTCGAGAAAGAGACAAAAGCCGCTTTCAGGGAATGTAAAATATTTAAGCCGGAAAGTTGCAGAAAACAGAGTAAAGAAATATATATCATAGCAAAAGGTAAACATTAAGGAGGCGTAAATCCATGGCAGGACATAATAAATGGTCGAGTATCAAGCATAAGAAGGGCGCTGCTGACAAGAAACGGGCCAAGATTTTTACCAAGCTGATCAAGGAAATCACTGTAGCGGCACGTATGGGCGGGGGCGATCCGGATGCCAATCCCAGGCTGCGGCATGCCATCAGCTCGGCAAAGGCCCAGAACATGCCCAAGGATAATGTGGAACGGGCCATTAAAAAAGGGACCGGCGACATGGATGGTGTCAGTTATGAGGAAATCATCTATGAGGGCTATGGTCCTGCCGGTGTCGCCGTGATGGTGGAATGCCTGACCGACAACAAAAACAGGACCATTGCCGATGTGCGGTATATTTTTTCCAAAGCCGGGGGAAATGTGGGCACAGACGGATGTGTGGCCTGGATGTTCGATAAAAAGGGGCTGATTTCCATATCCAAGGAGGATGCGGATGAGGATACCCTCATGGAAGTGGCCCTGGATGCGGGAGCTGAAGATATCAAAGACGAGGGGGACGGTTTTGACGTGATCACCGCACCTGAAGATTATGATGCGGTCAAGGATGCCATTGACGGAGCTGAGATTCCCTGCCAGATGGCTGAAATTTCCATGATTCCCCAGAACACCACGGAAGTGAGCGGCAAAGAGGCCGAGCAGATGATCAAGTTCATGGATGCCCTGGATGATTGTGATGATGTCCAGAAGTTCTACACCAATGCGGATATCCCGGACGAAGCTTTTGATGCATTGTAATTAGCCTGGCCGCCGGGACGGACGCAACGCAATGGATCGGGATCGGACCCGGCAGGCAGCCGTTAAAAATATAAAAGGAGCTGACGATATCAGCTCCTTTTTTTATTGTCTTGGTATGGGGCAGGGGTTATTTAAGGTCGATCATTTTTTGGACCGCGCCCAAGGCTTTGGTGCGCGTCTCTTCCGGTACCCGGATTTCACCGGCCAGGGTGTCCAGGCTGTTGAGGATATCCTCAAGGCGGATTTTCTTCATGTCCTGGCAGAGCATTTTTTCGGAGGCCGGAAAAAACGCTTTTTCCGGGTGGGCTTTGGATATGGGGTGGAGCAGGCCGATTTCCGTACCCAGGATGAACCGGAAGGCACTGCTTTCACCGGCAAACCGGATCATTCCCGATGTGGACTGGATACTGTCCGCAAGTTCCAGTATTTCCGGCGGACATTCCGGGTGCGCCACAAACAGGGCATCCGGATGGGCGGCCTTGGCCGCTGCAACATCCCCGGTCTCCAGGGTGTTGTGAAACGGACAATATCCTTCCCACAAATGGACTTTTTTGTCGGTGTTGGCTGCCGCGTATCTGGCCAGATTTTTGTCCGGGGTCATCAGGACCTCGTCCGCATCCATGGCGTTGACCACCCGGATGACATTGGCCGAGGTGCAGCAGATGTCGGATACAGCCTTGACTGCTGCGGACGAGTTGACATAGGTGATCACGGGTACCCCGCCCAGGGCGTCTTTCCGTTCCATAAGGGCGTCGGGGGTGACCATGTCGGCCATGGGGCAGCCCGCATCCGTATTGGGCAGGAGTACGGTTTTATCAGGAGACAAGATGGAAGCGGTCTCCGCCATAAAGTGGACCCCGCAGCAGATGATAATTGCCGCATCCGTGCCGGCCGCCTTGATGCTCAGCTCCAGGGAATCCCCGCAAAGATCCGCCACCTCCTGGATTTCTGCGGGCTGGTAATTATGGGCCAGGATAATGGCGTTTTTTTCTTTGGCCAGTTTTCGGATTTCTTCTTTCATGGGGTGCTTCCTCGGGTGTTGCAGGTTTTGTCTAATTCATGTCAATCACACTTGTCCCGTCCGGAACAATAAAAGTGAACATGGACGGGTCCGGCGTGTGAAACCGGATATTGGTAAAAATAAACCGGGTGGTGTCTCCGTAAACGTTTTCCGTGACCACCATCTGGATTTCGTGGCTGGGGCGGTCAACGGTGATGCGTATGGATGACAGGTCCGGGCTTTCTTTTTCCGGGATGAGTATGAGTTCGGCAAAGGTGTCGTCAGCCCGGTCAAGCGTGATGGTGAAGTCGGTCCTGATCCGGGTGATATCCGACAAAAAGGCACCGCCTGCACCTGCCTGGAAAAAGGGGGCGGCACTGCCCTGCATGACCTGGTTTTCCCCGGGCCTGTAGATCCAAAGGGATTCACCGTTGGTGATGATCTCATGATGATCCGGGACAAGATAAAGCCAGCGCATCCTCCCGGGATGGCTGAACCAGGCCCGGCCGGTTGCGGTTTCCGTAATATCCAGGGCCGAAAGGCGGGCGGCCTGGTTGAAATCCGCAGAGAAACTCTTATTGGCATATGTTGCTTCAATGCCTGCCAGAATTTGGGCTTTGAGGCCGGACTGGCCAGGGACTGCAGATGCCCTGGAGAGCACAGGTGTGGTGCCGGCGAAACCCATGGCAAAAATCAGGGTAAATACGGTAAAAACCCTGGACAGTGTTTTCATGTTTATTTCCTTATCTGGTCAGCACTTCCAGGTTTTTACGTTTGTCTTCCGCATAGATGCGGCGCAGTTTGGGCTTTTCTATCTTGCCCGTGGGATTCCTGGGTACATCCCCGAAAAAGATTTTTTTCAACTGCTTGTAACGGGGCAGGGCCTGCTGAAAGTCAACCACATCCTGCTCACACATCATGGTGTTGGGTTTAAGGCTGATAATACCTGCGGGCAATTCCCCGAGCCGTTCGTCAGGCACACCGATCACGGCAATGTCCTTGATTTTCTCATGTTCGAGGAAAAAATTTTCAATCTCAACGGGAAAGATGTTTTCTCCGCCGTAAATGATCATGTCTTTTTTCCGGTCCACCAGCCAGATAAATCCGTCTTTGTCACACCGGGCGATGTCACCGGTGTGCAGCCATCCATCCCGGATAGCATCTGCCGTGGCTTCGGGATTTTTGTAGTATGCTTTCATTACTCCCGGGCCTTTGACGATCAGTTCCCCTGTTTCATTGCCCGGCAGGTGGTTGCCCTGCTTGTCCACGATTTGGGCTTCCCATCCATGTCCGGGAAGGCCGATGGGGCCGATGCGGTCTGCATTTCCGGTTCCCAGGTGGACGCAGCCGGGGCCTGTGGATTCGGTCAGCCCGTAGTTGGTGTCATAGGCCTGGCCGGGGAAATGGCGCTGCCAGTTTTCAATGAGGCTGGGCGGGACAGGCTGGGCACCTGCATGCATCAGCCGCCACTGGGAAAGGGTATGCTCTTTTAAATTAATTTGCCCGTCTTCAATGGCAATAAGGATATCATGGGCCCAGGGAACAAGCAGCCAGACAATGGTGCATTTTTCCCGGGACACGGCCTCTATGATCCATTCGGGCTTAACGCCGTTGAGCAGGACACATTTGCCGCCAACCAGGAAAGAGCCCATCCAGTGCATTTTGGCGCCGGTATGGTAAAGTGGCGGAATGCAAAGGAAAATATCATCATGGGTCTGTGCGTGGTGGGTGTTCTCGAGATGACATGCATGGATGAGGTTGGCGTGGGTCAGGAGTACGGCCTTGGGTGTACCTGTGGTGCCGGAGGTAAAGTAAAGGGCAGCCTCATCTTCCGGTGACAGAGCGATGTCCGGTGCGGCCGTAGCATCGGCCTCGCAAATAAACTGCCTGTAAGGGCAGGCCCATGACGGGCATTCCGTTTCCGGACCGGTGAAAATCCAGAACTCCACAAAGGTTTCCAGTTCTTGTTTTACGGCTTCAATGCGATCGATGAATTCCGGTCCGAAAATAAACGCTTTTGCCTCGGCAGTCTCTGTGCAAAGCTTTATTTTATCCGATTCAAACCTGAAGTTCAGGGGAACGGCCCATGCCCCTGTGTAAAGAACGCCGAAATATATGGGCAGCCATTCCATGGCATTGGTCATGAGCTGGACCACCTTGTCTCCTTTGCAGATGCCTTTTCGGGCCAGGGCATTTGCGGTTTGAATGCTTTGCGCGTGAAAGGCTGACCAGGATATTTTGTGACGCTGGTCTTTGGCCGGAATCAGTTCCACCAGGGCCGTTTCATCCGGGTATGCCTGACTGTTCTGTGCGAGTATGTCCGTAATGATCATGATGTCATCAGCCTTTGGCTTAAATAATAAAAAATCCTGCCGGGTCACTATAGACCACGGCAGGATTATATTCAACATCAAATAAGGGGCGCCGAAAAGGCGTATGCGCCGGACTTATTTATCTTTTTTGACTTCCTCAAAGTCCGCATCAACTACATCGTCGTCATCCTGGGCAGGATTCGCACCTGCAGCATTGGGATCTGCACCGGCGGCTGCACCGGGGTTGTCCTGCTGGGCCTGCTGGTACATGACTTCGGCAAGTTTGTGGGATGCCTGGGACAGAGCTTCGATCTTGGCTTTGATCTCATCGACATTGTCGGAGTCCTTGGCCTGTTTCAGGGCTTCGGCTGCAGATTCAATTCCTTTTTTGGTCTCTTCGTCAACCTTGTCGCCATGCTCTTTGAGTGTCTTTTCCGTCTGGTCGACCAAGGCTTCTGCCTGGTTTTTGGTATCAACCAGTTCGCGTTTTTTCTTGTCTTCCTCGGCATGCATTTCAGCGTCTTTGACCATTTTGTCGATTTCCTCGTCGGAAAGACCTGAGGCCGCAGTAATCTGGATGGACTGTTCCTTGCCTGTGGCTTTGTCTTTGGCTGCTACATGGACAATACCGTTGGCATCAATGTCAAAGGAAACTTCGATCTGGGGGACGCCTCTGGGTGCGGGAGGAATATCGGTAAGTTCAAACTGGCCCAGGGTTTTATTTCCGGCAGCCATTTCACGTTCGCCCTGGAGTACGTGAATGGATACGGCCGGCTGGTTGTCCGCTGCCGTGGAAAATACCTGGCTCTTTTTGGTGGGAATGGTGGTATTTTTTTCAATGAGCTTGGTCATAACGCCACCCAGGGTTTCAATACCCAGGGACAGGGGAGTAACGTCCAGCAGGAGCACATCGTTGACATCGCCCTGGAGAACACCGCCCTGAACAGCCGCACCCATGGCAACCACTTCATCCGGGTTTACCCCTTTGTGGGGTTTTTTACCGAAAATTTTTTCCACCCGCTCCTGAACCGCCGGCATACGGGTCATGCCGCCGACCAGAACGACTTCGTCCACGCCGCCTGCACCAAGATTGGCTTCTTTAAGAGCGGTAAAACAGGGCTTTTCAAGGTTTTCCAGCAGGTCTGCTACCAGGGATTCCAGTTTGGCCCGGGTCAGCTTGATGTCCAGATGCTTGGGGCCGGAGGCGTCTGCAGTGATAAAAGGAAGGTTGATGGTGCTCTCGGTGGCCGTGGACAATTCCATCTTGGCCTTTTCTGCGGCTTCTTTGAGGCGCTGGAGTGCCATTTTATCGGTTCTCAGGTCAATACCCTGGTCTTTTTTGAACTCATCCGCCAAATACTCGATAATTCTTAAATCAAAGTCCTCACCGCCAAGGTGGGTATCACCGGAGGTGGATTTTACTTCAAAAACGCCATCGCCGATTTCAAGGACAGACACGTCAAACGTTCCGCCGCCAAGGTCGAATACAGCAATTTTTTCTTCGCCTTTTTTATCCAGGCCGTATGCCAGGGACGCTGCCGTGGGCTCGTTAATAATCCGTTTTACCTCAAGGCCTGCGATTTTTCCCGCATCCTTGGTCGCCTGCCTCTGGCTGTCGTTAAAATAGGCAGGTACCGTGATCACCGCTTCGGTGACAGGCTCTCCCAGGTAATCCTCGGCTGTTTTCTTGATGTTTGCCAGGATAAAAGAGGATATTTCCGCCGGGCTGTGCTGCTTTCCACGAAGGCTGATACGGGTATCCCCGTTGCTTGCTGCCTGTATTTCATAAGGAAGGATAGGGATGTCGGCCTGAACCTCTTTTGAGCTGAATTTTCTTCCGATAAGCCGTTTTACACCGAATACGGTGTTTTCCGGATTGGTTACGGCCTGGCGTTTGGCTGTCTGGCCCACGATCCGCTCATTGCTTTCAGTCAGTGCCACAATAGACGGGGTGGTTCTGCCGCCTTCGGCATTGGTGATAATTTTCGCTTCTCCGCCGGTTTCCATGACCGCAACGCAGGAGTTGGTTGTTCCTAAGTCAATTCCAATAATTTTACCCATAACATAGCCTCCAAGATATCTTTAATTTTCTTCGTTTTTTTCAGTGTCTTTCTCAACTCTTTTTGAAACAACAACCATGGCTGGTCTGATGAGCCTGTCATGGAGGAGATAGCCTTTCTGTAATACAGAGGTGACTGTATTATCGGGAACCTCGTCGGTCTCTTCCTGGGTCACGGCCTGGTGGAAATTCGGGTCAAAGGGTTGGTTTTCCGGCGCCACCACCGTCACGTTAAAACTTTCAAGGAGCTTGATGATTTCCTTGTGGGTCAGTTTGACACCTTCAAGAAGAATGCCATCGTCGGCGTTTTCCTCTGCAGAAGTAATCGCCCGCTCCAGGTTGTCCACCACTGTAAGCAGCTGTTTGAAAACCATTTCGTTGGCAAATTTCTTGAAATCGTCGATTTCTCTCTGTTTGCGCTTTTTATAGTTTTCAAATTCCGCAGAGAGCCGTAAGACCTTTTCTTTTTCGGCGGTCAACTGCTCTTCTAACTCTTGAAGCCCCTTGTCTTTTTCCTTGTTGTTTCCTTTATCGGAATTTTTTTGCTCTTTTGCCTTTCCGGCCTTTTTGGAGGAAGAGGATGCTTTTTTCTCTTTTCCCTTTTTTATCTCTTTGAGTACCAATTTGTTTTGCTCCAAAATCCCTGACAATTACAGAGTTTAGTTATTAAAAATCATAAATTATGGCTGAAAAATAAGTCTGTTTGAAAGCATGTCAAGATATAAAAAAGAGGGAGTTGTGAAAGAAAAAAACCGGCTGTACAGATCGGACGGATAATTGCATAACCGGGATCGATCCACGACACAGAAGGGATCACTTATCGCTGCTTCCTTCCGGACCTGACGAGGTTCATGGCCTTCTATTACGAGGCGACCGATCAGAATTATCCGTCCGACCTGTACAGCCGGAAGGATAATATATACGCGTTTTACATGAATAATTCAAGCGCAATTTCCAAGCGCCGCCATCCTTTATTATCAAAGGGAAATTATTATTTGAACAAAAAGAGTTTTTAAGTTAGTATGATTGCAAGTTCCTTTTCAACAAATACTATCAAACACAGGAGAAAAAAATGAGCGAAATAGTAAATGATGGGGACCAGACCATTATCAAACCGGGTATTGATGTTGTCGCATCCATGGCTGAAGCATTTAAAGGAGAACTTCTGTCTGCCATTAACTCTTCCCAGGGCACTGTCGTCATTGACCTGGACCAGGTCGAGATGGTTGATTCGGTAGGTATCGGTGTGATTATTGCCGCACATAACACCTTGAATCAGGCCGGCCGTAAGCTGAAAGTTATCAATGTCACAAAAGATATTTTCGGACTGTTCACCACAATGCGCCTCAACCGCCGCTTTACTGTTGAAGGGGTGGAGTAGTCCACTGCGTTTATAATGCGATCGGTTTTTTTTTCAATCATCGTACTGGCCGGGGCAATCGCGCTGGCAGGTTGCGAAAATGATACAGATCAATATTCCGGATTATCCGAACTTGTTGCTGAGCGGCATGAAGTCCGGAAAAATATTTCCGAAGAAAACGCCAAAAGAAAAAAGGCCATCGCCAGGCAGAGTTCGGCCAAAGCCAAAACAAACAATACAAAAGCATCTGAACAAAAGGTTTCTTCTACAGTCCTTTATGAAAAGCAAATAGATATCATAGATTCAGAATCCAGAATTCCCCTCGCCAAGGGCGTGGCCTATATGAATAAATCCGGCCAGATTGTCAGAATAAAAGTCTTTAATACCAAGTAAAATTATTAACTATTAAAAGAGGTGTTGCGAAGACTATACCGGGGGAGGTTTCCTGTTTGAGCCGTCCGGCAGATGATCTCTCATGTCTGCAGGCGGTTTCGGGGGGATGGACGCCGCATCTTTGGGTGTGGGTTTCTTTTCATCCGGTTTGGGAGGAGTTGGCTCTTCAACTGTCGGCTCCGGTGCCTCTCCGGACAGATCCTGTATCTGTTTTTCCAGTTCCTTGATTTTGGTATTGGCTTTATAGATCTTACTTGCCGCATCTTCCTGAAGTCCCTCTAACTCCTTTATGGTTTTTTTGTTGGATTTAATCCGTTTTAAATATCCTTGAATAGCCTGCCTGTGGCGGGCTTTCATTTTTTCTTCAACGGATTTTGTCAGGGTGTGGGTCAGGAAGATATTAATCAACTCCGCCACAAGCGCGATGATGGTCACATAAATCAACCCGTCCGCTTGCAGATAGTAAAGAATAGCAACAATTAAAATGGATGTAAAAAAAACCATGGCAATGTCTGTTTTTAGTCCGATTGAGGGTCAAGGTAAACCACAGGACCAATACTCCCTGTTATAGGGCATGTGTACGAATTTTGCAAACGACAAATGGAATTGGGAGTTCATGCCGGACTTTGGAATGGGTTAAAGGCAAGGACGGTGGTTATTTCGTAACCTTTTTTCCAGTTGGAAATATTGTCCAACTGCCTTTTCTGTGATGCCTATTGGGTGGGCAGGGTCGTCCACAAGGCTTTTTTTGCGCAACAATCCATGGCAGCCTATCGCATACACCGGATTCAGGGTCCCATGCCGGACTCCTTTTTTTCAGGAATTCGGCATGGCATATTTTTCATTTGCTTTGGAGAGAACTATCCCAAAATCGCTTTCAGGTCTGACTCGATTTTGTCATGATCGGCATTGCTCGGTACTGTTAAGCTTATGTAGCCGTCTCCGGAAAATGCACGGTCCAGCTCTATTAGTACGTGTGTGTGGTCTATATCCATGATAAATGACAGTTCCACTTCCCTGATGCGGCTGAACCCAAATCCGGAAGGTTTGAATTCTATTTCCTGGTAACATCCGGACCTGGACTCAAACCCGTCTCCCCGGAGAAATCCCTTCTCAACATCTGCCTTGATCATTTTGAATCCGTTTTTTTCCATGGCATCGATAAATTTGCTGACCACGGGGCTGGGATGAATGTTCAGATAATCCCGGTCTGTGGGATCCATTGCCATGTCAATATCCAGAGCTGTTTCCAGCCAGACCTTACAACGGTTGTTGGCAACGTCCAAAATCGTTACAGGGGTTTCCGGATGGAGCTGAAAAGAAAACGGCCGTTCCAGCTTATCGCCGGGTTTTACGGTAAACGCTTCGGCAATCCTGTATTCGGCAATGGCGTGGTTAAGGTTCAGATCTACGTCTTCTCCTTCTGATTTGGCAACGGTCACCAGTTTCAGGGTGATGGCTGAAATGTTCTGTTCCACTTCGCCGCCGTCTATTTTTATGACCCCTTCAACAGTCCCACCCGGGCAAAAGTGATCTGTCATCAGGACAGCATCCACAGAGGTCGATCCCACCCCCAACTTGGCAAACAAATTTTTTAACATTTTTAAATCCTTTTTTAAGATCTTAATCGGGTGAATATGTATAAAAAATGCATGTTAAAGTCAATTTAAGCATGTGCAATGGCTTGTGGAATGATAAACTATTATCGCACCCTTTGGGAGATGTGGTGGAATCGAAAGCAAGACCACTGGTTTACAATGAGAAAGCCGGACCCCGGTGTAAACATTCTTCAGATTTTATGAAAGGCCTTTGTAAAAGGGCGGGTGTTGAACCACAATTCGGGTTTCATATTATTTATGGCCTCCTTGTTAAACGGAAATCCCAAAGCAGACCATTCAAAAGGTCTTGAACCACTCCGAGCATAGAACCACAGAGATTTGTTTGCATTCATTAGACGGTCAAATAGAGGCTGCCATGGATTCGATAAGTGGCATCTTTTCGAAAAGCGCCATCTAAAAGTGAAAGTCGCAACCAGAATCCGCAACCAAAAACAATTACAGCCCTATTTGTAACACCTTAATATTTTGATATTTTTTTATGAAATAATATTTTTATTCTTATTACAAATTGAACACCGGGGATGGTCAAGATCCCCGGTGCCTTCAGCCACCATTTAACTTGGAATGCAGAATATTATATTTTCCGGAAATGACCATTGAAATGAGCCATTTTTTCCTTTAAATTTCTATTGTCGGTTTGCCTTTCTTCTTGGAGATCGTCGGCTTGCTTTCCCGCTTCCAGATACTGAAGCACTGTATCCCTAAAGTCCTCATATAGTTTCGTGGGGACCTGCTTCAGCACATCATTCAACATTCTGTAAGCTTCGGCAACAGACCGGGGATATTCTCCTTCAAAAATGGATTCGGTAAATTTGAGTTCGTCTTTGGATTCACGAAAATCCTCCCTTGCTTCTTCCAGAGCGGTTTCAATATGAGTAATAGCATTCATTATCAACTGGTATTGATGAAAACCGACCTCTTTGATCAATTCAATATCCTTACCGGAAAGCACCTTTTCCCCTGCTGAATCCGAAGTTGTTTTATTCAGTATACTGTCAAACGGAACAGATGTCGATTTGACTTCGCCATTCACAGCACGGTTCGGGCTTTGCGAATTCCCATGAATTGATACGGAAGGGTGTGGGGTTTGGCCGGTAAAAAGCCTACTTAGCGTCATGAAGAGCCTCCTTAAAATGATATTTTAATTGAATCTCTTACCTTTGATAATTTTATGCAAATAACACACCCAAAGCATAATATTCTGAAATAACAAATAATTAATGGGGGAGGTATATTATGAGGTGTTCAACGGCGGAACAGAAAGTGGGAATTATTTGCCTATTTCCAATTTATTCCGTCTGTCAAAAATGGCCTCCGGCTCGATACTAAAAAATATCACTGAGAATTCGAGTGTGCGTGCGAGATTGAATGGAAGATAGGGTCGTACCAAGCAAGATCTTTCCAACATTTCAAATGAATCGGACGAGCCGGTTATTTGTTATGTTATACAGTCCAGATTATACATATACTCCTCTCTGACAAAAAAGATTATAATGTGTAAACTGGCGCCTCTAGCTGTTGAACTGACGGGTACAATAACATAAGCCAACAACCGTTCACGCCATCCGCGTTTTTTAGCTTCGAATTCAAGGTCAACTTTTTTGCCAGAAAGGCGCTGCTTGGTGTACTCGGAAGCATCCCGACCCATTTGGGTATTTTTTGATTTAATCGGGTGGACGGATTCAGGGGTATCAACACAAATGAATCGGACCCGCTCAACTTTGCCTTCATAAATTACATCAATGGTGTCACCGTCAACTACTTTAACCACCTGATGTTGACCGGCGAATGCGGGCGTAATGAGTAACAGGAAAGCAAAAATTTTGGCAAAGTTACCCAAATCAGTTACCCAAAATAAAAGCTGAATCGCTGGAAATTGGTCGGGGCGGAGAGATTTGAACTTCCGACATCCTGCTCCCAAAGCACATGAGATATAATCTGAAATGTCATAATGCCTTATATTTAAGTGTCTTTCATTCTAAGTGGCCTTTCATATGACTGGTTTTCAGTTCAAAGTCCCACACAAAATTCCCACACAAAAAGCACGAATACGGGCCTAAATTTGCGTTTTAAGAGCCATTGTTTTTGCCCCATGCCATAGTATTCGAAAGTTCTAAAAAAAATGGTTTTCTTAATAAGTTTTTCAATTGACAAGCTTTTTTGAAAATATTACTAATTAAATCAAAACGTCATAAAAAAGGTGATCACATGGTTAAATCAATTGAAGAGTTAAAATCAATTATTGTTGATGGTACGAAAATCCAAACAAAAGATAAAATTATCTATAAGGTAATGAGATTTCCGAACAATGTAATCAAGATAAAAAATAAGCCTATTAAATGGGCGGATTTGCAAGAGCTACTTGCTAATGGTGAATTCGAATTGATTCGTAGTGAAGAAAAAGACACATTAGACCCCCGTCAAACTGGCCGCGGTGGTCCTCGGTTAGGATCTGGCCGTAAATCTATAGATCCGGCTAAGAAAAAGAAAATAGTGTCAATTGGCTTGTCACCTGACGCTATCAGAAAATTGGATAAGGCTATTGAAGAGGATTACGAACCAAACGAAAAAATGAACAGGTCTAAATATATTGAAATGCTTATTAATAATTTCATAAAGTAGGGTGCCGCGGGATTTGAACCCGGGGCATCACCCCTTTTCTTTTTTATTATTAGCCTGTTAACATGTCGTCGGTCAACATTTGGTAAAATTCAGAAAGTTAATCACACAAAGCAGTATTCTTGATTTTCACGATAAATCATGATTATCTCCGTCCGCCCGGAAAGAAGCGGTCTTGAACCCCTGATTGGGATTTACGGCATATGTGCTCAGCGATTCGATCTTCATGATTCTTTATTTTTCTTGATGTTCAATTGCTCTATCGGTCGAATCGGAAATTGCTTTATACGAAAAAGACCCCTGCCATACGCAGGGGCCTTAGCCAGCGCGAAACGATTTGAACTAGAAAGGCATGCCTCCATTGATGGTGATGCCGCGTTCGAATGCCATCGGCTTGGAGGCCTCATACTTGTTCGTGAAATTGTTGATGCCCGTCGCAATAAGCCCGTATGCATCATCATCTCCTTCGAGATTTTTCCAGCGAATGACGGCATGTCCCATGAAATCAACGTCTGGCGTGTTGTCCATGAAAACACCAAACCATGCTGTGGCGCGAGGAGCGATGGTGAAGTTGATGGTATATGATCCAGTACCTGTGCTTTCGGAGTAGGTGGCAAACCCTCCTCCCTTGATGTCCCCAGTAGACGGACTATTGTCATCATGGACAATGTTTCCACTCATCCCAAAGACCACGATCTCACCAGACAGGGTGTGGTCCGTGATGTTGTGGAGTAGGCCTTCGCTAAGTCTCCATTTGTAAATGGTGGGGCTATAGTTGTACGCCATCATTCCCGGCATGAATGCCTGTCCTTGGCCTGCGTATGCACCAGACGGAATGGTAAGGGTTAGAATCATGATAGTCAGAAGAATGAGTTTGCGCATGTGATAGCTCCTTCGATAAAAAGTTTATTTAAAATCTTGTACTGTGGAGATTTGCTCTTGTATTTTCTTTCTGAACTCAAGAGGGGCATCAATTTTATGAAATGGATCTTTGGTGCCTCCCGTGCCACTGACTATGATTGAGCCAAAGCCTAGAATTCTGCCCAAAATGCCCTGAATGACTTGAATACCTTCTACTTTATTAAGCAACACCTCAACTGAATTTCTGCGGATGAAACCAACTTTTACAATAACCCTTTTGTTCGTTATTCCGAATTCTGATGTTATAAAATTAATAAGCGCAGGAATTCCTGTGAGTATTGCGATCAATATAAACAGAGTGCCTATTGGAGCAACGTCACTCCCACTACTATAAAAAATTATTGCAAAGAAAATCCAAATCACAGGCCAAATAAAGGCGATCCAGTGCAATTTTGTGCGGTAAACAATATTCTCACCATTCATAAGATTTTTTTCAATATAGCTCATGACTATTTTCTCCTTTTGAATTTTGGAACATGACAATCTGAATTTTAGATTTTTTAGATGAAATAACTTTCAATGTTTTTTATCGAGAGCAGTCATTTAATGCTCTCCAATGTCCGACTTTTGATAGAGATTATTTGAAATTTAAGAAAATTTTTATTTTCAACTTATTTTCTCTCTTCTCCTTTCTGCATAATTTTAACCGCCTCATGGGTGGCTTTAAGATAATCGCTTACCTTCTCGTAAAGTTCTTTGCTGCCCCCTTCTATTCCGAGAAGACGCTCATTGTTTTGAAACCCTTTATCAGGATCTTTAAAACGGTTGAGAAGATTTGTATCTTTGATTTTAGGGCTATATTTTGGCCCAATGCCTAAAATTAACCAATCCATGCAGACATCATGCTTAATAGCCAAACACACAAATTCTGACAAAGGAAGTGATCCAGATTTTTTTCTATTGTAAAAAGCATTGGGCTTCATATTTATTGCCATTGCTACGTCTTTATCTTTCTCGACACCTAAAACGATCTTAATTCTTGACAAAATTTTTTCAAAATCGAGAATGGCTTCTTGATCATTTATCATTTTTTATGTGTTAATATCCTTGACAATCACATTATAAATGTATAAAAAGGTTCGTAAGTCATTAGACCTTACTTATTTTATAGATCCATTGCAAGCCAAGTAAGGTTGGTAAAAAGGCCGGTAGCTACAACTACCGACCTTTAGTGGAAAAATACCCCGTGTGAAAAGGTTATCAATCCATGAACGACTCTATCACCATCATTTTTTTTATTCAAGCGTTTGAAACACACTCTGTTACCCCTGCGCGGTATTATAGCGCATCATCAACACCTATATTCAAAGGAGACCATCTATCATGATCGCAACCATCGAAGGCACCCTCGTCACCACCAAACTCAGACAACCCGAAGGCAACCAGGAGTTTAAACCCCACCAGCTGCTGAACGTGATGCAGGTCAATAACGGCGACGTGGATATCGTCAAAATCAAAGACCTTGACCTTGGCCGCAAGCACAAAGACAACATCTCAGTCAAACTGCTGTGCCGGATCAACCACTGGTCAAACGGTAATGCATCCGGCCAGGCCGTCACCCTTATGGACATCCTGTAACCGGAGGATGGTGCCAGAAAGGCATATTCCCATGTAATATGCCTTTCCCACCACTTTATTGCCATGCATAACCGCCAAATCGCCATATCCCTTATATTCTTTTTCTGGGTGATCGCCCTGTCTCTGCTCCCTGCCCTTGCCCATTGCGTGGAGTTTGACCAGGCCTGCCTTTCCGGTAAACTTGCCTCTGCATTTGTTATTGAAGGCATTTACCCCACAATGGATGCCGCAGAATCCGCAAGAGACGCTGCCATCTCCGGGGGTGTGCCGTATGGATTCACAGGCCGAAGCCAACTCAATGTTATCGGTGCCGGGGCATGCATCAACGGCGGTTCTCCAAGTGGTAATTATGCCATTGATTATGCCTATTATACATATGACGGCAAATACCACATTTACGTTGTGGGGGAGATCTGGAACAGGGACGCAGACAACGACGGCATCCCGGATAACCTGGACCTGAACCCGGGATCTGACGATCCATACAATGCCGCCATTACCTCGGTGATGTACGATTCCACCACCAAAGAAATCGTGTCTTGTGTTATCACGGATTCAGGCGGCAACAAATGGATGGTCGGCACCGTTCCTGATGACCCCAGCGGATACACCATTGAAAGCGTTGAGGGCAATATCAGCTATGTTACCGGTGCGGACCTGGCTGCCCAACTTGGCAACTTTAACGGGGATCTCAACCTTACCCCCCTGGGCGGTGGCAACATGGAGATTGAACCGGACAGTACCTATATTCCCGGCAGCTACGATCCTTTGGCAGACTGGAAACAACAGCAGGAAAACCAGATTGTCGCCCCCACCCCTGATATTAATCCCATTCCCACCTTTGAACCCGACGACACAGACACAGACACCAACCTGCGTAAAAAGATCGTCAGCAACACCGATGCAACCAATAAAAACCTTGATGCCATTGCCAAATACCTGAGGATCAACAACGATTACCTGGCAAAGCTCAATGCAAAAAAATACAGCGTTGACGCCACCGTAAAAACCACCGGGGGCACCGTGATGGTTAAAACCCCCACGGCTGAAGAGATCGGCGAGGCTGTAGACAACAGCTTGATTGATTCCTCCCAGGGCATTGACACCAGCATTACCGATAATATTCCGGCTTTAGATGAATCCACAGCTCTGACCGAAATCCAACTCAAATACATCACCCGGTATGAAGAATTCTTGACCAATATCAAAAGCTCGGATTTGTTCAGCCTGCCCTTTGAGATCTTTTCAGGGCCTTCCGGGTCCGGCGCATCCATTCAAACCGTTAGTATCGGTAAGTGGGGATCAAGTTCCAACCAATCCGTGAACATTGATTTTTCAGAGTACGATGCCATCTGGCAGATCTTACGATCCGTTATTTTATTAATCACCAGCTATGCCTGCGTCAAAATCCTGATACTCAAAAAGGCTTAACCCATGATTCATAAAATCATAGATTTCTGCGTCAACTTCTTTGAAATGATCATAGATGTATTCAAGTGGGTCTTGTCCGGTATCCTGTACCTGCTTGCAGAACTGTTCTATCTGCTCATTGATCTGTTCTTCACCACCATAGAAACCATCATCGACACCATTGACTATGCCCAGGTCACAGCGCTTCAAGGCTTTGCCAACTGGGGTCTTCTCCCGGACCAGATCGTCTATATCCTTTATAAGATCAACTTTGCCCAATGCCTGACCATGCTGGCCGCTGCCCTTTTGATCCGCCTTACCCTCAACATCATACCCGCCGCATTCACAAGGATATAACCATGACCATCCACTTACTGAAAATCGATTCGGACCGCCTCAAAGAAGTGGCGCAGAATATCAAGCAATATGAACTTCGCCGGTACGACCGTGACTATAAAGTCGGGGACATTCTCGAACTCAACGAAACCAAATACTCGGCATGCGAAGTGGCCTATGGTTCCCCACTCATCTACACCGGGATCAGTATCTACCGGAAAATCGTTCATGTCCTGCAAGGCCCTACCCATGGGCTTATGGCGGATTGGGTCATTCTCTCATTGGCTCAACTGACCCAAACCGAGAAATCCGAAATTCAACTCATAGGAGATCATCATGCCTCAAATCCAGCTTGAATTATTCGAATCCAAACGCTGTTTTCATTGCGGCCGCATCATCCACCACAAGGCCTACAATGATAATTATTGTAACTGGCTCTGCTTTGATGCCCATGCCAGAAAGATTAAAATCGCCTTGATCGATTCTTACATGCCCATGTCCCATGCCCAAGGGGATCAAAGAAAATGATCTCCTGTTTTGAAGGCCTCCCAGGTGCCGGTAAAACCTATGATGCCATGCGCAAGCTCTTAGCCAACCTTGGCCGGGGCCGTCGCGTCGTCACCAATATTTCCGGCCTGGAAAACGAGGATAAACAAGAGATCATCAAACACCACATGGATTTTGACGACGCCCAAATCAAAGATTTGCTCCGGTTCCTTGACGATACCCAGGTATCAGAATTCTGGAAGTATGCCGAACCCGGCGATTTGATCATCATTGATGAAGCACAGAACTTTTTCAACTCCAGGGACTGGCAGACCAAAACCAATAGGGAGTTTGGTAAATGGGCCAGTGAACACCGGCACCTTGGCATTGACGTGGTTCTCATCACCCAAAATGTCGAACGTATAGAAAGCTCGGTCCGTTCCCTGGTTGAGTTCACCTACCGGTATAAAAAGCTCAATATGTTCGGGAACCTGCTCTCCAAAAAGTATATCCGGTTCTGCTATTACGGCCCTTCCCTGGATCTGGTCGGTAAAAAGACCTGTTCTTACGATCAAAAAATATTCATGTGCTACAAAAGTTACTTTACGGACGGCACCAAAGAAATCGGTATAGAAAAACCTGCCAATATTCTCAAGCATCCCATATTCTATGCCTTGCCCCTGGTCATCTGCCTGTTCGTGTATTTCTTGAGTCAGTCCTCCTTGTTGTCCGGGGATCTGTTCGGCACCCAGGCCATTGCCGATGCTTCCGCAGAACTCCAGCCCAATGAATTGGTTACAGAGCCCCAAACGGCAGCATTCCATTCCGCAGACTCCATGCCGGTCAACCCTCTCAAAGACTACACCCTTATGGGCATCGTCAACGCCAAAAAAATCATGAAATCCAAAACCGGGGAGATCCTTCTGATACCATGAGAAATATACACATCATATTCGTTTTCTTTTTTTGCGTTGGCTGCTCCAACCACGCCCTCCAGGTGCCCAAATACGCAGAGCATAAACCCCTGGATCTCCACCGCAACACCGCCACTATCAGAAACATCACCATCAAGGATTTTATCAAGTTTGACGATGACCTTGACCAGATCCCGGACACCATCAAGGTATCCATTAACCTTACCGCACCCGTACCCCTTTGCGATTTCTTCCAAATTCTGATTGACCAAGGCGTTAACATTGTTGCCGATATTGGTTGCCATGTGGCCCAGGCAGATCCCACTCCTCAACCTGATGTTCCTTTTATCAACGCCCAAAAAGAAGAACCCCGGCTGCAAACCGTGTCTATGCCATCCTACCAGGGCACCCTCAGAACTTTACTTCAATCCCTCCAGATCAGCCACGGCCTGTTTTTTAAATACAAGTCCGGGGTGCTCATCGTCCGCAAGACCTCCCCGGCATACGTTAAAGTACTGATGCCCGGCACCCAGGAAAATTTAATCAAGCTGCTGGCCTCCTTCGGGGTCCAAGAATCCTTTTATGATGAGTTGTCCTCCAGGATTGTTTTTACCACAGATTATTACACCTACCTGACCATCTACGATTATTTTAAAGACAATCCCTATCTCACCCTGGTGGTATTCGACATCATGATCCTGGAAGCCGAAGACACCCACACATATAAACACGGTATTGACTGGTCAAAGATTGCGGCCAGCCTGTCCGATGTTTACAAAGATCCCATATCAATCTCTGTAACCGGATCTGACGACGCCTTCACCCTAAATCTCGGAGCCGGATACCTTTCTCTGCGGTCTGTTGTACAGTCCCAGGATCTGCTCAAAGAATTCTCCGTACTCCAATCCGCCCGGATTTCTGTGATGAACGGGTCCACGGCAGAACTCGATGTATCCGAGAAAATCCCCTATGTGAAAAACGTTACTGTTGCCGCCCTGGACGGCGCCACAGATAATGTGGCCCAGGGCTATGAGTTCGACACGGTATCCTCCGGCCTTATCCTCAAACTCAAACCCTCCGTATCCGGCAATATCATTTCCACCCAGTTTTCTGCCAGGATTCAAAGCCTGATTGATTTTTTGGAAGTCGGCACCCCACCCAACATTACCCAACAGCCCCAGGTGTCACTCAGAAAGATAGATAACCAGATCGTATTCCGGGCCGGGGAAACCACCCTGATCGGGGGCTTAAAATACAACAAAGGCAGCGTATCAAGATCCTCTTTATCTTGGTTAAAGATGGGTCTTGATAATCAGGAAACCCGTTCGTTTTCGGTTTCCATATTAATCAACAGTGAGGTGATCCGGTATGTTTTCAGTTAAACGTCTGATCATCGGTCTTGTATCCGTGGTTCCCTTTGGAATCACTGTTCCGGCCTTGGCAACTGTTGAGTATGACAGCCTCATATCTTCAACCATGTTTGATGGTATCCGCGCCGACGTCAACACCACGGCCACGGGCATCATCACCATATTGTTGATCATTGTGGGGCTTGCAATGATCGCCAGGGCCTTTACCCGTTAATTTTTTTTAAAGGAGAGTTATTATGAGATTCATCACCAAAACCCAAACCCTGATTTCAACCCTTTTCACCGCAATGTTTGTCGGCCTTATGGGTTCGGCCTTTGCTTCGCCGTCCATTGAAGACCTGTGGACCGCCTTTGACATTTCTACCATCAACGGCAAGGTGCTTGCCATCCTGACCACCTTTGTCACCATCAACCTGGGATTCCTGGCATACCGCTACATTAAGAAAACAATGTCCAGGGGCTAATCCCCAACCCAGGGGGAGCCGGTTCTTCCGGTTCCCCTTGGTCAACTTAACAGGGCATAAACTTGATTTTGAATAGAGGCATTAAGAGGAAGCAATGATGTGTAAAATGTTCAACTTATTTTGTCGGTTCAATTGGAAAACCAGTAAATATGGAATTCGTTTTTTCAGCTTCATCAGCCCAATAGATTTCAAAGTTTTCTATAGCAGGAGATTCCCCTGAGCATACTATTTGGATATGGCTTTTTCTTCTCTTTAACTCGGTGAGAGCGTTTATTAATTCATCTATGTCCTTCTCCCTGAGTCCCATTTCCAGAGAATACCAGCCTGTTTTGAAATCATTTAATTTGATGTGCATATGGCCTGCTTTTTTGAAAGTTTTAGATAATGATTGAATAAATTCAATCGGAGATAATCATCCTTTGATGTGAAAATCAAGTTAATACCGGATAAAAAGACCATAACAAAGGTGCAATATGGAAACCGATCTTGTCGCCCTTTTATTTGACAGCATTACCGCCAGCCTGAACAGCTTTATTGCCAATGATATATCCGTCATGCTCCTGGGCATACTCTCTATCATTTTTACCCTGTTCGCATTCTTCAAGGTCAAAGAAATCTTGAACATGAGTGCAGAGGCAAAAAGCGCGAAATCCACCTTTGAACGACACAAACCCAATAAAGATGATTGGCGCGCCCCATTATTGAAAGAAGACCGTGAATCCCAGGGCGACCATGACGAATACACAAACCGGTTCAAAAAGGATTACCCATGATTGATCTACAAGCATTTTCCAGCGGCTTTGGTCTGGTCGTCATCTCCCTTCTTTTGGGCATTATTATCCGGGCCATCCTGTCCGCCCTCAGTGCCGGGTCTTCCCGGTTCAATTCTATTTTTGCCATCCTGTTTGTATTGCTCTCATACCCGGACCTTCATGCCGCCGTGACAAAATCCGGCCCCATTGATCTTTACCGGGTGGAAGCATCAACCGTGTATTTCAATGTGGCTGATCATACCTTTCACACCTCGGACGCCCATCAAATCGACCTTATCAAAAACGCCTATTATGAGCGCACCAGCGTGGAAGTATCCGACCATGACACAGATCCCGGCCAGGTCCATTACATCCAAGTCACCGACACCACCGGGGCTGCATCCAAAATCGTATCCCTGATCATCGGGGCCTTATCCTGCAACGCTTTGGCCATTGGGTTATCCTTGAGGATTTAAGCCATGATATCACTGCCCCAAGGCTTTGACCTGACCCTGTTTGTTGCCGATATCGTCACCTATATCGGTATCCCCATTGTGACCGTGGCCTTCTCCATTTATGTGTACAAGCTAATTAACCACATCATGTACCTTGGCGGAAAAAATGATTAAGCTCATCGCCTTTGCCGCCATGATCACAGACCACGCCTGTATCTTTTTCTTTCCTCAACATGAATTGTTCATGCGCTCTATTGGTGCCTTGTCATTCCCCTTGTTTGCCTATGGTATCTGCAAGGGCCTCAAATACACCAAAGACCTCCAGATCTATATCATATCCCTTGTGACCTGTGCCTGTATCACCCAACCCATGTTTAATCTGCTGTTTCCCCATTTGCACCGGCTCAATGATCTGTATACCCTGTTGTTCGGCCTTATCGTCCTGGTACTCTACGAAAATCACGGCCCCAAAGCCCTGTGTCCGTCCTGCTCATCCTCACCAATGTGGTGTCTCTGTATATTTTCATTGTTTTTGCCGTCTACTTCCTGGAAAAAAGGCCGGTGTATCTTACGGCAGCAATGGCCGGGTTCTTTCTTATTATCTGGATTATAAGCGGCTCCCATTACGTGCTGTTTGGGCCGCTGTCCGTGTTCCTGATGTACTTCAACCCGCCCCGGCTTTTATTCCCCGGCCAGCTGGTCAGAAAATATTTCTTTTACGCTGCATACCCAGGTCACTTCCTGATCATCCTTATACTCATGGAGGCCACCCGATGAACCAAAGAGAGCTAAAAAACCATCTGTTCCAGATCGCAAGGCAACACGGTGAGAAGGCCCTGACCCCGGATGAAGTCGACTATATGCGCGGCAGGATCTCATACAACACCTATCAAAACCGCTGCTATGCCCAATACCTGCGGGAAAAACAACCCCGGCAAAACAACCCCAAATAGACGGTTAGGACATGCCCATGCCCCGACACTGTATAGCCATGCCTTTAACGTGCTTGAGGCGCACGTGCGTTACGCCATGCCCAGGTGTTGATCCTGCGACTGTAGCGAAGCGTAACACCCTGCCCGGATCTTGGCACCCTGTCAAACGCATGTCCCGAAACCGCCTGGATCAACCACCTTGGCGGACGCCTGGCCCGGATCTCGCTGCCGGTCTTTCCTGGGTCGCCGGCCAGGCCCTGCCCAAATCCCTCTTTGCCAACCAGAGCGAAGCGACAAAAACACCCGTCACAGGTCACTCCGGCAAGACAGGTTGCCGGGCGCTGCCCGCCACAATGCTCACCCACGTAGGCGCTGCCGTCAGATCCTGTGCGGACGTCCGGGGCTATGCCCCGAGCGGCCGGGCCGGATATGACGTGAGTGCCGAAACGGTCCATCATTCTGGAGAGAATCCCCCATGCAGCAAGTAGCACACTCAGGAGTCTGCGAAGCAGACGACATGGCACCCGCTTGTATAAGTGCCATATCAGAAACGAAGAGTATGATGCACGACACACGTCAATTGTTCCCCGGTTATGATATCCACGTATATCCCCTGTATACGGAGTTCGTAGCCAAAAAGGATTATCCTGTTTTTAAAAAGTTCTCTTACGACACTTCCTTAGACGTACCCGTCAAAATCCGGAACAAACGCCAGGCCAAAAAAGACGGCATGACGTATCAGCGGTTTGACACACCA